>NZ_CP049136.1:0-1583983 GCF_014171495.1 Paraburkholderia tropica
ATGTCGAATGAAACCGCAGCGCAACTCAAATCGCTCAAGCTCCATGGAATGGCGCAGGCGTGGCCAGAGCTGGTCGCCCAGGCGCGGCACAACGAGTTTGAACCGGAGAAGTTTATGCAGATGCTGCTAAAAGCCGAGACGGCCGAGCGACTGGTTCGGTCCATCAACTACCAGATGACCGCCGCGCGGTTCCCAGCGCATCGTGACCTCGCTGGCTTCGACTTCGAACAGGCCAGCACGGACGAGCCGCTCGTGCGTGAACTCCACACGTTAGAGTTCTGCGAATCGGCGCAGAACGTCGTGTTCATTGGCGGGCCAGGTACGGGCAAAACCCATCTGGCTACGTCGCTTGGCATCGAAGCCGTACAGCACCACGCAAAGCGCGTGCGCTTCTACACTACCGTTGAACTGGTGAACCAGCTCGAAGCAGAGAAAGCCGCTGGAAAACCGGGGCAAATCGCCAACAGGCTGATGTATGCAGACGTCGTCATCCTTGACGAACTCGGCTACCTCCCGTTCACCCAGACCGGCGGCGCACTACTGTTCCACCTGTTCTCAAAGCTTTACGAACATACAAGCATCGTTGTGACAACGAACCTTAGCTTCACCGAGTGGTCGAGCGTGTTCGGCGATGCGAAGATGACTACTGCTCTGCTTGACCGCTTCACGCATCACTGCCATATCGTGGAAACAGGGAATGATTCGTGGCGCTTCAAGAACAGCACAGCAGCGCAACCCACGAAGCGGACGGTGTCCCGCAAAACCTCACCTAAGACTGTAAAAGACGAAGAAGCTGACGCGCAGGAATGACGATTCTGCGCCAAAAGGGTGGGTCAGTTTTAGATGCAAAAAGTGGGTCAGTTTCTACTGCAAATCAACAGTCCGGATTGACATTCGAGGCCGCCTCGACATGAAGATCGAGTTTGATCGGTTCGTGGACAACCTTGGTGCCAGTGTTGCTAACGCACGCGGCCTGAAGCAGCGCGCAGCCCAACACAAGGACGGATAGAAATGGACGCATCGGCGAACCGCTGAAAGAGACTGCCCCGAGGAACGAACCACGAGGCAGACAGGCAAAAAAGCCCGGATCGAGAGCCGGGCGCGAGACTTACGAAGCTCAGGCTTCCTTGTTGAGCTTGATGTCGTAGCCGGCGGTTACCGCGCCACCGCTGCCGCCTTGCGCGTTCTGCACAACGTATTCCTGCTTGACCTTCGAGAAGGACAGGCGGACCTGCTCGGTAATGCCGTTGTCGCTATTGCTGCCCGACGGAAAGACCTGCGTGACGATCACGTCGCTCATGGTGAGCTTGAGATACTCGAGCGGGTTGCCGCCTGCCTTGCGCACCGTCAGGACGGCCTGATCGATGTGCTTGCCGGTCAGGCAGTACTTCATGAGGTTCGGGCTTGCGCGATCCACTTGATGCACGAACGTCAGATCGTCGACGGTTGCCTTGCCTGCGCCACCACCCGAACCCATGTGCATGTTCGACTGCTGCGAAATGTGCCAGCCCCAGCTCGTGACCTCGATCTCGCTCTGGTGCGCTGCGTCCTTCGCTTCGCCGTCGATGCCGTTAATCTTGATGAAGATATCCTGCGCCATTTTTGACTCCTTGTTGTAGAAAGTTCTACCTTCACTTACGGACTGAAGTTCCGTAACCTGCCTTTGCTGCTTCCCTGATTTCCTGCGCCAAAGCCTGACGCAGACTGCGCGTATCGTTCGGACTGCTGATGTCGTCGATTCGCCACTGACCGGACTGCCACAGGAGATTCAACTTCACACGTTGCTGCTCGCCGTTGTTGAGAAACGAAGCGTTTGCGTCGGCGCGGGTTTTGGTGCGCATGTGTACGTCGACATGCGTGTCCTTGACGTCATGGTCCTGGCACTGACAGACCGGATCCATGCCGAGGTAACCGGCTTCGCCACGCAGAAGTCGCTGGTTCTTTCTGACGAGTGCGGCAAGCGACGACGATGCCACTGCATCGCGACCCTTTCCGGACAGATTGACCGTGCCTCCATCGGCGCTGTAGCTGGCATAGACTTTCTCGACGAAAGCCTGAGCGGAAGCGGCGGTTTGTGCGAAAACCGTCGGCGCGAGTGCGCACATGCTGATGAACAGTGCGATCCGGACAAGGTGCGCCCGCATCATTCAGCCCCCTGCGAGCGATAGATCTTGAAAGGAGGCTTGTTGGACCGGTAGCCCGGACCGCCCCACATGTCGATCTGCCGGAAATCGGAGACCCACTGGTGGCCGTTGTACATGGCGATGTGGCCAGCGATGTTTCCACCCGGGTAGGGCTGAATCACCACGATATCGCCCTTCTGGGGTGAGCTCGGCGCCCCACCGGTGACCTCGGTGAAGTTCTGGGCCAACAGCAACGGACCATAATTCTTCGCGAAATTGCGCGCGGCCACCGGGGGGATATCGACGCCGCCCGCCTGCAATGCGAGCCGGACATTCACCGCGCACTTGCTCTGGGAAGCGGCATGCGCGTGAGCATTCAACCATGCGATTGAAGCGGTGAGATTCAGATTACTCATCCTTGATTCCTTGTGGAGTAATGCAGTGGTATTGCGCGCCCGCCGGATCTGGTCGGCGGGCGCGCAATACAGTGTCAATCCAGCTGTGTGTCAGGGAGATCTGGGTATCAGGCGGCTTCTTTCACGGACGGCAGACGTGCGACGAGTCGCAGCGACACCGTGAGGCCCTCGAGCTGGAAGTGCGGGCGCAGGAAGAACTTCGCCGCGTAGTAGCCGGGATTGCCTTCCACGTCCTCGACCACCACTTCGGCCGCGGCGAGCGGACGGCGCGCCTTGGTTTCCTGCGACGAGTTCGCCGGGTCCGCGTCGACGTAGTTCATGATCCATTCGTTGAGCCAGCGCTGCATGTCCTCGCGCTCGCGGAATGTGCCGATCTTGTCGCGCACGATGCACTTGAGGTAATGCGCAAAGCGCGAGCAGGCGAAGAGGTACGGCAGGCGCGCCGAGAGGGCAGCGTTGGCCGTGGCGTCGGGGTCGGCATACTCGGCGGGCTTCTGCATCGACTGGGCGCCGATGAACGTTGCGTGATCGGTGTTCTTGCGATGCACGAGCGGAATGAAACCGTTCTTCGAGAGCTCGGCTTCGCGGCGATCGGATATCGCGATTTCGGTGGGACACTTCATGTCGACGCCGCCGTCGTCGGTCGGGAACGTATGGCAGGGCAGGTTGTCGACCGTACCGCCAGATTCGACGCCGCGGATCAGCGAGCACCAGCCATACAGCTTGAAGCTGCGGTTGATGTTCACGGCCATCGCGTAGGCGGCGTTGGCCCACGCGTAGTTGCGATGGTCCGAACCGTCGGTGTCTTCCTCGAAGTCGAACTCGTCGACCGGGTTGGTCGACACGCCGTAGGGCAGACGCGAGAGGAAGCGGGGCATCGCCAGACCGATGTAGCGCGCGTCTTCCGTATTGCGCAGCGAGTTCCACGGCGCGTACTCAAGATTCTGCGAGAAGATCTTCGTGAGGTCGCGCGGGTTCGCCAGTTCCTGCCACGATTCCATCTGCAGCACCGAGGGCGATGCGCCGGAAATAAATGGCGTATGTGCGGCGGCGGCGATCTTGGCGATCGAACCGAGCAGATCGACGTCGGGCGGCGTATGGTCGAAATAGTAGTCCGCCACGAGGCAGCCATACGGCTCGCCGCCGAGTTGACCGTAGCCTTCTTCGTAGATCTGCTTGAAGAACGGGCTTTGATCCCATGCCAGGCCCTTGTGGCGCTTCATCGTACGACGCAGATCGTCCTTCGAGACGTCCATGAAGCGGATCTTCATGCGCTCGTCGGTTTCGGTGTTCGAGACGAGATGATGCAGGCCGCGCCAACCCGATTCGAGCCTCTGGAAATCACCGTGGTGGATGATCAGATTGATCTGCGTGGAAAGCTTGCGGTCGATTTCCGCGATGATGGCCTCGATGCTCTTATACGCATCGTCGCTGATCGTGACGGACTGATGCAGTGCCTGCTCGGCAAGCGTCTGAACGGCAAGCTCGACGGCGCTGCGCGCCGTCTCGGTCTTGGGACGGAATTCCTGCGCTAGCAGTTGCGAGAAATCGCTCTGGGTCTGTACTGCGCCGCCGGCGCTTTTGCTGGAAGTGGTGGCCTGCTGGGTTTGCATGGAGTACCTTTTCAGTCTGGATGCGTAGGGTTCAGGCAGGTGTGGGCAGATTCATGCGTTACCTCACACCGGCCGCGCTCAGTTCAGCTCGCTGGCAGCGGGCGCGTCCGGGTCGTCGCTCGCCGGCGCCTGCGGCTTTGGAGCGGATGCGAGCGACTTGAGCAGTGCGGGGTCGGCCAGCACCTTGTTGATGAGCGATTCGGCACCGGACTTGCCGTCCATATAGGTTTGCAGGTTGGCGAGCTGCGTGCGCGCGTTGAGCAATTGGCGCAGCGAGTCGACCTTGCCGGCGACGGCCGCGGGCGAAAAGTCTTCGATGCTCTCGAAGGTCATGTCCACCATCAGTTGGCCTTCGCCCGTGAGCGTGTTGGGCACGGAGAAGGCGACACGCGGCTTGATGGCCTTCATGCGCTCGTCGAAGTTGTCGATGTCGATATCCAGGAACGTGCGATCGGCAACCGCGGGCAGAGGCTCGACCGGTTTGCCCGACAGGTCGGCCAGCACGCCCATCACGAACGGCAGTTCGACCTTTTTCTCGGATCCGTAGATTTCGACGTCGTATTCAATCTGCACGCGCGGCGGGCGGTTGCGCGCGATAAGTTTCTGGGAGCTGTTCGACTCGGACATGCATGACTCCGTGAGAGTGTTGGGAAAGCGACGGTTATTCAGTCGGCCGGGCCGACGGGTACGACAGGAACGGCGGGAGAGTGATCGGTTGACGCATCACTCGTGTGGCTCTGCCCAAAAGCAAATGCGTCCGCGGGCGCTGCCTGCGCGTCGGCGATCGCGACATGCACACCCGTAGGCGTACACTTCGCAGACAGGGCGTCGAGCCAGAGCGACGCAAGACGCGGCAGGATGTGCTGCTCGATAAAGCCGATCAGTACGCGCGCGCCCGTCACCTGTACGAGGCAGTGCGCCACGACGTATTCCACGACCGCGTCGTCATAGGTGAGCGCGATACCGTGAACGTCGGCCATGCGCCGTACCACGCGCTCAAGATGCAGCCGTACGATGCTCGCTAGTGAGTCGTCGGCAAGCGGGCGATAGGGCACGACCGTGACGCGTCCGAGAAACGCCGCGGGAAAAGTCTTGAGCAGTTCAGGCGCCAGCGCGTGGCGCAGCTGTTCCTGATCGGGCGCGAGCGAGGCATCGGCACACAGACTGGCGGTGAGCTCCGACGCCGCATTGCTGGTAAGCAGGATCGTCGTATTGCGAAAATCGATGTAGCGACCGTCGCCGTCTTCCATGTACCCCTTGTCGAAAACCTGGAAGAACATCTCGTGCACGTCGTGGTGCGCCTTCTCGATCTCGTCGAGCAGAACTACCGAATACGGTCGACGGCGGACCGCCTCGGTGAGCACGCCGCCTTCGCCATAGCCGACGTAACCCGGCGGCGCGCCCTTGAGCCCGGAGACGGTGTGGGCCTCCTGGTACTCGCTCATGTTGATCACGATGGTGTTCTGCTCGCCGCCGTAGAGCGCTTCGGCCACCGCAAGCGCGGTCTCGGTCTTGCCGACGCCGGACGGCCCGGCGAGGAGGAAGACACCCAGCGGCTTCTTCGGATCGCTCAGGCCGGCGCGCGCGGTCTGCACGCGCTCGGCAATCTGGCGCAGCGCCTCTGTCTGACCGATCACGCGGGCCTGCAGCATGTCCGGAAGATTGCGCACGGTGGCCAGTTCATCGGTCACCATCCGGCCGACCGGAATGCCCGTCCAGTCCGAGACGATTTCCGCGACAATTGCTTCGTCCACTTCGGGGAACACGAGCGGGAGTTCACCCTGCAGATCGCGCAGGGTGCTTTTGAGCGCCTGGAGGGTTTCGCGCGAGGGCGGAGCCTCAGGCGCCGGCACCTCGTGAATCGTTCCGGCGCCCGACGCAATGGCCGAAGCGTCGATCGCGCCGCCGTGGGCAAGCACTGCGCCGCGGGCATCGACCAGAGCCTGCGCCGCCGCGCGCTGTGCGTCCCATCTCGCGGCGATGGCCGCTTCCTCGAGCGCAAGCGTGTCAATTCGCGCCTGGATGGCCACCACGGCCGCCCCGGCGTCGAGCCCGATGCGTGCCTCCTGCGAGAGCAGATCCATTTCAACCTGCGCGGCTCTCAGGCGCTGACGCACATGGTCGAGCTCGCGCGGTACGGCGTGCTGGGAGAGCGCCACGCGCGCGCAAGCCGTGTCAAGCAGGCTGATTGCCTTGTCGGGGAGTTGGCGCGATGGAATGTAGCGATGCGAGAACAGGACCGCTGCGCGGATGGCTTCATCGCGCACGACGACGCCGTGATGGGAGGCAAACGCACCTGCGAGCGAGCGCACCATGTCGATGGCTGCAGCCTCCTGTGGCTCGGCCACCTGAAGCACCTGAAAGCGGCGCGTGAGTGCCGGGTCTTTCTCGATATGGCGCTTGTACTCGGACCACGTTGTCGCCCCGATCATGCGAATCCCGCCGCGCGCAAGGGCGGGCTTGAGCAAGTTCGCCGCGTCGCCGGTGCCAGCCTGACCGCCTGCACCCACAAGCGTGTGGAATTCGTCGACAAACAGAATGATGGGCGCGGGCGACTTGATAGCCGCCTCAATGACGCCTTTCAGGCGCGACTCGAATTCGCCCTTCATGCTCGCGCCTGCGAGCAGGGCACCAACATCTAGCGTCATGAGCCGCACGCTACTGAGTGCAGGGGGCACGTTGCCGTTTGCGATGGCAAGCGCAAGTCCCTCGACGACGGCTGTCTTGCCCACGCCGGCTTCACCGGTCAACAGGGGATTGTTCTGCCTGCGCCGCAACAGAATGTCGATGAGTGTGTGGTTTTCTGTTTCGCGACCGGTAACGGGATCGATCTCACCGGCACGCGCGCGCGCCGTGAGGTCGGAGCAATATTGCTCAAGAGGATTTGTCTTGCCTGAAGCGGAAATCGCCTGTGACGCTTCGCCGGGTGCGGCGCTGCCAAAGGCCTGATCGAGCGTTACGCTGTCGGCCGCCTCGGGCGAGTCGATCACCCAGGTACGAAACGTCTCCCCCGGATTGTCCGCGGGCAGACGGTTGAATTGCGGGGAGATCGAGGTGAGATGCCGGCGCAGTTCGGGGGAGCCGGCAAGTGCTGCAAATAGCCAGGCACCGCGAATGCGTTGCTCGTTGAACTCAAGCGTGGCAAGCACCCATGCGCGCTCGACCGCGGCCTCGATCAGGGTAGACAGATCGATGGTGCTGGCACCGGCAGGCAGGACGGCAAGCATGCGTGCGATGTCGCGTTCAAGCGCATCGCGCTCGATGCCGGCGTGGCGCACGATGCGATGCAGGTCGCTGTCAGGCAGCTGCAGCAGCTGATGCACCCAGTGGACGAGCTCCACGTACGGATTGCCTCGCAGCTTGCCGAACGAGGTGGCGGATTCGATGCTGCGAAAGAGGGTGGCCCCGAGCTTGCCGAATAACGCCTGGCGGGAAATCGTCATGAATTGTTCGCAAAAAAGACCTGACCGAGCTGCGCCCCTGTCAGGTCGTCCCCGTTTGCTTCACCGATATCGGACTACGATACGTAGGAGCCGGTGAAGCTCTTATCGATCCAGAAATGATTCGGAATGCGGGAGTGATGGAATTTAATATCCCGCATTCGTATTTAAATTATCATCTTCCTGACTTCAGTCGTTTTCATTATTGGCACGCGAACTCTGCGTCGTCAATGATGTAAAGATATTTTGATTTGCTGTGGAGCAATGTGAAGTGATCCGCGTGGATAGTATTCGCAAATCTCAATATTCAAGAATCCATCGCTTAATTTTCTATATCCAGCAAGCGATAAAAAACAACTGAATAGTAGTGATTGGTGAGTGAGAGTCGATGATGTTAAATTTGGGGTGAAAAGATTCCGACGTTTGTCAGAATTGCGTGGCTGGCATGTAGGAAATATGTGATTTTCTTGTTAATAATTATTCGGCCAGCTAGGAAAGCACGAAAACCTTGTCGAAAATATATAGCCAGATACTGGTGGCCCATGTCCTAATCGAGTTTCTCGGGGACGCTGTACACCGATTCAATGCCGTCGAGATCTTATCTGTCCATTACACGTACACATCCACTACTCATGCGACTATCCAGCCTGTTTCGCAGGAGCAAGACTGCCCTCAGACGCGACGAATCTTTCGCCCGACTCGGGCAAGAAGTGCATACAACGACATCGAATCGCGCAGGGGCTTCGATCCGATCACGTGTCGAGCCATCCGGGCGTGCGAAGCACACCACGATATTTGACATGTTTGGCCAGTCGGGGCATGCGAATACGCGGGCGGAAGTGGCGAGCCGGCTCGGGAAGGATGAGTTGCTCGGCACGCTGTACGAACAGTATTGCGAGGCCGTGGTGTCGCCACAGGTGTTGTCTTCTTCGCAATGGCATATGCCGATGACGCGCGCGCAGGCCACCCACCGGTCGATATCGATTGTCCATGAAAGCGGGGCGTCCGGGCAGACGCATAACTCCACGATCCAGGACTGGATTAATCCGGAGGCCGTGATGGGTTTGCTGGGTGATATCGATCTGCTCGAAGAGGCCTTTGGTCCCCTGCAAAAGGGCGGCCCCCCGGAACCCTTGAGGATTGATGGAGTGCCGGAAGTCCTCCTTCTTTTCGCGCCCCCCGAGTTGCAGAGTCAGGTCGGGAATCGGTGCGCATCGATACCACCTGTGCTGGCCCAGCGAGAGCACCACACGCTATCGATCGACAGCCCGTTACCAGCACTTTCCTCGGTATCGGAAGACGCCCGACGAGACGCTCAAGTTACCAGAACGACGTCCGAATGAGCCAATTTCAAGACACAACCGATCTCACACACCTGAGTGAACTGGGCGAGGTCACCGCCGACCAGCTGATTGCCCGCGTCGAGGTGCTGATCCGCAAGTCTCCCACTAACGCGGATCTGCGCTGGGCGCTCTTTCAGTGGCTCTGTATTGTGCAGTCGTGGGATCGCGCCGTGCAGCAACTACAGGTCTATGCGCAGCTCAAGGGCACGGATGTACCCATGGTTCACGTTTATCGGGATCTGATACGTGCGGAACGCCATCGCGCGCGGGTCATCGGCGGCGCCGCGCAGCCGGGGTTCGTGTTCGACGACATCGCGCCGTGGATGCGCTCGATGCTGGAGGCACTCGCGCTTGCGGCAAAAGCGGCGTGGAGTGCTTCGGATGACGCACGCGAAAAGGCGATCGAAGCAGCACCGCACATCGCAGGTCACAGCAGCGACTGCGCGTTTGAATGGATTGCGGACAGCGATTCGCGCCTCGGCCCGGTGTGCGAAATCATCACGGCCGGGCGTTACCGCTGGATCTCGATGGCTGACATCGGCGCGTGGGACGTGAAGCCGCCAGTGAGTCTGCTCGATCTGATATGGGCGCCGTGCGTGGTGACGCTCAAGGATGGCACGCCCATGCGCGGCTTCATGCCGGCGCGTTATCCAGACTCGGGCCACCCGGCCGACCCGGATACTTTCGACCTGCTGCTTGGGCGCTGCACGAGCTGGGAAGAGAGCGGTCGCACGTTGGTGCGTGCTTCAGGGCGCAAGACCTGGATCACGAGCGCGGGCGACGCAAGCGTTTTCGAGCTGGCGAATGCGACCTTCGGTGCGTCGGGCACCGTCGCGGGAGTGCACTGATGCGCCGCCCGCACAAACCAGGCGGCGAAGCGCTCACGCAAGCGCCGCGGCGCGCCGACAATCATCTGATGCCGACGTTGCTGGACCGGCTGCGTGACGACGCGCCAGACCGGCTTACCGAGGCGCCCTCCGAATACACCGTCACGCGCGCGCAGCTTCGCGAAATCATCCAGCGGGATCTGGCGTTTCTGCTCAATGCGACAAATCTCGGCAACCTGATCGACGAAAAGCGCTACAAGCACGCCGCGAAGTCGACGGCTAACTTCGGTGTTCCGCCACTCGCGGGCGCCTTCATGGCCACGCGCAAATGGTCCGACATCGAGAGCGCAGTGAAGACGGCGATCATCAATTTCGAGCCGCGTCTGATCGCGGACACGATCAAGGTGATTCCCGCTGCCGGCACGCAGGGCAAGACGCTGTACAACAGTCTCGCCTTCGAGATCCACGGCATGATCCGCATGGATCCGTACCCGCTCGAGTTCATGGTCCAAAGCTCGCTGGATCTGGAGACTAGCCGTCTGCACGCGGGCGCGCGCGCTCGCTAAAAAGGAAAAAGAAGCATGGACCCGCGGTTGCTCGAGTACTACAACAAAGAACTGATCTACATGCGCGAGATGGCGAACGAATTCGCCCAGGCGCATCCGAAGATCGCGCGCCGCCTGGGCATGCAGGCTGGCGAGATGACCGATCCCTATGTCGAGCGGCTCATCGAGGGCTTCAGCTTCATGGCCGCACGCATGCAGATCAAGATCGACGCGGAGTTTCCCAGGTTCACGGGTCGCATGCTGGAAGTGGTGTACCCGAACTACGTGAGGCCCACACCGTCGATGGCGGTGGCGCGCTATTTCCCGGATCCGAAAAAGGGCAATCTGGGCGAAGGACTGACGATCGAACGTGGCGCGACGCTCATGAGCCGCATTCCACCGGGCGAAAATACGGCATGCGAATTTCGCACCAGTCAGGATGTCACGCTCTATCCGCTCGAGATTGTCAGCGCGCGGCTGACCGGCATCCCGCCTGACATCCCGATGCTCGACCGCTATGTGCCGCCGCACGCCCAGGTGCGCAGCGCGCTGCGCCTGCGTTTGCGTGTCACCGAGGGGGAGAAGATTTCGGAGCTCGCGGGGCTGGACCGACTGCCCTTCTATTTGTCCGGCGACGAACAGGTGGCTTCACACCTCTTCGAGCTGTTGCACGCCGGCGGGGTGGCGACCATTACAGGCGAACCTGGCGCATTCGGCGATCAGGACCGGCCGTTTGCCGCTGTCACGCATAACGCGGTGGTGCACGAAGGGCTGGGCGTCAACGAGGGACTTCTGCCGCTGAACTGGTCGAAGTTTCACGGCCACAATCTCCTGCACGAATATTTCGCGTGCCCGAGCCGGTTCTATTTTTTCACGCTGACCGGGTTGCAGGAGGGACTGCGCAAAGCTCGTGGCCGTGAAGCGGAAATCGTCGTGCTGCTCAGCCAGTCGGGCGATCGCCTGGCCGGGCTGGTCGACGCCTCGCGCTTTGCCCTGTTCTGCACGCCCGTCATCAATCTCTTTCCACGCAAGATCGAACGCGTTGAGCTGAAGGAAGCAGCGACGGAATTTCACATGGTGCCCAAGCGGCTTGCGCCGCTGGACTATGAAGTGTTCACCATCGACGCATTGCATGCGCAGGTGGGGGAGAAGTCGGCCAAGCTTGAGTTCCGGCCGCTCTACCAGACGCTGAACAACGACGAAGGCAATCACGGTCGATACTTCTGCCTGCGTCGCGAGCGCCGGCTGCTCTCCGATTCGGCGCGGCGCTACGGAACGCGAACGCCTTACATCGGCACCGAGGTGTTTGTCTCGCTCGTCGACCAGTTCGAGGCGCCGTACCACGAAGGCATGCGTTATCTCTCGATCGACGCCTGGCTGACCAATCGCGACCTGCCAAACCTGGTGCCGCGCGATGGTCTGGACGATCTGGAGCCACAGGAGAACACGCCGGTCGCGGGTATCGGCCTCATCCGGTCGCCCAGCACACCGCGCGCACCTTTTGCCGAGCGTGAAACGGCATGGCGCCTGATCCGGCAGCTGAACTTCAACTCCGTGCCGCTCGAAGACTCGGAGCATCGTCCCGGAGGACAGGGCCTGCGCGACATGCTTCGACTCTTCATCAGTGGCGATGACACGACCCATCAACGCCAGGTGGAGGGCCTGCTTGGCGTGAAGACCCGGCCGGTCTCAAGAAAGCTGCCGGGCGCGGGTCCGCTGGTGTTCGGTCGCGGTACCGAATGCCAGTTGACGGTTGACGAGAGCGGATTTTCGGGCGGCAGTCCGTTCCTTTTCGGACTGATTCTTGAGCACTATCTGGCGCGCCACGTATCGATCAATTCGTTCACGCAGACGGAGCTGCAATCCATGCAGCGCGGACGCATCATGCGCTGGCCCGTGCGCATGGGCACGCGGGGCGTCGTATGACCGATCGCGCTGTACAGGGCGCCTTGCTGCGCGACACGGGGCTGTCGCCAGAGATGCTCGAACAGATGCAGGCCGAACCGTGGCAGTTCGGCTTTCTGTCCCTGATGCGCCGCCTGGGCGCCAACCCCGATCTGGCTCCAATCGGTCTGGCGCAGCGCCCGCGTGCCGAGCCATTCCGGCTGGGCCAGCAGCCGAGTCTCACGTTCGCGCCGCGCGAGATCGCCTGCATCAGCGAGCGCGAAGGCCGCCTGCTGGTGCGTCTGTTCAGCCTGGGCATGCTCGGGCCAAACGGGGCGTTGCCGATCCACTTTACCGAAGTCGCGCGTGAGCGCGAAGAGAGCCGGCGCGACGCCACGCTCGTGCGCTTTCTGGACCTGTTCCACCACCGCTACCTCACCCTCTTTTATCGCGCCTGGGCGAGTGCGCAGGCGACCGCCGGGCTGGACCGACCGGGACCGGAGAACGAGCGATTTTCGTTCTACATCGCGAGTCTCTACGGACAGGATCCGGTCGAGCTGTCGCAACGTGTGTTGCCCGCACACGCCCAGCTTGCGGCATCTCCGCATCTGGTGCGGGAGGCGCGCAATCCGGATGGGCTTCGCCAGACGCTCGAACACTACTTCGGTGTGCCGGTGGCTATCCATGAGTACGCGTTTCACTGGATCGAGGTGGATCCGGATGACCTCAGCTATATGGCGCGGCCGGGCGACGCATCAACGATGGGCAGCGCGATGCTCGGTGAGCGTGTGCCCGACCGGCAGTACCGCTTCCGAATCGTCATCGGACCGCTCGACATTGAGGAGTATCTGCGCTTCACGCCACGCGGAAGGGATCTGCCGAGACTGGTGGACTGGGTGCGTACTTTCGTCGGTTGCGAGTTCGACTGGGAGCTGGAACTGCGCATTCGTGCGCACAGCGCGCCGCCGGCGATCATGTCGGGGGCCCAGCAACTGGGCTGGTCGACGTGGCTCGGCAACTCGCCCGATGAGCAGCCTGTGACCGGCATGAAGTTTGAACCCGAGCGCTATGTAGATCAGTTCGTGACAACGAATGTGGCGGACACGGGCAGCGACGGCACCACCCGCCTCAAGGACGCGAGCTACTTCGAGACAACACCGTTGAAGGAACAAGATGGGGCATAACAGAAAGCACAAGAGCGCGGCAGCGGAAAAACCAGCCCGCATTGAAGCGCCGCCGCACGATTGGCTCACGCCCGTCAGCGTTGACGCGCCATGTGGCCCCGACCTTGAGTACGACCCGGAATTCGTCGTGCTCGAAGCTCAGGTTGCTGCCAGGGGCGACGCGCAGTACGGGGACTTCGTCGGCTCGCCCGAACCGGTTAACTGGAGCGACGTGGAGCGCGACTGCCGGCGTCTCATGATGCGTAGCAAGGACATGCGGCTCGCCGTGCTGTTCACGCGGTGCCGCACGCGCATGACGGGGGCGACGGGACTTGCCGAAGGACTGCAGCTGCTCACAGCGTGGCTTGCAGCGTTCCCCGAGACCATTCACCCGCAGTTGGTGGTGGATGACGAACGCGACGTGGCGCTCGAAATCCGCATGAACGCCTTGCAGGCGCTCACCGATCAGAGCGGCCTGATCGCCGACATGCGCGAAATCGCGTTGACGCGCTCGTCGGCCGTGCGACTTCAGGTGCGGGATGTCGAGCGCGCCTTCATGCACCCGCGACCGAATGATGCACTGGCGCCTGAGTCGGTGGCGCGCCAGCTTGAGGACCTACGTGTACAGAAGCCGATGGCACTCACGGGTTTCGATCAGGCGCTGAACAGCGTTGCGTCAATCGAGGCATGGAGCAGTGAGAACCAGGGCGACTTCGCACCGGATCTCGCTGTGCTGACACGGCTGCTGCAACGCGTGACAGGGGCCAGCACGCAGAAGGCGAGCGCGCCAGTGGAGGAGGCAATCGAGACCACCAACGGCGGCGGCGATAGTGGTGGCCTGGACGACGCAGGCCCCGAAGCGCTATTTGAGGCGACAGCACCTGAAAACCCGACGGATGCCAGTGCTGATGTCGAGGGAGTGCCCGTGCAGAATTCGCTAGCGGTGCCGCCGCGCGCCAACAACGTCGCTCAGGATCGCGCAGCAACGCTTTCGCAGATCCGTGAAGCACGTCACTGGTTCGAGCAGCATGAACCAAGCAGTCCGATCCCGATCTTCCTGCGCCAGGCCGAACTCTGTGCGGGCAAACGCTACGCGCAGCTGGTCAGCGCCATTCCGCCCGAGCTGCTCGCGCAGTGGGAGAGCGAATGAAAGACATCGGATCACTGTTTGGTGACAAGGAAAAGGCGCGGTTTGCGCGGTTCGTATTCGCGCTCCTGTTCGCGGCTGTCATGTTGACGATGGCGTTGGGCACTGCCTGGTCCACGCGTGATTTCATCGAAGAGTCGCAGGTCGTGCCCGGCAGAGTCCTGAAGCTTAATGCAGGTGGTAGTCATCCACAGATCACTTTTGTCACGCGCGAAGGCGAAGAGGTTTCCTACCCACAGGGTGGCTACATTTACAACATGGCGGTGGGGCAAAACGTGCACGTGCGCTACATCACAGGGCGGGCGGCCAGAAGCGCGTGCATCGACAAGATTGGCGCGCTCTGGGCCAGCACCCTCACGCTGGGTGCTATGGGTGCGGTAGCGCTGCTTCTAGCGCTCACGTCCTGGCCTCGTAAGAGGTCGTAGGAGGGCGACGGAATGCTTGGATTTCGAGAGAGCAAATGGAGCTTCAACACCAGCGCAACGGGCAGCCTGAGCGTGGAGGTCCTGGCGGCATCGGGCGGAACGATTGTCCTGAACGATCCGGACCAGAAAGAGCACGAATTCACCTACGGGACTTTCGGAATCGGCCTGGGTATCGGATTCAAGCTGCCTAAGATCAGGTTGGCGAAGCTCCATCTGCCGGAGATATCCATGCCCACGATTGCGGGGCGCGATATTGGTGGGTCAGTCGCTACCCGAGATTTCCCCAGTACGGGCAGCGTATTCATGACCAGGGGCTTTCAAGGGGATGAGCTCTCAGCCCGCGATTTTCGTGGCGGCGTGCTACTGCTGGATGCAAGTGCCGGAGTTTTTGAAGTCGCAGGTGGCACCCTGATGCTGTTAGGGCTGAACCAGGCAATGCTGATTTCGGGCCTTCTGGCGTCACCGGGAAACTTCGTGCTCTCTTCTGCGCTATCGAGCGCCCGGGCCGGCATTGTCACGTATGGCCGGTCTGCTGCATTGCAGGCCGGTGCTGGCACCAGTTTTCAGATCGGCGCTATGACGTAACAGGGATTGCGGAGCGAAACACGGATAGCGCCACACATCGAATTCGGTACAGGTATTTAAGGATAATTTCGTCATGCTAACTTTGTTGAAAAATCGTACGGTAACAATGTCGGGACCCGCAGTACCGGTGTCGATGTTTGGCGAGCCCGCACTGCAACTGCGCATGATTACCGGCGTGGAGACGCTGTCGGAGATCTCCGAATACCTGATCGAATGTCAGACGCCGCTCGAAATCCCGGAGTCAGAAGCGGCCAACCTCGACCTCAAGTCGATGATCGGCAAGGAGCTTACGGTTTCGATCCAGCTCGATGGCATGGGAACGTTCGTGCCAGGACTTCCCGGGTTCGCCGGCGCCGCGAACATTGGAGCGGGGACGCGCGAGATCAGCGGTCTGGTGGTCGCCGCGCGCTACACAGGACAGTCGAACCGGCAAAGCCGCTATCAGCTCAGCCTGAAGCCGTGGGTCTGGCTCATGGAGCACCGCTCGGATTACCGTACCTTCCAGCGAAAGTCGGTCGTGACAATCATCGAGGAGGTCTTCGGGAATTACATGTATTCCTACGACCTGCGCCTGAGCGAAACCTATCCCATGCTGGACTATCAGGTTCAGTACGGTGAGACGGACTATCACTTCTTCTCACGCCTGGCCGCCGAACACGGCATTTACTGGTTCATCGAACACTCCGACGGATTCCACCGCCTCGTGCTTGTCGATCAGCTCGGCGCACACAAGCCCGTTGACAGCGTGGCCTATCAGACGCTGCCTTACTATCCGCCTGGCCACAAGATCGATCAGGAATACATCTCGAATTTCAACATGGCCAGCAGCGTCCAGTCGGGACGCTGGACCACCAACGACTTCGACTTCAAGAAGCCGCACGCGAAACTGATCGCCCAGAACGATCTGCCGCAGGAGACTGCGCACAACGACTTCGAGCGATACGAATGGCCCGGTGACTACACCAGCCAGGCAGATGGCGACACGTTCGCCAGGCTGCGCATGGAAGAGGTGCGCGCACGCGGCGAGCAGGCGTCGGGCAGCGGCAATGTGCGCGATATCGTCTGCGGCACGACCTTCACGCTGACAGGTTACCCCCATGAGGCGGCGAACCAGGAGTATCTCGTCGTCAGCGCGTCGCTCTCCGCTGTGGAGCTAAGCGAGTCGACGGGCGGCAGCAGTTACGAGATCTCCTCGACTTTCAGCGTGCTACCCGCGACCACAGTCTTCCGTCCGTCTCGCGAGCGGTTTCCGAAACCTCGCACGACTGGACCCCAGACCGCGATCGTGACGGGCCCACCGGGCAAGGAAATCTGGACCGACAAGTATGGCCGCGTCAAGCTTTCCTTTCACTGGGATCGTTCGGGCGTGAAGAACCAGAATTCCTCATGCTGGGTGCGCGTGTCGTATCCGTGGGCTGGCAGTAACTTCGGCGGCGTGAACATTCCCCGTGTGGGCCAGGAAGTCGTGGTCGACTTTGAGAACGGGGACCCGGATCGGCCGATGGTGGTGGGTCGGCTCTTTAACGCGGCGTCGATGCCGCCGTGGGATCTGCCCGGCAGTGCCACACAGAGCGGGATCATGAGCCGCTCGATGAAGGGGGGGAAATCCAATTTCAGCGGCATGCGCTTCGATGACAAGAAGGGTGCGGAAGAGTTCATGATGCAGGCCGAGAAGGACATGAACACGACCATCAAGAACAACGAGACGCACACCGTGGGCGCTGACCGAACAAAGACCGTCGTTGGCGATGAAACCGCCACCATCAAGGGCGACCGGACCGAGGCGGTCGATGGTGAGCATGCCGAAACGATCAAGGGCGACATTTCGCAGACATCGACCAAGGGCGACATTAGCGTCAAGTCGGAGGCCGGCATGATCACGATTTCGGCGAAGACACAGCTCAAACTGGAGGTCCAGGGGACCGTGATCGTGCTGACGCCGGAGTCGATCGGCATGCTCTCCAAAGTGATCCAGAGTCAATCGAAAAATCAGACAAGCATCCAGGGCGAGCAGGTTCTCCTGAACTGCTGAGCGAGACGGCAATTATGACAACACGTTACTCATTCGAAGAGGGCAGCATTGCGCTGCCCGTCGGCTACACCGACCGCTCGATCAATATTTTCGTTCAGGAGCCGATGACAGACGCGCTCGCGAACCTGCAGGTCACACGCGACACGGTCCAGGAAGGTGAATCGCTGGACGACTACGCGGCGCGCCAGATCCGCGTGCTCAAGCGCCGGATCAAGGGGCTGGCTGTGACGAGCCAGGAGACGGTCACTCTCACGGGCGGGCGCACGCAAGCCGTGGAAATCGAGACCCGTTACCAGAGTAACGGCAAGTCAGTCTACCAGCGGCAGTGCGCGGTGCTGGTCGCAAACGGCAGGGTGCTGGTCTTCACGGCGACCAATACCGTTCCCTTCACGACGGGGCAGCTCGCAGCATGGCGGCAATGGACTGAATCGTTCGCGCCGGCCTGAGCGACGCATTCTGCACCACTCATTCGGCGGCACTGGCCGCGCCGGGACGGCGCCGCCACTGGCGCCGCGCACTAAGGATTTGCATCCAGAGGAACGACGATGTTTGAAGCGGCACGCGTTGGAGACGAGATACAGCATACGAATGCCCTGGCGGGATTTCTCGTCGGCGCCATCCTCGGAGCGGCGCTGATTTTCGCGGTCGCGGCACTGACATTTGCGTGTCCGTTCGTGGTTGGCTTCGTCGCGGGTTTCCTCGCGAGTATGGCCGCCGAGCAGATAGTGAACATATCCACGCAAATCGGCAGCATGTTCACGAGTGTCACCGGCAAGATTACCGTCGGTTCGGCGAACGTCTTTGTTAACGGACGCGCGGCCGTACCGGCGCAGCTCGCCTCAGCTGCTTGCGATCGCGACACCCCGCTCGAACTCGCGGCATGCGGCTCCAGTACGGTCTTTGTCAACCAGCATGTCGCGCTGCGCAAGGGTGACGATATTCAGTGTGGCGCGACGGTCGCGGGGGGCTCTGGGAACGTGTTATTCGGTAGCGAAAAGGCCTGCGAAATTGCGGTCGCCAGTGAGATTCCTGAATGGGCTGTGAAGTTTAAGGATGCTCTGTTCATGGTCGCAGGCATTGCCGGTGGACTTAGAGGCGCACTGCAGAACGGCATGAAGGCGACCGGGCCGTGCGCGCTGAAATACATCGCCGGCCAGGTAGCGGGGATCTACGTTGGCGGAAAAGTTTCTGAAGCAATAGGCGGGCTTTTTGGCAATCCGGTTCATGTGCCGACCGGACAGAAGCTGTTGATGAACGAGGTGGATTTCAGTGTCCCCGGAATGCTCCCACTCGGCGGCTCGCGCTCCTACTCCAACGCAATCGATACGGGCGGCATGCTCGGACGTGGCTTGCAGCACAACTGGGACATCCATCTGAAGCGTAGTGAGCGCGGCCTGGAGTATGTGAGTTTTCAGGGAAGGGAAGTTGGCTTCGACGACCTTCCCGTTGGCGAATACCAGTACAACCCGTTCGAGCAACTCTACCTTTCTCACGCGTTCGACGGCCGCTACGTCCTGAATGGTCTGGATGAAATCTACTACGCCTTCAGTCCGGAACCGATCAACGGACGGCACGTGCTGGAGCGCATCGAGGACAAGTTCGGACACTTCATCGCGTTCCGCCGTAACCATGAGGGCACGCTCATTGAAGTGTCCAACGACGCCGAGGTTGTGCTTGAGCTCAAGCATCAGAACGGTCGTCTGGCCCAGGTTGATCGTGTCGACGGCAAGCGCCGCATGCTGGCGCGCTACGGTTACGACGACAACGGGCAACTCATCCGCGTGCGCGACCGTAGCTACGACGAAGCACAGGGGCTGAACGAGAGTTATCTGTACGACGCCGCGGACAACCTGATCGACGCGACGCGCGACAACGGTGCCAGCGCGATGCTGGATAACCTGCTCAGCCGCTTCCGGGAAACCGCCTACATCTACGATGGTTTCGGGCAACTGACGCGTCAGGCGCGTGATGGCCAGGCGCAGGACTTCGTCTACGACGACGAAGGCCGGATGGTCCAGGCATCAGGACAGGGGAGTGAAGGTGGGTACCGCACGACCTACCATTACGATGCACTCGGGCGACGAATCGGCAAGGTGACGCATCGGACCGGCAACGACGGCAGTCCGGTAACCGAAGAAACACGGTTTGTCTGGGAAGGCATGCGCATGGCGCAGGTGCTGCGTGGCGAGACAGTGCGCACTTACGTCTACTCGCCAGATTCGCCGTATCGGCCAATGGCGCGCGTGGATCAACCCCTGGTCACTGCGGAAGAAGGATTGCGCGCCGGGACCCAGAAGACCATCTGGCATCACCACGCGCATGACAATGGTCAGGTCTACAATGGCGCGCGTGGATCAACCCCTGGTCACTGCGGAAGATGGAATGCGGGCCGGGACCCAGAAGACCATCTGGCACCACCACGCGCATGACAATGGTCAGGTCTACAGCGTCACTGATGATCAGGGCGATGTGGTGTGGGAGCCGAGATTCACAGGCTTCGGAGCGTACAAGGGCTCAGAATGGAATAGCGACAAGGCGTTCGATGAGCCGCTGCGATACGCCGGTCAATATGCCGACGAGGAAACGGGACTACACTACAACACGTTCCGGTACTATGATCCCGCCAGTGGCCGGTTTGTCTGCGAGGATCCAATTGGACTGGGAGGTGGTCTAAACCTCTATCAATATGCGCCCAACCCGATAAGCTGGATCGATCCGTGGGGACTGTCTCCTGATACGGATGTAACTACGTTTTTCCACGCAGGAAATATAGAAGGGCCAATCGACCCATCAATGGGACGAATGGGTTTGGATTTCAATCCGGCTGGACAAGGCGGTTTTTATGTAACCACCGATGCAAATCAGGCCGCAGAATGGGCCGCAAGACGTGGCACATCAGTAACTCAGTTCAACGTTCCGAACACTGAGCTGGAGGCTCTGAATATCAAGAGTTTCCCTTCTGCTAATTCGGAATGGGGGGAGTTTGTCACGCAAGGTCGTGCAGGTACCCTTGCACACACATTTGATGCAGTCGAAGGGCCGATGCTTAGAAATGTGCATCAGGTGATGAGTAGCGGTGCTCGGCCCTTGGCAAGGGGTAGTCAGTTCGCAATATTTACAAAGAAGGCTGCGGCTGTTTTTGACAGGTTCAAAGTTGGGGGTGGATGTGGATAGTGATTACATGGATGGAATCTCATTCTTTGACGAGGATGGATCTGATAAGGTTATTTTTAACTACGCTACTTGGCTGGAAGTCGTGAAGGCAGTTATTGTTAAATATGCTGGAAGAACGTACCAAGACGCGACAAATCTTGTTTTTAATTCACCCATCACAAATATATGTCCGACTGATTTCATGGGTGTTTTTCTCTTGAGTCACGAGATCGAATATCACTGGGCCATGCTGATAGCTCATGGTGAGGGATATTGGAAGAAAGGTGTGAGTTCAGAGATACCAGACGGGTATTTCGAATGGGATCGTAGCTACAGAGCAGAACATGGCCTCGCCAAGGAAAGCTTTGTTTGGCTTGGTTCATAAAGCATGGTCTCTGTTCTCGCTGAGTTGGGTCATTCAGCGGAAGATGTGTTGAAGTATCGTTACCCCAGTACAGGACATTTTGATGTTGCGCCAGAGGCAATCTACGGAGGCGAAGGCCAGGCAGGTAAGAGTGTGGCACGCGGACTGGAGCAGCGTGCGTTCGAAAGTTATGGGGGTTTAGACAGTACTTCGAACAAGCAGAATCCCATTGGAATGAGAAATGGAAATCGAGACGCCTATTTGGCTGCGGCCGATGAGCATTTGGCGGCCAAATCAAAGGGATCGACAACAGGCAATGGGGGTTCAGGATGCTAAAGAAAATAATGTGGGAAGAAGGCGCGGTATTTAATGTAAAAATTAGACAGAACTTGTTTACTCTTGCACAGATGCGGCGAAATCATCTGATGCAATTTTTTGACATAAAGAATGAGAGCGGGATTTGGGGGTATCGATTTAAATTCTGTCACCACTTTGTTTTCCGTTTTTGTTGCGGAAAATAAATTAAGGCCAATTATGATAGAAAAGATTGATGCGAGTAAGGTTCACCATAATCAGCGACCTATCGATAAACGTATGCTGAGTTTGAGGATTGATGGTCCAGGAAGCATAGGTGCGGATTTGGTCGAATTGAGCGAGGACTATTCCGTTGAGGGTAAAAAGATCATAAAGGAGCAACTCTCTTCGGAAAAAGATCTGGGTCTAATATATCATTATGAATTGGCTGAAATGATTGGAGATCCAAAGAAGATTGAAAACAGATTGTCGAGATTTTTTGATAATGGTGTAAATTGGGATGATTCGAAATCTTTTATTTTTAAGGATATTCGATTGCCGTCCTCCGTAAAAGCAGGTGACGTTTAGCGTATTTATCACTGGATTGTATAATTTTACGGTGCCGTTAAAACTGCGTATCGTGTCGTGGCTGATGATTCTGTTTAATGGGCTCTGTATGGTGGCATCCGCATACTACGCTATGGAATTTGCCACCCAGTCGGAGCCATCGCTGATTGAAGTGTTTCACCTTCCCATCTGGGCGCAGGGCACGGCAGCGGCGTTGTCCGGGATAATGAAGATTACCGTCGGCATCGGTATTTTGCGCGCGCTCCGATGGGCGAGATCGCTTTACGTCGTGGCATTCGTCTTTGAAATTGCGGTGGCGGTCATGGACTATCCACCGTCCCTGTATCAGTTGCTCATCCCCTCGTTCCTCATCTCCTGCGTAGTTCTCTATCTGTTGTTCCGAAAATCCAGCTCGCAATATTTTCAGCGAAAGCCCGCCATACAAATCTCATGACATTGCCCGTGATGAATCGCGGCACAATGTCTTTGTCTGCGCGGATCAGAATTTTCTGATTCCTGGCATCGATCTCCGGTGATCTACTTAATGCATTTCGGCATGCTAATCAATTGTCAGAAAGGCGTCCATGGAACGTACGGAGAAGATCGAGGTTCCCATTTGCGATGACGGTGCCGGTGGCTTGACCGTAAAAATCGCGAAGGGCAATCACCTCAGCTTGAGCCAAAGGCTCGCTCCGCATCCGCGTGCCGTACGGATGTACTCATTGATGGGCACGCTGAGCCGCGACGGAAAGCCGGTGCGCTGCACGAACTTTATTCAGGGCGTGTCGCTTCGCATCGATTGTCCGTCTGTGCCTAGCTATCTCGTGGACGGGCGTCGTTCCGCGTCACTGTACGACGAGCTCGGAAATGTAACGGAGTGTCTGTTTCCCTATGGTCAGCGTCTGGCCACGCTCTATTACGGATCTGGACACACCCATCAGATCAACTTCGATGGCGAAACACTCAGCGATTTTGAGCGCGACGCCGCTCACCGCGAAGTGCAGCGCACACAAGGACCGCGCGTTTGTCAGACCACATACGACTATCGTGGACGTACGGCCTCGCGACTGAGCGAGCTCTCGGCCCGCACAGGGACGAGTGGCAACGCAGCGCTTGGCGCGACCTATCAGTACGATCGCACCGGCAACCTGTATGAGGTTGCGCTGCAGGGCGGCAGACAGTCACGGCACGCCGTACAGTACGCGTACGATTCGATGGGACGGATGACGGGCACAGGGGCTGAACGAGAGTTATCTGTACGACGCCGCAGACAACCTGATCGACGCGACGCGCGACAACGGTGCCAGCGCGATGCTGGATAACCTGCTCAGCCGCTTCCGGGAAACTGCCTATATCTACGATGGTTTCGGGCACCTGACGCGTCAGGTGCGTGATGGCCAGGCGCAGGACTTCGTCTACGACGACGAAGGCCGGATGGTCCAAGCATCAGGACAGGGGAGTGAAGGTGGGTACCGCACGACCTACCATTACGATGCACTCGGGCGACGAATCGGCAAGTGAACCGAGCCGGGTTTGGTGGAGGCTCCAACTCTTGAGAGAATGGAGCCATGAACAAGAAGGCAACCAAGTTTTCCCCGGAAGTCCGCGAGCGCGCAGTGCGTCTGGTGCGCGAGCAACGTAGGGAACATCCGTCGATGTGGGCGGCGGTCGAATCGATTGCACCGATGATCGGCTGTACGCCGCAGACGCTGCACGAATGGGTCAAGCGTGACCAGGTTGACCAGGGTGAGCGTGATGGCGTGAGCACCGACGAACGCGAACGGCTGAAGGCCCTGGAGCGCGAGGTCAAGGAATTGCGTCGTGCCAACGAGATTCTCAAGGTCGCGAGCGCGTTTTTCGCCCAGGCGGAGCTCGACCGCCGTTTCAAGTCCTGAAGGCCTTCGTCGATCAGTATCGCGACACCTTTGGGGTCGAGCCGATCGGCAAGGTCTTGCGGATTGCCCCGTCGGGCTACCGACGCCATGCGGCACAGCTTCGCGATCCGTCCAGACGCTGCGCCCGCGCGAAACGAGATGAGATTCTGCAACCCGAGATCAGGCGTGTCTGGCAGGCCAACATGCAGGTCTATGGTGTGCCGAAGGTCTGGAAGCAGATGAATCGCGAGGGCATTGTGGTCGCGCGCTGCACGGTCGGTCGGTTGATGAAGCTGCAAGGTCTGCGTGGTGCGGTTCGCGGCAAGCGCATTCGCACCACGATTGCCGACAAAAGCGCACCGCGTCCGCTGGACCGAGTCAACCGGCAATTCAAGGCGCAGCGGCCGAATCAGCTCTGGGTTTCGGACTTCACGTACGTTTCGACATGGCAAGGCTGGCTTTACGTGGCGTTCGTGATCGACGTGTTTGCTCGCCGTATCGTTGGCTGGCGAGTCAGTTCGTCGATGACCACGGACTTCGTTCTGGACGCACTTGAACAGGCGCTGTATGCGCGGCAACCAGGCGAGAACGGGACATTGATACACCATTCCGACAGGGGGTCCCAATACGTCAGCATTCGCTACAGCGAACGTCTGGCCGAAGCGGGCATCGAGCCTTCGGTCGGCAGCCGTGGCGATAGCTATGACAACGCGCTGGCTGAAACGATTAACGGCCTGTACAAGACGGAACTGATTCATCGGCGCGCCCCGTGGAAAACGAAGGAATCCGTCGAACTGGCAACGCTGCAATGGGTGGCCTGGTTCAATCATCATCGACTGATGGAACCGCTCGGCTATATCCCGCCCGCTGAAGCTGAGGCAAACTACTACAGGCAACTCAGAAATACTGCGGATGCGCCTGCTTTAACTTAAACCCAATAGCCTCCACGATTCCCGGCTCGGTTCAGTACGGTTGCCATGCGCTCCCTTTAGGTCCGCTCGCACGGATACGCGTGAACGCTCGAAGATGAATTTCAGGGCAGGCAGGATTCGTCTGAAGGTGCCACGCCAACGCCGTCCCTTAACCGGGACCGCGGCCGGGTGGGGGTCTATCTGATGTCTCTGTTCTGCATGGATACGCCCAGGGAGCGCCGGCGGCGGGCATATCATCTGGCGTTGGTCGCTATTCCGGCAAGACTTGTGTCCTGCGGAATCCGTGCTATGTTTGATTCGCAACTGCATTGAACCGGGACATAATTAGCGGGGAGACACCGTGCTAGAGCGAAAGGACGAGGCAACCGTTGCACAACTGATCAAGCGTTTAATGTCTGATGGTTCCGGCTGGACGATCGCCGCGTTGAGGCTCAGGCTTGGTGCTAGCCGCACGGTTATCGAGAAGGCACTGGACACCTTGCTGCGTCGCGGCGATGTGCTGATCGACGGACTCGATTCGGAGCTGCGTACGGGCCCACGTGCCAGAATATTTCGAGGGTGTTCGCCCGGGACGAAAGACCGTCACCTGAGTGCACATCCGGCAGCATCGGCCGCCCGAGATCCAGGCACCGAGATCATCAACGCGATGGTGCGCGGCGGCAGCGGTAAATAACCCTTTCCGACCGGGCAGCGCGCCACTCGCGTCAGAACGCGAGCGTGGCCGTGGCCATCACCGACGCGGTGCTGTTCAGGCGACTCTTGCTGGCGATGGTCGGCATCCAGCGCAGGCTCGCGGAAAACGGCACCTTGCCGCCGATCTTCGTGCCATAGGTGATGATCGGACCGAGTGCAGAATCATGGCCGCGAAAGCCGTTCAGCTGATCGGCAATCGGGCCGGTGTCGTCCGCAGAGCTGCTGGACGGTGCCCGCGACCAGACCCACCCAAGACCATGCCCCGAATCCTCCCATCCGGCGGTATTCGCCAATGCCCGTCAGCACGCTGGTGCCGGCGACCGGGCGGCCGAGCGCCATCTTGGTGGCCTGCGATGGGCTGGCCATGACGACGCCAGCCGAGATCAGCGCTGCGCACCGTATTGCGTGCATGCGGGGGTGCACGGACTCGCTCCGTGCACCCCCGCATGGCGCGGATCTTCGTTTTCTGCGGGTCTTCATCGCCGCCGTCTCCTGGAACGCGCAAGCTGCGCGCCGATCTTCGAAACCGATAGGAGGCGTTATCTCAGATTCGTCTGAGAACATTGCGCTATGTGGTCGGAACGCGCGAGCGGCCCCTGATGGCATCGTGACCTCGCTCGGCAATGCCGATGGATAAATATTATTACGTATAACGTTAAGTATCTAACTCTTCATCCAATAATGTTAGACATTATCGGTATAATGTTTGATAGATACAGATCGGGATCGTACGCACGCGGCTTCGATATCACTGCATCGACACCGCGCCGTCAGCCTGCTCGTTGAACAATGGCAGTCCCCGAATCCCTTGCCTGGCTACAACCAGTGCTGTGCTCGCACCTTCTCGGCTCCCGAAAACCTCGACAGCCGGAATGGCGATGGATCGACGATCGGCGTATCGCCGCAAACCAGGTCGGCCGCTAGCGCGCCCGCCGCAGGCGCGATGCCGAAACCGTGGCCGGAAAATCCCGTCGCCACGACCACGCCGCGCAGCGAGTCGACCTTCGAAATCACCGGAATCGCGTCGGGCATCGTATCGATCAGACCTGCCCAGCTTTGCGACACCTCGACTTTTCCGAACGCGGGAATTTCGCGCTTCAGGTTGTCCAGCATGCGAGTGATCGTCGGTCGATGCGGCTGCGGATCGAGCACGCGAATCGCTTCATAGATAGAAGGGCGATCCGATGTGCCCGGGCGCCAGCGCAGTGCTTCGTCGATGAAACGTTGGCCGAAACGCATTTTCAGCGAGTCGCGCTCGACCAGATAAGCGGGTAGAAATTTCGGAAAGAAGCGGATCGAATCGGGCGTCACGTCGGCGATATTGGCGGCCGACGTGGCGACGGTCCAGCCGCCGTCCAGGCGCTGACGAAACGCTACGCTGCCGAGGCTCACGCATGGCTCGATCGGCAGCGACAACGGGCGCGTCCGGACCACGTTCGACAGCACTTTCAACTGCGGTAGCGGCGTATCGAGGCCTTTTAGCAGCAGCCTCGACCAGGCGCCCCCGGCCACCACGACCGCATCGGTGCGAATGCGCCCTTGCTCCGTGACCACATGCGTGACGGCGCCGTTGGCGGTTTCGATTGCGCGCACAGCGCATTGCTGCTGCAAATTGACGCCGAGGTCCATCGCTGCCTGCGCCATCGCGGAGGCCGCTTTCTGTGGCTCCGCGCGACCGTCGCTGGCGGTGTAGAGGCCGCCGACGCACGAATCCGGCAGCACCGGCAACTGCCGGCGCAATTCGTCGCGACTCAACAGCCGGGTGTCGATGCCGCGCGCGCGCGCTTCCTCGGCCCACGTCTGATGACGCTCGAACTTGTCCTGCGACTTCGACGCGTACAGGATTCCGTGGCGACGAAAGCCGGTTTCCCGGCCTGTATCAACGTTCATGGTTTCCCACATGCGCATGCTTTCGACAATCAGCGGCAGCTCGCGCAAATCGCGGCCGGTTTGCCGGCACCAGCCCCAGTTACGGCTGGACTGCTCGCCCGCGATGATGCCTTTTTCGAGCACGACCGCGTTCACACCGCGCCTCGCGAGCGACAGCGCGGTCGCCACGCCCACGATTCCGCCACCCACGACCACCACGCCCGCTTCACTGGGAAACATCGTCGACGACGCGACCGCGTCAACCACTGGACCCATACGAACTCACCTCATTTCTGTTCTGAGATTGGAGAAGCACCGTCGGCCGCGGTGCGCATGCGCGCCGCGGCTGGTGGGGCTGGATTAGTCAAGCTACGCGCGTCCCGGAGCCGTTAAACGCCGGTCGAGCGGATTCAGATTGGGCGCGATGCGCCCGACTTCTTCCTTGAGAAGATTCACGTATTTGTCGAGCAACTCCGGCGTGAGCCGGGCCGACAGGAAGGTGAGGCCGAGCGAGGCCACGGGCCCCGATTCCACCGCGAAAATCGGCACCGACACGCCCGCCACGCCGACCAGCAATTCGCCGCGATCGAGCGCGAAACCCTGAGTCGACGTTTCGTCGATCAGTTCTCGCACACGCTTTTCCGTCATGCCGGCGTAAGTGCCGATGCGCGGCAGGTTGCGCGCCACGATTGCATCGCGTTCGTCGTCCGCGAGAAACGACAGCATCGCCAGACTGCCCGGCCCGACGCCCAACGGCACGTAGCCGCCGATCGCGCCGGTCAACGTCTGCACAAGGCACTCGCCGTCGAGGCGGTCGATACATACCGAGTCGTCCTGGTCGCGCGCCATCAACACGACGGTCTCGCCGGTCAACTGCGCAAGCCGCTGCATTGCCGGTTGACACTGGCTGCGAAGCCCCGGTCCCTTGGCCGCCTTCGCGCCGTACACCAGCATCTTTGTGCCGAGCCGATAGCGGCGCCCTTTGTCGACTTTCGCGAGCAGGTTGTGTCCGACGAGCGTCGACAGGATGCGGTGACACGTGGCCTTGTTCAGCTCTGTGAGATCGCAGAAGTCCTTCAGTGTGATGCCTTCGTCACGGGCATTCGCGACCAGATCGAGGATCAAGACCACCCGATCGATCAGTTGAGCCCCGGGTTTTCCATTAGTTTGGGTCATCAGCGAACGTCCTCAAGTTCCATAATATAGAACTTATCACAAATAAGAACCATGATGTGAGATTTTTCTTGACGTGGCGTTTTTGATTTTTCATGATGCTTTCACCAGACCAGCGAGTGAGACGGGCCCGTCACGCGCTGTGAACAGGATCCCAGGTTGTCCGGAACCGGATGCCGGGGACTGAAACAGCGATCACTATGCGTGATGCCGGGCGTACGCGGCGCGCGATATCGCGCTGATCGGATACCGGCAAGGTGGTGCATAGCCGTAATCGACAGGAGCTCTTGATGAAGCAGTCGCTTTCGCTTGACAACGCAGCGCCCGAGCGCGAATCCGTAGCCGTCGAGGGAGCCGCTTCAGTGGATAAGGCGCGCTACCGCAAAGTCGTCATCGCTTCCGCGATGGGCTGGGGTCTCGACGGTTTCGATCACACGATGTTCGCGCTCGCACTCGGCGCGATTCTCACGTCGCTGAATCTTTCGATCGGTATCGGCGGCACGATCTCGACGGCCAGTCTGGTCGCGTCGGCGCTCGGCGGCATGTTCGGCGGCGCGCTGGCGGATCGTTACGGCCGCGCGCGGGTGCTCGTCTGGGTGGTGGTCGGTTTTAGCGTGACGACCGCGCTGACCGCGACAGCGCAGAACGCAACGCAACTGGTGATCTGGCGCACGCTGGAAGGGCTGTGCTTCGGCGCGGAGTGGCCGGTCGGCGTCGCGCTGCTGTCTGAATACGCCAAAGCCGAGAGCCGCGGTCGCGTGATGGCGTTCATGCAGAGCGCCTACTCGATTGGCTGGGCTGCATCGACGATCGCTTACTTCGTCGTATTTTCGATGGTGCCCGCCGGCGATGCATGGCGTTGGCTGTTTGTGCTTGGGTTGCTGCCGGCCATCGCGATCTTCTTCGTTCGACGCGGCATCAGCGATCGCATCAGTTCTGCCGGCGCGCACAAGCCGGCCAGTCCTTTCGCGAGCATCGCCCGGCTGTTCCATCGCGACCTGCGCCGCACGACGCTGTCGGCCACCGTGTTCCTTGTCGGCGCGCACGGCAACTACTACGCGATCGTGACGTTCCTGCCGCTCTACCTCGCCACCGAACGCGGCTTGCATGTCGCGGGTACGACCACGTTCATGCTGGTGCAGATCGTCGGCGGTTTCATCGGCTACGTATCGAGCGGCTGGTTTCACGATTGCTTCGGACGGCGTCCGACGCAGACCGGTGCGTTCATCTTTGCAATCTGCAGCGTCTTCGCGTTTCTCTACACGCCGGTCCAGTCGCCTGGCCTCGGCTATGTGCTGGTGTTCCTCGTGGGGATGAGCATTTCGTCGGTCGCGGGCGGCCTGGGCGCCATTCTCGCGGAACAGTTCCCGACGGTCATTCGCGGTGCAGGCGTGGGTTTTACCTATAACGTGGGCCGCGGCATCGCCGCGTTCGGCCCGATGTTGATCGGCTTCATGGCAAGCCGCTACGGCCTGGGCTGGTCGATGATGGTTGTGGGCATCTGCCTCGCGCTGCTGTCGACAGCAGCGCTGTGGACGTTGCCCGAAACGCGCGGCAAGGAAATCATTCGCGAAGGCGAGGTTTGACCGCGCGCCGTCACGCATCAAACCCGCCCGGCAGATCAAGCGGGACACGTGTCGATCCAGTCGACAGACATTTAACTTATGAGCAGGGACTGACCATGAGCTGGCGTATAGGTGTCGACTCGGGCGGCACATTCACCGATATCTGCCTCTTCAATAACGAAACCGGACAGCTGGAAATCTGGAAGGTGCAGTCCACTCCCGACGATCCTTCGCGCGGCATCATCGACGCCGTTCAGCAGGGGCTCGAACGGGTGGGCGCGGACGCCGGTTCGGTGTCTTTCCTCGGGCACGGCACGACGGTCGCGACCAATGCGCTGATCGAGCTGCGGGGCGTGAAGACCGGCCTCGTCGTGACTGACGGTTTCCGCGATCTGCTCGAGATCGGCCGTCAGAAGCGCCCGAGTCTGTACGACATGAACGCGGAAAAGCCGGACGTGCTGGTGTCGCGTGATCTACGTCTCGAGGTGCGCGAACGTCTCGACAGCGCGGGCCGCGTCGACATCGAGCTGTCGGAAGACGATGTGCGTGCGGCCGCGGCGAAACTGAGGGAGGCGGGCGTGGGTGCTGTGGCGATCTGCTATCTGTACAGCTTCCTGAACGCCGAACACGAAGAGCGCACCCGCGCGCTGCTCAGCGAGTCGCTGCCGGGCGTGTTCATCAGCGCATCGAGCGCGGTGGCACCGGAATTCCGTGAATTCGAACGTCTGTCCACGACGGTCGTCAACTGCTTCCTCGGACCGGTCATGCACCGTTATGTGGAAAGACTCAAGCATCGTCTCGTCGAAATCGGACTGCGCGTCGCGCCGTGTCTCACGCAGTCGAACGGTGGCGTGATCAGCTTCGATGCCGCCGCAAATCTGCCGGTGCGCACGCTGCTCTCCGGTCCGAGTACGGGAGTGGTCGCGGCGCAGGCCATCGCGAAGCAGGCCGGCTTTGCGAACATCATCACGTTCGACGTGGGCGGCACGAGCAGCGACGTCGCGCTGATGCAGAACGGCATCTGCAAGTTCACAAGTTCCACCGAAGTGCACGGCTACCCGATCAAGGCACCGATGTTCGACATTCACACGGTGGGCGCGGGCGGCGGTTCGATTGCAGGCATCGACAGCGGCGGCCTGCTGAAAGTCGGGCCGCGCAGCGCCGGTGCCGATCCGGGGCCGGTCTGCTATGGGCGCGGCAATACCGAGCCGACGGTCACCGACGCCAATATCGTGCTGCAAACGCTCAATCCGAAGGAGATTCTCGGCGGGCGCATGAAGGTGCATCGTGAACTGGCTGTCGAGGCGATCGGCGAGATCGCGCAGCGTCTCGGCATGGATACGATGCAGACCGCGCAAGGGATCATCTCGGTGCTCACCGCGAACATGGCGAAGGCGATTCGCGTGATCAGCGTGCAGCGCGGGCACGATCCGCGCGACTATGCGCTGATGGCGTTTGGCGGCGCGGGGCCGTTGCACGCCGCGCGTCTCGCGAAAGAGCTGGACATGTCGCATGTCATCGTGCCGCTCACGCCGGGCACGCTTTGCGCGCTCGGGCTGCTGCTGACCGACCTGCGCTCGGACTTCGCGCTCACGCGGTTGTTGCCGCTCGCCGCCAGCTCGCTCGGCGCGCTGCGCGACGGCTATGGTGAATTGCAGGCGAAGGCGCGGCAATGGTGCGACGGGGAGCAGATCGACGCGTCGGCCCGCGAGTACACGCGCACGATCGATCTGCGCTATGTCGGCCAGAACTACGAACTGTCCGTCGACGTGCCGGCAGGCGACATGTCTGAAGCGACGCTCGACGTAATGAAGCGCGCCTTCGAAGAGACGCACCGGCAACGCTACGGCTTCATCGCCGACGGCGAGGGTGTACAGATCGTCGCGATGCGGGTCGAGGCATTGGGCCGTGTTCCCAAGAACGAATTCCAGCCACAGGCCGACGCGGGTATCGACGCCTCGCGCGCGATGACCGGTGCGCGCAGTGTGTGGCTCGCCGAGGCGGGCGGTTTCGTCGACACGCCGGTCTACGAGCGCTCGCTGCTGCGCGCCGGCAATGTGTTCGAGGGCCCGGCCATCGTCGAGCAGATGGATACCACCACGGTCGTTTTGCCCGGCATGAGGGCCAGCGTGGATCCTTACCTCAATCTCATTCTGGAGTTCGTGTGATGCAGGCCACTATCGATCCAATCACCGTTGAAGTGATCGGCAGTTCGCTGACGTCGATCGTCGAGGAAATGGGTGAGGCACTCGTGCGCGCGAGCTACTCGACCAACATCAAGGAACGGCGCGACTGCTCGACGGCTATCTTCGACCGGCACGGTCAGGCGTTGTGTCAGGCCGAACATATTCCGATGCACCTCGGCAGCTTCATCGGCGTGATCCCCCACATCCTGAAGCGCAATGCGCTCGAAGACATTCATCCCGGCGACGTTTTCATCGCGAACGACGCATATGAGGGCGGAGCGACTCACCTGCCGGATATCGTGCTCGCGGAGCCGATTTTCTTCGACGCCAGGATCGTGGGTTGGGCGGTCAATACGGCGCACCATGCCGATTTTGCTGACCGTGGCCACGCGCATATTTATCAGGAAGGGCTGCGCATACCGCCGATTCGCCTTTATCGCGAGGGTGTGCTGCAAAAGGACGTGCAGGAACTGATCCTGCTGAACTGCCAGGTGCCGCACGAGCGTATTTCCGATCTGCGCGCGCAGCGCTCGGCCAACAGGCTTTGCGTGGAGCGGATGGAAGCGCTCTACCGGAAATACGGTGTCGAGCAGGTGCTGGCCACCGGCGACGCGCTTCAGGACTATGCCGAGCGCAAGATGCGCGCGGGTATCGCGCGAATTCCGGACGGGCATTATCGCTTCGCCGATCTGTACGACGGCTTGCAGTTCGATGGACAGATGACGCTTGGCGTCGAAATCGAGGTGGCCGGCGAAGCGATGCGTCTGCATTTCGAATCGCCCGCGCAGGTGCGTGCCGGCATGAACGTGACCTACACGGGCTTGCTCGCCACCGTGTATTACGCGGTGAAATCGGTTGTCGATCCGACGATCTTGCCGAACGCCGGCCTTGCGCGCCCGATCACCGTGACCGCCGAAAAAGGCACGCTGCTCAACTGCACGCATCCGGCCGCCGTCGACGGTCGCATCGGTGCTTGCCAGCGCGTGGTCGACGTGATCAACGGCGCGTTGGCGCAGGCAGTCCCCGAGCGTGTGCCGGCGGCGGGCAATGGTGCGTGCACCGTCGCGAGCTTCACCGGAATGCGTGAGGACGGCAGTCTGTGGGTGTATCTGGAAACCATCGGCGGCGGCGGCGGTGCCCGTCCGCACGCCGACGGTCTGAGCGGCATTCACGTGTCGATGACCAACACGTCGAATCTGCCGGTCGAAGCGCTGGAACTGGAGTATCCGCTCACGCTGCTCCGCTACGAACTGGTCGAGGATTCGGGCGGCGCGGGGCAGTTCCGCGGCGGAATGGGTTTGCGCCGCGTCTATCGCATCGATCGCGATTGCGTGGTGTATCTGGAAGGATCGCGGTTGATGTCGTCTCCGTGGGGCCTGCGTGGCGGTGCGAACGGCACGGGCGGCCGCTTCGATTGCGGCGAACCGGGCGCGTCGTTGAAGGGTTCCGTCGCGCTGAAGCGCGGGCAGATGCTCGACATCGTCACGCCGGGCGCGGGCGGTTATGGCGATCCGCGCAAACGCCCGACCGATCAGGTGGTGGCCGATCTTGCGCAGGGCCGCATTTCGCGGGAAACCGCGCAGCGCGTCTATCAGTACGCGGCTCAGGCGGCGTGTTCCTGATCCTGATTGCGCGGGAGTGCCGCGGAACAGCCGGCGTTGCATGACGCGCGGCGCGTGCCGTCGATCCCGTCGCTCCGGATAGTCGATCACACGGCGGGTGCAGCGAACGAAGCCGTCGCGCGGTGCGTGCACGGCGTGGATCGTTGCGCTCTTTTTCCGGCGCCCAAAAGGGGCCGGCTCGAGGGAGGAAACACTCAATGGCAACACTGCAAGTCGAAAAGCTCAAATCCGGCAGCGTATTCGAGGACACGTACAGCTACTCGCGCGCAGTCGTCGTGGACAACTGGATTCTGGTTGCGAATACGGCCGGCCGTCACTATCAAACCCGGGAAATTTCAGACGATGCAGCGCAACAGGCGCGCCAATGCCTGGCCAACGTGGAGGGCGCGCTGAAAGCCGTCGGATCAGGTTTCGCGGATGTGGTTCGCTCGCGCGTGTTTATTCCGAATCTCGCGGACAAGGACGCAGTCATGCACGTCATTGCCGAAGCGTTTCGCGGCGTCGATCCCGCCAGCACCATTACCGCGACGCCTCTTGCCGGACCCGAGTATCTGGTCGAGATCGAGGTGACCGCCTACCGCGGTGCTGGCGAGGCGCAGACCAAGCGGATCGACGTCACGCTTTAAGCACTCGACAAGAGCGCATGCCGCGCCGTTCAGGTAATGACCACGCAGGCCGCCTGGGGTCGGCGTGCTGATTCAGGAGACAAGCATGAACTCTGCTGTGCCGACGTTGCAGCACTTTATCGACGGCGCTTTTGTGCCGGGTACCGAGCATCTCGACGTGCGTAATCCAGCGGACCACAAGCTGCTGTCGCGCATGCCAGTGGCGAGCGCGGAGCAGATCGAATGCGCACTCGATGCCGCCCGACGCGCGCAGCCCGCATGGGCAAAACGCACGCCGCAGGATCGTGCGGGTTTTCTGCGCGGGATTGCGGCCGGCGTGCGCGAGCACGCGCCTCAGCTTGCGCGGACCATCATGCTGGAGCAGGGCAAGGTAGCCAGTCTCGCTGAGATCGAGGTCGCCTTTACCGCCGATTACCTGGATTACATGGCGGAGTGGGCACGACGTATCGAAGGGGAAATCATCACCAGCGATCGTCCGGGTGAAAACATTTTTTTATTCCGCAAGCCAATGGGCGTCGTCGCCGGTATTTTGCCGTGGAATTTCCCGTTGTTTCTGATCGCTCGAAAAATGGCGCCGGCGCTATTGACCGGCAACACGATCGTCATCAAGCCGAGTGAAGAGACGCCGAATAACTGTTTCGAGTTTGCGAAACTGGTGGCCGAAACGGATTTGCCGGCTGGCGTGTTCAACGTGGTCGGCGGGATGGGCGAGGTCGGCGCGCGGCTTGCCGCCAGCGAACGTGTCGATATGATCAGCTTCACCGGAAGCGTATCGACGGGCGCGAGAATCATGGCGGCCGCTGCAGGCAATCTGACGAAGCTCAATCTCGAACTGGGCGGCAAGGCGCCGGCCATCGTGCTCGCCGACGCCGATCTGGAACTGGCGGTCAAAGCGATTCACGCATCGCGCGTCATCAATACCGGTCAGGTCTGCAATTGCGCGGAACGCGTGTATGTCGAACGCAGCGTCGCGTCGTCGTTCATCGAACGAATCACCGCGGCAATGGCGGCAACGCGTTATGGCGATCCGGGCCGTGAGTCCAATCTGGACATGGGACCACTGATCAACGAACGCGCGCTGAAAAGCGTCGCGGACAAAGTCAGCGCCGCGATTGCGCAAGGTGCAACGGTGACGACCGGTGGCGCGGTCGCCGCGCGGGAGGCCGGTTATCACTATCAGCCGACTGTGCTGGCGGATTGCCGCGCGGACATGAACATCATGCGCGAAGAAATCTTCGGGCCGGTGCTGCCGATCCAGATCGTCGAAGGCCTCGATGAAGCGATCAGCCTTGCCAACGACTCGACCTATGGCCTGACGTCGTCGATCTATACGCGAAGCCTCGCTAGTGCGATGCAGGCGAGCCGCGAACTGGACTTCGGCGAGACCTACATCAATCGCGAGAATTTCGAGGCGATGCAGGGATTTCACGCGGGCGTGCGGCGCTCGGGCATGGGCGGTGCCGATGGCAAGCACGGCCTGTACGAATACACGCATACGCACGTTGTTTACATGCAGTCTTGATTTGACGCCTGTACGCGGTTTCGGCGTGCCGCGAGCCCGTTTTTTCCACACGTCCGGTGTTCGTCGCAAAGCGCGGCGTGTCCGTGTGAAGGATAGTTGATATTTCGCATGTACTTCATTTATTTCGGACGACGAATTATATAGCGAGACTAATTTCTAACCGTTGCTTCAAGGTGAAGGGGACGTCGATGAAGAAGGTCGTGATGATGTTCGCGTGCGGGGCAGCAGCAGGATTGACGCACGCTCAGAGTTCCGTGACGCTTTACGGCGTCGTGGACGAGGGTTTCCAGTACACGAATAATCAGGGCGGCAAGACTTCTTATGCGATGTCGCAGGGAGGCCTTGGCAGCAGCAAGTGGGGACTGACGGGCAATGAAGATCTCGGCGGCGGGCTGCGCGTATTCTTCAAGCTCGAAAATGGCTTTAATCCGAGCAACGGCGCGCTGGGCAACAATGGCGCGCTGTTCGGACGGACGGCTTATATCGGGATCGGCAGCGACCGTTACGGACAGATCAGACTCGGTAAGCAATATGACCTGCTGTTCGATAGCCTTGTGCTGATGTCGGCCGCAGGGAAGTTCGCGGGCGGCCTGGGTGCACATGTCGGCGACGTCGACAACATTTGGGGCGACTTCAACTTGAACAACGCAGTGAAGTACCTGTCGCCGACGCTGCGCGGGCTGCAGTTTGGCGCCGCCTACGCGTTCGGCACTACGGCGGGGTCGATGGGCCGCAACCAGGTCGTGAATTTCTCGCTGACCTATGCGAACGGTCCTTTCGGCGCCGCCGCGGCTTACCTGAAGGTCAATAATCCAGGAACGGCCGTGTGGAACGCGAGCGCGTCGCCGGTCGAGGGCCAAGACTACACCAATCCACTCACCACGCCGATTTATCGCGGCTACGCGAGTGCTTCTTCCCTGCAGATCGCTGGCGGCGCAGTCAAGTATCAGCTGGCGGCGTCGAATTTCGGGATCGTATACACGAACGTGCAGTTCCATGATGCGGTGGTGACCAGTACGACTCCGCTCGGCGGCAATGCGCACTTCAATACGCTGGAAGGCAACTACACCTACAACGTCACGCCCGAGCTGTTGCTGGGCGCGGCATACAGCTACACGTGGGCGCAGGATGCGCGTTATGGGCAGTTGAATCTCGGCGCGACGTACCTGTTGTCCAAACGCACGTTGTTTTATGTTAGCGGCGTCTGGCAACACGCGAGCGGTACGAACTCGGTGGGTACAGCGGCGATGGCGGCAAACAACAATATTACGGCGTCGAGTACGCCGAATCAGGTCGTGGTGCGCCTCGGAATCCGGCATAGCTTTTAATCGTCTTTGTGTAGTGTCGCCAGATTTGATCGGCTGGCGCCAATCATCCCGGTCTCTGGTTCGCTGTCGCCGGTGATTGCCTTTTCGATGCAACGCGACACCGCAACCGCGTCGTGATGGGTTCGCAGCATGAAATCAATTCTTGAAACGCGATTCCGTTCGTACCTTCACACGTATCTCTGGCTGAATCGCCCGTTCCGGTAATGCTCGAGCGTTGCAATTTCATATTTTTCTGTGGTCAGGCAGAGATTGAGTTCCGCACATTCTTCGATGTTGCAGTCGAACGCAAACGCCGAAAACTCTTCATTGGGATGTGCTCGCAAAAAGTCCCTGACGCTGTACCTCACAAAATCCTGTACGCCTGCTCAAATATTCGTGAAGGTGAGCCCGCCATCGACCGCCATCCATTGCGCAGTCACGAATCCCGCGTCGTCGGACGCCAGATACGCGATTGCTTTGGCGATGTCATCGACAGTTCCCAGGCGGCCAAGCGGAGTCGTGGCCACACGCCTGGCATCACGCTCTTCATTGCGATTTCGAATCGTGCCTTCGGTCGGAACAGCGGACGGACACACTGCGTTGACGCGGATATGACGGGCGCCCAGTTCCGCCGCCGCTGCGCGCGTAATCCCCAGAATGCCGGATTTGATGCCCGAGTACACGATGGAATTCACGGCTGATCGCAGAGCGGCGGTCGATGCCACATTGACAATGGCCCCGCCGCGAGCACGGTCCATGACCGCCGTGGCAGCTTGAATGCCCCATATCACGGCTTTAAATCCGATGTCGAGCATTCGGTCCATGGTTTCGGGCGCGATATCCTGCACGGGTTGGTAACGAACCCACGCCGCATTATTGATCAAAATATCGAACCGACCGCCTTTTTCACATACCGTGTTAACGGCTTCGGTGACGCCTTGTCGGGTCGAGACATTCTTCACAACGGGGAATGCATGGCCGCCAGTGGCGACGACTGCTTCGACGGTGCCCGTGACCAATTCGTCCCTCAGGTCATTCACGCCAACGATCGCACCGCGAGCGGCAAGGGTGAGCGCGGTTGCTTTGCCGATTCCCGCGCCGGCACCCGTGACGAGGGCATAACGCCCAGCCAGGTCCTGTTGCATAGGGGTTCTTTCTCCGCGTTGTGAATTTAACGGCCTTTAAAGACGGGAACGCGCTTTTCCAGGAAGGCCGCGCGGGCTTCCTTGGCGTCTTCGGTCCTGGCCAGCATCATCGTTATGTCCTGCTCGTGGCGGTAGGCTTCGCGCTGGGGCATTTGATCGACAAAGTTCGCCGCTTTCTTTGCCTGTACGATTGCAATCGGGGACTTGCTGGCAATGCGTCGAGCCAGTTCCATGACGTGAGGCATAAGCTGCTCGGGCGGCAGGACGTCCTCCAGCACGTTACGGCGGAGGAGATCATGAGCGGTCAGCCTGTCGCCGGTAAAGAACATGCGCCGGACGGTCGATCGACCGAACAACGTACGCAACATCGAAGCACCGCCAGCTAGTCCGACATTGATCTCAGGCATCGCAAACACAGCGTTTTCCGATGCATACATGATGTCGCATGAGGCCATCAGGCCCAAGCCGGCACCGAGCGCCGCGCCGTTGACTGCCGCGATCACGGGCTTTGCGCACTCCTTGATGGCATTGCCGGTTTCACGAGTCCAGCGATTGTGATCGAGGAAGTCGCCAGGGAGGTCGGGGTTCGGGCGGTCACGAAGGTCTGCGCCGGCGCAAAACGCGGTACCGGCACCGCTCAGGACCGCGCAGTGAATGTCCTCGCGAGAGCTGATTTCGTCAAAGACCGCAATGAGCCGACGACGCATGGCGCGAGACAGCGCGTTCTTGACCTCGGGACGGTTGAGCAATACGAGTGCCACGCCGTTCTCGACTTCCAGTGTCACGGTATTTTGGGCGATCTCTCGTGCGTCTTCATTCATGCTTAGTCTCCGATTTTTAATAAAACTCGGCAATACGGAAAATTCTATCGCGTAATTAGCGGTTGATTCTCAATAGAAAACTACAGCAGATTCGCAAAAAACACAGTTAGTAAGCGTACCTGACGGGCGTATCATGCTCTTCACATCGTGGACTCATACGCGGAGAATCTGAGTTCCGATCCGGAGACCCGAGACGCTACGAAATCCAAAAACAAGCGGATCTTCGTCGGTATTGGCAGGGAGTCGATAATCGTTGCATACATGCCATCTTCGAACGACGAGTTCGTGACCTGATACTCCGGCAGCAGTCGCACCAGCCGCCTGCTTAGCAGATCCTTGTGAACGGTATAGTCGTCCAGCAGAACGATGCCTTCGCCCATCCGCGCGAATTCGAGTAGGGCAATGCCATTGTTGCTCACATGACTTGGCTGAAATGAGACTTCGGTTTCGACATTGTCTTTTCGGAATCGCCACGAGTAGCCGCTTCCGGGCATGGAGTACGCGACACACCGGTGAAGCTTCAGTTCTTCTGGCGAAGTGGGCGGGTTGCGGCCAATGAAGTAAGCGGGCGACACAACCAGGTACCGGTCGCTCCGGAAAAGCATTCGTCGCTTGATGCCAGCCTCGACGGGCGGTGCGATCCGAAAATCGATATCGATATGATCATTGCTCAGATCAGCAGGATTCTCGCTCAGCACCAGTTCGACCTGAATATCGGGGTAAAGCTTGGAGAATTCGCAGATCAGACTCGGCAATACGCCAAGGCCGAACATCACGCGTGAATGAACGCGCAACGTTCCCGAGGGAGATGAGGCGATTGATGTGATGCTCCGATGCGCGTCTTCAATGTGCCGTAGAATGCCCTCCACATGCCTTGCATACTCGATCCCCGCCTCAGTCAAGGTGACACTGCGAGTCGTTCGAGTGAATAGCTTGACCTTCAAATCCTCTTCGAGATCCAGAACCATTCTGGAAACGGACGCGGCGGCGATACCGAACTGGCGAGCAGTTTCTGAAAAATTTTTATTCCTTGAAATGGAAAGGAAAAATTCCATCGCACGTATCCGATCCACGATGTCTCACTCTTATGTAAGATTGGAAATGGGCCTATGATACTTTCCAAGTGTTTCGACATCATAGATGCAAACCCGAATTTACTTGACTGCTTATTTGCAAGTATTGCGAATTGAATCTACTGCTGATTCGATGGAATACAGGTTGGCACGCTATGATAGCGACGAAGAAGTCCTGGAATTTTCAATCCAATAAGGATTATCGAGACCGAAGCCACGACGGCGGGAACCGCAACCCAACTAACAATTGCGGTCATGGTCCAACCCAGCGAAAGCAGCACAGGTCCAAGGAATGTACCGGCAATGCCGCCGAAACGGCCCACGCCCAGCACCCACGCCGCGCCCGTCACGCGACTCGACGTTGGATACATTTGCGTTGCAAGGGTGGACATCGAGGAACAAGCGCCATTGTTGGTCATTGCAACGAGCATAAGCAGTGCCATCAGAATCTCTCCGCGAGCGCCTGTCACGCCAACGACCAATGCAGCAATGGTGCAAATCGCGAAGTAGCCGGAAATGATGCGCAACGGGCCAAACTTGTCCATCAGGATACCGGAGATAAAGATGCCAATGCCGGATATCCAGTTGAACCACATCATGGTGTTCGCCATTTTCTCGAGCTTATGACCATCCGCTTGGAGAATGGTAGGGAGCCACATACTGAGCACGTACAAGGTGACTGTGGAGCAGATGTAGGCGACCCACAACAGGAGGGTCGGGCCCCGTAGCTGTTCGGAGAATAATTCAGCAACGGAGAATTTCCTCTTTTTTACCTGAACCTCCGTGTCGGCGACAAATATAACGTTGGTGAAATCAGCTCCGGCGTCGATCCGCTTGAGTGCATGGGCAATTTTGTCTTGATGTTTTCCGGACGCCGCCAGGTAGCGAACCGATTCGGGTAGAAAGAACGCAAGCAGAATGCCGACAATGATCGGAGCGACGCCGCCGACAATCAGATAACCTTGCCATCCGTGCGTCGGGATGACCCATTTTGCGAGTGGGCCGGTGATGCCGCCGCCAAATGCAAAACCGCAGAGCATGAAGTTGACGGCGCGACTTCGCATACGGCTGGGCAGGAACTCGCTCATCATGGTTGCGCAGTTCGGGATAGCAGCGCCGAGACCAATACCGGTCAGCAGACGGGCCCAAAACAGTTCTTCCACATTAGTCGAGTAGCCCGCGGCCAGCGAGAACACGCCGAAAAATACCACCGAGCACGCGAGCACGATTCGGCGGCCAATACGGTCAGCGGCTGGTGCGGCCACTGCGGCGCCAATGCCGATGCCGACGAGGGCCGCGCTAAGCACAGGGGCTAATTCAGCTTCGCTCACGCCCCATTGCTTAATCAGCGACGGCGCGATCAGGCCCATCGCGCTCGTGTCCAGGCCGTCGAGAACGATGGTCAGGAAACACAGAACAAACAAGATCACGTGGAAGCGGCCAAGCGGCCGCTCGTCGATGAACGACTGCACGTCGATGGTTTTCATGTTCAAATCCCGTTTAGCTGGAAAAGGAAATCACGAGTTGCAGCGTTGGCAACAGGATTGGCAACGACGCTGCTAATGTGCACTGTCGATAGCCCTCTGGTCCGGGGAGGGCCGCAGTTGTAGAGCTTGGTGTAATTCCGATCAATTACTCAAGTCGAACTACGAAAAAATTATCATTGCTCATATATCTCCAATTTATTTATAGTTTTATTTGATCCAGAATTCTTGCGCCGTGTCTACATGACAGGCCAGGACAGCGGAGGAGAAACGTGACAATTCACAGATAGGCAATCGCGGATCCACCGTCAACGCGAATACACTCTCCGTTGACGAACGAGCTTTGATCCGAAGCCAGAAAGCATGCAGCGTTTGCAATGTCTTCGGGCTTTCCGAGGCGAGGCATCGGAGTTTTAGCCAGGCGAACTTTGCGCGTTTCTTCGCTGACGTTTTTCGCCACGCCTTCGGTTTCCGTATAGCCCGGCGCAACCGAATTGATGCGAATGCCACGCGCGCCCAGTTCTGCTGCCGCGCTGCGCATCAGACCCAAAACGCCGGCCTTCACGCCGCAGTAGACCAGCGCTCTGGGTAAGCCAATGAAGCCAGACGCGGATGCGATGTTGACAACCGACCCACCTTCCTTCATGTATTGCGCAGCAGCCTGAATGCCCCACACAACAGAATTGAAGCCGGTGCCGGTCATCATCGAAACGTCTCTTTCCGAGATTTCCAGAACGGGCGCATAGCGAACCCACATTGCGTTGCTGACTACGACGTCGAGGCGGCCTGCCTGTTCGGCCAACACCTCCGCAGCATTGAAGATCGTTTCACGTTTGGCTACGTCGCCACCGAACGCGAGGGCTTGGCCACCTTGAGCCATGATTGCTTCGGCAGCCTCCTGTGCCTTCTCCAGATCGCGATCCAGAATGCCCACCGCAGAACCTTCGTCAATGAATTTTTTAACGATGGCGCGACCAATACCCTGCGCTCCGCCGGTCACGAGTGCGACCTTTCCGTCCAGTTGTTTCGCCATTTCAATTCCTGATTAAAGATCGTTAAACCGGCACTCGACCAGGCCTTTTACGCCGGTGTCTTTGATTGCAACCACAGCGCCGGCGTTTGGATTCTCGCTGCGCAGCGCATTTCCACTGTTGCTGATCGAGGTTACGAAGATCGTATCGAGATCACGGCCGCCGATGCATGGGCAGCTCGGGTAGACAGTAGGCAGGTCGATCAGCATGTCTAACCTTCCATTGCGCCTGAATCGAGCGAGTTGCCCAGAAATCACCATCGCCGCCCAGAGATTGCCGTGTGCATCGATCGTTGCGCCGTCTGGACCGGATTTCAATGACGTGGTATCCACGAAGCGCGTACGCCCGCTGATTGATCCGGATGACGAGTCGTAGCGATAGCGACGCAGTTGGTCGCTCAAGCTATCCGAAAAGTACAGGTACTTTCCGTCGGGACTAAAGCAGGTCGAATTGGCGACGCAGATTCCCGTTTCCAGGACCTTCAGAGAGCCTTTGCCATCGAGTTGATACAGTTCGCCCACGGGCTCCCGTCGCCCGAGTGCCATCGAGCCGATAACAAAACGCCCTTCGCGATCGACACGACCATCGTTGAGCCGCATGTTCGGAGCAGGGTGCACCATGTCGACAAAATGAGTCACCTCGCCGGTCTCTGTATCAAGGAAGTGGAAACTGTCTGCTTCTGCGACGAGAAGGCGACCACTTTCGCACAGAGCAATCGCCCCGATCTGTGACGGCATTTTCCACGTTCGCACGCATGCCGACTTCAGGTCGGTAGACTTCACGAGATGTGCGTGGGAATCAATCCAGTACAAGATCTGCTTACGATCGTCCCATAGCGGGCACTCTCCCAACGCATCGCGGGATGAACCGATAATGTCGATAGAATGATTGATCATTTAGATTTCTTGCCAACGTTTTCCGCGATTTCCACATGTCGCTCGCTCGATTTCAGAACTTCGGCGCGCACTTCATAGAGCGTATCTCGCGGGTAGCGCAAACCCAGCGGACGACGTGCGGTCCCGAACATTTCGATTTCAGTCGTGGCCTCGACAGGTTTCGTGCGGCTCCAGTCGTAGACGACGGTGCGCGCTGCGACTTTCCACTCGCCAACTCGTTTTTCGAAGCGATCGATATAGCGCCCGTGAAGAACGACCTCCATGGGTACATCCGCTATCTTTCGATCCTCCTGAACGGCGTAGAAATAGCTTTCTGCTACGGCGTGATCGCCGTGAAGTTCGATCATGATGTTGCCGATCATATGAATCATGCGACCGGCACTCTCGCGTGAGCTCATTGCCCAATCGCAGAACCCCGAAGCCGTGCCCTGATAGGGACCATGGCGATCTGTTGCGTCGTCCCAATAGGTTGCGCGCAGCGCGATCTCGTCACCTCGATCCACGCCGCGACAGTAACGATAGAGGCATTCTCGAATAGCTTCGCGGTCCAACAGTGCCTGTATTGCCTGATTCGAAATTTCAGATTGACTCATGTTCATTCTCGACGTGGGTTGTTGCCGGGCCACGCGTCATGGCCGCTGTTCAGAAACTGGCTGCCGGCTGTTTGATGATCACCGCGTCCAGTACAGCTACACCGGATTCATGTACGACAAGCGGATTGACGTCCACGCTCACGATTTCCGGGTGACACATCGCGAAGCCGGAGAGTTTGATCATTGCCCTAACCAATGCGTCGGTGTTCCTCGGCGTGGAACCACGCCAGCCTTTCAGGAGTGCCGTCGCCTTAACCTTGTCGAGCGTTTGCCGCGCGCGCGTTTGCGTGAGCGGGGCTGAAGCAAGCGACACGTCCTTGTACAACTCGGTGTTGATGCCACCGGCACCCACGAGAAGCATCGGACCAAACGTCGCATCGTTGCTTACCCCGAGGATCATTTCGGTGCCGCCCACGATCATCGGGCAAACGAGGATGCCGTCAATCTGCGCGTGTGGAGCATGGGCATTCACTCTGTCCAGGATCTGCTGATGGGCCGCACGCACCGCGTCTGCGCATTTGACGTCGAGAACGACACCGCCCAGCTCTGTCTTGTGCAGGATCTGCCGACTTACGACCTTGAGCACGACGGGGTAGCCGATGGTGTCGGCGGCAACAACGGCGGCATCGGCATCGATAGCCAGAATCTCCTGTGGTACCGGCAGGCCTGCGTCGGCCAATGCCTGTTTGGCCAGCGCTTCCGTGCTCACGTCGCCCAGCTCACGGGCGCGACTCGGCGTGTCGGGAATCTCGTAGAGATCAGCCCAACGAGCGCGGATTGTTGCCGCCGCGCCCAGTGCGAGTGTGGCGCGCGTCGCGTCATTGAATACCGGTATGCCGATTTTCTCGAGTTCGCGGTCGACCTCGGGAACGGAAAGCGTGACGACGATGACGTCGCGCGCCGGATGCCGCGCTTTGAGTTCCTTGAAGGGTTGGGCGTAGTTGTTCTTGAATGACGCAGGCGTCAGTCCGGCCGACGCGAGATAGGCCAGCGTGGTGCCGTAACTGCTGCGGGAAAGCATGATGTCCAGTGCGCGAACCGTACCGTTCTTCACCGATGTGATCTGCGCGGTGACATCGAGCGGGTTGGCCGCGACAGCAAACGGCAGCAGATCAAGCATGGCCATCCTGGCGGCTTCGGGCAGGGCCGGCATGGCGAGGCCGGAATCGCTACACGCGTCGGCAATCATCACGCCGATACCACCCGACGACGTAAGCACGCCCAGCTCATTGTTGACCGGCAGATGACCCGTGGTTGAAACCAGATAGGCGATGTCCAGCAGTTCTTCCTGCGACCGGGCACGATACGCACCGCATTCTGCAAAAACAGTGTCGTAGGCGGCGTCGTTACCCGCCAGCGAACCGGTATGGGTCGCGGCGGCCGCGGCACCCAGTTCCGATCGGCCGACCTTCATGATAATGACCGGCTTTTGAGCGTTCGCCGCTTTCAGAAGTGCGCGACGCAACTTCTGACCGTCCTTTGCCGATTCGAGCGCGGCCATGATGACCCTGGTGCCCGGATCGTCAGCCAGATAGTCGATAGCTTCCGCGACGTCGACGTCGGCCTCATTGCCGGTTGCAATGATCTTGCTGAATCCCATGCCCCGTAAAGTCGCCGCGCCGTAGAGGGCCGATCCGAAGGCGCCTGACTGCGTTGCCAGCGCAATGTTTCCGGCCTTGGGGTTGATGCCGTAGAGCACAACCGAAAACGTCGAGAACAGACGCGTTTCAACGTTCAGCAAGCCAAGCGAGTTAGGCCCAATCATACGAATGCCTGCGGCCCTGCACATTGCTGCCATACGATCCTGAACCGCACGGCCTTCCACGTTGACTTCCGCAAATCCAGCTGTGAGGACCACAACGGAACGCACACCTTTCTGGATGGCTTCGCACACTGCGGCTTCCACGCCGCCGGTGGGAACCACGATGATTGCCTGATCCGGGACTGCGGGTACGTCGAGAATCGACGAGTACGCCGGAAGGCCCTGGATTTCCGAACCACTGCGATTGATGGGGAATAATTCTCCCTCGAAGCCGGATTCACGAAGGAATCGCAATACCCGTCCGCCGATGCGGTCGGGATCCGACGATGCACCAATAACGGCCACGGATTTTGCTTCAAACAGCGCGCAGAGAGTAGGAGAGGTCATGGTATGCGAAAGAATGCGAATGCGCCCCCGGCAAAGCCAGCGAGACAGAATCAAGTCGGGTTCAGCGTTGTGCGACGAGCCAATCGAGACATTGGCTACGGTTGCCGAATCGCTCCGCTGCGGTGCGCGATTGCATGCAGAGTTGGGTAGCCGGCATTTCGACCGTCATTCCCATGCCGCCGTGCATCTGGATCACTGCATGGCCGACGTCTTTTGCGACGCCCGCGCAAAACATTTTGGTCAGCATAATCAGGCGGTCGATTGCGCAGTCATCGCTGCCGTTGAAGTCCTCGATCAGCCGCGCGACCTGGCCCTTGATGCCTTCGTAGGCAACGTAACAATCGACGACGCTGTGTTGCAGCACCTGGTGGACTGCCAATGGCTTGCCGAACTGCTCGCGGTCGTTGAGATACTGGATCGTCTGTTCAATCTTGGCGCCGACAGCACCTACGATCTGAACGCATGAAAGCAGCGTGCCGATCTGGAGCGCCTGGTTGACCGCGACCGTCGCTGCGGCGCCGGTCATCACAATTTCGTCTTCATTGAGGCAAATGTTGTCCACCACGTAATCCACGGTGACCGTCCCGTCGATACCGCTGAAGTACTGGGCGCGGTCGGCGAGGCGCGAACGCTCGATGAGCACCAGCGCCTGGCCGTCCGCAGTAGTCGCGTTGAAGATGAGATGCGTTGCCGGCTCGCTCTCGTTAGACCCGCGGACGGCCCCACACAGGACGTTGCCTCCCAGGCTGACGGTAGCCGCAGGAAGCGGGGTGCCCGATTGCGATTGCAGGACCGGCGACACTGAGATTTCGCCGTTCAGCAACCGTTCGAGCACCGGACGAGCAGCCGGTGCGCCAGCCGCTGCTTCGATGAGAACCGGAGCGACAGCACAACGCTCGACCAGCGGCATCACGTTCGTATAACGCGAGGCTGCTTCAACGATGCCAGCGAGATCCATCAGCGTGGCGCCGACACCGCCGTTGTCTTCGGAAACCAGCACTGACTGCCATCCGAGTTCGAGGGCACACTGCCATTTCCCCGACGCCAGGGCTTCGACGGCGCGGCCCTTCAGCGTTTCGGCAGAAGCGGCCAACCGTGCCGACGAGTCGAACATGTCGCCCGGAAACATGTTGCTCACGGTGTAGCCCGCGCTCATGATCGATTTGGCGATGATGTTCTTCTGGATTTCGGTCGTCCCGCCCGCCAGCGTACGTGAACGATAGAAGAGGTAGGTATGAACGAAATTACGTTCGATATTCAGTTCGTCTTCCTCTGTTGCGGGCGGCAGCATTGGCAGCAGGCGGGCAGCGTATTCAGGCCCGAGCACGTCCATCGCAATCGACGTCACGTCCTGACTCTGCTTCGAGCACGCCAGTTTGAGCGCCGACGACTTGGACGATTGCAGCGTGCCCGCCATGTCCTCCCTGATTGCCGACAGCAGGATTTCACGCGTACCATACGCGCCTGCTTCGACTTCGAGCAGGCGGTCGAGCGCCTTCAGTAGCGAAGGCGTTGCGCCGTTTTTCTGGATGTTTTCCTGAACCAGTTCAGTCACTTGTTGAACGTGACGGAGCAGACGTGGCATCAGCGCCGGACTCAGACGCTCGCGGTCGAGCAGGAACTTGCCATAAGACCAGCCCTGTCCTTCGTTACCAATGCGATTCGAAACCGGAACCGTGACGTCCTTCAGGAACACTTCGTTGACGTGGTGCCACTGGTCAATCGTGTGAATAGGGCGAACCTCGATTCCCGGTGTGTTCATCGGAATCAGAAGCAGGCTGATGCCTTCCTGGCGCTTACCTTCGTTGCTCGTCCGCACGAGTGTGTACATCATGTCCGCTTCCTGGGCGTGCGACGTCCAGATCTTTTGCCCGTTGACGACATACTTCTCGCCCGACTGGTCCAGAACCGCGGTGGTTTTAAGCGCGGCTAGATCCGAGCCTGCACCCGGTTCCGAATAACCTTGGCACCACCATTGCGTACCGTCGATAATCGGCGGCAGAAAGCGTGCTCGCTGCTCGTCAGTACCAAATGCCTGAATCACGGGGCCAATGTGGCCGATCCCGTGGTGATAGAGTTGCGGGCAGTCCATTGCCGCCGTCACTTCCTCGAAAATCAAGCGCTGCATCCCGTCCCAACCCGGTCCGCCGAACGCTTCAGCCCAGCCCGGTGCGGAATAGCCGCGACCACCCCTCGCCATGGCGGCGGTGTACTGGCTCAGGAGTCTGCGGCCCGGTTTCTTGTTAGCGCGCGTTGCAGCACGCACTTCGGCCGGGACATTCGCTTCGATATATTCGGCGATTTCCCGGCGAAATGCCGTATAGAACGCTTCATCCCGTAGTTGATCCATTTCACTCATGACTAATTCTCTGCAATCCAGGAAGCGGCTAAACGAGTTGGGAGATTGACGCCACTGATCTGTTGACGGCGTGATCGACTAGCGGCCTACATAAACCGGTTCGCGTTTTTCGAGGAAAGCGCGCTGGGCTTCTTTCGAGTCTTCGGTTTGGGACAGGAATTCGGTGTTGCCCTGTTCGTATCGATACGCCTCGCGCAGCGGCATGCTTTCGGTCAGCCGTGCGGCTTCTTTCGCGAGACGCAACGCGATAGGCGACTTCGACGCGATTTCCCTGGCGATTTGCATCGCGAACGGCAGCAGTTCTTCCCTCGTCGTGCACGCTTCCACGAGCCCGAGGCGAAACAGCTCCCCACCGGTGACCTTCATGCCTGTGTAAAACATGCGGCGGGCTCGCGACTGGCCAAAAATCCGGTTCAGGAACGAGACGCCGCCAGCCAGCCCCACATTGATTTCCGGCATGGAAACATAGGCGTCGTCAGAGGCAACCCAGATGTCCGAATTCATCACGATGCCAAAGCCGGCGCCCATGGCCGCGCCGTTGATGGCGGCAATAACGGGCTTTGGGCACTCTCGGATCGCATACGCCGACTCACGAACGATACGATGATGTTTCGCGAACGCACCAGGCTGAGAGAGGCTCTTGCGGTCGCTGATATCGGCACCCGCCGAGAACGCGGAACCCGCGCCCGTCACAACGATGACCGAAACATCGTTGCGCGCACCGAGCACGTCGAAACAGTCGATGATCTCATTGCGCATCTCGGCGTTCTGGGCGTTGCGCTTTTCCGGACGATTAAGCGTAACCAGCGCGATCTTGTCGTTAATTTCAACGAGCAGCGTATTGAATTCCATCTTTCAGATTCCTTTGTTGGGTTCGGGTACTTCGCATACGGCGAATCAAACGCGTGGAATGCTCGCCATGACAATCTGGCTCAGACCACCATCAATCAAAATATCTTCGCCATTGACGTAACCAGACCTGTTGCTAGCCAGGAAGAGGATCGCCTCCGCCATGTCTTTTGGCGATGCAATCCGGCGACAGGGCACAGCCTCCCTGCGCGTACGCACGAGGTTTTCGTCCTCGTAATAGGATTCGCTCATCGGCGTCCGGACGAGGCCGGGGCTAACGCAGTTGCTGCGAATGCCAAACTGTGCAAGTTCCAGGCAAAGCTGCCTCGAAAGCATGAGAAGCCCGGCTTTGCTAACGCTATACGCGACGCTTTTGGGAATGGCGATACTTCCGCCAATGGACGCAACGTGGACCATGGTTCCGCCCCTGCCGGTATCGCGCATTTGGGTACCGAATGCCTGCGCGCAGAGGAATGCACCGGTGAGATTGATTGAAAGCTGGCGCTGCCATTCGTCGACCGACGCGTCAAGCAGATCTACGCGGCCACCACCGCCGACACCGGCGTTGTTAACCAGAATCTGCGCCGGGCCGAGCTCATGGCACACCGTTTCGGCAGCGTGCGTCACGGATACCGCATCAGAAACGTCACAGCAGACTGCGATCCCGCTACCGCCAGCAAGGCGAATGTCATTCAGGATCTCCGCACAGCATTCCATATCCCGATCCAGAATCGCGACTTTCCCGCCGGCGGTCGCAACTTGTCTCGCGGTTTCCGATCCAATACCACCGGCTCCCCCGGTGATTACACAAACTTGGCCAGAGAGACCCAGCCACGACATCCAATTTTCAGGCTTACTCATTGACCGGACCTCGGACGGATTCAATATTCATATGCTGTACTAACGTATATGTCTGTGTCTAAGTTGCTTTCTGATGACTGCACGCTAGGCGGCTAGCGTCCACGACTGGCCGGTCAGAAATTGCGCTGCCGCGCTTGTAATATAGCGAGCGATAGGCTGCACTGTGGAAACCAGCGTATGCGCATGGACTTCGAGCGAGTTAATGCGCAGCCCCCTCGATCCCCATTCACAAGCCTGTGTCGCGACGAACATACGTGCCGCCGCGTCGTCACCGCAGGTCCTCCAGTCCATGCTTTGCCTGGGGAGCAGGAGCGTCAGACTGGCGTTCTCTGCATGGGACTGAGCGAAGCGCTTCGCCGCCTCATGCACGGCGTTCAGGTGCTGGTCAACCGGCGCGTTCAACACGGAAGCATCAATGACGGATTGATAGCCAGTGCCTTTGTTCCCGGTCTGAAGCGACATCCAGTTCTGCATGGCGTCCGGAGCGGCCCCGGCAACGTCGATGGTCGTTTCCATATCCATGGGCAAAACTTCGTAGTCGGCCGAGGCACACTGAATGGAGCCTCCGTAGACCGATGCGGCGCCGTCTACCGACACAATGGAGCCGGACAGAGGACGAGCGCCTGCGCTACACAGGAAGAACAAAGCTTCTGCAAGTTCGATGGGCTCGGCAATACGACCGAGTGGTGTTGCGCCGGCAGCTCGCGCCGCATCGAGACGGCCTGACTCGATCAGGCGGCGCACGATTTCCGTGCGGACGAAACCTGGGCACAGGGCGGTCACACCGAGATCGGGACGGTCACAGGCCAACGCTTTCGTGAATGCGATAACGCCGGCTTTCGTGGGTGAATAGGCGCCCCGAAACGGGATCGCATGCAGTCCGGCGCCCGACGCAACGTTGACAACACGGCCCTGCGGCTTGAGTTTCTTTTCCAGCGCCTGAAAAACCAGGCGAGGCGCATCCAGATTCAGCCGGACGAGGGGCTCGAACTGTTCCCTTGTCATGGCCGTGAGCGGCAATTGCGTGCTGTCCGACATGCCCGCATTGTTGATCAGCGCGTCGAGATACGGCATGTCGACAGCGAGTGCGGCTATTTCATCGGGCACCATCAGATTGGCGACTCGCTTCAAATGCGGCTCGCTCGCTTGCGGCATTATCTCGATCATGTCCTGCAAGGCTTCGGCCTGGTGATCGACCAGCACACAGCGCCAGCCATATTTGGCAAATTGCATGGCGCTCGCATAACCGATACCGGAAGCGGATCCGGTGATAAGTACAGTTTTCTGCGACTGCATCGGCTTATCCTCGCGTATTCTCGACATCGGTCGAGAATCTGAAATTCTCGAACTGCTTGCGCAGCGGAAGCTTGGAAAGCTTCCCGGTCGCCGTATGGGGAAGTGAATCGACGAAGACCACGTCATCGGGAAGCCACCACTTCGCGACCAGATTGCGCATGTGGTCCAGCAATGCGTCGGCCGTAACATCCTTGCCTTTGCGTTTCACCGCGATCAGCAGCGGGCGCTCCTGCCAATGCGAGTGGCGCAGACCAATGACAGCCGCCTCGTCGATGGCAGGATGGCTGAGCGCTGCGCTTTCCAGATCCAGTGACGAGATCCATTCTCCCCCCGACTTGATGACGTCTTTCGAGCGGTCGGTGATCCTGATATAGCCGTCGGCGTTCAAAGTCGCCAGGTCGCCGGTCGCGAACCAGTCGTTCGCATCCCATGCGTCGTCCTCACGGTGGTAATACGCGCGGGCGACCCAGTGGCCGCGCACTTTCAGTTGACCGGCAGTATGGCCGTCGTGGGGAAGGCGGTTGCCTTCGTCGTCGAAGATAGCGACTTCGGTGCCGGGCAGTGGACGGCCCGAAAGCATCTGAAGGTCGAAGCGTTCATCGAGCGTCAGCGTTTCGTGCTTGCGCAGCGGGACGTTCACAGTCACGACTGGACTCGTTTCCGTCATTCCCCACGCCTGACATAGATAGACACCGAAATAGTGCTCGAATTTCTCGATAATGCGCCGTGGAGCCGCCGATCCGCCGGAGAGTGCGCGCGTCAAAACGATGTCTCTGCGCCGCTGCTCCGCGTCCACGTTTTCTGCATACTCGAGCAGCGACATCCACACGGTAGGGACGCCGCACGATACAGTGCACGCCTCATCGCGAAGCATCGCGTAAACATGCCCGCCGGAGAGTTCCGAACCTGGAAGGACAAGCTTGGCGCCAGCCATTGCTGACGAATAGGGGATGCCCCAGCCGTTCACATGAAACATCGGCACGATCAGAAGCACGCTGTCGCGGGCGCTGATGGCGAAACTGTCGACCATGCAGGTTGACATGGCATGCAATACGGTTGATCGATGGCTGTACAGAACGCCCTTGGGCTTGCCCGTCGTGCCCGAGGTATAGCACAGGGACGAAGCGCTATTTTCGTCGAGTGACGGCCAGGCATAGTCCTCACTGCAACCGGTGACCAACGACTCGTAGCAGGCGAGGCCGGGAACGACGATGTCGGGCATCTGATCGGCGTCGCACAATGCAATGAAGCCTTTGATATCCGGACATTGTGGTGCAATCTCCACCACAAGCCTCGCCAGGCTCACGTCGAAGAACACATGCGAGCTGCCGGAATGATTCAGGATATAGACAATCTGCTCCGTGAACAGCCGCGGGTTGACGGTAGCCATCACGGCGCCGGTACCGGAAACCCCATAATAAAGTTCAAGATGGCGATGCGTATTCCAGGCCAGCGTAGCAACACATTGCCCCGTGGCCACACCCAGTGCATGAATGAGATTTGCGACACGCTTCGACCGGCCAAGTGCGGCCGACCATGTATAGCGATGGATATGGCCATTGCCCAGGTTTGAAACAATTTCTCGATCGCCGTGATTGTTAGCCGCGTGCTCGATCAAATCGGAGATCAGCAGCTGCCGTTGTTGCATGAGTCCGTTCATTGTTGCCCTGTTCTTATTTGTCTGAAGTCTCACTCCATGGGCTCGTCTACCGAATCAGGCAAACAGAGCTGAAACCGTGCCAATACAGGAAGCGAACTGCTGAACCATTGGGGTTAATCCCGAATATCGATCGAAGCATTCCCTCAATGAACGAGACTACTTTACTACACAGAATCGTCGCTATCTCGTGAGTATTGATGTCAAATTCGCAATACAGAACGCGACATATTCTTGATTGTGTGATGTTCGAGTAGCTGCCTAGAATCCGCTTCTGAATCCGCAGAAACGAGTAATCAGCCATCCGCTGACTGCAGCGGAGACGGAACTTAAACAGATCGAGTTTTCGTCCGGCGGCGCGCAAGAAACTGAGGCGGAGTGAGACGATCGTGTCATGAAAGACAGGCAGGGCCATTCAGTCGCGTATCACGAGAAGCACGAGTCGGCAGCGGCCGTTTCGGCTGCGCAGTTTTTCTCGGATCCACTTGAGTCTCGATAGGCGATCCAGCAGCTCGAGATTCAGTCGGCCAGGCACTTCGCTCAGCCAAAATCATTTACGGTCAGACCGCCTCGCTGACATTGCGGTGGGCGGCAATAACAGATGTCGATTCTTGATGGTCCTGCGAGGTTCCCATGGCATTGAAGTGGTATCAATATTTCAATTTATTTTATCTGCCGATCTGATGTAAATCAGATTTTTAAAAAAATTAATATAAATAGATGGAGACATTCGATGAAAAAGACTTTTTCTGCTGCCGCATTGACCACGTTCGTCGCCGCGGCTCACGCACAAAGCTCGGTGATGGTGTACGGCATTCTCGATCAGGCGATTACGTACACGAACAACACCGGTACGACAAACGCAGACGGTACGGTGACTCCACGAGGTGCGCAATTCGCCCTGGACTCGCTTTCGGGAATGGCGGGTTCGCGCTGGGGTATTCGTGGTGACGAAGATCTGGGCGGTGGTCTCCACACGATCTTCACGCTGGAATCGGGCGTCAACATGCCGTCCGGCGGCTTGGGTCAAGGTGGACTGATGTGGGGTCGCCAGATCTTCATCGGCCTGCGGAGCGAACGGTATGGTCAAGTGACGGTCGGTCGTCAGTATGATTCGGTGAACAACTTCACGATGATGCTCGACGCAGGTGCGCTGGCCTCGAACGGCGCCGCCATGCACGCGGGCGATCTGGACAATGCCGCAATCAACCTGCGCCAGAATAATTCGATCCGCTACCTGAGCCCAAAAATCAAGGGCCTGACGTTCGGCGGCGGCCTGGCTATCGGTGGCGTCTCGGGTGACTTCACCAATGGCCTGCAATACAACTTCGGCGCGCAATACGATACCGGCGTTGGCCTGAAGGTTGGCGCCGCGTATGAGTTCTTCAAGAACCCGACGGGGCCCACGAACGGCACCGGCTGGTTCACGTCGAATGGCGCGGGCACGCTATTAAGCCATCAACTGGACGCGGGATATACAAGCGCGCAATCGTTTCAGATTGCGATGATCGCCGCACAATACACGAAGGGCGCCTGGACGTTCGCCGGTTCATGGTCGAATGCCCAGTTCGGCAAGATGACGGCATTCAACGGCGGAATGGCCACATTCAACACCTTCGATCTGGGCGCGCAGTATATGTGGTCGCCGTTTTTCTCCACAGCGGTAGGCTGGAATTACCAGACTTCGACCGGCGTGAACCGGCCCGATGGCACAAGGGTTGGCAATCAGCACTCGAATCAGTTCTATACGCGCACTTCCTACGATCTTTCGAAGCGCACGCTTCTCTATGTTGCGGTTGGCTACCAGGATGCGCGTGGCGTGAACTCACAAGGTGGTAGAGCGGTAGCCGACATCGACAACATTGCGGATAGCTCGACTGGCAAGCAGGTTGTCGCCCGACTTGGCATTCGTCACAGTTTTTAGGCGCGACAAGGGCCCAGCCGCTACGCATTGGCGCGATCCGGGACGGAGTATTCAGTATCCGGCTAGCGCACTTTACTACAGGTTAAAGACAGATTGTTAAATGTATTGATGTCAGATTTTGAATGCTGAAAGAGGATTTTTCGGATTGTCCGAGGGACGTTTGGCTGCCTAGAATTAAATCAAGTAGTGCAGCGTTCAGCAACCATCAATTCAATATCCATCATGGAGTCGAGATCGTGGAATTCGGTGTCTTTCTTTTAGCTCAACAACGCTCGTACGCACAGACTTCGCAGAGCGTCATTCGCAACACTATTGAGCAGACGGTCGTGGCGGAGCAGGCGGGCTTCGATACCGCCTGGTACGCGGAGCACCACTTCAACAACTACTCGCTCTCGCCGTCGCCTCTGATGACGATCGCCAACGCAGCAGCCCGAACGACGAAGATCCGTCTGGGGGCGGCAGTCTGCATTTTGCCCCTGTATCATCCCGCGCGCCTGCTCGCTGAAATCGGTCTTGCTGACACGCTCGCCGAAGGACGTCTCGAACTGGGTATCGGATCGGGCTATCAGCAATTCGAATTCGAGCGATTCGGCTGCAATCTGGCGAACAGCGGTGAAATCTTTCACGAAATGTGGGACATCCTCAACAAAGGGCTAAACGAAAAGGTTTTCGAGTATAAGAGCAAGCATTTCGATATGCTGCCGACGTCGGTTGCGATCCGCACTGTGCAGAAGAAAGTCCCGCTCTGGATCACGTCGATGAATCCTGGTACGCTGGGTCGAGCGTTCCGGGAAAACGTGAATCTGTTCACGACGGTTCTGCACGGCGGCACCGACGCGCTGCGCGATCTGCGTGGCCGGCTGGAAGCGTTGTCCTCCGAGCTGGGCACGGATCTCAGCAACACCAAAATCGGCTTTCTACGGTGTGGCTTCGCCTCGGACAGCAACGCAGAAGTCGACGCATATCTGGATTCGGCACGCTGGTCGCGCCGCATTTCGGAATCGCTGAAGGATCGCCGGATGGACATGGACGACGGCTATCTGGTCAAGGAAACACCGTGCGCGGCCGATATGCCGCTCGACCAGTTGCGTCATAACCTGCCTGTGGGTTCGGTGAATGAAGTGACCGACAAACTTCTCACGGAAATTGAAATTCTGAAGCCCAATCACATTGCGATCCAAACTCAACTTGGCGATTGCGACCAGGCGACGATGCTCAGGCAGATCGAGATTTGGGGAGACAGGATCATTCCGGCTGTCCGCAGGGAGCTGGCGCGGAACGTCAATGTCGGCGTGGCCAATCAATAAGCGCGAAAGATGGAGGCCTGTTCATGCGTCTACATTTGACGAATAGCGGCGCGATTACGCTGATTGCGCCGTCGCGCCTGGATCAATTTGATATTTTGATAGACGACCAACCTGACTCCATGTTGAAGCAGGCCATTGCGCGTGTCGGTCAGCGTGCAGACGACGATCACATCTGGGTGAATCCCCAGATCATTCGATTCCTCTCCGGTAAAGCCGCGGATGCCGAATGGGAGACCGGCTTTGGATCGATGATGAATTTCGCCCGGAAATTCAACTGGGTCAACGAAGAGGGGCAGGTTCGCGCGCACGTTGTGCATAGTGGGAATCCGGCCGGTAGTTCGGTCGACGATTTCAAGGCGGCCATGCGCATGCTTCCTGCGGGCGTATCCGCGATCACGACGGGCGACATCAACAATCCGAACGGGATGGTGGTCTCCAGCTTGACGGCGATTTCGGCCGAGCCGCCGTTGGTCGGTTTTTTCGTGCACCGCGATTCGTCGATGCTCGACCCGCTAAAGACCCACGGCAGGTTCGTCGCCAATATCCTCGGCCAGGCGCACCACGACGTAGTGACGAAGTTCCTGAAAGAGTTGCAGGGTCGCCCGCGTTTCGCTGATGGGCAATGGGCTTCGGGCCTCGACGGCCTTCCGATCCTCGTCGACGCGTTGGCCAACGTCGAGTGCGACATCATCCACACGACGACCTTGGGCACCCATGAGATGTTCGTGGGCAAGATCCGCAAGACGACCATCGACGAGACAGGTTCGCCGATGGTGAACTTTAATGCGGGTATTCGCGCGCTGGCGCAGTAACCGGAGATCGAGATGGCGACACAGCGCTGGAATGTCAACGTGTCCCGGCATGCGGCAACTGCGAGTTCAGAACGTCTCCGAAAGGTGGCGGTGCCTGCGGTCGTGAGTCCGAGGGACTACGGATTCGATCTGTGCAACTACTTCGGTGACGATGTAGTAGAAGTCCTGAACCTCAGGGTTCAAGGGAAGGGCGGTCAATGCGGGCGATCACATCCCCATTTCATCGTCAATCCTGAGACGACGATCACCGGAAAGCCCGCAATTGCTTACAAGGTATCGCATACCATTCAATGTACGGAAAGTGCGTCGTCTCCAAACCTTCAGGATACGATCGAAGCCACGGCTAGCCTGAATTCAGAAATTCCGTAGAGACAGCACCGGCATCGGCTGTCAGTCTGATCGCTCCCTTCGACGGAGACCGACAATGAAGCGATTCACGAGCTTTTCCGCGCTGCTGTTTGCTGCGGCCCCAGCGTTTGCCTCGACCTGCACCGAAGATATGCTGGTCAACCGCGACGAAGGGAATCAGCGCTTCACCATGCAGTCGGGCGCGATCTACGAAGTACTCGCCGGTTATGAGACGAAGGACATGCGCTGGATGACGCCGCAGGCTGTGACCACATGCCTGCTCGCGGTAGGCGTCTCGCAGCGCAACACGCCCGAGTACGAAATCATCAACAAGCACGATAACGAATCGATCAGGGCCGCACTGCGCCACGCACCGAATCCGGGCTGATCGCCAGCGCTGCCCGGAAGACCCCGCGCTGGCGTCAGTTTTATCGCCGGGCGCTATTTACGCTTCATCGAGCCACCGGCGATTCCACAGGGGAGCCGTTAAGCGCTGCCTTGATGTTCAGTACTGACGCTCCCTGTGCCGCGAGTCCGGCACGCGCCCCCGTCAAAGGCGTGCCGGTGCGAGCCATGAGATTGACCAGTGCATCGACAGACGGTCCCGTGCCGAATTTCTGGCGCAGGACGGCAAACGCCCCGGTCACCTGGGGGGACGCAAACGATGTGCCCCAGACATAGAAAGAGCCAGCGTTTGCCCACGGGGCAAGTACCAGATCACCGCTCTCACGGTCGCCCGTACCCACCGGAGCAAACAGGCTGACTCGTTGAGATATGTTCGTGTAGGTGGTAGGTGTCGCGGGCGTGGTTATACCTGTTGCACCGACAGGTATAACATTGCTGCCACAGTTCCATCTGCCGGTTCCGTTTACCGCATCGTTGCCCGCTGCCATCACCACGGCGACGCCTTTCTGCTTAAGCAGGCCTGCTACCGCGTCGATCCTGTCGCCGTCACCGCCCGTCGAACACGCCAGGGTACCAGCCAGGGAGGAGCCGGAGGCAGAAATATTGACAGAGACAATTTTTGATCCAACGTCTCCACGAGGCAGCAACGCCGTGTAGACGTAATTCAGCGCATCCACGACTGAATTGATCGGCCACCCCATCGGACCATCGGAGCCCGTTCCGCCACCAATCTTGAGCGTGATGACATTTGCCCCCGGTGCCACGCCCGTGTAGGTCATTTTGGCGTCCCCATCCCACCGTATCGTGGGCTGGCCAACGACGATTCCCGCCGTGGCGGAGCCATGGTAGTAATGGCAATACTGGGGCGTTGACGGATTGTTCGTGTCGCGACAGAAATTGTCGGGGGCGTCCATAGGCGTCGACGCGCCAGAAAGCGAACTAAAAAAATACCCAGCGGAAGGGTTGCCAGGCAAAGGGCGGCTTACCCAGGTCGTAGTCTTGCAAAGACTCGGCCAGGCGGCGCTCAGCGGTTCACCAAAACACGCTTCGAGAGGAATTTTGCTTTTACCATTCGCATCCCTGAACACTGGGTTGCCCGTGCCGAATGCCCCATCGATAACGACGACGACATACCCTGTCCCGTCGTATGTTTTACCACTGCTGTCGGTGTACCTGCCTTCCAGTGACCCTCCCAGGTTATACGGGATGGTCGCCGTCGAGGGCCATCCAGACGGATAGGCGAATGCACCGGTACTCGACATCATGGTTGCAACCAGCACACAGACGGATTTCACTGTCCGCATCCTGTCGCGCTGCGGAGAATTCACGGGAATTTGCATGACGTTCCTGATTTATTGTTGGACGTTTGACGGGGGAAGGCACGAGAAGTACCGGCGTCAAGGGTAGGGGGATCGTGTGCACACTCACCATGAGAGATATCTGAAATTGCGGCGCATATAATTGTGAGCGCAATGATTTCGCAAATCGGCATCGCATGTGTCGTCGCTGACGGAAAGCGCGATCCTATACTCTAGATTCCATATGAAAACTTGATATTGCCGATGAAACCGTGCTTCCAGACTGTGCGCCGTGGCGCATTTACTGTTCTCGCGACTATTTGCCTGAACGGCTGTGGCGATGGTGGCGGCGGTTCGACTGCCGTGGCCTCCAGTGCTTCCACGCAGGCCGCTTCGCCAGTTGCACATGCGTCGCCGGACGTCCGTGCGGGAAACGAGGTCCGAGTTACCGCAACGGCCAGCGCGAACGACACCAACACCGAATCGCGCAACGCCACTGACTCATCCAATACAACTACTGAACATAACTACGGCAGAGTCACTGCGGATGACGGCGTGCATACCGAACCATGATTGCCCGATCACGCGCGGTTGCTGACCTATACCCGTGAGCAATGGTTCAGCTCATACGCAACGCGCTGTCAACTTCATCAGCGGGAACGTGCAGATTTCAGGCCACCGGGGCGCGGCGAGCTGGTTCGAGGAATCGTCGTGCGGCAGACTCGGCAAATTCTCGGCTTCGAGATTGTGCCGATCGCGCGATCGTGCGTCGTCGGCCTCCACACCTTTCTCGTTGTCGCCGATCGCCGCTATGGCCGTTGGCACAAGTGTGCTCGTGTGTACCTTCGTGGCCGATCACGAAACGCTGGCCGAGAAGGGCATCGCGCTGCTGGACAGTGCGGGCATGGTCCCCGCGAGGCTGCGCCGGCGTTGACGTCCCTCCAATTTTTGACGATTTACAATTTAACATAAGATAAATTATCGCACTTTTCAGTGTGGGTCCTAAATAGAAATGTCGGGTTTCCGCTAAATAGAAATGTCGTGTTCTGTGTAGGTTGAGTGCCGGACATCCACATGGAGCGCCAGCGATGAACGCGACTGGGACGATCACGATGACGATGCGCGAAGTTGACCGGTTCAAGGTCATCCAGGCGGTGACCGAGGCGCGGCTCAAGCCAGGCCTGGCGGCTGAGCGGCTGGGCTAACGGTGCGCCTGATCGAGCGGCTGGTGATCCGATACCGGGAATCTGGCGCATCTGGGCTGACGTCGCGCAAATCAGGGCGTTGTGGTTGAGCACATACGGCTGAGTCATGTGCTTCAGGTCGCGCAAGCGATTCAGGCTCAGGGAGATAACCGTAGGGCCTCCGGCTCGCCTTCCCGCACGAATCAGGGCCAGCCAGTCCGCGCCAGGGATCGGATATGAGATCCGGCATCGGAACGGATATCAAGGCGTTCAGCCGCTGCCGGATCTGCTTGATGCCGGTCAGCCTGACTGTGCTTCGTCGTCGCCGAGCAAGTCCAACATGCCCGGCGCCCACGTCATCTTCAACAAGCTTGCGCGAGACTTCACCACATCGCGCCAGCCCACCAACCTCAATGCGCCCAGCGCAGCACCTTCGCATCGAGTCGCCGGGCGATCTCGATCAGCCCCGCGCGCGTCGCCGGATGCAGTGGCACGAGCGGCCGACGCACCGCATCGGACGCGATCACGCCCCCCTCCATCATCAGCGCCTTACAGGCGATCAAACCGCACTGCCGATTTTCATAATTGATGAGCGGCAGCCAGCGCGAATAGGCCGCCACGGCCTCGTCGCGGCTCCCGGCGAGATGCGCTTTCAGGATCGGCTGCAGCCCGTCCGGATAGCCGCCGCCCAGCACGCTGCCCGTCGCGCCCGCATCCAGGTCGGCCAGTAGCGTGATCGCTTCTTCGCCGTCCCACGGCCCTTCGATCGCGTCGCCGCCCAGCTCGATCAATTCGCGCAACTTCGCCGCCGATTGCGGCACCTCGATCTTGAAGTAGCACAGATTGCGGATATCGCGCGCGAGCCGCGCCAGAAACGCCGCCGACACCGAGGTGCCGCTCATCGGCGCGTCCTGGTACATGATGGGAATCTCGATGGCGTCCGACACTTCGGTGAAGAAGCGCTCGATTGCGGCTTCGTTGCAACGGATCGTCGCGCCGTGGTAAGGCGGCATGATCATCACCATCGCCGCGCCCGCCTCTTGCGCCGCGCGGCTGCGCGCCGCGCAGATTGCCGGACTGAAATGCGTGGTTGTGACGATCACCGGCACTCGCCCCGCGACGTGATCGAGAATCGTCGTCGTCAGCAGCGCGCGTTCGTCGTCGGTCAGCGAAAACTGTTCCGAGTAATTCGCGAGTATGCACAGGCCGTCCGCGCCGGCGTCGATAATGAAATCGACACAACGTTTCTGCCCTTCGAGGTCGAGCGCGCCCGACTCGGTAAAGATGGTCGGCGCGACGGAATAGGCACCCGTATAGCGACGCTTGATCGACTTCGTTGCATTCATCTCGATTCCCTTCCTCGTTAGATTAGGATGACATACTAAATAATCGATTCCATTTTTTATTCATTCATGGATGCGGTGGAATCGGACCGAATCGCTACGACTTCACACGCGACCGTATTTACCCCGCAGACCGTCGCCGATACCGCAGAGAATCGCGTGAAGTTTCATGCGCTTTTGCTGGCCGTGCAGCAGCACGAACGCGAGATGTTTCAGCGTGATCAGATTGATCAGCGCCAGTGCCGGATAGCTGTGCCAGTAGTCGCGCGCGACCAGAATGCAGTTGCGCGCCGCGTAGTAATGCCTCAATGCGCTCTGATCGAAAATATCGACACGCGGCCAGTGCTGTCCCGGCGTCGGCTTGCCGAGTTCGTGCGGCAGCGACACATCCGCATTCACGCACACGGGTACGCCATGCGCCTGTGCGCGCATGCAATACTCCGCGTCGACATGGTCGATAAAGAAGTCTTCGCGAAAACGCCCCAGCGCCCGGAACGCTTCGAGTGAAATCGCCGTACCGGAAGAAATAATCACCGAGCACGGTTGCAGCCCGTGCGCGCCATCGCGAATCGGCTCGATCTGCGCCGACCAGCGGCGCACGGTAAAGAGCGGTAAATCGCGCTGAACATTCAGATTGAAAATGCGCGGGCCCACCAGAAAGCGCGGGTCGCCCACCGAGGCGCATCCGAGCAGCATGCGGTGAAAGTAGTCGTCGGGAACCGTCGAATCCTGATCGAAAAGGAAAAACACATCGCAGCCGCGGCGGATCAGAAATTCGACACCGGCGTTGAATGCACCGGCAATGCCGCCGCGATTGTGGTTGGCAATCACGTCGACGCCCTGCGCGGCAAGGCGCGCATGCAGCGCGGTATCCGCGTGCGGAGAATTGTCGACCGCGACGACCACTGGACTCAGCGCAGGCAAACGGAGCAGATGGTCGGCCTGCTCCGCGCTCGGTTTGAACAGCGTAATCAACGTTCCATATTTCATGAACGTCTCCGGTCAAAGTGACGGTCAGGCCGCCCGATGCACGGACGGCCGCTTCCTCCTTTTGACGACTGCTGTCTCGATGGAACGCGTCGGGCGCATTCGGTGCGCCCGTTATTTTGCGTAGAGCTTCACCACGCTCGCATGCACGACGCGGGTGATTTCCTCCATGCGCCAGCGGATATGCGTATCCGTCAGCGCCATGCAACGTGCGGCATCGCGCTCGGCGAGCGCGTCGAGAATCTGCAGATGCTCGGTGAACGCCTCGTTGCGGCGCTGATCGACATCCACCCAGCGCACGTAATGAATGCGCGCGTTGATGCTTTGCAGTACCCGCCCGATCTCGACGTTGCCCGACATCGCGGCCAGTTCCAGATGGAACTGTTCGTCCTTCACCACCAGTTCGTCCGACGACATGCGCCCGGCGCTTTTCATCACCTGCTTCCAGAAGCGGCGCAGCGCCTTGATATCGTTGTCCGACGCGCGCTCGCAGGCGAGCATCACCGCCGTGGATTCGATCGAGCGCCGCAATTCGAAGAGATCGAACACGTCCTTACCGTCCAGTTCCCGAATGAAGAATCCACGGTTCGGCACGAACGCCAGCAGGTTTTCCGCCACCAGCCGGTTGAGCGCTTCGCGAATCGGCGTGCGACTCACATCCAGACGCTCGGCCAGTTCGAGTTCATTGACCCGTTCGCCCGGCCGGATCTCGTACAGCACCGCCATCTGCTTCAACTGCTCGTAAATCTCGTTGACCGTCATCCCCGTGCGCTTCGGCGCGACGGAGTCCCGCACACCGGGACGCAGGTTCCGCGTCATCACGGAATTCGCTGCCATTTCGTCTCCTGAATCGACCTGTAACCGCTCATTATCAACTACCCTGCCGGACTTCCCGCGCACCGCGCGTCAAACCGTGAACAAACGGCCGAACCTGGGCAGCGTGTCGTGCACGCCCGCAAGCCGCAGCGCGTGCCACGCCAATGCATGATTACTCGACAAAACCGGCTTGCCAAGCCGCGTTTCGAGTCCGGCGATCGCATCGGCCAGCCGCAGGCTCGTGCACGACACGAACACGGCATCGACCGCCGGATCGCTCGCCAGCCCGGCCACCGCCTGCTCCAGCGAGGCGCGGTCGATGCGCGCGACTTCGTTGTCGTCGCGATGCTCGAACGACCCCATGCGCACGATGTCGACGCCGCGCTCGCGCAGGTAACGGGCCATCGCCTCGTTAATAGGGCGTTCGTAAGGCGTGAGGAGCGCCACGCCGCGCGCACCGAGCGCACCGAGCGCCACTCGCGCCGCTGTGATCGGCGTCGTGCACGCAATGCCGGGGCGCGCTTCGCGGATCCGCTCGAAAACCCGCTCCTCGCCGAGCACCATCGACGCCGACGTGCAGCCGAACGCCACCACGTCGAGATGCTCGCCTGGCCGGATCAGTTCGACGCCAGGCGCGATCCGGCCGTCCATTTCCGCGAGCGTCTCGGGCGTGATCTCCGCCGAGTTCGCCACGCGGCTCTCGTAGAACGCCACGCCGTCGAGCGCGAGCATGTGCCGCCATTCGTATTCGATCGTGTGGTCGGTGGCGAGCACGACGAGGCCGATCGCCGCGCGCGAAGCAATGCCGGCGTCGAGCGTGAAGCCGAAGCGCGCGTAGGCCTCCACGCCGGGCTCGATGCGATTCGATAGAAGTTCGCTCACTGTAGTGTCATCCCTGTGATGTCGATCTCGGGCTGCCGTCCGTTCATCAGGTCGGCGAGGATTTTCGAGGTGCCGCACGACATGGTCCAACCCATATGACCATGCCCCGTGTTGAGAAAGAGATTGCGATGCCGCGTCGCGCCGATCAGCGGCGTGCCTTCCGGCGTCATCGGCCGCAGTCCGGCCCAGTAGGAAGGCCGCGCGTAGTCCGCGCCGTTCGGAAACAAGGCGCGCGCGGTCGCCAGCATGTGCGTGAAGTCGGCGGGCGTGTGCGCCGTGTCATAACCGCAGAACTCGGCGGTCGCCGTCAGGCGCAAACGCTGGCCGAAGCGCGCCCACGCGACCAGCTGGTTTTCCTCGACGCCGCCGAGCGTGGGCGCGTCGTGCGTATCGTCGACCGGCAGCGTGACCGAATAGCCCTTCACCGGATAGATCGGCAAGCGATAGCCCAGCTCGCGTGCGAGAAGCGGCGAGTACGAGCCGAGCGCGAGCACGTAGCGGTCGGCCTTGAGCCGTTCCTGCGCGGTTTGTACGTAGTCGATCGCGTCGCCGTTTGCACGAATGCCGTCGATGGCGGTGCCGAAGCGGAAATCGACGCCCATCTCGCGGCAACGCTGCTCCAGCGCACGCGTGAACAGATGCGCGTCGCCGCTTTCGTCGCTCGGGCAATAGATCGCGCCGGCGATATCGTCGCCGCCGCGTTTGAGCGCGGGTTCGCGCGCAATCGCCGCCTGACGGTCTAGCGTTTCCAGCGGCAAGCCGTTATCGGAAAGAATCGACATATTCGCGACGCCGCGCTCGAACGAAGCAGGATCGCGATACAGATACAGCAGCCCGCCGCTGATGCGGTCGTACGCGAGCCCTTCGTCGCGCGTGGCCTGTTGCAGTTGCTGCTGCGCGTAGCGGCACAGGCGAACCTTGATGGACGTATTGCGGCGCGAACGTTCGGCGGTGCAGTTTTGCAGAAACAGCCAGCACCACGCCCACATGCGCCAGTCGGCCTTCGGCTTGAGGCGCAGCGCCTGGCCTTCCATGAACAGCGACTTGAGCAGTATCTTCGGCGCGCGCGGGGACGCCCACGTGTACGAATGCCCCGGCGCGATCAAACCGGCATTCGCGAAGCTCGTTTCGAGCGCCACACCGTCACGCCGATCGAGCACCACCACTTCGTCCCCCGCCTTCGCCAGAAAGTAAGCGGTAGTCACGCCGACGATCCCGCCACCGAGCACGATGGTTTTCATGCGGACGCTCCGGGAGCCGTCGCTCCGATTGCCGCAATCGCCGCGATCTCGACCGTGTACGGCGGAAACGCCAGCTTCGACTCGACACAGGCGCGCGCGGGCGCCTGTCCCTTCGGCACCCAGGCGTCCCAGACGCTGTTCATCTCCGCAAAGCTGCGATGGTCCGCCAGCCAGATGCTCGCGGAGACGATCAGGCGCTTGTCGCCGCCCGCCAGTTCGAGCAGGCGGTCGAGCTTGTCGAGAATCTGGCGGGTCTGGCCCGCGACATCGAGCGATGTATCGTCCGCGACCTGCCCCGCGATAAACGCGAAACCGCCCGCGATCACCATCTGGCTCATCCGCTCGCCCGTTTCAAAACGCTTGATTTCCATCCGGCCATCTCCTTTCGGGACAGGTAAGTTGAGGCCGATGCTAGCACTCGTAATTCAAAGCTGTATACACTTTTTCAATAAAAATCCGCCCTTGCTCCACGTCTGTGCAAGCCGTCCAGATCGGTGCGAGCAGGAATTCTACGAGTGCAGAAAAGTGCGCTATTTAAGGGAATTTATGGATATTTCATAACGACATCGACGCGGGAATAAATTCCCGAAAAATTTCTCGCGCAAGTATTTTTGATCAGCAATTCTGTAGACACTTTTGTATTTTAAACAGCGTTCAATACTCAACCGGAGAAGGAGAAAACGATGAACCTGTTTCGCTGGAGTGTCGGAGCCGTCGTGGCGTGGCAGCTTTGCGCGTCGAGTGCCTGGGCGGACGTCGAACTCGGCGCCGTGCTGCCGTTGAGCGGATCGAGCGCGTCGATCGGCGAAGATCAGCGGCGCGGCATCGAACTCGCGGTCGCGAAGATCAATGCGCAAGGCGGCGTGCTCGGCCAGAAGCTCAAAGTGCGCGTCGAGGATTCCGGCGGCACGGCCAACACCGCGCTCGACGCCACGCGCAAGCTGGCCACCGTCGATCACGTGCCCGTCGTGCTCGGCGAGTTCTCCTCGTCGGTGACGATTCCAATCGGGCAGTTCCTCGTCAGACAGGGCGAGGTGCACGTCAATATCGGCTCGTCGAGCCAGCAGGTGCGCAAGATCGGCGCGGGTTCGTTCAGCGTGATCGGTCTCGACGATCTCTCGGCGCGTTTCGCCGCGCAGGACGTCTACGCGCGCAATCTGCACCGCGTGGCTTTCATCGCGCCGAACAACGGTTATGGCCAGGGGCTCGCGGGCGAGTTCAAGAAGCGCTTCGAGGCGCTCGGCGGCGCCGTGGTCTCGCAGGTGCTGTACACCGAGGGGCAATCGACCTATCGCCGCGAACTGGAACAGGCGGCGCGCGCGAAACCGGACGCCTACGTGTACAGCGCCTACGGCCAGGAAGCCGCGACGCTCAATCGTCAGGCTTACGAAATGCAGCTCAACAAGACGCCGTGGTACGGCATCTATCTGACGATGTGCACGAGCGATACGCCGCCGCAGATCGCGCAAGGCCAGATCGGTCTCGAAGTGGGCGCGCTCGGCGGCACCGCGAAAGCTTACGCCGACGCCTACCAGAGCGCCTACAAGGAAGCGCCGCGCTCCGCGTTCGGCAGCTACGCCTACGACGCCACCATGCTCGCGGCGGCCGCGATCAACAGCGCGCATTCCGCCGACCCGGCGAAGATCCGCACCGCGATGGCCGCGATCGGCAAAGGCTACGACGGCGTGACGGGCGACATCGCCTTCGACGGCGACGGTCAGCGCGCCGTCCAGCCCTACGAGAAAGTGGTCTTCAAGCAGGCGGTCGTCGCCCAGTAAGCGTCCACGCCCGCCTTCCACGGAGAACGCCATGCTGCAGTTTCTGCTCGACGTCCTGATCCGCACTTCCGACCTGCTGCTCGTCTCGATCGGGCTGTCCACGCTGTATTCGCTGATCCGCTTTCCCAACATCGCCCACGTGCAGTACGCGATGCTCGGCGCGTTCGCCTCGCTCGGCTTCGAACGCGCGGGCTTGCCGCTCGTGCTCGCGGCCGCGGCATCGTGCGCGCTGGTCGGCTGCCTCGCGGTGCTGCTCAACGTGTTCGTGTTCGCGCGGCTGCTGCGCTCGGGGAGCGCGGTCGCGATGATCGGCTCGCTCGCGGTGTCGCTGATCGCCGTCGCGCTCGTGCTCGGCACCGCGGGTTCGCGGCCGCTGCAATACGCGCAGGATCTGACGCCGCCGCTGCTGATCGGCGACGTCGCGATCTCGCGCGCGCAACTCGATTCGATCCTCTGCGGCGCGCTGACCCTGCTGCTGTTTTCCGTGCTGCTGTACCGCACGGATATCGGGCGCTCGATGCGCGCGCTGGCGTCGAACCGGCCGCTCGCGCTCGCCACCGGCATCGACGCGCAACGCGTCACCAACGTCATCACCTTCGCGAGCGGCGTGCTCGCGGCGTTGGGCGGCACGATGCTCGGGCTCACCGAAAGCGTGCACGTCAATCTCGGCAACAACCTGCTGATTCCGGTGTTCTCGGCGGCGATCCTCGGCGGCCTCGGCAATCCGCTCGGCGCGGCGGCGGGCGCGCTGCTGATCGCCCTCGCCGAAACCGTGATGCTCGACACCGACCTCGGCGCGCTGACCGGGCACGGATCGCTGGTCTTTCCGGTCACCTACGTCAGCGCGGTGTCGTTCCTGATTCTGCTCGTCGCGCTGATGTTCAGGCCGTACGGGATCTTCGACCGGGAGGTGCGGCGTGTCTAGTTTCCTGATCCATCTGCTGACCTCGGCGTGCCTCGCCGCGATGATGGCGCTCGGACTCAACCTGCAGGCCGGCTACGCGGGCATGGTGAATTTCGGCTTCATCGCGTTCGCGGGACTCGGCGCCTACGCCGCCGGGATCGCGTCGCAGCTCGGCTGGCCGCTGCCGGTGGCCGTGCTGCTCGCCCTCGCCGCCGCCAGCGTGCTGGCCGTGGCGATCGCACGGCTGGGCCGCATGCTGTCATCGGATTACTGGGGCATCGCCACGCTCGCGGTCGCGGAGATCCTGCGCACCGTCGCGCTCAACGAAACCTGGCTCACGGGCGGCGCGCAGGGCATCGGCGGCATCGCGCCGCTCTTTGGCGGACTCGCCGCGCCATGGGCCGATCTCGCGTTTCTCGCCGTGACGGCCGCGTGTCTCGCGCTGGTCTACGCGGGCTACCGGCGCATCGTGCGCAGCCGCTTCGGCCGCGCACTGAAGGTCATGCGCGAGGAACCGGCGCTGGCAGTGTGCTTCGGCTACGATCCGCTCTCGCTGAAAACGCGCGCGAGCGTCGCGGCGGCGTTGCCTGCCGCGCTCGCGGGCGCACTGCTGACCTGGTACATCAGCTATGTCGGGCCCGACACGATGCTTTCGTCCGAAACCTTCGCGCTCTGGACCATCGTGATGGTCGGCGGGCTCGGCAGCAACGCGGGCGTGCTGGTCGGCGCCGTGCTGGTGCAGGCGGTGTATTCGCTCGCGCCGTTTCTCAAGGACTGGTTCGGCGTGGGCAGCGATCTGGCGGGCGCGGTGCGGCTCGGCCTCGTCGGGCTGATGCTGCTCGCCTGTCTGCTCTGGCGGCCGCGCGGCCTGCTGCCCGAACGTCTGGAGATCCACCCATGAGCGCGCTCCTCGAACTGGATGGCATCGCCATCCGCTACGGCGGCAATACGGTGCTGTCCGGGCTCGCGCTGTCGGTCGGCCAGGGCGAAATCGTCGGCCTGCTCGGCCCGAACGGCTCCGGCAAGAGCACGGTGCTGAACGCGGTCACGGGCTTCGCGCCGCTCGCGGGCGGCGAAATCCGCTTCGACGGCCGCCGCATCGACCGGCTCACGCCACAGCGCATTGCGCAGCTCGGCATCCGCCGCACGTTTCAGTTGCCGTCGATGCCCGCGCGCATGTCGGTGCTCGAACTGACGATGGCCGCGTCGTCCGAGCGTCACGGGCTCGGCGCGGCGCTGCTGCGCGGGCGCACGATGCGCGCGCTCGAAGACGCGACCCGCGCACGCGCGCGCGCCTTGCTCGACGAACTGAAGCTGAGCGCCGTCGCGCAACTGCCCGCCGCGTCGATCTCGGGCGGCCAGAAGAAACTGCTCGGTATTGCCTGCGCGATGATGACCGAGCCGAAGCTGCTGCTGCTCGACGAACCGACGGCGGGCGTCCATCCGAACCTGCGCGGCGAACTGGTGGCGGAGCTGCGGCGCATCCACCGGCTCGGCGTGACGCTGATGGTGATCGAGCACGACATGCATTTCATCCGCGAACTGTGCGACCGCTGCGTCGTGCTCGATCGCGGCTCGGCCATCGCCAACTGCAAGCCCGCCGAACTGGAGCGCAACCGGCGCGTGCTCGATGCGTACCTGGGCCGCGCGCACGCCGCCCGCCAGCCGCTGGAGGCGTCATGATCGAAGTCGATGGACTCGTCGCGGGCTATACGCCGGGCGTCGATATTCTGCATGGCGTGTCGCTGAGCGTGGGCGCGGTCGAGATCGTCCCGATCCTCGGCCCGAACGGCTGCGGCAAGTCCACGCTGCTCAAGGCGATCGCGGGCTTCCTGCTGCCGCGCACGGGCACGGTCAAGCTGCAAGGCGTCGACCTTGCGCGCGAACCGGTGCATCGCAAGGTGCGTCTGCACGGGGTCGGCTACGTGCCGCAAACCGACAACGTGTTCGGCGCGCTCACCGTGCGCGAGAACCTGATGCTCGGCGGCCAGGGGATGTCGTCGTTTCCTCGCGAGGCGCGCATCGACGAACTGTGCGAGCAGTACCCGGTGCTGCGCCGCCGTTACCGCACGCCCGCCGCCGCGCTGTCGGGCGGCGAACGGCAGATCGTGTCGCTCGCGCGCGCGTTGATGCCACGTCCCGCCATGCTGCTGCTCGACGAGCCCTCGGCGGGCCTGTCGCCGAAGATGGTCGACGAGGTGTTCGACGCGATCGTGCGGATGCGTGACGCCGAGCACATCGGCGTGCTGATGGTCGAGCAGAACGCGATCGAGGCGCTGCGCATCTCCGATCGCGGCATCGTGCTGACGATGGGCCGCGTCGCGCTCGAAGGCCCGGCGCGCGCCCTGCTCGACAGCGACGAAATGCGGCGGCTCTATCTCGGCGGGAGAGCGGCGTGAATCCGGCCTCGGCGAAAACGCCTGCCACGCCCGCAACGCTCGCGCCGACCGGCGCGCGCCCGGCGACGATCATGGTGGCGCTCGCATGCGGCTTCGTGATGGCGATGCTCGACGTCACCATCGTCAACGTCGCGCTCAAGGCGATGCAGACGAGTCTCGCGATTTCGCTGACGACGCTCGTCTGGATCGTCGACGCCTACGCGCTCAGCTTCGCCGCGCTGCTGCTGTTCGGCGGCGCGCTGGCCAACCGCTACGGCTCGAAGACCCTCTACCTGATTGGCCTGGCGCTGTTCGTCGCGGCCTCGGTGCTGTGCGCGAGCGCCACGACGCCCGCCGCGCTGATCGCCGCGCGTCTGCTGCAAGGCGGCGGCGCGGCGCTCTTCATGCCGAGTTCCCTGAGCCTGCTGACCCAGGCGTTTCCACCCGGTCCGCTGCGCACGCGCATGATCGGCATCTGGGGCGCGCTGGTGTCGGCGGCGATGGCGCTCGGGCCGTGCGTCGGCGGCGTGCTCGTCGATGCGATCGGTTGGCGCAGTATCTTCTGGGTGAATCTGCCGGTCGGCATCGCGGGCCTGTGGCTCACGCAGCGCCATGTCGCGCGCTCGCCGCGCCATGCCGGACCGCTCAACGGCGCGGGCCATCTGCTCGCCGCGCTCACGCTCGGCGCGCTGAGCCTCACGCTGATCCAGGGCCCGACGCTCGGCTGGACCTCGCCCGCCATCCTCGCCTGCGCGCTGACGACCGTCGCGGCCACGGCCGCCTTCGCGCTGCGCGAACGCTACGCGCGTCACCGCATTTTGTCGCGCGCGCTGCTCGGCGAACGGCGTTTCGTGGCGGGCAGCCTGCTCGGGCTCGCGATCAACTTCGGCATCCTCGCCGAGATCTTTCTGATCAGCCTCTATTTGCAGCAGGAACGCGGATCGAGCGCGCTCGTGACGGGCTTTCAGCTATTCCCGCTGATGGCGATGTTCGGCATCGGCAATCTCGCCTCCGCGCGCGTCAGCCGACGACTCGGTCCGCGCGGCACGCTGCTCGCCGGGCTCGGACTCGCGACGCTCGGCAGCGCCGCGCTCGTCGGCATCGACGCACTGCCTTACCCGGCCCTCGCGCTCATCATCGGTATCGCCAACTTCGGCGCCGGCCAGGCCATCCCGGCGATGAACCTCGTCGTCATGCACGCGGCCCGCCCCGAGGACGCCAACCTCGCCGCCGCATCGCTCAATGCGAGCCGGCAGATCGGTTCGCTCGTCGGCGTCGCGATCGCATCGGTGATCCTGCATGCGTGCGTCGATCCGGGCCACGCCACCGCCGCCGGCTTCGCCGTCATCGCAGCAGCCTACGCGGGCGGCCTCGTCGTCGTGGCGAGAGCCATCGAGCGCGATTGAAATCACGTCGCCGGCACCGGCCGGCCCGCTTACCTTTCTTCTCCTGGCAGCGAGGGCATCATGATCACAGCGACTGGCCGAAAAGGCCTCATTCTGGCGGGCGGCTCCGGCACCTAGTGCTTTGCCGAGCGCCGCTCGCGATTCGGCCTTCGCGTATCCGCCAGAAGCCAAAGACGCAACGGCTCCATCATGAGTCGACAACGCTGCTGCTGTCTCGTTTCGGATACTTCGGCTCACCGATTGATGGAGGCTCACGCAACCATCGCCGTATGGTGTTGCGTGACAGGCCGGTACGCCGGGAGATGTCGCTCAGCGGGACGCCATCGCGGCAATGCATCCGCCGAACCTTTGCCAACATGCTCACCGTAATCACGCCGGTTCTCCTGCCTGGGCGTCCAGGCAGGTATTGAACATGTGGGTCAGTTTTCGATGCAAATTTCTAGCGCAAGTGGGTCAGTTTTGCACGCACCTCAACAGCGTGGGATAACGCTTCGACGGAGAGTTTCTCTAAGACGCTTAAAGTCGAAAGAATCTATCAGCTTCACTACGAAACAAGTGCCCAAGATCGCTTGGGCATCGTCGATTGGACCGAAGCCTGTTGCAATCGGCAACGCCTGCACACATCAATCGACTTCCATACGCCTGTCGACTGCGAGGCCGGATTGATCGCCGCATGACTTGCTGTACGTGGAAACGAGACAGGGTCACTCGATCAATGTCCGGCTTCGCGTATATGCAACATGTTAGTCAGCTTCACGACGCCCGGAACGGATTGGGCGACCTCGCCAGCCAGCTGGATCTGCGTTTCGTCCGGCAGCGAGCCCACCAACGAGACGTTGCCGCTCTTGGACAGCACATTAATCTGAGCCGTCTGCAAACCCTTCGTATGAGTGAGTGCTTCGCGAACCGCTCTCGCCAGCTTTCGGTCGGCTTGACGTTGAGCCTTGCGTTGGGCCTTCGTGAGGGACGCCGGTTGTGACGCCGGTTGTGACGCAGCTTGCGGCGCTTGCGCACTGTTATCTTGAGCTTGCGCGTGGCTGCTCCAGGCAAAAACCGCAACCAGGCTTGCCGCACTGACTAAACCTCTGAGTTTCATCTTATGGTTCCTGCTCTTCTGAAATGACGTCGATGGTTTGCTGGCGCTACGCAAATTCGTGACGCGTCAATCGAACTACCGAATTCGATTTCCCTTTGAAAATCCCGCGATCAGCCAGAGAGATCATCTACGTGAGCGCCGACCGGATAAATGCGTGGCGCAGTAATTCACCTTTACGAAATCGCTGGCTATCCGTGCGGGCCACTTCGGCAATCGAACGATTCGGATCGTTCGCTTCGGCAGCAACCGCTTGCAGAAACTCTTTCGCGACCGCGCAGGCGGGTTCCCCCATTGCTTGCGTACAGATTCCCGTCAAGGCTTTAGAGGCGATACTCGAACGTGATTCACACCTGAACAGCGGCTTGTTGTGCAGACTATGCCATGAGCTGCGCTCGTCGCAGAGTCGCCGTTATCGTCTCCAGGCAGCATCCCGGCGCGCGGCGCGCGGGCGTCCTGTCGTGGGTCGAGCACGTGAGCGCGCAACCCGGTGGTGGCAAGGTTGACGATCGAAACGGTGAGCCGTGCGCTCAATGCGCTCGAAGCGGAAGGCGCGATTCCGCGCAGGGGCCCGCGCGCCATCGAACTCCTTGACGGCGGCACGCTGCGCGAGGCGGCGGGGCTGGTTTAGCTAGGCGGAGGGCGATCAATCGCACACCGAATGGCCATGCCTCTTGCGCCCTCTTGCGCCCTCTCGCGTCATAGCCGGCCATTCGCGCGCCGTGAAATCGGCGGCCAGCGTATATTCATGGCGCGAATGTCATGGGGCACATTCAACACGCTACGCAGGGTAGTTGATGAACAAGAAGCTTGTCTGGACGCTCGCAGCAGTCGCGAGTGTTGCGGCGATCGGTGCCGCCGTCGTCTGGCAGCGCAACCAGGGGCGTGGTCTACCTGATAACGTTGCGCAAGCGAACGGTCGGCTCGAACTCGCGCGCGTCGATGTGGCGGTGAAATACGGCGGCCGTATCGTCGACCTTCCGGTGCACGAGGGCGACGTGCTCGCAGCGGGCGCCGTTGTTGCCCGTCAGGACAACGTCGAGCTGCGCGCCCAGCTCGACGCGGCGAAGGCCATCCGCGAACGCGCGGCGGACGCCGCGACCCGCGCCGCCGCCCAGCTCGACGCAAGCGGCGCTCAGGTGCGCCTCGCGCAGCTCGAATCTTCGCAGGCCACCAAACTGTTCGACGATGCGCAGATTTCGCCAGTCGAGCGCGATCGCCGCCGTCTCGCGCTGGAAGGCGCGCAGGCGGGCGAAAGCGCCGCGCGCGCGGCACGCGCCGAAGCGCAGTCCGCCATAGCGGAGGCCGATGCCCAGGTCGCGCGGATGCAAGCCGTGCTCAACGACACGATCGTGCGCGCGCCGCTCGCGGGGCGCGTCGAATATCGCGTCGTCGAGGTGGGCACGGTGCTCCCAGCAGGCGGCCGCGTGGTGTCGATGCTCAATCCCGACGACATTTACTTCACGATTTTTCTGCCCGGCCCGCAGGCGGGCAAGCTAGCCATCGGCGCGGACGCCCGCATCGTGCTCGATGCGTTCCCTCGCGAGCCCATCGCCGCGCGCATCAGCTATGTGTCGGACGACGCGCAGTTCACGCCCAAGTATGTCGAAACCGATAGTGAGCGAGCGAAGCTCATGTACCGCGTGAAGCTCCAGTTGCCGCTCGACGTCGCGCGCAAGCTGGCCTCGCGCCTGAAAGGCGGCATGACCGGCGAAGGCTATGTGCGCGTCGATCCGTCGCGCCCGTGGCCCCAGGCGCTCGCCGTACGCGGGAGCTAGGCGATGGCGCTTGAGGGCGAAGTCACGGCGCTTCGTAAGGATGGCGAAGCGATCTGCATCGCCGGCGTATCGCACCAATACGGTGCGATACGCGCGCTTGACGGTGTCTCGCTGGTCCTGCCCGCGCGTACGACGATCGGCCTGATCGGCCCGGACGGCGTGGGCAAATCGACGCTGCTCGGTCTCATCGCTGGGGTCAAGCGCGTGCAGCACGGCGAAGTGAGCGCGCTCGGCACGGACCTGCGCGTACGAGATGCGCGGGAGCGCGTGCTGCCGCGCATTGCGTTCATGCCGCAGGGGCTCGGGCGCAATCTCTATCCAACGTTGTCGGTCTACGAAAACGTCGACTTCTTCGCGCGGCTGTTCGGACTCGCGGACGCCGAGCGCGCCCGTCGCATCGCCCGGCTGCTCGACGCGACGGGCCTTGCGCCCTTCCCCGACCGGCCCGCGGGCAAGCTGTCCGGCGGCATGAAGCAGAAGCTGGGCCTGTGCTGCGCGCTCGTGCACAACCCCGACCTGCTGATCCTCGACGAACCGACCACGGGCGTTGACCCGCTGTCGCGCCGGCAGTTCTGGACCCTCGTCGACGACCTGCGGCATGAGCACGCAGGCATGAGTGTGATCGTGGCGACTGCGTATATGGAAGAGGCCCAGCGCTTCGAGCATCTGGTCGCCATGGACGACGGCCGCGTGCTGGTGAGCGACAGCACCGAAGCGGTGCTGCGCCGCGCGGGGACGCCGAACCTGGAAGCCGCCTATGTCGCGCTCCTGCCAGAACAAAAGCGCGGGGATGCGGGCAAGCTGGTCATCGCGCCACGCGAGCAGATTGCGGGGCCGCCCGCAATCGAGGCCGTCGGGCTGACGCGGCGCTTCGGCTCGTTCGTCGCCGTCGATCACGTGAGCTTTCGCATCGAGCGAGCCGAAATCTTCGGCTTTCTCGGCTCGAATGGCTGCGGCAAGACGACCACGATGAAAATGCTGACTGGTCTGTTGGACGCCACCGAAGGCACGGCCACATTGCTCGGCAAGCCCGTGAAGGCCGCCGACATGAGCACGCGTATGAAAGTGGGCTACATGTCGCAGTCGTTCTCGCTGTACGAGGAATTGAGCGTGCGCCAGAACCTCGAACTGCACGCCAAGCTCTACCGCATGGAGGGCGAGCGCGCGAGGAGCGCGGTCACACGCTCGCTTAATGACTTCGAACTCGCGCCGTATGCCGACGACCGGCCAGCCAGCCTTTCGCTCGGCATCCGCCAGCGGCTGCAACTGGCCGCCGCCTGCCTGCACGGGCCGGAAGTGCTGATTCTCGACGAGCCCACTTCAGGCGTCGATCCCGGCGCGCGCGACATGTTCTGGCGGCATCTGGCCAGGTTGTCGCGCGAAGCGCACGTGACCATTTTCATCTCCACACACTTCATGAACGAAGCCGCACGCTGCGACCGCATCTCGTTCATGCATCGCGGGCGCGTGCTCGCAGTCGGCACGCCCGAGGCGCTGCGCGAAGCGCGCCACGCGGCGACGCTGGAAGACGCGTTCGTCGCCTGGCTCGAAGACGCGCATCGCGATGCGGCGCAATCCACCGGCACGGCGAAGGGCGCCGCTTCGGCAGCCCCGATCGCCGATGCAGGGAAGGCGGCAAAAGCGCCCCGCCGCGCGTCCAGGATGGCGGGCGCGCTTGCCGCCGTGCCGCAGCTCGCGCGCATCTGGGCATTCGCGCGCCGCGAAACGCTCGAACTCGCGCGCGACCGGCTGCGGCTCGCGTTCGCGCTGCTCGGCCCGATCGTGCTGCTGCTCGCCGCCGCATGGAGCGTCTCGTTCGACGTGGACAACGTGCGCTTCGCCACGCTAGACCGCGACCGCACCGTGGCGAGCCGCGAACTGATCGAGCAGTTCGCGGGCTCGCACTATTTCGTGCCATCCGGCGAGGCGCGCAGCGACGCCGCCGCCGGGCGACTCTTACAGACCGCCGACGCGCAACTGGTGGTGGAAATTCCACCTGACTTCGGCCGCGACCTGCTGGCCGGCCGCCGCCCGGAACTCGCCTTCTACGTGGACGGATCGAGCCCGTTTCCGGGCGCGACGATCGACACCTACGTGAACGCCGTGCTGCTGCAGTACGTGAGCACGCAGATGGCGCGCGCGCCCGTCGCGCAGCCCACGCTGCCGATGAGCGTGGAAACCCGTTTTGTCTACAACGAAACGTTCCGCAGCATCTACGCCATCACGCCGGGCATCATCATGCTCGCGCTGATCCTGATTCCCACCATGCTGACCGCGCTCGGCGTCGTGCGGGAAAAGGAAATGGGCTCGATCACGAACCTCTACGCTTCCCCAGCGAGTGTGGGCGAGTACCTGCTCGGCAAGCAAATACCGTATGCGGCGCTTGCGATGCTGAGCTATCTGATGCTCGTCATGCTGACCGTGACAGTGCTGCGTGTGCCGCTCAAGGGCTCGTTCGTTGCATTGTCCATCGGCGCGCTGCTGTTCGTTCTGGCGGCCACGGGGCTCGGCCTGCTCGTTTCGACGTTCGTTCGCTCGCAGGTCGCTGCGATCTTCGGCACAGCGATTCTCTGCCTCATTCCGTCCGTGAACTTCTCGGGGCTGCTCTACCCGGTTTCCACCCTCACCGGCACAAGCTACTGGGCTGGCATCGGTTTTCCCTCTTCGTGGTTCCAGCTCGTGAGCCTCGGCAGCTTCACGAAAGGGCTTGGCATGGAGAGCTTCGGCACAATGTATGTCGCGCTGCTCGGCTTTGCGCTCGCCTATCTGTTCGGCGCGTGGTGCCTGCTGCCGAAGCAGGAGGCATAGGCAATGCTGCAATGGTTCCGAAACGTCGCCCGCCTCGCGCACAAGGAGATCTTCAGCCTGTTCGGCGACGCCACGCTGATGGCGCTGATCGCGTTCGCCTTCACGTTTGCCGTGTACTCAGTCGCCAAAGGCATCAAGGCCGAAGTCTCGAATGCATCGGTCGCCATCGTCGACGCCGACCATTCGGAGCTTTCGCGGCAACTGCGCGCGGCGATCCAGCCGCCCTACTTCAGGCCACCCGTGGACGTCGAGCTGCGCGACATCGACGCGGCGCTCGATCGCGGCACCTACATCTTCGCGATCGAGATTCCGCCGCGCTTCGAAGCCGACGTGCTCGCGGGCCGCGCGCCCAGCGTGCAGGTGCTCGTCGATGCGACGGCGATGACCCAGGCGGGACTCGGCACCGCTTATCTCCAGCAGATCTTCGTTGCCGAAACGCTCGCGTTCCTGCACGCGCGCAACGCTCAGGCGCAATTGCCCGCGCAAGCGGTGGTGCATGTGCTGTTCAACCCGAACACCGAATCGTACTGGTTCACCTCGAGCATGCAGATCGTCGTGAATATCACGGTGCTGTCGATCATTCTCGTGGGCGCGGCCGTGATCCGCGAGCGCGAGCACGGCACAATCGAGCACCTGCTTGTGATGCCCGTGCGCGCGAGCGAGATTGCTGTGGCGAAGATCCTCGCGAATGGACTCGTCATTTTTGTCGTCTCGCTGCTCTCGCTCGTGCTCGTCGTCAACCTGTGGCTGCGCGTACCGCTTGAGGGCTCGCTCGGGCTTTTCGCGCTCAGCACCGCGTTGTACCTCTTTTCCGTCACGGCGCTCGGCATGTGGCTCGCCACGCTCGCGCCCGCCATGCCCCAGTTCGGCCTGCTCGCGGTGCCGACCTACGCGGTCGCGTATCTGCTGTCCGGCGCGGCCACGCCGGTGCAAAGCATGCCGGTGGCGATGCAACCGTTCGTGAAGCTGCTGCCGACCACCCAGTTCGTGTCGTTGACCCAGGCCATCCTGTTTCGGGGCGCGGGCCTCGACATCGTGTGGCCTCAGCTCGCCGGCGTGAGTGCCGCAGGCGCTCTCTTTCTGCTGCTCGCACTCGCGCGCTTTCGCTCCATGCTCGCGCAACAAGGCTGAACCGCGATGATTCGTCCACGTTATCCCTCGCCCCCATCCATGACGCTGCGCGCCTGCGCGCTGTGCCTCGTGGCCGCGCTTGCGGGCTGCACCTCGCTCGTCAAGGTGGACGTGCCGCCGCAGCGCGAAGCTCCCGCCGCTTTCTCTCAAGTGCCTTCCGCGCACGCCGCCGCCGATCTCACGAACTGGTGGCGGACGTGGCAAGACCCCGAGTTGACGGGCTATGTCGAGGCCGCCCTGCGCTCGAACGACGACCTGCGCACAGCACAGGCACGCGTGCGCGAGGCGCGCGCGATCGCGTCGATGGCCGATGCGGTGCGCTACCCGTCGCTGTCCGCACAGGCGGGAGCCGCACACGGGTTTGGCAATCTGCGCGATCCGTCCGGCGCTCCCGACGATTCGCCTGACCTCGACGCCTGGGCGGGCGGGGTGAGCGCGACCTGGGAAGTCGACGTGTTCGGACGCCACGCGAGCGACGCCGAAGCCGCCTCCGCGATGGCCGATGCGGCGCAGGAGCAACTGCGCGGTGCGCACATCGCGGTCGCCGGGGAAGTTGCGCAAAACTACCTCTCGGCGCGCGGGCTGCAACGGCGGCTCGCGGTGCTCGACCGCACTCTCGACACGCTGCGCGCATTGCGAAACTACGCCGACGCACGCTTCGCGGCCGGTCAGGCAACGCGCTACGACCTGGGCCGCGTGGACGACCAGATTGCCCGCACGGAGGCGCAGCGGCCACTCCTCGTGAGCGAGATCGCCGTGCGCGAACGGCGCCTCGCGGTGCTCGCGGGCCGCGCCGCGCAGGACGCCACGCCGCTTGGAGCGCCCGGCACGCTGGAAGTCCCGCCCGTGCCCGCGGGCGAAGTGCCCTCCTCCGTGCTCGAACGCCGTCCCGACGTGAGGGCGAGCGCCGCGCTCGTGCGCGCGCAGGCGGCCCGGCTCGGCAGCGCGAAGGCCGATCTCTTTCCGCGCTTCTATCTCACGTTCATCGGCCTCGACGGCCATGTGCATCTGGACGGATTGCCGGGCTTGTCAGGCACCGGCGGGCTCATCGGGGTTGGCGCGGACCTGCCGATCTTCAATGCGGGACGACTGCGCGCTAACGTCGCCGCAAACGATGCGCGCTTGCAGGCCGCGCTCGCGCAGCATGACAAGGCGCTGCTACAGACGCTTGAAGAAGTGGATAACGCGTACGGGCTACGTCACGGCTTCGATGCGCGCAGCGCGCGCCTCGAAGCGTCGCTCGACGTCGCCCGCCGCAACGCGCGGAGCGCCCGGCAATTGTACGAAGGCGGACAGCGCACGCTGGAGGATGCGCTCAACGCACGTATCGATGCGTTACAGCGCGAGGACGAACTGGCGCTGGCGCAAACCGACGCCGCACTGGCAACGGTGAAGCTGTACCTCGCGCTGGGCGGTGGCTGGGCGGAAGGCGACGACGCAACTGCCGCCCAGCCACCGCCGACGCCAATGTGTTTGATTGATGCACGCACATGAGTCTGCGGGAACGGCGGGCAGGAAGCAAAACCGATGGCGTGCTCGAAGCATTGCCTTTGCCAATCATCCTCTTGCTTATCTTGGGGGAATCGCACTTCTCGTGCAGAAAATGCCAGTAGCAAGACGTGGATAAGCCTGTAACAGGGCGTCGCGCGACCGCGCATTTCGCACAATCGAACGCTTTGCACGTCATTTATCAATCGCCCCCTTCTCAGCCAAACCGCCAGAATTTGCGCGCGAAGTACTTCAAGGGCTTCCCCGCTAAGTGCAAGCACAATTGCGGATTTACTTTGGTGCTTTACCCGCGATCCGCTCATCCCGACGTCGTTGAGATTGTTGCCGACCGCGAGCACGACGTTGGGTGACGACGATGTCGACAGCCTCTTTCGTGAAATCGTCGACGACAGTCAGGCACTTCACGCGCCGGCCGTTGGCAAGTGCGTCCATCACGAAATCGATTGATCACACCTCGTTCGGCGCTTTCGGCAGCGCCAGTTGCGCGCGTTCAATCATTACGCCGTGGCGCCTGCGCCGCTGCCGCACAGTCAGCCTTGCTTCACCGTACAAGCGATAAATTCGCTGGTGATTGGCGTGTGTGCCTTCGCGTCCACCAGGGCGTGCAACCGGCGGTCGCCGAACCGATGACGTTCGTGCGCCAGCTACACCAGACGCACCGCTAGCACCTCGTTCTCGTGGTCAGGCTTCGTGTCGTAATGCAACTGCTGCGGGAAACCGCACAACACCCACCGGGCCGGCGACGGCGGCCACTGGATTGTCCGGGAAGAAAGCACGATGAACCCGTCCAACTGGATCGACCTGGGGTGCCGGCCGCCGCATTGGACACTCGCTGCGCTCATAATGGAGAACCAACCCCACGCAACACCATCCCGAAGATGCCAGGAATCAATATATTTTTATGATCCCAAAACCGCAACCCGCACAGTTCGTAAGTCTGCAACTCGCTGCACCCAAGCCCGACCAGCCAGCGAACCAGCCAGCCGAGCCCGAACACAGCCTCACCTAAACCATCAGAACTTATGCATGATCCCGACGCGGTACACCATCTGGTTCACGCCCGACGATGCACCGGCCGACGCATCGACAATCTGCGCCTCATCGAAGTCCGTACCCGTATGCGCGCTCACCACGTGCTGCCACGCGCCCTGAACATAAAGCGCCGTACGCTTGCTCAGGTCATAGTCGAGCATGACGCTGATCTGGTGCCACTTGGGCACGTAGCTGCCGGCCGTCGACGAAAGATGCGCCATCGTGAACGTATACGCGGTTCCGAGCCACAACGTCGGCGTGAAGAAGTACTGCGAATTCAGTTCGAAGTTGTCGAACTTCCATGAATTCCAGTTCGCGCCGTTCGACAGACTCGTGTTGTTCAGCCACACGTTGCCGGTCGGATCGTAGACGTCGACATGGGACCACGCGGCGGCAACAGCGACCTTCGGGAAACGATAGCTCGCCGAGAGACCGATTGTCTGTTGCGACGCGCCGTCGAAGAGATCGCCGGTCGGAATCGCGCCGGTCGTCGTCAGGCCCGGATTGTTCATCTTCAGATACGAGGCCGCTGCCGTAAAGTTGCCGTTCTGATAGTTGAGCGTCGCGCCCCACATGCGGTTGTTGGCGAAACCACCCGCCTCGTTGCTGAAGCCGTACATCGCTTCGCCCGTGAGGCCGCGCCACGTCGGCGACACGTATTTGACGGCGTTATTCACGCGGTAATCCCAATCCGCGTTGTCGTTGTCGAACGGATGCGCGGAGATGTCGCCGGCCCAGTTGCCCGCGGCGGTCAAGCTGGCGAATCCGTAGTCGTCGACGCTCGTATCGTATTGGCGGCCCAGCGTGATTGTCCCGTAGTGGTCCGACGACAGCCCCACGTAGGCCTGACGCCCGAACATGCTGGAATCCTGCCCAAGCTTGCCCGTGTTGATGTTGAAGCCGTTTTCCAGTTTGAAGATCGCTTTGTAGCCCCCGCCCAGATCTTCACTGCCTTTCAGGCCCCAGCGGCTGCCTGCGGTGTCGCCGCTCGACATCGCCCACGCCGAATGCCCGCCCGCATTGCTGGTGAAATTCAGACCTTCATCGATGAGGCCATAAAGCGTAATGCTGCTTTGAGCGTGCGCGGCGCTCGCGAGGAAAAAAAGCGGCATCACCGCTGCTACCGCCATAACGGTCTTCTTGATCTTCATCGATAACCTTCCAAACTGACTGAATTAATAAGAATGATTGCCGGCGTGCCGCTATGGCGGTCTTTACCGGTTCTGCAGCGCGACTCGGCAGCAGCAGAACGGGCAGTCTAGGTTTAATCAAAAGTCGCGAGAAATCAGGGATTGAAATTCACAATTGAAGAAATCGGAATTCATCGTGCATCAGCCGCAAAACGCGTCTGCGCGGGGCTTACGCGTCGACGTTTAATTTTCTGATTCAAATGAAACTGTTGGAATTTCACCAAAAAGCTAACGTTATTTCAGTCATGGCAAGCTGAATTCAGGCAAATGTAATCGTCGCAATGGCAGCGCCATTCAACGCGCAACGACTGGACTGATGCGCGCCAACGGCCTCAAAATGACGCCTCGTTCATCAGGATTCACCGCGTGACCGCCCTGCCATTCACCATCCTTTCGGCCACTTTCGCGGCCTTTGTCGCGACGAATATGGATTCGGCCGCGCTCATTCTGGCCTTCTCGGCTTCCGCGAGACCGTTCCGGTTATTCGCGGCATTCGTCGCGACCGGCGCAGGCGTGGTGGCGCTGAGCCTGCTGGTTTTCCTCGCGGCCAACTCGGTGGCGATCCCGTCGCGCTACTTCGGCGTCGTTCCCCTGACGATCGGTCTCGTGCAACTCGCACGCGGCTCGCGCCGTGACGCCGCGTCTTCTCAGCCTGTCGTTCCGCTTACGCTTTCGATGGGCGTGATGGTGTCGGCGTTTCTTTCCGTGAGCACCGACAATCTGCTGATCTATTCGGCCGTCCTCGCGCGAAACGGTACGGACATCGCGCCGTGGATCTGCACGATGCTCGTCGTGCTCTACGTGCTGATGGGTTGGCTCGGCGTCTGGGCCGGCAACCGGCTGGCGAACCTGACCGCCCGATTCCGCTCGCTCGCGCCCGTGATTACCGCCTGCGTCGGACTGACGACGCTGCTTGCCTGACGCCTGACACCCGATGCTTCGCGTGATGACAGCCGCCACCAAAATACTTCGGATGTCAAATTAAACCACTTGAACGGCGAGACAAATGCTCTCGCGCCGCCGCTCGTCCTCTACGGGCATACCCTGGCATTGACCCGCTTCCTTGATCTAGCTCAAAATCAACCATATCGTGGACTACGCGTCCATATTATGGACAAACAACAAGGAGCCCCCCGCATGTCGACCCAGGATTTTTCGCCGATGACGCCCTATCAGTTGCCGTTTCCGAAGGAAGCGCAACAGGAAATCGTCGTGCCTTCCGCCATTCCCACCGATGAACGCGTCTGGGTGCCGCAAGCCGAGAACGTGTGGTTCCGCCCGCTCTGTCTGAACGCCTCGCAGGGCTACTGGATGAACCTGCTGCGCGTGCGCAAGTCGGGCGTGCTGAGCCGCCATCGTCATCCGCAGGCGGTCCACGGCATGGTTCTCAAAGGCCGCTGGCGCTATCTCGAACACGACTGGGAAGCGACCGAAGGCAGCTACGTCTACGAACCGCCGGGCGAGACGCACACGCTCTACGTGCCGGACGACGTCGAGGAAATGATCACCTACTTCCAGGTGAACGGCGTGATGTTCTATTGCGATCCGTACGGCAACTACACGGGCTACGAAGACGTCTTCACGAAAATCGACATGTGCCGCAAGCACTACGCGTCGGTCGGTCTCGGCGAAGACTACGTGGACCAGTTCATCCGATGAGCGCGGCCCGCTACGACTTCAGCGGCCGCGTGGCCGTGGTGACGGGCGCGGCGGGCGGCATCGGCCGCGCGATCTGCGACGCCTTCGCGAGCTTCGGCGCGCGCACCGTCAACTGGGATCGCGTCGCGGGCGACACGTCCGCGCTGCATGCGCCGCGTCACGTCGAAGTGGACGTCACGCGGGCGCAGACCGTCGACGCCGCGCTGGCCGCCACGCTCGCCGAATTCGGGCGCATCGATTTTCTGGTCAACAACGCGGGTTTCGCCGGATCGACCGTGCCGCTCGACGCTTATTCGCCCGACGAATGGCAGCGCATCGTCGACGTGAATCTGCTCGGCACGTATCACGTGTGCCGGCATGTCGTGCCGGCGATGCGCAACGCGGGCGCGGGCCGCATCGTCAACGTGGCCTCGCTCGCGGGCAAGGAAGGCACGCCGAATGCCTCGGCCTACAGCGCCGCGAAAGCCGGTGTGATCGCGCTGACCAAATCGCTCGGCAAGGAACTCGCGCAGACGGGCGTGCTCGTCAACGCGATCGCGCCCGCCGCCGTGGACACGCCGCTGCTCGCGCAGATGTCGCCCGCGCACGTGCAGACGATGATCGACAAGAGCCCGCTCGGCCGCCTCGGCACCGTGCAGGAAGTCGCCGATCTCGTGCTGTGGCTATGCTCCGATTCCTGCACGTTCAGCACCGGCACCACCTTCGACCTATCCGGCGGACGCGCGACTTACTGAGTTCGACGCAGGTTTCGAACCCGCAACGCGCGATCCGACCGGCACTTATTACAATTTTCAGGAGACGAGCCATGCCGACCAAATCGCCCCGGCTCAAACGCATCCAGACGGTCGCCGTCGCTTTCCTCACGGTGGCCGGCATCGTCAATTATCTGGACCGCAGCACGCTGTCGATCGCCAATCATTCGGTCGCGCAGGAACTGCATCTGAACGCGTCGGAAATGGGCCTGCTGCTCTCGGCGTTTTCGCTTGCCTATGCGTTCGCGCAGTTGCCGGTGGGCGCCCTGCTCGACCGTTTCGGCTCGCGCGTGATGCTCGGGCTCGGCATGCTGGTCTGGTCGGTCGCGCAAGTCACGGGCGGCTTCATCCAGACGCTCAATCACTTTCTCATCGCGCGCGTCGTGCTCGGCGTGGCCGAAGCGCCGCTCTTTCCCGCAGGCGCGAAAGTGATTCACGAGTGGTTCGCGGTGCGCGAGCGCGGCGGACCGACCGGCACCTTCATTTCCTCGTCGACGATTGCGCCGATGATCGCGCCGCCGCTGCTCACCGTGCTGATGCTGTCGTTCGGCTGGCGTCCGATGTTCGTCATCATGGGCGTGCTCGGCGTGCTGGTGTCGATCGGCTGGTATGCGGTCTATCGCAACCGCGATCAGGTCGCGCTGAGCGCCGACGAAACCGCGTGGCTCGAAGACGGCGCGAAAGAGCCGCCGCGCGCGAAAGGCATCAGCTTTGCCGAATGGGGCATGCTGCTCAAACTGCGCAACACGTGGGGCATGATTTTCGGCTTCATGGGCGTGATCTACATGGTCTGGCTCTACCTCACGTGGCTGCCGGGCTACCTGGAGAAAGAGCGCCACCTGAGCATCGCGCACACGGGCTGGCTGGTCGCGATTCCCTATGTGTTCGGCACGATCGGCATGGCGGGCAGCGGTTTTATCGCCGACTACCTGCTCAAGCGCGGCGTCGCGCCGATTCGCAGCCGCAAGTGGCCGGTGTGCGTCGGGCTGATCGGCGCGGCCGCGTTCACGGTGCCCGCCGCCTACACGCCGAGCACGGCGCTCGCCATCACCTACGTTTCGCTCGCGATGTTCTTCGTGAATCTCGCCAGCGGCAGCGCGTGGGCGCTCGTGAGCATCGCCGCGCCGCGTCATCTGGTGGCGTCGCTCGGCAGCATGCAGAACTTCGGCGGCTATCTCGGCGGCTCGTTCGCGCCCGTCATCACGGGCATCGTGGTCGATCAGACACACTCGTTCGTCAACGCGCTGCTCATCAGCGCGGCCATCGCGTTCGCTGCGGCCTTCGTCTATCTGTTCGTCGTGAAGGAAGTGAAACCCGACGACGCAACCCACGCCGCCGCCGCGCAAACCACCTGATTTCAGGCACTTTTCTCGAACATACCGATACACACCGGACATCATCATGACATTCCAGAGCAATCTTCTCGAAGGCAAAGTCGCGCTCGTCACGGGCGGCTTCTCCGGCATCGGCGCGGCAATTGCGAACCGCCTCGCGCAACTCGGCGCGCGCACGGTCGCGGCCGGCCTGCCGCCGCCCGCAGGCACGCCCGACGCGCTCGACGCCGGCGTGCAGCGCGCCAATCTCGACGTGCGTTCCTCCGACGACGTCGCCGCCCTGATCGGCACCTGCGATCGGCTCGACATCGTCGTGAACTGCGCGGGCGTCATCAGCCGCGTGGAAGAGCACGAAATCGAGGTGTTCGAGCGCGTGCTCGACATCAATCTGAACGGCACGATGCGCGTGTGTTCGAGCGCGCGTGCGCTGCTGAAGGCGTCGTCGGGCTGCATCGTCAATACGGCGTCGATGCTGAGTTTCTTCGGCGGCGGACTTGTGCCCGCCTATAGCGCGAGCAAGGGCGGCGTGGCGCAGCTCACGCGCTCGCTCGCGATTGCCTATGCGGCGGACTCGATTCGCGTCAACGCCATCGCGCCTGGCTGGATCGCAACGCCGCTCACGCAGGCCTTGCAGGACGACAGCAGCCGCTCGCAAGGCATTCTCGAACGCACGCCGATGAAGCGCTGGGGCCTGCCCGAAGAAGTCGCGAACGTGGCGGCGTTCCTGTGCTCGCCGGCCGCGTCGTTCATGACCGGCGCGATCGTGCCGATCGACGGCGGCTATCTCTGCGCGTGAGCGTGTGAACGCACGGGCATCGCGCGCGCATCGCGGCCCGGCGACGCGGATTTTCGCACGCCGGGTTTGCGGGCATAATGGCGCGACCCGTGGCCTCGCGGCCTGACTGATTGCCCGCATTTCCGCCTCCTCGTTCGCCGATGTCGAATTCCGAAAAGTCCGCTCCGCCCGCTTCATTCGCCTTGCCCTCTGCTGCCACGGCGGTGGCGGGCGCCGCCGCGTTTTCGAAGTTCATCGCGGTCCTGCAACTGATCGCCGACGCCGAGACGCCGCCCAATGTCGCGAAACTCGCGACGGCCAGCGGCTATCCGCGCCCGACCGTGCATCGCATCGTCGCGGCCTTACAGGCCGAAGGGCTGGTGGTGGCGCATGGCGGCGGCAATACGTTCGGGCTCGGTCCGCGCCTCGTCAATCTCGCGAGCCGGGCCTGGGAGCGCTCCGATCTGCGTATCGCGGCCGTGGACGCGCTCATGGAGCTGCGCAACGCCACCTCGGAAACCGTGCATCTCGCGGTGCCGAGCGACGGCGAAATGGTCTACATCGAGAAGCTCGAAAGCCCGCACGCGGTGCGCATGGCGTCGCGCATCGGCACGCGCGTGTCGCTGACGTCGAGTTCGGTCGGCAAAGCGTGGCTCGCGACGCTCACGGCCGCCGAGCGCGAACCGCTGCTCGAACGCGCGCCGCGCACGCGCTTCACCGAACACACGATGACCGATCTCGACGCGATCCGCCACGAAATCGAACTCACGGCGCAACGCGGCTACGCGGAAGACCGCGAGGAAAACGAACAGTCGATCTGGTGCTATGGCGCGGCGATTCGCGGCGCGGACGGACGCGCGGCGGGCTGCATCAGCATCAGCATGCCGATGTTCCGCCGCGAGGCGGACGCGCAACGCCAGTACATCGAGCCGCTGCTTGCGGCGTGCCGCACGATTGCCGCGCGGCTCGGACCGGTTGCGGCGCGCTGAGCGCTGAACGCGCGCCTCTGCCGCCAGATCTTCCGCTCCGATCAAACAAAATAACGCCCGCTCCGCCGTGTTCCAAACGGCGTCGCGGGCGTTTTTATCATCCGTCGTTTATCGTCAATGACCGCGTGACGGGCGATGCGCGTGCGCGTCGATCTGGCCGTCGAAGGCCTCCGCTTCGTCGCTGCCCGAAGGACCGCGCGCGCACAGGCTGATCAGCCCCGCGAGCAGCGCCGCGACGGCGAGCATCGCGAGACCGTAGCCGTAGCCGGAAGTCGTCGAGCGCACATAGCCGATCAGATAGGGCCCGGCGAAACCGCCCAGATTGCCGATCGAATTCGCCAGCGCGATACCGGCCGCCGCTGCCGTGCCCGAAAGGAACGTGGTGGGCAAGGCCCAGAATGCGGGCAGCGCGCCATAACCGCCTACCGCCGCGAGCACGAGGCCTGCGATCACCATGAGCGGTTGCGTCGACGATGCCGCGAGCGCCAGCCCCACCGCCGCGACCGTGCACGCACAGGCGAGGTCGATGCGGTATTTGCCGCGCCGGTCGGCGAGGCGTCCCCAAACCAGCATGGTGATCGCACCGACCACGAACGGAATCGCGTTCACGGGCCCGACCCAATGTTCGGCAAGACCGAGCGCCTTCATGATCTGCGGCTGCCAGAGCACGAGACCGTTATTCGCCGTCACGATCAGGAAATAGATCAGGCCTAGCAGCAGCACATGCGGATTCATCAGCGTCTGGCCAAGCGAGAGCTTGTGCTTGCGCGCGCGTTCCGCCGCTTCGCTGCTGATCTGCCGATCGAGCCAGTCGCGCTCGTCGGCGTCGAGCCAGCGCGCCTTTGAAGGCGCATCGCTGAGATAGCGCAGCGTGATGAAACCCATCACCACCGAAGGCATGCCTTCGAGGATGAACAGCCACTGCCAGCCCGCCACGCCGAGCAGGCCGTCCATGCGTAGAATGAAACCGGAGACGATCGAACCGAGCGCCGTCGATACCGGATTCGCGAGCATGAACAGCCCGATAATCTGCGCCCGATAACGCGAGGGAAACCAGAACGTCAGATAGAGAATCACGCCCGGAAAGAAACCCGCTTCGGCTGCGCCCAGCACGAAACGCAGCGTCATGAAGCTGGCCGGTCCCTTGACAAGCGCGCCGCACGCCGAGACGATGCCCCACGTAATCATGATGCGCGCCAGCCAGATCCGCGCGCCCGTTTTGGCGAGTGCAAGATTACTTGGGACTTCGAACAGAAAATAGCCGATGAAGAAAATGCCCGCGCCCCAGCCGAACAGCGAGGCGGTCAGGCCGAGATCGCGGTTCATCGTGAGCGCGGCAAAGCCGACGTTCACGCGGTCGAGGAACGCGAAAAAGTACAGCAGGATCAGAAACGGCATCAGACGCCGCGTGACCTTGCTCATGGTGCGCTTTTCGAGCGCGATATCGGTGCTCATGGGTGTCTCCTCACCTCTGTCCAGCTTGTGACGCTGCTTTATTCGTTGACGAAATTGTGATTGGCGCGCGCCACGTTCGCAGCGCGCGCCGGTCATGCACCGTTCAGTTTTTCAGCTGAGCGGCAATGGCGTCCGGACGCGGAATCGGCGCCACCGCACCGAAGCCTTGCGTCGAGAGCGCCGCCGCCGCGTTGGCGTAACGCGCGGCGTCCTCGGGCGTGTCACCGGCCGCGAGACGCGCGACGAAGGCGCCATCGAAGCAATCGCCCGCGCCCGTTGCATCGACCACGTTCACCGCGTGGCCCGCGATGCGCGTGCGCTGCTCGCCGCGCGCGACCAGCACGCCGTCGCCGCCCAGCTTCAGGCACACGACGCGCACGCCCAGCGCGAGGTAATGCGCGACGATCGCCTCGGCGTCGTTCAGGCCGGTAAGCGTTTGCGCGTCTTCGAGACTCGGCAACATATAGTCGACTTCGCGCGCCGTCGCTTCGATCACCGCGCGCGCCCGCGCCAGCGGCCAGAGCTTGAGGCGGACGTTCGGGTCGTAGCAGATCGCCGCGCCCGCCTGCCGCGCGACGGCGATCGCTTCGAACACGGCATCGCAGGCACTCGCGCTGATGGCCTGCGAAATGCCCGAGACGTGCAGGAAGCGCGTGCCCGCCAGCAGGTCGCGCGGCAGCGTCTGCGGCGACATCCGGCTCGCCGCCGAATCCTTGCGCAGATAGCTGAACGCGTGGCCGCTCGCATCGTGCGTCACGAAATAGACGCCCGTGTGCGACTGCGCATCGCTCGCGACGCCCTGCACGTCCACGCCTTCGGCGCGCCACAGATCGAGGAACAGCTTGCCGAACGCGTCGTCGCCGACGCGCGTGACGTAGCCGACGCTCGCGCCCTGGCGCGCCGCCGCCACGCAGAAGTTCGACGTGTCGCCGCCGAAGCCTTGCAGGAACTGACGCGCGTCGTCGGAGGCCGACTGGTTGAACTCGATCATCGGCTCGCCAAGCGCGAGGATCGCAGGCGTGTCGGCCGGCTTCACGTCAGATGCGGCCATATTTCGCGAGTCCCTTGCGCAGCGACTTTTCGCCGATGATCAGGCGCGCCTGCTCGAGTTCACGCGCGTCGATCTCCTCGGACATCTTGAGCACGGCTTCCGCGTGCTCGCGCGGCACGACCACCACGCCGTCGATATCGGCCACGATGATGTCGCCCGCGTTGACCTTCACGCCGCCGCATTCCACTTCGATATTCGCCGCGAGTGTCGTGAAGCGGCCCACCGTCGTGCCCGGCGACACCGAGCGCGAATACACCGGGAAATCGTAGTCGCGGCGAATTTCCGTGATGTCGCGCACGCCGCCGTCGAGAATCGCGCCTGCATGGCGATTGGCCACCGCGCCTGCCGTCATCAGACCGCCCCACACGGCCACATTCGGCTCGCCATAGATGCCGATCACGATCACGCTACCTTCCGGCGATTCGTCGATGGCGTCGAGCGCATGCTGCGGCGGGACTTTTTCGTGCGTGGGCGCTTCGAGGATCGTCACGGCGGGACCGACGATCTTACGGTCGTTGATGCGCGGCTTGATCGCCTGATCCATAAAGCCGCGGCGGCCCGCGATCAGGTCCACTGCGTCGGCGACCGAGGCCGTCGCCACCTTTTCGAATCCGCTGATGAGCGCTTGCAGTTCCATAAACTTCACTCCTGTTTTCATGCTTTCAGTAGCATGACGAATTAACTGGATAACAGCCGCGCCTGAAAATCAGGTGCCGCCGTCTGCCTTCGTGGTGCGCGAATGCGCTTGAGTTGTGTGCTTGACGTGTACGCTTAAACAGCGCTCCACGGATTGACCCAGTGTTTCGGCTGATCGCCGCCCAGCACGCGCGCCACTTCCTGCGCGGCCTTGGTCTGCAATTCCGCCACCGAATCTTCGGAATACCAGCCGGTGTGATCGGAGAGCACGGCGTTTTCGCACGCAAACAGCGGATGATCGGCGCGCGGCGGCTCGTTTTCGAACACGTCGAGACCGGCGCCGAAGATCGCGCGGCGTTGCAGCGCGTCGATCAGCGCGGCTTCGTCGATCAGGCCGCCGCGCGCGGTGTTCACGAGTATCGTCGTCGGCTTCATACGCGCGAGACGCGCCGCGTTGATGAGCTTGCGCGTGTCCGGCGTGAGCGGCGAATGCAGCGAGATGTAATCGCTTTCCGCGCAGAGCGTGTCGAGATCCACGCATTCGACGCCCGGCGTTTTCGCGGGATCGAGAAACGGGTCATACACGAGCACGCGCGCCACGCCCATGCCGCGCATCTTGCGCTCGAACGCGCGCGCGATGCGCCCGTAACCCACGAGACCGAGCGTGCGACCGGCGATGCGATACATCTTCTGCTCGCGCGACACATTCCACGCGCCCGCCCGCACCGCGCCGTCGCGGCGCACCGTGTAACGCGCGACCGCCATCAGCAGCGCGAGCGCCTGATCGCTCACCTCTTCCACGCCGTAATCGGGCACGTTCGCCACGTAGATGCGCTTGTCGCGCGCGGCGTCGAGATCGACGTTATCGACGCCAATGCCATAACGCACGATCGCGCGGCAACGCTGCATCGCCGCGATCGCGGCAGCGTTCACGGGCGATTCGCGCACCAGCAGCGCGTCGGCGTCGGCGGCCACTTCGCGCACGCGCGCAGCGTCGCCGCGACATGGCAGCACCACGACGTCGGCATTCACCGCCGCCAGAATCCGTTGCTCCGTTTCATACGAACCGTAGCCATCGTCGATCACGACCACGCGTTTGCGCGGCGCGCCGCGATCCTCTTCGAGACTTCTGCTTTCCACCCTTGCCTGCCTCCACGACTGCGCGCGACCGAAGCTGATTGAAGCCGATCACCGCCCGAACGCGCGCGAGTTTGCCTGGGCGCGCGCAACCGGAGTGCAGAACTCCGGCCGCGCGGCCCGCTTTACTGCGGTCACTGCAAATGCGTTACTGCGGCTTTGCTGCGTCTTTACTGCGCGCTATAGCTGCGGCCGTGCGCCTGCACCTTCCAGATGCGGAAATTCGGCACGGCGGGATGATCGAAATCCATCGCGTTGTCGACCCACAGATTCAGATGGCCCGCGACCACGTAGAGATTGCCGTCCGGACCCCAACTCATCGTGTCGGGCCAGACCATCTCGGGATGAATCACATAGGTCGAAATCTTGCCGGTCTTCGCATCGCGATACATGATGCCGTTCATTTCGAGCGCGGTCATATAGAGGTTGCCCGCGCGGTCGGCGATCATGCCGTCGGTGTTCGACGGCAGCGTGGCCACGCGTTTGACCGAGGTCCGCAGCGCCGACTCGCTGGTGCTGAAATCGCGCAACAGCGCGGTGTCGAGCGAATACAGCGTGTGGCCGGACAGATTGGTCCAGTAGAGCGTTTTCTTGTCGCCGGACAGCGCGATGCCGTCCGCGCCCGTGCGCATCGGCGTCTTGCTCAGCACGTTCTGGTTGTCGATGCGGAACTGGAAGCCCGCTTCGTCCGTCGTGAAGACGGTCTGATCGAGCACGCGGCGCGCGCGATTGTGCTTGCGGTCGTAGACGATCAGGCCGCCGTGCAGGTGATCGCAGAAGATGCCCGAGTCGGTGATATAGGCGAAGTCGCGGTCGTTATCGACCACGACGTCGTTGAGGAACGAGCATTTCTTGTCGGAATCGGCGTCGCTAAAGTCGTAGCTCTGCAATTCGCGATTGGTCTTGAGGTCCCAGAGCACGAGTTTTTCCGCGCCCGGCGCCGAAGGCTGACCGGCAATATGGCCCTGGTCGAGAATCCACATCACGTCGTTGCGATCGATCTCGAAGCCCAGCACCGATTGCAGCGCCTGCGGGTCGCCGACCTTGTTCATCGCGAGGCTCGGGAACGGCTGCAGTTCCCACTGGCCGTCTTTCTTCACGAGCTTCGAGAGCGTGGCCGGCACTTCGGGGCCGCCCCAGCGCGCCGTGCTCACATACATATTGCCCTTCGAGTCGAGCTTGACGCCTTGCAGCAGCACCTTCTTGTAGGTCTGATTCGCGTCGTAGGCCTGCTCGGCTTTCGGATCGCCGAGGTCGTAGGGCAAGCGGTTCCACTGCGCCACGACTTCGAGCTTCGGCACGGCGGGTTCCGCCTGTGCGCCCTGCCCGTCCGACGCGGCCTGCACGCCCGCCGCCGTCATCAGCGCCGCGCCGGCCAGCAGCGCGCTCATCCAGCGTCGGCTCGTCAACAGCTTCGCCGCTTTGTTGTTGATCTCCTGCATGAAGCATCTCCTCCGGTCTGTCTTTCTCGTTTGACTTCTTCGTTTGCTTTCTTCGGTCGCCGTGCGCGCCGCCTGCCGAACCCGGCCGGTTCGCGCTCCGGACAACTGATATCTTAGATTGCAGATCTCAATACCACAAGGGGGCGTGCTATATTTCGGATCATTGCGATGCGACGCCGGATTTCGGCGGAACGCGACGCCCACGTCCCCGTCACGGCATCGGCGAGCAGCCTCCAGGCTGTCGCGCGCCGGTCCATACGCCCACTGGCTGACCATGAGTATCGAAAAACTGGGGGAGCGCCCGAAGTCCCTCACGGCTATTGCGAAAGAAAGCATCCGTCGCGCGATCGTCGACGGCCATCTGGCGTTTGGCAGCCAGCTGTCCGAGAACGTGCTTGCCGGGCAGCTCGGCGTGAGCAAGACGCCCGTGCGCGAGGCGCTGGTGCAACTGAAGCTCGAAGGGCTCGTGGAAGTGCAGCCGCAATCCGGCACTTACGTGTTCCAGCCGACCGTGGAGCAGGTGCGCGAGATTTGCCGCTTTCGCGAGATCGTCGAATCGTCGGCGCTGGAACTGGCGATGAAGGCCGATAGCGCCGCGCTCGCCGACGCGCTGGCGCAAGCGCTCGCGCCCGCGGGCGGCACGCAGGACGGACGCGCGCGCGATCACGACGCCGCGTTTCATGGCGCGATCGTCGCTGCATGCGGGAACGGTTATGTGCAGCAGGCGTATCAGCTCGTCGCCGACAAGATTCACGCGTTGCGCGCGCGCCTCTCGGTGGCCGACGAGACCGTCGATTCCTGCCAGGACACCCATGCGCACATCATGGAACTCGTGCGCGAGGGCAATGTGAAGAAGGCGTGCACGGAGTTGCGCACGCATATTCGCAGCACCGAGCATTCGTATATCCGCGCCAGTCTGGGCCAGACGCCCGCACCCGCGGACGCGCCGCAAGCGGCCCTGCACCACGCGATCGCAGGCCGTTAATCAGCGTTTATCAATCCGAGTGATTGACCGCTAGTCATGCCGCATCACGCATCTTCAGCGCTGCATCGCGGCGTGTCCAATCCGGATTGCTGATCAGCCCTATCACGCGCCCTGATAACAGAAAAAGATGCCGGCGCACGCGTCCTGATCGCGTGACGGCCGGCAAAGGGCACACTTCACATCACAACACAGCACACCGCTGCAAGCCTCAGCCTCCCCCGAGGCTCGGCGACAGCGCACGAAAGATGTGGATGAACGCCGGGCCCATCAGCACGGCGAGCAGCGTGGGGAAGATGCAGAACATCAGCGGAAACAGCAGCTTCAGCGCGATCTTCGCGGCCGATTCCTCGGCGCGCATGCGCCGCCGCGTGCGCAGCGTATCGGACAGCACGCGCAGCGAGGTGCCGATGCTGGTGCCGAAGCGCTCGGCCTGAATCAGCATGGTCGCGAAGCCGTCGATGTCCTCCACGCCGGTGCGCATCGCGAAGTTGCGCAGCGCCTGCTCCTTCGAAAAGCCGGAGCGCATTTCGAGCAGCATCAGGTCGAGTTCGGTGGCGACGACGGGGCTGCGCGGCCGGATTTCCTCGGCCACTTTCATCATCGCCGCGTCGAGGCCAAGACCGGCTTCCACGCACACCGTCATCAGATCGATCGCATCCGGAAAGTCTTCGAAAATCTGCCGGCGACGCCGCGCGATGCAGCGCCTGAGCACGAATCCCGGCAGGTAATAACCGAGTCCCGCGAGCGCTACGAGCGAGAGCGGCAGCACCGCCGTGTTCGGGCGCAACGTCGTGCCGACGAGCGAGAGCGAAGCCGCCAGCGGCAGCGCGAGCGCGAGCGCCGTGCGCGCGCCGAGGAACACCGCGACCGCGCCCGGCGAGCGCCAGCCGGCGTTCATCAGGCGCACGCGCAGCGCCGAGACGTCGCCGTTTTCGTCGGGCGCGGAAAGCTTCGAGAGCGGCGCGGACATCTGCGCGAAGCGCTCGACCCACACCGGCTTGTCGCGTTGCTCGCCCGCGTCGGCGGCATTGCCCGCGAAGCGTGCGCCCGCCGCCTGCTCCGCGCGCCGCTGCAACGTGCGCGGCATGAAGACGAACAGCGCGCTCAGCGTGAGCGCGAACACGCCGCCGAACAGCCCGATCAACACGAGCCATTGTTTGAGTTCGAGCGATTGCATGGTGATCCCCCGTCTTGATCGGTGATTGATATGGGCGATTGCTGGTGATGTGCGATCCGGCCTGCGCCCCGCGCTCACACGCGAATACGCACGATGCGGCGAATCCAGACGGCCCCGCAGATCATCGAGATCACGATGCCGTCGAGCAGCCGGACACCCACCGGGTCGTTCCAGAACACATCGAGAAACGTCGGATTGACAATGCTGATGAGCACCGCCGAGCCGATCGGCAGCATCCCGAGCACCCACGCCGAAAGCCGCCCTTCGGCCGACAGCACGCGCACCTTGTCGAACAGCTTGAAGCGCTCGCGGATCAGCCACGCGATGCTGTCGAACAGTTCGGCGAGATTGCCGCCGGTCTCGCGCTGGATCAGCACCGCGATCACGAGGTAGCGCAGATCGCGCACCGGCATGCGCGTCGCGAGACCGGCCAGCGCGTCGTTGAGCGAGACGCCGTAATTGATCTCGTCGAAGGTGATGCGGAATTCGCCGCCCGCCGGTTCGGCGAACTCGGTGCCTGCCATGTCGATCGCGCTGGAGAACGCATGGCCCGCGCGCAGCGCGCGCGCCAGCATGTCGCAGATATCGGGCAACTGACGCTCGAAGTGACGCAGGCGGCGGGCGCGATGGCGGCGCACGTAGAGCAGCGGCAGCAGTGCGCCCGCCAGCGCCGCGCCGAACGCGCCCGCGAGCGGCACACGCGCGAGCGACGCGCCCAGCATCGCGATCAGCGCGAAGGCGGCGCAGGTCGCGCCGAGGCGCCCGAGCGACCACGGCAGGCCCGACTGCATGAGCCACGCGTCGAGCGAGCGCAGGAACGGCAGCGCGCGTGCGAGCGGCGTGGCCGCGCCGAGGCGGCGCGCCTTGAGGATCGACAGCGCTTCGCGGCGCGACGTGCTGCCCGCCGTCAACGCTTCGAGGCGCGCGGCGAGCCGTTTCGCGGCTGCGCCGTGGCGGCCGTTCCACCAGACCCAGGCGCTCTGGCAACTCATGACCACCGCGACGAACAGCAACACGGCGGCGGTGAGGAACGTAGTGTTCATAGCGTTCTCCTCGCGCTCAGGCCACGTCGAAACGGCGGCCCGGATCGAACACCGCATCCGGCAGATTCACGCCGAACGCCGCCAGCCGGTCGCTAAAGCGCGGCCGCACGCCGGTCGCGCAGAAGTGGCCCTGCACGTTGCCCGCCCCGTCGACGCCGGTACGCTTGAACGTGAAGATTTCCTGCATGTTGACGACGTCGCCTTCCATGCCGGTGATCTCCGAAATGCTCATGAGGCGGCGACGCCCGTCGGTCAGGCGCGCGACCTGCACGACCACCGAAATTGCCGAGGCGATCTGCTGGCGCATCGTGCGCGGCGGCAATGCGAGCCCGCCGAGATTGATCATGTTTTCGAGCCGCGTAAGCGCGTCGCGCGGCGTGTTCGCGTGGATCGTCGCGAGCGAGCCTTCGTGGCCGGTGTTCATCGCGTTGAGCATGTCGAGCGCTTCCGCGCCGCGCACTTCGCCGAGGATGATGCGGTCGGGCCGCATGCGCAGCGCGTTGCGCACGAGCGAGCGTTGCGTGATCTCGCCGCGTCCTTCGATATTGGGCGGACGCGTTTCGAGCCGCAGCACGTGGGGCTGGTGCAGTTGCAGTTCGGCGGCGTCCTCGATCGTGACGATGCGCTCGTCGTCGGGAATGAAGGCCGAGAGCACGTTGAGCAGCGTGGTCTTGCCACTGCCCGTTCCGCCCGAGACGAGCATGTTGATCTTCGCGCGCGCGAGCCCGTTGAGCACGTCGGCCATCGGCGGCGTCAGCGTTTGCAGCGCGACCAGGTCCTCGATCATGAGCGGCTTGACGGCGAAGCGGCGGATCGAAACGAGCGGCCCGTCGACCGCGAGCGGCGGAATGATCGCGTTCACGCGCGAGCCGTCCGGCAGGCGCGCATCGACCATCGGGCTCGATTCGTCGATCCGGCGGCCCACGCGCGAGACGATCTTCTCGATCACCTTCATCAGATGGGCATCGTCGTAGAACGTAACGTCGGTGAGTTCGAGGCGCCCCTTGCGCTCGACATAGGTCTGGCGCGCGGTGTTGACGAGAATGTCCGACACGCCCGGATCGCGCAGCAGCACCTCGATCGGGCCGAAGCCGAACATCTCGTCGTAGACGTCGATGGCGAGCTGGCGGCGTTCGAGATCGCTGGCGGGCGCCTTCTGCTCTTCGAGCATGCGCGCGATCAGCGTGGCGATCTCCTGGCGGATCTGATCCTGCGGCAGGCGCGTGAGCCGTTCGAGCTCGACACGTTCGAGCACCGCCTGATGCATCTCGTACTTGAGCTTGCGATAGGCGTCCGACTTGATCGAGGCAGCCGCTGCGGCTGCGGCGACCGCCGCCGAGGCAGCCGATGCGCTGGCGACGCCCACGCCGCTTTTCGCCGTCTCGGCGAGCGCCGGTTCGATGCGCTGGGAAAAAATCTGTTCACGAAGCGACATGACGGGTCTCCGTTAAAGGGTGCCGAGCTTCGGCGTGCCCTGGCGGCCGACGAAGCGGGCGAGCATCGACTCGCGCTTGACGCGTGCGCCGCCGTTCGCGCGCTGCGGCATGACGATGTCGGCGGCGAGCGTTTGCAGGCTGCGCGTGACGGCGCTGCTGCGTGCGGCTTCGGCAATCGGCACGCCGTGGTTGATGGCTTCGCTGACCGCGCGCGCGTCGTCGGCGATCGTCAGTTGCGGCTTGATGCCGAGCACGTCGGGCGCGGCCTCGCGCGCGGCGTCGTCGTAACGCGTGAGGCGGTTGAGCACGAGATGCAGGCTGTCCTGCGCATAGCCGAGTGCGTGCAGGATGTCGAGCAGACGCCGTCCCGCGCGCAGATGCGGCATGCTCGCCTGCAAGACAACATGAATCTCGCTGCTGCGATCGAGCGCCAGCATCGACACCGGATTGATGCTCGGCCCGAGATCGAGAATCACGAAGTCGTAGCGCGGCATGGCCACGCCGAGAATCCATTCGAGCCGTTCCGCGCGAATTTCGGCCGCCTTCACCGGATCGCCCGCGCCCGCGAGAATGTCGAAGCGCGGGCCGGCGTGCGTGACGCTCGCCTCGAAGAACGCGACGTCCATGCGATCGACCTGCGCGCTCAGTTGTTCGAGCGTCGACGGCGGGGTTTCGCCGGTGACGAGAAACGCGGCGTCGCCGTAAAGCTGGTTCAGGTCGATCAGCAACGCGCGCTGCTGATGCGCACTCGCGATCAGATGCGCGACATTGGCCGCGATGAAGCTCGCGCCCACGCCACCTTTGCACGAAACGAAGGAAATCACGCGCGTGGCATGCGCGCCGGCCGCGCTGCGCTGCTCGCCCGCGCGCTGCAGCGCGTCGCCGATGGCACGGCGCTCCGGCTCGCCCGTGAGCACGTCGCGAAAGCCGGCGCGCATGGCGGCGAGCAGCGCCTCGGGCGACGCTTCGGGAATCAGCAGGATACAGGTGAGGCGCTCGTGGCGGCGCGTGAGGTCCGCCACGGCGGCGAGGTCGGCGTCGTGCAGCGTGCGCGCGTCGACAATCAACACGTCGAAGGCGTCGAGTGTATCGGCGCGGCCCGCAAGCTGACCGGGCCGCACCGCCGCGCGCGTCGTGCGGTACGCGCCGCACTCGCCGACCAGCCGCACGAGGCTGCTCAGGCGCGCTTCGTCCGTCGAGGTAATGAGTAAATCGATCATGATCGTGTGGCTCCGCTGAGGGCCGCGTTCAGGCGGCCCGTGGCTTCATCGCGCTGTCCGGCTCACGTGCCGCGTGGGGTCAGTGAGTCGTGCCGTTCGTCACGCCCATCGTGAAGGCGTTGTCGGACACGGGCGGCTTCTCGTACGACTCGGTGTAGCGCTTGATCGACGCCGCCGCGGCCTTGCCGTCGATGCCCGGCGACACGTCCACGTGCTGCGCCGCATCCGGATCGATGATCTGCGCGCGCATGGACGTGCGTACCGCTTCGCCGAAGTGCGCTTCCCAGATCGGCGAGCTGGTCATGCAACCGCCGAGCGCGGCGCCGGCCACGCTCATCGCCAGCAGGCGGCCAATGTGTGCGTAAAGTGTTTTCATGGCGTTCCCCTATCCCTGGATCACTGTGCGCCGGCGGCATGCGCCGCGTCGGCGGGTTCGTCGCTTCCCGTACCGGCCGCCGATGCCAGGCGCCGCGCGGACTGGCTGCTGTTCGCCGCGTCGGGCGTCGCCGCCGATGTTGCGGGCGTCGTGGGCGTCGCAGGCGCTCCCGGCACCGGACCGGGAGAACCCGGTAACTGAGCGGGCATCTGAGTGGGCATCTGGGCGGGCGTTTGCGGCGCAGGCAGCAGGTTGTCGTTGTGCGGCGCATTGGCGGGCGCAGCCGGTGCGGCAGGCGTCGCGAAGCGTCCCGTATTGCGTGCGGCGCGGCCTTCCATGTTGCCGGTGGCGTAGACATCGGCTTCGTTCGGCTGCGAGAAGCTGTCGGTCGGCATCGGCAATTGGGCGAGCGACTTCACGGGCTTCACCAGATGCGGCGTGATGATGAAGATGAGTTCCGATCGGTCCTGCTGGAACGAGGTGCTGCGCAGCAGCGCGCCGAGCACGGGAATCTCGCCGAGCCCCGGCATCGCCTTGAGCGAGCCCGTGATGTTGTTGCGGATCAGCCCGCCGATCGCGAACGACTCGCCATCGGCCATCTGCACCGTGGTCGAGGCGCGCCGCGTGGTGATGAGCGGCAGGATCGTCGCGCCGCTCACGTTGGCCGCCGTCAGCGTCACGCCCGTGGGCGACAGCTCCGACACTTCCGGCGCGACCCGCAGGTTGATGTGGCCGTTGCTGAGCACCGTGGGCGTGAACTTGAGCCCCACGCCGAACTCCTGCTGCTGCAGCGTGATCGCCGTCGCGCCCGTGCCCGAGCTGCTCTGCGGCACCGGGATGAACACTTCGCCGCCCGCGAGGAAGGTGGCTTCCTGACCGCTGATGGTGACGAGATTCGGCTCGGCGAGAATCTTCACGAGCTGGTCGGTCTTCTGCGCGTCCATGGCGAGCTTGAATGGCCGGTTATTCGCCTTCGACACGCCGAACACGCTCGACGCGCCCGCGAGCAGATTGCTCACGAGCGCGCCCTGCCATGAGCCGAAGCCCCCCTGGATGTTGACGGCCGCGCCGAGTTCGTCGAGCAGCGTCTTGTCCACTTCAGCCACCTTGACTTCCAGCATCACCTGCTGCGGCGTATCGACGGAGAGCATGTTGAGCACGCCGCCGTTTTTCTGGGCGTTGTTGCCCGACTGGTTCACGCCGAACACCTTGGCGATCTCCACGGCCTGCGCCGCCGCCTGCGCGCTCGACACATGGCCCGCGAGCACGAGATTGTCGGCGGCCGTCGACACGCGGATATCGCGCTCCTCGGGCATCAACTGGGCGAGCGCGGCTTGCAGGCCGCCCGCGTCCGCGCTCACGATCACGTCGATCACCTGACACGCGCCGCTGCGTCCCTGCACGATCATGTTGGTCGTGCCCACCGCCTGGCCGACGAGATAAAGCGTCTGCGGCGAGACCATCGTTGCCTGCGCGATCTCCGGATTGCCGAGCGTGCGGTTGCGCACCGGTTCGTCGACCGGCACCAGCATCGACTTGCCGAGCGGCACGATCACATTGCGCTCCGCACGGATCGAGCCGACGCAGTTCGGTCCGCGCAGCGGCCCCGCGACGGCCTTCGGCGCACCGGCCGCCGGCGTGGGCGCCATGCTGATGGTCATCTGCATCGGACCCTTGCCCATCGGCGCGGGCGCGGTGAGTGCGCCCCTGGAAAGCGCCGCGCCTTCGGCCAGTTCCTGCGCCACGCCGGGCGTACCGGCGAGCAGTCCCGAGCAGACCATCAAGGCCGTGGCGGCGAGCGCCGGAGCGCGGTCTCGCCCTTGCGCGCAAGCCGCGCGTTTGCTGTGCTTGTTCATGGCTCAACACCCCGTATCGAATCTTGTGGTTCGCGGGCCGCCTTGCGGGACTCGCGTCTGTGCGCCTTGCGCAATCGCGCGGCGCTTTACCGCTCGTACTCAACAACGCGCGCTCAGAAACACTCCTGACTGCCGGTCACGCCCGAGAGCACGCCGATGCAATCGCGTTTCGCTTCCTGATGCGCGGCGTACTTCACGTGCACCACCTTCGGCGCGGCCGGCGCGGGCGCATTGACCGGCGCGGGCGTCTTTTCGTCGAGCAGCGTCTGCTTGGTCGCGCCACCCGTGCTGCCGGTATCGCGATCGACCTGATTGCGCAGCACCAGCGACAAGGTGCCGACGCTGCGCGCGAGATCGAGCTTTTCGGCCTGTTCGGGCGTCACTTCGAGCGTCACCGCGTTGACCACCTTGGGCGCGGTGTCGTCGCGATTCACCTGCTGCGCGACAGCCAGCACGAGAATCTTTTCGAGCACGATCTTCGAAATGCTTTCCTGGTTGTCGGCGCGCTTGACGGCGCCGTCGGTCTGCTGCGTATTCACGATCACGTCGACGAAATTGCCCGGCAGCGCGAAACCCGCCACGCCGACCACGTCGTTGACGCGCACCGTGATCGCACGGCGCCCTTCGCCGATCACCGCCGACAAACCGCCCTTGGTGCCGACCGGCGCGAGCTTCGCCTCCAGCACGGGTTCGCCGTGCGTGAGACCGACGCGCACCACGCGGCCGTCGAGCGACCTGGGCGTGGCGAACGCGCCGGGCGGCACGCTGTCACGCGGCCAGTTGACGGTGCGCACCATCGCTTCGTTGAGTGGCTCGCCGAGATTGATGTCGTTGGCCGCGACCGCGACGGGCACGGTCGCGCCCGACGATGTCTGCACGAGCCAGCGCGACGCGAACACCACGGCGGCGAGGCCGGCCAGCATGGCGATCGCCAGCATGGCAAGAGCACGGCTGTTTTTCATGGTTGACTCCTCGTCAAAAACGCGTCGTCCGGCAGGGGGCCTCGCGCCGCTTGCATGCGGTCCGTCCACGCTGGCCGGACACACTCGAAAAAACGATGTCTGGAACCCGCTCGATGAAAGCCGGTTATGGGATGGAATGGCTGAGCACGATGAGCGTGCCGGCGGCAATCGCACCCGCGTAGGGAATCGTGCCCACCGAACCGCCCGGCAGATGCTCCAGCGAGCCGCGCCCGCGCGTGCCGTGCAGCATGGAGCCCAGCAGCCAGGCGACGTTCGCGCACAGCGCGCGCACGCGCCGTCGGGCAATCACCAGGGCGAGCGCCCAGCCGCCGCCGATCAGCCCCGCGAACAGCGCGACATCGAGCGTGGCGTCGGCGCCCAGCCAGCCGCCTACGAGCATGAGGAGCTTGACGTCGCCTGCCGCCATGCCGCCGAGCAGATACACCGGAAAGAGCAGCGCGAAGCCCGTGAGCACGCCTGCGAGCCAGTGAAGGCCGCCGCTCTGCGCGCCGTCGAGCCAGAGCTGCGCCGCCAGCGAGGCGACAAGGCCCGCCGCGATGAGCCGATTCGGCACGCGCCGCGCCGTGAGGTCCGTGCTCGCCGCCAGGATGACCGACAAGGTCACGCCGAGCGGAATCGGCTGCACCGAAAAATGCGAGATGATCATGATGTACCCCGTTTCGATTGTTTTTGTTCGAGCGCTTTTGCGCCTTTCTTTGCGCCGTTTTTCGATCTGTTCTGCCCGCGATCGCGGCACCTGGTCTGTGCACGTGAAGCCGTTTCCGGTTCCGTATCGCCCGGCTGATCTTGTGCCGGAATTTGATTCGTTATCCGAATCAGGGTGGGCGTTCGTGGCGCCCACCCGCATCACTTTCCCGTTACTTCGGCAGCGCGTTCGAGATCTTGGTGAACGCGGTGTTGATCTGCGTGCCGAGCGTCGTGACGATCGTCACGATCACCGCTGCGATCAGTGCGACGATCATGCCGTACTCGACGGCCGTCGCGCCGCGTTCGTCCTTGATGAAACCGTTTGCCGTAGCGATAAGCTTTTTCATGATGAACCCCGTTAATGTGGACATTGATTCGTTATCCGAAACCCGTTGGACGTTCGTGACGCCCACCGGTATCACGCCCGCGTTACTTCGGCAGCGCGTTCGAGATCTTGGTGAACGCGGTGTTGATCTGCGTGCCGAGCGTCGTGACGATCGTCACGATCACCGCCGCGATCAGCGCGACGATCATGCCGTACTCGACGGCCGTCGCACCGCGTTCGTCTTTGATGAAACCGTTTGCCGTGGCGATAAGCTTTTTCATGATGTACCCCGTAAAAGTGAACTTTGATTCGGTATCCGAAACCCGGTGAACGCTCGCGGCGCTCACCCGTGTTGCTTCCCGTTACTTCGGCAGCGCGTTCGAGATCGCGGTGAACGCGTTGTTGATCTGCGTGCCGAGCGTCGTGACCACCGTCACGATCACGGCCGCAATCAGCGCGACGATCATGCCGTACTCGACAGCCGTCGCTCCGCGTTCATCCTTGATAAAACCCTTTGCTGTAGCACTAAGCGTTTGCATGATTAACTCCATTGAGTTTGGTTGATACCCCCGAATTGCCTGCGCGTTCCTGGCCGATTGCACTGTGTATTTGATTGCATCGTTCAGGCGATTCCGTTTTACGCGCCGCGCCATTCGTCTAATGTTCGATTTCGCACGTTAATCTCGATTTACGCGATTAAATCGGGTTTTCCATTAAAACCCAACTGCACTTTCGCACACTGAATTGATATTGATAGTAATTATCATCCGCAAACCGATGATGACGGATAAAAACATCGGGAATTCCCCGATTATTTACCCCAATCTGTTGCCGATAACCTGCCCTCGCCCTCTGGTCTCATGGCGCCGCACCCCAAGCCACACGAGCCTTCCGAGGCCACCAGGGCGTCTGACACAGTTGCACTGAATCGGATTTAATGGCGTGACCGTCATAGCATCGCTTATATAACGACACTCAATAGTATGATTATTTCAACATTTGATTATAAAACATCGTACAAACCCGAATAAAAACACACGCTCAAGAATGAATTTTTTCCAAAATGGCGCGCCTTAAAAACTCACTTAAAATAAAACATCAAACCTTACAATTTAATTATATTCAATATATCAGCACCATCGGACGACTCTATAAAACCACCCCCTTAAAATCCGCGATTGGTTTGATGGCGCACGCAAGACGCTGGCATTTCGTAATAGATTGGCTCCGACTGACAGACGTGCGCCCCCAGACCAGGCGGCGATGCCGGAAAACGGCAAGCCACAGCGCGTGCTTTCAGCCCAACAAGAAAGGAGACCTATCATGCACAAGCCCATGAGTGCAGCGGCGTTCAGCAAGGTTGCGGACCGGCGGGGGAAAAGCGTGAACGGCGCGCGCAATCGAGCGCGGCCCGGAGAACGAATCAGTCGGGGACGACGGAGGCAGCGCGGATCGGCCATCGTCGAATTCGCGCTCGTCCTGCCGCTGTTGCTGACACTGCTATTCGGCATCGTCGAACTGGGCTTCGTGCTCTACGACAAGACCGTCATCACCAGTGCGAGCCGCGCAGCCGTGCGGCAAGGCGTGGCGTTCGGCGAGACTTCCACGGGCACGCCCTACTATATGTCCGCCACGTCGGTCGGGCAGATCGCCACCGGCGGCCTGTCGACCATGCTGATCAACTTCAGCTCCACGAATCAGCCCAGCGTCACGCTCACCAGTTGCACGGCGTCCAACAGCTGCACGACGGGCGCCGGATGCAGCGCCGGCAATTCGCTGACCGTGACCGTCAGCTACACGTTTCAGGGACTGCTGCTCGGCGCGGCGCTCAGCCCGTTTCCGGCCGCGTTCAACAACATCCTCACGCTGACCTCGTCGACGATGATGAGTTGCGAATAACGGCACGCGAGCCCGCTTTTCAGGAGTTCACAGCATGAACAAGATCTTTACGGGCCGCCGCGCACGCCGCCAACGCGGCGCGGTCGCCGTCCAGGTGGCGTTGCTTCTGATCACACTGCTCGGCAGCGCCGCGATGGCGATCGATATCGGACGCTGGGTCGTCGTGCGTCACCAGTTGCAGAACGCCGCCGATGCGGCCGCGCTCGCGGGCGTGCGCGCGTTGCCGGGTCAACTGGCCGCGAGCGCCGTGCCCGCGGTCTGGACAACGGCCTCGACAGCCGCGAGCGCGGCCGCCACGCAATATGCCTCGGCAAACACCGCCGACGGACAGGCCGCCGCCGCGAAAACCATCAGCGTCGGTTACTGGGACGTGGCCAACGTGCCATCGAGCGTCCCCGCTTCACTGCCGCAGACGATCACCTCGGCGACGGTCAAGCCCGCGGTGATCGTTACCGTGGGCCTCGCGGACGGCGCGAACCTGCCGCTCGTGCTCGGCGCACTGGTCGGCGTGCCATCGCTCTCCGCAAGCGCGACGGCGGTGGCGGTCGTATCCGCGCCGGGCGTGGCGCTGCCGGGCGCGCTTTTCCCGATCGCGCTGAACCAGTGCGTCTATCAGAATGCGGCGTACTGGAAAAACGGCCAGCCGATTAGCGGCGTCGAAATCGAAATCGGCAACGGTGCGCCGTCGAACTGCATCGGCGCCGCCGCGCAATGGACCGCGCTGACGCTCGACTCCAATTCGAGCGCCTATGGGCCGTGTTCGGGCATGAGTCCGAGCAGCGTGACGGCCGCCAAATGCCTGATGACCTCGGGCAACGGACCCGCGCTCTCGACCGGCGCGAAAATCTCGATCCAGCCCGGCGTGGAATCGTCGATCTACAACAACTTCCCGTTGACGCCGCCGCTGCTGGTGACGGTGCCCGTGGTGGGCGACAGCAGCATCATGAGCGGAAGCGGCAGCGGCGGCGACACGCCTGTCGTCGGTTTTGCCTCGCTTCAAATCGACTACGTGATTGGTGCGAATGGCAAGTCCACGCCCGCGTGCAACAACAACGCCGCGTGCTCCGGGCCGCCCTGCAAGAAGTGCGTGATCGCGCATCTGATCGCGGCGCGCGCGGGCAGCACCACCGCGGGCGGCACGACCTCGTCATACTATGGCGCGCTCACGCCGCCGGTGCTCGCGGCGTTGCCGTCAAGCGCGTGGTACTGAAGCCATGTTTTAAAGCCCTGTTTTCAAGCGGTTTTTGAAACGGCCATGGGCGCGCCTGCGTTCATGGCAATCACTCACCGAACGGCGTTCGTCAAGTGCATGTGCAGGAAAAGTCCCTTGCCGCGCCACGCATGAATACCGTTCGCTGAGTGCGCCGGCCCGGCGGCGCGCCTCGATTCCTCGCTTTCTCCCTCGCCGCGCCATTCTTCCGCGAAGTGCAACGCACTTCTTCGCGTGGCGCAATTTCTCGCACCTGGCCGAACCACTATGCTGCGTCCGCTCGTTTGCGCGAGCCGATCGATACGTCGATCGATACGACGATTGCTACGTTCGCAACGTTCGGTTTTGGACCTCACACCGTACTCAAACAATGAAAAATGTCGTCATTTCAGGGGCGATTGGCACGCTGACCGCCATCGCGGGCGCCTCGTCGGCCCATGCACAAAGCTCGGTAACCTTGTACGGCATCGTCGATACGGCGCTGCGCTATCAAACCAATGCCGCCGCCGACGGCAAGGACCTGATGAGCATGGCCGTCGGTCCAGAAACCCATAGCCGCTGGGGCCTGCGCGGCAGCGAGGATCTGGGCGGCGGCGTGTCCGCCATCTTTCGCCTCGAGAATGGTTTCGAGTTGAATAGCGGCGAAATGCACGTCGCCAATACGCTATTCAGCCGTCAGGCCTACGTGGGCCTGTCGAGCGAACGCTACGGCACGGTCACCCTCGGCAATCAATATGCGCCGCTCTACGACACGATGGGCGACATATTCGACCCGCTCACCGTGGGTAATTACTGGCAGGACAGCTGGATGTGGAACGGCATCGGCCCGTATCTGACGATCAACAACAGCGTCAAATACAAGCTGAGCAGCAACGGGCTGACCATCGACGCGATTTACGGCTTCGGCAATCACGCCGGATCGGTAGGCCTCGGCAGCAGCTATGGCGTCGAATTGAGCTATGCGCGCGGCCCGGCGATGCTCGGTGCAGGCTTTCAGCAGACCTCGGTCAGCAGCGCGTCGGGCAGCACCATTAATGGCGCGAAGATCAATCTGCTGCACGTCAGCGGCGCATATCAGATCACGCCTGCCGTGCGTCTGCTCGCCGGCTGGATCCGCGCTCAGGATCAGACCGGCACGACCGACACCAACATGCAGCAATCGGGCGCGCCCAAACTGCCCGGCAGCAGCCCGAATCGTATCGACAACACGTTCTATATCGGCGCGAACTGGCAAGCGACGCGGCCGTTGCTGATTACCGTGGCCGGGTATTACGGCCGCACGCGCAACGCCGAACTGCTCGACGGCAAGCTCGGCTCGGGCGTCAACTATTCGGCGACCGTGCTGGCGGAATATTCGCTGTCGAAGCATACGGAGATCTACGGCACGGCGGACTTCTCGCGCGGCACAGGCGCGTTCGCCGCCGATTATCCGGGCACGACCGACACGCTCACGGGCACCGTCGACAAGCTCGGGCGCAGCAACAACGTCGGCGCGGCGATTGGCATTCGCATGATTTTCTGATCGATGCATAGACGCGCGGCGCGGATCCGTTTTCGAATCCGCGCCGCGCAGTGCTTGACCGAAGCGCTATTTCGACGCCTGCGACTGGCCGCCGCCCTGTGCGGAAGGGTCGTCGTAATCGGGCAGCGCCTTGCGCTCGTCGAGCGCATTCGCGCGACTCTGCAAATAGCCGTCACGCACGAAACTGTATTTGTCGAGCGCCGCCATCTCCAGCAGATCGGTGGCGCCGAGCATATGCGAGCGCGTGCTCACCACGTTCACGCCGAAAAGCGGCGTACTTGCCACGAACGGCATGAACGTCGTCGGGTTGACCGCGCTCGACACCAGCAGACCGCCCGCATCGCGAACCGAACTCGGGCCGAACAGCGGCAACACCAGATACGGCCCGGAGGGCACGCCGTAATGCCCGAGCGTGAGGCCGAAGTCCTGATGATGTTTGGGCAGACCGGCGGGCGTCGCCCAGTCGAGCAGGCCGCCGATACCGAAAGTCGAATTCATCGCGAAGCGCATCAGATCTTCGGTGGCGTCGGTGACTTTCAGCTGCATCAGGTCGTTGACGAAGTTGCCGACATCGCCAAGATTTGAAAAGAGATTGCCCACAGCCGTTTGCAGCGGCTCCGGCATTACGTGTGCGTAGGCGCTGGCAACGGGCTTCGCCACATCGCGGTCGAGGCCCTCGTTGAACGAGAACATCGCGCGATTCATCGGTTCGAGCGGATCGTCGGCTTCGCGGCGACCGGTCGTGGCGCACGCGCTCAATACCATCAGCGCGGCGAGACTCAAGGTCCGCGCGGCGCGGCGCACGAGGGTGTTTGACTTCATAAACAGCTTGATAGGTGGAGACTCAGGCGGGTAAAACGCCCTTCCCTTTGTTGTTATCGGTACACAATATTGATGCGCAATATCGAGCGCAACAACCATGCGGATGCGTGCAACGCTAGCTGATACCGCCCGGCACGCCGTCCACCATGAACGCCAGCACGACTTCCTCGCAATTCACCGAACGCTGACCGCGCGTGCAAGGCCGATACACGATATCGCCGCGCCGCACGCGCAGGCCGCTCAGAACACACAGCGTCGAGCGCCGCGCCACGCCCCGGACCCACAGTTGCTCGGCGTAATGTCCGAGCGTGGCATCGCACCAGCAGATCAGAATCGAGCGATCGGAGACGCGATCGACAATCGTAAAGCTCGACGTATGCGGATTGCGCACGCCATGTCGGGCCGCCGCGCTCTTCTTCCACGCCTCCCAGCGCTGGTGCTGCCCGGAGAGAATGGCTCGCGCCAGTTCGTCGTCCGGCGACGAGATTCTTCCAAGCAGCGCAACAGTGCTTTCCCAAACGAGGTGGGTATTCGCGTCGTTCAAACTCATTCTCCGAAACGGGGAAAAAGCGAATCAGCTTCCGAAGTAGATATTGCAGAACGACACCGGACCGACGCATTCGTCTTTCTTGTCGCCTTGCTTGTGGTGTTCGACGCGACCAAAACCATGATCGGACGACGCGTCCTGACTCACGGCGGCGTTTTCGGCAGCAGCGGACGGCTGCGCATGATTGCCCTGAGCATGGGCGGTAGCGGCGCACAACGAAACGGCAATCACGAGGCAATGCAGAACTTTCACGACTTTTCTCCTTACTGGCGGCGTCACAGTGCCGCAACAGTGCGAACTATAGTTCGGTGTTCTGCACCGATTAAGCCTGCCTGAAGCAAGGGTCCGTTCCATGCATTCCGCTGGCGAAACGCGTAAAACCAATGTTTTCGCCAGCGCACGATCGGCAATACAGCACTGCGCAAAGCGAAAAAATAACAACGTGAAAGCCAGGGCTATTCGCAGATAACCCGTAAAGGTCCATTTCCACACCGCGACTATATGTAGCAGGGTCGAGGCCGTAACATCGCTTCCGGCTAGACAGACGACACAGCGTGCTCGTCATATCTATTGAGCGGTTCTCACCGAATTCAGCGTCTTTGCGCGTTCCATTGCGTGTTATCGCCGACCGCGAAGCATGGATTCGATGAGATCAGGCAATGCGACGCTTCAGCGACTCGATGCCGTTGAAGCAATTGTGGAAATCATCTTGCGCTTAGGCGCCGGCGAATGACCATCTTGGAAAATTCACAACGTGACGCGCTAGCGCGACCGGAACAGTCCGCACACTCGCGCGGCAAATCCGGAAACGACTTCGACAAGGTCGACGTTCTCTTCATTGGCGGCGGCATCATGAGCGCGACGCTCGGCGTGCTGCTGCACGAACTCGAACCCGGCTGGTCGATGACCATGGTCGAACGGCTCGGCGACGTGGCCGCCGAAAGTTCGAATGGCTGGAATAACGCAGGCACGGGCCACACGGCGCTGGCGGAGCTGAACTATACGCCACGCACCGCCTCCGGTTCGATCGACATCGCCAAGGCCGTGCGTATCAACGAGGACTTTCAGGTCTCGCGGCAATTCTGGGCGTGGGGCGTGAGCCGCGGCATTCTCAAACAGCCGCGTTCGTTCATCAATTCCACGCCCCATATGAGTTTCGTCTGGGGCGACGAGAACGTGCGTTTCCTGAAAGCGCGCCATGAAGCGCTGCAAACCAATGCGCTGTTCCAGAGCATGCAGTATTCGGAATCGCATCGCGAGATCGCGCAATGGGCGCCGCTCATGATGGAGGGCCGCGACCGGCGCCAGAAAGTGGCGGCTACGTGGTCGTCGATTGGCACCGATGTGAATTTCGGCGAAATCACCCATCAATTCGTGCGCTATCTGGAAAGCCAGTCGAATTTCAATCTGCTGCTCAATAGCGACGTCCGGCAGATCTCGCGCAACGACGACGGCAGTTGGCGCGTGACCGTGGGCAATCATCAATCGCATGCGCAAACGCGCCGTATCGACGCGCGTTTCGTGTTCGTGGGCGCAGGCGGCGGTTCGCTGCCGCTGCTCCAGGAAGCCGGCATTCCCGAAGCGAAGGAATATGGCGGCTTTCCGGTGGGCGGCTCGTTTCTCGTCACCGAAAACAGCGACATCACGAGCCGGCATTTCGCCAAGGCTTATGGCAAGGCGTCGGTCGGTTCGCCGCCGATGTCGGTGCCGCATCTGGACACGCGCATTCTCGACGGCAAAAAGGCACTCCTGTTCGGGCCGTTCGCCACCTTCTCCACCAAGTTCCTCAAGAACGGCTCGTATAGCGATCTGCTCGCGAGCACGCGCATGAACAATATCGTGCCGATGGTGCGCGTGGGCCTCTCCGAGTTTTCGCTGATCAAATATCTCGCCGGTCAACTGATGCTGTCCGATGCCGATCGCCTGAAGACGCTGCAGGAATATCTGCCGCGCGCGCAACAACAGGATTGGCGTCTCTGGCAAGCGGGCCAGCGCGTGCAAATCATCAAGCGCGACAAGGTCAAGGGCGGCGTGCTCAAACTCGGCACCGAAATCGTCTGTTCGAAGGACGGCAGTATGGCGGGTTTGCTCGGCGCTTCGCCGGGTGCTTCCACGGCCGCACCGATCATGCTGAATCTGCTCGACATGGCGTTCAAGGAGCGGCTGCGTTCGCCCGCATGGCAGGCGAAGATCCGCCAGATCATTCCGGGCTACGGCACGCAGCTCTCGGCGAATCCGCGCAAGGCGCTCGAATCGTTGAATGCGACCAGCGAGGCGCTGCAATTGAGCGCGCCGCCGATGTGGACGCCAAAGGGCCGCGAAGCCGCGCATGCCGCAAACACGGCCAGCGCCGCCGCTTCTCAACGCTCGCTGGCTTGATATCCGCGTGCCCGTTTCACCGCGAAGTCCGAACTCCATGAGCGAATTGCAGAGGGAATTGCAGATGAATAGCGCGCAGCCTGCCGCTTACGTCATCCAGGGCGTGACCCACAAAGGCAAGACTTTCCGGCCGAGCGACTGGTCGGAACGCCTCGCCGGTGCAATGTCGAGTTTCGGTCCGCCCGCGCGCGGCGTGAGAAAGGAAGACACGCACCTGCGTTACTCGCCCTACGTGTGCCCGATGATTATCGGCAACCTGAAATGCGTGGTGCTCGACGCCCGGTTGCGCGACGTCGCGCCCTACGCGTTTGATTTCGTGCTGCGGTTCGCGAAAGACAACGATCTCGTGGTGGAGAGACAGGGCTAGCAACATTCCATCGAGGATTCCCCACAATCCCGCCGTTTTCAACATAGAAGTCGATTTTCAAGCTGCGAGAGGTCTAGCATGGCAGAAGCCGCAAAAAACCGAGGCCGGAATACCGGAACATCGGGATTGGGCAGATATTGTTCGCATACCGCCTGCCGTTGGCCGGTCGCGTATCGATCGGTCACCGCGTGAGCGGTGCACTTCTATTCCTGTTCCTCCCTTTCATCCTGTTCCTGTTTGACCAGAGCCTTACCTCCGAACTCAGCTTCGAGGTCTTCAAGGGCTTCCTCTCGAACATCATCGTCAAGCTCGTCGTGCTCGTGCTCGGCTGGGCCTTCCTCTTTCACTTCTGCGCCGGCGTGCGCCACCTGTTCATGGACTTCAACCATGACCTCGCGGCCAAAGAAAAGGGCAAGTCGACCTCGCTCGTCGTCGTCGTCATCTCCACGATCCTCACGATCGCCTTCGCGGCAAAACTCTTCGGAGCGTTTTAAGAATGTCGGCTAAAAACGGTATCGGTCCGAAGCGCCTCGTCGTCGGCGCTCATTACGGCCTGCGTGACTGGATCGCCCAGCGCGCCACCGCCGTCATCATGGCGATCTACACCGTCGTGCTGCTCGTCCTCTTCTTTGGCGCACACGACTTTTCGTACGACGGCTGGGCGTCGATTTTCTCCGCCCAATGGATGAAGCTCGCGACGTTCGTCACGCTGCTCGCGCTGTTCTATCACGCCTGGATCGGCGTGCGCGACATCTGGATGGACTACATCAAGCCCGTCGGCCTGCGCATCGCGCTGGACGTGCTGACGATCGCCTGGCTGCTGGGCAGCCTCGGCTACGCCGCGCAGATTCTCTGGAGAGTGTAAAAGCATGGCTGCAATCAAGAATTCTCTGCCGCGTCGCAAGTTCGACGTGGTTATCGTCGGCGCGGGCGGCTCGGGGATGCGCGCTTCGCTGCAACTGGCGCGCGCCGGTCTGTCCGTCTGCGTGCTCTCGAAGGTGTTCCCGACGCGCTCGCACACGGTCGCGGCCCAGGGCGGCATCGGCGCCTCGCTCGGCAACATGAGCGAAGACAACTGGCACTACCACTTCTACGACACGATCAAGGGCTCCGACTGGCTCGGCGACCAGGACGCGATCGAGTTCATGTGCCGCGAAGCACCGAACGCCGTCTACGAACTCGAACACATGGGCATGCCGTTCGACCGTAACGCCGACGGCACGATTTACCAGCGCCCGTTTGGCGGCCACACCGCCAACTACGGCGAAAAGCCGGTGCAGCGCGCCTGCGCGGCCGCGGACCGTACCGGTCACGCGCTGCTGCACACGCTGTATCAGCAGAACGTCGCCGCGAAGACCACGTTCTTCGTCGAATGGATGGCGCTGGATCTGATCCGCGACGCCGAAGGCGACGTGCTGGGCGTGACCGCGCTCGAAATGGAAACGGGCGACGTCTACATTCTCGAAGGCAAGACCACGCTGTTCGCCACGGGCGGCGCGGGCCGCATCTTCCAGGCATCGACGAACGCGTTCATCAACACGGGCGACGGCCTGGGCATGGCCGCACGTTCGGGCATCGCGCTGCAGGACATGGAATTCTGGCAATTCCACCCGACCGGCGTGGCCGGCGCGGGCGTGCTGATTACCGAAGGCGTGCGCGGCGAAGGCGGCATTCTGCGTAATTCGAATGGCGAACGTTTCATGGAACGCTATGCGCCGACGCTGAAGGATCTCGCGCCGCGTGACTTTGTTTCGCGTTCGATGGGGCAAGAGATTATCGAAGGCCGTGGCGTAGGTCCGAAGCAGGATCATATTCTGCTCGACCTCTCGCATATCGGCGCCGAGACCATCATGAAGCGCCTGCCGTCGATTCGCGAAATCGCCATTCGCTTTGCCAACGTCGATCCGATCAAGGAGCCGATTCCGGTCGTGCCCACCATCCACTATCAGATGGGCGGCATTCCCACCAACGTTCATGGCCAGGTCGTGGGCACGTCGAAGGGCTTCAAGGATCCGATCAACGGCTTCTACGCCGTGGGCGAATGCTCGTGCGTGTCGGTACACGGCGCCAATCGTCTGGGCACGAATTCGCTGCTCGATCTCGTGGTGTTCGGCCGCGCGGCCGGCAATCACATCATCGATCATGTGAAAACCATTCGCAGCCACAAACCGCTGCCCGCCGATGCCGCCGACTTCGCCCTCTCGCGTTTGAACCAGCTGGAAAAATCGACATCGGGCGAGCACACGCAGGCCGTGGCGCGCGATATCCGCTCGACCATGCAGAATCACGCGGGCGTGTTCCGCACCGAAAAACTCATGGCCGAAGGCGTCAAGATGATCGGTGAGGTGGCGCAACGCGTCGGCGATCTGCATCTGAAAGACAAGTCGAAGGTGTTCAACACGGCGCGCGTGGAAGCGCTCGAAGTGGCGAACATGATCGAGGTGGCGCGCGCGACGATGGTCTCGGCGGAAGCGCGCAAGGAAAGCCGCGGCGCACACGCGCCGAGCGAGCACAAGGAACGCGACGATCAGAACTGGCTGCGTCACACGCTGTGGTACAGCGAAGGCGATCGCCTCGACTACAAGCCGGTGCAGATGCAGCCGATGAGCGTCGCGTCGGTGCCGCCCAAGCCGCGTACGTTCTGATCGCGCACGCCTGTCACAAGGAACTGGAAATGGCTAAACGCATTTTTGAAGTCTATCGCTACGATCCCGACAAGGACGCCGCGCCGCGCATGCAAACCTACGAGCTGGATCTCACGCACGAGCGCATGCTGCTCGACGCGCTGGTGAAGCTCAAGGAAGTGGACGAAACACTGTCGTTCCGCCGCTCGTGCCGCGAAGGCGTGTGCGGTTCGGACGCCATGAACATCAACGGCAAGAACGGTCTCGCGTGCCTCACGAACCTGAACGATCTGCCGCAGAAGATCGTGCTGCGCCCGTTGCCCGGCCTGCCGGTCGTGCGCGACATGATCGTGGACATGACGCACTTCTTTAATCAGTATCACTCGATCAAGCCGTATTTGATCAACGATACGCCGCCGCCCGAGAAAGAACGGCTGCAAACACCGGATCAACGCGACGAACTCGACGGCGTGTACGAATGTATTCTGTGCGCGAGCTGCTCGACTTCGTGTCCGAGCTTCTGGTGGAACCCGGATAAATTCGTCGGCCCGGCGGGCTTGTTGCAGGCTTACCGCTTTATCGCGGACAGCCGCGACGAAGCCACCGGCGAGCGTCTGGACAATCTCGAAGATCCGTATCGCCTGTTCCGCTGCCACACGATCATGAATTGCGTGGACGTGTGCCCGAAGGGTTTGAATCCGACCCGTGCCATCGGCAAAATCAAGGAATTGATGGTGCGCCGCGCGGTGTAACGAACGAGACGGCAATAAAGAACGCCCCGGCAGGTTGATCCTGGCGGGGCGTCTTCTTTATGCGACGTAAAACTTCAAACGGCGCTTCAAACGGCGATTTCGCAGGCGGGAATCACCGAGCAGCCGCTATCCATCACGAAGTTCAGCAGATGAGCGCACGACGATTCATAGCGCTGCGCGGGAACGGTTTGAAGCTGCCAGTCGTGCAGGCTCAGCACCGTCTTGAGCGCTTCGATTTCCGCGTCGTTCAGGTGCCACGCGCCCTGATCTTCCGCGCGGCTGCTGCAACGGCACAATGCGGCTTCGGCTTCCTGAAACACCTCGATCTCGCGGCTTTGATCGTTCAGGTCGCTCATCAGATAAGTCAGGTAGACGGCGCGAAACAGAAACGTCACATGCAGGCTCGCACCGTGGCGGCTACGCAGCGCTTCGAGCGCGAGATGGTTTTGCAGCGAGGTGGCCTGCACCATCGCGCCGGAGAGCGGCAACAGCTTGCTGCGGGTCACTCCCTGGCGATTGTTTTTTCTGGATCTGGAGTGGCCCATGCATTGGCTCCCTGCTTCTGAAATGAGCCTGTATTGTAGAGAAAGCCCTATTATTCAACGCCATCCGATTGTGAAAGGTGAATTTCAAAACACTCAACGATCCGGACGTGAATTGAGTTCACGGAGCACTCGGTTACACGCCGCGTTACGAATGTAATCCACGCGCACCGGCGCGAAATTCCCTCGCAACCGCGCACCGGCACACTGCTCGTTCCCCTGCATCCGGGCGGCCCGACGGCTCGCTCTCCGCAGGTTCAGTTCGAGGAGCCGATGCCATGAAAGTCGCGCTGTTTATACCGTGTTTTATCGACGCCTTCTTCCCCGAAGTGGGCGTCGCCACCCTGCAATTGCTGGAGCGTCTGGGCTGCTCCGTGGACTATCCGCTGGATCAGACCTGTTGCGGTCAGCCCATGGGCAATAGCGGCTGCGAAAAGCAGGCCGCCGCCACCGAAAATCTCTTCGTGCGCAATTTCGCCGGCTACGATTACATCGTCTCGCCGAGCGGCAGTTGCGTGCATCACGTGCGCGACCATCTCACGGCCGCCGATCAGACGCGCGACACCCACACCGTGCGCCGCAACACCTACGAACTCGTCGAATTCATTCACGACGTCTTGCAGGTGCGCGAATTTCCGTGGGCGTCGTTTCCTCACAAGGTCGGGCTGCACAATAGTTGTGGCACGCTGCGCGCGCTGCGGACCGCGAGCATGTCGGAAATCGACGAACCCTTCTTTTCGAAACCGCTCGCGCTGCTGAACAACGTCGCAGGCATCGAGTTCATCAAACCCGATCGTCCCGATGAATGCTGCGGTTTCGGCGGCACTTTCTGCGTTTCCGAAGAACCCGTCTCCGCGCGCATGGGTGGCGACAAGGTCCGCGACCATCAGCGCAACGGCGCCGAATATATCGTCTCGGCCGATTCGTCGTGCCTGATGCACCAGAAAGGCTGCTCGGATCGTCTCGGTCTCGGCCTCAAGTTCATTCACATCGCCCAGATTCTCAACGGAGCCACGGCATGAAGCGCGTCGATCATGCAGCGTATTCGAAAACGTTTATCGCCGACGAAAAACACATTACGTTTCACGACAAGCGTCTGTGGGATTTGCGTTCCGCGCGCGATGTGGAAGTGCACGGCATTCCCGAATGGGAGGCGCTGCGTTCGCTCGCTTCGGCGATCAAGGAGCATACGCTCACGCATTTGCCCGATTATCTGGAAGAATTCGAGCGCAACGCCACGGCTAACGGCGTGACCGTGCATTGGGCCAAGGATGCGGAGGAACATAACCGCATCGTTCATCAGATTCTGCGCTCGCGCGGCGCGCGCCTGCTGGTCAAGAGCAAGTCGATGCTGACCGAGGAATGCGAAATGCGCCCGTATCTGGAGGCGCGCGGCATTGCGGTGGTGGAAACCGATCTTGGCGAACAGATCCAGCAACTCGACGACCAGATGCCCTCGCATATCGTCGTGCCCGCCGTGCATAAACTCGCCACCGACGTAGCCAAAACCTTCGCGAACAAATTCGGCACCGACCCGAACGAAAGCGATATTCCGAAGCTCGCCGAAGCGCAACGCCAGGCCACGCGCCCGCGCATTCTGCGCGCCGACGCGGGCATGACCGGCTGCAATTTCGCGGTGGCGGAAACCGGCGGCATCACCGTCTGCACCAACGAAGGCAATGCCGATCTGAGCGCCAACGTGCCGCCGCTGCATATTGCGTCGATCGGCATCGAGAAACTGATTCCCAAACTCGAACATCTGGGCGTATTTGTGCGCATGCTCTCGCGCAACGCGCTCGGTTCGCCGATCACGCAATACACCTCGCATTTTCGCGGCCCGCGTGACGGCGGCGAAATGCATTTCGTGCTCGTCGATAATGGCCGCTCCGAACGTCTCGCGATGGACGACTTCTGGTATTCGCTCAAATGCATTCGCTGCGGCGCGTGCATGAATACCTGTCCGGTGTACCGGCGCAGCAGCGGACTCAGTTATGGCGGCGTGTATTCCGGGCCGATCGGCGCCATTATCAATCCCACCTTCGATCTGAAGAAGTACAGCGCGCTGCCGTTCGCGTCCACGCTCAATGGCAGTTGCACCAATGTCTGTCCCGTGAAAATCAATATTCACGAGCAGATTTACAAATGGCGGCAGATCATTGCCGAGCAGCACGAACTCCCGTTCGTCAAACGCGAGGCGATGAAAGTCGCCGGTCAGGTGCTCTCGCATCCGACGCTCTATCGCGCGGCCATCAAGGGCGCGGGCAAAGCCGTTGCGACATTGCCGCGCGCGGTGCTCTACAATCCGCTCAACGCATGGGGCAAGCAGCGCGAGCTACCCGACGCGCCGAAGCAGACCTTCCGCGACTGGTATCTGAAACACAACAAGAGGAACAAGTCATGAGTAGCCGCGACGCCATTCTTTCCCGTCTGCGCGAAGTCGGGCGCGCCGCGCGTCCGCTGCCGACGGTGCCGACCTACGACACACCGCCCGAAGCGGCGCTCGACACCTTCAAGACCTCGCTCGCGCGGCTCGGTGGCGTCTGGTGCGAACCGCCTGCCGACGGCGATCTCGACGCCTTCATCCGCACGCGCTTTCCCGAGGCGCGCGTGATCTGCTCGGCCACGCCCGAAGTGCGCGGCACGCGCGAGCTCGACGCCATCGCGCTGCCGCACGACCTCGCGGACGTCGACGTCGGCATCGTGCGCCCCGCGTTCGCGGTGGCGGAAACCGGCTCGATCTGGCTCAGCGAGCACGAGTATCGCGTCAATGCGCTCGGCTATCTGCCGCAGCATCTGGTGGCGCTGCTCGATCCCGATCAGATCGTCGGCAATCTGCATCATGCTTACCGGCGGCGCGATTTTTTCGAGGCGCGCTATGCGGTGCTGATGAGCGGGCCGTCCGCGACCGCCGATATCGAGGGCGTGCTGGTTCGCGGCGCGCAAGGCATCCGTTCGCTGACCGTCGTGCCGGTGCGCCAGCCGCGCGTGGCCAGCTAGTTCGACGAGGACGCGCATGATCTTTTCGATGGCCGGGCGCGCCGCGCTCCTGCGTTCCCTCTCGCATGGCCGCCACCGGCTGCCGTTCTCCGAATCGGTGCGCGGCGGCCTGATCTGCGCCGCGCCCGCCGTGCTCGCGGCGGCGTGGCACGCGCCGCTGCTCTGCTGGTCGGCGATCGCGGCGTTCTGGACCTGTCTCTGCGACGACTCCGGCACGCGGCCGCGCGAGCGCATCGTCCAGGGCTTGCTGTTCGCCGTGCTCGGCGGTCTCGCGGCGGGCTGCGCGATCGCGGCGGGCGCGGTGCCCGGCCTCGCCATCGTGCTCGCGGGCGCGAGCGCCTGGCTCGGCGCGCTGGTGCGTTGCCGCGGCGCGTTGCCGGGCCTGCGCGGCCTGCTGGTGGCCACGGCCTTCGCCGTCTGCGCGGCCTTTCCGGTCCACGGATTGCAGGACGCGCGCGAGTATGCGCTGTACTTCATCGCCGGCGGCGTCTGGGCCACCGCCTGCAATCTCGCGCTCTGGCAATACAGCGCCGATACCCGCGTGCGCGCGGCAACCTTCGCCTGGCTCTATGGGCTCGGCTCCTACGTCGGCAAGCTCGCGCAGGCGCCCGACAGCCGTCACGGCGCCGCCGCGAGCCGCGCCCAGTTGCGCGCCTCGCTCGACACGATGAGCGCCGCGATCACGGCCGCGCCCGGCGCGGTCGCGCCCGCCTGCCGCCGCTGGCTGGCCGATGCGGAACAGGCGATGGCGCTGCTCGCGGGCATCGAAAGCCTGTTGCACAGCCGCCGACGCGCGCCGCAGGCGGAGGCCGAAGCGGCCACGCTCGACCTGATCCGCGCCGTGCTGGAACGGCTGGCCGAAGCCATCGACGCCTGCGCGGCCGACCTGCGCCGCGCCGCGAAGCCCGACGCCGCGCTGACCGCCGAGCGTCTGCGCCCGTTCGCCGAACATGCGGAACTCGCGCGCGAATCGGCCGATGCCGAAGCGCCGTCGAGCGATGCACGCGCGTGGCGCGAGACGTTCATGACGCTCTGCGCGCGCCTCGCGACGCTGGCCGCCGACGCCGATCCCGACAGCGACACGCGCGCCGCCGCCCGTGCCGCGGACGCCGCCGCGTCGCGCGCGAGCCAGCCGTGGCGCAACGCGCTGCACGCCGTGGTCGCGCAAGTCCGCACGCATGGCGTGTTCGCGCGCTACGCTGCGCGCCTCGCCGTCGCGGCCATGATCGCCGTGACGCTCGCGCGCTGGCGCAGCGCGGAGCAAGGTTACTGGCTCGCGCTGACGACCATGTTCATCGTGCAGCCGACGTTTTCGCAGACGGTGCGCGTCTCGAGTCTGCGCATCGGCGGGACGATGCTCGGCGCGGTGCTCGCTTCGGCGCTCGCGCTGGCGATCCACAGCCCGATCCTGCTCGCGCTCGCGATCCTGCCGCTCGCCACCGGGACGCTCGCCGCGCGCGCGGTCAGCTATGTCTCGTACATCCTGTTCCTCACCTCGCATTTCGTGCTGGTCGCGCATTTGGGCACGCCCGTGGGCGAGCCGTGGGATCTCGCGGTCTCGCGCGTGCTCAACAGCCTCGCGGGCGTCGCGGTCGGCGTGGCGGCGAGCTTTCTGGCGTGGCCCGAATGGGAGCAGCACAAACTCGGTCCCGCCGCCGCGCACGCGCTCAAGTGCGTGAGCGAGTACGTGCAGGCGGTGTTACGCGGACGCGCCTCGGAATCGGCCGATAACACGCAGCAGGAACAGCACGCCGAACAGCAGGCCGAACGCAACGCACGCGAGATCGCCGCGCTGCGTCGTCAGGCTTGCCTCGCCGTCGATGCGCTCGAATCGGTGATTTCGGCCACGCGGCTCGAATCGCTGAGCTCGAATCATCGCGCCGCGCATGCGAGCGTGCTGATGCTGCGTCTGCGCAAGCTCGTGGGCGTGGTCTCGCCGCTCGAAGGCGCGGACGCCGCGCTCGACCACGCGGACCGCGCGCGCCTGGCCGCGCTCGCGCAATCGGTGGGCGCGCTGCTGCGCGCCACGCGTGAGCAGCGCGCCGGTCTGCGCGCGCAACTGCAAGCTGCGGATTCCACCGAATCCATTGAGTCCATTGCATCCGCCGATTACGCCACGCACGCGCGCTCGTTCTTCGCGCGCCATATCGAACATGAGGTGATCGACGGCGCGCTGGCCGTCTCGATGGTGGTGCCCGACGTACTCGATGCCTGATCGAAGCGCTCGTCGCCGCGCGTATCGGCGTTAAAGTTCGCCGCTCCAGCCCGTCGCGTGAGTGAGTTTCTCGACGGGCGCCGCGAACACATAACCCGCGCCGCGCTCGGTCTTGATGAACTCGGGCCGCGCGGGCACGGCCTCGATCTTTCGACGCAAACGCAGGATCTGCACGTCGATCGAGCGGTCGTAGACATCGGCGTACAAACGGCTCGCTTCGAGCAGTTGTTCGCGCGCGAGCACGCAGCCCGGCGCGGCGAGAAACGCCTGCAGCAGGCTGAATTCGCCGTTGGTCAGCGGCACGGCCTCGCCGCGCGGCGACGTGAGCTTGCGCGTGCCGAGGTTCAACTCCCAACCCGCGAATCGATACGCGCGCGCATCGGTCTGACGCCCCGCGCCCGCCGCCGACATCGACGCGGATGCCGACGCCAGCACCGCCGACGCGGCATTCGCACGCCTGAGCAACGCCCGCACGCGCGCGAGCAATTCGCGCGAGCTGAACGGCTTGGTCAGATAATCGTCGGCGCCCAGTTCGAGCGCCATCACGCGATCGGCTTCCTCGCGCAAACCCGAGACCACGATGATCGGCAGCGCCGATTGCACGCGAATCCGCCGCGCGATCTCGATCCCGTCCTCGCCCGGCAGGCGCAGGTCGAGAATCACGAGGTCGATCGCCTGCTCCGCGAGCGCGGCCGACATGGCCTTGCCGCTGGCCGCTTCGCTCACGCGCATGCCGTTCTCGCCGAGATAGGCGGCGATCAGTTCGCGGATGGCGGGGTCGTCGTCGACGACCAGAATGTGGGGGGCGTTGGGCTCGTTCATGACGGCAAGGGCAGCAGCGCGGATGGCGATAGTCGATTCATCGCGACGGAAAATTATAGCGGCAGCGCCGCGCGGATCGCGCGCCCGAGCGCGGCGCGATCGACGGGCTTTTTCAGCACCGCCCGCACGCCCGCCGCGCGCGCCGCTTCGTCGAGCAGCGCCGTGCCGTAGCCGCTTACGAGCACGGCGGGCAGATCGGGGCGCTGCGCGTGCAGACGCTCGATCAATTCGATGCCGCTCATCTCCGGCATGGTCTGATCGGTCAGCACGAGGTCGAAGCGCTGCGGATCGGCGAGAAACGCATCGAGCGCGTCTTGTGGCGACGCGAAACCCACCGGCTCGTAACCGAGTTCGGCCAGCCATTCCTCGCCCAGTTCGACGAGCGCGCGTTCGTCGTCGACGAGCAGGATGGTTTCGCCCTGGCCTTGCGGCGCGTGCATGCTGTCTTGCAGCGTGGTTGATGCATCGATCTCACGTGACTCACGTGACGCAATGCGCTGAATCGGCAGATCGATCAGAAAACACGCGCCTTCGCCGGGCGCGCTGCGCACCTCGATGGTCCCGCCGTATTCTTTCACGATGCCGTCGACGAGCGACAGGCCGAGGCCCGTGCCCGCGCCGCGCCGCCGCGTCGTGAAGAACGGATCGAAGATGCGTTCGCGCACCTCGGGCGCAATGCCCGCGCCGTTATCGGCCACGCCGATGCGCACGTGACGCGGCGCGTGCGTAGCGTTCGCATCGCCCGCTGCCACTTCATCGACCGACACCGTGATCGCGCCGTCGCCGTCGAGCGCGTGCAGCGCGTTGCTGCACAGATTCATCACGACCTGATGCAGATGCGTGGGATCGCCGAGCACGACGGCGTCGGGCGCGTCGATGCGCAGTGTCACGCTCACGCCGGGCGGCACCTGCGCCTTGAACAGATCGACGGTTTCCTCGACCACCGACGCCACCTGCACCGGCAGACGCGCCGCCATGCCGCTGCGGCTGAACGCGAGAATGCGCTCGACGAGTTGACTCGCGCGCGTGCCCGCGTTGAGCACCTGCTGCGCATCGCGGCGCGCGGGCGAGTCGGCGGGCAGTGCCGCGAACACGCGCTCGCCATAGCCGAGAATCGCGCTGAGAATATTGTTGAAGTCGTGCGCGATGCCGCCCGCGAACGTGCCGAGCGCTTCGAGCTTCTGGGCCTGACGCAATTGCGCTTCGAGACGCAGACGCTCCGCTTCGGCGGCGCGGCGCGCGCTCACGTCGTCGATGACGGCGACCAGCATGCCATCGAGTTCGCCCGAGCCGGACAGCCGCGAAATGCTCATCTCCGTCCAGATCACCGAGCCGTCTCGATGCACGTAGCGCTTTTCGAACGTCACGTGCGCGCGCGCGCCGCGTTCGAGTTCGGCGACCTTCGCGCGCGTGAGCGCGACGTCGTCGGGATGCGTGATGTCGTCGGGCGCGAGCGCGTGCAGCGCGTCGAGCGGATAGCCGACCATGCGGCAGAACGCGGGATTCGCGACCATGTACGGCTGGTTCGGCAGCAACATGACGATGCCGACCGGCGCGTTGTCGAACACGGCGCGCCAGCGTTGCTCGCCCGCGCGCAGGTCCGCGTTCGCGCGATCCTGGCGGCGCGCCTCGCGCATCAGCAGATAAAGCAGCACCAGCACGAACGCCGAGATCGCGACCGTGCGGGCGAGCGTGGCGTGGGTCGCGCTGCGCCAGCCGCCCAGCATGGCGTCGCGCGAGCGGCCCACCGCGACGACGAGCGGATAGCCGGGCACTTGCGCGCGCACGGCGATGGTGTTGGCAATGTCGTTGGCGGCGTCGGCATCGGCATGGTCTTGAGCCGACGTCGTGCAGTTGAACGCGCGCGCCTGGCCGCTGCCTTCGATCGCGAGCGTGAGGCGTTCGTCGCGCGCGACGTCGCCGAGACCGGCCAGCAGCGCGGCGCATTCGCCCGCCGCAAACTCAGGCGGCGAGGCAGGCGCATGCCCGAGCGTCTGCCCGATCTGCCCGGCCAGCACGCGCGCCACCAGTTGCAGCGTGCGTTGTCCTTCGGCGAGCGTCGCGCTGCGGCTTTGCCAGACGTTCACGCAGGCCGCCGCGCAGAGCACGAACACCACGAGCAGACCGCCCGCGAGCGTGCTGCGATGAAACGAGCGTGTTGGCTTGATCACGGCGCCGACGCCATCAATTGCCGCACGCCCGCGACCAGCGCGGCGCAGTCGAGCGGCTTGGCGATCACGCGGTCCGCGCCGAGCTGACGCGCGACCGAGGCCGCCGTCGCCACGTTGAAGCGAAAACGTCCCGAGATCGCGACGACGCGCGCACGCGGAAACCGCTCGCGCAGCCGCAGCAGACGCGCCGCGCCGTCGCACTTGGGCTCGCCCAGATCGACGACGATGACCGCGACGCCGCCGAGCGACGCCTCGCCCGAACCCTCGCCCGCCGCGGCATGCGCGACGAAGCCCGCATCGCGCAAGGTCGACGCGATCAGCTCGCGCGTGCCGGGATCGTCTTCCAGCACCAGAATCGAATCGGACATGAGCGCCTTGATCCGGCCACCTGCCCGGCCGCGGGGCTGCGGCCCCGAAACGGGCCAGCGACGTCAGTTTACGGGAGCGCGGTTACGCGCGGGTTTCGGGCGGGCAAGCGGCGGATTACAAATGCAATCTCGGGACGGCAACCGGCGCACGACGCCGCCCGAACGGCGTTCCCGACGCTTCAAAAGCATTTCACGCCCGCGCAACTATCCTTAGCTCGATTCGATACTTCGCATCGCGGCCCTCGCCGCTTAGATTCGTAGCGCAACGCTCCTGCGCCCGCCCGGGCGACCGCCAGAACAACGAATCGACGACGACATGAACCGCGAGACAACCCGCCCCTTCGCCCTCAAACGCGCCGCCACGGCGATCGCCCTCGCGCTCGGCGCGTTCACGGCGCTGGCCGCTTCAAGCCCCGCCGCGCACGCTCAAGGCGACGCGCTCGCCAGCCCGCAGTCCAATCCGCAAGCCAGCGCCGATGTACCCTCGCTCAAAGGCAAGCGCATCGGCATCACGGCGGCCGGCACCGACCACTACTGGGATCTGAAGGCCTATCAGGGCGCGATCGACGAAGTGAAGCGCCTCGGCGGCACGCCCATCGCGCTCGACGCGGGCCGCAACGACAATCGCCAGATCGCGCAGATTCAAACGCTGATCGCGCAAAAGCCCGACGCCATCGTCGAGCAGCTCGGCACCGCTTCGGTGCTGGAGCCGTGGTTGCAGAAAATCCGCCAGGCGGGCATCCCGCTGTTCACGATCGACACGGCCTCGCCGTCGAGCATCAACGACACCACCTCGGACAACTTCTTCATCGGCGAACAACTGGCGCTCAAGCTCGTCAACGATATTCACGGCGAGGGCAATATCCTCGTGTTCAACGGCTTTTACGGCGTGCCCGTGTGCGCGATCCGTTACGACCAGTTGAAGGCCGTGCTCAAGTATTACCCGAAGGTGCACATCATTCAGCCCGAACTGCGCGACGTGATTCCGAACACCGTGCAAAGCGCCTATGCGCAGGTCAGCCAGTTGCTCGCCAAGTATCCGAAGGGGCAGATTGCGGCGATCTGGTCGGCGTGGGACGTGCCGCAGGTCGGCGCGACGCAGGCGGTCGACGCGGCGCATCGCAACGAGATCCGCACCTATGCGGTCGATGGCAGCCCGGACGTCGTCACGCTCGTGAAGGACCCGAAATCGAGCGCCGCCGCCGTGGTCGCGCAGCAACCCGCGCTGATCGGCAAGACCGCCGTGGACAACGTCGCGCGCTATCTGGCCGGTCAGCGCGATCTGCCGCCGTACACCTACGTGCCGTCGATTCTCGCGACCAAGGAGAACGCCGGCGAGGTGCAGAAGGCGCTCGGTCAGGCCGCGCAAACCGGCCAGCTCGCCGCGAAATGAGCACGCCACGCGACGACGCGCGCGGCGAGCCGCCCACGCCGCAAGCGCACGAAACGCCGGCAGCACCCGCGCTCGAACTGCGCGGGCTCGTCAAGCAGTACGGCGGCGTGCAGGCGCTGCGCGGCGCGTCGTTGAGCGCGGCGCGCGGCACCGTGCACGGTCTGATCGGCCAGAACGGCGCGGGCAAGTCCACGCTCATCAAGATACTCGCGGGGCTGGAGCGCGCGGATGCGGGCGAGACTCGCGTCGATGGCGTGAAGCGCGACGGCGGCGCGCCTGGCGAGATCGCGTTCATTCATCAGGAGCGGCTGCTGTCGCCGACCTTCACCGTGGCCGAAGCGCTGGCGCTCGGCGACGAACCACGCGTGCCCGGCTTGCGGCGCCTGCGCGCCTTGCGCTCGCTGCTGCCGCTCGATCTGCGCCGCATGCGCCGGCGCGCGAGCGAGGCGCTCGCCGAACATTTCGACATCGCGCTGCCGCCCGACCGGCTGATCGGCGAACTGAGCGTGGCCGAACAGCAGATCGTGCAGATCACGCGCGCGCTCATGCGTGCGCCGCGCATTCTCGTTTTCGACGAACCGACTGCGGCGCTCGTGAGCCGCGAAGTCGAGCGCCTGCTGCAGATCATCGACCGGCTGCGCGCGCGCGGCCTGACGATTCTGTACGTCTCGCACTATCTGAACGAAATCGCCTCGCTGTGCGACCGCGTGACCGTCCTGCGCGACGGCATCGACGTGGCGCAGGTCGACGCGCGCACGACGCCCGTTGAAACGCTGGTCGAAGCGATGATCGGCACGCCGCCCGAGGCGCGCGCGCGCCGCGTCTCGAACGCGCGGACCAACGCCCACGACACGCAGAACACGCACGATGCGGTGCTCGAAGCCCGCGATCTGCACGCGCCGGGGCGCTTCGGTCCGCTGTCGTTCGCGCTGCGGCGCGGCGAAGTGCTGGGCGTGACCGGGCTGGTGGGATCGGGCGGCAAGCCGCTGGTGCGCAGCCTGTTCGGGCTGGAGCGCGGCGTGCTCGGCGAACTGCGCCTGAACGGCAAGCGCGTGCGCCTGCGCCGCCCCGCCGACGCCGTGCGGCGCGGCATCGCTTTCGTGCCCGAGGACCGCCGCCGCCAGGGCGTCGCGACCGCGCTGCCCGTGCGCGAAAACCTGTCGCTGGCGAGCCTCGCGCGCTTCAGCCGCTTCGGCCTCGTCGATACGCGCCGCGAGACCGCGGCCGCGCGCGCGCTGATCGACACGCTCGGCGTGCGCACGCCCGGCCCGCACGCGCCCGTGCGCCATCTCTCGGGCGGCAACCAGCAGAAGGTCGCGCTCGGCAAATGGCTGGGCCGCGCGCAGGCCGGAGGCGGCATCTACATCCTCGATGAACCGACCGTGGGCGTCGACGTGGGCGCGAAAGCGGACATCTATCGGCTCATCGACGAACTCGTGGCGCAAGGCGCGTCGGTGCTGATTTTTTCGAGCGATCTGCACGAACTGCTCGACGTGACCGATCGCGTGCTCGTGCTGGCACGCGGCGCGATCGTGCAGGACGTGGACTCGCAGACGGCCAGCACACAGGATCTGCTCGCGTGGGCCACGCTCGCGCGCCGCCGCGCCGGGGCCGCGCCAACTCAGGAGAACGCCGCATGAACGGCAAGGTGATCGAGCGCCTCGACGCGCTGGGCGACAAGCCCGACGCAACGCGCGATATCGACGCGACGCGCCAGCCGGCCGGCGCGCAATTCTGGCTGCGCGGCGGCGCGGTGCTCGCGTTCGCGGTGGTATTCGCGGTATTCGCGCTGACGTCGCCGCTCTTTCTCACGGTGGCGAATCTCGCCAATATCGTGCAGCAATCGGCGGTGGTCGGCGTGCTCGGGCTGGGGCTGACGGCCGTGCTGATCGGCGGCGGCGCGGATCCGATCAAGGGCGGCCTCGACCTCTCCATCGCCGCGAACATGGGCCTGTGCGCCGCCGTTTACGCGGTGACGCTGCGCGCCGGCGCGACCAGCGCCGAAGCCGTGGGCCTCACGCTCGCGGCGGGCGTGGCAGTCGGCGCGCTCAACGCCTGCGCCGTGCTCGGCTTGCGCATCCTGCCGCTGCTGGCCACGCTCACGACGATGAACCTCTGCGCGGGCCTCGAACTCGTGCTCACACAGAATACGTCGGTGCCCGCGTCCTCGCCGCTGCTCGGCTGGTTGATCGACGAAGGCGCGTTCGGCATCCCGCATATGGCGACGGCGCTGATCGCGGTCGCCGCGCTGTTCACGCTGCTGGTCCACTACACGCCGTTCGGGCTGCGTCTGCGCGCGAGCGGCGAGCACGCGCAAGCCGCGCGCGCGGCGGGCCTGAACGTGCGCGGCTACGTGGCCGCGAGCTATCTGCTCGGCGGATTCGCGGCGGGACTCGCCGCGCTCGCCTCGTCGGCGTTGCTGAGCGGCAGCTCGCCGGGCGCGGGCGAAAATCTGCTGGCGGTGGTGGCGTCGGCACTGCTCGGCGTGGTGTTTTCGCGCCGCATGGTCCCGACCATGCCCGGCACGCTGCTGGCCGTGCTGTTCATCGGCGTGGTCAGCAACGGCTTTCAACTCGACAACGTTTCCAGCTATTGGGTCAACGGCGTGGAAGGCGCGCTGATCCTGTTCGTGGTCGCGACCACGGCGCTGCTGCGTCGTCGTCATCTCGGAACCCATGCTCATGACTGACTGGTTCGCGCGCGTTCAGCGCTTTTCGCTGCCGGGCGCGCTGGTCGCCGTCAGCGTGTTCTTCGCGGTGTGCTCGCCGGGCTTCGCGCGTACGGCCAATCTCGCCGACGTGCTGCTCAACAACTTCGCGTTGCTGGCGATTGCGTCGCTCGGCATGACGCTCGCGCTCTCGATCGGCGCGGTCGATCTCTCGCTCGGCACCGCTGTCGATGTGGGCAGCCTTGTGTTCGTGCTGCTCACCGCGCATCACGTGGGCGTGCCGCTGGCCGCGTTCGCGGGACTCGGCGCGGCCTTACTGGTGGGCGCGTTCAACGGCGTGCTGGTGGCGGGACTCGGCATCGCGCCGTTTCTGGCGACGCTCGGCACGCTGTTTATCGGCCAGACCTTGCAGCAACTCGCCACCGATGGCGGCCAACCCGTTTATCTGCTCGGCATGAGCCTCCCGCCGCTGTTCAGCGCGCTCGCGCATGGCACCTTCGCGGGCGTGCCGCTGCCCTTGTGGATCGTGGCGGCGCTCGCGCTGGCCGTGCATGTGGCGCTAGCGCATTCGGTGTTCGGTCGCTACAGCGCCGCGCTCGGCTCGCAGCCGGGCGTCGCGCGCTATTCGGGCTTGCCGGTCGCGGCCGTGGTGGTCGCCACCTTCGTGGCGGGCGCGCTGATCTATGGCGTGGTCGGCCTGCTGCTGGCGTCGATGGTGAAAGCCTATGTGCCGCAAGCGGGCAACGGTTATCTGCTCAACGCGATCGGCGCGACCTTTATCGGCACGACGCTGTCGCGCACGCGACGCCCCAATGTGCCTGGTACGCTGCTGGGCGTGTTGCTGCTGAGTCTCGTTGCGAACGGATTGCTGCTGATCGGCTGGAACTTCTATTGGCAGCAGGTGGCCACGGGCGTGCTGATTTTCGCGGTGCTGGCGCTGAGTTTCGCCTCGCGACGCGCGGAATTCGCGTGAGGTGGTGCGCTTCGCTTACGCGAGCAGGCGCAGCGCCTCGTCGAGTGACAGCACCGTGCTGCGGGTTTCAAACGCGGTGGCGAACAGATGCTCGTGCACGACCTCATCCGGGTCGTAGCAACAGTCCTTGACGGTATAAAGGCGGAAATCCGCGTCGCTCGCGTGAGACAGCGACGAGAGCACGACGCCCGTCGACGCAATGCCCACCATGATCAGCGTATCCACGCCTTGCGCCGTGAGTTGCGCCTGCAAACCGGTGCCGGTGAATATGCTGGCGCGATGCGCGGCGATCAGCGCTTCGTCGGGCTGTTGAGCCAGTTCCGGCGCGGTCCGGTCGTCGATAAACAATCCCAGACTTTTAATGCCCTGCCCGTTCTTGTTCAACGGACTGACTTCCGGATAACCGGCGCTGAACCGCAGATTGGCGAACACCACGCGCACGCCTTTCGCTCGCGCGGCATCGCATAACGTGCGCGTATTCGCGAGCAAACCCGGCCCAACCGCTGGAAACAGCCCGAGAATATCGGTTTGATAGTGCATGACGAGCAACGCGGCGCGTGCGGGCTCGAAAGCGGTAAACACTGAATGCGCGTGAGCGGTCATGACGTCTCCACGGGGAAGCGGAACGCCACACGGTAACGCGGCGGTCCGATCCCGGCAAGTGTCATGCTCGCGCGCACACGCGCATCATGCGGGCTTATTGCAACGCAGCAACCACCGCCGCGCCCACGTCCGCCGTCTTCGACGTGCCGCCCATATCGGGCGTGCGCGGACCTTCCACGAGCACCTTTTCGATCGCCTGCATAATCGCGTCGTGCGCCGCCTTGAATTGCGCGTCGCCGTTGCCGAGGAATTCGAGCATCATCGCGCCCGACCAGATCATCGCGACCGGATTCGCAATCTGCTTGCCGAAAATATCGGGCGCGGAACCGTGAACCGGTTCGAACAGCGACGGAAATTTGCGCTCCGGATTCAGATTCGCCGATGCCGCGAGGCCGATCGTGCCCGTGCACGCAGGACCGAGGTCGGAAAGAATATCGCCGAACAGATTGGAGGCCACCACCACGTCGAAACGATCGGGCTGCAAAACGAAGCGCGCGCACAGAATGTCGATGTGCTGCTTGTCCCATTGCACTTGCGGATATTGCTGCGCCATCTCGGCGACGCGTTCGTCCCAATACGGCATGCTGATCGAAATGCCATTCGACTTCGTGGCCGCCGTGAGTTTCTTGCGGCCGCGCTGATTCGCGAGTTCGAATGCGTATTTGAGAATGCGATCCACGCCCTGGCGCGTGAACACCGATTCCTGCAGTACGAATTCGCGCTCGGTGCCTTCGAACATCTTGCCGCCCACCGAGCTGTATTCGCCTTCGGTGTTTTCGCGCACGACGAAAAAGTCGATATCGCCGGGCTTGCGGTTGGCGAGCGGACACGGCACGCCCGGCAGCAGACGCACGGGACGCAGATTCACATACTGGTCGAATTCGCGGCGGAATTTGAGCAGCGAACCCCACAGCGAAATATGGTCGGGCACCTTCTCGGGCCAACCCACCGCGCCGAAGTAAATCGCATCGAAACCCTTGAGCGTGGCGAACCAGTCGTCGGGCATCATCTTGCCGTGCTGCAGGTAGTAATCGCAGCTCGCCCAGTCGAAATGCGTGAATTCGATCGAGAGGCCGAATTGCTTCGCGGCGGCTTCCACCACGCGCACGCCCTCGGGCATCACTTCCTGACCAATGCCGTCGCCGGCAATGGCCGCGATCCTGTAAGTCTTGCTCATTGTTTCGGTTACCTGTTCGTGTGTGAAGAGACCATGGGGCAGGAATGGCGATGATCCATCCTGCCGCGCCGCCAAACCGCATCGAATATCGCCGCATTGTAGACGCGATTTGGCGAACCGCGAAGCGCTCCGGCACACGCGGCGCGGCGTTCGAACGCCCCAGCAGAAAATGCTGAAAAGCCCGCAAAAAGAGTATGCCGCTGCTGTTTGCGTGATTTTTTCCCTGCACGCCAATGCACGCGCGGCGCTACCATCGTGCGATCCACTTTGTCACTCACCGTCAATCAACGGGACCGTCACGTCATGTCCAATTCGCCGCTGATCGAAGCCGATCGCAAGCATCTGATTCACCCTGTCATCAACTATCGCGCGCATGAAGCGCGAGGGACGACCGTGCTCGAATCCGGTCACGGCGCGTATCTGCGCGATATCGACGGCAATGAATTGCTCGACGCGTTTTCGGGCCTCTGGTGCGTGAACGTCGGTTACGGTCAGCAGAGCATCGTCGAAGCCGCCACGCGCCAGATGACGCGCCTGCCTTACGCGACCACGTATTTCCATTTCTCGTCGGAACCGGCCATCGAACTGGCGCAGAAACTCGTCGAACTGACGCCGGCTTCGCTGCAACACGTGTATTTCACGCTCGGCGGCTCCGATGCGGTCGATTCGGCAATTCGTTTTATCACGCATTATTTCAACGCCACGGGCCGCCCGGGCAAGAAGCAGATGATCGCGCTCGAACGCGGTTATCACGGCTCGTCGTCGGTGGGCGCGGGCCTCACGGCGCTGCCGGCCTTTCATCGCCATTTCGATCTGCCGCTGCCGAACCAGCACCATCTGCCCTCGCCGTATGCGTATCGCCGCGAAGACGGTGCCGACGACGCCGCGCTGATCGCGGCCTCCGTCGCGTCGCTCGAAGCGAAAGTCGCGCAGCTCGGCGCGGAGCATGTGGCCGCGTTTTTCTGCGAGCCGATTCAAGGTTCGGGCGGCGTGATCGTGCCGCCGCGCGGCTGGCTCAAGGCGATGCGCGACGCGTGCCGCCGTCTCGACATTTTGTTCGTCGCTGACGAAGTCATCACGGGTTTCGGCCGCACCGGCCCGCTATTTGCCTGCGAAGCCGAAGATGTCGAGCCCGATCTGATGACGGTCGCGAAAGGCCTGACCTCGGGTTATGCGCCGATGGGCGCGGTGCTCATGTCCGACGCCGTGTATCAAGGCATCGCGGGGGACAAGAACGATACGGCGATCGTGGGCCACGGCCAGACCTACTCCGCGCATCCGGTGAGCGCCGCGATCGGTCTCGAAGTCTTGCGCCTCTATCACGAAGGCGGTCTGCTCGCGAATGCGCAGGCATTGGCACCCCGTTTCGCCGCCGGTCTCGACGGCCTGCTCGATCATCCGCTCGTAGGCGATTCGCGTCATCGCGGCCTGCTTGGCGCACTCGAGCTCGTCGCGAACAAAACTACGCGCGCGCGTTTCGATGCCTCATTGAAGCTCTCGGATCGCATCGCGGCTTCGGCTTATCGCAATCGCCTCGTGTTCCGCGCTTTCGGCGACAACATTCTCGGTTTCGCGCCCGCACTCTGTTATGGCGAAGCGGAATTCGAGCAATTGTTCACGCGCCTGAAACGCACGCTCGATGACGTGCTCGAAGACCGCGAGGTACGCGCCGCATTGTCGTAAAGGGATTGCTGAATTGCACGCGCTTTCTGAAAAGATACGCGCGCAAGCATCGCCTAAGTTCCGGCTGCGAGATTCGCCTTGAGTCTCGCGGCTTTTTTATTGCGAGCACGGATCAAGACGCGCCAGGCGCGCCGTGCGTAAAGAACGGCGCGCCGCCAGAAGCGAAGTTGAATTCGGAAGCGTGGTGATATGAGGCGTTTTCAGCCGTTGGGCCCGAACGGCGCGCCTGCATTGAGCCATTCGACCGGCGTGCAGCCCAACACACGCTTGAAATGACGGCACAAATGGCTTTGATCGAAGAAGCCCACTTCCGCCGCCACGAGCGAGGGGGATACGCCACGACGCAGCAAACGTTGCGCGTGACGCACGCGCACGATGCGCACATATTGTTGCGGCGACACACCCATTTCGCCGCTAAAACGCGCCGCGAAACGCGACACGCTCAGTCCCGCGATTTCCGCGAGTTCAGTCAGGCTGATCGGCTCGGCAAAACACGACTCGATGAAATCGAGCGCGCGTTGTATGGCGCGCGTCGTTTCCGTGGTGCGGGTTTCGCCGCTGCGCCGTGAAGTCGGCGCGGTCTGCAAAGTCGGAGCAATCAACATGGCATGCCTGCGAATCTTTGAATCAGGTTGCCGGAACCGATTGTTGCGCGGACTGCGAACTACCCGCGGGCGGCCGAAAAGCAGCAAAGCGACGAATGTCGAACGGCTCGATCGGCGTCGAGGTGGCGCCCGTGTCGATCAGTTCGGCCATCGTATCGCCCACGCCCGGTCCGAGTTGAAAACCGTGCCCGCAGAATCCGAATGCGTAGAACAAGCCGCTCGTCGTCCCGCTTGCACCCATGATCGGCCGATCGTCGGGCATATAGCCCTCAACACCACTCCAGACGCGAATGATATTGAGCCGTCTGAGCGCGGGCGCGACGCGCTGCGCCTGGCGAAATTGCAGCAAGGTGCTGTGCGGCAGCACTTTCGCACGGCGCGCGTCGAGAAACGCGGGCCCACGTGCGCAGCCGCCAATCACGATATTGCCGCGCGCGACCTGGCGGAAATACACGACCTCCGCGATCTGCGGCGACGACACGCCGACTGCCGGCGCGATGCTATACGGCACCGGTTCGGTCACGGCCATTTGCGGACCGTGCACGGCAATCGGCACCGGCTCGCCGAATTGCTCGCTCAAGGTGCTGCCCCATGCGCCCGCCGTAATCAGCAGAACGGGCGCATGAAACGTGCGGCCGTCGGCGCTGGTGGCGCGAAACTCATTGCCTTCTTTTTCGACCGAGACAATATCGGTGTTTTCAAAGATTTGCGCACCGAGTTTCGCGGCGGCGCGTCCGAACGCGGGCGCGGCGAGACGCGGATTCGCATGCCCGTCGATGGGCGCATACGAACCGGCCAGCACTTCAGGACCGATAAACGGAAAGCGCTTGCGCAAGGCATCGCCGTGCAGCATTTCCAGATCGAGGTTGTAATGCTTCGCATCGCGTGCGTAGGTCTCGAACATGTCGGCCTGCTCGGAGCGATAGCACACGCGCAAATGGCCCGACATCAGAAACTCGGCATCGTGACCGATCAATTCCGGCATGCGCAGCCAGATTTCCCGCGAGCGGTTCGCCAGCGGCAATTGCGCCAGCAAACGCCCTTGACGGCGCACGTTGCCGAAATTGGTGCCGCTCGCCTGCTGGCCGATCAGCTGGCGTTCGAGCAGAATCACCGACTTGCCACGGCGACGCAGAAAAAACGCGGTGGCGGCACCCATGAAGCCGCCACCCACGATCAATACATCGGCTTGCGCGCGCTTCACTCCGTCTCCTCCACAGTCGCGATGGCCAGCGGCTTCACGGGCGCCTGCCCGCGCAAACGTCCGACTTGCTCGAGCGGCACGCGCGCGGCGTCCGCGATAATTTCCGCCGCCGCGTGGCCGCAATAGCGCCCCTGGCAACGGCCCATGCCGACACGGCTCAGCGCCTTCGCGCGATTCGCTTCCTGCGCGCCCTCGTCGTGGATCACGCGGCGCAATTCACCCGCCGTGATGCCTTCGCAGCGGCACACCATGGTTTCGTCGGGCAGCTTCGCGGCCTGTTGCGCGGGCCACTCGAACGCCTGCGCCAGCCCTTCGCGAAAGCGGTCCATGCGGCGCTGCTCGCGTTTGAGCGCGTCGAGCACGGCCGCTTGCGCGCCGCGGCCCAGATCGATCAGCGCGGCATGCGCGGCGAGACGCCCCGCGTTCTCCGCACCATCCGCGCCGAGCACACGCACGCCGTCGCCCGCGAGATACACGCCCGGCACGCTGCTGCGCCCGAGTTCGTCGATTTGCGGGAGCCATTGGCGCGTCAGCGTATCGAAGCGGAACGCGCAGCGCGCAAGATCGGCGAGTTGCGTTTCGGGACGCAAGTGATAGCCCATGCCGATGGCGTCGCAATCGATCTGTTCGATCTTGCCGCTCGCGGTGCGAAAGCGCACGGCGCTCACACCCTCGTCCGGCGTGCCGACGATTTCGACCGGCTCGATGCCGTTGTACATTTGCACGCCCGCGCGCTTGAGCGCACCCACGAGCGCACTGCCTTTGCGCAAGACATCGAAACGCGCTAGCAGCTTCGGCAACGCACGCAGACGCGCGCCCGCCGCCGACGTGTCGAGCACGGCGGCGACTTTCGCACCCGCCTGCACATATTGACTTGCGACCAGATACAGCAGCGGCCCGGTGCCCATGAACACCACGCGCCGTCCGATCGAACAGGCCTGCGATTTCAGCGCGATCTGCGCCGCGCCGAGGCTATAGGTACCCGCGAATTGCCAGCCCTTCACGGGAATCAAACGATCGGTTGCGCCGGGACACAGAATCAGCGCATCGTAATCGAGCGCGCTCGCGTGACCGTCGCGCACGATATGCAGTTTTTTGTCCCAGATATTCCACGCGAGCGTTTGCGGCCGATAATCGATCTGCGCGCGCAAACGCGTGAACGTCTCGTGCAGATCCTGCGCACGCAGCGCTTCGGTGCCGTAGAGCTTCGCATAGGGGCGCGTAAAACCATCGGGCTGACGCCGATAGATCTGGCCGCCGTCGCGGCGGCCTTCGTCGATCAGCGTCGGGCGCAGCCCCGCGGCCAGCAGTGTTTGCGCGCAACGCACGCCCGCCGGCCCCGCGCCAACGATCACAATGCGAGGTTCGCCCATTGCGCCTCCGGTTGAGTGGTCACGAGGCGCATGCCCGCTTCGACCACGGTCGTGCAGGCACGCAGGCGTTCGCCCGTATCGGTCCAGACCCAGCAGTCCTGGCACGCGCCCATCAGGCAATAGCCCGCGCGCTTTTCCTCGCCGAATTCCGACTGGCGCACATATCGCACGCTGCACAGCATGGCCGTGAGCAACGTATCGCCTTCGAGCGCCTCAACGCTGTGTCCGTCGATCACGATCGACACGTTGGCGCGTGCGGTTTCGCCGAGCCGCACGAATCGTCCGTTCATGCCGCCGCTCCCGTCGCGCCTTCGGGCGCGCTTTGCGCCTCGCCGCGATTGCCGAGCACGTGACGCAGGAATTCGCGCGTGCGGGCTTCGCGCGGCGCGCACAACACCTGCTGAGCGCTGCCCTGTTCGATGATGTGGCCGCCGTGCAGGAAGCACACGCGGTCCGCGACTTCGCGCGCGAAACCCATTTCGTGCGTGACCACCAGCATCGTCATGCCTTCCTTCGCGAGCGTGCGCATGACGCTGAGCACTTCGCCGACGAGTTCGGGATCGAGCGCGGAAGTAGGTTCATCGAACAGAATCGCTTTCGGCTTCATCGCGAGCGAACGCGCAATCGCCACGCGCTGCTGCTGACCGCCCGAAAGCTGATGCGGATAGTAATGAAGCTTGTGGCCGAGCCCGACCTTGTTGAGCAATTCCTCGGCGTCGCGCTTGGCCGAATGCAGCGGTTCCTTCTTCACATGCACGGGCCCTTCCATCACGTTTTCGAGCGCGGTGCGATGCGGAAACAGATTGAATCGCTGAAACACCATGCCCACTTGCGTGCGCAGATGATTGATATGACGCGAGCGCTGTTCGACACGCTGATCGAGCAGTTTGATTTCGCCCGCGTCGTACGATTCGAGCGCGTTAATGCAGCGCAGCAGCGTCGATTTGCCGGAGCCGGACGCGCCGATCAGACACACCACTTCGCCCTGTTCGATCTTCAGCGAAATGCCGTTGAGCACGGGCGTGGCGCCAAAGCTCTTGTGGACATCGGTAATTTCGATCATCGCAACCTCACTTCTTCGCCTTGTGCTTGCCGAAACGGCGCTCGAGATGCCGCGTCATGCTCATGAGCGGCAGGCTCATCAGCAGATAGCCGATCGCCACGAGCGTATAGACGGTGATGTTCTGGAACGTCGATGCCGCGATCAACTGACCTTGTCGCGTCATTTCCGCCACCGTGATGGTGGACGCGAGCGACGAGTCCTTGAGCATCATCACCAGCGTATTGCTGTACGGCGGCAGCGCGACCTTCACCGCTTGCGGCAGGATCACGCGCACCATCGTTTTCACGCGGCCCATGCCAAGCGATTGCGCCGCTTCATACTGGCCCGGATCGACGGCCTCGATACCCGAGCGGATGATTTCCGCCACGTAGGTCGAATAACCGAAACTCAAGCCGATAATGCTCGCCTGCAATGCCGACACTTCAATATGAAAGTCCGGCAAGACGAAATAAATATAGAACAGCAGGACAATCATCGGCAGGCCGCGCACCACGTTGATCATCGCGCTCACGGCCGTCACCACCGCCGGATAACGCGACATCTTGAGCAGCGCCCACACGAGGCCGAGCGCAGTGCTCAGCAGCAGGCAGCCAACCGTGATGATGATGCTCATCACCGCGCCTTGCAGCAGGATCGGGACAAAATCGACTATGTCGTGCCAACGCATGGTGTGCCTTATGCTTTCATTCGCGAACGGGGGAATGCCCGCGAGTCATACGCCGCGCCGCAAAGGCGGGCCGGGCCGGAACGCGGCGCGGAGCAAACCGTCTCGCCGCTCCGCATTCCGGTCGTTCAGTGGCGGATCAGCTCGCCAGGTGCCACTTCTTCAGGATCTTGTCGAGCGTGCCGTCGGCCTTCATCTTCGTGAGTGCGTCGTTCACTTTCGCCAGCAGCGCCGTGTTGCCCTTCTTCACGCCCACGGCGATGTCGAACTTCTCCATCGGCACGTAATCGTCGTCAACGCGCGTACCGGCCATCGCGCCCGCGGATTCCTGCGCCTTGAGAATCGGGTAGTCGTTGAAGCCCGCCACGATGCGGCCGATCGCAACGTCGCGCGTCATGTCGGCCGGGCTGTCGTACATCTTCACTTCCTTGAAGATGCCGAGCTTGACGAGCTGGTCGCCGTAGTCGGTGCCCGTGGGCGCGCCGACCGACATGCCCTTCATGTCCTGCACCGACTTGTAGTTGGTCTTGTTCGTCGACTTCACGATAATGCCTTCGCCGAACGCCGTCACCGGCTGCGAGAAGTCCACCACTTCGGCGCGCTTGGGCGTGGGCGTCATGCCCGCGACGATGATGTCGATCTTGCCCGAGACCACGGAGGGAATCAGCGCGGAGAAGGGCACGGCCTGATACGACACGTCGAAGCCCTCGCGCTTGCCGATTTCGCGCACGACGTCGGGCATGATGCCCTCGATCTTCTGCGTCTTGACGTCGAGGAAGGTGGTCGGCGCGCTCGACGGCGGCGAGCCCGCGGTCAGCGTCGGGGTATCGGCATGGGCAGCGCCGCACAACAGCGAGAACGCGACGGAAGCGGCGGCGAATGCAAGGGTGGTACGCGACATGGTCTGGTTTCCTTGTGGAGAGTCTTGACTATTTGCGCTGCGCCGTGAAAGGGTCGGCGCTCGGCATCGGCTCAATGAAGCACGTCCTGCAACCGGTAATACGCGCCGACGAGCGGCAGAAACCACGCGCGCCCGAAGTGTCCGGGAATCGCAGGCCATTCGAGCGCTCGCCACGGGTTGCGCGTGGCGGCACCGAACATCACGTCGGCCATCACGCGGCCCATGTGCACCGACATCTGCACACCATGGCCGCTGTAGCCCATCGAATAGAACAAACCTTCGTGCTCGCCCGCGCGCGGCAGCCGGTCGGCTGTCATGTCGACGAGACCGCCCCAGCAGTAATCGAGGCGCACGTCGGCGAGTTGCGGAAAATACTGAAGCATGCCGTCACGCAAAATGCGGCCGCTCTTTTCGTCCGAACGCGGATTCGACATCGCGAAGCGCGCGCGGCCGCCGAACAGCAAACGGTCGTCGTGCGTGGGACGAAAGTAATTGCCAATCTGGCGCGTCGTCACATACGAGCGGCGCGTGGGCAGCAGCGCATCGAGACGCGCCTTGCCGAGAGGCTCCGTGACGACGATGAAACTGCCCACGGGCGCGATGCGGCGGCGGAACCATTGCAACGGGCCGCTTTGCGACGCCCCCGTGGCGAGCAACACGCGATCGGCGCGCAGCGTCCCGCGCTCGCACTGCACTTCGTAGGCGTGGCCGCCGAGCGGCTTGAGGCCGACCATCGGCGTTTCTTCGAAGATCTGCGCGCCGTGACGCGCCGCCGCTTCGGCCAGACCGACACCGAACTTGCCCATATGCAGCTGCATGCCGTTGTGCTGCACGAGGCCGCCATAGAAACCGTCCGATGCGATTTCGTCGCGAATACGTTCGCGCGAAATCAGCTCGACATCTTCATCGACATCGCGCTTCAACGCTTCGAAAGTCTTCGCCAGCGATGCGTAGTGATGCGGCTTCGCAGCGAGCTTGATCTTGCCGCTCTTGCGCAGATCGCAGGGAATCTGTTCTTCCTCGACGATCTGCGCGACCGACTTCACGGCTTCGGCATAGGCGCGATAGAACAGCGAGGCGCGCTCCGTGCCGAGCTTCGCCGAGAGCGCCGCATAATCCTGCGCGACGCCCGTATTGCAGTGCCCGCCGTTGCGGCCCGACGCCTGGCCTGCGATGCGCCCGGCTTCCAGCACGGTGACCGAGTAGCCGCGCTTCGCGAGCGCCAGCGCCGCCGACAGCCCGGTAAAACCGCCGCCGACCACGGCCACGTCCACGCGGCCGGCGAGCGGCCCCTGGGCGGGCTTCGTAAAGCGCGGCGCGGTATCGAGCCAGTACGAATCGAGCTTCATCGTGTTGCGTTCCTGATGACCGACGGTAAGTGCAAGTGGGCGAATGAACGGGCGGCCGAGACGCTTAGACGCCGAGGAGTTCGGCGAGCTGCGGCAGTTGCTTCACTTCGTTGACCTGGTAATACGGCGTGAGCGGCTCATGGTTGCGATTCACGAAAGCCTTGTGCTTGATACCCATGTCATAAGCCGTCATCAGGTCGTAACGGAAACTCGACGACACGTGCAGCACGTCTTCCGGATTGCAGTCGAGCTGGTCGAACATGTACTCGAACGCCTTGCGCAGCGGCTTGTACGCCTGCGCCTGCTGGGCGGTGCAGACCTTGTGGAACGGCGCGCCAAGCTTTTCCACGTTGCTGTGGATCTGCGAGTCGTCGGCGTTCGAGAGAATCACGAGCTTGTACTTCGTGGCGAGGCGCGACAGACCTTCCGGCACGTCCGGATGCGGGCCCCACGTGGGCACTGCCTCGTAGAACTTCAGCGCCGTGGCTTCGTCGAACGGCACGCCGGTGCGCTCGCAGGTGCGGCGAATCGAATTCACCACGACGTCGCGAAACGGCTTCCACGCGCCCATCACCTCGTCCAGACGATAACCGCGGAAGAACTCCACGAACTCGTTCATCCTGGCGGCATCGAGCTTGTCGCCGTAAAGCTGGCGCGCGGTCTCGGCCATCTGGAAGTTGGTCAGCGTGCCGTAGCAGTCGAAGGTGATGTACTTCGGCTCGAAATCGATCATGGTCTGCATCCTGTCGTCGTGGCGAACCTGTTTTCAGGCTCGAATCAAGTGAGAACGGCGCGCTGCGCATGCATGCCAATTAATCAGTCATGCTGACGAACTTGGCGCGGCCCGCGGTGTCGAAATTACCTGTGAAGCGTTGCGCGCAATCCGTGTTCACTGAAATGAACGCTGCACGGATCGTGCATCTATACGGCGAAGCTGGAACCGAAGTTAAAGCGTGAGTTGAAGCGAATGCGGTAATACTCAGGCCGTGTCGAAATCGATCAGCACGCTCTTGTGGCGCATGCTGGCTTCGAGCGCCTGGCGTCCGAGATCCTTGCCGATACCCGACTGCTTGAAGCCGCCGGTCGGAATGATCATGTCGCCGCTGCGGCCATAGCGATTGATCCAGACCGTGCCCGCTGCAATGCGCCGCATCGCCCGCATGGCCTGGCCAATATCGCTCGTATGCACGCCTGCCGCGAGACCGTAGGTCGGGTGCGCCGCGAGCGCGATGCCCTCCTCTTCGTCCTCGAAGGTTTGCACGGTGAGCACGGGGCCGAACAATTCTTCGCGCACGGCGGGCGTGTCGTCGGTGACGTTGGCGAGCAACGTCGGGCGATGAAACCAGCCGTTTTCGGTGTCGTCGAAAAAGCCGCCGCCGCACAGCACTTCCGCGCCTTGCGCACGGCTCTCGTCGATCAGCGTGGCAATGCGTTGCGCCTGTGCGGGGCTGATGATCGGCGAATAACGCGTCGCGCTCGACCACATCGCGCCCGGCGCGATGCCCGCGAGTTCGCGTTGCACGGCGTCGATCAGCGGTTCGGCAATGTGCTTATGAACGATCAGGCGCGTACCCGCCACGCAGGCCTGGCCGCCGTTCGCAGTAAAGCCGCGCGCCACGCAGCGCGCCGTGTGCGCGAGGTCCGGCACCTGCGCGAACACCAGTTGCGGGCTCTTGCCGCCCAGTTCGAGCGTGACCGGCTTGGTGCCGTGAAAAGCGGCTTCGCTCATGATCGCGGCGCCCGTGCGCGTCGATCCGGTGAAGCTCACCTTCGAGATATCGGGGTGACGCGTGATCGCCGAACCGGTGGTCGCGCCGCGACCGTTCACGACATTGAAAATGCCGGGCGGCATGCCCGCTTCAATCGCCAGTTCAGCAAGACGCAACGTGGAAAACGGCGTCATTTCCGAGGCTTTGAGCACGACCGCATTGCCGGCCGCGAGTGCCGGACCGCATTTCCACGAACACATCGAAAGCGGAAAATTCCACGGCGTGATCGCGCCGATCACCCCATAGGGCTCCGAGGCGACGAAGCCGAGACTGCCTTGACGCGTCGCGGCGATGTCGCCGCCGAGCTTGTCCGCGAGTTCCGCGAAGAAGCGAATCGCTTCGGCCGTGAACGGCACATCCGACGCATACGCTTCCGCGACCGGCCGCGTGGAGCTGACTGCTTCGAGCTGCGCCAGCGCGACCACGTTTTCGTCGATCAGTTGCGCCCAGCGCGTCAGCACCCGGGCGCGTTCGCGCGGCGAGCGCGTGCCCCAGCCGCTCGTCTTCCATGCCTGCAGCGCATTCGATACCGCGTAATCGACGGTCTGCGCCGTGGCGTCCGGCACATAACCCAGCAGACGGCCGTCCGAAGGACGATGCACGGCGATCGGCGTTTCATCGGTCTGGTAGTACGCGCCGCCAATGAAATGGCCTTGCGGCAGCGTGATTGCGGACGGATCGAAATCCAGCGACGGAGTAGTCATGCTCTGCCTGTTCGAAAACCGGTTAGCCCGGCGATGGCGCGCTCGCGAGTCGTCACGTGCGCGGCTTCGCCGCTTCAGCAAGTGGTGGTTCGATGCCTTGGCGGCAAAATGAACAACCACGCGTTGAAATTCATTATAGTGAACAGAAGAGGCTTGGCTAGTGATCAAAAATAATTCTGCGAAAAGCATGCTCATGCGCTTTGCTTACGCGAGAAACGGGCCAGGGCGAACCCGTAGCGGCGAGTTGACACACGCGCGCTTCATTAATGGCGCGCAGGTGACACGCAGTCGGCACGCAGGCAATCGGCAGAAGAATGAAACAACAAGGCGTGCGCGTTCATCCGCGCGATACAGGCCAGTATCGCGGGCATCAACAGGAATGAAAGCGTGGGGAGATCGCGGGTGAAGCGCGTTCAGAAAAAAGCGAGGAAGAACAACCGGGATGCGGCGCCGATACCGGCGAAAAGCGGCGCCGCCAGAGATACTTAAAGATGAATGACCGGCGGGCGCGTGTTCATGATCCACAACAGCCGCGCCGTCTTGCTGCTTTCATTGCGCACACTGTGCGGCACCGTGCTCTTGAACTGGAAACTGTCGCCCGCGCGCAGTTCGGCGCGCTGATCGCCCACGTTCAGGATCACCGTGCCCTCCATCACGAGGCCGCATTTTTCGCCGACGCCCACCAGCACTTCCTCCGACCCCGAGCCCGCCGGCAGCATGATGACCATCATCTGCAAATCGTGCTCGCCATGCGGCGAAAGCAGCTCTTTCTGCATGCCGTTTTTGCCCACCTCGAACAGCGGGCGCTCCGCCGCGCGCCGCACGAAATCGCCCGTGAGCGGATCGGACGGCGCGTCGTCTTCTTCCAGCAACGCGCTCAACGGCACGTCGAGCGCCTGACGCAGACGCTCCAGAATACGCACGGACGGATTGGCCTTGTTGCGCTCGACCTGGCTCACGGTGCCGACCGACACGCCCGCGCGCAGCGCGAGTTCATTGACGGACAGGCCGCGAGCATTGCGCAGCGCGCGCAGCCGCGCGCCGACATCGGCGTGGCTCGGCAACACCGCGATTTTCTTGCTGGACTGGGTTCGCATGAGTTTCCTGTTGAATTCGGTGCCGGACGCGCAAAACCGGTTCGTTCCCCAACGCCGGCGCACGATTTCGGTGCATGGCGACGGCGCGGCGCGCCCGCTGCGTGACATCGAGGCACGCACACTGCCACTCATTATATTGAAACTTTTCTGAATGCGATGAACAATAAAAAAGCCGCGCGCTGCCGCCGCTTGTGCTCGCTCAAGTCAGGAAGATCGTCCTATGAAGCCTGTGAGCCGCATGCGACAGTCGAATCTGAACATGCCGTCCACGTCGTTATCCAGGAGTCCGCTGTGTCCGAATCCGCCGTCAAGCCCGACCTTCACTATCGCCGTTTCAGCGCCGACGACATCGACGCCGCCCACGGTCTTTCCGTGGCCGTGCGCTGGCCGCATCGCCCCGAAGACTGGCGCTTCGCCGTCGAGGCGGGCGAAGGCTTCGTCGCCGTCGACAACGGCGTCGTGATCGGCACGGCGCTGTGCTGGAAGTTCGGCGCCGACCGCGCCACGCTCGGCATGGTGATCGTCTCGCCCGATCAGCAAGGACGCGGCATCGGCCGCAAGCTGATGGAACTCGTGCTCGAGGCGCTCGGCGAGCGCGTGACTTTCCTGCACGCCACGCCCGCCGGTCAGCCGCTCTACGAAAAGCTCGGCTTCGCCGCGTGCGGCGGCCTCACGCAACATCAGGGCACGGTCGAACAGGCGCCCGCCGTCGTGCTGCCGCAAGGCGAAACGCTGCGCGCCGTCACGCCCACCGATCTGCCGACGCTCATCGATCTCGCCTCGCGCGGCTGCGGTCTCGACCGCAGCGCCACGCTGCCCGCCCTGCTCGCGGTCGCGCAAGGCGGCGTCGTGCTCGAACGCGACGGCATCATCACCGGCTTCGCGCTCGCGCGCCGCTTCGGCCGCGGCTACGCCATCGGCCCGGTGGTCGCCGCGACGGCGGGCGATAGCGGCGATCAAGACGATCACGCGCGCGCGAAAGCCCTCGTCTCGCACTGGCTCGCGCAACACGTCGGCGACTTCGTGCGCCTCGACGTGCCGGGCGGCGCGGGCATCGAAGCGTGGCTGCCGGGCGTCGGCCTCGTGCCCGTGGATTCGGTCGTCAAGATGGTGCGCAACGCGAGCGCCGCGCAGCACAGCGGCGAGCCCGACGCGGCCTGGCGCGCTTACGGCATCATCAATCAGGCGATGGGCTGACGTGCCATGACGGTGTGCATCCAGCCCGCCCTGTAGCGGACTGGATGCCGCCCGCATTCGCCAAGGAACCCGAATCAACCGGCCCCGACTCGACGTTTCTCCGTCGATCAACTTTCTCAGCCAGGAGGTCCCGCATGAGCATGGACGCCTATCCGATCGAAGTCGCGTTCCCCGACATCGCCGCGCACGCCGAAGGCAACACCGGCATCGCCTACGTGCATACGTTCGACTCCGGCGCGCCCGGTCCGCATGTAATGGTGAACGCCCTCACGCACGGCAATGAAGTGTGCGGCGCGATCGTCGTCGATGCCTTGTTGCGCGCGCAACTTCGTCCGCGCCGCGGCCGTCTCACGCTGGCGTTCGCGAATGTCGATGCGTACGCGCGCTTCGATCCCGCGCAACCGGACAAGGCGCGTTTCGTCGATCAGGATTTCAACCGCGTCTGGACCGCCGCCACGCTCGACGATACGTCGCGCCGCTCGTCCGAACTCGATCGCGCGCGCGCCATGCGCCCCGTGATCGATAGCGTCGATCTGCTGCTCGATCTGCATTCGATGCACGAAAAAAGCGCGCCGCTGATCGTCGCCGGGCCGCTCGACAAGGGCATCGCGCTGTCCGCGCAACTCGGCGTGCCCGCCACCGTGATCTGCGACGAGGGCCATCCGGAAGGCCGACGCATGCGCGACTACGAAGGTTTCGGCGATCCTCAAAGCGCGAAGAACGCACTGCTGATCGAGTGCGGACAGCATTGGGAAAAGCGTGCCGTCGATGTCGCGCGCGACAGCACCGCGCGCTTTCTGCTGCACGCGGGCGTGATCGACGCGAGCGATCTGCCCGGCGGCTGGCTCCTGCCGCTGCCCGCGCAGATGACCGTCGTGCGCGTAACCGAACCCGTGGTCGCGAGCAGCATGGATTTCCGTTTCGCCGGTCCTTATACGGGCCTCGAAACTTTCGATACGGCGGGCACGGTGATTGGCTGGTCGAACGGCGAGCCCGTGCTCACGCCCTACGACGACTGCATGCTCGTCATGCCTTCGCTGCGTCAGTTGCGGCCCGGCGTAACCGTCGTGCGGCTCGGCCGCATCGAACAACGACTCGATCACACTTCACGTCAACAGGAATTCATTCAGTGAAAGTTCAGCAGATTCAGCAGGCCGCCCAGGTGGCGGGACTCGAAGACTGGGGTACGGCGGGCCTGCCCGGCACGCAGCCCGCGCGCGTCACGGGCCGCCAGGTGGTGATTCCCGGCGCGGAAGCCGTCGATACGGGCGTGTTCGAATGCTCGCCTGGCACCTACCGGCGTTCGGTGAAGGAAGCGGAGGTGATGCATTTCCTCTCCGGCTCGGGGAGCTTCACGCCCGATGGCGAAAAAGCGCTGCATTTCAAGGGCGGCGACACGATGTTCTTCGAAGCCAATACCGAAGGCCTTTGGGAAATCAACGAAACGCTGCGCAAGATCTACGTGATTTTCTGATGCTGCATCGCACCGCGCCAAATCTCCGGCGCGGCGGTGCGTGCTAAAAGGGATTCATCAGTCCGACATTTCACGCCCACGTTTTTTTGCCACCTGATAGATTGCACGAACGCTCAGCTAAGGAGACCGTGCAATGGCTGGCAACAACACCTCCCCACCTTCGAATTCGAATCACCTCGGCGCGCTGGCGCTGATCGGCGTCGTCGTGCTGGCGCTGGCCGCCGCGTTCGCCTGGACCGCCGGCTGGCTGTCGCCGCATCGGCTCACGCCCGCCAAACTGGTCGACCGGCTCGCCCCGCCGGGCGGCCCCGCGCTGGGCTTCCGGCGCAATCACGCGAAGGGCATCTGCTTCACGGGCCGCTTCGAATCGAACGGCGCGGGCGCGCAACTGTCGAGCGCGCCGATGCTCGCCGCCGGCACGTTCGCCGCCACGGGCCGCTTCAATCTCGCGACCGCCGACCCGAATGCGCCCGACCCGAGCGTGCACGTGCGCGGTCTCGGCCTGCTCATCGGCTCGCCCGGTGGCAGCGAATGGCGCTCGGCCATGATCGACGCGCCGTTCTTCCCCGTCGCCACGCCGCAAGCGTTCTACGAACTGCTCGGCGCGGCGGGCAACAAGAGCGATCCGGACGCGATGAAGCACTTCATCGCCGCGCATCCCGAGTTCGCGCACTTCGGCGCGTGGGCGTCGACGACGCCGCTGACCGCGTCGTTCGCGCAGGACCGCTACAACAGCCTGAACAGTTTCATCTTCACAAACGCGGCGGGCGAGGCGCATGCCGTGCGCTGGTCCTTCGTGCCGGCGGCCGCGCCGCAACCGCTCTCCGCCGCCGACGCGGCACACCTCGCGCCCAACTTCCTCGAAACCGATATCGTCCAGCGTGTGCAGTCCGCGCCGCAACGCTGGACGCTGCGCATCACGGTCGCGAATCCCGGCGACCCGACCGCCGATCCGAGCCAGGCGTGGCCGGACGACCGGCGCACCGTCGACGCGGGCACGCTCATCGTCACGGCCATCGAGCCGGAAGCGGACGGCCCGTGCCGCAACCTCAACTTCGACCCGACGGTACTGCCCGCCGGCATACACGTCTCGGACGATCCGTTCCCGGCCGCGCGCTCGGCCGCCTATTCGGTGTCGTTCAACCGCCGCACCGCCGAAGACAAGGACTACCCGCGCGGCAACGCGCAAGGAGTCGCGCCATGAACGCCGTCCACCCCCGCTTCAGTCCCGCGCAGCGCGTCCTGCACTGGCTCATGGCGATCTGCATTCTCGCGATGCTGTTTATCGGCGTGGGCATGGTGTCGACGGTGCGCCCCGACTACCTCACGCTCGTCTCCATCCACAAGCCGCTCGGCATCGCGATTCTGGTGCTCGCGCTGATCCGCCTCGTGCTGCGGCTCGTGCGCGGCGCGCCGCCGCTGCCCGCGGCCATGCCGGAACCGATGAAGCTCGTCGCCCGCCTCTCGCACGTCGTGCTGTACGCGCTGATGATCGCGCTGCCGCTGATCGGTTGGGGCATGCTCTCGGCGGCGGATTATCCGGTGATGGTGCTGGGCGTGCGCCTGCCCGCGTTCCTGCCGCACAGCAACGCGCTGCATTCGGCGCTCTGGAACGCGCATCGCTTTCTCGCGCTGTGCTTTTTCGCGCTGATCCTGCTGCATCTCGCGGCGGCGCTCCTGCATGCACTGGTGCGCCGCGACGGCGTGTTCGAGTCGATGGCGTCGTGGCGCTGAGCATCCGCCAGCAGAGGTTGCGAGGACGATAAAGACGTCGCGCGCATCAACGCCGGACGCTGAAAATACGGTTCGCGGCCACCACGTACACGCTTTCCGGCCCGCGCTCGCCGGTGGCCTCGTAGCCGCCGGTCAGCGCGCCGAAGGCCGGCAGCACGCCCACGCGCGCGCCGAAGCGAAAGCACGGCAAACGCACACGATCGACGCCCGTGCGCAGCGTATAGACCGGATGCTCGTGACCGGCGAGCACATAGCCGTCCGCGTGCGGCTGCGGATGATGGCACAGCGTCCACGGCCCGAGTCGATATGGTTCGAACACGGTCTCGATGCCGAATTCATCGGCAAGCGCGCCCGCGTGACGATCGTGATTACCCTCCACCAGCACGAGGCGCAAGCCGCGATGCGCCGCGCGCCAGCGGCGCAAGCCGTCGAGCACCTCGGGCGCGTGCGATTCGCGCGCGTGCAGCAGATCGCCGAGAAAATACAGCGATTGCGGCGCGAACTGCGCGATCACGGCATCGAGGCGCGCGAACGTGTCGGCCGTCGCGCCCGTCGGCACCGGAATGCCGCGCGCGCGAAACACGGCGTCCTTGCCCAGATGTACATCCGCGACGAACACCGCGCGGCTCACGGGATCGAACGCCGCGCGCTGCGCCGAGAGCGTCAGCGGCGCGCCGTTCACGTCGATCGGGTAGGTTTGCGCGGCCATGTCAGTCGGCGCGACGCGCGGCGGTTTCGAGTTCCGCGAGCATGCGCTCGACGCGATCGGCCAGATGCTCGGTGGTCACTTTTTCGCGCAGCCTGGCGACGATCAGCGGGAACGCAAACGGCGTCGGCCTCGGCGGCCGCGCGAGCGCGAAGCGGCTTGTGCTCATGCGCGCGAGCGCCGCGCGGATACGCTCGAACTCCAGCTCTTGCCGCACGACTTCCTGATCGGCCTGCGTGAGCAACAGGTTCGCGCTGTCGTATCGGCGAAAGACTTCGTAGAACAGTCCGCTCGACGCCTGCAACTGGCGCGCACTCTTTTGCTGGCCCGGATGCCCCTGAAAAACCAGCCCCGAAACGCGCGCGATCTCGCGAAAGCGTCGCGCGGCGAGTTCCGATGCGTTGAGGCTCGCGAGGATGTCGTCTTCGAGATGGGCGGCGGAGAACAGGCCGTCGTCGACCAGCGCCTGCCAGTCGAACGGTTGCGCGCAGAGCAGTTCGAAGCCGTAGTCGTTCACCGAAATCGAAAACGTGCTCGGCTGGTCGCGCGCGACGCGCCAGCCAATCAACGCACCCAGCCCGATATGCGCCATGCGACCCGCGAACGGAAAGCAGAAGAAATGATGGCCTTCGCGCGTGCGCACGCTTTCGGCAACCAGCACGCCCGGTCCGGGCAGCGCCGACCAGCGCGCCTGGAGTTCGAGCAACGGCTGGATCGCGCGCATTTCGGGTTCGTCGTAGATGCCTTCGCTGGCGCGCGCGAGCATCACGAGCGCGGCGTCGGCCAGTTCGGACGACAACGGCATCTTGCTGCCCGCCCATTGCGGCATCGCGCCGCGCGAGGAATTCGCGCGCTTCACGTAGGCGGTCATGTCGCGCACGCGCACGAGTTCGAGCGCGCGACCGCCGAACGTAAAGACGTCGCCAGGTTTGAGGCGCGCAATGAACGATTCCTCCATCGCGCCGATGCGGCCGCCCGACAAAAAGCGCACGTCGATGGTCGAGTTGGCAACGATCGTGCCGATGTTGTTGCGATGGCGGCGCGCGAGGTCGTCGCGCGGCACGCGATAGACGCCGTCGGCATCCATCGCCACGCGGTGATAGTCGGGATACGCGCCGAGCGACGCGCCACCGCGTTCGACAAAGGTCAGCGCCCAGTCGAATTCGGCTTGTGTGAGATCGCGATACGCGTAGGCGCTGCGAATCTCGTCATAGAGCGCGCCCGGCGTGAAACCGCCGCCGATCGCCACCGTCACGAGATGCTGCACGAGCACGTCGAAAGGTTTGACCGGCATGTCGCGGCCTTCGATGCGGCGCTCGCCGATGGCCCAGCGCGCGGCGGCCGCCTCGACCAGTTCGAGCGCATGCGTGGGCACGATGGTCACGCGCGAGACGCGGCCCGGCGCGTGGCCCGAGCGCCCCGCGCGCTGCATCAGCCGCGCGACGCCTTTGGGCGAGCCGATCTGAAACACGCGCTCGACGGGCAGAAAGTCCACGCCGAGATCGAGACTCGACGTGCAGACGACCGCCTTCAGGCGGCCGTGCTTCAACCCGGATTCGACCCAGTCGCGCACCGACTTGTCGAGCGAGCCGTGATGCAAGGCGATGAGCCCGGCCCACTCGGGCCGCAGTTCGAGCAGCGACCGATACCAGGCTTCGGCCTGCGAGCGCGTGTTGGTGAACACCAGCGAGCTTTGCGCCGCGTCGACCCCCGCGGCGACCGCGCCCACCTGGCGCGTGCCCAGATGGCCGCCCCACGGAAAGCGTTCGATGGTGGCGGGAATCAGCGTATCGACGATCAGCGTTTTGGGTTGCGCGCCGCGCACGTTCACGCGCGGCGTGCGTACGCCATGCAGCAGCGCGTCGTGCGCGAGCGCGAGATTGCCGAGCGTCGCCGACAGCCCCCAGACCTGGAGTTCGGGCCGCCAGTGCGTGAGGCGCGCGAGCGCGAGCTGCGTTTGCGTGCCGCGCTTGTTGCCGAGCAGCTCGTGCCATTCGTCGACCACGACGAGCCGCAGATGCGCCAGCTCCTCGCGCGCCTGGGCGCGCGTGAGCATCAGCGTGAGGCTTTCGGGCGTGGTGACGAGCGCCGACGGCATGCGGCGGTTCTGCCGCGCGCGCTCGGTCGACGAGGTGTCGCCCGTGCGCAGCCCGATGGTCCACGGCGCGCCCAGCGCTTTGGCGGCGCTCTGTAGCGCCCGCGCGCTATCGGCGGCGAGCGCGCGCATCGGCGTGATCCAGAGCACCGTGAGCGGCGCGGGCAACGGCGCGCGCCGCGCGGTTCCTGGCGAAGACGCCGAAGCCGAAACCGAAGCCTCCGCCCACGCCGCCAGCGCGCCAATCCACACCGCCCACGTCTTGCCCGCGCCGGTCGTCGCGTGCAGCAGGCCGCTCGCGCCGCGCGCGATCTCGCGCCAGACCGTCTGCTGAAACGCGAACGGCTGCCAGCCCTGCGCCGCGAACCACTGCGCGATGCGCGTCTCGATCGGCGTCTGCGCGGCGTATGCGTCATAGGCGAACGGCTCGGGCGTGAACGCGTCGGCGCTCGCCGCGTCGAGTTTTTCCTGCGCCGCGCGCGAACGCGGGATGCGGCGCGGACGCGCTTTGCGCGGCGCGGCCTCGGGGCTTTCGTCGGCGTCAGTGTGGGCGTCCGCGTCGGCGTCCGCATTTGCGTTATTCGGCGCGCTCATGGTCGCGCCTCGCTCAGAAAGCCTTTGAGCATGTCCAGCGTGTCGGCATCGTCGATCGACTTGTCGGTGCGCCAGCGCAGCATGCGCGGAAACCGCACGGCGATGCCCGATTTGTGGCGCGGACTCGCCTGGATTCCCTCGAAGCCGATTTCGAAAACGAGCGTCGGCGTCACGCTGCGCACCGGACCGAACTTCTCGACCGTCGTCTTGCGCACGACCGCATCGACCTTGCGCATTTCCTCGTCGGTCAGGCCGGAATACGCCTTGGCGAACGGCACAAGCGTGCGCGTGCCGTCGCGCTCGTCCCAGACCGCGAAGGTAAAGTCGGTGTAGAGACTCGCGCGACGACCGTGACCGCGCTGCGCGTAGAGCAGCACGGCGTCGATCGAATACGGCTCGATCTTCCATTTCCACCACGTACCCGACGCCTTGGTGCGCCCCACCCCGTACATCGACGCGCGCTCCTTGAGCATCAGCCCTTCGACGCCGCGCGCGCGGCTCTGCTCGCGCAGCGCGGCGAGCGCGGGCCAGTCCGGCGCCTCGACGATCGGCGACACACGCAGCAGATCGAGCGCCAGCGTCGCCGACATCGTCCGCGCCAGCGTATCGAGCCGCGCGCGGCGGGCGTCGAGCGGCTCGCCGCGCAGATCGCGGCCGTGCTCTTCCAGCAGATCGTAGGCGAGCAGCGCGGCCGGCGAATCGGCGAGCACTTTGCGGGTCAGCGTCTTGCGCGTGATGCGTGGTTGCAGCCGCGCGAACGGCAGCGGCGCGGTCGCGCCCGGCTCCCACGCGAGAATTTCGCCGTCGATCACGGTGCCGTCGGGCAGCGCCTCGCCCAGCGAAGCCAGCTCGGGAAAGCGCTCGGTCACGAGATCCTCGCCGCGCGACCAGATCCACACGCGCCCCGCGCGCTTGACGATCTGCGCGCGAATGCCGTCCCATTTCCATTCGGCGATCCACCCCGCGACCGCGCCCAGCGTGGCGGGATCGCTCTGGAGCGGATGCGCGAGAAAGAACGGATACGGCAAGCCGACGTCGCTCTCGTGCGGCGTATCGACGTCGTCGCCTTCGGCAGCCGGCGCGATCAGACGCAGATAGCGGGCCGCGCTGGGCGCCTGGCGCGAATCGGTCCAGCCGACCATGCGTTGCGCGATGCGCTTGTGATCGACGCCCGCCACGCGCGCGAGCGCGCGCACGACAAGCTGCCGCGACACGCCCACGCGAAAGCCGCCGCCGATCAGCTTGGTCAGCAGAAAACGCTCGCTCCAGTTCAGTTCGTCCCAATACTGCGTCAGGCGCGCGCACAGATCGGCGGGATCGCTGCCGCGCAACGGCAGCACGCGCTGCTCGATCCATTGCGCGAGACCCAGCTCCGTTTCGCGCGTCGCGGGCGGCAGCACGTGCGCGACGGTTTCGGCGAGATCGCCCACCGCCTGATACGACTCCTCGAACAGCCAGTCGGGCAGCCGCGCCCGGTCGCGCGCGCACTCGACCAGCACGCGCGTCGGCACCGCCTGGCGCGGCTTGCCGCCGGCCAGAAAATACGCGGCCCAGGCGGCGTCCTCGGGTTCGGCGGCGGAGAAATAGCTCAGCAACGCGTCGAGCTTGTCGTTCGTCGAGGTCGTGGCGTCGAGCGCCGTATAGAGGGCCGCGAACTGTCTCATGGCTGCGCGCTCGCGGCGTCGGGCGCGGCGCTGTCGTCGGCGTCGGCGGCGCGATCGGCGGCACCGGCTTCGATCGCCTCGTCGCCGTATTCGGTGGCGAACGCGCCCGCGTCGAGCCCTTGCGACGCGAGCCAGCGCACCATCGGCTCGATCTGCCCATGCGTGACGATCACGCGTTGCGCGCCCGTCGCGCCGATCGCCTGTTGCAGACCGGGCCAGTCGGCGTGATCCGACAGCACCATGCCGCGATCGACGCCGCGCCGACGCCGCATGCCGCGCACGCGCATCCAGCCGGACGCGAAGGCATCGCTGTAATCGCCGAAGCGGCGCATCCACGCGCTGCCCTGCGCCGAGGGCGGCGCAACGATCAGCGCGTCCCTGAACGCCGACTTGTCGCGCGCCGCGATCTCGCTGACGAGACGCGTCGGCGGCAGCGCGACGCCCGCCTCGCGATACGCGCGGTTCAGCGTTTCGACCGCACCGTGGCAGAAGATCGGGCCGATGCCGCAATCGACGCTCGCGAGCACGCGCTGCGCCTTGCCGAACGCGTAGCAGAACAGCACCGACGCGCGGCCCGCCGCGGCGTTGTGACGCCACCAGGCGTCGATGCCCGCGAAGATATCGGCGGACGGCTCCCAGCGATAGATCGGCAAGCCGAACGTGGATTCGGTGATGAAGGTATCGCAGCGCACCGGTTCGAACGGCGCGCAGGTCGGATCGGGCTCGACCTTGTAATCGCCGGACGCGACCCACACGCGTCCGCCGTGCTCGACGCGCACCTGCGCCGAACCCAGCACGTGTCCCGCCGGATGCAGCGAGACGCGCACGCCGTTGATCTCGACCGCTTCGCCGTAACGCACGCCCTGCACGCTGATGCCCGGCAGCCTCGCAAGCAGCACGCCGAGCCCCGCCTGCGCGGCGAGATAGCGCGCGTGGCCACTGCGCGCGTGGTCCGCGTGCGCGTGCGTGATGATGGCGCGCTCGACCGGCCGCCACGGATCGATATGGAAATCGCCGGGCGGGCAATACAGTCCTTCGGGGCGCGCCACAATCAGATCGGAGGAATGGATCACGCCTGCCTGCTCCCTGTCGAGGTCGAACGTTCGCCTCGCTCGCGTGACGCAAGAAGCGGTCCCGAGACGGGCGGTCCCGAGACGGGCGCGTTCGCGGTAAAAAATTTCAGCCGACGCTCGCCAGGATTACATCGGCCTCATCGCGCGGTAGCGGCCGCCCACAGGAAGCCACAGACAACGGCTCGAAACCGCGCGTTCGCACGCCGCGACGCAGCATGGCCCGAGCTTTGCTTCAACCGCGTGTTGGTTTGAATGAATGCATCGTCGCCTGGACAACAGCCTGTATGTCGGGGCGTGTTTTGCTCGCTGCGGGTCCGCGCCCGCCGAGCGAGAATGCCGCCACTATCATCGGAGATCACCTGCATGCGAAAGAAGATTCTCGTTACCGCACTCGCCGGCGCCGCGCTATTGCTCGGTGCCTGCGCGTACATACCGCGTCCGGGGCCGGTCGGTAATCGCGCCGTGCCCGAGCCCGCCCGATCCGTCGACCTGACGAAATACATGGGCCGCTGGTACGAACAGTTCCGCTACGAAGCCTCGTTCGAAAAGGACATGGATGCGGTGACGGCGGACTACTCGCTCAACGAAAACGGCACGGTAAAGGTCGTCAATCGCGGCCGCAAAGGCGGCGTGACGGGTGACGAACACGAATCGACCGGCAAGGCCAAGGTCGTCGATGCCGCGACGAACGCCAAGCTCAAGGTGTCGTTCTTCGGGCCGTTCTACGGCGACTACTGGATTCTCGATCACGGCGACGCATACGACTGGTCGATCGTGGGCGAACCATCGGGCCGTTATCTGTGGGTGTTGACCCGCGCGGCCCACCCGTCGCCCGCGATGCTCGACAGCCTGCGCGAACGCGTGAAGGCGCTCGGTTACGACTGGTCGCTCGTGAGAGTGACGCAGCAAGCGCCGGATTGACGCGGCGTTTTTGTATGGTTTTGTACGGCGTCGAGGCGGCGGCGAGCGCGCAGCCTTAACGCGCGTGCACCGTCCACGCCACCAGCCGGGCGACGATCGGGCGCACGATCAGCACGCAAATAAACGCCGACGGCATCGCCACCCGATACGCATTCATCACATTTTCCATGTAATGCCCGTCAATGCCGAATTCGGCGACGGTAATCACGAGACACATCAGAAACGCCATGATGGTCGCCATATAAAGCGCAAAGACATAAGGCGTCGTCGAGATGGGAAAGCGAATGCGGCGGTTTTGCGGCGTTCCGGCTGGCATGAATGCGACCTCGTTCTTGTGGGCTGTTTAACGGATCGCCAGCGTAACAAGGCCGCGAATACGTGCCCAGCCGTCCAGCGCTTGATTCATTTTTAAGTAAAATTTACGAAATGACCGATCAGCGCGACGTAAAACAAGAGACATAAAACACTGAACACAGGGCAATGGACATTCTCGGCTTGATCAACTGCTTCATCCGCGTCGTGGAAACCGGCAGCATCGCGGCGGCGGCGCGCGCACAAGGCGTGAGCGCGGCGGCCGTGAGTCAGAGCATCGCGCGACTCGAAACGCACCTGGGCGTGCGCGTGCTGTCGCGAACGACGCGCAGCGTGGCGCTCACCGAAAGCGGCGCGCGTTATTACGCCAGGGTCCGCCATATTCCCGGCGACATCGATCTCGCCTCGCAGGTCGCCACGGCCCAGGCGCAGCCGCACGGCGCGCTGTGCGTCGCCACCACGGCGGCGTTCGGCCGCCACGTGCTCGCGCGGCTGATGCCGGGCTTCAAGACCGCGTATCCGCGCATCGATCTCGAACTCATCAGCACCGACCGGGCCGTCGATCATCGGCTCGAGGGCGTCGACGTCAGTATCCGGATCGCCGCGCAACTCGATGAGCGGCTGATCGCCCGGCGCATCGCGTCGAGACCGTTTCTGGTCTGCGCTGCGCGTGCGTATCTGGATCGCGCGGGCGTGCCGCTCACGCCCGAAGACCTCAAGCATCACGCGTGCGCCGTGTTCCGCTATCCAACGGACGGCCGCTTTCTGCCGTGGGGATTCGTGCGCGAAGGCAGGCATTTCGACGCGCCGATCAACCCCGCCTTCGTCTGCGACGACATCGACATGCTGGCGCAGATCGCGGCGAACGGCGGCGGCATCGCGCGGCTCGCGAGTTTCGTGGCGCAGCCGCTGATCGACAGCGGCAAGCTGGTCACGCTGTTCGAGCCGCACGACGAAGGCACCGTCCACGCCGAACCCGAGCCGATGGAACTCTATGCATGCGTCGCCGAGCGGTCGGCGATGAATGCGCGAGCGCGAGCCTTTATCGACTATGTCGAGCAGGCGTTGCAGAGCGAAACGGATTCATGCGGTACAGCGGTCGCACGATGACTCGCGACGCGCGGCCAATTTCAGCGCCCGAGGAATGAACGCGGCCAGCATGTCGGCACGCCGCCGCACCACGCCATGACGCGGCGCGCGATACGATGCGATGACAATGCCGATAACCACGCAATGCCGATGCGCCCGGACATCCTCGATGTCCGGGCTCACCATTAAACCAGGTCGAATCGATCCAGATTCATGACCCTGGTCCACGCCGCGACGAAGTCGTTCACGAACTTCTCCTTCGCATCGGCGCTCGCATAGACCTCCGCGAGCGCGCGCAGCACGGCGTTCGAACCGAACACCAGATCGACGCGCGTGCCGGTGTATTTCACTTCCGCGCTCTTGCGGTCGCGCCCTTCGAAACGTTCCGACGACGCATCGGCCGCTTTCCACGCCGTGCCCATATCGAGCAGGTTGATAAAGAAGTCATTGCTCAACACGCCCGGCCTGCCGGTCAGCACGCCGTCGCGATTCCCGTGCGCATTCGCGCCCAGCACGCGCAGGCCGCCGATCAGCACCGTCATTTCGGGTGCGGTCAGCGTAAGCTGCTGCGCCTTGTCGATCAGCAGCATTTCCGCCGCCGGACCGTCCTGCACGCTGCGATAGTTGCGGAAGCCGTCGGCGCGCGGTTCGAGCACATTGACCGACTCGATATCGGTCTGATCCTGGCGTGCGTCCACACGGCCCGGCGCGAACGGCACGTCGATCTCGACGCCCGCCGCGCGCGCGGCCTGCTCGACACCGACCACGCCGGCCAGCACGATCACATCGGCGAGCGACGCCTTGCCCGACGCCTGCTGGATTGCCTGAAGCGTCGGCAGCACGCCAACGGCGTCCTTGTTCACGTCCCAGTCCTTTTGCGGGGCGAGCGCGATGCGCGCGCCATTTGCGCCGCCGCGCTTGTCGCCGCCACGGAACGTCGACGCCGACGCCCACGCAACCGACACCAGTTCGCTCACGGACAGCCCCGACGCCGCGATTTTCGCCTTGAGATCCGCAATGTCGGCCGCACTCGGCTGATGCACCGGCGCGGGCAGCGGGTCTTGCCACAACAGATCCTGCGCGGGCACTTCCGGACCGAGATAACGCGCCTTCGGCCCCATGTCGCGATGGGTCAGCTTGAACCACGCACGTGCGAACGCTTCGTTGAACGCCTGCGGATCGCCGAGGAAGCGGCGCGAAATCTTTTCGAATTCCGGATCGAAACGCAGCGTGAGATCGGTGACCAGCATGGTCGGCTTGCGCTTCTTCGACGCGTCGAACGGATCGGGAATGATCTCAGGCGCGTCCTTCGCTTCGAACTGGATCGCGCCCGCCGGGCTGCGCGTCTGCACCCACTCGTACTTGAACAGGTTTTCGAAGAAGTGATTGCTCCACTGCGTGGGCGTTTGCGTCCAGACCACTTCGAGACCCGACGTGATCGCATCCGCACCCGCGCCCGAGCCGAATCGGCTCTGCCAGCCCAGACCCTGCGCGTCGAGCGACGACGCTTCCGGGTCCGTGCTCACGTTCTCCGCCGAACCCGCGCCGTGAGTCTTGCCGAGCGTGTGACCGCCGGCGATCAGCGCGACGATTTCCTCGTCGTCCATCGCCATGTTGCCAAAGGTCGCGCGGATGGCCGCTGCCGCCGACGCCGGGTCGCCGCTCGCGTTCGGACCTTCGGGATTCACGTAGATCAAGCCCATTTCCGTGGCCGACAACGGGTTCTTCGCGAGCGTTTCCGGATCGCGGTGCGTCAGCCATTTGGCTTCGTCGCCCCAGTTCACGTCCATATCCGGTTCCCACACGTCTTCGCGGCCAGCCGCGAAACCGAGCGTCTGGAAACCGGCGCTTTCCAGCGCGACGTTGCCGGCCAGCACGATCAGATCGGCCCACGAAATCTTCTGCCCGTACTTCTGCTTGACCGGCCACAGCAGGCGACGCGCCTTGTCGAGGTTGACGTTGTCGGGCCACGCGTTGAGCGGCGCGAAGCGCTGCTGGCCGCGGCCCGCACCACCGCGGCCATCGATCATGCGGTAGGTGCCCGCGCTATGCCAGGCCATGCGGATGAACAGACCCGCGTAGGTGCCCCAGTCGGCGGGCCACCACGGCTGCGAGTCGGTCAGCACCGTGCGCAGGTCGGCCTTCAATGCGTCGTAATCGAGCTTCTTGAATTCCGCGCGATAGTCGAATTGCTCGCCGAGCGGATTCGAGCGCTGCGAATGCTGATTGAGCAGATCGACGCGCAACTGATTGGGCCACCAGTGAAGATTGGCGGTGCCGCTGCCGGCAATGGTTTTTGCAGCGGCGTGGAACGGGCACTTGCCTTGTTCGGGCGTCGGTGTATCGATGGGCGTGCTCATGTCGATCAAATTCGGGTTGGGGATTTTTAAATATAGCAGTGATCAATTACCTACCGGCGACCATTTTTCTTCTCTACGCATTACGCCGAACCGCGCAACAAAACGTAAACCCATGATCGCAAACGCGTTACGCCGGGTTGACATCGAACCGTGTGCGCAAATGCACAATCGGCTTTTAATATCCGCATGATGAATTAAGAATAATTCAGGTTATGCCCATCACCTTAACGGCGCGCTCGTTCCGCTTTATTTAACCGATGGCTTGCCCCGAACACCAGGCTTAAGGTAAAGAATCCTGTACGCTTGCGCATTCGGCATGCGCTTCAGCAATCGATCCTGCAAAAGGATTTTGCAGAAAATTCAGAAAATTCAGGCCCGGAGGGCGATCGGCATGAACCAGGCAGTGGCATCAGAGCAGGCAACAAAGCAGTCAGCAGTCACCGTGGCGGGCGTGGTCGGCTCGGGTTTGATGGGCGTGGGCATCGCGACGCAATGCGCGCTGCACGGTCTGCGCACCATCGTCCACGATGTCGATCCCGCGCGCCTCGCAGGCGTGACGGCAAAAGCCGAAGCCGTGCTCGACGAACTGATCGACGCGGGCCGTATCGACGCGAACGCGCGCGCCGCCGCGCTCGCGCGCATCGAAACGAGCGTCTCGCTCGACGTCATGGCGCACGCGCAGTTCGTCTTCGAAGCCGTGCCCGAAGTGCTCGAACTCAAACATCGGCTCTACGCGCAACTCGGCGCGGTGCTCGCGCCCGATGCGATCCTCGCGAGCAACACCAGCGGCTTCGAGCCCGATCTGCTCGCGAGCGCGCTGCCCGCGCCCGAGCGTTTCGTGATCGCGCATTTCTGGAATCCGCCGCACATGATCCCGCTCGTCGAAGTCGTCCCCGGCAGCGCCACGCGCGCGGACGTCACCGCGCGCACCGAGTCGCTGATGAGCGGCATCGGCATGGAGCCGGTCGTGCTCGCAAAGTCGATTCCGGGTTTCGTCGGCAACCGGCTGCAATTCGCGGTGCTGCGCGAGGCGCTCAATATCGTGCGCTCGGGCGCGGCGAGCGCCGAAGTCGTCGACCGCGTGATGAAGGCGTCGCTCGGCCGGCGCTGGGGCATCGTCGGTCCGTTCGAGGGCGCGGACATGGGCGGGCTCGACACCTTCGTCGATATCTCCTCGCATCTGATGCCCGAACTCGCCAAGGACGAAGGCGTGATCGACCTGCTGCGCGAGAAAGTGGCCGCCGGACGCGTCGGCGTGCGCAGCGGCGCGGGCTTCTACGACTGGGACGAGGCACGCCTCGCCCGCGTGAAGGCCGCGCGGCGCAAGCTGATCGCGGGCCGTTAAAGCCCGAAGCGGGCGCGGCGCCGGCTCGGCGCGGCCCGCTTCGCGGCTGACGACGGGCTTACCGAAACCGTTCAATTGCCTCATCGGAATCGCCCTCATCCGTTATTAACGGCATTTCGCCGACGAAAAAGAGCCCGATCACCACGCTTTTCGCTGAATTTAAATCGCCGCGCGTCGCGGACAATACGGTCATGGCCCAAAAAGCGGCTACTTCAGGGGTGCACGTCACGACGTCAACCCGAAGATCGATGTCAATAAAAAAGGGGTGACCGCCTTGTTTGTCCGGATCGTGCTGCTATCGATTGCGTCCTTGATGCTGGTGCAGGTGGGCTTGCGCCAACTCGACGCGAACGCGCCGTTCATGTCCGGCGACGCGCCTTTCGAACAGGCGTCCGGCGCGCCCGCCGCGTGGCAGGACGATCCCGCCGCCGATCTCGCCGCTTCGAGCGAGAGCGCGCACGGCATTGCACCGCGTGTGTCGATCCGTCCGCACATCGTCGATCTGCGTGCGCGCGTGAAACCGCATCTGCGCGACGCCGTCTGGGAAGCCGACGCCGCGTTCGCCGCTGTCGGCAGCGATGCCGATGCGCATTGCACGGCGGCCATCTCCTGCATGCAGGCGTTCGCGCGCTCGATCGATGCGCGCTTCGTCGCGCGTTTCGCGGTGCTCGCGCTCGCGGTGTGCGCGTTTCTGCTCGCGCTGCGCGCCTGGTGGCTGCGCCGTATCCGCGACGATCTGCACGCATTGACGGCCGCCTTGCGCGCGGCGGTTCGCTGTCCCACGACCACGGCGGGCGATGCGTCCTCGTCGTCATCCTCGTCTTTGTTATCAGCCCCGCCTTCGTTCGACGGCCGCCTGCGCGAACTGCACGGCGTCGCCCGCGCGCTGGGCGATCTGCTGTGCCGCCGCAGCGGCGCGGATCAGGACCGCTCGACGTTTTTCCCCGCATTCCTTCGCCAGATCGAATCGCACGCGGCGCGGCTGCGCGCCTACGCGACGAACGGCGCGCGCTGGCATCTGCGCGTTGCGCTGGTCGAGGACATCGATCTCTTTCAGGATCTCGCGCGCCAGTTCGTCGAAACGGTGGGCGGCGGCGCGGATCATGCGCCCGTGGGCGTGGAAGCGTATCTGAGAGACCGCTTCATCTTCGGCGCGAATACCAGCGACGCGCGCATCGTGCTGCACCTCAATGCCGGCGAGGCGTTCGAACTGCCGCGCACCGCGCTCGTGCGTCTCGTCGACAACCTCGTCGGCAATGCGCTCGCGCACGGCGCGCCGCCCGTCGAAATCTGCACGGCGCGCGGCCCGCGTTCGTGGACCTTGAGCGTGCGCGATCACGGGCAAGGCGTCGGCGCGAGTCTGCCCGACGAAGGCGCGCTGGCCGCGCCGTCACTCGCCGCGCGCGCGGCGCGGGCCTCGACGCTCGGCCTCGGCAAGCATTGGGGCATGGGCATGTCGATCGTGCGCCGCCTCGCGCGGCTGTGCAACGCGAAGCTCAAGATCGGCGATCACCCGGAAGGCGGTTTGTGGGTGCGCGTGATCGTGCCGATGGAAAAGGAAGCGCGCGCTTAAGCGCGCCGGGAGCGAACGGAAGAGAACAGCAAACAGCGAACGCACAGCGGGCCGGTCGAAGTCTCCGCTTTGACCGGCCCGCTGCGCTTTACACCGACGCTCGCCAGTATTCAATATCCGCGCGCCGCATCCACGCAGGGCGGAATCGCCCCGCTTTCGCGATACGCCGCGAGGTTGGCCGCCACGATGCGCGACGCCGTCGAACGATCGGTCGGCGCGGAAATATGCGGCAGCACCGTCACGCGCGGATGCGCCCAGTGCCAGCTATCGGCGGGCAGCGGCTCGACCGCGAACACGTCGAGCACCGCATGCGCGAGCGCCCCGCGTTCGAGCGCCGCGCGCAAGGCCGTATCGTCGACGATCGCGCCGCGCGCGAAGTTGATCAGCGACGCGTGCGCGGGCAATTGCGCCAGCACCTGCGTATCGACGATCCCCGCCGTCTGCGGCGTCAGCGGCAGCAGGCAGACGAGGATATCGGTCTGCGCGAGCATCGCGCCGAGTTCGTCCTCGCCCGTATGACACTGCACGCCGTCGATCGCCTTGCGCGTGCGGCTCCATCCGCGCACCTTGAAACCCGCCGCGAGCAGACGCCGCGCCGCCGCTTCGCCGAGCGCGCCGAGCCCGAGCAGCGACACCGTCTTGTCCTGCGCGCGCACGTAATCCTGCGCGCGCCACTCGCGCGCCGCCTGCTGCGCCGCGTAGCGCGGCATGTCGCGGTGCAGATAAAAGGTCCACGCGAGCACGGCTTCGGCCATCGTGTCCGCGAGTTGCGGATCGACGAGGCGCACGATTTGCAGCTTCATGTCGGCGAGATCGGCGACGAGGCGCTCGACGCCCGCCCACACGCTATGCACCCAGCGCAGATTCGGCAGCCGCCGCAGATCCTCCGGACGCGGATTCGCGACGATCGCCACCGTGCATCCGGCGCGCTCGGCCTCGCTCATGTCGTCGAGCGCGACGAGCGTTTCCTGCGGCATCGCCGCCTGCAACGCGGCGAGCCATGGCGCCGTGAACGCGTAATCGGGATTGGCGATGAACGGCAGCACGCGCCTCATTTCGCGTACACCTTGCCGAGATTCGCGAAGCCCTTCACCTCGATCGGATTGCCGCACGGATCGAGAAAGAACATGGTGGCCTGCTCGCCGGGCTGGCCTTCGAAACGCAACGTCGGCGCGATCACGAATTCGAGTCCGCTGGCGCTCAGGCGGTCGGCGAGCGCGCGCCAGTCAGGCATGTCCATGACGAGGCCCAGATGCGGCATCGGCACCCAGTGATCGCCGACGCGTCCCGTGTTCGTCACCGGAAACGGCTCGCCCAGATGCAGCGAGATCTGATGGCCGAAGAAGTCGAAATCGACCCACGTTTCCGTGCTGCGGCCTTCGCGGCAGCCGAGCAGATCGCCGTAGAAAGCGCGCGAGGCGTCAAGATCGCGGACGTGATACGCGAGGTGAAAAGCGGTGTGCATGAGCGTTCCAGTGTTCCGGTGTTCGAGTAATCGGGGCGAAGAATGAAGCCGAGCGTAGCAGCGCCACTTCAAAAGAGATAGCATGGATTTTTTTATGCATCGAAAGGAAAACTTTTGGAGACGCGCTACCTCAAGAGCCTGATCGCCATCGTCGATTGCGGTTCGATCGCCGATGCCGCGCGCACCGAGCACGTCACGGCCGCGGCCATGGGCCAGCGCGTGCAGGCGCTCGAACGCGAACTCGGTTTTGCGCTGCTGTCGCGGCGCGGCCACACGGCCCAGCCCACGCCCGCGTGTCTCGCGCTGCTGCCGCGCGCGCGCCGGCTGGTGCGCGAGGCGGCCCTGCTCGGCGGCGACGCCGATCGCGACGGCCTGAGCGGCACGCTACGAGTCGGCGCGATCTCCACGGCGCTCACCGGCATGCTGCCGGCCGCGCTGCGTGCGCTCACGCGCGACGCACCGAAAGCCCGGCTGGCGATCGCGCCCGGCACCTCGCAGAGCCTGTTCCAGCAGTTGCAGGCCGGCCAGATCGACGCCGCCATCACGGTCGCGCCGCCGTTCGACCTGCCGAAAACCGTGCGCGCCACCGCGCTGCGCCGCGAACCGCTCGTCATGCTCGCGCCGAAGAAAGCGCGCGGCACGCCGCTCGCGCTGCTGGCCGAGCGCCCCTATATCCGCTACGACCCGAACGCGTGGGGCGGGCGCTTCGCCACGCGCTGGCTCGCCGATCAGGGCAGGGAACCCGCCGTGCTGTGCGACCTCGATGCGCTCGAAGCCATCGCGATGCTGGTCGCCGACGGCATGGGCGTCGGGCTCGTGCCCCGCTGGTCGGGCATCGAGCGTTTCGCGGGCGACTGCCGCGTGATCGCGCTGCCGGGCGCGGCCTACGAGCGCGAAATCGTGCTGCTCGCCGACGCCGATCCCGAGCGTCCGAATCTGCTCGCGGCGCTGGCGAAGACGCTGGCGCAGTGAGCGGCGAGTCGGCGCGCTGGGTCGTCGATTGTTCTTTTCTGCGCCCCACTATGTACAACTGTGCAATAAAAATACAAACAGGCGATCACATCGCGCATAAAAAATTCATGTGATTTCAAGGCCACACGCGGACGGGTTTTTTTATTCTCGCTTGACGTACATTTTTCACGTTTGTATAAATTTGTACAACTCAAGCAAAACACACCGCCCGCCAACAGGACCCACCATGAACGCACGCTTGCCGATTTCCGCCCTTTCCTCGCTCCGCGCCGTCCCCGTTCTTCCGGCCCTCGTGGCCTGCGCCGCGCTGTGCAGCGCACTCGCCGCGCCCGCCGCCTCGGCGGCCGACGCCGTCAAGACGCTCGACTCGGGCAAGCTCACCTACGGCGTCGCGGCGAGCTTCGCGCCGTTCGAATTCACGCGCAGCGGCACGCTGACCGGCTTCGACATCGACCTCGCCCAGGCCGTCGCCAAGGAAATGAAACTCGAACCGGCGCCGCAGAACATGCAGTTCAACGGCCTGATTCCGGCGCTGCAAGGCGGCCGCATCGACCTCATTAATTCGGCGATGTACATCACGCCCGCCCGCAGCGCGCAGGTCGATTTCGTGCCCTATCTGCGCGTGGGCGACCGCATCATCGTGCAGCAGAGCAATCCGGCGAAAATCACGGGCCGCGACGACTCGCTGTGCGGCAAGAACGTGGCCGTCACGCTCGGCGGCATCGAGGAAACCTACGCGCGCGCCGACGCGAAGCGCTGCACCGCCGAAGGCAAGACCGCGCCGAACGTCATGACGCTGCCGACCGCGCAGGATGCCGCGCTGAGTCTGCGCCAGGGCCGCGCCGACGCGATCTACAACTCCACGCCCGGCACCGTGCAATTGCTCGCCGAAGTGCCCAATACGTATAAGGCCGTCGGCCCCGAATTCGAGCAGACCACCACGATCGGCTTCGCCGTCGCCAAAGGCAATACGGCGATGGCCGGCGCACTCAAGGACGCGCTCGCGAAAGTGGTCGCGCAAGGCACCTATCGCCAGTTGATCGCCAAGTGGAAGCTGCCCGCTTCCGTGTCGATCTTCGACGGCGCGGGCACCGTCGCGAAGGCCGATTGACCGACGCGCCTCGCGCGCGCTTCGCTCACCCTCCTGTTTCGTTTTGTGGTTCGCGTTGACGGTTCCGGAGCGGCCTGGCCGCTCCGGCGGGCGCGCTCGCGCCTGCTTTGCGCCTGCTCAGCCCGATACCTCGACGTCCGCTTGATCGCTTTCATCCGCCGCACGCTTCTCGCACATCACCTCAATCACAATTAATTCGCACAACAGATGAAAACCCTGAAAGCACGACTCGCACTCACCGGCGCGGTGCTCGCCGGCGCCGGCATCGGCAACGCTCATGCACAAAGCAGCATCACGCTCTACGGCATCGTCGATGCAGGCATCAGCTATCTGAAGACCCAGAACGGCAACCGCTTCAGCCTGCTCAGCGGCGGCCTCTCGGGCAACCGCTGGGGCCTCAAGGGCAGCGAAGATCTCGGCGGTGGAATGAAGGCGATCTTCCAGCTCGAATCGGGCTTCGCGATCGGCACCGGCAAGTCGCTGCAAAGCAGCCGCGAATTCGGCCGCCAGTCCTTCGTGGGACTGTCGGGCGACCACTGGGGTTCGCTCGTCGCGGGCCGCATGTACGACCCGATCGTCGATCTCGTGCAGCCGATCACCGCAGACGGCGCAGGCGGCAGCGTCCCGTTCGCCACGCCCGGCGACGTCGACAACAACGACTTCAGCGCGCGCGTTTCGAACGCCCTGAAATACACCTCGCCGAACTTCGGCGGCCTCCAGTTCGAAGCGCTCGTCGCGCCCGGCGGCGTGGCCGGCTCGCTCGGCCAGGGCTACACGCTCAGCACCGCCGCGCTCTACGCGAACGGCCCGCTCAAGCTCGCGGCGGGCTACTTCCAGGCCGCCAACGCCAACGCATCGACGGGCGCACGCACGGGCTGGACCAGCGCCACCACCGACGCGCTCTTCGAAGGCGGCTCGATCAACACCGCCTACCAGAGCGCGCACGTGCTCGGCATCGCCCAGGCCGCGGCGCAGTACCAGCTCGGCGCGTTCCAACTTGGCGCGGGCTACAGCAACGCGCGCTACACCGCCGACGGCGAGTCGAGCTTCGCGCACACGCAGCGCTACAACACGGGCCGCGTGTACGCGTTCTACCGCGTCTCGCCCGCGCTGCGCTTCGGCCTCGGCTACGTCTTCACCGATGCGAGCGGCGACGCGTCCGCGCGCTACAACCAGGTCAGCACGGGCGCGTTCTACACGCTCTCCAAAGCCACCGACGTCTACGCCACCGCCGCCTTCCAGCACGCGAGCGGCGAGCAGCGCACGAGTTCGGGCGCGCTCCAGGACGCGCGCGCGACGATCTCGTCGTATGGCGTGGACGGCACCAGCACGCAGGCGATCGTGACAGTCGGCCTGCGGCATCGTTTCTGATCCGGTTCACGCCGGATCGCCTGGCGCGGCGCACCGATTGCGTTCGCCGCGCGTTTATCGAGGATCGCAACATGTTGTCTTTCCAGACCCCCGCCGCCCGCGACGTGCTCGACGCCGCCGCGCGCCTGCACAACGTCGCCGTCGATACGCCGCTCGTGCGTTCGGATCTGCTCGACGCGCTCACGGGTGCGCGCGTGGTCGTCAAGCTCGAATCGCTGCAACACACGGGCGCGTTCAAATTTCGCGGCGCCTATAACTGCCTGTCGCGGCTTGACCGCGCGCTCTGCCCCGACGGCGTGGTCGCCTACTCGACCGGCAATCACGGTCAGGCGATCGCCACGGTCGGGCGCATGCTCGGTCTCGCGACCACGGTCGTAATGCCGTCGAATGCGCCTGAAAACAAGGTCGAAAAAGCGCGGCTCGCGGGCGCGCGCATCGTGCGCTACGACCGCGAGCGTCAAAGCCGCGAGGAAGTGGCCGCCGAACTCGCGCGCGAAGGCCGCTACACGGTCGTGCCGCCCGGCGATCATCATCATGTGATCGCGGGCCAGGGCACGGTCGCGCTCGAATCGCTCGAACGCCTCGGCGCGGCGGAAGTCGATGCGATCGTCGTGCCGTGCGGCGGCGGCGGACTCGCGGCGGGCACCTGTCTCGCCGTCGAGGCGGCCGGCTCGCACGCCGAAGTCTGGGCCGCCGAACCGGCAAGCTTCGACGATACGCGCCGCTCGCTCGCGTCGGGCGCGCGCGAAACGAATCCGGCCGGACGCGTATCGATCTGCGACGCGCTGCTCGCCCCCGTGCCCGCCGAACTGCCGTTCTCGATCAACCGTTCGCGCCTCGCGGGCGCGCTCGTCGCCGACGACGACGCCGTGCGCCGCGCGATGGCGTTCTGCTTCGAAACCTTCCGCGTGGTGGTCGAGCCCGGCGGCGCGACCGCGCTGGCCGCGATGATGGCCGATCCGGCCGCCTCGGCGCTGCGCGGCAAGCGCGTGCTCGTGGTCGCCTCGGGCGGCAACGTGGATGCGGAATTGTTTGCGCAGGCGCTGGCTTCGCAGGCTGCGTGATCGATCGATATCGATGGGCGTAAAAAAGGCGTGCCAGAGCGGCGCGCCTTTTTTGCGTGAAGTGTCTGCGTGCGTTCAGTGCCCGCGCGCCGCCTGCAACCACGCGATCAGCAACGGATGCGGCGCACCCTCGCGCGACGACAATTCCGGATGCCCCTGCATGCCCGCGAAGAACGGATGATCGCGCGCCTCGATCGCATCGGCGATCTCGCCACTGGCATCGCGCGCGGCAATCGTCACGCCGACACGCGCCAGCGGCGCTTCGAGCGACTTTTCCAGCCGATAACGATGATTGCAGCGAATCGGCGCTCGCGTGCCATCGAGCCAGTGCGCGAGCTGCGAATCGTGCGAGATCGATACCGCTTGCACGCCCGCGCGATGCGCGAGACTGCCATCGTGCGTTTCGCGAATCGGCACGAAACTCGGCACGCGCGCGTGCGGTTGCGCTTCGAGCATGCCGATATCGTCGCGTTCGAGCGCCACGCGGGCGAGCGCCGTCGCCATCGACTGCATGCCGAGACACAAGCCGACCACGGGCACGCGCGCGCTCCACGCATACTGCGCCGCCGCGATCTGTCCGGCCACGCGCGACATGTCCGCGCCGCCGGGCAACAAGATCGCCTGCGCGCCGTGCAACTGCGCGGCCACAGTCGACGCGTCGAGCGATTGCGCGGCCACGAAGCGCACATCGAGGTCGAGCGCGAGCGCATCGGCGGCGTCGCCGAGCGCGGCGAGCGTCGCCGGATATTGCGCACGCTGCTCGCTTTCGCTGCCGATCAACGCGACGACGAGCGACGCGCGCGATGACGTTTCAAGGTCGACATCGGCAACGGCATCGACGTCAGCATCGCGCCATCGGCCAAAGCGGTCTTGCGTTGCGGCATCGCACAACACGCGATGCTCGTCGATCACCCGCGCGACGGACGACGCGCGTTCAACCACGTAGCGCGTCGACGTCACGCCTTCACGTTCGGCGCGCGACGCAAACGCCTCGCGCAGCGCGGCCGGCTCGCCATTGGCGGGATGCACGGGCACGACCACCTCGGCGTGCCGCGCGCGCATCACGATCTCGTCGATGTCGAGTTCACCCTGCACGCCGCCGGGACACGCGCGGTCGCGCCAGAGCAAACCGCTCGCGACCAGCGCGCCTTCCGTGCAGACGTGCTGCATCGCATCCGGAAAACGCGTCGTATCGAATCGCGCGGGCAGATGCGCGAAGATCGCCTCGCCCGCGGCCAGCCGCATCGCCAGCCGCGCCGCGAGCGCGCCATACTGCGCGGGTTCGCTCGCGGCGTCTTCGATCAGATGCAGCATCGCGCACCGCCTGGCAGGATCGCGTGACGAAGGTCCACGCTCATGCGCCCGCTTCCAGCGGCGCGAGCGTGAGCGTCGCGCACGCGGCCTCGATGCGGCCGCACGCTTCCTTCAGCGTCTCGACCGGCACCGCATACGCGATGCGCACGTGATCCTCCACGCCGAACGCGCTGCCGTGCACCACGCCCACATGCGCCGATTCGAGCAGCCACGTCGCCACGGCGAGGTCGTCGCGCAGGACCGCGCCATCGGGCGTCGTCGCGCCGATCAGGCCCGCGCAGTTCACGAACGCATAGAACGCGCCATCGGCGGGCTCGCAATGCAGCCCCGGACACCGCGCGATGGTTGCGTTCACGAGATCGCGGTTCGCGCGCAGCTCCACGAGCCAGTCGTCGAGAAACGACAGCCCGCCGCGCAGCGCCGCAACCGTCGCCGCCTGCGAAATCGTGCTCGGATTCGAGGTGCTTTGCGATTGCAGGATCTGCATCGCGCGCACGAGCCACGCCGGGCCGCCCGCGTAACCGATGCGCCAGCCCGTCATCGAATAGCCCTTCGAGACGCCGTTCACCGTGAGCGTGCGCTCGCGCAGACGCGGCTCGACTTCGGCCGGCGTGCTGAACGCGCCGCCAAAACGCACGTGCTCGTATATGTCGTCGGCCATCAAGAGCACGTGCTCGTGGTCGAGCAGCACGTCGGCGAGCGCGCGCAATTCCTCGCGCGTGTAGACCGCGCCCGTGGGATTGTTCGGCGAATTCAGGATCAGCCAGCGCGTTTTCGGCGTGATGGCGGCGCGCAGCGTCGGCGCGTCGAGCTTCCAGCCGTTCGACGGATCGCCGCTCAGCACGCGCGCGCGGCCTTCGGCCAGCGCCACCATATCCGGATACGACACCCAGTACGGCGCGCAGATCAGCACTTCGTCGCCGGGCGCGAGCGTCGCGAGCAGCGCGTTGAAAATCAACTGCTTCGCGCCCGTGCCCGCGATCACTTCGTCCATCGCGTAACGCACGCCATTCTCGCGCTCGAACTTCTCGACGATCGCCGCGAGCAGTTCGCTCGTGCCCGCCACGGCGGTGTACTTCGTGTCGCCGCGCTCGATCGCTTCGATGCCCGCCCGCTTGATGTGCGCGGGCGTGTCGAAGTGCAATTCGCCTTCACCGAGATTGATGACGGACTTGCCGGCGGCGAGCAACTCGCGCACCTTGTCGGAAATCGCGGCCGTGGGCGAGGGGCGCACGCGGCTCATGCGCGGCGCCAGTTGGGAAAAAGACATAGACACCTCTTGATTCTTTGGACTGCGCGTTCGCACGCGTTCGGGCACGCTCAGGCGGCCACGCGCAGCAGCGGACGCGCGATATTGCCAAGTGCGCGATAGCCAGTTTCGGTCACGACCACGGTTTCGCTGACACCGACGGTGAACTCGCCGTAGATGCGCAGCGCGGGCGGAATATGGAACGTCATGCCCGGACGCAGCGGCGTCGTCACGCCCGTGTAGAGGCTCAGGATCGAGCCTTCGCCCCAATCCGGCGCGAACGAAATACCGACCGAATAGCCGGTGCGCTTCTTGAAGTTGTCGGTGTAACCCGCGCGGTCGATCACGGCCTGGCAAGCAAGGTGCGGCGCTTCGCACGGCGCACCCGGCACGATGGCGTCGAGCGCCGCCTGCAGCGCTTCCTGGCAGACCTTTTCCATATCGAGCGCTTCGGGACGCACGTCGCCGATCCACGCCGAACGCATCAGCGCCGCGTGATAGCGGTCGTGGCACGCGGCCATTTCGAGGAACGCGGGCGCGTTCGCTTCGAGCGCGCGACGACGCCACGTGCCGTGCGGCACGCCCGTGCGCGGACCGGCCGAGACGAGCGGCTCCATGCCGACGTATTCCGAACCGGCCGCGATCGCCGCGCCCATCATCGCCGCGACCAGCGTGTTTTCCGTGTTGCCCACATGCACCGCGTCGAGCCCCGCGCGCATGCCCGCATCGACATAGCTCGCGGCTTTTTCGAGCTTGGCGATTTCGGCGGGCGACTTCACCGCGCGCAATTGCTCGACTACGCCCGCCGCGTCGGCGATGGTGCCGAGCTTCGCGCCCAGCGCCTCGTAGACCGCGATCGGCAGGAACCAGCCGCGCTTGTCGATCGCCACGCGCTTGCCCGCCAGACCTTTCTGCTGGATCACGCGCACGAGCACGTCGACGGGATTGTCGCCGTCGCCATACACCTGCGCATCGGAAATAAAGGTATTGGCGATGAAGTTGAAATATTCGAGCTGACGGATCACGAACACCGGATCGCCCTCGACCGGCAGCACCAGCGCCTGGAAGGTGTAGTAGCCCGGCGTCTGCTGGCCCGTCAGATAGAAGATGTTTTCCGGGCCGGTGACGACCATCGCGTCGATCTGGTTGCGCGCGAGCAGCTCGCGGGCGCGCGCGACGCGATGCGCGTATTCGGCGGCCGTGAAGGCCGATTCGCTGCCCTGTGCGGGGCCGTGATTCGCTTGCATGCTGTCAGTCCTTGTGTCGTTCAAAGTGTCGTGGTGAGGGCGGCGTCGAAGCTCACGCCCAGTCCGTGCGGATCGGTGACGTTCACGCCGCCGTCGCGGTAGACGATGCCGCGCGCGGGGTCGTCGACGAGACCGTCCGCGCCGTAGAGTTCCGCCCAGCGCGGGCCGCACGCGCAGCACGCCTGGAGCGCGGCCGCCGTGGCGAGCGCGCCTTCGTTCATCTGGCCGATCATCAGCGCCACGCCCGCCGCCTGGAGCTTGCGCGCCGCGGCCACCGTCGCCGCGATGCCGCCGAGCTTGAGCAGCTTCAGATGCGCGGCGACCGGCAGGCCCGCGAGTGCGCAGAGCGCGTCGATATCGGCGGCCGATTGCAGGCTCTCGTCGAGCATCAGCGTGATCGGGCTGGCGCGCGCGACGTCGCGCAGCGCGTCCCAGTCGCCGGCTGCGATGGGCTGCTCGACGTAGTCCACGCCGCGCGCGGCGAGCGCCGCGAAACGCGTCGCGCAGTCTTCGGGACGCCACTGGCCGTTCGCGTCGACGGAGAGCGTGAGGCGCGCGCCGAAGCGCGAATGCAGCAGATCGATGCGGCGCAGGTCGTCGTCGAAATGGGCGACGCCCACGCGCAGCTTCAGGTCGCGAAAGCCGCGGTCGAGATACTGCGCGGCGCGCGCGAGCATGGCGTCGTCGCTGGACCAGAACAGCGTCTGGTTGGTGCGCCACGACGGCGCCTGCGCGCGCTGCGCCGCGCCGTACAACGCGGCCACGCTGATGCCGAGTTGACGCGCGCGCAGATCGTGCAAGGCGCTGTCGATCAACGTGCGCACCGGCGCACCGTAAGGCGCGATCAGCGCGCCGAGCGAGTCGAACAAGGCATGCGCGCCTTGGGACCAGTCGATTTGCTCGATCGCCTTGAGCGCTTCGTCGACGATCTGTTCCGCCGCGTAACCGTTGAGATACGCGCAATTGATGCGCACCTCGCCGGTGCCGCACTGCCCCGCTTCTTCGAGCCGCAGATAGAGCGCCTCGAGGCTCGCCACGCTGCCCGACGACGCGGTATGCAGCACGAGGCCGCCGCCGTAATGCAGCGCCGCGCGATGCAGGCTCGCGCGAATGCCCGCGGCGCGCGAAAGCGTCAGCGCCGCGTCGTTCATTGCTCCGCCTTGAGCATCTCGATCGCGACGTCGCGATAGATCAGGCTCGACGCGAGGAATTCGTCGATCGGCACGAACTCGTCGGGCTTGTGCGCGACTTCGAGCGTGCCCGGGCCGATCACCACGCCCGCCGCGCCCACGCTGCGGAAATGCACCAGATCGCAGCCGCCCTGGAAGCCGAACGGACCCGGCTCGCTGTTGCCGTGCGCGCGGCACGCGGCGAGGCTCGCCTGCACGATCTTCGAGTCGGCGGCGGTTTCGGTCGCGCCGCCCGTGGTCGGCTTGTATTCGAGCACTTCCGCGCGCACGCCGAACTGCTCGCGCGCCGTTTCCAGCAGTTGCTCGATTTCGCGCTTGACGTCCTCTTCGAGTTCGCCGGGCACCATGCGGCGGTCGAGCAGCAGATCGCACGCGCCGGGCACGACGTTGTCGGCGTGACCGCCGAGCGCGCGTGTGACCGTGAGACTCGCCGAACCGACGAGCGGATGGCAGCGGCAACGCACTTCGTTTTCGTGATGGCCTTCGACGAGCTTGAGCAGTTGCGCCGCGCGATAGATCGCGTTGTCGCCGAGATGCGGCGTGCCCGAATGCGCCGTCACGCCGTGCACGCGCACGAGCGGACGCAGGCTGCCCTTGTGCGCCGAGAAGGTTGCGTTCGAGGTCGGTTCGCCGACCACCACGAAGTCGACGTGCGGACGGCTCGCCGCGTAGAACTTCGCGCCTTCGCTGGCGATTTCCTCGTCGGCGGTGAACACGCCGAGCAGCGTGCCCGACCAGCGCGAGCGGTCGGCCGCGAGCATGCGCATGGCTTCGAGCATGGCGGCGAGCGGGCCCTTGGCGTCGCACGAACCACGTCCGTAGAGGCGGCCGTCGGCTTCGCGCAGCACGAACGGATCGGACTGCCAGCCGGTGCCGGCGGGCACCACGTCGAGGTGCGTGTTGAACGCGAAGGTCGGGCCCGGCCCGTTTTCGAGGCGCGCCATCACGTTGGCGCGGCCCGGCTTGTATTCGCTCAGCGACAGATCGAAGCCCGCTTCTTCGAGCAGACGATGCACGAGTTGCGCGGCCTCGATCTCGCGTCCCGGCGGGTTCTCGGTATTGATGCCGACGAGGGCGGCGAGATCGCGCTTCATGCGCGCGAGATCGGGTTGCATGGCGGGTTGCGTGGCGGATTGTGTAGCGGATGCGGCGGAAGACGGCGTGGAAAGAATCGCGGACATGCAGGGGGCTCCGGTCAATGCAGGATCTGGTCGAGAAAGCGGCGCGCGCGCTCGTGCGTCGTGCCGCTGAAAAACTGTTCGCTGGACTCGGTGAGAATCACCTCGCCCGCTTCCATGAAAACGATGCGGTCCGCCGCGCGGCGCGCGAAACCCATCTCGTGCGTGACGACGAGACTCGTCATGCCTTCGGCGCTCAGCTCGGCCATCACCTCGGTGACTTCGTTCACCATTTCGGGGTCGAGCGCCGAGGTCGGCTCGTCGTAGAGCATGACTTTCGGCTTCATCGCCAGCGCGCGCGCAATCGCCACGCGCTGCTGCTGGCCGCCGGAAAGCTGGTCGGGATAGTGATCGGCGCGTTCGCGCAGATGCACCTTGTTGAGCAGCGCGAGCGCGAGATCGTGCGCGTCGAGCCGCGAGACGCCCGCCACCGACATCGGCGCGAGCATGATGTTTTCGATCGCCGAAAGATGCGAGAACAGCTCGAAGTTCTGGAACACCATGCCGATCTGCTGGCGCACCTGATGCACGCGCTTGAGTTCGCGCGTGAGGTCGCGGCCTTCGAACAGGATGTTGCCGGCGTCGACGGATTCGAGCAGATTCACGCAGCGCAGCAGCGTCGATTTGCCCGAGCCCGACGGCCCGACGATCACGATGGTTTCCTTCGGCGCGACTTCGAGCGAGCAACTTTTGAGCACCTGGGTGCCGCCATAGCTCTTGTCGATGCGATGAATCTTGAGAAGCGGCGAAGCGGGTACGGTCGACATGAACAAGCCTTTAGCGGACGACGGGTTGCGAAACACCGAGCAGACGTTCGGCGAAGGACGTGCGGCGCACGGCGCTCTTGCGGCGACGGTTCAGCGCGCGCTCCATCCAGCCTTGCAGCAGCATGAACAGCGTCGTGAACGCGAGGTAATAGATGCCGGCGGCGCTCAGCGCCTCCAGATAGCGGAAGTTCGCGCTGGCCGCCTGATTGGCCACGAGCAGCAGTTCCTGCACGGCGATCACCGACACCAGCGCGCTGAGCTTGAGCATGCCGATCATCTGGTTGCCGATGGGCGGCAGCACCACACGCAGCGCCTGCGGCAGCACGATGTGGCGGAACACCTTCGCGCCGTTCATGCCGAGCGCGAAGCCCGCCGTGCGCTGGCCCTGCTTCACCGCATGCAGGCCCGAACGGAAGATCTCGGACATGAACGCGCCTTCGTTGAGCGAAAGCGCGAGCACGGCGCACACGAAGGCGCTGAAGCGGATGCCGAACGACGGCAGCACGTTGTAGATGAAGATGATCTGGAACAGCACCGGCGTGCCGCGGAACAGCCACAGATAGAGGAACGTGAAGGTGCGCGCGACACGGTTACGGCTGCCTTGCAGCAGCGCCAGCACGAGGCCGATCAGCATGCCGCACAGCAGGGAGACGACGGTAATCGCCAGCGTCATGGCCGCGCCGCGCACGAAATCGGCCGAGATGAGGTAGTCGAACAACAGGGATAGAGACATTCGCAAACTCCGTTCTTTACATCACGTTTGTTTCAATTGTCTCAATTTATACAAACGACAAAAACACGGGTCAAGCAATAAAAAAGCCCTCTTGCATGGTTTTTTTTGGCGAGCGAGGATGTTTGCGCCCTCTTTGTGGCACCCAGAATTTGTATTTTTTGTTATTCTTCCGCCATCGACTGGAGGAATGCGGAAATGATCAAGCGCCCGGGCAAAGCCGCCCATGTGCTGGCCAAACAGATCATCGACTTGATTCAGGAAGCGCACTTCGAGGTCGGGCATCATCTGCGCGAGCAGCAGCTCGCGGATCTGCTCGGCGTCTCGCGTACGCCCGTGCGCGCCGCGATGGCGCTGCTCGAATCGTTCGGCGTGATCGAGTCGCGCGAGAATCGCGGTTTCTTCCTCGCGAAGCCCGCCGACGGGCTGCATCGCATCGAACTCGAACTGCCCACTTCGGGCGACGAAGACCTCTACAACCGTCTCGTCACCGACCGGCTCGCGGGCACGCTGCCCGCCTCGCTCACGCAGACCGACATCTGCCAGCGTTACGGCGTCGACCGCATGACGATGACGCGCGCGCTCTCGCGGCTCTCGGAAGACGGGCTCATCGTGCGCAACAAGGGCCATGGCTGGAGCTTCCAGCCGTCGCTCGATTCGGCGCTCACGCTCAAGAGCAGCTACGACTTCCGTCTCACGATGGAACCGGCGGGCCTGATGCTCGCCACCTTCTCCGCCGACCGCTCGGCGCTGGAGCGCTGCAAGCGCGAGCATCTGTTTCTGCTTTCGCAACTGGGCGGCGAGAGCGTCACGCCGCGCCAGGTGTTCGACACCGACGCGAACTTTCACGAACTGCTCGCCGAGTACAGCGGCAACGTGTTCATGCATCAATCGATGCAGCAGCAGAATCGTTTGCGGCGTCTGCTGGAATTTCAGGGCTATGTGAACCGCAAGCGCATTCGCGAGTGGTGCAACGAGCACATCGAGATCATCGACGCGATTCTTGCGGGCGACATGGAAGTGGCCGCGTCGCGCATGCACGAGCATCTGCGCCACGCGTATCACACGACCGGCGCCGCCGATGCGAGCGTGAAACCCGCGACCAAAGCCGTGCGCGCGAAGAAGCCGGTGACGGCCTGAGCGGCGTCGTGTGTTGCGGATTTCGGGCGTGCCAGGACGTGCATGACGGTGCCTGAAATCCGCCGCTTACATTCCTTAATATTGCTGAAAGCATACGGAAATCTGCATCCGCGAAATTGGCGCGCGTTTGCCCCTTTGCTCCGCTCCTCATCGCACCTTCGGGCTTGTTAGTCTTGAGCGTCACTGAAACTGGCGTCTGACGCGCGTATTCGCGACTCCGCGGATCCACGCTTCGGCGCGCCGCCGCACAGACGCTCACACGCCCGATGAAGTCCAACGCTCTCAATTTTTCCGGCGGTCCCGGCGCGTTGCCGGCCGCCGTACTCGACGCCACGCAAACCGCCATCGCCGCGCTGCCGGAAACGGGGCTGTCCGTGCTCGGCATGAGTCATCGCTCGGACTGGTTCGAGCAGATCGTCGACGAAGCCGAGCGCAATCTGCGCGCCCTGCTCGGTTTGCCCGAGCGTTTCGCGGTGTCGTTTCTGCAAGGCGGCAGCAGCCTGTTGTTCGCGACGATTCCGCTGAACTTCGCCACGCGCGCCTTCGCTGCGCCCGATTACGTCAACTCCGGTTACTGGAGCAGCCGCGCGAGCGCCGAAGCCCAACGCGTGGGCCCGTGCCGCGTAGTGTGGGACGGCGCGCCGTCCGGCTTTCGCGAGTTGCCGTCGCTCGATCGGCTCGCCGTCGCGCCGAGCGCCGCGTATCTGCATTACGTGTCGAACGAAACCGTCGAGGGGCTGCAATTCGCCGCGCCCGACACGACGCCGCGTGTGCCGCTGATCGCCGATATGTCGTCGGACTTTCTGTCGCGTCCGTTCGACACGGGACGCTACGGCATGATCTACGCGCACGCGCAAAAGAATCTCGGCCCGGCGGGCGTAACCGTCGCCATGATCGACCGCGCATTGCTCGAGCGCATTCCCGAGGGCCTGCCGCAGATTCTCGACCTGCGCACGCAGATCGCGCATCGCTCGAACTACAACACGCCGCCCGTCTTCGCGATCTACGTGCTCACGCTGGTCACGCGCTGGCTTCGCGACACGATCGGCGGACTCGACGCGATGCAGCGCATCAACGCAACGAAATCGACGCGTCTTTACGACACGCTCGACGCGATGCGCGATGCCGTCGATGTGCATGCGCTCAAGCCGTGGCGCTCGCAGATGAACGCGGCCTTCACGTTCCGCGACGCGCGTCTCGACCGCGCGTTCCTCGACTTCGCGGACGAGCGCGGCATGGTGGGACTCGAAGGACATCGCTCGATCGGCGGGCTGCGCGCGTCGCTCTATAACGCGGTCACGCTCGAAGCCGTCGAGACGCTGTGCGACGCGCTGCGCGAATTCGGAGCACGTCATGGCTGACACACTCGTGGCAACGGAAGTGGATTCGATCGAAGCGGATTCGATTGAAACAATGTCGCGAGCGCTCGACGCCGCGCCGCTCGATCTCGGCTTGCATACGCGCATGCTCGCGGCCCTGCGCGCGGCTCACGACGTGGCGGGCAGCGCCGCGCACGAACTGGCGCTCGCCGCGTTCGGCATGCTCGGCGCGACGCACGGCGATCATTCCACGCATCAGCCCACCCTGCAGCCCACCCCGCAGCACGCGCTCGTGCTCTACAACATCGCGACCGTCTACGCGATGAACGGACGGCGCAAGGAAGCGATCCGCTGGTATCGGCTCGCGCTGGAGATCGATCCGGCGCTCGCCATCGCGCATCAGAATCTGGCCGCGACGCTCGACCGCGAAGGGCTCGCCGATGAAGCGCGCGTGCATCGCGAACGCGCGTACCGTCTGCAACGCGTCTTCGTCGATCGGGCGCTCGGCACGGAAACGCTGCGCGTGCTGATACTCGGCGTGGGTCACGGCACCGGCAACGTGCCGATCGACGCGCTGCTCGATGCGCAAACGACCACGCGCATCCGCTACGCGATCGATTGCGCCGGCGACGCCGAAGACGCGCAGTTGCCGCCGCATGACGTGGTGTTCAATGGTATCGGCGACGCCGATGTGGCCGCGCCGCTCGCCGCTCGCCTCGCGCGTTTCGCGGATTTCGCGGCGCGTCGCGAACGGCCGCTGCTCAATGCGCCGGACGCGATTGCGCGCACGCATCGTCATCGGCTGGGGGAATTACTCGACGGCGTGCCCGATGTGATCGTGCCGCGCTGCGTGCGTCTGGACGCACGTCCGTCAAACGAAGCCGCGCTCGCGGCGCAGCTCGCGCAGTCGCAACTGACGCTGCCGCTCCTGCTGCGCCCGCTCGCCGCGCACGGCGGCGAAGGCGTGACGCTGCACGCCTCGCTCGAATCGTTGTGGCGCGCGCTCGCCGATCTCGATGCGCCGTGCTATCTCACGGCCTTTCACGATTTCCGCGCCGCCGATGGGCATTACCGCAAATACCGCACGCTGTTTGTCGCGGGCGAGCCGCATCCGTACCATCTCGCGATTTCGCGTCACTGGATGGTCCACTACTTTTCCGCCGATATGGCGGGGAGCCCGTGGAAGCTCAACGAGGAACAGCACTTTCTGGCCGATCCGCGCGCGGCGCTCGGCACGCGCGCGCACGAAGCGATTCGCGCCATCGGCGCGCGGCTCGGGCTTGCTTACGGTGGCGTCGACTTCACGCTCACGGCCGATGGCCGCGTGCTCGTATTCGAAGCGAACGCGACCATGCTCGCGCACCGCGAAACGCCGCATGGCCCGTTCGCGCACAAGAACCGCTACGTGGAGCGGATCATCGACGCGTTCGGGCGCATGCTACGCGACGCGGGCGACGCGGGCGCCGCGCGTTGACGCCTGGCACGTCAACGAAACCGCGTCACCAGAACTGCGGCAACACGATCGCGTCCGTCTTCGGCGCGCTCTTGCGGCGGCGGTGCAGTTTCACCTGCGTCTGCGCGATGCCGCTCCACGCCTGCTCCGCGCGGCGCACGGCGCAATCGAACGATTCGTCCTCGACCGTGCAGCGGTTGTCGACCGTGATCTGCCAGCCGTGACGCGTGCGCGTGCAGCGCACGCGGTCGTCTTCCATCAGATCGGCGTACCAGCGCCAGACGCGCGCGTCGTCGGCGTTGGCGCGCGCGGCGGCGGACAGCCGCGCGACTTCGAGACTATGCGTCTGCGTGACCATATCGTTCCCCTGTCTTCATGACGCTCAGCGTCCTCATCGTCGAATCTTTGCCCGGCGGACTTCACCAGCCGAGCTTCGCTTCGACGCCCACATAATCGGCATTGCGCGCGCCCAACGCGCGGATCGAGCTGCCCACGTTGAAGTGCACGGCTTCGAGCGCGAGCGCCACGTTGTCGTTGACGATCCAGTCGGCGCGCACCTGCGCATACATGCCCGTGTAGCGATTGCCCTTGCCCGCCGTGCCCGGCACCGTCGCCATGCCCTGGCCGTAAACGGCGTCGGCAGTCGTTTCGCGCCACTGAAAACCGAGCGCGGTCAGCAGCGTGAGCTTCGGCGTGATCTTGAACGTCAGCGAAGGCTTTACGTGGATCAGGTTGCTATAGCCGGTGTAGCCCGCGAGCGTGAAGTAATAGCCGTTCGGAAACAGCGGATTGAAGGTGCCCACGCGGCCGTCGCCGGGATGGTGATCGCCGGATGCGCCGTCGATCTGCAAGCCCGCGCGCGGCGTGCCCGGCAGCGAAGCGAGCGTGTAGCCGCCGAGCGCGCCGAACGCCCACGCGCTCACGGTGTCCGCGCCCACGTGGCCGGTCTGGAACATCGTTTCCACGTCCCAGTCGAAGGGCGCGGATTTGCCCGCGTAGCGCGCGTCGAACACATCGCGCCGCTCGTTGCCGCTCGCGTCGATGAAACGCGCGTTATCGCGCTCGTAGCGCGACCAGTACGCCGAGAGATCGCCGGGACCGACGCTCGCACGCTCGACGCGCACGCCGTCGAAGGTCAGATGGCCGTTGGAGACATCGTCGAAATCCGAGTTGTCGCGATACTGCACCGGCTGCGTGAGATAGCCAATGAAGCGCCACTTGCCGATCTCGTAGTCGGCCCAGAGCGCGTCGAAGGCCTGGCGCACGTTCGGGCCGTCGCGCACGGACACGAAACGCTGCAAGTCGAACGCCATTTCCTGACGCCCCACGCGCGCCTTGAAGGTGCCGCCGCCCACGCCGTAGACGAACGCGACAAACGCCTGCTCGATATCGAGCGGATTTTTGTCGACGGGCGTGACCGAGTCCTTGCCGTACGGACGCGCGTCCTCGAGTTGAAAGAACGCCTGGACGTGCTCGCCGAAATGCGCATCGGCGTGTACTTCGACGCGCTGGATCAGCCAGCTGTCGGGCTTGTTCGCGCCGAGGCCGAACAGCGGCGTGTTGTTCAGTTCGAAGCGCTCACGCAGATTCGCGCCGAGCGAGAGATACCACGACGGGTCGCTCGACAGCGGCAGGTACTTGAGCGCATCGAGCGGCTTGCGCGGCACGCACGGATTCGCGAGCGCGCTCCAGTCTTCCTGCCAGCGGTTGAACGACGGAACCGGACGCTGCGCGTTGCAGGCCGCCGATGCCGACGTTGAAGCCGCCGCCGCAGCGGGCGCAGTCGAAGCCGCATCCGCTTGCGCATCCGCCGCATTCGCCGCGCCCGCCTGCAACCCGGCGAACGCGGCGCCCGCGAGCGCCGCGCGCCGCCATCCCTGCGCCTGGCGGCGCGATCGCTTGCTCGTGAGCATGCTGCTTACTTCGCGCGCTGATGCAGTTCGGCCACGTAGCCGCCGGGGAACTCGACCATCGCCGTGCGCCCTTCCACGTTCTGCGCGACGGGCACCAGCACCTTCACGCCGGCCGCCTGCGCCTTGGCGAGCGTGGCATCCAGATCGGGCACGTCGTAGCCGGTCGTTTCGCGGCCGTACGGGAACGGCAGCTTGCCGTCGGTCACGAACACGAGCATGTTGCCGAAGCCCGATTGCAGGCGCACGCGACGGATCGTTTCGCCCGGCTTGCCGATCTCGGCGCCGTCCGCGTGGTGGTTGTCGGAGACGATCTTGCCGTGCGAGAAGCGCAGGAAACGCTTGATGAAATTCTGCGCCTCGTACTTCGAAACATAGACGCGGTTGTCCGGCACGTACGCGAGCGGCGCGTACGACGGCGCCTTCGTGTGCCAATAGAGTTGCATCGTCAGGCCGCCCGGCCATTGAATGATGGCGTCCTTGCCGATCGGATCGTCGAACGATTCGACCAGCACGTCGGCGCCCGCTGCACGCGCGGCGCGCACGGCCGTGTCGATATCGGTGACCAGATAGCCGGTGCGTTCGTTGCCGAACGGGTACGGCACAGGCGTCTGGAACGCGAACACCGAGAGCATGCCCACCGGCGTCTGCACGTATTGCGAGGCGGTCTTGCTCGGCGTCGGCGTGACCGTGAAGACGGCGCGCGGCGAAGCCTTGCCGCCGAAGGTCGCGAGGAAGCTGTTCACGAACGCGTCGATGTCGTCGTTGGCGACGTAGACGTGCGTCGTGTCGTATTGCGGACCGACCGAAACCACCGGCAATTGCGCCGATTGCTTCGCTTGCGCGGATTGCGGATATTGCGCGTCGTCGGCGAAGGCGCTCGACGCGGGCAGCATGACGCCAAGCGCCGCAAGCGCGACGACGAGCGCGCGCACGGGTCGTTGAAAGGCGGAAAGATTCACGTAATGCTCCTGATGAAAAATCGAAACGATGAAACGTTGAAAATCAAGCGGCGGATCCGGCCGGTTCCTCGCGCCACGCCGACGCGGCCAGCATCGCCAACAACGCGAGCGGCACGACCAGCGCCCAGAACGAAGCCGTCAGCCAGCCCAGCGCGCCGCCGCCCGCGCCCAGCGCGAACGCGAGCACCGGCGGCAGCGTGCGGGCGAGCCGCTCGCGCGTGTCGGCGGGGTCCACGTGCGTGCGGCCCGGAAACAGCAGATCGAACACGTCGATCACGGCTTGCGTGACGTTGCCGGTCATGACCGTATTGGCGACCACGCTGCGCGACGCGAGCCGCGCATGCGCGTTCTGCACGCCCATCCCCGCCGCGCCGAGCAGGCCGCAGGCGATCGTGAGCGGCGCATCGGCATTCGTGATCGGCGCGGCCAGCACGCCCGCGATCATGAACGCGGCGAGCAATGCGATCTGCAAGGCGTACAGGCCGCCGGCGCGGGTGCCGTGCGCGGAATCGCGCAGCGCGTTGTCGAGCACGCGCGCCGCCACGATGCCCGCGATAAAGGCCGGAAACGCGAGCCACTTGATCAGCAGCCCGCTGCCCGCGCCCGCGAGGCCCGAGCCGATCAGAATGAAATTGCCCGTGACGTGCGCCGTAAACAGTCCGAACAGCGCGACGAAGCCGAGCGTATCGACATAGCCCGCGACGAACGCGAGCGCCACGTTTTCGCCGCGCAACGGCGCGAGCATGGCGGCGGGACTCAAGGCTCGTTGCTGCATGACGGTTGCGCCGCGGCGACGGTGGTGGTCGGGTTGACTTCCTGCGGCGCGGTCTGCGTCTGTGACTGCGCCACGGGCGGCTTCAACTGCGCCTGCACGAACGGAATCGCATGCTCGCCGATCACGATGCCCAGCAGGCCCACGAGCGCGATCAGCGGCGGCGCGGGCGACTGCACCCGCGAGAAGTAATAGAGGAAGCCGACCACGAGGCCCGCTCCCAGCGAAATCAGGTATGACATGTCTGCTTCTCCTTGCTGTGCTGCTGTAGCGGACCGCGTCAGGCGCGAGGCGCCGCGCGGGAATGCGGAGGCGTCCTGCCATCGGCTGCCTGCGCGCCCTGCCAGCGCGAGCCCAGAATCTGTCCGCAAAAATTCACGCGGCAATAGTCCGGATCGACGCGGTCGAGCACGTCCGCGCTCGCGGTGCCGAAGGTCGTGTGCGGCCGGTGCGCGACGCCGCGTCCAATCGCGCCGATGATCTCCTCCTCGAAGCCCTTGCCGCGCGGATACGCGGCCAGCACGCCCGAGCGCTCGCCGCCCGTGTAATCGTCGAACTGCGCAGCGACGAGGTCCGTGCGCACCGCGGCCGCGAGCATGTCCGCGAGCGGCGACACGCGCGCGGACACGCCCGGCGTGGTGTGCAGCGCGATCGCGAGCCATGCCTCGTCCTGATCGCGCGCGCTCGCGCCATAGTGATGCAACAGGCGGCGCGCCGCGTCGGCGCTGTCGAGTTCGTAGCGCGCCGTCGAATGCGCGTAGGCGGCGCTCAAACCCATGTTCGCGTACATCGAACTCACGTAGAGCGTGCCCTCGTCGCAAGCCACGCCGCCGCGCCGCGCGTTGAGCGCCGCGAACACGAACACGCGGCTCGCATGGCCGAGCAGCACCGGCGGCAGCGCCGCGTGCGCGCTCTCCGCCGCGGCGATCGCGACCGGCGTGCACGGAATGCGTACGCCCGCCACCTCTCCGCCTGCCCTCCATGACGCTGTTCCCATGCCCCGTTTTCCTGTGCGTTGTTGTGAGTGACGTCGATGACGCGCGCCGCCGGTCAAGCGCGATGCGTCTGCGCGGCGAGCGGTGCGCCAAGCCGGTAACGGCCCGGTCCGCCGATCGCCACGGTGCCGAACAGGATCAGCAGCATCCATGCGAACTGGCCTTGTTCGAGCGTCCAGTCCGGATGCACGAGGCCGAGCGCGACCACCGTGACGACGAGAATCGGCAGCGCGGCGAGCCGCGTGTAGATGCCGAGGATCATCAGCACCGGACAGACGACTTCGGCGAAGATTGCGAATCCAAGCGTAAAACCACTGCCCAGATGCAGCGGATCTTCGATCGCGCCCAGTTGTGCGTGCACGTGCAGCGCCTTCGGCAGACCGTGCACGAACAGCACGAGCAGACTCGCGGCCACGCGCAGGAACAGCAGCGCGGCGTCGGTAGTGTCGATGCGTTTCATGATGGCGCGCTCCCCGATCAGAACGCGAAGCAGCTACAGCCGAGCGCGCCCCAGAAACCGTTCTGGTCCGAAACCGGCGCGTTGCTGCGCCACGCGCGGCCGTGTGCGTGCTGGTGCACGCCGCACAGGTTCACGCAGGCGTCGCTGCACGATTGCGCAAGCGATGCCGCATTCGCCGCCGAATTCGACACCACCGGCCGATAGCGCGCATAACCGCCGAACTCCGCAACCGGCGACCACGACGGGCTGACCGGCAACGCGGGCGGCGCGAGCGTGTCGAACTCCGCATCGGCATACACCACGCGGCCATTCACCACGGTCAGCACCGAGGTCAGATGCTTGATCGCTTCTTCCTCGACCGTGAAGAAGTCGTCGCTGAGCACGGCGAAGTCGGCGTACTGGCCCGGTACGAGCGCGCCCTTCTTCGTCTCGTCGTTCGAGAACCACGCGCTGCCCACCGTGTAGCGACGCAGTGCTTCCATGCGGTCGAGACGGTCGCGCTGCGCGTACATCGGCGTGCCGCCCACGGTGCGACCGGAGGCCAGCCAGTAGAGCGACACGAACGGGTTGTAGCTCGCGACGCGCGTGGCGTCGGTGCCCGCGCCCACGGGCAGGCCCGCTTCGAGCATCTTGCGCACCGGCGGCGTTTGCGCGGCGGCTTCGGCGCCGTAACGCGCGATGAAATATTCGCCCTGAAACGCCATCCGATGCTGCACGGCAATGCCGCCGCCCAGCGCCGCGATACGCTCGATATTGCGCTCGGAAATCGTTTCGCAGTGGTCGAAGAACCAGCGCAGACCGTTGAACGGCGTGTCGGCGTTGACGCGCTCGAACACGTTCAGGAAGCGGTCGATCGATTCGTCGTAGGTCGCGTGCAGACGCCACGGCCAGCGGTTTTGCACCAGCAGGCGCACGACGTCTTCGAGTTCTTTCTCCATGCCTTCGGGCAGGTCCGGGCGCGGTTCGAGGAAGTCTTCGAAGTCGGCGGCCGAAAACACCAGCATTTCGCCCGCGCCGTTGACCTTGAGGAAGTCGTCGCCGTCGCCGGGACGCGTGGCCTTGACCCACTTCGCGAAGTCTTCCACCTCGCGCTTCGCGTTCTGCGTGAACAGGTTGTACGCGATGCGGATGCTCAGCTGATCGCGCCTGGCCAGCTCCATGATGACGGCGTAATCGTCGGGATAGGCCTGATAACCGCCGCCCGCGTCGATGGCGCTCGTCACGCCGAGCCGGTTCAGTTCGCGCATGAACTGGCGCGAGGAATTCATCTGGTCGTCGAGCGCGAGCTTCGGGCCCTTCGCCAGCGTGGCGTAGAGCAGGCCCGCGTTCGGACGCGCGATCAGCATGCCCGTCGGGTTGCCGCGCCGGTCGCGCTGAATCTCGCCGCCCGGCGGATTGGGCGTGTCGCGGTCGTAACCCACGGCGCGCAGCGCCGCCGCGTTGAGCAGCGCGCTGTCGTACAGGTGCAGGATGAAGACCGGCGTGTCGGGCGCGATCGCGTTGATCTCTTCGAGCGTCGGGCCGCGCTTCTCGGCGAACTGGAATTCGTTCCAGCCGCCCACCACGCGCACCCATTGCGGCGCGGGCGTGCGCGCGACCTGCTCGCGCAGCATGGCGAGCGCGTCGGCCAGCGACGGCACGCCGTCCCAGCGCAATTCCATATTGAAGTTCAGACCGCCGCGAATCACGTGCAGGTGCGAGTCGTTGAGACCCGGAATCACGGTGCGGCCGTTCAGGTCGATGCGGCGGGCGTCGTCGCGCGCCCATTGCATGACGTCGCGCTCGTTGCCGGACGCCACGACCTTGCCGTTCGACACGGCCAGTGCGGTGACGAACGAGCGGCGCTCGTCCTGGGTGGCAATCTTGCCGTTGTAGATCACCAGGTCGGCGACGCGGGCAGGTTGATCGGGTGCGCTCATCGACGCCCTCCTGTGTTCTCGATGCGGTTGATGTATTTGCTGCTGCGCGCGAAACCGGCCTTCAGGTTTTTTCAGGCGGCTTCGCGCGCGTCGTTCTGCGAGGCTCGCGACAACGCGAGCCCTTCAGCTTCAGCCCGCCTCGCTCGCGTGCTCGCCGAGGATCTGCTTGGCGTAACGCACGCCGATGCCGTACGCGCTGTGCGCCTTGAAGATGTCCATGCAGCCTTCGTAGGTCTCGCCGCGCGCCCAGTCGCGTTGCAGTTCGCACATGAACTGCAGCGAGTTCATCGGCACCGCGCCTGCCTGGACGATGCGCTGCACGGCGCGCTCGTGCGCTTCTTCCGTGATGTCGCCGCATGCGTCGGTCGGCACGTAGATCTCGAAGCCTTCGTTGAGCATCTGGATCGTCGGGAAGGTCACGCAGACTTCGGTCCACAGGCCGGCGATCACGATCTTCTTGCGGCCCGTGGCCTTGATCGCTTCACGGAAGCCCGCGTCTTCCCACGAATTCATCGACGTGCGGTCGATGGGCTTTTGCTGCGGAAACACCGCCTGCACTTCCGGCAGCAGATGGCCACTGAACGAGTCGGCGGCGATGGTCGTGAGGACCGTCGGCACCTTGAAGAGCTTCGCGGCCTTCGCGAGAATCTGCACGTTGTGCAGCACCGTGGTGCGCTCGTGCGAGTGCGTGCCGAAGAACATCTGCGGCTGGTGGTCGATCAGCGCGAGTGCGCAGGTGTCGGGGGTCAACAGTTCTTTTGCCATGAGAGGCTCCGTTTAAAGGTTGGGTCGGCGACGTTGAGATTAGGGCTCGCGCGTCGCCGCGTCCTTGTCGTTGCGCTGAAATATCCTGAATTCGATCAGGATCGCTTACGATTTCAGGAAGGCGAGCAGATCCGCGTTGACCTTGTCGACGTGCGTGCTGCACATGCCGTGCGGTGCGCCTTCGTAGATCTTCAGCGTGGCGTTCTTGACGATCCTGGCCGACAGCTTCGCCGAATCGTCGATCGGCACGATCTGGTCGTCGTCGCCGTGCAGGATCAGCGTCGGCACGCTGATCTTCTTCAGGTCGTCGGTGTAATCGACTTCCGAGAACTGCTTGATGCACTCGTACTGGCCTTTGATCGAACCAGCCATGCCCTGACGCCAGAATTCCTGAACGAGACCTTGCGAGACCTTCGCGTTCGGACGGTTGAAGCCGTAGAACGGCTGCGCCAGATCCAGATAGAACTGCGAGCGGTTCGCGGCCACGCCCGCGCGGATGTTGTCGAACACCTGCATCGGCAGGCCGTTCGGGTTGGTCGGCGACTTGACCATTTGCGGCGGCACCGCGCCGATCAGCACCGCCTTCGCCACGCGCTTTTCGCCGTGACGGCCGATGTAATGCGCGACTTCGCCGCCGCCCGTCGAATGACCCACGAGCATCGCGCCCTTCACGTCGAGTGCGTCGAGCACGGCGGCGAGGTCGTCGGCGTAGGTGTCCATGTCGTTGCCCTCGGACGGCTGACCCGAGCGGCCATGACCACGGCGGTCGTGCGCGATCACGCGATAGCCCTGGTTCACGAGGAACAGCATCTGCGCGTCCCACGCGTCGGCGCACAGCGGCCAGCCGTGCGAGAACACCACCGGCGTGCCCGTGCCCCAGTCCTTGAAGTAGATCTGCGTGCCGTCCTTCGCGCTCACGTAGCTGCCGCCGTGATGGTGGCCGGTGCCGTGCGCGTGGGGCGCGGCGCCTGCCGTCGTCGCCGCGTTCGCGGACAGGCTCGACATGGCGGCCATGGCGCCGGCCATGCCCGCGCTGGCCGAAAGCATCCGGCGACGCGAGGCCGAGGGAATGGTCGTGTCGATTTGCTGCGTGTTCATGCTGGATCTCCGTCGTTGCATCGCTGCGTGTGCAGCGGCGATGAGGTTGCGCGTGTGAATCAGGCGCAATGCGGCGGGCGAGAAGTCATGAAGTTGACGCCGCATGCGTGAGCGCAGATTACGGAGACGGTCCTGCAAAGTCCTTGGCGCGATCTGAAAAGTCCTGAATTCAGATGCGGATTGACTCGATCGCGGGCAACGGGCGAGCGGCATCGGCGGCCGGGGCGAGGCCGCGATGCATCGTCGAAGGGAAGAAGGAAATGAACGCCTGAACGATCGTGCGCGCGAGCGCGAGCGGATCAGCGCGGGTTCAGACGCGCTTCGAGAAAACGCAGCAGCGCGCGTACTTTGGTCGAATGACGCCGATTCGGCAGATATGCGGCGTGCACGACCACATCGCCGCCTTGCGGACTCACGTGCCAGCCTTCGAACGCGCGCACGAGCTGACCGGACGCGAGCGCGTCGTGCACGAGCCATGCGGGCAACAGCGCGAAACCGTGCCCCGCGTGCACGGCGGCGAGCAGCATGTCGATGCTGTCCGAGACGAGGCGGCCGCGCACGTTCACCGCCTCCTGCGTCTCGCCTTGCGTGAAGGTCCAGACCTGGCGCGCGCGATAGCCGCCGCCATAATTCACGCGCAGACAGTCGCGCCCGGCGAGATCGGCGGGCGCGTCCGGCATGCCTTCGCGCTTGATATAGGCGGCGCTCGCCACCACGATCCGCGCGTTATCGGCGAGCGTCTTCACGACGAGTTGCGGATTCGCTTCGGGCACGCCGATGCGCACCGCCAGATCGATGCGCTCCAGCGCGAGATCGACATAGCGGTCGGCGGCCACCACGTCGAGCGCCATGCGCGGATGTTCGCTGAGAAACGCGGCCAGATGCGGCGCGAGCACCACGCGGTTATAGGTGGACGGCACCGCGATGCGCAGCATGCCCGCCGGTTCCGCGCCGCTGTCGAGCACGCTTTCGTCGGCTTCCGCGAGATCGTCGAGCACTTTGGCGACCTGCTCGACATAGGCCGCGCCCGCATCGGTCAGGCTGACACGGCGCGGCGTGCGCGTGAGCAGCACCGCGCCGACGTCCTGTTCGAGCGCATCCATCAAACGCGTGACCGACGAGGTCGCCACGCCGAGACGTTGCGCCGCCTTGGCGAAACCGGCGGCGTCGGCCACTTCGAGCAGGGTCTTCAAGGCGAGTAGCTTGTCCATGGCGGGCATTATGCCAGCGCTGAAACGACCATGAGCGCTGACGACGCGAAGCCGTTGCGCGCCACGCAACGCGGGATTGCGCCGCCGCCCCATTCCGCCGCCGCGACGGCGCGCCTATGCTCGTCGCACCGATTCATCGTTCAAGGAACGCCCATGTCCACGCCTTCGCGCATGCACGGCGGCACGCCGCACGCCGTGCACCTCACTCAGGGACTCATCGCGCTGTTCGCATTCAGTTGCGGCGCGATCGTCGCGAATCTCTATTACGCGCAGCCGATCATCGAACTGATCGCGCCGTCGCTGCACATGACGGGCGGCGCCGCGAGCCTGATCGTCTCGCTCACGCAGATCGGCTATGCGCTCGGCCTGTTCTTCATCGTGCCGCTCGGCGATCTGCTCGAAAACCGCCGCCTGATGATCGTGACCGCGCTGGTGTCGATCGCGAGTCTCATCGCGGCCTCGCTCGCGCAGTCGGCGAGCGTGTTTCTGGCGATCTCGCTGCTGATCGGATTCAGTTCGGTGGCCGTGCAGATCCTGATTCCGCTCGCCGCGCATCTCGCGCCCGATCATGCGCGCGGACGCGTCGTCGGCACGATCATGGGCGGCTTGCTGCTCGGCATCCTGCTGTCACGGCCGCTGTCGAGCGTGCTCGCCGATCACTTCGGCTGGCGCACCGTGTTCGCAGGCGCGGCCATGCTGATGACGCTCGTGACCGCCGTGCTCGCGCTGACGATTCCGCGCCGTCAACCCGAGCATCGCGCGACGTACTTCGCCCTGCTCGGCTCGCTGATCACGCTCGTGCGCACGCTGCCGGTGCTGCGTCATCGTGCGCTCTATCAGGCGCTGATGTTCGCCTCGTTCAGTCTGTTCTGGACCGCCGTGCCGATCGAACTCACACGCCACTACGGCCTCTCGCAGACCGCCATCGCGCTGTTCGCGCTCGTCGGTGCGATTGGTGCGACCTCGGCGCCCGTCTCGGGACGACTCGCCGACGCCGGGCATTCCGTGCGCGCGACCGTGGTGGCGCTGATCGTCGGCACGCTGTCGTTCCTGCCCGCGCTCGTGCATCCGGCGTTCGGCGTGTTCGGGCTCGTGGTGACGGGCGTCGCGCTCGACTTTGCCGCGCAGATGAACATGGTGCTCGGCCAGCGCGAGATCTATGCGCTGCACGCGGCGAGCCGCAATCGCCTCAATGCGCTCTATATGACGAGCATTTTCGTGGGCGGCGCGTTCGGTTCCGCGCTTGCGGGCCCCTTGTACGAACGCGGTGGCTGGACGCTGGTCGCGTGCGTGGCATTGGTGTTTCCGCTCATCGCATGCGTGCATTTCCTGCTGATCGGCAAGCCGCACGCGGCGGCCCAGCGCTAGTTGCCTTGCAGAACCCCCGCGCCGCGCGCGCGGCGTTCACTGCGGCGCAAGCCGCTCTGTGCGCTGCGTGCGTGCCGATTGCAGCGTCTTCCTGAGCGCGGCAAGGCGCTGAAAATCAGGCGCATTCGACGTGCGATCCCACGCCGAATCCTCCAGACCGTCGATCAACGCTGTCGCGCGCGCCGTCTCGCCCTTGTCGAATTCGTACGTCGCGAGATCGAGCGTGGCGCGCAAGGCCCACAGCGGCGCGCCGTCGGCACGCGCCATCGAGATCGCCTCGTCGAGCAGACGCCGCCCCGCTTCCTCGCGCCGCGCCACGTCGTCCGGCGGCGTGCCGCGCTGCGCCGCGCGCCGCAATTCCAGCCAGCCGCGCGCGCGCTGCAACTCGGGCGCGAAGTAACGCTCGCCATTCGCCCGCGCACTCGCAAGCGCTTCGTCGAGCCGCGTGCGCGCTTCCTCGAAACGACCCGCGTGCGCGAGCGTCTGCGCGTGTAGCACGACGAACGGCGTGACCACGCGCCGGAAACCACGCGACGCAAGCCGCGGCAACGCGTTTTCCAGCCGTTCGAGCGCGACGTCCGCATGACCCGCGAGCATGTCGCGCTTCGCCGCCAGACACTCGGTGTAGTCGAGCCAGATCTCCAGCCGATGGCTGGCCGACTGCGAGCGCAGCAGCGCCAGATAGTTGGCGGCCAACTGCCGCTCGCCGCAATCGAGCGCGATCGGCACGGCCACGCAGGCCAGCACGTGACTCAGCGAGGGCTCCAGTGCATCGCCGTGAATCAGATCGAGCGTGCTTTCCACGAGCTGCATCGCTTTCGCGGGCTGGCATTGCAGCAGCGCGATGCGCGCGAGTGTGCCGCGCGCGTAGATCAGCGGATACACCGTGAGCCAGCCGCGCGACGGCGCCGTGGCGCCGAGCGTCGTGAAGGCTTCGACCGTGCGTTCGAGCCGTTCGCGCGCCTGGTCGTGTTCGCCGCAACAGTGCAGCGAAATAGCGAGTGTCTGTTCGGCCAGCCAGCGGCGCCACGGCGAATCGCAAGCGGCGCTCGCGTGCTGAAAACGCGTGGCGTAACGCAGCGACGTGTGAATGTCGCCGCTCGATTGCATGGTGTTCCAGAGACCCCAGAGCGCGTCGGCGGCAAATTCGGCGTCGTCGGCGGCGCGCGCAAGACGCAGCACGCGTTCCCACAGCGCGACGGCGCGGCCCATGTCATCGCCCACGTGCAGCAGCGAGGTCGCGTAGGCGGCGCACAGCTTCATTTCGCAGACGACATCGACGGAGCCCGCGGGTAGCGTGTCGAGCACCGCGAGCGCGCGTTGTGCGCGCTGGCAGCATTCCTGCACGCGCGAGGCGCTGAGCAAGGTGCCGACGAGCGCCCCCGCGAGCGCGACGCCGAGCACCTTGTCGCCGTCGTCGGAGAAGGCCCAGTCGTAGGCGCTGCGCGCGTCGTCGAGCGAGAGACGCGTGCTCACATCGGCGCCCTCGTGCTCCGTCTGCGCGACGAACGGCCCGCTCTCCTCGATGCGCTTGCGCATATAGCGCACGTGGCGCGTGGCGATGATCTGCGATTCGCCTTCGTCGCGCAGCTTTTCGAGCGCATAGGCGCGCGTGCTTTCGGTCAGCCGGTAGACCGCGATCGCGCCGCGAAACTCCACATTCAGCAGCGATTTGGTCGCGAGTTCGGAAAGACTCGACACGATCACCGCGATCGACATGCCGGGCTCGGCCGTCACCGCGCAGACCGCCTCGAAGGTGAACGCGCCCGCGAAGCAGCCTGAGCGGCGAAACAGAATGCGCGACGCGGCGTCGAGCAGCATGTAGCTCCACTCGAAGGTCGCGCGCAAGGTCTGATGGCGCGGCAAGGTCGAACGCAATCCGCCCGTCAGCAGATTGAGCCGGTCGTCGAGGCGCGACGCCACGCCTTCCACGCCGAGCGTGGCCACGCGCGCGGCGGCCAGTTCGATGGCGAGCGGCAGGCCTTCGAGGCGACGGCAGATTTCGGCGACGAGCGCGATGCTCGCCTCGTCGCGCGCGCAGTCGGGCGCGAGCGCGCGGGCGCGGCATAGAAACAGCGCGACCGCGGAATGCGCGAGGATCGCCTCGGTGGATGCGCCGTTGGCCGGCACCGCGAGCGGTTCGAGGCGCAGCACGGATTCGGCCCAGATGTGCAGCGGCTCGCGGCTCGTCACCAGCAGGCGCGCACCATGATGGCGCGCAACGAGGGTATCGACAAAACCGGCCACGACATCGATCACATGCTCGGCGTTATCGAGCACGAGCAGACAATTCGACGCTGCAACAGCCTCGCAGATCGCGTCCTCGCACGACACGCCCGGCTCGCCTTGCAGATCGAGCGCCTCCGCGAGCGCGGCGAACACGGTCTCGCGCGAACTGGCCTTGTTCAGTTCGACGAAGCACACGGCGCGGCCCTGGCGGCGCTGCATTTCGCGCGCGGCGTGACGCGCGAGACAGGTCTTGCCGATACCGCCCGCGCCGACGATCGTGGTCACCGGCACGTGCTCGAACTGCTCGACGATGCGTGCGATTTCGGTTTCGCGGCCGATCAGCGGCACGACGCGCAGCGACGCGAGCGAAGGCAGCGGCGCGGCCTCGCGCACTGCACCGCCTGCGTCCGCACCGGCCGTGCTCGACGCATTCGGCATGTTCGACGCCGTCGACTGGTTCGGCACGACCAGCACATAGCCGCGCCCCGCCACGGTCTTGATGAGGTCGCGTTCCGCGCCGAGCAGCTTGCGCAGCGCGGCCACGTGCACCTGCAGGCGGTTTTCCTCGACGATCGCGCCGGGCCACACGGCGTCCATGATCGCGTCCTTCGAGAGCATCGTATTGTTCGCGCGATACAGCACTTCGAGCACGTCGAACGCGCGCGCGCCAATGCGCATCACGAGTCCGTCGCGACGGATCTCGCGCTGCTCGAAACTGACCCGCAATGTGCCAATTTGGATCATGGTCATCTCCAGGACATATTTGCGTGCTCGCACGTGACCCGACACGCACCTGGTTGAACACCGTCATTCGAAACGCCATTGCCGCCCGGTTTCGAACCCAATATCGCGCCTCCTCTCATTGAACGTCGACTGCCCCCTCTATTTTCTGGGGCGAAGTGTAATGATTAGAAATAAAGCCGTCTTGAAGAATAATTCGCGGCATGCGAGGCGCAACGCGCCGCCGGAGCCGCTTGAAGCCGCCCGGGCGTCGAATTCCGGGCCCAGTGCGCCGGACGATTTTCAGCAGTTGCTGACTCCGGCGATTGTGCAAATCATTTCCGGATCGGGTCCAATCCGCAGCCAGACGGGCATTCAGCGATTCCGGAAGCGCCATTCACGCCGCATTGCAGTCGATAAGCACAAGGCATGGCACGCGTTGCCGCTATTTCTGACCGATGGTATAAATGTCACCTCGATTCTGTCGAACCGGTTACAGCGGTGTTTGATCCGCGCCGTTCAATTCATCCGGAGAATCCGGCACGAGGTCACCGTCCATGATTTCGCGAGCAATATCAGCGCCGGTCAAGGCCGCGCCCAAAGACAATCTGGGCTGTGTTGCCAGTAAATTGCGAGTCGATGTCCATGTCGACAACGGGGATATCGCGTTCTACCGCAAATGCATGGCGGAGCCGGACCTCGAACGCATTGCCATGCCGGCTAGCGAACGCGGATTTTTGACGGGTATTTCATTAGGCAATGCCCATCGCCGGAAGATATTCCGGGGGGCACGCGCTTTAGACCGGCATTTCGATACCGATTCGATCTATATCCGCGATTTTTCTGAAGATTATCAGGCGGATATGTATGGCAATTTCGATTTCGTGCTTGTCGAATTGTCACGCCCTTTTCTCGACCGGCTGGCCGACGAGCAGAATTTGCCCGCCATCAGCGGCCTGACCTGCGGCGCGCACCAGAAGGACGCGGTGCTCGGCCATCTGGCCCGCGCGCTCGCCGCGAATCTGGAACTCGCGGGCGACATCAACACGGTGTTCATCGAGCAGGTCGGTCTGGCGATCGGCTCGCACGTCGCGCGCCAGTATGGCGGCTTCAACGCCACGAACGAACGCGCCAAGGGCGCGCTCTCGGCGCTCAACGAAGCTCGTGCGAAAGAACTGCTGCTGGAGCGCACGCGCGACGGCGTGTCGATTGCCGACATCGCGCGCGAGTGCAATCTGTCGCGCGGCTACTTCATCCGCGCGTTTTCGAAATCGACGGGACGCACGCCGCATCAGTGGCTGCTCGAACAGCGCACCGAGCAGGCGCGCCGGCTCGTCGAACGCACGGCCATGACGCTCTCGGAGATCGCCGCGCAATGCGGTTTCGCCGATCAGAGTCACCTGAGCCGCGTGTTCCTCAAGCAGGTGGGCGTGTCGCCAGGCGCCTGGCGGCGGCACGCCCTGCGTGCCCCGGATGCTTCTGAGGGTTAACGTACCGCAGTCGCCGCGGATGCCGCCGACGCTGAAGACGCCGCGTTCGACGTTTCCATCGCCGTGCGATCCGAGTCGGCATTGCGCGGCGCGTCGCCGGTCTGCGCAATCCAGCCACCGCCCAGATACTGATACAGATCCACGAGATTCGTGAGTCGGCTCAGATTCGCGCTGATCAGCGATTGCTGCGCGGAATACAGATCGGTCTGCGCGCTCAGCACCGAGAGGTAGCTGTCCACGCCGTTGCGATAACGCAGATCGGACAGCGTGTAACGGCGCTGCTCGCTTTCGGTGTACGCGCGCAGATCGCTGATCTGCGTATCGTACGTGCCGCGCGCGGCGAGCCCGTCCGCCACTTCGCGGAACGCCGTCTGAATCGCCTTCTCGTACGCCGCCACGTCCTCGTCTTTTTCGAGCTTCGCCACGTCGAGGCTGGCCTTGTTCGCGCCGCCTTCGAAAATGGGCATCGTGATGGTCGGCCCGAAATCCCACGCAAGCTGGCCCGGCTTGAACAGCGAGCCGAGGCTCGCGCTCGCGTAACCGAACTGCCCCGTCAAACTGATGCTTGGAAAGAACGCCGCACGCGCCGCGCCGATGTTGGCGTTGGCGGCCTTGAGCGTTTCCTCGGCTTCGAGAATGTCGGGGCGACGCGTGAGCAGATCGCTGGGCAGGCCCGCCGGAATGTCGGCGAGCAGCGCCTGCGAATCGAGCGGCAGACCCTCGGGCAGATCGGCAGGCAACGGCGCGCCCACCAGCAACACGAGCGCGTTTTCCGCCTGCGCGCGCAGACGCACTTCGCTCTCGTAGTTCGCATGCGCCTGCTGCACCACGCCCGCCGCTTCACGCAGATCGAGTTCCGAACCGGTGCCGGTGTCGAATTCCGTCTTCGTCAGCTCGTACGATTTCTGCGCGGCGTCGAGCGTCTGCTTCGTGACCTTCATCGTGTCGTCGTAGGCGAGCATCGTCAGATACTGATCGGCGACTTCGGAGACCAACGTGATCTCCGCCGCCTTGCGCGCCTGCGCCGTCGACAGATAGGTGTGCAGCGCCTCGTTCGAGAGGCTGCGCACCTTGCCGAAGAAGTCGAGCTCCCACGACGCGCCCGCAGCCGCGTCGTAATCGCTCGCGACCGTCGCGCGGCCCACGTACGAGAGGTCGGCCGGCGTGCGGGTGCGCGTGCCGGTGCCGGTCACGGAGACCGTCGGCATCAGGTTGGCGCGCTCGATGCGGTACTGCGCGCGCGCCTGCGCAACCTTCAGCACGGAGACACGCAGATCGCGGTTGTTCTGCAGCGCCAGCTCGATGAGCCTCTGCAGGCGCGGGTCCTTGAAGAAGTCGCGCCAGCCGATGTCGGCGGCCGAATGACCCTGCGCGCTGCGCGCGTCGGCGCCCGGCTGGCTGTCGTAGGCCGGACCCGTGGGATAGGCCGCCGACACCGGCGCGGCGGGTTGCGTGTAGTGCGGCTCCAGCGTGCAGGCGGCGCTCAGGAACGCCGCCGCCACGCCGAGCGCGGTCAGCGAGAGCTTATTCATCGTGGCTCTCCTGCGTGCCGTGGGCCGCATCGGTGCCGCTCTGCGGGTTGTCTTCGGAGCGGCTGAATTTCGATCGAATGACCACATAGAACATCGGAATCATGAAAATGGCGAGGAACGTGGCCGTGAACATGCCGCCGATCACGCCGGTGCCGATCGCGTGCTGGCTCGCCGAGCCCGCGCCGTTGCTGATCGACAGCGGCAGCACGCCGAGCACGAAGGCCATCGACGTCATCAGGATCGGGCGCAGACGCAGACGCGCGGCTTCGATCGCCGCCGCCACCGCGGTCATGCCCTGCTGCTCCTGCAGTTCGCGCGCGAACTCGACGATCAGAATGGCGTTCTTCGCGGACAGACCCACGGTGGTCAACAGCCCCACCTGGAAGAACACGTCGTTTTCGAGGCCGCGTAGCGTCACCGCGAGCAGTGCGCCGATCACGCCAAGCGGCACCACCAGAATCACCGCGAACGGAATCGACCAGCTTTCATACAGCGCCGCGAGACACAGAAACACCACGATGATCGAAATCGCGTAGAGCAGCGGCGCCTGCGAGCCCGATTGCAGTTCCTGGAACGACAGACCCGTCCACGAATAGCCGATGCCCGCCGGCAGTTTCGCCGCCAGTTGCTCCATCGCGCTCATCGCCTGGCCGGTCGACTTGCCTGCCGCCGCCTGGCCCTGGATTTCGAGCGACGAAATGCCGTTGTAGCGTTCGAGCTTCGGCGAACCGAACGTCCACTTGCCCGTGGCGAACGAGGTGAACGGCACCATCGTGCCGCTCGTGCCGCGCACGTACCACTTGCCCAGATCGTCCGGGTTCATGCGGAACGGGCCGTCGGCCTGCACGTAGACGCGCTTGATCCGGCCGTCGGTGTCGAGGAAGTTGTTGATGTACTTCGAGCCCCACGCGATCGAGAACGTATCGTCGATGTCGGCGGCGGCGACACCCATCGCCTGAGCCTTCTCGCGATCGATATCGACCTTGTACTGCGGCGTATCGTTCAGGCCGTTCGGACGCACGAGCGCCAGCGACGGATCCTTCGCCGCCATGCCGAGCAGCTGATTGCGCGCGGCCATCAGCTTCTCGTGACCGAGCGATGCGTTGTCGGTCAGTTCGAAGTCGAAGCCCGACGCGGTGCCGAGTTCGGGAATCGACGGCGGATTGATCGGGATGATCATCGCGTCCTTGTCGCCCGCGAAGTGCGCGAACACGCGGCCCACCAGCGCCTGCACCTTCTCGTTCGACGCGCGGCGCTTGTCGAAGTCCTTCATCTGCACGAACACCATGCCGGAGTTCTGGCCGCGGCCCGCGAAGTTGAAGCCGTTCACCGTGAACACCGACTCGACGATATTCTTCTCGTCGGTCAGCAGATAGTCGGTGACCGCCTTGAGCGAGCGCGCCGTGATTTCCTGGGTCGAGCCCGCCGGCGTCTGCACCTGCACGTACATCGTGCCCTGATCTTCATCGGGCAGGAACGACTTCGGCAGACGCACGAACAGGAAGCCCACCGCGACGATCACGCCCAGATAGATCACGAACCAGCGCGACGAACGGCGGATCACATGCTGCACGCCGCTGTGATACTTGTCGCGGCTCTTGTCGAAGTTGCGGTTGAACCAGCCGAAGAAACCCGTCTTCGCTTCGTGATGGCCCTGCGGAATCGGCTTGAGGATGGTCGCGCACAAGGCGGGCGTGAGAATCAGCGCGCAGAGCACCGAGAGCACCATCGCGGCCACGATCGTCAGCGAGAACTGACGATAGATCGCGCCGACCGAGCCGCCCGAGAACGCCACCGGCACGAACACGGCCGAGAGCACGAGCGCCACGCCGACGAGTGCGCCGGTGATCTGGCCCATCGCCTTGCGCGTGGCTTCCTTCGGCGGCAAACCTTCTTCCGCCATCACGCGCTCGACGTTTTCGACCACCACGATCGCGTCGTCCACCAGCAGACCGATGGCGAGCACGAGCCCGAACATCGAGAGCGTGTTGATCGAGAAGCCCGCCGCCGACATCACCGCGAACGTGCCCAGCAGCACCACCGGCACGGCGATCGTCGGGATCAGCGTGGCGCGCAGATTCTGCAGGAACAGATACATCACGAGGAACACCAGCACGATGCCTTCGAGCAGCGTCTTGACCACTTCCTCGATCGACAGACGCACGAACGGCGTGGTGTCGTACGGATACTTCACGATGAGGCCGTGCGGGAAGTTCTTCGACAGTTCCGCGAGCTTCGCGCGCACCAGCTGCTCGGTTTGCAGCGCGTTCGCACCGGTCGCGAGCTGAATGCCGAAGCCCGCTGCGGGCGCGCCGTTGTACTTGGTGTCGAAGTTGTAGTTCTCGCCGCCCAGCTCGATGCGCGCCACGTCTTTCAGGCGCACCTGCGAACCATCCTGGTTCACCTTGAGCAGCACGTTGCCGAACTCCTCGGGCGTGCGAAGGAAGGACGCTTCCGTGATGGTCGCCTGCATCGCCTGGCCCTTCACGGACGGCGTGCCGCCGATCGAACCGGCCGCCACCTGCACGTTCTGGTTCGTGATGGCCGTTTCCACGTCCACCGGCGTCAGCGCGTACTGGTTGAGCTTGTCGGCGTTGAGCCACACGCGCATCGAGAACTGCGTGCCGAACAGCGTGACCGTGCCGACGCCGTCGACGCGGCTCAGCGGATCCTCGATGTGCGACGCCACGTAGTTCGAGAGGTCGTAGCGGTCCATGCTGCCGTCTTGCGAGACGAACGCCATCACCATCAGGAAGCTGTTGCTGGACTTCGTGACCTTGATGCCCGCTTCCTGCACGACGGTCGGCAGCACCGGCGTGGCGAGTTGCAGCTTGTTCTGCACCTGCACCTGCGCGATGTCGGGATTGGTGCCCGCCGCGAAGGTCAGCGTGATGGTGGCCGCGCCCGAATCGTCGGACGTCGACGACATGTACAGCAGATGGTCGAGACCGCTCATCTGCTGCTCGATCACCTGCGTCACGGTGTCTTCGACGGTCTTGGCCGATGCGCCCGCGTAGCTCGCGCTAATCTGGATGGAAGGCGGCGCGATGGTCGGATACTGCGCCACCGGCAAGGAAAAGATGGAGGCCACCCCCGCCATCATCAGGATGATCGCGATCACCCAGGCGAAGATGGGCCTGTCTATGAAAAATCGAGCCATTTAACGCGTCACCTCACACTGCGCCAGCGGACGCCGCTGCGGGCGAGGATGCCGAAGCCGAAGCCGCTGCCGCTGCCGAATCCGAAGCCGCGGCGTCGGCGGCGGCGGCCGTCGCCGAAACCGGCGTCGCGCCCTGATCGACGGCATGCACGGTCTGGCCCGGCTGCACCTTCATGCCGCCCGACACGACCACGCGATCGCCCACGTTGAGCCCCTTCTCGATGATCCAGTTGTTATCCGTCACGCCGCCCGTGGTGAGCTGGCGCAGTTCGATCTGGTCCTTCGCGTTGACGACGAGCGCCGTCGGGTTGCCCTTCTGGTCGTGCTGCACAGCGGCTTCGGGCAGCAGCACGGCCTGCTCGTTGAAGCCTTCGTCGATGCGCGCGCGCACGTACATGCCCGGCAGCAGCACGTCGTGCGGATTGTCGAAAGTCGCACGCACGGTGACCGAGCCGGTCGTCTGATCGACGGTCACGTCGGAGAATTCGAGGTGGCCCGTGCCCTTATAGGGCTGGCCGTCTTCGAGCACCAGTTGCACCTTCGCGGCGTGCGGGCCGGTCAGCGTGATCTTGCCGTCGGCGGCGGCGCGGCGCAGCTTCAGACCGTCGACGCTCGATTGCGTCAGGTCCACGTACACCGGATCCATCTGCTGCACGGTCGCGAGTTCGGTCGCGCCGCTCGACTGCACGTACGCGCCCGGCGTCACCGACGACTTGCCGATGCGGCCCGTGATCGGCGAATAGACGGTCGTGTAGCTCAGGTTGATCTTCGCGGTTTCCACGCTCGCGGCGTCGGCTTCGACGTCGGCTTGCGCTTCGTCCGTGGCGGCCACGGCGTTGTCGTAATCCTGCTTGCTGACCGCGTTGGCCGCGACCAGCACCTTGTAGCGATCGGATTGCGCCTTCGCGGCGACCAGCGTCGCGCGCGCCTTCGCGAGCGCGGCCTTGGCGTTGTCGAGCGTCGCCACATAGGGCGCCGGATCGATCTGATAGAGCAGCTGGCCGGCCTTCACCTCGCTGCCTTCGACGAAGGTGCGCTTGAGCAGGATGCCGGTGGCGCGCGCCTGCACTTCGGCGACGAGATGCGCGCTCACGCGGCCCGGCAGATCGACCGTCACGGGCACGGCAGTCGTCTGCACGCGCATCACGTTGACTTCCGGCGTGGCGGAGGCCGCTTGTTGCGGTTTATCGGAGCAGCCTGCGAGGCCGAGGGCGGCGCAGATCACCGCGCACTGCGCGGCGAGCGTACGGAGTGACGGCGTTCCCGGTGTGATGGCGTAGTTTCCTGAGTGTCTTGTCATATTCGCTAGAGGCGCGCCGGGCCCATGCCCGGCTGGCTTACCAATCCCTTAACCATTGCTTCACGCGGAATTTACGCAAACTGCAAGCGCGCCGGGTTACGCGAAAAACGCTCCGTAAGATTCACTAAGCAAACGCGGCGCGGGCGTTGATAAGATCGGCGCGAATTGATGTCCTACCCGGATGTCCTACCCGGATGTCCTACCCGGATGTCCTGCGCGGATGTCCTGCCCGCGCTCGCGCCGTTTCGTCGCGCCATCGGGTGTGAGGGCCGGATGCCATGACGGTGCGGGACGCACGGAATTTGAAGGGCCGATTGATATGAGAAGGACGAGGGAGCAATCGCTCGCGCAGCGCCAGACGCTGCTCGATTGCGCGGAGCAGATCTTCTACAGGAAGGGATTCGCGGCCGCCACGCTCGAGGAAATCGCCGGCAAGGCGGGCGTGACGCGCGGCGCGATCTACGTGCATTTCCGCAGCAAGGCCGCGATATTCGAGGCGCTGTTCGAGCGCCCCGACCTGTCGCTCGCGCCCTTCGATCTGCCCGCGCGGCCGGCGACGGCGCGGCCGATGGACTGGCTCGCGCAGGAGTTGCGCGCGCGCCTCAAGCGCATGCTCGGCAATCGCTCGGCGCGCCGTCTTTACGGCATCGCGCTCGCGGACGCCGAATCGGTCCGCCGCAACGCGCCGCTCGCCGCGCGCATGCAAAGCGCAGCCACGCACGCCGAAACCACCATCGCCGCCGTGCTCGACGACGCCGCGCATCTCGGCGAGATCGAGGGGCCGCTCGACGCGCTCGGGTCCGCGCGCTTCATCTATTCGGCGCTCACGGGTTTCTTCTGCCGCCAGCTATCGAGCGGCCAGCCCGCCGCCGACGATCTGCTCGTCGCGCGCGTGGTGGAAACGGTGTTGTGCTGCGTGCAGTTGAGCGTGTCCGATCACGTGCATCAACCGGCGGCGATGCGCGAGACACCGGCGCGCGTCAGTGGCGCGCCGACGTCGGCAGTCAGCGCCGATCAACCCGCCTTGCGCGGATAAGGAAAGCTCATCGTCACGACGAAGCCGCCGCGCGGATCGTTGGCGACATCCATCGCGCCGTCGTGATGACGCACGAGGCGGCGCACGATCGCGAGACCGAGGCCGCAATGCGCATCGCCGCCGCGCGCCGCGTCGAGCCGCACGAACGGACGCTGCACGCGATGCAGATCCGCTTCGGGCACGCCCGCACCGTGATCGCGCACGCGCAGCACGTAACGGCCATCGGCGAGCTTCGTCGACACTTCGACCGGCGGCTCGCCATACGTGAGCGCGTTTTCGATCAGGTTCGAGAGCATGCGGTCGAGATCGACGGCGGGCAGCATGAAGCCGTCGCCTGCGTGGAGCGCGAGCTTGACGAGTGCGCCGTCGTCAGCGTCTTCCGCTGCTGCCGTTGCGCCCGATTCGGCTGAATCGCCCGCGTGCGCGCCGTAATCGCGGCGGCAATGCGCGTCGACGCTCACGAACGCCGAATCGCTGACGTTCTCGCGCGCGAAGTCGAGAAACTGCGTGACGATGCGCGACATCGATTCCGTTTCGCGCAGGAACGCCGCGCGATCTTTCGGCGTGGCGAGCAGATCGGCGCGCAACTGCATGCGCGTGATGGGCGTGCGCAGATCGTGCGCGATGCCCGCGAGCATGACCGAGCGCTCGCGCTCGCTTTCGGCGAGTTCACTCACCATGTCGTTGAAATCGCTGACCAGTTCGCGCACTTCGTGCGGCCCCGCCTGCGCCACGCGATGCACGCCGCGCCCGATGCGATACTCGCGCGCCGCGCGCGCCAGTTCGCGCACGGGACGCTGCACCTGCCACGCGAAAATCACCGCCGTGACGATCGCGAACACGAGCGTGAGCGCCGAAAAACCCATGAAGCGGCTGAGCGGCGGCATGAAGCCCGGCATCACGATCCAGTATTTCGCGTCGCGCTGACGCACCCACACGCTGCTGGTGTCCGGCTCGACCACGACGTGACTGCCCTCGCCCAGACGCGGACGCAGACTCTCTTCGAGCGGACCATTCGTATCCGTGCACGGCGCGGGACAGCCCGCCTCGATCGCATGCGCCACACCGACGTAATGAATGCCGAGCGTGTCCGCGACGTGTTCGGCGAGCACCGGGTCGCGCTCGCGCACCTGCGCCGCTATCACGAGATTGTTGAGCGAGCGCTGCGCGTCGATCTTCGCGCGCTCCTTGTCGATCAGCAGTAGCGCCATCACATGCACCAGCACCACGAGGCCGACGATCATCAGCGAAAGGCGGCCGAACAGCGTGTCAAGCGGACGGAAGGGAAGCTTCATCGGCGTCATCGTCGGGAACGAACATATAGCCCACGCCGCGCATGGTTTGCAGGCGGCGCGGGTTGGACGGATCGACTTCGATCAGACGGCGCAGACGCCACACCGGCACGTCGATGCCGCGCTCGGTCACGGCCGCGCCCGGCCCGTGCAAGAGATCGAGCAGCTTCGCGCGCGAGAGTGTTTCCATCGGATGCTGCGCGAAGATTTCGAGCATCGCGTACTCGCTGCCCGTGAGCTTGACCGGCTCGCCGTCGCGCAGCAGCGTGCGCGTGGCGAAGTTCAATTCGAACGGACCGAAACGGCATGGCGCGCGGCGTTCGGGCGCACCGCGATCGGGCTCGCCCTGGCGGCGCAGCACGGCGCGAATGCGCGCGAGCAGTTCCTGCGGCATGAAGGGCTTGCCGAGATAGTCGTCGGCGCCGAGTTCGAGGCCGATCACGCGGTCGGCGCCATCGGCACGCGCGGTGAGCATGATGACCGGAATACGGTCGCCGCTCGCGCGCAACTGCTTGAGCGCCGTGAGGCCGTCGACGCCCGGCATCATCACGTCGAGCACGATGACCGAGGGACGCTCGCGTTCGAGGCGGCGTTCGAGCTGGGTGGCGTCGTGCAGCACCGAGAACGCGATGTTGCGCTGCTGGAAAAATTCGCGCAGGAGGTCGCGCAGCGATTCGTCATCGTCGACGAGCAGGACCTGGAACTCAGGATCGGACATCGTGGACGCCTCCGGGTGAAGCACAACAGTGGGCGGCGGAAGGATGGCGCTGGGTCACGGCGGGTCTTTGCAAATCAGGGTGTGGCGGTTCGAATGGCGAAATGGCGCGGTGCGGTGTCGAAGCGAATCGACACGCGGCGCATGGGGGTATTGTGCCTGCGTTGGCGGGGATGTGGCGGCGAGGGATGTTGCGGGGGATGAATGCGCGGCGGACCGTGTGATCCGCAACGGCCGGTTCGCAACGGCCTTTGCCTGAAGAATATCAGTCAGGCAAAAGGCCGCGCGAATTTCGCCTGCATCATGCAGCCGTCGCCTTCACAGGAAGTCACCAGCGGCTGGTCCGGCACGACCTTCATCGGCGTCGAATTCGCGGCGGCAGAACCGTTCCGCTTCCCGGCCTCACGGTTCTGCTCATTAACCTTGGCGCCTGCGCTCAGCCAAGCGTCGGATAGTCGGTATAGAACTGCGCCGTCCCGCCAAAGAAACCTTCGCGGCGCGGCTCGTTCATCGGCGCGTCGGTCTTGATGCGCTCGACGAAATCCGGATTCGCCAGCACCATCGCGCCGTACGATTCGAGATCGGCCACACCCGACGCCACGTCGGCGCCCACCTGCTCCCGCGCACGCCCCGCGCGGTTCACCATCAGCGTGCCGGTCCAGCGCGCGCGAATATCAGCGAGCAACGCCTCATCGCCCTGATGCGCGATGTGAAGATACGCGAGGCCCAGTTTGTCGAGCGCCGTCACCAGATAGCGGTACAACGCGGGACCTTGCTCGCCCTCGTCGATGCCCCACAGCGCCATGCCCGGCGACAGACGGATCGCCGTGCGGTCCGCGCCAATCTCCTTCGCGATGGCCGTCGCGACCTCGATCGCAAAGCGCGCGCGATTCTCGATCGAACCGCCGTATTCATCGGTCCGCACGTTCGCGCTCGGCGCGAGAAACTGCTGCACGAGATAGGCATTCGCGCCGTGAATCTCCACGCCGTCCGCGCCCGCTTCGATCGCACGGCGCGCCGCATGCGCGAAGTCGGCGACCGTGGCGCGGACTTCCTCGGTCGAAAGCGCGCGCGGCACCGGAATGTCCTGCATGCCCTTCGCCGTGAATATGCCGGAGCCCGGCGCGATGGCGGACGGCGCGACACCGGCGCGATGATGCGGCGTGTTATCCGGATGCGACATGCGCCCCGCGTGCATCAGCTGAATGAACAGGCGGCCGCCTTTCGCGTGCACCGCGTCCACGACCCGCTTCCAGCCGGCCACGTGCGCATCGGTGTAGATGCCCGGCGTGGTCAGATAGCCCTGGCCGTCGGCGCACGGCTGCGTGCCTTCGGTGACGATCAGGCCGACGCTCGCGCGCTGCGCATAGTAAGTCGCGGCGAGATCGCCCGGCGTGCCGTCGAACTGGGCGCGCGAACGCGTCATCGGCGCCATGACCAGGCGGTTGCGCAGCGCATGACGGCCGACGCGGACGGAATCGAACAATTGCTTCATGACCAGCTCCTCGAATGGGTTGAACGCAGACGGTTCGGACCTGCGATGGCGCCATCATCGGCTGCTTCATGAGGAAGATAAAGACGGCTAATCGGATATCATTGATCCACTCATGGAGCAATGAAGATGGACGATTACCTCAATGACATGGCCCTCTTCGTCGAGGTCGTAAAGGCCAAGGGCTTTCGCCACGCCGCCGACGCACTGGGCATCCCGAACTCCACGCTCTCGCGGCGCATCAGCGCGCTGGAGAAGCACATCGGGCTGCGGCTGCTGCATCGCACGACGCGCAAGATCGAGCTGACCGAAGCCGGGCAGATCTATTTTGAGCGCTGCAAGCGCATCGTCGACGAGGCGCGGCTCGCGCACGCCCAGCTCGGCACGCTGCTCGCACAGCCCAGCGGCACGCTGCGCGTCTCGCTGCCGGTGGATTTCGGCGTGACCTATCTCGCGCCGCTTGTCGTGGAGTTCGGCGAGCGATATCCGGGCATCGGTTTCGATCTCGATCTCACGCCGCGCCGCGTCGATCTCGTGAGCGAGCCGTTCGACGTGGCGATCCGTATCGGCGAATCGGAAAACTCGCAGTTGATCGCGCGTTTGCTGGCAACGCTCACGCCCTCGCTGTTTGCGTCGCCCGCGTATCTGAAACGTTCAGGCGTGCCGGAGAAACCCGCCGATCTCGAACGGCACGAATGTCTGACGATCCTGAAGGCTGCTTCATGGACGCTGCACGACGGTCAGCGCAAACGCGCGGTCACGGTGCCGGTCGGCGGACGCTATGCGCTCAACAGCGTGGGGATGATTCGCCGCCTCGCCACGCTCGATCGGGGCATCGTGCTGGTGCCGCGCGAAGTGGTCGCCGACGATCTCGCGATTGGCGCGCTGGTGCCCGTCATGCCGCAGTGGCACGGCACACCCACGCCGATCTACGCGATGACGGAAACACGCTTGCTGCCCGCGAAAACGCAGCGGTTTATCGAGTTCCTGCAAGCGCGACTGGCCGAGCAAACGCAGCGCGCCTGAACGCCGCATTCACGCTTGCTTGCAAGACGCGAAGATCACTTTGCACACTTCGGCGAGGTGTTGCGCGCGTGCATCCTCGGTCGTGATCACCGCCGCTGCGCGCCAGCCCATTCACCTACACCCCGCCCCGCAACGCATCGGCGACAACCGTAAACGCCGGTGTCGGCTGCCGTCGGCTCGGGTAATACAGATAGAAACCAGGAAACGGCGCGCACCAGTCGCTCAGCACGCGCAGCAGTTCGCCGCGCTCGATATGCGCCAGCACGCGCGCCTCGGGCACGCACGCGAGTCCCGCGCCCGCAAGCGCGGCGCGCACCGCCAGCGTCGCCGTATTGAAGATCAGCCGGCCTTCCACACGCACCTTGAGCGCGCGCCCGGCCTTTTCGAACTCCCACGCGTAGAGGCTCCCGGCGGTCGGCATGCGGATGTTCACGCAGTTATGCGCGGTCAGATCCTGCGGCGTTTTCGGCTTCGGATGGCGCGCGAAATACGCCGGCGTACCGACCACGGCCATCCGGATGTCCGGCCCGATGCGCACGGCGACCATATCGCGCGCGACCTGCTCGCCGAGCCGCACGCCCGCATCGAGCCGCTGCTCGACGATATCGGTCAGCCCGTTGTCGATCACAAGTTCGATCGTGATGTCCGGATACGCAGGCAGCAGCTTTTCGATGGCGGGCCACAGCAGCGATTCCGCCGCGTGCTCGCCCGCCGCGATGCGCACGATGCCCGCCGGTTTCTCGCGCAGCGCCGTCAACGCGGCCAGTTCGGCCTCGACTTCGTCCAGCCGCGGACCGACCGACTGGATCAGCCGTTCGCCCGCTTCGGTCGGCGAGACGTTGCGCGTCGTGCGCGCAAGCAGCCGCAAGCCCAGACGCGCCTCCAGATTGCGCACGGTCTGGCTCAGCGCCGACTGCGAGACGCCCAGTTGCGCGGCCGCTTTCGTGAAGCTGCCCTCGCGCGCCACGGCGAGAAATGCGGTGATATCGGCAAGATCGGAACGCGCCATGATTAATAAGCCCAGCTTCTAACTTCATCCCGATTCTAGCGCTTAATCGCAAGACGCCGCGCTGCTACATTGATCGTCGTGCCGCTGTCGGAGTCGCGACGGCAACTCAACGCATAAGGAGTCGACGATGAAAAAACGTATTCTCGGGAAGAGCGGGCTCGAAGTGTCCGCGATCGGTCTGGGCTGCATGGGCCTGAGCTACGGCTACGGCCCCGCCACCGACAAGGCCGACGCCATCAAGCTGATCCGCGCCGCGTTCGAGCGCGGCGTAACCTTCTTCGACACCGCCGAAGCCTACGCGCAAGGCGCGAACGAGGCATTGCTCGGCGAGGCGCTCGCGCCGGTTCGCGACGAGGTGGTGATCGCGACCAAATTCGGCTTCGAAGGCGGCGACGTGCAGAAAGGCGTCAACAGCAAGCCCGACAACATCCGCGCCGTGACCGACGCCGCGCTCAAGCGGCTGCGCACCGATCGCATCGATCTGCTGTATCAGCATCGCGTCGATCCGGACGTGCCGCTGGAAGACGTCGCGGGCGCGGTGAAGGAGCTGATCGCGCAAGGCAAGGTCAAGCATTTCGGCATGTCGGAAGCGGGCGCGCAGTCGATTCGCCGTGCCCATGCCGTGCAGCCGGTCGCGGCGCTGCAAAGCGAATATTCGCTGTGGTGGCGCGCGCCCGAGCAGGAGATTCTGCCGCTGCTCGACGAACTCGGCATTGGTTTCGTGCCGTTCAGTCCGCTCGGCAAAGGCTTTCTGACCGGCGCGATCGACGCGACGACGAGCTTCGACAAAACGGATTTCCGTAACGTCGTGCCGCGTTTTTCGGAGGAAAACCGCCGCGCCAATCAAGCGCTCGTCGATGTGCTCAAGCAGATCGCCACGGACCTGAACGCGACGCCCGCGCAAATCGCGCTCGCCTGGCTGCTCGCGCAAAAGCCGTGGGTCGCGCCGATTCCGGGCACGACCAAGATGCATCGAATGGAAGAAAACGTCGGCGCGGCGGCCATCGAATTGACCGCTGAAAATCTGCGCGACATTGAAACGGCGTTCGCGAACATCGCCGTGCAGGGCGACCGCTATCCGGCGCATTTGCAGGCGCGCGTCGGCAAGTAAGCGGCCGGGCGCGCGGCTGAGGATCGCCCGCGCCCGCCACCCGTTTAAAGGATCACTATGTCGGACAATATCGCAGGAAAAGTCATCGTCATCACAGGCGCGAGCAGCGGGCTCGGCGAAGCCGCCGTGCGCCGTCTCGCCGCCGCCGGCGCGAAGCTCGTGCTCGGCGCGCGGCGCGTCGATCGCCTCGTGGCGCTGGCCGCCGAAATCGGGTTGCCGGAGAACGCCGCCGTCGAAACCGATGTCACCGATGCGAGCCAGGTTCAGGCGCTCGTCGATCACGCAGTTGCCACGCATGGCCGTATCGACGTGTTGATCAACAACGCCGGTCTGATGCCGCATTCGCCGCTCGAACGCGGCAAAATCGCGGACTGGGATCGCATGATCGACGTGAACATCAAGGGCGTGCTGTACGGCATCGCCGCCGCGCTGCCGCCTATGACGCGGCAAAAGAGCGGTCATATCATCAACGTGTCGTCGGTCGCGGGGCACAAGGTCGGCAAGAACAACGCCGTGTATTGCGCGACGAAAACGGCGGTGCGCGTGCTCTCCGAAGGGCTGCGCCAGGAAGTGAAACCGCACAACATCCGCACGACGATCATCTCGCCGGGCGCGGTGCAATCGGAGTTGCCGCAGAGCGTGACGGAGGCCGATGTGGCGGCCGGGATCGCCGACTTCTACGAGAAGTTCGCGATTCCCGCCGACAGCTTCGCGCGCATGGTCGCCTTCGCGATCGAGCAGCCCGACGACGTCGACGTCAACGAGATCCTGTTCCGGCCGACGGCGCAGGAGGTCTGAAGCGTGGTGTAGCGCGGCGTGCCTCAGTGCACGACCATGCCGTTGTACTGCGCGTTGCCCGCGCCCGCCGCGATATTGATGCCGATATTGCCGCTGACGTTGGCGAGCGCGCCCGCGCCGAGTGCGGCCGTGCCGCTGCCCGTCATGTGCGCGGTGCCCTGCACGGTCTGCTGCGAGACGATTTCCGCGCGCGACGTGCCGACGAGCGCGATCTGATTGGCCTGCACATTGAACGCCCCGGCGACGAGGTTCACGCCCGCGTTGCCGGTCGCGCCGCGCAGCACGTCCGCGCCCACGGAGGCCGATTGCGCAGCGAGATCCGCGTTGCCTGCCGTGTTCTGCACCGCGGTGAGTTTCACCGGCGCGAAGACGGCGGCGCTGTCGTCGTCGCTCGATACGGAGACTGCGGAGATCGCGGACAGTGGCGTCGCGCTATCCGCGAACGCCGACGTCGCGCCCGCGCACGTGGCCGCACACAGCGTCGCGGCAATCAACAAACGTAGCTTCATCGGCGGCTCCCCGGCGTGGTCGAATGAGTGGGATAGCTGCGATATCGACCTTTACGGGCGCGCTTGAAGTGCGGGTTTTCCCTGAGCATCGAGGGCAAGCCTTCGGGCGGGATGACGCCCTGTTTTATTGCGCCAACTCACGCTGATTCAGCCCTTTTCACCGGCGCTTCAACCGTCCCTTTCACCGGCAGCAGCACGATCACCAGCACGGCCAGCGCCGCCACCGCCGCGCCCGTGACGTAGTTCGCGCCCAGACCGCGCGCATCGACGATATAGCCCGCCAGCACCGTGCCGCAGCCGATGCCGACCTGAGTCGTGAGCGTGAACATCGCGGACACCGTCTCGTCCTCGATATCGCGAATCTGCCGATGCCACATGTTCAGCGCGAGCGGCAGCGCGCCCCACGCCACGCCCCACAGCGCGACCAGCGCGAGCACCGCGCCGCGCAGGCCCGTCGCCGCGGGCAGCGCCAGCAGCGTGACGGCCATCAGCACAGTCGCGCCGAGCAGCGTGTGACGCAGGCTGCGCGCCACGTAGCGGCTCGCGAGCGCATTCGAGAGGAAACCGAACGCGCCGTACGCGAGCAGCACCCACGTCGCGTCCTTACCCGCGAATCCGGCTTCGTTGAGCAGCGGCACGAGAAACGTGTAGGTGCCGAAGTGCGCGGCGAACAGCAGCGTGATCGTGGCCATGCTGCGCTGGGCCATGCGGTTGCGCGCGAAGGCCAGCAGGCGCGCCGCGCCGGGCGTCGCCGAGGACGTGGCCGCAAGCGCGGGCAGCGCAACGATCTGCACGATCAGGGCGATGGCCGAGAGCGCGGCCGCCGCGAGAAACGCGCCGCGCCACGAGGTCAGATCCGCGACGAAGGTACCGAACGGCACGCCCACGATCATCGCCGTCGTCGCGCCGCCGAACACTGCCGCCGCCGCGTAATGCACGTGATCCGCGCGCACCAGCCGCCCGGCGACCGCCAGCGCCATCGACCAGAACGCGCCGAGACTGGCGCCGACCATTGCGCGTCCGAGCAGCATCCAGCCGAATTGCGTCGACACCGCCGACGTGAGCGCCGACGCCAGCAGCAGCACCGAAAGCGCCAGCAACAGCGTGCGCCGGTCGATCCGCTTGCCGACGAGCAGCACGCCCGGCGCGGCCAGCGCGGCGAACAGGCCCGGCAGCGTCATCATCAGACCGCCGTGTCCGGCGCTCACGCCGAACGATTTCACCACATCCGGCAAGACGCCGACCGGCAGAAACTCGGTGGTCACCGAAGCGAACGAACCGAGCGCGAGCGAGGCCACGGCGGGCCATGCATCGCGCGAGGTATCGGGGGCGGATTGACGAAGCGGAGAATCGATTTCAGACATAAAGCGCCAGCCGGCCGAACGAACCGCATTCAGCCGACGATGGATGAGGGGAGCGGGAGGCGGACGCCTCGCAATGAACGGCGCCGATGAATCCAGCACGAACGCCGGCACAGTCCAACGACAGGGACACATCGCGTGCAGCGAAGCGGCCGTCGCGGTTCACGAACGCACAAACGCAAAAACGCACAAACCAACGCAAACGCGAATGTTAGCGCGAGTCAGCCAACACTGGAAGCCGCGCGTAAGCTGCACGCCCGACTTCCCCGCGTGCATTCAGCGCTTCGCCCTGCCCGCGTTTTTACGCGCCGGTTTGCGCACCGTCTTGCCTTCCGGCGCGGCCTGGCTCACGTCCACGGGCACGAACGGCGCTTCGAAATGCTTGACGAGAAAGTCGATGAAGGCCCGCGCGCGCGGCGACTCGTTGCGCTGGCCCGGATAGTAGACGTACAGATCGGCGGACGGCAGCACCACCTCGGGCAGCACGAGTTTGAGCCGTCCGCTCTGGATGTATTTCGCGAGATCCCATTCCGAGCGGATCAGAATGCCGTGGCCGTCGAGCGCCCATCGCAGCACGATATCGCCATCGTTGCTGGACAGCGCGCCGCTCACCTTCAAGGCTTCCAGATGATCCGCCTGCATGAAGCGCCAGACGCCCGACGCGTCGTCGTTCTGCGTGTGAATGATGCAGCGGTGATCGACCAGATCTTCCTTGCGCCGCGGCACGCCATGCCGTTCCAGATATTTCGGCGATGCGCACAGAAAGCGCCGGTTGCTCATCAAGCGTCGCGCGCGCAGACGCTGGTCCGGCAACTCGCCGAAACGGATCGCCATATCGAACGCGCCTTCGACCAGATCGACGGGCCGGTCCGTCACCTCGAACTGGATATCGACACGCGGATAGCGCCGCGCGAACTCCGACACCAGCGGCGCAATCGTGGTGCGCCCGAAACCCAGCGTCGCGTTGATGCGCAGGCGTCCGTGCGGATCGGCGGGCGAACCGGCCATCGCGTCCTCCATCTCGCGCACCTGGTCGAGAATCTGCGCGGCGTAACGCGCGAAGGTCTCGCCTTCCGGTGTCAGGCTCACGCTGCGCGTGGTGCGGTTGACGAGCCGCGTGCCGAAGCGTTCTTCGAGGATCCCGAGCCGCTTGGTCGCCGCCGGCGGCGTGATGCCGATCGAGCGCGCCGCGCCCGAGAGACTCTTGAGCCGCGCCAGCTGCACGAAGAACGCGAAGTCGGAAGTCGAATCAGTTCTCACTTTGGGTAAAGAATGAAATGAATTGAGGTGAAGTATAGGCGGCCCGGCGACGGCTATGCTACTTCCCATTGCACCACGCTACTTGACCCGCTCAACCCACATTGCGCGCCCACGCATCCATCCAGGAGACCGCCTCATGAGAATCGTCGAGATTCGCGAGCAAACGCTGCCGATCAGTTCGCCGATCCGCAACGCCTATATCGACTTCAGCAAGATGACGCTGAGCCTCGTCGCCGTCATCACCGACGTGATCCGCGACGGCAAGCCGGTCGTCGGCTACGGTTTCAATTCGAATGGCCGTTACGGTCAGGGCAAGCTCATGCGCGAGCGCTTCATTCCGCGCCTGCTCGAAGCCGATCCCGCCTCGCTCGTCAACGACGCGGGCGACAATCTCGACCCGCACAAAATCTGGGCGACGATGTTCACCAACGAGAAGCCCGGCGGCCACGGCGAGCGCTCGGTGGCGATCGGCACGATCGACATGGCCGTGTGGGACGCGGTGGCGAAGATCGCGGGCAAGCCGCTCTTTCAACTGCTCGCCGACCGCTACGGCAACGGCGAGCCGAACCGCAAGGTGTTCGTCTATGCGGCGGGCGGCTATTACTATCCCGGCCAGAATCACGACAAGCTCAAGGACGAGATGCGCAGCTATCTCGATCGCGGCTACACGGTGGTGAAGAAGAAGATTGGCGGCGCGTCGCTCGACGAGGACCTGCGCCGCATCGACTCGATTCTGAGCGTGCTCGGCGACGGCCAGAAACTCGCGGTCGATGCGAACGGCCGCTTCGATCTCGACACCGCGATCCAGTACGCGAAGGCGCTCTCGCAATACGACCTGTTCTGGTACGAGGAAGCGGGCGATCCGCTCGACTTCGAATTGCAGGCCGCGCTGCGCAACTACTACGACAAGCCGATGGCGACCGGCGAGAATCTGTTCTCGATGCAGGACGCGCGCAATCTGATCCGCTACGGCGGCATGCGCGCGGACCGCGACTGGCTGCAATTCGATTGCGCGCTGAGCTATGGTCTCGTCGAATATCTGCGCACGCTCGACATGCTGCATCAGCATGGCTGGTCGCGCAGCCGCTGTATTCCGCACGGCGGCCATCAGATGTCGCTGAATATCGCGGCGGGTCTCGGGCTGGGCGGCAACGAGTCGTATCCGGATCTGTTCCAGCCGTTCGGTGGCTTCCCCGACGGCGTGAAGGTCGAGAACGGTTTCATCACGATGCCGGATCTGCCAGGCATCGGCTTCGAGGGCAAGGCCGATCTCTACGCGCAAATGCAGAAGCTGCCCGCCTGAACAAGCGCGCGTTTAACGAAAAAAAGCCTCACGAATGTGAGGCTTTTTTGCATGACGTGTCGCTCGATCAGGACACCGCGCGCGCCGGCAGCAGCTTGCCGTCCCACAGCAGTGCGGCCGTCTTGAAGAACAACAGGCCGATCACCAGGTTCGAGGCCGCGAACAGCACGAACGCCAGTTCGTGTTCCCAGTGCGGTGCGCCGCCTTGCGCGATCAGCATCGCCAGCGTGGGCAGCGCGGCCGTGCCGAAGCTGAAGGCCCAGTACGACGGCGCGAAGGCTTGCGCACGGATCCACGGCAGCAGACGCAGCAGCAGAAGCGCCTGATACAGACCGTAGCCGAGCAGCGCGTAAGCGATCAAACCCGTCGTGCCGGTCAGCCCCGTCGTCAAACCCGTATGTGCCGCCGTGCCGGTAATCGCCATCCACGCCACGCCGCCGACCACCGGCGGCGCGAGTTGCACGCCGAAGCCAGGGCGCAGCGCGGGCGCCGTCGGGGCGGCATGCGCGGCGCGGTTGAGCAGCATCGATTCGATCGCGAGCCACGAGAGCGCACCCGCACCGAAGAACAGCATCGCGAGTTCGGGCAGACCGAAAGCGGCGGCCGTGGTCGCGGCCACGAAGCCCGGCGCGACGGTCGGCAGATAGATCGCCGGCGTGACGAGTTCCGCATTGCGCGCGCCCTGCCAGAGCCGTCCGTGCAGCATCACACCGACGCCGAGTTGTGCGACCGCGCCCACCGCGAACAAGGCCAGCGCGAGGTCGGGCGACCAGAGCTTGATCGCCTGCGCCGCCAGCATCGCCGAAACCGGGCCGAGCGCGACGAACGACGACTGCACTTCGTGCGCCCACTCCTTGCGCGCGGCCTCGCGGTGCGCGATCCACTTGATTGCATACATTGCCGTGATCGCGCCCCACACCACGAGCGCGGCGACGGTCAGCACCTGCGCCGCCACCGTCGGCACTTCCCAAAGCTTCGCCGCGACGCGCCACGCGCCCGCCAGCGCCAGCGCGCCCACTGCGATGCCGAAAAAGCCCGCCGGCATCGGTTCATGCTTGGTGATCCATGCGTTCATGACCCACTCCAGACTTGAGACGGCGGATGCCGTCGTTCGATGGAGTGACTTTAGGCGCGCGGGCGTCTGGTGCGAATGCCGGGGGCGCTCAGGAATATGCCCGATCGTCTCAAGCGTCGAAATCCGCGCCGAAAGCGCGCGCCATGCCGCGTCACGACGCCGTCTGCGCGAAGTCCAGCACGGCCTTGAACCAGCCCGACGTCGTATCGATGACGAGCAGCGCGCCCGTCGACGGATCGACCTGACTGCTCGAAATCCACAGGATGCAGCCGTCCGCGCCCGCCGCGCGCAACGCGTCGAGACGGAAGGTCATCTGGTCGTAGGTGAGCAGATGTTCCGCGCCCGCGCTGTCGGTCCAGACCGGCGTGATGTACGGCAGCACTTTTTTCGACGTGCCGTTGAGCGTGTCGAACGCGCGCGACTGGGACACGGCGAAGCTCGCGGCCGAACTCCAGTTGGCGTCGCCGGTCGCGGTGCCGTCGTAGTTGTAGTTGTACAGCGACGGGCTGTAGTAATCGACCAGCGCGGCCACGCTCGCATATTGCGGATTGAGCGCGCTGTACGTCGCCTCGGTCGAACTGCTCCAGCCGAAGGTGTTCTGCGGGACTTCGCCGTAAAGCCCGACCACGGCGCCCGGATTGTCGGCCTTGAACAATTGCAACGCCTCGCTCAGATTCTCGACGATGGTCTGGCCGTTGCCCGTCGCCACGCTCGGGTAGAAGCGCTTCGTGTCCCACACTTCGAGGTCGAGCGAAACGGGCGTCTTGCCGGTGCTGTCGGCGGCCTCGGCGGCGGTCGCGATCTTGGTGCTGTCGACGTCGTATTCGTCCGTGCAACTGGACAGCGGACACGTCACGAGCTTGCTCGAATAGATCAGGTTGAGCGGCGCGATGCGCTCGCTCTCGAACCACGCATCGGTGATCGAGTGCGTGCCGCTCGCGTCCTGATACTGTTTGAGCTTCAGGAACTCGTAGATCGAAAAGGGCTTCGCGCAGGTCACGGCGATCGTGGCCGTGTGACCGTCGGTCGTGCTCACGCTGATCGTGGCCGCGCCCGCTGCCACGCAACTCACCGCGCCCGCCGACGAAACCGTGGCAATCGACGTGTCGCCGCTCGACCACGCGATCGTGCTGCTCGCGGGCAGCACGGTCGCCTGCGCCGCCGCCGATTTGCCGACCACCAGCGCGAGCGTGGTGGGCGTGACGCTCAGGCTCGTGGTGACGGCGGTGCTGGCAGTGGCGCTGGTCGTGGCGGTGTCGCCCGGCGTGCCGCCGCCGCACGCGTTGAGGGACACCATCGCGGCGCCGAGCAGCGCCGCCCTCACAACCCGGCTTGAAACCTGGCGTAAATCCCGGCGAAAAAACCGTAGCGGGATTCGGCTCGAAAACGTCATGTACAACCTTTTATGAAATGCAGGGGATCGCAGCGGCGCGCGCGTGCTGGCGGCGCCTTTCTCCTTGTCGGCCAAATGGGGCGCGACTTGAGGGTGCGAGTTGAGCGCGCAACGATGACGAAGCCGCCCAGGCACCGCACTCACCGCGCGAATTCGCTGTCGCGCACGGCCTCGATCAGATAGTCGACGAAAGACGCAATGCGCGCTGAAATCGCCGTATTGCGGTAGTAGACCGCGTTGATCGGCTGCAGCACCTCCAGCGTCTGCGCTGTAAAAAGCTGCACGAGCGCGCCTTCGCCACGGTCGCGCGCCGTCATGAAATCGGACAGACAGACGATGCCTTCGCCCGCCAGCGCGAGTTGCCGCAGCGTCTCGCCGCTGGACGAACGGATGCCCGGCGCGATGCGATACGGCGCGTTATCCGGCCCCGCGAGCGGCCAGACGTTGAGCGCCTCGGGCTCGGTGAAACCCAGCAGCGTGTGCTTCGCGAGGTCCGCGACGCGGCGCGGCTGGCCGTGCGTCTTCAGATACGCGGGACTCGCGAGCACGCGCACGCGGCTACGCCCGACCGGCTTGCTGTGCAGCGTGGAGTCCTTCAACTGGCCGATGCGGATCGCGACGTCCGTGCGCCGCTCCAGCAGATCGATGATCCCTTCGTTACTGTTCAGCTCCAGCTCGATCTGCGGATAGCGCGCACGATAGCCCTGCACGAGCGGCACGATCACATGCAGCATGAACGGTGTCGCCGCGTCCACGCGCAGGCGGCCCGAAGGCCGTTCGCGGCGCGCGGCCATCTGCTCCTCCGCGCCCTCCACCGACGCGATGATCGCCCGCGCGTCGCGCAGAAACGCGCTGCCCTCCTCGGTCAGTTCGAGACGCCGCGTCGTGCGCCGCAGCAACGTGGTCCTGAGCTTGTCTTCCAGACGCCCCAGCGTGCGGCTGGTGGCCGAAATCGTCAGCCCGAGCTGATGCGCGGCAGCCGTGATCGAACCCGTATCGACCACGCTCACGAAGGCTTGCAGTTCATCCAGTGTGACTTTCATTCTTGATTTGAAATCAAAACTCTTTCGTTTATAGACGACTTTTTCTGCAAAAGTAAAGCGGGCACACTGCGTCCTGTTCAAAAAACCGCTGGAGCCCCTTTCGCCATGACCCCGCCCCTCACTTCCGCGCCCGCACGCGAAGGCCACGCCTGGCTGTCACTGCTGGCGCTCGCCATCGGCGCATTCAGCATCGGCACCACCGAGTTCTCGCCGATGGGCCTGCTGCCCGTGATCGCCGAGGGCGTACACGTGTCGATTCCCCGCGCTGGCATGCTGATCACCACTTACGCGATCGGCGTGATGGTCGGCGCGCCGCTGATGACGCTCGCGCTCTCGCGCTGGTCGCGCCGCAGCGCGCTGATCCTGCTGATGAGCCTGTTTACGATCGGCAACCTGCTCTCGGCGTTCGCCTCGGACTACACGACACTGCTGCTCGCGCGCCTCGTCACGAGCCTCAATCACGGCGCGTTCTTCGGCCTCGGTTCGCTGGTCGCCGCGAGCGTGGTGCCGCGCCACAAGCAGGCGAGCGCCGTCGCCACCATGTTCATGGGCCTGACGATCGCCAATATCGGCGGCGTGCCCGCGGCCACCTGGCTCGGCCAGACCATCGGCTGGCGCATGGCGTTCGCGGCGACCGCGGGGCTCGGCGTACTGACGATGCTGATCCTGCGCGTCGCGCTGCCCCAGGGCGCAGCGGGCCAGGCACCCAACCTGCGCGGCGAATTGCAGGTGCTCACGCGCCCGGCCGTGCTCACGGCGATGGCGACCACCGTGCTGGGAGCGGGTGCGATGTTCACGCTCTACACCTATATCGCGCCGACGCTCGAACAGATCACGGGCGCCTCGCCGACCTTCGTCACGGCCATGCTCGTGCTCGTCGGCGTGGGTTTTTCGATCGGCAACGCGGCGGGCGGCAAGCTCGCGGACCGCTCGCTCAACGGCAGCCTCGTCGTGTTCCTGACGCTGCTGGTCGCGATCATGCTGGCGTTCCCGCTGCTCGCAAAAACGCATCTGGGCGCGGCGTTCGCCGTGGTCGTGTGGGGCCTCGCCACCTTCGCCGTGGTGCCGCCGCTGCAGATGCGCGTGATGCGCGCCGCCGCCGAAGCGCCGGGCCTCGCCTCCTCGGTCAACGTGGGCGCCTTCAATCTCGGCAACGCCGTGGGCGCGGCGGCCGGCGGCGCGGCGATCTCGGCGGGCTTCAGCTACGCCGCCGTGCCGGTGGTCGGTGCGCTGATCGCGGTCTCGGGCCTCGCGCTGGTGCTCGTGCAGATCGCCCAGAATCGCCAGCCCGCGCCAAGCGCCGCGCGCTGATTTCACGCTGCTTTTTCAATCGATTACTTCACGGAGTCCAACATGAGCAACATTCCCGCATTCGGTCTCGGCACGTTCCGCCTGCAAGGCCAGGTCGTCATCGACTCGGTGCGCAACGGTCTCGAACTCGGCTATCGCGCCATCGACACCGCGCAGATCTACGGCAACGAAGCCGAAGTCGGCGAAGCCATCGCGGCCTCGGGCGTCGCGCGCGACGACCTCTTTCTGACCACCAAGATCTGGGTCGACCACTATTCACGCGAGAAGCTGATCCCAAGCCTCAAGGACAGCCTCAACAAACTGCGCACCGACGCCGTGGATCTCACGCTGATCCACTGGCCCGCGCCGAACAACGGCGTCTCGCTCGACGAATTCATGAGCGCCCTCGCCGAAGCAAAGCAGCAAGGTCTGACGAAGCAGATCGGCGTGTCGAATTTCAATATCGAACTGACGAAGCAGGCCATTGCCGTGGTCGGCAAGGACAACATCGCGACGAATCAGATCGAATTGAGCCCATACCTGCAAAACCGCAAGCTCGTCGACTTCTTGCAGCAGGCAGGCATTCACGTGACCTCGTACATGACGCTCGCGTATGGCAAGGTGCTCGGCGACCCGGTGATCCGCGCCATCGCCGAACGCCGTCACGCGACGCCCGCCCAGGTCGCGCTCGCCTGGGCGCTGCGGCTCGGCTACTCGGTGATTCCTTCGTCGACGAAACGCGAAAATCTCGCGAGCAACCTGCTGGCGCAGACGCTCGAACTCAGCGACGACGACATGGCGCAGATCGCGGCGCTCGAACGCAATGGCCGCGAAGTGAGCCCCGAAGGTCTCGCCGCACAGTGGGACTGAGGCGCTGAATCGAGCGCTTTTCGAAGCTTCGCGGCGTGCGCGCCGCGAAGCTCGCAACACGTATTCTCAAAGGAAAAATGATGGCAAGCGTGAGCGTATCCGTCGATATCGACGCGCCCGTGGAATCGGTCTGGGCCTTGCTGGGCAACTTCGACGGCCTGCCCGGCTGGCTTGAATTCGTGCGCTCGTCGCGGCTTTCGGACGACGGGCGTCTGCGCCACCTCGAAGCGATCGACGGCGCGATCATCGTCGAAGCGCTACTCGAGCACAGCGACACGGAGCGCTTCTATCGCTATGCGATTGTCGAAGGCCCCGATCCGGTGACGGGCTATGAGGCCGAGGTGTCGGCGCGGCGTATCGACGCAAACCGTACGACCGTGACGTGGGCCAGCCGCTTCGAGCCGATCGATGCGCACCACGCGGATTCACTTGTTGGGCATTACTCAGTGCTCTACCGCGCGGGGTTGAACCGGCTGAAGTCGCTGAGCGAAAAATAACGCTGCAATAATCCCGCGCTGCGACTTTAGCCACAAAATCGCAGCGCAGCATCGCCGCCCGCCTGCGGACCCGCTATTTCCCTTAAAATGGTGGTTTATCCACCCCACCCCGCAAGGCGACGCGCTGATGGAACAAGAGCGATACAAGGGCTATGTCCTGTGGGGACATGCCATCGCGCAGCAGGAAGAACTGCTCGCACCCGAGCGCTATGCGGGAAGCGGCACCATCACGCTCGACCTCAAGCTGGTCGAAGCGTCCGGCATACTCGGCACCTTCGACACCGAGCAGGAAGCGCAGGACGCCGGGCTCTCCTGGGCGCGCGCGTGGGTGGATTCGCACGGATAAGCGCACGGATAAGACCAGGCATCAAAACAAGCGGCGCGCTCAGGCCGCCGCTTTTCCACGCGCCCGCTCGCGTGCACGCCGTGCATCCTCATGCCGATAGTAGCGGCCCAGCACATAGCCCGCCGTCGATCCATGCAGCAACACGGAGATGACGATGGCGTCGAGCGCCGCGGGCAGCACGGGGCGCAGCACATCGCCCGCTTCGGCCAGTCCCCAGACCGCGTAATAGAACGCGCCCACGCCGCGAATCCCCATCCAGGCCATCAGGCAGCGCTGCCGCGAGTCGGCACGCGCGCCGATCATCGACACCAGCACGGCAAGCGGACGCACCACGAACACCAGCACGAGCGCGAACGAGACCGCGCGCCAATCGAGCATCTCGCGCCAGTGCGCCGACACCACACAGCCAATAATCAGCAGTACGGATAATTCGGCGAAGCGCTCGATTTCGAGCGTGAAACCCGTCATGCTCTCCGCGAGCAACACGTGCGCACGCTGCGGATCTTTCGCGGCCTCCACGCGCTCGCCAAGCTGAATGGTCTCCAGCGTCTCGGCGGGCCGTCGCTCGCCGGTCGCGCGCAATTCCTCGTGGCGCAGCGCCACGCCCGCCGCGAACACCGCCACGAACGCATACGCGTGCAGCAGCAACGCGGTGCCATACGCGACCGACATGAGCCCGATGGCGATGAAGCCATCGAGACCCACCGCTTCGCCATAACGCGTACGCAGATGAAAAACGAGGCGCACGCACAGCGTGGCCAGCACCGCGCCGACCAGCAGCGCCCCCGCAACGCCCCAGACGAGCGAGAGCGCGAAGGTCGCCGCGTTCGCCATGCCCGTGACGTGCACGCCGCACAACGCGAGGCCGAGCAAGGCGAACGGCAAGGCCGCGCCGTCGTTGAGTCCGCCTTCGCCGGACAGCGCGAAGCGCACGGGTTCCGCGTCGCCCGCTTCCTGCACGCGCAATTCGTTGGCAAGCACCGGATCGGTCGGCGCCAAAGCGGCGGCGAGAAATAGCGCAACGCCAGGCGCGGCGCCCATCGCAAGGCCGAAGCCGAACATCAACGCGACGCTGATCGCCATCGCGACCACGCCGAGCCGCAGCGGCAAGATCCAGAGCGGATCGAGCAGACGCACGCGCAAATGCATGCCCACCGAAAACAGCGAGATCACGAGCCCGGCTTCGGCCAGCACCGCAAGCGTGGACGCGTTGTCGGCAAGATCGGCGTGAACGAGACCCAGCACGCCTGGTCCGACCACGACGCCCACCGCGAGATAAATCATCGCACCCGTGAGCGGCAGGCGCGCGATCGGCCCGCGCGCGAGCGCCACGAACATCAGCAGCACGCCGACCAGTAAAAACCACAATGCTTCGTCCGACATCGCTCGTGCGTTTTCCTTTTCCTTGTGTCGATGAGAACTGCCTGCGCGTCATCCGTCGAGGCTAAATGTCTTCCGGACCTTCGATGCGATTGGGCAATACATCATCATCAGGACGCAGGGTTTCGTCGCCGTCGGCGGACGCGCGTTCGCCCGTGCCGCTTCGGTCGGTGTCGCTGCGTTCTTCATCCGCGCCTAATTCGAGCGCGTGATTGTCGAGCTCCGTATCGCGGTCGAATTCGTGGCGCTTCGCGCCGATCGTATCGCTGCCGCTATCCGAGGAGTCGCCGGGTCCGAGCGATTCGATATCGTGTCCGGGCGCGACGGGCGGCGTCTCTTCGCCTGCGTTGTCGTTGTCGGGGTCGAGTGTGCTGGTCATGATGTCCTCCGTCACGGTTGTCGTGCATGGCACACACTCACCTATGCAAACGCCGAACCCGGCTCGAACCATAATGAGCGCCGCTATGTTTGCCGGTATGTTTTTACCGACAAAGTCGAAATTACCTTCATCGATAAAAACTGACATATGCCGCGCGAACGCCTACGATTCGTAGAGCTGAAAGACACGCAGTGCGCGAATTTTTTTCTCGCGCATAATGAAGTACACCGAGGACGTAACAGCGTTTCGCGTGGCAAGTCATGCAAGGACCGGCAGGACTGCACCTTGCTGCGCCAGACAGGCCCGGCCAATCCGCAGAGGATTGGCGCCGGGCATTTTCACTACGCCAAACTTCACGGAGGATCGAGATGAGAATCGAGTTTACGAATCGACGTCATAGCGTGGCGGCTGCGCGCATTGCGTTCGAAGCGCATGTCGACGACAGGCCGGTCTGGTGCAGCGTGTCGATGGACGCGCTCAATACACGCTTCGGCAATGAAGGCACGTCGTCGAGTTCGCTATTGAGTGCGTTCGACGCCAATCGGCCCACCATTGAGCGCGCGGCACGTCATGCGCTCTCGAAGAATGGCGGTCAGTCGCTCGAGCTCGAACCCGGCGATTTCTCCTGAATCGACGCGCCGCGCGCCGGGATGCGCGCGGCGCGCTCGCTCCCTTCCCCACATTCGCGTGATTCGGGTCATTCAATAAAAGTCGCGAGAAAACAGCGGACACCGTCCCGCCGCGAGACGCTGCGGAATGACGCGTTGCGCCACCGCTTCGATGCGGCTGCGATGACGGTCGAACGCGGCGATCATGCTGTCGCGACGCGAACGGCTCGCACCGAAATGCTCTTCTATGGCTTCGAGCGACAACTCGCAGATCACCTCGACGCCATCGACGAATGCCGCGAACGCAATAGTCCGGTTCGTCGTCCAGAATGCGGGTCCGGATGGAAAATTTATTAGCAACGTAGTTCTCCGACGAAAGCGCACCGTATGCGCGCTGGGCAAAAGCGCATTTTTCGCGCCCGCGCTGCCCGATCGAATCAGGTGCCAATCATCTCCGGAATGCGCGCCTTCAAGGCGTCGATGGCCACGCGCGTCTTCGCGCGCAGGTTCCGCACCTGCGGCCACACCGCATAGATTTCCTGCGAACGCACGCGATAGCTGTCGAGGACCGGCACGAGCGCGCCGCTCGCCAGATGACGCGCGACCAGCCAGCAAGGCAGCCACGCCAACCCATGACCGTCGATGGCGGCGCTCGCGATCGCCTGCACATCGTCCATGCTGATCTGCGTGCGGATACGCACGGGCTGCGTCTGCGCGTTCGGGCCGCGCGCGTCCCACGGTGCGATCACGCCCGCGCGCGAATAGGCGATGCCGGTGTGATCCGCGAGATCGGCGAGACTGGCGGGCGTGCCGTGTTGCGCCAGATACGCGGGCGCCGCGGCGATCACGATGTGCTGCGTGCCCAGATGGCGCGCCGCCAGCGTGGTGCTGTCGCGCAACTCGCCGATGCGCACGGCAAGATCCACCCCCTCTTCGATCAGATCGGTATAGCGGTCCGTGAAAGACAGATCGATCTGCAATTGCGGATACTGCCGCGCGAGATCGAGCAGCACCGGCGCGACGCACCAATGCCCGAACGCCTCGGGCACGCTCACGCGCAGCCGCCCGCCCGGCTCCACGCGGCTGATGTCGAATGAGGCTTCGGCGTCGTCGAGTTCCGCGAGCGCGCGCACGCAGCGCTCGTAATAGCACTGCCCTTCGGTCGTCAGCGTCTGGCTACGCGTGCTGCGATGAAGCAGGCGCACGCCCAGCCGCGTTTCCAGCCGCGTAATGGCCTTGCCGACCGCCGAGCGCGTGAGATTCAGCCGCTCGGCCGCCAGCGCGAAGCTGCCCGCCTCCACGACCTGCACGAAGGTCGCAACACCATCCAGTTTGTCGTTCATTGGTTCCTCACAGGAATCATGACAGGGACACAAACGCGTCAATACGGGAATTCCATTCCCATAAACTGAGTGTAGCCGATTCGACGACATGCGAATCTCCCCCGCTCACCTGGAGTCCCCACATGCAGCTATCCGAACTCGGGCAAGACCTCGCCCGCGAAACCCATGACCCGCTGCGCCCCACGCAGATGCGCCGGAACGCCCTCGCGCTGATCGCCGTCTGCCTCGCGGCCATGATGTTTTCGCTCGAAATTTCGAGCGTGCCGATGATTCTGCCGACGCTCGAAGTCGTGCTGCACGGCGACTTCAAGCAGATGCAATGGATCATGAACGCCTACACGCTCGCGTGCACGACCGTGCTGATGGCGACCGGCACGCTCGCCGACCGCTTCGGCCGCAAGCGCGTGTTCGTCGTCACCATCGTGCTGTTCGGCGCGGCGTCCTGGCTGTGCGGACTGGCGTCGAGCACGACGGCGCTGATCGCGAGCCGCTTCGTGCAAGGCGCGAGCGGCGGCGCGATGCTCATCTGCCTCGTGGCCGTGCTCTCGCATCAGTTTCCGCAAGGCGCGGCGCGCGCACGGGCATTCAGCGCGTGGGGATCGTGCTCGGCATCGGCCTCGGATTCGGCCCGCTGGTGGGCGGCGCGATCGTGGCGCTGTCGAGCTGGAAATGGGTGTTCTGGGTGCATGTGGCGATCGCCGTGGCGACGCTCGGCCTCGCGCTCGCCGGCGTGCGCGAATCGCGCGACCCGCAGGCGCGCAAGCTCGACATCGCGGGCATGGTCACGCTGTCGGCGGCGGTGTTCGGCTTCGTCTGGACCATCACGCAAGGCGCGGATATCGGCTTTTTCAGCGTGCCGGCGCTGAGCGTGCTGGCCGCGAGCGCCGCCAGTTTCGCGGCGTTCGTCGCGATCGAATTGCGCGCCGCGCATCCGATGTTCGACTTCTCGGTTTTCAGAATCCGCAGCTTTTCGGGCGCGCTGCTCGGCTCGGTCGGCATGAACTTCAGCTTCTGGCCATTCATCATTTATTTGCCGATCTATTTCCAGAGCGTATTGCACGAAAGCCCGCTCGCTTCCGGACTGTCGCTGCTCGCCTACACGCTGCCGACGCTCGTGTTCCCGCCCATCGGCGAGCGCCTCGCGCTGCGCTTGCAGCCCGCGCGCGCGATTCCGGCGGGCCTCTTCACGATCGGCTTGGGCTTCCTGCTGATGCGCGCGGGCAGCGCCTTCGGCCACGGCCACGCGCTGGCCGTGCTGCCCGGCTGCCTCGTGGCGGGCGCGGGGCTAGGCATCACCAACACGCCGGTCACGAACACGACGACCGGTTCGGTCTCGGCGGACCGCGCGGGCATGGCCTCGGGCATCGACATGAGCGCGCGCATGGTGACGCTCGCCATCAACATCGCGCTGATGGGATCGCTGCTTGTCGCGAGCGTCGCGCGCCATCTGCAGGACGCGCTCGGCGGCGCGGCGCAGACGGTGTCGTGGCAGGCGCTGGCCGCGCGCGTGGCGGCGGGCAATCTCACGCCGGGCGATGGTTTGATCGACCCCGCGCATTTTGAACCGCACTTTGAAACGACAGCCCGCGCCGCGCTCGAAGCCGGTTTCAACACGCTGATGCTGTACGGCGGCCTCGCGGTCTGCACGCTTGCGGTGCTCAGCTATCTGATTTTCTCGCGCAGCCCAACGCGTTGAAGATGGCGTCTTCCTGCAAACGCGCCGCCGATCTATGTCATATTGGCGGTCTTGCGCGCGGCGACCGTCAGGCGAGCCGCGCGCCGCCGCACTTCCCGACACGACCCACTACCTCATGGAGCGATGAAACCGTCCCGGGCGATCGCGCGTAGCGTTCCTTTCCACGCGGCCGCCTGCGCGGCGCTCACGTTCCTCGCGAGCGGCATCGCGCACGCCCAGCACGCGCCCGACCTGCCGCTGCACTGCGCCGATCTCGCGGGCGCGCTGCTGCCGCCCGCCGCCATCGGCCTGCCGACCAACGGCGCGCTCGTGCAAACCGCCACGATGATTCCCGCCACGGCCAACGGCAACCTCAACGGGGACTTCTGCCGCCTGACCGGCGTGATCCGCGCACAGACGGCGGGCACGCCGGACATCCGCTTCGAAGTGAATCTGCCGAGCCGCTGGAATGGCCGCGCGCTGCAATTTGGCGGCGGCGGTTATAGCGGCGTAGTCGTCACCGGCACCGGACCGATGCCGTTCTCGCCGGACCGCGCGCCGCTCGCGCGCGGCTACGCCACGTTCGGCGACGACTCCGGCCACAACGGCGACGCCTCGGTCGCGACCTTCGGCCTGCTCGACGAAGCCGTGGTCAACTTCGGCTATGCACATCTGAAGAAAACCCACGACGTGGCGCTCGCGCTGATCGAACGCGGCTACGGACGCGCGCCGGAGCACATGTATTTCGCCGGCGGATCGACCGGCGGACGCGAAGGCTACACGGTCATCCAGCGCTATCCCGACGATTACGACGGCGTGATCGCCAATTCGCCTGCACTGAATTTTTCGGGCGTGAGATTGATCGGCGTGGAACTCGGGCGGCTCGAATATCGCGTGCCCGGCGGCTTCGTGCCGCCCGCTTTGCTCGAACGCGTCTACGAGCGCACGATGCAGGCGTGCGACACGCTCGACGGCGCCAGCGACGGCATTATCAGCAACGTCGAAGCCTGCCGCGCGCTGGAGCCGAAAATCATCGACTCGCTGCGCTGTCCCGCCGATGCTCTTGCATCGGCCGCGCCGTCCGTTTCTGCCGACGATTGCCTCACGCCGCCGCAACTCGCGACGCTGCTAAAACTGCGCGACGGCCTGCATCTGCCGTACGCGCTCGCCTGGAATGTCGACCGTTATCGCGGCTACAACGTGTTTCAGGGCACGCGCTTCACGAGCCTGCTCGGACTTGCGCATTCGCCCGAGCGCTCGCCGCAACTCACGTTTCGCGCGAACGGCTATCTCTACGCGCAAGGCGACGCCTACCTCAAATACTTCGTGACGCACGACCCGACCTTCGATTCGTCGAACTTCGACGTGATGCATCCGGGCCGTTATCAGCAGCGGCTCGCCACGCTTTCGGCGACCATCGGCGCGATGAATCCGGACATCGCGCATTACATCGCGCGCGGCGGCAAACTCATCACGCTGCACGGACTCGCAGACGAAGTCATCAGCCCGAATCAGACCATCGCCTCGTATGAAGGTCTCGTCGCGCGTTACGGCCAGGTGCGCGTGGACAGTTTCATGCGGCTTTACATGGTGCCGGGTTATCAGCACGGCAACGGCGTGTTCATTCCGTCCGTCGATCTGATCGGCGCGCTCGACGACTGGGTTTCGCGAGGCAACGCGCCGGATACGCTCGTGACCACCGATATCGCGCAAGACACGAACGGACGCACGCGGCCTTTGTGCCGCTATCCCGCGTATCCGCGTTATCTCGGCAAGGGCAATCTGAATCTCGCGAGCAATTACGCGTGCGCAACGCCTTCTTCACCCTGAATTACGCACGCGCGTCGTGCCCGCGTTAAACCCAGTCCGAACTGCAATGCTTACTGACGCTGCTGCTTTTGCAGATACGTCCGTACATCGCTCATCGACACGCGGCCCGTATGCGCCGTGTCGATCTGATCGAAATGCTGCGCGATATAACCGAGTCCGCTGTCTTGCGCCTGGGTTTTCGTAATCGACGCGCCGTTACTGAGCGAGGCATTCGCGCCGAGCCGCGCTTCGATACGCGATTGCGCCGCGTCCTGCAATTGCGTACCCGTGCTGGGTGTAACGGGCGCGGGACGGTTCGACGGGAAAAACGGCCCATCGACGCCATGTGCGCCTTGCGGAAGCTGCACGGGCGCCACGGATTGCGTGGCCGCCTGAGCGTTGACGGCGGCCGCGCACACGACGAGCGGCACGATGCAGCAGAGCTTGTCGAATAAAGACATGATCACTCGCTTTCAATAGATGAAGAACCGGTCCTCGCGCGCGTGCGCCGACGACCGGTGCTGAGCGTTACTGCAACGTAGCGGTTTGCGCCGTTTCGGTAGCCGTCGTTGTGGCCGTGGTAGTCGGGGTACTGCCTGAACTTTCATCCGACCACGGCGCGGGCAACGTCCAGAGCGAGAGCGCCAAAGGAATCGGCTGCCCCGCGTAGTAATTGACCAGATCGGCTTTCATTTTCGGCCGCGCAACGTCGTCGAGATAAATCATGTGGCCGCCGGGGAAAAAATTCACCTGCAAATTCGGGCTCAAACCCGCCACCGTCTGCAATCGCGCGAGCTGCTTTTCCGTATTGAAGAACGGCGTCGCGAGATCGTGATAGCCGTTCTCCGAGAGCACCTTCAAGTTCGGATTCAGTTTGATCGCGCCGACCAGATCGGGCAAGGTGTCCGGCAAGGTCTCGCCGTCGTGCGAAAAATCCCAGACCTGAATGATCGCGTCGTTCAGCGGCATATAGGTCGCGTTCGGCGCGGTGTAGCCGAGATAATCGGGCATCTGCGTCGCGAGCGCGGTGGTGAACGGCTGCGAAATCAGAATATCCGACGGGTCGCTATCGGCCTGCAGACGCGGATCGGAATTCGGCAGCGAAACACGTCCGTCGTAACGGCCGATCGTGGTGCCGGGAATCATCGCGTTGTTAAAGGGGTTCGTATTGAAGTAACCCTGCAAGCCCTGCAACGTCAGACTCGACGGCCACTGCCACGACTCCAGTGTGCGCGTGGGCGGCAAGACCGGTGTGCCCAGTGCATCGGGAATGCCCAACTGACTCAACACCCAGGTTTGCGCGTACTTCTTGAAATGGTTGTACTGGCCGGTTGCGAAAATTTCCGATTGCTGCGCGAACAGTCCCTGATCGATCAGACGTGGTGAAGCCAGATTGAAATACGCCGCCACTTCCGCGTAGCCGGGGTAATAGCCCGCGAGCGTATCGGTGTCGAGCGCCAAACCCGCGGTGGAATTCTCGATCGCCGTGGCTTCGATGGCATCGGCGTAATAGTTGAGAATTGCCGATTGCAGCACGATGCCCGTCAATTTCACGCCCGACGCCTCCAGCGCAAGCGCGAGCATGTCCGTCCGCGGCGTACCGTACGATTCGCCATAAAGATAAATGGGCGACGCGCTGCGATTGTTCACCGCCAGATAGCGCTGAATGAAATCGCGCATGACGTTCACGTCCGGATCGCAGCCCCAGAACTTCTGGTTCGTATTCGGCAGAATCGCTTCCGACAAACCCGTTCCCGGCGGATCGATAAAGACCATGTCCGTGGTGTCGATCAGGCTTTCCGTATTATCGACGAGCGGATAATTCGGCCAGTTCGTCATGAGCGGATCGGGCGTGGCCACGCGCGTGGGCGCGAACGAACCGAGCCGCAGCCAGATCGACGACGAACCCGGGCCGCCGTTATACACGAAGGTCACGGGGCGCGGCGAACCGTTGGTGCTCGGCGCGGTGTACGCCACGTAAGACATGCTCGCTTCAGCATTGCCTTTTGCATCTCGCGCCGTTAAGTGGCCGGTTGTCGTGGTGTAGTTGATCGTGGTGCTGCCCGAGGTCCACTGGTAATGCATGACCGCGGACCGTTCCGCGACTTGCGTCGGCGCGAGGCCGTCGCCCGCGTTGAGCGAATACGCAACGGGATCGGAATAAGGCCGGTTGGCCGCGGAAGATTGGCTTGCATCCTGCGCATTCGCCGACACCTGTTTAAAGGCCGTTGCGGATGCACCCGAACCACTATCGCCGCCGCATCCCGCGAGCATCAGCGCGGCGATACATAACGCGCTCGCACTGCGCATGGCAAAAATACGGGAGTGAAGCAAGCCGGAGCTGCCGTCTGATTTCATTATTGCCCCTTCGAATATCAATGCGCTACGCGAAAGCCGCTTGCGCCCGGCAGGCGTGTGAGAGGCGCCTCATATTCGCATGGAAGCGAGCGGTGCGCGGCGGCTGACATTCGTCTTTCCATCCCTGACGCTATTCATTCAATTAATTGAATTGAATATCATCAGGAATACTATGCATCTGCAATGCATAGCACGGGCAAGGTCATTGCCTGTGGAAATCTTCCCCGGATGAAATATTTTGTAATGAGGATGGCAAGGGAAAAATAGAAGGCACCAGGGGGCTTTGTCAAGGCGTAGATTCGCGCCATGCGCCGTGAATGCGCATGGCGGTAACGATGGGATCGAACAGCGAAAAGCGGACCGCGAGGAGGAAAGAATTACGCAGAGGGAGAACGGTTTGCGGCACGCTGCGGAATGAAGGCCACGCAAAGCACGATAAAGACCAGCAAAATGACGGAAGCGTACAGCCGGCTAAAATGCAGGCCGCCTTGCGCCACCGGTTTGTCGAGCAGATCACCGAGCGTCGCGCCAAGCGGGCGCGTCAGCACGAATGCGGCCCAGAACAACGCGGTGCGCGACACGCCACGCCACAGCCACAACAATCCCACGACGACCAGCGCCGCGCCGAAGATGGCCGCGCCGACTTCGAAGCCGAGACCGAGGCCACCGCGATCGTCGCCCGCAACCCAGTCGCCGAGCGCGGTGCCGAGCGTTTGCGAAAAGAGAATCGTGGTCCAGTAAAACCATTCGACGCGGGGCGTATTCACGCTCTCGATCGACACGGTGCCTTCGCTGCGATACCAGATCGCGAGACTCAAGACGAGCAGCGCCACGATAATCGCCACGCCGCCCGGATAGCCGATGCCGAGCGAGCGATCGCAGAAGTCGGCGAGCGTCGTGCCCAGCGTCGTGGTCGCCACAATCGTGGCCCAGTAAAGCGCAGCGCTGAATTGATACGCGCGTACCTGTGCGGAAACGAGCACGACGAATGCCGCGAGAAAAATCAGCGTGCCCACGAGATAACCGAGATTCAACGACATGGTGACCCAGTCGCCGCCCGTCTCGCCCAGCGTGGTTGCAGCGATCTTGATGATCCAGAAGCCCAGCGTGAGAGCCGGAACCTTGCTTGCCGCTTCCAGCAGCGGTTTCTCGGTGGTGGTAGTCAAGAGGAGCCTCCAGGCGGACGCAACGTCCATGGAAACGCTCTAAGCTATAGGGGCCCGACTTAAGAGAACCTTACGGCAAGGCAGAGTCATCATTGCAGTCGTCGGTGCGAGACGATTATCTTGACACGAAGAAAGGTCGCTGTTTCGAATAGGCCGAAACACCGGCATGCTCAAGTTTTCGATTTATTTGCCGATACGTGCAGGGATGAATACAACAATCGCCCACGCACAAGCTGGCAGCATCATCCGCACCGCAACGAAACTGTTCGACCTTGTGGTGGAGTCACGACAGATCGATGCACGTTCCCCCGAAGGCATCGAGCTATACAGCGAGATCGTCTATGGCGCACTCTGGCGAGCGGCGCCGCGAGCAACCATGCAAGAGTTGCTCGAACTGTTTGACGAGCCGGTCAGCGCGGTCGCCTGACACGCTGACCTGAGCGGTTCGAGACCACGCGGTCTTGCGCGACGTCTCGATCCCGCCAGCCCCAACATCCGTGCGAACGGTTTCCGACGGCACTTACTGCCGGGCGTCGCGCACACTTTGCTCCTGCACCGTCACTACCGCTTCGGGCAGCGCTTTCAGCCGCTCGATGGGAATGGGATCGCCGCTCTCATCGGAAAAGCCATACGTGCCGTCGGCAATTTTTTCCAGCGCGCGTTGAATATCGGCAATACGCTGCTGATTCACATTGCGCAGCGCCTGATTCGCGATATCCTGCTCCATCTTCTGGGCGTCGTCTTCGTATTCCTCGGCCTCCGCACCAGTCGCTTCTTCCCTGTCGCGTTCCGCGCCAATGGTGTTTTCCTCGCTGCCCAGCACCTCGCGTTGCATCTCCAGCAAGCGCTTGCGTTGCTCTTCGATGAACGCTGCGCTCAGTGTCTGTCCGGTCATGTCGATTCTCCGAAGAAAAGACCAAGGCGGTGGTTTAGTGCGTCACGCGATTGAACGGCGCGCTCACTACGCGGCCATCCATTCGACTGATCCATAGCCGAAATTCATCCTACAAATTGCTTTCAATCGATGAACACGCACTGCACATACGCCGCTTGATTCGCTGATCGAGCATAGCACCCGGCATATAAAGCGCTGAGCCTCGACGCAAAGCTGCAAAAGCCGCCGTTCAAACTGTACTCTCATCAACCGCCCGGATTTGTGCATTCCGCGACTCACTGTGTCCTTTTAACCTGTGACACATGATGGCGTCGCATCCAGTCGCGCGACGCCCCGAATCAGGAGCGCAACGAATGAAAGGATCGATCTGTCGATGGTGTCAATGGTGCCGATGGCCGGCGCGCACGCGCGCCTTGTCGCCGCAAACGGCAAGGAGCGGCGCGTGAACCTGCTGGAAGCCATGCGGATCTACGTGAGAGTGGTCGAACGCGGCAGCATGTCGGGCGCCGCGCGCGATCTGGACATCGGCCAGCCTGCCGTGAGCGAACGGATCGAACGGCTGGAGAAGTATCTCGGCTGCCAATTGCTGCTGCGCAATGCGCGTACGTTTCAATGTACGCCGGAAGGCATCCTCTTTCTCGAACGCAGCAAATTCGTGCTCGGCGCCGTGGAGCAGGTATTAGCGGAAGTGGCCAACGACGAGCACATTGTCAAGGGCACGATCCGCATTGCTGCGCCGCACTGCCTCGGTGAAACGATCTTGCCGGAAGGATTGAAACGCGTGCGCGATCTGTATCCGCGCCTCGATATCGAACTGGTGCTGAACGACAAGATCGCCGATCTCGTGACCGAAGGCGTGGATATTTCGTTTCGCGTCGGGCCACTTGCGGACGGCGCGTATATTGCGTGGCCGCTCGGTCAGATCCGCCGTCTGCTGGTGGCCTCGCCCGACTATCTTGAGCGGCACACGTCCATCGAATCGCCGGCCCAACTCGCGGAGCACAATTTCATTCGCGTGAAAGGCACGTTCGACGCCAACCAGTTGCCGCTCGCGCTCGACAGCGACATCGTCGACAGCGTGCCGATCCGCACGACGATCAAGACCACGCATTGGCGGCCGATGTACGAAATGGTGCTTGCGGGCGCGGGCTTGTGCGTGCTGGAGGAACCGGCGGCCACCGCCGCCATCGAAGCAGGTCGTCTCGCGCATGTGCTGCCCGCCTGGGAAGTGCCGGCGCTCGCGCTCAATCTGCTGATTCGTCCACAACGGCCCGTACCGGCGCGCGTGCGCAAAATCGTCGATACGTTGAAGGATTTCATGGCCGAGACATTCGAGCGCCGCGAGAAAGCGGAAGTCTGATAAATCATGCGGCCCGGAAAGCGGCAACCTGATCAATTAATCAGGAATGCAAATAGTGATTGCATTGAAGGTTGCCGTCTTCCGCTCCGTTTCGCTCGTGTGCATCGCCCTGAACCGCGTATTGATCGTCGGCGCAGGGCAATGCCATAATGCCCCTGCAGACCTTCAAAGGGAGTCGGCCATGAAACGTGAGTCGCGGAATCGCCGCCAGCGCTTTCTGCACGATCTGAAGTGGATTGCCATTCTCTGGGGCGTCGGTTTTGGCGCCACCGTCCTGCTGACCCTGCCGTTTCACTTCCTGGTCATGGCGATGATCCACAAATAGCATCGCGCGCAGCATTTCATCATATGAATCAACGTGGTTCGGCACGTATTTTTTACACGTCCGCCGCACTCGGGCACTCAAGTTTGCGTGGAAAATGCCGTTGACCCGTGCTTGACGGCACACCACGGAACCCGCATTGGCCTTTTCCCCTGACGAACGCCTCGCCGCCGCCCTCACCGGCGCGGAATTTACTGGCGCTAGCGAGTCCGGCGACTCGCCGATTATCGAGTGGCTCCTGCACGACGATCAGGTCATGCGCGAGTGTTTCCGTCACGCCGCTGCCATTCTCAAGACCGTCACGGGCGCGTCGATCACCGCGGTACTGCTGCTCGACGCCGAGCATCAGCACTATCGCGCCGAAGCCGGCGTGGTGCTGCATCCCGTGCCGCGCAAGCAGTCGTTGAGTAACTACGTGATCGAATCCGACCAGTTGTTCGTGGTGGAAGACACGCGCGGCGACCCGCGCTTCACGCAATGCCTGCTGGTCAGCAACGCGCCGTTCGTGCGCTTCTATGCGGCCATTCCGCTGCATGCGCCCGGTGGCGAGCGCGTGGGCGCGCTCTGTGCGATGGACCCCGAACCGCGCCTGCTGACCGACGCGCATCGCGACGTATTCGAGCATTTGCGCGCGATGATCGAGAACGATCTGAAGCTACGCTGCGCGACCGCCACCGACCCCGTGACACGCCTGTTCAACCGGCGCTTCATGCTGGAGAGCATTCGCCAGAAATGGCACGACGCCCAGCCCGGCGACTGGCTCACCGCCGTCATGGTCGATATCGACTGGTTCAAGCAATTCAACGACACCTACGGTCATCCGGCGGGCGACGTCTGTCTGCAGAAAGTCGCCGCGGTTCTGCAAGACGTGGCGGACGAATATCAGGTCATCGCGGGTCGTATGGGCGGCGAGGAATTCGGCATGCTGCTCAGCGGGCAGCCGCGCGGCGAGGTGCCTGCCATCCTCGAAAAATTGCGGCGTGGCGTCATGCAACTGGATATTGCGCACCGGCACTCCACGGCGGGCGTGGTGACCGTGAGCGTCGGCGCGGCGCTCACGCAGCGCTCGGCGCTGGAAGGCGCAAACAGCCAGGCTGCGTTCGCCGCCGCCGACCTCGCGCTTTACCGCGCGAAGCACGCGGGCCGCAATGCGGTCGTCATCCATTAAGCCGGTCGGCGCGCTCACTTTGCGCAAAACGCCGCGAGCTTGCCGACCGTGATGATCGCCTGTTCGATTTCCGGCGACCACGGGCTGCTGTAGTTGAGGCGAATGAAGTTGCGATAATGGTTCGAAACCGAAAACATATAGCCCGGCCCGATCGTAATGCCCTGCGCCAGTGCAAGCTGATAAAGCTTCATTGAATCGACTTTCGCGGGCAGCTCAATCCACAGCACATAACCGCCCGCCGGACTCGACATGCGCGTGCCGGCCGGAAAGAAACGCGTGACCATCGCCTTCATCAGATTGGCCTGCTGCGCGTAATTCTTGCGAACGCGCCGCAAATGATGCTCATAGCCGTCGCGTTCGAGATATTCGGCGATTGCGAGTTGCGGAACGACCGAGGTCGTCAGCGTATTCAGGAATTTCAGTTTCTCGACCTGATCGCGATAACGTCCCGGCAACGCCCAGCCAATCCGATACGCGGCGGTGAGGCTTTTCGAAAACGATCCGCAATGCAGCACCATGCCTTGTTTATCATACGATTTCAGCGTAGTGGGATGCGAGTCGCCAAAATACAGCTCGTTGTAAACGCCGTTTTCGATCACCGGAATCTCCGCTTTGGCGAGCAGTTCGACGAGTTCGCGCTTGCGTTCGTCAGGCATCAGAAAGCCGAGCGGATTCTGGAAATTCGGCATCACCATGCAGGCGGCCACTTTTTCCGTTTCGAGAATCTTCGCGAGCGCGTCTACGTCCATGCCGTACTCGGGATGCGTCGCGACCTCGATCGCCTTCATGCCCGATCGCTCGATGGCGTGCAGCATCGCGTAGAACGTGGGCGATTCCACGGCAATCACGTCGCCCGGTTTCGCCACGGCCTGCAAACATAAATTCATGGCTTCGGTCGCGCCCACGGTCACGATGATCTCGTTGGGGTCCACCGCCATGCCATTCTCGAGATAGCGCCGGGCAATTTGCCGAAGCAACTCCGGGCTTCCCGGCGGCAAGGCGTTGTTCACACCCCACAACGCCTTCCTGCGCCCAACGGCCGACGCATAGCGATTGATCTTTTCATACGGAAACAAGAACGGATCGGGATACGGCGAGCCAAGCGGCACGGCATCGTCGGCGCCGATCGAGCGTAGCGTCGAGAGCACGAGGCGGCTCACGTCCACCGTGGCCGACACGGCAATCGGCTGGCTCGGACGCAATTCATCGGATTGCACACTGCCTTCGCTCACGCGCACGCTCACGAAATAGCCCGATTGCGGACGGCTTTCGAGCACGCCACGGCTCTCCAGCAGCAGATACGCGCGAATCACGGTAGTAATGCTGATGCGGTGCTGCTGGCTCGCCTGGCGCACCGACGGCACGCGATCACCCGGCCGGTACACGCCCTTGCGGATCAACGTTTCAATGTCGTCCGCGAGCTTTTCATAGAGTTTCACTGCCTTCTCCCCGGTAGACGCTCACAACGCGCCTCGCGCAGTGTAATGCGGCGGCGCGGCGCAACTGTACTCTAAGTGCTGAATGGATTTTGTGCGTCATGCACATCGCCCTGACCTTTTACGCTTTCGGCTATGCAGTTAGCGCGCTTGACGCCTCGCGGATCGACCCCGGGGCCGCGCAACGTCAACGGAGCGAAGGGCAATGGACAAGGCGAAATCAAAGGGAAAAATCGAGGCGTATCACCACCCCGCCGCGGGTTGGGGCGCACTCAAATATGTCGCCATCAATCTGATCAAGGAGCGTGTATCGGGCGGCAATTACCGCACGCTGTTCAAACAGAATCAACCGGATGGCTTCGACTGTCCCGGCTGCGCATGGCCCGACCGCGAGCACGCCTCGACATTCGAGTTCTGTGAAAACGGCGTGAAAGCCGTGGCCGCCGAAGCCACGAGCAAACGCGTCACGCCGGACTTCTTTGCGAAGCACACTGTCGAGTCGCTGATGAAGCAGACCGATTACGAACTTGAACAGCACGGCCGCCTCACCGAACCGATGGTCTACGACGCGATCACTGACCGCTACCAGCCCATCGCATGGCACGACGCCTTCGCGCTGATCGCCGAACAATTGAACGCGCTCGATTCGCCCGACGAAGCCGCGTTCTACACCTCGGGCCGCGCGAGCAACGAAGCCGCGTTCGTCTATCAGCTGTTCGTGCGGATGTTCGGCACCAACAATTTTCCTGATTGCTCGAATATGTGTCACGAAGCGACCAGCCGCGGCCTGCCGACGACGGTGGGCATCGGCAAAGGCACGGTCACGCTCGACGATTTCGAAGCCGCCGACACCATCATGATCTTCGGCCAGAATCCGGCGACGAATCACCCGCGCATGCTCGGCGAATTGCGCGAGGCTTCGCGGCGCGGCGCGACGATCGTGTCGGTGAATCCGCTGCGCGAGCGTGGTCTCGAACGCTTCACGAGCCCGCAGCATCCGTTGGAAATGATCACGTTCGGCAGCACGAAAATTGCGTCGATGTTCATTCAACCGAAACTCGGCGGCGACTTCGCGCTGATTAAAGGCGTGGCCAAGCGGCTGATCGAACTCGACGACGAAGCGCTCGAAAACGGCACGGAACGCGTGCTCGATATCGACTTTATCCGCGAGCACACGCTGGGCTTCGCGGCCTTCGCCGAAGAGCTGCGCAACGAAAGCTGGCCGCTGCTCGAAGCGGAATCGGGCGTGGCGCGCGAAGATATCGAAGGCCTTGCTCGCGTCTATGCGAACGGCAAACGTGTGATTGCTACGTGGGGCATGGGCATCACGCAGCACAAGCACTCGGTGCAAACCGTGCATCTGCTCTCGAATCTGCTGATGATGCGCGGCAATATCGGCCGCGAGGGCGCGGGCTTGTGCCCCGTGCGCGGCCATTCGAACGTGCAGGGCAACCGCACCGTCGGCATCGAGGAAAAGCCTTCGCAAGCGTTTCTCGATCGTCTCGGCAAAGTTTTTGATTTCGCGCCGCCGCGCGAGCATGGACTCGACGTCGTGGAAACGGTCGAGCACATGATCGAAGGCCGCCTCAAGGTGTTCATCGGCCTTGGCGGCAACTTCGCGATGGCGACGCCGGACACGCTGCGCACCTTCGACGGCCTGCGCTCGTGCAGACTCACCGTTCACATCACCACCAAGCTCAATCGCAGCCACCTCGTGCATGGCGAGCGCGCCCTCATTCTGCCGACGCTCGGGCGCACCGAAATCGACATGCAGAACGGCGTCGCGCAAGGCGTGACGGTCGAGGATTCGATGAGCATGGTGCATATCTCTTACGGCATGAACAAGCCGGCCTCGCCGAACCTGATGTCGGAAACGGCGATCGTGGCGAATATCGCCCACGCCACGCTCGGCGACGGCAAAGTGGATTGGCTCGGCTATGCGAACGACTACGCCAAAGTGCGCGACGCGATCGAGCAGACTATCGAAGGTTTCGACCGGTACAACGAACGCATCCAGCACCCCGGCGGCTTTCATCTGCGCGTTGCCTCGCGCGAGCGCGACTGGAAAACCGACACCGGCAAAGCGAATTTCATCGTGCACGCGGTGCAGCAGGACACGCCGATCGCGCGCGCGAAGGCGCAGCACGGCGACCGCCTGATGACGCTGATGACGACGCGTTCGCACGACCAGTACAACACCACGGTCTACGCGCTGGACGACCGTTATCGCGGCGTATTTGGCCAGCGCCGCGTGGTGTTCATCAACCCCGCCGATATCGCGATGCTGGGCTTCAAGAATGGCGACTGGGTCGATATGAGCACCGTCTGGGAGGACGGCATCGCGCGCCGCGCCGATCATTTCCGCCTCGTGGAATACGATATTCCGCGTGGCTGTATTGGTGCGTATTACCCCGAAACCAATCCGCTCGTGCCACTCGCGAGCGTGGGCGACGTCTGCAACACGCCGACTTCCAAGTCGATTCCCGTGCTGTTGCACGCTTCCTCCGAGCCCGCGGAACTGCCCGCTTTCTAAAGCGCATGTGTGTTCATCGCTTTTCCAGTTTTCATGATGCACGAACGCGCCCAATGCGTGCGCCGATAGCTAATATCGGCCAGTACACGTTCACGCCCTGAATGCTCATCTCTAGAATAGAATGGCACGCTTCAATTCCCTCTGCTTGCAAGCCGCTTCGGTCGAATTCACCATTTTGAAGCGCACATTCGTCATTGGAAATCGATATATTCAATTAAACACAACGCAACGGAATCGGCGAGTCAAGCAAGGCGAATCGGAGTATTTCATTCTTGTCTCCATATCGGGATTTCCTAAACTGAATCCTGATAACGGGGATGAGCTTTCATCGCGATGCGGTTGCGGCGCCGTCATGCTCGGCGACTTCGGCGCGTAAGCGAAACACCGAATGGAGTTTCCTATGACGAAACTACGCGATGTGCCAGGCGTCCATCCCTACACCGGACCGGCGGGCGGCTGGGGCGCGCTCAAGGCCACGGCGCAGGCGATTCACGACCAGATGGAAAGCATCGAGGCGCCCATCACGCTGATGCGGACCAACCAGCCCGACGGCTTCGACTGCCCCGGCTGTGCGTGGCCCGACAAGGAGCACCGATCGACGTTTCAGTTCTGCGAAAACGGCGCGAAAGCGGTCACCTGGGAGGCCACCAGCAAACGCGTCACGCCTGAATTCTTCGCGGCCAATACCGTCAGCTCGCTGCTGCAAAAGACCGATTACGAACTCGAAGACATGGGGCGGCTCACCCATCCGCTCGTCTACGATCGCGCGACGGATACATTCCGCCCCGTCGACTGGGAAGACGCCTTCGCGCGCATCGGCGAAATTCTGCGTTCGCTTTCGCCGGATCAGGTGGAGTTTTATACGTCGGGACGCGCATCGAACGAAGCCGCATTTCTTTATCAATTGTTCGCGCGTGAATTCGGTACCAACAATTTTCCCGATTGCTCGAATATGTGTCACGAGCCGACCAGCGTTGGCCTGCCGCAATCAATTGGGATCGGCAAAGGCACGGTATCGCTCGACGATTTCGATTCGACCGAACTGATTATTTCCATTGGTCATAATCCCGGCACGAATCATCCACGCATGATGGGTACGCTGCACGAGGCCGCGCGCCGCAACGTGCCCATCATCGTGTTCAATCCGCTGCGCGAACGCGCGCTCGAACGTTTCGCCGATCCGCAAAGCATGATCGAAATGGCGACCTTCGGCTCGACGCGCATCGCCTCGACGTACTTCCAGGTCGATGCGGGCGGCGACGCCGCCGCGCTCAAAGGCGTAATGAAAGCGCTGCTGCAAATGGAAGCGGAGCAAGGCGGCGTGCTCGATAATGCGTTCATCGCGCAACATACCGACAATTTCGATGCTTTCGCGGCAGACCTCGAGGCGACCACGTGGGACGACATCGAGAAAGCCAGCGGCCTCGCGCGGGCCGATCTCGAACACGTGGCGATTGCCTACGCAAAATCGAATGCCACCATCGTCACGTATGGCATGGGGGTCACGCAGCACAACAAGGGCACGGCCAACGTGCGCCTGATCGCCGACCTGCTGCTGATGCGCGGCAATTTCGGCAAGCCCGGCGCGGGTATATGTCCGCTGCGCGGCCATTCGAATGTGCAAGGCAATCGCACGGTGGGCATTACCGAAAAGCCGTCGCCAGCCTTTCTCAAACTGATCGAAGACGCCTGTGGCTTCACGCCGCCGGCCGGCCACGGTCACGACGCGGTGCAAGCCATGCAGGCGATGATCGACGGCAAGGCCAAGGCGCTGCTGTGCCTCGGCGGCAATTTCGCGGTGGCGTTGCCCGACGCCGAGCAATCGTTTCCTGCGATGGCCTCGCTCGACCTCGGCGTGCATATCGGCACGAAACTCAATCGCACGCATTTGCTGGTGTCGAAGGAAACCTATCTGTTTCCGTGCCTCGGCCGCACGGAGCTCGACATGCAAAGCAGCGGGCGCCAATCGATCACGGTGGAAGATTCGATGTCGATGGTGCATGCGTCGGCGGGCAAGCTCACGCCCGCGTCCGACCAGCTGCGCTCCGAGCCCGCCATCGTGGCCGGCATGGCGCGCGCCACGCTGCCCCATACCAAAGTGCCGTGGATGGAACTGATCGCCGATTATGACAAGATTCGCGATCTCATCGAGCGCACCGTGCCGGGCTTCGAGGACTTCAATCGGCGCATCCGCGCGCCGGGCGGTTTCCGTCTGCCGCTGCCGCCCACCGAACGGCAATGGCACACGCCCTCGGGCAAAGCCGTGTTCTCGGTGTATGGCGGCGTGAAGGAAGACGCCGACGTGCTGGGCGCTCAAAACGTGTTGCGGCTCATCACGATACGCAGCCACGACCAGTACAACACGACGATCTACGCAATGGACGACCGCTATCGCGGCGTGTTTGGCCGCCGCGACGTGCTCTTCATGAACGCCGACGATATGGCGGCTTACGGCATCGAGCACGGCGATCAGGTCGATATCGAAACCGTCACGTCATCGGGACGCACGCTTCGTCTGAAGAACATCACGGCGATTGTGTACAGCATCGCGCGTGGTTCTGTCGCTGCGTACTATCCTGAAGCCAATGTGCTCGTTCCGCTCGACTACATCGACAAGGAAAGTGGCACGCCCTCGTATAAATCCGTGCCAGTACACGTCGTGCGCGCGGCGGGAAATTAGTTGTGTGCAATGCCGCCGGGCGCCGCGCAGCCGCGTCCGGCCGCTCTGGGCATGCGCATGCAGTCGCCAATGGGAGTTTACAAAAATCATGGATATTTTCGACGCCTTTCATCTCGCCAGGCTGCAATTCGCGTTCACCGTCTCCTTTCATATTGTCTTTCCGGCAATCAGCATCGGCATGGCGAGTTTCCTGGCCGTACTCGAATGGCGTCTGCTGCTCACCGGCGACCCCGCCTATAAAGACATGTACCGCTTCTGGGTGAAGATCTTCGCCGTGGGGTTCGGCATGGGCGTGGTGTCGGGCGTCGTGATGGCTTACGAATTCGGCACGAACTGGAGCGGCTTCTCCACCATAGCGGGCAATATTACCGGACCGCTGCTGACCTATGAAGTCTTGACCGCCTTCTTTCTCGAAGCCGGTTTTCTCGGCGTCATGTTGTTCGGCTGGAATCGCGTGAGTCCGAAAGCGCATTTCTTTTCCACGCTCATGGTGGCGGTCGGCACGCTCATTTCCACTTTCTGGATTCTTGCGTCGAATAGTTTCATGCAAACGCCGCAAGGCTATGCCATCCAGAATGGCCGCATCGTGCCGGTCGACTGGTGGAAAGTGATCTTCAATCCGTCCTTCCCGTTCCGGCTCGCGCATATGACGATTGCGGCGTTTATCGTCGCCGCGTTTATCGTGGCCGCGTGCGGCGCATGGCATTTGCTGCGCGGCCGCCGCGACGTGCCGGTCAAGCGCAGCTTTTCGATGGCGCTCTGGATGCTGCTCGTGCTCGCGCCCGTGCAGATTTTCGTCGGCGACGCGCACGGGCTCAATACGCGCGAATATCAGCCCGCGAAAATCGCGGCCATCGAAGGGCTTTGGGAAACCGAGCACGGCGGCACGGCGCTCAATCTCGTCGGTCTGCCCGATATGGACGCCGAAGTCACGCGCTACGCAATCCAGGTGCCGCATTTAGGCAGCCTGATTCTCACGCATAGCTGGAATGGCGAAATTCGCGGTCTCAAGGAATTTCCGCCCCAAGACCGGCCGTATTCGCCGATCATTTTCTGGACGTTCCGTATCATGGCCGGGCTAGGCATGTTGATGCTGCTGACTGCAGTGCTGGGCCTGCTGCTGCGACCGCGCGGCCGGCTGTACGAATCGCGCGCGTTTCAGCGGCTGGTGTTCTGCATGGGCCCCTCAGGCATTCTCGCGCTGCTCGCAGGCTGGATCACCACCGAAGTCGGCCGCCAGCCGTGGACCGTTTATGGCGTGGTCCGCACCATCGATTCGGTTTCGCCTATTGGCGCACAACAGGCGGGCGTGTCGCTGCTGATCTTCGTGATCGTCTATTTCCTCGTGTTTGGCACGGGCGTGTATTACATGCTCAAGATGATGAAAAAAGGACCGGCGACCGGCGTGGAAACGAACGAGTCGCTGAAATATCCGGGCTTGCATAATCGCGCGCTAGACGCCGTGGTGGGAGAGTAAGGCCATGCAAATCGACCTTCCTGTAATCTGGGCCGCCATTATCGGGCTCGGCGTGTTTATCTACGTGATGCTCGACGGTTTCGATCTCGGCATCGGCCTGCTCTTTCCGTTTTTCGAAGGCAAGGGCGAACGCGAGGTGATGCTCAATACCGTCGCGCCGGTCTGGGACGGCAACGAAACGTTTCTCGTGCTCGGCGGCGCCGGTTTATACGGCGCGTTTCCCGTGGTGTATTCCACTTTGCTGCCCGCCAATTACATGCCGCTGATCCTGATGGTGGTAGGCCTGATATTCCGTGGCGCGGCTTTCGAATTGCGCGCAAAAGCCACGCGCACGCAACACGCATGGGACCTCGCGTTCATTGGCGGTTCGGCGCTCGCGGCCATGTGCCAGGGCGTGACGCTCGGTTCGCTGCTGCAAGGCATCAAGATCGTCGACGATAAATTCGCGGGCGATCCTTTCGACTGGTTCTCGCCGTTCAGCGTGTTCTGCGGCTTCGGCGTGTTGCTCACCTACGCCACGCTCGGCTGCGGCTGGCTCATCATGAAAACGGACGGCGACCTTCAGCGCAAGATGCGTGAAGTCATGCGCCCGCTCGTGGCGGTGCTGCTGCTGGCGATTGCCATCGTCAGCCTGTGGACCGTGCTGGGTTTGCCTTCGGTGAGACATCGCTGGTTTCTCAGCGGCAATCTCGGCTGGTTTCTGCCGGTGCCGATTCTCGTGGTCGCCAGCGTGTGGGGCATTTTCCATGCGCTGCGTGCGCGCCACGAAACCACGCCTTTCGTGCTGTCGCTGGCAATCTGCTTTCTGGGCTACACGGGGCTCATTATCAGCATCTGGCCGTATATCATCCCGCCTTCGCTCACGATCTGGGAGGCCTCGTCGACACGTTCGAGCCAGCTATTCGCGCTCGTCGGCACGGTGATCGTCTTGCCGGTCATTCTCGTCTACAACGCGATGCAATACCGCGTGTTCCGGGGCAAGGTGCGCGAAGGCGACCCAGGTTATCACTGACCGGCATGACGCCGCGCCGCGCCCGCGAGAACTGCGAGTAAAACTGCGCGGGCGCGCGCGGCATCCGCATCGTGTCCATAATAAACAAGCATCATGATTGTCCGACCGCGCGAAAACTGGTTCCGGTTGCTGTTCATCTGGAACGGCTCGGTACTCTCGTCGATCATTCCGCAGCTGATTTTCATGGCCGTGGTCAGCACCCTCGCCGTCTTCACGCACGGGCGCGTGTTCGGCGAAAAGATTCCGCTCAATACGGCGCCGTTTACCTTATTCGGCGTAGCGCTCGCGATCTTTCTCGCGTTTCGCAATAACGCGAGTTACGAACGCTTTAACGAAGCGCGCCATCTCTGGGGCAATCTGCTGATCGCTTCCCGCACGCTCACGTCGCAAATGCTCTGCTACGTGCCGGAGCGCGCCGACGCCCAACGCATCGCGCAGCAATTGATTGCCTTCATTTACGCGCTCAAACACGAATTACGCGGTTCCGATCCCTCGCAGGATCTTTTGCGCCTGCTTGGACGCGAACGGGCCGATGCGCTGAGCGGCCAGTGCTATAAACCCATGTCGATACTCAACGACATGCGGCATGAACTGGCGATCGGCCAACATCGCCTTCACGCCTCCGATACGCGTCTGTGGATGTTCGACGCGCAACTCGCCGAACTCGGCAAGTCGCTGGGCGGTTGCGAGCGCATTGCCTCCACGCCCATTCCGTTTGCGTACAACGTGCTGCTGCATCGCACGGTCTACGCGTATTGCGTGCTGCTGCCGTTCGGGCTGGTCGACTCCACGGAATTCTTCACGCCGCTGCTGTGCGTATTCATTTCCTACACGCTGATTGCGCTCGAAGCCATTGCCAGCGAAGTTGCCGATCCATTCAGCCTGACGCCCAATGCGCTCGCCCTCGACGCCATGTCGCGCAATATCGAGCGCTCCGTGCTGGAACTCTGCGGATGCGCCCTGCCCGAGCCGGTTGCGCCAGTCCGTCCCTATCAATTGACCTGAGGGTTCGCCCTCGCGGCCCAACTGTACTGCTGCGTTCCATCACCGACTGTGCACCAGCGTCGTGCGCCCGCGGCACTATGCTGCACACACGCTCGCGATATCGCTCCAATTGACCGCTGATGGAGCCTATCGACGTATTCCAATCGCCTTTTCGCCCTACCCCAACCGATCGTGAACGCCGTCGCCGAAGCTATTACCGCCCAATCCGCCGTGACTGCCCGCCCCGTCGATGCGTCCGCCGCTGCGGCACGAGACCGTCACGACCGGCCGCTGCGCGATTTGCGCCTCTCCGTGATCGACCAGTGCAATTTCCGTTGCACCTACTGCATGCCGCGCGAGGTCTTCGACGAGCACTATCGTTTTCTGCGCGCTTCCGAGCGGCTCTCGTTCGATCAGATGATGAAAATCGCGCAGGCATTCGTTGCGCTCGGCGTCGAGAAAATCCGCATCACGGGCGGCGAACCGCTGTTGCGACGCGGACTCGAAACGTTCATCGAACGTCTCGCCCGACTCACCACGCTCAACGGCAAGCCGCTCGATATCGCGCTGACGACGAATGGTTCGCTGCTCGCCGCGCGTGCGCGCGGTTTGCGCGACGCGGGCCTCTCGCGCGTGACGGTCAGCCTCGACGCGCTCGACGACACCGTATTCCGCCGCATGAGCGACGTGGATCTGCCCGTCGCGCGCATTCTCGACGGCATCGAACAGGCGCAGGCTGTGGGCCTCGCGCCGGTGAAAGTCAACACGGTGATCGAGCGCGGCGTGAATGACAATCAGATTCTGCCGCTCGTGCAGCATTTCAAAAGTAGCGATATTGCGCTGCGCTTTATCGAATTCATGGATGTGGGCGGCGCGGCGGGCTGGTCGAATTCCACGGTCCTGAAAGCGCACGAGATGCGCGCGATCGTCGAAACGGCATTTCCGCTCGTCGCTGCCGATCGTGCCGATGCCGCCGCCACGTCGGTCGATTATCGCCACGTGGACGGCCAAGGCACGGTGGGGTTCATCGCCAGCGTCTCCGAGCCGTTTTGCGGGCAATGCTCGCGCGCCCGCGTGTCCGCGGACGGCCAGCTCTATACCTGCCTGTTCGCGACGCAAGGCGCGGATCTCAAACCGTGGCTCGGCGAAGCGGTGCCCGGCGAGCACTTGCAGGACGCCATTCACGCGCGCTGGAACGCCCGCGACGACCGCTATTCGGAATTGAACGCCGACCGCCGCCGCGCCGGTACGGGCAAGAGCTGGCCCACCGTGCGCATGTCGCTGGTTGGCGGCTGAACCGCGCGCGCCGCTTTGCGCCTCACGAATCCCCCATCGCGGACGTATCGAGGACCCCAGAGGAAATAACGCAATGACACAGCCTTCGGATCGAGACGAGCGGCACGCCGATGAAAAACCGCCGGCTGAAGATCTGCGCTTGTTCGCAAGCGGCATTGCAGCTGGCTTTGAAGTGCGCGTGCAGCACGCACCCATCGACGTGGCGGCGGAAGTCACACCGATCATGCGTAACCCCAACGTGGGCGCCGTGGTGGATTTCGTCGGCATCGTGCGCAATAGCGGCGATGGCGACGACATTGTCGCGCTAGAACTCGAGCACTATCCGGGTATGACCGAGCATTCGCTCTGGAGCATCGTCGAGGAAGCGGCGGCGCGCTGGTCATTGGATGCGGTGAAGATCGTGCACCGGATAGGACGTATTGCGCTCGGTCTTCCGGTGGTGATCGTCGTGGTGGCTTCGCCGCATCGCGCAGCCGCATTCGAAGCCTGCGAATTCATCATGGATTTTCTGAAAACGCACGCGCCGTTCTGGAAAAAAGAAATCTGCCGCGATGGCGAATCGCATTGGGTCGAAGCGAAAAGCCAGGACGAGCAGGCCATGCTTCGCTGGGGATGAAATCCGTTTATCGCAACACGGTTGAACATTCCCTCGCACGATTGCGCATCAGGACACTATTCATGCAACTCACCATTAAATATTTCGCGAGCATTCGCGAATCACTCGGCGTGTCCGAAGAAACACTGCAAGTCGACGACACACCGATCACCATCGACGCGCTGCGCAAACAACTCAGGCAACGCGGCGCAGGCGCGGCCGAAGCACTCGACAGCGCCCGGCCGGTACGCGTGGCGGTGAATCACGAAATGGTCAGCAACGACTTCGTGGTCAGGCAGGACAGCGAGATTGCGTTTTTCCCTCCCGTGACGGGGGATAAGCGACGGGTCGAGCGCGGAAGCCAGCACAGCCCAGTCCGCGTTGATCGGCGCCACACCGCGCGTAAAAGGCCGATAGATCTTGTCGCCGCGCTGAATCGGCGCGCCCGTGAGCGCGCACAGCCCACGCTTTCTCGCGATGCACAGCCGCCACGGCTGTTCCGCATAACGCCCGCTGGTGGGATCGCTCCACGATACCGAAATCAGGTTGTCCGACCACGCTTCGACAAACGCAAAATGCGCGCGCAAGGCGGGCACGGGCCGCGCGATGGAAGGATCGATCCGCGCGGCTCGACTGGCGCACGCGCGACGCGAAGCGCGCACCGCATGACCGTGAGGAACCGGGCCGCCGCTAAGCAGATTGAGCGTGTATTGCCACGCATTGCCGCCGCTGAGTTCTCGCATCGTGTGCCTCTCCTGAAAGACGGGGGTTTATCTGTTTAATTCATACCGTATTACGATTCTTTTATTGAGCACGGAACGATCCCCGATTCATTTCCATGCTAGCACTCGATGCATGGAAATGAGCCATTTCAAACCGATACGATGAATCGGTCAATATCCATCGGGCAGAAGCCGGCCTGAGCAACGCGCCCGGCCCCGGCTCTCTTATCGAAATCCTCACACACCGGCGTCGTTAGCAGCGCACCGTTTCGCGCGTTTCACGCGCTTGCCGCCGCCAAGCACGTTTCCGCACCGCCCGCATCCCCATCACGGTGCATCGTGCCTTTTATGCGGTGCACATCACGGCATCGCTCACGCTCGCGGTGCACGCGGCGTCCGCACCTTCTCGCCCCCCGCCTTGTGCAGCGGCGTTTCCAGCCGCTGGCACGCATCATGCTAATTGAACATCATTCAAGTTACTTGAATACGATTCCTGTCACTTTCACCACTCGCCACGGTCTTCCAGGGAACATCATGCATAAGTCAGTCCGCCGTTTCGTCCTCGCCCTGAGCGGCGTCTTCACGCTCGCCGCCGCCGCGCCCGTGCTCGCACAGGACGATCTGCTCGCGCGCATCAAATCGAACAAGGAAATCACGGTCGCGACCGAAGCACGTTACGCACCGTTCGAATATGTCGATAACGGCAAGATCGTCGGTTATGACGCCGACCTCATGGCCTATGTGCTCAAGTCGCTTCCCGACGTTAAGGTGAAGCAGCTCGATCTGCCGTTTCAGGGCCTGCTGCCGGGCCTCGACGCGAAGCGTTTCGACATCGTTGTGACCGCCGTCACCGTCAACAAGGATCGCGCCGATCACTTCGCCTTCACGCTGCCGGTGGCGGACGCCACGACGGGCGTGCTGCTGCGTGCGAACGAAAGCGCCATCAAATCGCCGAACGATCTGAACGGCAAGGTGGTCGGCTCGCAAACGGGTTCCGCGCAATTGCAGGCGCTCGTCGCGCTCGACAAGAAGCTCAAGGAAGCAGGCGGCCCCGGCATCAAGCAGATCAAGCAATACGTGTCGTTCGACGAAGCGTATGCGGACCTCGCGGTGGGCCGTCTCGACGCTGTTGCGCAATCGGTCGCGAATCTCGGGCCGCTGATGAAGTCGCGTCCGGGTGTGTTCACGCTGCTGCCGCAAACCATCGGCCCGAAGAGCTACTTCGCGTGGGTTGCACGCAAAGACGCAGACAGCGCCGCGCTGCTCAAGCTCTTTAGCGACGGCATCGCCCGCGCAAACAAGGACGGCACGATGAAGAAGCTGCAGGAGAAGTGGTTCGGCTCGACCATGGACGTGCCCGCTGACGCGCTGCCCGCTCCGACGCTTTAAGTCACGTTTCATCCCGCGTTTTCACCCACGATTTACCGGACCTCGCGCAACATGAACGCACCCGATCTGCTCACGCGCTGCGCCGGCTATCTGCCGCAGCTTCTCGACGGCGCGCTGACGACGCTCTGGCTGTCGGCTGTCGCCGTGGGCTGCGGCTTCTTCGTCGGTGTGTTCGTCTACACCATGTCGGTGAGCCACAGCCGCCTGTTGCGCGGCGTCGCACGCGTCTATGTGAGCGTGCTGCGCGGCACGCCGGTCCTTGCGCAATTGCTGGTGTTTTACTACGTGCCCTCGGCGCTCGGCATCGAACTGCCGGGCGTCGTGGCCGCCGCGATCGGGCTCTCGCTCAACACGGGCGCCTATCAATCGCAGATTCTCGGCGCGGGTTTTCGCGCCATCGCGCCCGGCCAGATCGAGGCCGCGCTCACCTTCAACCTCACGCGTCGCCAGGTGCTCTGGCATATCGAGGTGCCGCAGGTCGTGCGCGCCACGCTGCCCGCACTTGTTTCCGAAATGATCGACATCGTCAAGGCATCGGCGGTCGTCTCGGTGATCTCGGTGACGGACCTGATGCGCGTGGGTCAGCAACTCTCGTCGTCGAGTTATCGGCCGCTGGAAGTCTATTCGCTCGCGGCCGTCTTTTATCTGGCGATCACCTCGCTGCTCGCCTGCGCAGGCCATGTCTTCGCTCGCCGCACGGCGCGGCGCGCTTAAGTCTGCACCGATCGTCTGCACGGATGCCCCCATGGACTCGCTGATTGCCCTCGTTCCCCGCTTCGCCGCCGCCACGGCCGTCACGCTCGAAGTCAGCGTGCTCGCCGCGCTCATCGGCATGGTGGCCGGTTTCGCGCTCAATGCGCTGCGCCTCGCGTTCGGACGCGCCTTCGCGCTGCCGTATGGCGCATTCATCTGGCTGATTCGCGGCACGCCGTATCTCTCGCAACTCGTCATCGTCTATTTCGGATTGCCAATGATTGGCGTGACAATGAGCGCCGTGGAAGCCACCGTCGTTTCGCTCGCGCTCTACGCCAGCGCCTATTTTGCGGAGATTTTTCGCACGGCGTGGGCCAGCGTGCCGCGCGGCCAGCTCGAAGCGGCCGCCGCGTTCGGCGTGAGCCGGCGCGCCACGTTCCGCGCGATCGAACTGCCGCAGGCGCTCGCCTTCGCGCTGCCGCTCATCGCCAATCAAACGATTCTCGTGATCAAGGAAAGCGCGGTGGCGTCGATCATCACCGTGCCCGAACTGACGATGACGGCGAGCGACGTGGTCGCCTCGACCTATACGTATATCGGCCCGTACGCGCTGCTGATCGCGTGCTACTGGCTGCTGACCCAGGCCGTCTCGCTGCTCGCACAGCGCGCGACGGCACGCATTCCCTTTCTGCGAAAGACCTCATGAGCGCTCTTCCGATTCTCCAGCTGCGCGCCGTCGGCAAGTCATACGGCGCAAATCGCGTGCTCAAGGGCATCGACCTCGACATCATGCGCGGCGAAATCGTCACGCTGATCGGGCCGTCCGGCTCGGGCAAGACGACCGCCCTGCGCTGCATGAATTTTCTGGAAGCCTATGACGAAGGCGAAGTGTGGATCAAGGGCCAGCTGCTCGGCTATCGCTCCTCGGGCCGCACGCCGCGCGATCGTGACAGCGAAGCGAGCATCGCCGAGGTGCGCCGCCCCGTGGCCATGGTGTTTCAGCAATTCAATTTGTGGCCGCATATGAGCGTGCTCGACAACGTCGCCGCCCCGCTCGTGCTCGCGAAGAAAATGCCGAAGCGCGACGCCCGCGAGAAAGCGCGCAAGGCGCTCGAACGCGTGGGCATGGGCCACAAGGCCGACGCCTGGCCCGCGAGCCTCTCGGGCGGCCAGCAGCAGCGCGTGGGCATCGCGCGCGCGCTCGCCATCGAGCCGGAAGTGATGCTGCTCGACGAACCCACCTCGGCGCTCGATCCCGAACTCGTCGAAGAAGTGCTCAACGTGATCCGCTCGCTCGCGCAGGACGGCATGACGATGGTGATGGTCACGCACGAAATGAGTTTCGCCGCGAAGATCTCCGACAAGGTCGTGTTCATGGAAGCGGGCGCGATCGTCGAAGCGGGACCGCCCGCGCAACTGTTCGGCAACACGCGCACCCCGCGCCTGCAGCAGTTTCTCAAACCGTGGCTCGAACGCAGCCTGACGTTCGCCGCCGAACCCGCGCTCGCCGCGCAAGGAGCCGCATCGTGAACGCGCCGCATGAACTCGCGACCCGTGTCGCGCAGCACGTCGATGCCGAGCGTTTGCTCGCCGCCGTTGAAACGCTCGCGTCGTTCGGCGCGCGCGACGACGGCGGCGTGAACCGCCCCGCCCTGAGCGCCGACGATCTCGACGCGCGCCGTTATCTGATCGAGCGCGCGCATGCGCTCGGCTGCACGGTGTCCGTCGATGCGTGCGCGAATCTGTTCGTCCGGCGCGCGGGCACCGAAGCGCTCGCGCCCGTCGTCACCGGCAGCCATATCGACACGCAGCCTTCGGGCGGCAAGCTCGACGGCTGCTATGGCGTGCTCGCGGGTTTCGAAGTGCTCGAAGCGCTCAACGATGCGAACGCGCAAACGCGCCGTCCGCTCGAAGTCGCGATCTGGACCAACGAGGAAGGCACGCGATTCGCGCCGGGCGCGATGGGTTCAAGCGCGTTCGTCGAACCGGCGCGCATGGCGCGCTATCTCGACGCGCGCGATGCGCAAGGCGTGACGCTGCGCGAAGCGCTCGACGCCCATCAGCAGGCATTTCCCGAACTCGCCGCGCACGCAGCGCGCGAAGCCGCACACGCCTTCGTCGAATTGCATATCGAACAAGGCCCGCAACTCGAGAATGCGGACCTGCCGCTCGCGGTCGTCAGCGGCATTCAGGGCGTGCGCTGGTACGCGTTTCATTGCACCGGCGTGGCGGCCCACGCGGGCACCACGCCCATGCCGCTGCGCCGCGATGCGATGACGCTCGCGCTCGCGCTGCACGCCGAACTCGACGGCATCGCGCGCCGCCTGGGCGCGGAGCACACGCGCGTCACCTTCGGCCGCTGGAACGTCGAGCCGAATTCGATCAACACGATTCCTTCGAACGTGAGTTTCACGGTGGATTTCCGCCACCCCGACTCCACCGTGCTCGACGCCTTCGACGACGCCGTGCACGCGCTCGCGAAGCGCCACGAAGCACGCCTCGAAGCGCTGTTCTCGCACGCGCCCGTTGCTTTCGACGCGGCCGTGCTCGCGACGCTCGACGCCGCCTGCCAGGCGCTCGATGCGCCCGCCACGCGGCTCACGTCGGGCGCGTTTCACGACGCCATGTATCTCGCCGGCCATTGTCCGAGCGCGATGCTGTTCGTGCCGAGCATCGGCGGCATCAGCCATAACCCGGTCGAAGCCACGCATCCGCATCACCTCGTGCTGGGCGCCCGCGCGCTCGCCCACAGTTTGACCACGCTCTGCAATGCCTGAGCGATTGACCCACTTCACCCGCACCACACCAGGAGTCCCTATGAATTTCCCCGCATCCACCGCCACGCACGCCGACGACAACGGCACCGAGAACGGCATCAACGCCACGCTGCACGAGCCGATTTCGGCGGATGGCACGCCCGAGCTCGGCAAGACCTACACCGTCCCCGCGCGCTGCGGCCGCGCCGTGCGCGTGAAGGCGGGCCAAACCATTCGCATCGCGAATCCGCACGGCACGCAGGTCTGCGATACGTGGATCTTCAACGCGCAGCATCTGAACGAATTCCTCTCGTTCGAACACACGCGCGCGTATCTCGACAAGATCATTCCGCAGCCGGGCGATCCGCTCGTGACCAACCAGCGCCGCCCGATCGCCGAACTCGTGACCGACACCTCGCCCGGCGTGCACGACACGCTGATCGCCGCGTGCGATCTGTATCGCTATCGCAATCTCGGCGTGGAGGGGTATCACGACAATTGCGCCGACAATCTGCGTCTCGCGCTCAAGGCCATCGGTCTGCGCACGCGTGAAGTGCCGCAGCCGTTCAACCTGTGGATGAACATTCCCGTGAAGCCCGATTATTCGATCGACTGGCTGCCGCCCGTTTCGAAGGCCGGCGATTACGTGGAAATCAAGGCGGTGATGGATTGCGTGGTGGCGATGTCGGCGTGCCCGCAGGATATCATTCCGATCAACGCGCTCAACCCGCTCGAAGTCGAGTTCACGGTGTTCGCGTAACACACGCTATGCCGGTGATAGTGGCGACGTTGCCGTCGCCCTGATCTCTCCGATCGACGGAAACACACACGTGGCCAACGACAAACGTTCTTCCTCGACGGGCACCGCCCGTCCTTCCCGCGCGGGCACGAGTACGCGCGCCGCCGCCGGCGCCGTCGCCACTGCTGAGCCGGCGCAGAAAGCCGCTGTGAAAGCGGCCGCGAAAACCGCCCGCAAAACAGCGGTCAAAACGGCCACGGCCGCCGCGTCCACGGGCACCGACGGGCTCGGCACGCGACTGCGCCACGCGCGCCTCGTGCAGCAGATGACGCTCAAGGCGCTCGCGGAACAGGCGGGCTGCTCGGAGAGTCTGCTGTCGAAAGTCGAAGGCGGCCACGCCACGCCGTCGCTCGCCACGCTGCACCGGCTCGCGCTGGCGCTCGACACCAACGTCGCGGCGCTGGTCTCGGGTCCGGTTGCATCGGCCTCGCCGGTGCAGCGCGCGAGCGAGCGGCCCGCCGTGCGCTTTCCCGCTGCGCAGGGCGCGCGCGGGCGCTCGGCGCAACAGACGATCGTGCTCGAACGCCTCGTCGTGCCAGGACCGGGACGTCTGCTGCAAGGCGACATTCACGTGCTCGAACCGCAAGCGCGCAGCGACGAGCAGATCAGCCACGCAGGCGAGGAACTCGGCTACGTGCTCGATGGCGAACTCGAACTCACGCTCGGCGACGAGACCTGGCGTCTGCAGGCCGGCGACTCGTTCTACTTCCCGAGCACCGAGCCGCACAGCTATCGCAATCCCGGCGACACCGTCACGCGCGTCTTGTGGATCAACACGCCGCCGACCTTCTGAGCGCTTGCGCCGATGACCCAGACCGACCTCTCGCAGATGCAGATGCCGCGTTTCGCCGGCATTCCCACCTTCATGCGCGTGCCGTTCGCGCGCGACCCGCAGGACTACGACATCGCGCTCGCCGGCGTGCCCTACGACGGCGGCGTGACGGCACGGCCCGGCGCGCGCTTCGGCCCGCGCGAGATCCGCAATATGTCGACGATGATGCGCGCGATCCATCACGTCACGCGTTTCAATCCGTTCGAGGCGTGCCGCGTGGCCGATATCGGCGACGTGCCGTTCGAGCATCTTTACGACATCGAGCGCGCACATGCCGATATCCGCGCATTCTTCGAGCCCGTGTTTCGCGCCGGAAAACGCGCGCTGATTGCGGGCGGCGACCATTCGATTACCTTTCCGATCTTCCAGGCAATCGGTGCGGCACAGGCCGCAAAGACGCCGCTCGCGCTCGTGCATATCGATGCGCACACCGACACCTGGGACGCGTACAAAGGCTCCAAATTCACGCACGGCGCGCCCTTCCGGCGCGCGGTGGAAGCGGGCCTGCTCGATCCCACGCGCACGATCCAGATCGGCATACGCGGCGCGCAGAACACCGACGAAGGCTGGCGCTATTCGCTCGACCACGGCATGCGCGTGGTATTCATCGAGGAATTCGAGGCGCTCGGGCCTGCCGCGATCGCCGCCGAGGCCAGACGCATCGTGGGCGACATGCCGGTCTATCTTTCCCTCGACGTCGACGGACTGGACCCGGTCTTCACGCCTGGCACCGGCACGCCCGAAATCGGCGGCCTGACAACGCGCGAAACGCTGGCGCTGCTGCGCGGACTCGATGGCTTGAACTGGGTGGGCGGCGACGTGGTGGAAGTCTCGCCGCCTTACGATCCGTCAGGCAATACGGCGCTGGTTGCGGCCACACTGATGTACGAAATGCTATGTCTATTCGCGCGCGGCCACGCCACCGAAAGCGCCGACCACACTTGATTCACATCGGCCAGTTCAATTTATGAATGAATCTATTGCTGAATCCGCACTAATTACGATTTTTTGATGCCATACAATGGCGTCAACTGTTTTGAGTTTCAAACAGTTATCCACGCTTTGTAGCCCCGCCTGACCGGTGGGGCTTTTTTTCTGGCGCGAAGGTTCTCTTCTGCGTCTAAAACCCCTTGAAATGCGGCGTTAAATCACTTGCAGTGAGTGCCGCCTACGCTTTTTTCTTACCATTTATTTCATCGATTTCAATACGTTGGCTTAATCCGCGCCGCGGCGTCGCATACGTATTCGGATGAATTTTCTCTCCGTGTTGTCACAAATTTGCTACGGCTTTTTTAATTGCTTGCGCATCAATGAGAGCACGCGATAGCCTTCGCTTCTCGTTTCAAAAGCCGTACAACAACAACGGAGTTACAGATGAAATCACGCGCCCTTACTCTTGCAGCACTGGCCTCGTTCGGCATCGCCGGCGCCGCCCACGCTCAATCGAGCGTCTCGCTCTACGGTGTGATCGACACGTCGATCACCTACGTCAGCCACGCAGACGGCAGCAACAATCTGTGGGCCCTCGGCAACAGCAGCGCCGGCAACCTGTCGGGTTCGCGCTGGGGCGTGAAGGGTTCGGAAGATCTGGGCTCGGGCCTCAAGGCGATCTTCCAGCTCGAAAACGGTTTTAACCCGTCGACGGGTGGTCTGGGCCAAGGCAGCCGCATGTTCGGCCGTCAGGCATTCGTTGGCCTCGCCAGCGACCGCTTCGGTACGGTTACGCTCGGCCGCCAGTACGATCCGCTGATCGACCTGGTTCAAGGCATCACCGAAGACAACTACTTCGGTTCGGTGTTCGCAACCGCAGGCGACGTCGACAACTACGACAACAGCTTCCGCGTGAACAACGCAGTCAAGTACACCTCGCCGGTCTACCGTGGCCTGCAAGTGGAAACGATGTACTCGTTCGGCGGCGTCGCCGGCTCGACGGGTTCGGAGCAGTCGTACTCGGCAGCCGTTTCGTACACGAACGGCCCGCTGGCAGTCGCAGGCGGCTACTTCTACGCAGCCAACAGCGCAGGCGACCGCTCGACGTGGACGAGCACCTCGGACGGCACGTTCGACGGCGCGATCAACAACGGTTACCAGACCGCTCACTCGCTGCAGATCGCACGTATCGCCGCACAATACACGGTCGGTTCGTTCAACCTGGGCCTTGGCTACAGCAACGCGCAATACGCGGCTGATGCTGACTCGGCGTTCAACACCACGCAGAAGTACAACACGGCGCAAGGCTTCGTGAACTACCAGCTGAACCCGGCACTGCTGCTGGGCGTGGGCTACAGCTACACGCACGCAAGCGGCGACACGTCGGCGAACTACCACCAGATCTCGCTGGGCGGCGACTACAACCTGTCGAAGCGCACGGACATCTACCTGACGGCGGCTTACCAGCACGCGAGCGGCAACACGCGTGACGAAGACGGCAATGTCGTCGCAGCACAGGCTTCGATCGGCTCGTACGGTTACAGCGGCACGGGGTCGCAGACGATGGTCAACCTCGGCCTGCGTCACCGCTTCTAAGCGCATAGCCGACGATTGCGCCGGTTTGACCGGCCACTCGCGTCGTACCCGAACCGCCCGAAACGCCCCGCGTTTCGGGCGGTTTTGCATGATGGGCCCGATCGATGCGGGCTATACTCGACCGCTCGATGCCGTCGACCTTCGCCCGTTATGAGACTCGCCCTCGACCGCCGCACCGCGACCGCTCTGCTCGTCGCCGCCGTGTTCTTCATGGAAAACCTCGACGCCACCGTGATCGGCACCGCGCTGCCCATGATGGCGCGCGACTTCGGCACCGCTGCCGCACATCTGTCGATCGGCGTCTCCGCGTACCTCGTCGCGCTCACGGTGTTCATTCCGATCAGCGGCTGGATGGCCGACCGCTTTGGCGCGCGCAACGTGTTCTGCGCCGCCATCGTCATCTTCACGCTCGCCTCGCTGCTCTGCGCCGCGAGCGGCGATCTGGTTGCGTTCACCGCGGCGCGCACGCTGCAAGGCGTGGGCGGCGCGATGATGGTGCCGGTCGGCCGCCTCGTCGTGCTGCGCCATACGCCCAAGGAAGAGATCGTGCGCGCGATCGCGATCCTCACGTGGCCCGCGCTCGTCGCGCCCGTGCTCGGTCCGCCCGTCGGTGGCTGGATCAGCACGCACTGGAGCTGGCACTGGATCTTTCTGCTGAATCTGCCGCTCGGCATCGCGGCGCTGATCGCGGCCCTCGCGCTCGTCGACAACGAGAACGCGCGCCGCGCGCCGTTCGACGTGACCGGTTTCGTGCTCACGGGCGCGGGCTTCGGCCTCTTCATGTCGGGCCTCGAAGCGGCGAGCCGCGCGGATGTGTCGCGCTGGCTCGCGCTCGCCATGCTCGCGGCTGGCCTCGCACTGCTGGCGATTTCCGCGTTCCATCTCAAGCGCGCCGCGAATCCGCTCTTCGGTCTCGCACCGCTTTCCATCGCCACGTTTCGCGTAACGGCGCTCGGCGGCTCGCTGTTTCGCATCGCCATCGGCACGGCGCCGTTTCTGCTGCCGTTGATGTTTCAGCTCGCGTTCGGTTATAGCGCGGTTGAAGCGGGCACGTTATTGCTCTGGCTGTTCGCCGGCAATCTGGCGATGAAACCCGCGACCACGCGCATCATGAATACGTTCGGTTTTCGTCAGGTGCTGATCGGCAATGGCGTGCTGGTGGCGCTGGGCTTCGCCGCCTTCACGTTGCTGAATGCGGATACGCCGCGCTGGATCGTATGCGCGCTGCTATTCGTGAGCGGCATGACGCGCTCGATGCAGTTCACGGCGATGAACACCATCGGTTTCGCCGACGTGCCGCAAACGCAAATGAGCCATGCAACGACGCTCTTTTCGGTCCTGCAGCAGATGAATGCGGGGATGGGGATTGCGATTGGCGCGCTCGCGCTATCGGTCGCGCAATTGCTGCACGGCACGCCGCAGGCCACGCCGGGCGCCGCCGACTTTCATCTTGCGTTCGGCATGATCGCGGCCATGGCGGCGCTGGCGATCGTCGATAGCGTGATGCTCGCGCACGATGCGGGCGAACGTGTGCTCGCGCGCGAACGGTCCTAGCAGAAAGCTTGCGATCGAGGCATGAGGGAGCGCCTCATGCCTGAACGCGCACGCCCTATACAGAAGGCTTCAAATACGGATTGCCGCCTTCGTTTTCTCGACGCTGCGCCTTCACTTCCATACGCGCAATGCTTTGCAGATGCACTTCGTCCGGACCGTCGGCGAAACGCAGTGCGCGGCCCCACGTCCAGCTATCGGCGAGCGGCGTATCGGGCGTCAACCCCATCGCACCGAACAACTGCATCGCGCGATCGCACACGGCGGTATGCACGCCAGGCACCAGCGCCTTGATCATGGAGATTTCCTTGCGCGCGTCTTTTGCGCCCACATTGTCGATCATCCACGCGGTCTTCAACACGAACAGGCGCGCCTGATCGATTTCTATGCGCGACTTCGCAATCCATTCCGCGACCGTGCCGTGCTCGAGCAGCGTCTTGCCGAACGCGGTGCGCGACTGCGCGCGTTCGATCATCAATTCGAGCGCGAGTTCGGCTGCGCCAATCGAGCGCATGCAGTGGTGAATGCGGCCCGGCCCCAGACGCGCCTGCGCAAGCGCGAAACCACTGCCTTCCTCGCCGAGCAGATTCTCGCGCGGCACGCGCACGCCATTGAATTCGATCTCGCAGTGGCCTTCGGGCGCGACGTGATTCAGCACCGGAATATTACGGACAATCGTCACGCCCGGCGTGTCGCGCGGCACGAGAATCATGCTTTGCTGACGATGCGTAGGCGCGTCGACATCGGTCTTGCCCATCAGGATAAACAGCTGGCAATTCGGATGCGCCGCATTCGTGATAAACCATTTTCGACCGTCGATCACATAATCGTTGCCCTCGCGCCGGATCGACGTCGTGATATTCGTGGCATCCGACGACGCCACCGCCGGCTCCGTCATCGCAAACGCCGAGCGGATCTTGCCGTCGAGCAGCGGCTCGAGCCACTGCTTGCGCTGCGCGGGCGTGGCGAACATATGGAGCAATTCCATATTGCCCGTGTCCGGCGCATTGCAGTTAAAGACTTCCGACGCCCACGACACGCGCCCCATGATTTCCGCGAGCGGCGCGTATTCCAGATTCGTGAGCCGCGTGCCCGGTTCGTCGTCGCGCAGATGCGGCAAGAACAGATTCCAGAGGCCTTCCGAGCGCGCCTTATCTTTGAGCGCCTCCATGAATGAAACCGGATATTTTCCGGCATTCACTTCCTCGTGCCATTGATGAATGCGCGGCACGATATGCGCGTCCATGAATGCGCGCAATTGCGTGCGCAGCGCGTCGACTTTCGGGCTAAAGGCAAAATCCATTTCATTCTCCTTGCGGGGCTGACATGCCGCAACCGGCTCAGATCGTCTGTCCGCCATCGACAACGATGCATTCGCCGGTCGTAAAGCTCGCGGCGTCCGACACCAGATAGAGCACGGTTCCGGCCATTTCGCGCGGCTCGGCATGACGGCGCAGCGGAATCGTTTTCAAGAAGCCTTCATAGAGCGCCTGATTGTCGAACAGCGCGCCGGCGAAACGCGTTTTCGTCAGCCCTGGCAGCAAAGCATTCACGCGAATGCCGAGTGGCCCGCATTCCTTGGCGAACGCGCGCGTCATGTTGACGATGGCAGCCTTCGTGATCGAATAGACCGCTTGCTTGTCGCCGGGCTGCAGCGCATTCACCGACGCCGTATTGACGATCGCGCCACCGCCGTTTTCGCGCATCATCTTGCCGGCCTCGACCGACATAAAGAAATAGCCGCGTAGATTGACTTCGACGGTTTTCTCGAATGAAGCCAGATCGGTATCGAGAATATGGCCGTAATACGGATTGGTCGCGGCGTTGTTCACGAGAATATCGAGCCGGCCATGTTTTGCGCGAATATGCTCGAAGATTGCGTGAATATCGTCCATTCGGCCCACATGGCACGGATACGCCTCGGCGCTGCCGCCCGCCTCGCGAATCGCACGGGCCACCGTTTCGCAGTCGTCGCGCTTGCGGCTCGACACGATCACATGCGCGCCCTGTTCCGCGAACAGGCGCGCGATTTCTTCGCCGATACCGCGGCTCGCGCCGGTCACCAGCGCGATCTTTCCCGTCAAGTCGAAGAGATTCGTCGTCACACTTCACCTCGATGATTGTTAATGGATACGTTCCGTGGCGCAACGCCGACGCGAATCAGCCGTAAGTCACGAACTCGCGCCGGTCGGTCTGCTCCAGATGCGGCAAGACGTTGAAGCTCACGAGCGACATGGCCTGTTCGTTGAACACATACTGGCTCACGCTGCTATTGCGGATCTGCATATTGAGCGCAATGGAGGCGGCGGCAGGCGCCTGCAGGATTTGCTGCGTGAATACGGAAATGGGTCCGCCCGAACTCACGACCAGCACGCGTTTGCGGCCCATGCGCTGAATCGCCTGACGCGCGCGTTCGACACGCGCCTGAAACTGCGCCCAGCTTTCGGGCAGCTTGCCGGGCAAGCGGTCTTCCGACCAGAGATGCAGCGTCTGTTTGAGGGCTTTGTAGAAGTCTTTGGGCGAACTTTCTGGCGCGGCATCAGACGTAGACGCGCTTTGTTCGCGCGCCGCAAACAATGCGCGAAAATCGTATTCGTTGAGGTCGGCGTCGCGCACGACGTCGGTGCGCAGTCCGCGCATGGCCCAGAGAATCGCGTCGGCGGTCTGCTCGTGGCGACGCATCGTACCGATCACCACGCGGTCGAATTCCAGCGCCTGCTGTGCGAAATACTCGCCGAGCCAGCGCGATTGCGTGCGCCCGGAAGGAGAAAGCTCGTCGTAGTTTTCAGCGCCGAACGACGCCTGTCCGTGCCGCACCAGATAGAGTTCCGCCATGCCATCCTCGTCTGAACATGGCAGTCACGATACCGGCCCGCGAGGCATTCAGGAAATTTATTCTATTTATACCGGCTCATAACCATTGGTGACACCATGGCGCATCACCGTGCGTCGAAAATCAGGGTTTTCGCGAGCGCATGAGTCGGCCGATCTGCTCACGCAGCCAGCGATGCGCGGGATCACCGGACACGCTGCGATGCCAGTATCCATGCGACTCGAGTTCCGGCAATTCAAACGGCAAGGCGAGAATACGCGCGTCGTAGCGGCGCAAAAGTGCGAGCGGCGCGGTCAATACGAGGTCGGTGCGCATGGCGATCAGCGGGGCGACCAGATAATGCTGCACGCGGGTTTGAATCGTGCGCCGCAAACCGAGTTTGTTCAATTCCGTATCGACGAGACCCGGCCCCTGCCTGCGGCTGGACACGTGAATATGGCCGAGCTGCAGATAATCGTCGAGCGTGAGTTTTTTCTTCGTGAACGGATGCTCCTTGCGCAGCAGACACGCATAACGGTCTTGGCCCAGCGCCTGCTGTTCGAGTTGCGGATCGTCGATCAGCGGCGCATCGATCGCGAGATTCACCGCACCGCTCGCCAGCGCCTCAGGCACTTCGCGGCGCGTGGTGAAATAACTTTCGATGCGGATGCCCGGCGCCTGACGTTGCAGCACTTCTTCGAGCGCAGGCAACAGCAAGGCCTCGGTGAGATCGTTCATGCTCAGGCGGAACGTGCGCTGCGACGTGGCCGGATCGAATTGCTCGCCCGCATGCGTGCTCGAATCGAGCAATTGCAGCGCCTCGCGCACGCGTCCGATGATGTTTTCGGAGACTGGCGTCGGCATCATGCCCGCGGACGTGCTCACGAAGAGCTGATCGCCGAAGGTTTTGCGCATGCGCGCGAGCGCATTGCTCACGGCAGGCTGCGTGATGAAAAGCAGTTCCGCCGCGCGCGTGAGATTGCGCGTGCGATAGACGGCTTCGAAAACAATGAAGAGATTGAGGTCGATCTTCGTCAGACTCATGGGTGCAAACTCAGGGGCTCAGCCTCGTAGACGGTTTTATTCGGGCTCGCACGAGACTAACCGGCACGGCGCGCTGCCGTCAATCGCACCGCACTATTCCACTCACTGCAGATACGCGGGCCACAACAACGGCACAAGCAGCACGTTGATCACGAGCGCCGCGAGCGAAGCGGGCAAACCAACGCGAAAGAACTCGCCGAAACGATAGCCGCCCGCCGTGCTCACCAGCGAATTCACAGGCGTGGAAACCGGCGACATATACGCCGCCGAAGCGGCCACGGCCACCGTCATCGCAAACGGATACGGCGACGCGTGCAAATGCGCGGCCATCGCAATCACCACGGGCGCCATCAGCACGGCGGTCGCCGTACTCGAAATGACGATGCCCACCACCAGCGTCAGCACGAAAATCGCTGCAAGCAAGCCATGCACGCCCCAGCCGCCCGCAATGCGCAGCACCGCATCGGCGGCCATGTCGATACCGCCGGTGCTTTGCAGCGCGATCGAAAACGGCAACATGCCGACGATCAGCACGAGGCTGCGCCAATGAATCGCGCGATAGGCGCTGTCGAGACTCACGCAGCCCAAGGCGCCCATCAGCAGGCAGCCGATCAGGCCCGCAAGCACATTCGGCACCCACGGCGTGAGCAGCAACGCGATCACCAGCGCCATACAGGCAATCGCGTGTGGCGCCTTGTGCGGCACGGGCACGAAAGCCTCGCTTTCCACCGGCATCGCGAGACAGACGATGTCGCGCTCGACCGAATCCATCGTGAAGAGACTGAGCCACGGCCCGACCACCAGCAGCGTGTCGCCGACCTTGATCTTGCTGGTTTGCAGGCTGCGCGCGAGCGGCGCGTCGCCGCGCCGCAAACCCACCACGGTCACGCCGTGACGACGCAGCGCCACCGAACTGCGCGGCACGCTGCCGACGAGATTCGAATCGGGCGGCACGATCACTTCCGCCATGCCCACGTCATGCGTCTGATCCGTGAAATACGCACCCGACATGCGCATCGGCACCAATGCGAAACGCGTGCAGAACGCCTGCACGTCGAAGTCCTCTTTCTCCACGTCAAGCAACAAGACGTCGTTGGGCGCCACATTGCTGTCCGAAGTCGCGAGCAGCACCGTCGTGCCCATACGCGCGCGGCGCTCGATGGCGACCACGTGCGCGTCGGGATTATCGTCGAGCCCGCATTCGCCGAGCGTCTGCCCCACCAGCACGGAATGCGCGCGCACGCGCAAACGAAACGCGCGCCCTTCGAGCGAATAGCGCTGCACCCAGTCGTTGATCGTCGGGCGCACGAGCGTCGTGCCGCGTTCCGCACCGCGCAAATGGCGCTTCGCGAACAGCATCCACGCAATGCAGGCGAGCAGGATCGGCACGCCAACAGGCGTGATTTCGAAGAAGCCAAAACCGTGATGGCCGCGATGCACGAGCGCGCTGTTCACGACCAGATTCGACGTGGTCGCAACGAGCGTGAGCATGCCGCTCGTCAGCGCCGCCATGCTCATCGGCATGAGCAGACGCGCGCGCGACACGCCCGATTGACGCGCGATGCGCAATACGATGGGAATGAAGATCGCGACGATGGCCGTCGAACTCATCACCGAGCCCATCAAGCCGACCACCGCCATGATCAGCACCACGAGCCGCTTTTCGTTCGAGCCGCCGCGCGCAATCAGATAGTCGCCCACGCGCTGCGCGACGCCGGTACGCACTAGTCCGTCGCCGAGCACGAACAGCGCCGCGATCAGCACGATATTGGCGTCGGAGAACCCCGCCAGCGCCTCGGGCACGGTGATCACGCCCGCCAGCGGCAGCACGACGATCATGATGAGCGCCACGGCATCCGCGCGCGGACGGCCGATCAGGAACATCGCGATGGCGCTCGCGAGACTGCCAACGGTAATCAGGAGTTCGGTGGACACGTTAAGCGCGAGGCGAGTCGAGTTTGGCCGGTCTGTCGCTGCTTCGCGGAGTGTGCCGGATTATCGCGGCGCGTGAATCGAATGGTAGTAAGTAATTGTTTTAGCGGGAGATTTCAGGCGATTAAAAAGTCTGGAGAAAAGCTGGCCGTTCAATACCACGGCACGTCTTTCAAGGTCGCGCCCGTGATGCCGACGATGAAGTCGAGAAACGCCCGCACTTTCGCGGACGGCAAACGCCGCGACGGATAAAGCGCGTAAAGCGGAAAGCGCTCGTCGGGCCAGTCGGGAAACAGATCGACGAGTTTGCCGCTGTCGAACAGCGGCTGCGTGCCGAGCGCCATGATCTGCGCAATGCCGTGGCCCGCCAGACACGCGCCGTGCATGGTCGAGACATCGTTCACCATCAGCCGTCCGCGCGCCGCAATCACGAGTTTCTTGCGCGGCCGGTGAAACTCCCACACGAACGGCCGCCCCGTTTCCGGGTCGCGATAGTGAATGCACTGATGCGGTTCGCGTTCGAGATCTGCGGGTTTGAGCGGGCGTCCGCGCTTCTTCAGATAAGCCGGCGACGCCGCCGTGACGATGCGCGTGTCCAGCAGCTTGCGCGCAATGAGCGTCGACGGACGCGGCACGCCGAAGCGCACCGCGAGATCGAAACCGTCGGCCACCATATCGCCGAGCGCGTCGCGCGTGAAGAGATCGACGTCGAGTTCGGGATAACGCTCGATGAACTGGCCGATGCACGGACTCAGCACGATCTTCGAAAAGAACGGATCGACATTCACGCGCAGCCGCCCGCGCACTGCGCTCGCCCCACCTGCCGCCGCCGACGCCGCGTCTTCGAGTCCGTCGAGCAGCGGCACCACTTGCGCGTAGAACCGGCGCCCTTCGTCGGTCAGCGTGACGGTGCGCGTGGTGCGATCGAACAGGCGGATGCCGAGCCGCGCTTCGAGCCGCGCGACCGAGCGGCTCACGCCCGATTGCGACATGTCGAGGCGCTCGGCCGCGCCCGCGAAACTGCCGCTGTCGACGATGGCCGTCATCACGCCCATGCCGTTGAGTATGCGTTCGTCGAAAGACATCGTGAATCTCCTGCCACGCTCGTCGTGGATTGATGCCATTGTGTCATGAGTCCCATGCCTTCCATGTCATGGTGTAACGCACACGCCGCGCCCACAATTCGAAGCGTCGAACACTTTCCTCGCACCACTGAACGGGAGCATGCAGATGTACGCCATTACGGGAATCACAGGTCAGGTTGGCGGCGCACTCGCGCGCACGCTGATCGCCCAGCAACAAGCGGTGCGCGCGGTCGTGCGCAGCGCCGAAAAAGGCGCGTCGTGGGCGGCGCAAGGCTGCGAAATCGCGCTCGCCGATATGAACGACGCCAACGCACTGCGCCACGCATTCGAAGGCGCGCGCGGCGTATTCGTGTTGCTGCCGCCGGTTTTCGATCCTTCGCCCGATTTCGCAGAATCGAAGCGCACGATCGAGGCGCTGCGCGTGGCGTTGAGCGCGGCGCGACCGGAACGCGTGGTCGTACTGTCGACCATCGGCGCCCAGGCGCGCGAATCGAATCTGCTCACGCAGCTCGGCCTGATGGAGACCACGTTGCACACGCTGCCCTCGCCGGTCGCCTTTCTACGCGCGGCGTGGTTCTACGAGAATGCCGCGTGGGATGTCCAGCCCGCACGCGAATCGGGCACGATCGCGAGCTTCCTGCAACCGCTCGACAAACCTGTGCCGATGGTCGCGACCGAGGATATCGGGCGTGTCGCGGCGCAGTTGCTGCAGGAAACGTGGGACGGCGCGCGCGTGGTCGAACTCGAAGGTCCACGCCGCGTGACGCCGAACGAGATCGCCGCCGCCTTCGCGCAAGTGCTGGGTCAACCGGTGCGCGCGCACGGCGTACCGCGTGAAAGTTGGGAAGCGCAATTTCGCGCCCAGGGCATGCTCAATCCACTGCCGCGCATGCGCATGCTCGACGGCTTTAACGAGGGCTGGATCAAATTCGAAGCCCCGATTCAAGCGTGGAGAGGCCGTGTGACATTGCAATCCGTCATTCAACGCCTTTGCGAGCGCGATCAATTAGCGTGACTTCGATCTTCTTACATTTCACAACGCGCGCCCCATCTCGTCGAATTGCGCAATGATGCAATTCATTCCCTTATTTTTGCTCAGATAGCAATAATCAGAGGAATTCGCGGCATTTCATGTAGCGGAAAACACCAATTGCAAACCTCAATGCGTTATCGTGCCCAAATTTGATACGATGCGCGTGAGGCGGATGGCGCTCGTGTTCGCTCACCCGGCGTCCGCCTGTTCAACCCGTTTCAACGAAAGGAGTTCCGCCATGTGGACCAAGCCCGCTTATACCGACCTGCGTCTCGGTTTTGAAATCACGATGTACATCTCGAACCGTTAATTCGCAGCATCGACGGTCACGATAGCCCCGGCCCGCCGGGGCTTTTTCTCTTGACGCGCTTGACACGCACAGCGGCGTCGCCTTTCATCAAGCATGCATATTCAAATTCTCGGCTCCGCAGCCGGCGGCGGCTTTCCGCAATGGAACTGCAATTGCGCCAATTGCGCGGGCTTTCGTAGCGGCCGCATTCGCGCCCAGGCGCGCACGCAATCGTCGATTGCCGTTTCCGACGACGGCGTTTCGTGGGTGCTCTGCAACGCCTCACCGGACATCCGCGCGCAATTGCAGGGCTTCGCGCCGATGCAGCCGAACCGCGCGCTGCGCGACACCGGCATCGCGGCCATCGTGCTGATGGACAGCCAGATCGATCACACGACCGGTCTGCTGAGCCTGCGCGAAGGCTGCCCGCACGACGTCTGGTGCACCGACATGGTCCACGAGGATCTGAGCACGGGCTTTCCGCTTTTCACCATGCTGCAGCACTGGAACGGCGGATTGCGCTGGAACCCGATCGTCTCGGGCGAGGCGTTCCAGATTCCCGCGTGTCCCAATCTGCGTTTCTCGCCGTTCGCGCTGCGTAGCGCCGCGCCGCCGTATTCGCCGCATCGTCACGATCCGCATGAAGGCGATAACATCGGCCTCGTGATCGAAGATCTGCGCACGGGCGGCAAGCTGTTTTACGCGCCTGGCCTCGGCGAAGTGGACGCCGCGCTGCTCGAACGCATGCATGCGGCCGACTGCCTGCTCGTGGACGGCACGCTCTGGACCGACGACGAAATGCAGCAACGCGGCGTGGGCACGCGCACGGGCCGACAGATGGGCCATCTCGCGCAAAGCGGCGCGGGCGGCATGCTGGAAGTGCTCGAACAATTTCCGCACGCGCGCAAGATTCTCACGCACATCAATAATACGAATCCGATTCTCGATGAAGATTCGCCCGAGCGTGCCGAACTCGCGCGCCGCCAGGTGGAAGTCGCGTTCGACGGCATGAGCATCGAGATCTGATGATTGCGATGCGGCTGTCACGCATCCCCTACTACGCCGATTACAGCGCGCGCTGAGCGCGCTTTCCTGAGCCGCGCGCGATTTCGCCGCGACGCCATTGGACCGAACCATGAGCCAACCCGCCCTCACTCCCGAACAATTCGAACAGGCCCTGCGCGCCAAAGGCGCGTTCTATCACATTCACCATCCGTATCACGTGGCGATGTACGAGGGCCGTGCGACCCGCGAGCAGATCCAGGGCTGGGTGGCCAACCGCTTCTACTACCAGGTCAACATTCCGATGAAGGACGCGGCGATTCTCGCCAATTGTCCCGATCGCGAAGTGCGTCGCCTCTGGATTCAGCGTCTGCTCGACCACGACGGCGCGCCGGGTGAAGACGGCGGAATCGAAGCGTGGCTGCGTCTGGGCGAAGCGGTCGGGCTCGATCCCGAGCAATTGCGTTCGCAGGAACTGGTGCTGCCGGGCGTGCGTTTCGCGGTCGACGCTTACGTGAATTTCGCGCGCCGCGCGAGCTGGCAGGAAGCCGCGAGCAGCTCGCTCACCGAGCTGTTCGCGCCGCAGATTCACCAGTCGCGCCTCGATACGTGGCCGACGCATTATCCGTGGATCGACCCGCGCGGCTACGAATATTTCCGCTCGCGTCTAAGCCAGGCGCGCCGCGACGTCGAACACGGTTTGCAGATCACGTTGCAGCATTACACGACGTTTGAAAGCCAGCAGCGTATGCTGGAGATCCTGCAATTCAAACTCGACATTCTGTGGACCATGCTCGACGCGATGTCGATGGCGTACGAACTCGGCCGCCCGCCCTATCATTCGGTCACGAACGAGCGCGTCTGGCATAAGGGCGTTTAAAAGGAACCACACTGTGAATTTCGACCGCAATCTGAAACCGGTCTGGCGCCGGGGGTATCGCTTTCAATACGAGCCCGCGCAGAACGCGCACGTGCTGCTCTATCCCGAGGGCATGGTGAAGCTCAATGAAAGCGCCTCGGCGATCGGCTCGCTGATCGACGGCGAGCGCAGCGTCGCGGCCATCATCGACCAGTTGAATACGCAATTCCCCGGCGCGCCGGAACTGGCCGAAGACGTCGAGCAATTCATGCTCGTCGCGCGTGAAAAGCACTGGATCGATCTTGTCTGAACTCACGCTTTCGCCCGCCGCGTCGACGGGCTCCGCCACCACGGCGGCGCCGAACGTCGGCCTGCCGCTGTGGCTGCTCGCCGAAGTCACGTACCGTTGCCCGCTGCAATGCCCTTATTGCTCGAATCCCGTGGATTTCGCGCGCCAGGGCAACGAACTGAGCACGCAGGACTGGATTCGTGTGATGACCGAAGCGCGCGCGATGGGCGCGGCGCAAATCGGTTTTTCCGGCGGCGAGCCGCTGGTGCGCCAGGACCTCGCCGAATTGATCGGCGAAGCGCGCAAACTCGGCTATTACACCAATCTGATTACGTCGGGCATTGGCCTTACTGAACAGAAGATCGCCGATTTTCAGCGGGCGGGACTCGATCACATTCAGATCAGTTTTCAGTCGAGCGACGAGCAGGTCAACAACATGCTCGCCGGTTCGAGCAAGGCGTTCGCGCAGAAGCTCGCGATGGCGCGCGCCGTGAAGGCGCACGGTTACCCGATGGTGCTGAACTTCGTCACGCACCGCTATAACATCGACGACATCGACCGCATCATCGAGTTGTGCATTGCGCTCGAAGCCGATTTCGTCGAACTCGCGACCTGCCAGTTTTACGGCTGGGCCAAACTCAATCGCGCGCAATTGCTGCCGACGCGCGAACAGCTCGAACGCGCGGAACGCATCACCAACGAATACCGCGCGAAACTTGAAGCCAGCGGCAATCCGTGCAAGCTGATTTTCGTGACGCCCGATTATTACGAGGAGCGTCCGAAGGCCTGCATGGGCGGCTGGGGCGCGATTTTTCTCACTGTCACGCCCGACGGCACCGCGCTGCCGTGCCATGGCGCGCGCCAGTTGCCGATCCAGTTTCCCAACGTGCGCGATCACGATCTGCGCCACATCTGGTACGACTCGTTCGGCTTCAACCGCTTTCGCGGCGACGCGTGGATGCCCGAGCCGTGCCGCTCGTGCGACGAAAAAGAGAAAGACTTCGGCGGCTGCCGCTGCCAGGCTTTCATGCTGACCGGCGACGCGGCGAACGCGGACCCCGTGTGCGGAAAATCGCCTGAGCACCGCATCATCGTGCAGGCGCGCAGCGAGGCGGCACAGCCGGTGCCCACGACTCAACCGCTCATCTTCCGCAATGACCGAAACTCCCGCACGCTCGGCAATCCCTGAGCGCATGACCGCCGAGCAGGCCGTGGCGGCCGGCAAGGATTTCATCGAACTGGCCGCGAGCGAGCGCGGCGCATTCTGGTCGGCGTACGATCCTGCCGATGCCGTGTGCCGGATCTGGCACGCTGTGCCGCGCGAAGCGGGCAACACGCCGCGCTGTTTGACGCCCGATGGTTTCAGCGTGCGTGGACGCGTCTACGAATACGGCGGCGGTTCATTTTGCATTGCCGCTGACGCGATCGTCTTCGTCAACGAGAAAGATCAGCAGCTTTATCGTCAGCCGATCGACGGTCATAGCGCGCCCGTTACACTCACGCAAGGCACGCGACGCTATGGCGATCTGCGCTTCAGCCACGGCGCGATTCTCGCAGTGGAAGAAGACGGCGGCACGCATCGCCTCGTGTCGATTGCACTCGATGACGGCGCGCGCTCGGTACTCGCGGAAGGCGGCGATTTTTACGCCGCGCCCTGCCTGAGCCCCGACGGTTCGCGACTGGCGTGGATCGAATGGCAACGCCCGCATCAGCCGTGGACGTCGACGCAATTGCGTCTTGGCGAACGCAGTGCGCAAGGCTGGAGCGCGCCGCGCACACTCGCCGGCGACGCACGCGAAGAAGCGTTGCAACAGCCGCATTTCGACGCGCACGGCCATCTGTTCTGCCTGAGCGATCGCGCCGGTTTCTGGCAGCCCTGGCGCGAATCCGGCGGCACGCTCGAAGCCCTGCCGAGCACGCCCGCCGACCACGCTGCCGCGCCGTGGCAACTCGGCGGACGCAGCTGGATCGCGCTCGACGACGGCACGAATCTGGGCGCATGGATGGAGCACGGCTGGGGCAAACTCGGCCATCGCGACGCCGATGGCGCATGCCACGAACTCGCCGCCGAATACAGCCGCTTTCGCAATCTCGCCGCCGACGCGGAGCATCTTTATTGCATCGCCGCTTCACCGAGTTGCCCCGCCGCCGTGCTCGCGATAGGACGTCGCGATCATCGCGTGCGTGCGCTCGCCGAAGTGTCGCCGATGATGCCCGACGCGCGTATTCCGCAGCCGGAGATTCTGCAATTCCCCAGCGGCTACGACGACGAGCAGCACGCGCATGGCGAATCGCACAGCAACGCGCATGGCTATTTCTACGCGCCCGAAGGCGACGTGAAAGCGCCGCCCGTCGTGCTGTTCATTCACGGCGGTCCGACTTCGGCCTGCTATCCCGTGTTCGATCCGCGCATTCCGTACTGGACGCAGCGCGGCTTCGCCGTCGTCAATCTGAATTATCGCGGCAGCACCGGCTATGGCCGCGCGTTTCGCGAAGCGCTGCGCGAGAACTGGGGCGTGGCCGACGTGGACGACGCCTGCCATGTCGTCGCCTGGCTGGCCGGACAACAGCGTATCGATCCCGCGCGCGCCTTCATTCGCGGCGGCAGCGCCGGCGGCTACACGGCGCTCTGCGCGCTGGCGTTCCGCAACGTATTTCGCGGCGGCGGCAGCCTGTATGGCGTGAGCGATCCGCTCACGCTCGCCGAGCACACGCACAAGTTCGAAGCCGATTATCTCGACTGGCTGATTGGCGACCCGGTTGCCGATCTCCAACGCTATCGCGCTCGCACACCGCTACTGCACGCGAGCGATATTCGCGTGCCGGTGATTTTCTTCCAGGGCGAACTCGACGCCGTCGTGACGCCCGATCAAACGCGCAGCATGGCCGCCGCGCTGGAAGAAAACGGCGTGCGCGTGGAAGCGCATTACTACGCCGACGAGCGGCACGGTTTTCGCAAGGCGGTGAATCAGGCGCACGCGCTCAAGGCCGAATACGCGTTTTACTGCGGCATTCTCGGTTTGCCCGTGAAATAAGCGGCGCGCCCTGCATCGATTCATCAGATTTCGAGCAGAATGCGGCCGCCCTCCACTTTCGCGGGCCACGTCTGGAGTTTTTCGCACACGGGCGCACACAATGGGCGCCCGTCTCGCACGTCGAAACGGCCATTGTGTTTCGGACATTCGATCACATGGCCCATCACGAGTCCCTCGCTCAAATGCACCTGCTCGTGCGTGCAGAGTCCGTCGCTCGCATACACATCCGCCCCAATGCGGTAGATCGCGTAGGTATGGCCCGCGTGATCGAAACGCATCACGTCTTCGTCTTCGATATCGTCGAGCGCCGCGGCGTCGATCCATTGCGTCATGTTCGTCTCCTGATTGTCGTGTCGATGATTGTTGTCGTGCTTTATGCCTGTGCGGCGCCCGCTTCCGGAATGGGCCGCGCGACCGCATAGGACGGATCACGCGTCTGGCGCACCAGCGCCGGAATGATCTCGGCGTATGCCGCGAGCGTGCTGGTATACGGCGTGGGCATATCGGCTTTCACCACGTCGTGCAGTTTCGGCAGCGCATGAAACGGCACCATCGGAAACATATGATGTTCGACGTGATAATTCATGTTCCAGTAAAGAAACCGAAAGAGCGGATTCATCTTCACCGTACGGCAATTGCGCCGATGATCGAGCACGTTCTCGGGCAGGCCCGCGTGTTGTGTTAGCCCGAAATACAGATAGAGCCACGCGCCATACAGGCTCGGCAGACCGATGTAAAGCAACGGCAAGATCGAGCGAAAGCCAATGCACGCAGCCAGCACGAGCGCGTAAATACCCAGTGAAATGCGCGCCTCGCGCGTCGCCTTTTTCCATTCCGATGCGGGAATAAAGGTCTCTTCTTCCGCGCCGATCCGCCCGAACGCTGCGCTGATCATGCGCGGCAATTCGTGCGCCACGTGTTTGATCGCGAAGATATTGAGCGCGAGCGCGAACCAATCGGTGGGACGTTGCGCGCCGATTTCCGGATCGCGCCCGACCACAAGCGTATCCGTATGGTGGCGCGCGTGGCTCCAGCGCCAGACCGTGGCGCGGCGGAAAACCTGAAACGAAGCGACCTGATACAGCGCGTCGTTCATCCAGCGCGTTTTGAATGCCGTGCCGTGTCCCGCTTCATGCCAGCGCGAATCCGCGGGACTGCAATAGAGCGTGCCGTAAAGCAGAAAAGCCGGAATCGCCCAGAGCGAATGCAGATACCACGCGTAGCCCGCCACGGCAGCACTCGCGATGATCGATAGATACCAGAGCACGGTGTCGCGAATCGCACGGCCGTCGCTGCGCTGCATCAATTGCTTCATCGTGGCGCGCGGCACGGGGCATTTGTACCAGTCCGCGTTGACGAGACCGGCGGCCTGCGCGCGCTCGCCCGCACCGCCAATCAAGCGATACGCCTCGCGCGCCGGATGCGCGGCCGTCTCCATGGTTTTTTCCGCAGTTTGCCTGTGCGCCACCTGTGCCACCTTGTCCGGTATGGCGCCGTGTCGTATGCGCGGCGCTCATGTGACGAACATAGGTGAGTGCGCGATGCGACTCAATGCGAAGATTGACGAAATTTCGTCTTTCTTCTAGCGTAGCCGGAGCGATCGCGCAATCAGCGTGCACCGCAGCATGACAAAAGACGACAACGAGGAGACGCAACGTGCCGAAGGCAACGCCATCGCCGCCACCAACGCCATCGCACTGGCGTAAGCGCACCGCGCGCTTCGTCGATATCGCGGAGCTTGCGGGCGTCAGCACGACGACCGTCGACCGCGTGCTCAACGAACGTGGCAGCGTCTCGGCGCAGGCGCGCGAGCGCGTCGTGGCCGCCGCGAAACAGCTTGGCGTGCCGCGCCTGATGCCCGACGCGCATCACGGCCTCGTGCATATCGACGTGCTGCTGCCGGACAGCGATCTCCCCTTCTTCCATCGCTTGCGCCAGGCCTTGCAGCGCGCAATGCAGATGCTCGACCGTCGCGTGGTCGTGCATCGCACGCTGTTGAGCGCCGCCAACGAAGCGCGTCTGACTGAATCGATCGGCCACGCCCGTCACCGCCGCGCCGCGCTCATCGTTACCGCGCGAGACACGCCCGACGTGCGCGCCGCACTGGCCGCCGCGATCGCGCGCGGCGAAACCGTCGTAACGATGGTCACCGACATCGGCGGTATCGAGCGACAGCATTTCGCGGGCATCGACAATCGGCGCGCAGGCCGCACGGCAGGCTATTTTCTCGGCCGCCTCGCGAAACCGGGTCGCGTGCTGTTGTTGCCGGCCCGACTCGACTATCGCGCACACGCCGACCGCATCGAAGGCTGCCGCGAGCAGATCGCGGAACGTTATCCGCAGTTCGTCTGCGAAGTCTCGCCCAACGAATCGCAAGACGCCGACGACCGCTGCTATCGCGCCGTGAACGCCGCGCTGCGGCACGGTCCACTCGCGGGCATCTACAACACCGGTTATGGATCGGCGGGTATCGAAGCCGCACTGCGCAAAGCGGGACTCGCGGGCGACGTGGTGTGGATCGGCCACGAAATGCTCGACATTCATCGGCAATACATCGACGCCGGCATCATGGATATCGCCATTGATCAGGACCCGGACGGTCAGGTGATCGCCGCGCTCCAGCATGCGCTGCACGCGAGCGGCATCGTTGCCGACTCACCTGGCACGGAGCCGGTCGAGTTTCGCGTATTTTGCCCGGCAAACGTGAGGCGCAGTCCGTACCTCGTTGCGTAGGCATGGATCGACGCTTGCCGATTCATCCGCTGATTCGTTTGCATTCGTCTGTCGAACCAGGCACCGAACCTGCTGAGATGATCCCGCGTCTTGCATTGTTGGACGCATGCAAGTCGGCGGGCATCGCCCGAGCCGGCGTGTGTCTTGAAGGCCGCCGTTGACCGGCGGCCGTTTTTTGCCAGGCGCAAATGAAAGTATTGGAAAGTTATCGTAATGAATCATGTGAATCTTTCACGATGAAAAGTAGACGACATAAAGCCGACATACACCCGACTCAATTGGTTTGTTATCCTGATCAATTGCGAAGATATTCACAGTCATTGCGACGGCAAATCGTAATGAAAATCGATATCAAAAAACGTACTCGCGCACGTGCTGTAACGATTCGTCAAATATAAGTGACGAGAATCTCCGTCGCACGACGTTGCCTTAAGCATGCCTTCAGCTAGTAGCTCGTACGATCGCGGGATCTCGAATGCGGCGCGTTGAATGGCGCATGTTTTACCGCAATCGAAATGAATGGTTCCGCATGGAATTTGAAACCCACACATGTCCGTCGTGGCATGGACCGCTGGAGTCGCACACGTGAGATTCTGGACGATTCGCCAGTGGCAAGCACATATTCTGGTTGCTGCGCTCGCTGCACTCGCAATTCAAGGCATGGTCTTTATTGGCGTACTGATTCTGGGCGCGCCGATCGAACGCTTCGACAATCCCACCTTTCATCTGGCTGCCGCGGTATCGATCGTTTTGATCGCACTGCTCGTGCGCACAATGGCGCACGCGGCGTTTCGTCACGCGGCGAGCCGCGGCTTTCTGCGTGATGCCAGCCACGCGCCGGGAATGGAGTGGATGTCACACGATTGCCCTCATCGTGTGCTGGTCAGCCTGCATTGCCTGCTTTGCGAGCCGAAACTCGACGATGCACACGGCGCATTCGCCGGCCGTCACGATGCGCCCCATTATTCAGACCCGAAGTTCTGACTTCGCTGCGTCACCATCTTCACCGACACTATGTCCGGGCATAGACCCGTGCAGGGCGACACTCAACCTATGAAAACGCTGTTCTGGCTGGCTCCGTCGAATAAGAGATTCGACGGCGGCGCGCGCTCGCTCACCTCGGTGCGCGCAGCATGATGCGTACGCCTCGTACACACGACGACCATTCGCTCAAGGCGCTGACCATTGCGTGCGTCGGTCTTTCTCTGCTGGCGATGATCGCCATCGACAAAGCCACCACGCATACTGTCGCGCATTTCCTGGCGTGCCTCGCGACACTGTCCTTTTCCATGCTCGCGGCGATCGGCATCGCTTATACCTTGTTCGCCGCGTGGAACGTGGACCGTTTTTTCCAGCGCAACGCGGCAGTGCCGGCACATTTTCCCGGCGTCACACTGATCAAGCCGCTGCACGGTACGGAGTGGCAACTCGAGGATCACCTTGCGAGCTTTTTCGATCAGGATTATCCGGGGCCGGTGCAGCACGTATTCGGCGTACACGACGCCAACGACGAAGCCCTGAACGTGGTGAATGCGCTGCGCGCGCGCTTTCCCGATGCGGATATTGCGGTAGTCGTCGATTCGCGTCTTTATGGCCCCAATCGCAAGGTCGCGAATCTCGTCAACATGCTCGATCATGTGCGCCACGACGTGCTGTGTTTCGCCGATAGCGACGTGAGCGTCGATCGCGGTTATCTGCGCGCAATCGCTGGCGAACTCGAGCAGCCGGGCGTGGGCATCGTCACCTGCGCCTATCGCGGCATTCCTGCGCCCGGTTTCTGGACGCGCGGTTCGGTCGCCGCCACCAATTACCATTTCCTGCCCGGCGTGGTGACGGGACTGGCTATTGGCCGCGCACGCCCGTGCTTCGGCCAGACGATCGCCATGACGCGCGCCACGCTCGACGCCATCGGCGGACTCGCGCAGTTCTCGCATCATCTCGCCGAAGACCACGCGCTTGGCGAAGCCGCGCGCCGCATCGGCACGACCGTCGCGGTGCCCTCGCATCTTGTTCGTCACGCCTGCACCGAGGCCACGTTTTCCGCGCTGTTCACACATGAATTGCGCTGGAGCCGCACCATCCGCGCCGCTGATCGACTCGGCCATCTCGGCGCGTGCCTGATGCATCCAATGCCCTACGCGTTGCTGGCGCTGCTCGCGTCGAGCGGCACACTGGCTTCGTCGGGCGTGCTGCTGCTCGCCCTCGCGGCACGCCAACTGCTGCGCTGGCGCATCGACCGCGCGACGGCGCAATCCTCCAAAGGCTGGTGGCTGCTGCCGATGTGGGATATCGTGCAATTCACGGTGTATCTCAGCAGTTTTCTTTCCTCGCATGTCATGTGGCGGGGACGCCGCTTTCGCGTGAACAGCGCGGGCATGCTGACGCTTTCCTCCGATGAATGAGCCATTGGCCGCATCGAAAACGCGTGAACTTCCTTATACAAGCTGGACCAGAATGAATATGAAGCACGTCGGTCGCGTCGCCGCGCTATGCGGTTTGCTCTTCGCGATCTGGCTCGTTTGGCGAGACAATCCCGCAACCATCGTCGAATTGATGCGCAAGGCCGGCTTCGGTCTCGTGCTCGCGGCGCTCGTTCACGTGCTGCCCATGCTCGCGAATGCGTGGGACTGGCGTCTGCTGATCCGGCGCGCGCAGCGCCCTACGCTCGCGTTCATGCTCAGGCTCGTCTGGATACGCGAATCGGTGAACGGACTGCTGCCGGTTGCCCGCATCGGCGGCGAACTGGTGTCGTTCCGCCTGCTCGGCCGCCAGGGCGTGCGCCCTGCCGCCATCGTCGCGAGTCTCGTCACCGATATACAGCTCACGCTCATCAGCCAGGTGATTTTCGCGCTGCTGGCCATCGCGTATCTACTGGCGCAAACGAGCAGCATGGGCGCACGCGTGGCCGCGCATTTCGCGCTGGGCATTGCGCTCTTCATGCCGATCCTGTTGCTGTTCGCGCTCGTGCAACACGCGCGTCCGTTCGAGCGTGCGGCGAATCTCGTCAATCGCGTAACGGGTGGTAAGGTCTATGGACTGATGGGTAATTCGCGGCGTATCGACGATTCGATTAAATCGGTCTGGCGCCAGACGTCCGTGGTGATGCAATACCTCGTGATCTGGCAAACGCTGCAATGCCTCGGCCTCGCGCTCGAAATCTGGATTGCGTTGCACGCATTGGGTGTGAATGCAACGTTCGCACAGGCCTTCGTATTCGAAGCGCTCATTCAGCTTGCCAGCAGCATTGCGTTTCTCGTGCCCGGCAGTCTGGGCGTACAGGAAGGCAGTTTCGTGCTGATCGGCTCGGTGCTCGGCATCGACGCACCCACCTGCCTCGCACTAGCGGGCGCGCGCCGCCTGCGCGATCTGCTGTTTTATCTGCCCGGACTTGTTGCCTGGCAGATCGAGGAGAACGCACCCAAGGCAGCCGCTCTCGCGAATACAACCACTACGATGGATCGCGCCGAGACGGAGAATGTAAGCCAGACTGCACCCGACCGGCTGGATTCGCGATAATACGCAGCGTTCGATTCTCCGCTTCGTTGGCAGGACCCTTATGCGTATTCAGATCGCCTCCGATCTGCACCTCGACGCGCTCGACGCGCGCTTTGCCGAGGCGCCCCCTTTTCCGCCCGCTCCCGGCGCCGACGTGCTGGTGCTCGCGGGCGATATTCATCGGGGCACCCAAGCCCTCGACGCCTTCGCCAACTGGCCCGTGCCGGTCGTCTACGTCTGCGGCAATCATGAAGCCTATGGCGGCGCATGGCCCGACGTGACCGCGGCGCTGCACGCGCGAGCCGAAGGCACGCACGTGCATTTTCTGGAACGCAGCGCGACCGTGATCGGCAACGTGCGTTTTCTGGGCTGTTGCCTGTGGACCGATTACGCGCTGTATGGCAATCGCGCGCGCGACATGCAATATGCGCTCGACACCAATTCGGATCACAGCGCGATCACGCTCGACGGCCGCGTGCCGTTCAGCCCCGAAGACGCCTTGCTCGAACATCAGCGCTCGGTTTCGTGGCTCGTACGCGAACTCGCTGCACCGTTCAAGGGCAAAACGATCGTGGTCACGCATCACGGTATTTCGCCTGATTCGATTCACGACCGCTTTGCCACGCATCCCGACAATCCCGCCTTTCTCAGCGACCTGCGTTATTTGCTGCCCTACGCGAATCTCTGGATTCATGGCCATGTGCACGATTCGTTCGACTATCGCGCAAATGGCGCGCGCGTCATGACGAATCCGCGCGGTTACCCGCTCAATGCCGGCGAGGCGCAACGCGCCGACGAACTGGCCTGGGAAAACCGCGCCTTCGATCCGCTGCGCACCATCGAGGTCTGATCCGCCTCGCCACATGACGATTTTGTAATCCGACGGTCACCCTGCGGCAAAGCCCCCGACGTCAGACTGCGGACTTCTGCCCGCTTTGCGCGCGCGTTGCTCTGCACACCGCGCGCGCTCACCGTCAAACAGGTTCGTCATGTGGATTGTCCGGCTCGCCCTGCGCCGCCCTTATACGTTCGCCGTTCTCGCGATTCTCATCTTGATCGCGGGACCGCTCGCGATTCTTCGCACCCCCACCGATATCTTTCCGAACATCGATATTCCGGTGGTCAGCATCGTCTGGTCGTATAACGGCTTTTCGGCGCAGGACATGGCGCAGCGCATTACGTCGAATTACGAACGCGCGCTGACGTCCGACGTCGACGATATCGAACACATCGAATCGCAATCGCTGAATGGCGTGTCGGTCATCAAGGTGTTCTTTCATCCGGGCGCGGATATCAATCGCGCCATCGCGCAGGCGGCGAGCAATTCCGCGTCGATATTGCGCGTGCTGCCGCCCGGCACACTGCCGCCGAATATCATCACCTACAACGCCTCGACGGTGCCGATCCTGCAATTGGGCCTGTCGAGCGCGACCCTCGCGGAACAACAGCTTTACGACCTCGGCAACAGCTTTATTCGCACGCAGCTCGCGACCGTGCAAGGCGCGTCGGTGCCGCTGCCGTTCGGCGGCAAGGTGCGCCAGATCATGGTCGATCTCGATCCGCACGCCTTGCAGGCCAAAGGTCTCGCGCCGCTCGACGTGGTGAATGCGATCAACGCGCAGAACCTGATCCTGCCGGGCGGCACCGCGAAAATCGGCGCGCGCGAATACAACGTGCAGATGAACGGCAGCACCGACACGATCGCCGCGCTCAACAACCTGCCGGTGAAGACGGTGAACGGCAGTGTGATTTACGTGCGCGACGTCGCTCACGTGCGCGACGGTTACGCGCCGCAAACCAATATCGTGCGCAGCGACGGCAAGCGCGCGGCGCTGCTCACGATCGAAAAGACCGGCAATACGTCGACGCTGACGATCATCGACCAGGTGCGCGCGCTGCTGCCGCATATCGCGGCGGGCCTGCCGAAAGCGTTGAAGATCACGCCGCTCGGCGACCAGTCGGTCTTCGTGAAGGCCGCAATTGGCGGCGTGGTACGCGAAGCGCTGATCGCCGCCGCGCTCACCGCGCTCATGATCCTGCTGTTTCTCGGCAGCTGGCGTGCGACGCTGATCATTGCCGTCTCGATTCCGCTTGCGGTGCTCACGTCGATACTCGCACTCTCCGCGCTCGGCCAGACCATCAACATCATGACGCTCGGCGGCCTCGCGCTCGCCGTGGGCATACTCGTGGACGACGCCACCGTCGCCATCGAAAACATCACACATCACCTCGAAAACGGCGAACCGCTTTACGACGCCATTCTTAATGGCTCGGGCGAAATTGCGGTGCCGACCTTCGTTTCCACGCTGTCGATCTGCATCGTCTTCGCGCCGATGTTTCTGCTCACCGGCGTCGCGCATTATCTGTTCGTGCCGATGGCGGAAGCGGTGATCTTCGCGATGTGCGCATCGTATTTCTTTTCGCGCACGGTTGTGCCGACGCTTGCGCTTTATTTGCTGAAAGAACGCACGACTGGGAATAAAACCAGCAAAACGCGTGCAAACGCTTTCGTTGCGAAAGTTACGCGCTTTCAGGCCGCATTCGAAGCGCGCTTCGAAGCGTTGCGTCTGCGTTATCGCGCGACGCTCGCCGGCGCCATCGCGCAACGACGCCGCTTCGTGCCGATTTTTCTCGGCTGCTGTTTTGCTTCGCTCGCACTGCTCGCCTTCACGGGCCGCGACTTTTTCCCGAGCGTGGATACCGGCGAGATCCGTTTGCATCTGCGCGCGCCCACAGGCACGCGTATCGAGCAAACCGCGCGTCTCACCGACGAAGTGGAAGCACGCATTCGCAGCGTGATTCCCCCGCGGAACAAGGCGCGATACTCGACAATATCGGCGTGCCGGTCAGCGGCATCAATCTCACGTATGACTCGTCGGACCCAATCGGCACCGAAGACGCCGATGTGATGGTGTCGCTCAAACCGGACCACCGGCCGACCGCGCAGTATGTTGCACAACTGCGTAACGAACTCGCGAAAGCATTTCCCGGCGTGAGCTTCGCATTCCTGCCCGCCGATATCGTCAGCCAGATTCTCAACTTCGGCTTGCCCGCGCCGATCGATATTCAAATCGTCGGCAACAAGCTCGCGGCCAATCGCGTCGTCGCAAACGATCTGCTCGCGAAACTGCGTGGCGTGCGCGGCCTCGTCGATGCGCGGCTGCAACAACCGGGCGACGAACCCGCGATCAATATCGACGTGGATCGCACCAAGGCGATGCAATCGGGGCTGCTGCAACGCGACGTCGCGCAGAACCTGCTGATCGCGCTCTCGGGCAGTTCGCAAACCACACCGAATTTCTGGCTCGACCCGAAGAACGGCGTGAGTTATCCGCTGATGGTGATGATGCCGCAGTACGACGTGAATTCGCTGCAGGCGCTCGCGAATCTGCCGCTGACCGGTTCGGCAACGAGTGACACCGCTGGCCCGCAAAATGCCGCGAATGGCGCGCCGCACGTGCAGAATCTGCTCGGCTCGCTCGGCACGTTTACGCGCGGCACGCAACAAGCCGTCGTATCGCATTACAACGTACAGCCTGTGCTCGATATCTTTGGATCAGTGCAAGGCCGCGACCTGGGTAGCGTGGCGAACGACGTCGCCGCCATCGTGAAGAGCGAGGAAGCGAAACTGCCGCCGGGTTCGTCCATCGTGCTTCGCGGCCAGGTGCAGGCCATGCACGAGGCGTTCTCCGGACTGCTGAGCGGTCTCGTGTTCGCGGTTGCGCTCGTCTATCTGCTGATGGTCGTGAACTTCCAGTCGTGGCTCGATCCGCTCATTATCCTGAGCGGCCTGCCCGCCTCGCTCGCGGGCATTGCGTGGATGCTGTTCGCCACCGACACCACGATCAGCGTGCCCGCGCTCACCGGCACGATTCTCTGCATCGGCATCGCCACCGCGAACAGCATTCTCGTGATCACCGCCGCGCGCGAGCGGCTCGCCGAAGGCCTGGCGCCTGCGGAAGCCGCCGAACAGGCCGGGTTCACGCGCTTTCGTCCCGTCATGATGACGGCGCTCGCGATGCTGATCGGCATGTTGCCGATGGCGCTCGGACTCGGCGACGGGGGCGAACAGAATGCACCGCTCGGCCGCGCCGTGATCGGCGGTCTCGCGTGCGGCACGCTCTCCACGCTGATGTTCGTGCCGGTGGTGTTCAGCATCGTCCACGGCTGGCTCGCACGGCACAAAGCACACGCTCAGGCGCGCGAGGCGAAAGCGGCCCAGGAAGCCGCCGCGCTCGATGCGCAATCCGCCGAAGCCGACCAATAACGCCGCGCCTGGCCGCTTCAATCGACACTCCTTATTTCTCGCTCGATTCACGATCATGAACGACCTCGACAACTCACAAGAACGCGGCGGCAGCACCAAGCGCCGCTCGCGCTCCTTTGCATTGCCCTTGCTCGCCGCGCTCGCGCTCGCGTTGCTCGCAGCGGGCGTCGTGCCGCGCCTGCGTGCGAACCAGGCGCTCGCCGCGCAAACGTCCGCGCAAAACACGCTCACCGTTTCGGTCGTGCAACCGCAGCACGCGCCGGCAAGCGAAGACCTCGTGCTGCCAGGCGCTGCCACGCCTTATTCGGATGCTTCGATTTACGCACGCACGAGCGGCTATATCGCGCACTGGTACACCGACATCGGCACGCACGTGAAGGCGGGCCAGGTGCTCGCCGATATCGCCGCGCCCGATCTCGACGCGCAATTGCGTGCGGCCCGCGCCGACGAAACCTCGGCGCAGGCCGCGTATGGCTATGCGAAAACCACCGCCGCGCGCTGGCAAACGATGCTGCAAAGCCAGTCGGTCGCGCAGCAGGACGCCGACGCCAAAACCAGCGACATGCAGACGAAACAGGCCGCGCTTGCCGCCGCGCAAGCAAACGTCGCGCGCCTGACGCAACTCGTTTCGTATGAAAAAGTCACCGCGCCGTTCGACGGCGTGATTACGTCGCGCGACGTGGACGTGGGCGCGCTCGTCACCGCGGGCGGCACGCCGGGCACGCCCAACGCCGCCAACGAGTTGTTCCATCTGTCGCAAACGCAGACGCTGCGTGTTTTCGTGGACGTGCCGCAGGACGACGCGGCGAGCATCACGCCCGCGACGCAGGCGTGGCTCACGACGCAGCAATATCCGGGGCGTCGTTTCAATGCGCGCGTGGCGCGCACGACAGGCGCGCTCGATCCCACCAGCCGCACCTTGCGCGTGGAAATCGACGTCGATAATGCCGACGGCGCGCTGTTGCCGGGCGGCTATGTGCAGGCGCATCTCGCGCTCACGACGGCCACGCCCGCGCTGGAGATTCCCGTGAGCGCACTGTTGTTCCGCCCCGATGGCGTGTCCGTCGCCATCGTCGATGCGAGCGGCAAGGTGCAGATCAAGCTCGTGCATCTGGGCCGCGATTTCGGCACGCATGTGGAGATCACGTCGGGTCTCGCGGATAGCGATCGCGTGATCGACAATCCCGGCGACAGCATCACGAATGGGCAAGCGGTCAGCATCGCCACGACCACGCATGACGCGGGAGCGAAGCAATCATGAGCATTTGCACGCTGCCCAAACGCGCGCTCGCTGCGACGGTGATCGCCACGCTTGCCGCGTGCTCGACAGTCGCGCCGTATCAGGCGCCCAAGGTCGAAATTCCCACGCATTTCGCGGGCGCGTCCGACGCTTCGGCGCAGCAGTCCGCGTGGCAAGTCGCCACGCCCGCCGATGCCACGCCGCGCGGCGCGTGGTGGACCGTCTTCAACGATTCGGAATTGAATACGCTTGAAGCGCGCATCGACGTGTCGAATCAAAGTGTGCGCAAGGCGCTCGCCAATCTGAATCAGGCACGCGCGCTAACCGATTATCAACGCGCGGGGTTTCTGCCGACCATTACCGCGGGCGTCGCGCAGGACCGCTATCGCACGTCGGCGAATAAAGAAGGTTCATCGCTTGCGGGCAAGACGATTCCCGATTACGCCGTGGGCGTTTCCGCGACGTGGGAGCCCGACGTATTCGGCCGCATTCGCGACGAGGTCACTAACGCCAGCGCGAATGCACAGGCGAGCGCCGCCGATCTTGAATCCGTACGGCTGGCGATGAGCGCGCAACTCGCCGTCGACTATTTCGATTTGCGTACGCTCGACGCGCAAAAGCAATTGCTCGATGCGAGCGTACAGGCTTATGCCGACGCGCTGCGTATCGTGCAGAACCAGCAGCGCAATGGTGCGATCGACGCTTCGGCAGTAGCGCAGGCGCAAACGCAGCTCGACAGCACGCGCACGCAGGCCCGCGATATCGACGTCAATCGGACGCAACTCGAACACGCGATCGCCACGTTGATTGGCGAGCCGGCGTCGATATTTTCGCTGCCTGCCGCACACACGTCATTCACGTTGCCGACAATTCCGCCGGGGCTGCCTGCGCAATTGATCGAGCGACGTCCCGATATCGCTGCCGCCGAACGTCGCGTTGCAGCCGCCAATGCGCAGATCGGCGCGGCGCACGCGGCGTTCTTTCCGAACCTCGTGCTGAGCGCGACGGCGGGACTCGAAAGCTCGTTCTTCGCGCCCTGGCTCAGCGCGCCGAGCCTGTTCTGGTCGATCGGCCCGCAACTCGTCGGCACGTTGTTCGACGGCGGCAAGCGTACGGCCACCTTGCACGGCGCGACCGCGCAATACGACGGCACGGTGGCCGATTATCGGCAAACGGTGCTCGTGGCGTTCGAACAGGTGGAGAACAATCTTTCCGCACTGCAGACACTCGCCGACGAATCGGTTACGCAGCAGCGCGCCGCCCAAGCCGCGCAGCAGGCGCTGCAACTCACGACGAATCGCTTCAATGCGGGCGCGGTCAGTTATCTCGACGTGGTCACTTCGCAGACCATTGCGCTCACGAACGAGCGCGATGCCGTAGTGATCGAAGGACGAAGAATGGATGCCAGCGTGCGATTGATTCAGGCGCTAGGCGGCACGTGGAGCGACATGCATTGAAACGCGCGGACGCATTTCACGCCGCATCGTCCACAAAGCGGAGAATGAAACGGGTGCTGCGTGCGTCGCTTTCCGCGCGCACGCTGCCGCCGTGCAGTTCCATCACGGTGCGCACAATCGCGAGCCCGAGACCCGCCGATGCGCCCGAGCCCATCGCATCGGGCGCGCTGGTGCGCGACGGATCGGCGCGATAGAAACGCTCGAAAATACGTTCGAGATGTTCGGGGGAATTGGCGTGCCGGGATTGTCGACAACGACATCGAGCGCATGCGCAGACGGCGTCGCTGTCAACACGATCGTGCCGCCCGCCGGCGTATAGCGCAGCGCATTCGCAATCAGATTGCTCAGCGCACGACGAAACAATTCTACGTCGACATTCACGGTGCCGCCGCCATCGACGCGAATCGCCAGCCCCGCCTCTTCCGCGAGCCCTTCGAAATAGCCTGCGATGCGTTCGAGTTCGTCGTGCACGTTCACGGCGCGACGACGCGTTTCAAAGCGAGGATGCTCCGCGCGCGCCAGAAAAATGACGTTCTCGATCATGCGCGACAGTCGCTCGCATTCCTCGAGATTCGACGCGAGCACCGTTTGATACTCCTCTTCGGGACGCGGACGCGCGAGCGCGATTTCCGTCGCGCCGCGAATATTGCTCAACGGCGTACGCATGTCGTGCGCGAGATCGGCGGTGAATTGCGAAAGCCGCTGAAAACCCGCGTGCAAACGTTCGAGCATCGCGTTCAGCGAGGCCACCAGCGTCGCCAGTTCGCCCGGCACGTGCTTCACGCGAATAGGTTGATCGAGCCGATACGCGGTGACTTCGCGCGCCTGCTCGGCAATCTGGCGCAAGGGCCGCAGCGCGAGACGAATCCACGCGTAACTGCCGAGCAGCACGACGAGCGTGCCCACGCTGCCCGCGAACGCGAGCGTGTCGCGATACGAATCGAGCAGGCTCAGCGGCCCGCGCATGTCGCGCGCGATGGCCACGCGCACGGTCGCGCCATCGCGCAGCGCCACGTCGAAGGCGATGCTGCGCACGGGTACGCCATGCGCGCTGCGCCATTCGCGAATCGCGCTATCGGTAATGCGCGCGTCGGGCGCGAGCACGAGCGCGCCCGCATGTGCGGGCGAGAGATCGACGTCGGCCGACGCGATGGCGTTGGAGAGCGGCGTGGGCGGTTCGTCGAACGTTTCGCCCTCGTCGTGCGCGGCGAGTTGGCGGCCCTGCGCATCGACAATCTGCAGAGCGAGCGCGGGATTGCCGAGCACGGCGCTCGAAAGGCGCTGCGCGTGCGCGAGCGCATCCTGCGGGGAGCCGAGTTCGGTGGCGAGACGGCGCACATGGCGCGCGGCGAGCACGACGTCCTGATCGTCGTGCTTGCGCACCTGCTGCGCGAGCGCGAGATACAGATACCAGCCCACGCAGACGAACACCGCGAGCGTCGTGGCGCTGAACGCCACTGCGAGCGTGACCGCGAGCGAGCGGCGCGGCATCAGTCGGCGTCCTTTTCTTCCATCACGTAGCCCACGCCGCGCACCGTGTGGATCAGCTTGACCAGGTAGCCTTCGTCGACCTTCGCGCGCAGACGGCGAATGGCGACTTCGACCACATTGGTGTCGCTGTCGAAATTCATGTCCCAGACAAACGAGGCAATCTGCGTGCGGCTCAGCACTTCGCCCTGGCGGCGTGCGAGCAATTGCAGCAGGGAAAATTCGCGCGGCGTGAGATCAATACGTGTGGTGCCGCGCTTCACGCGGCGGCGAATCACGTCGATTTCCAGATCGGCGATGCGCATGCTTTCCGCTTCGCGCGGCGGACCGCGCCGCGCCAGTGTACGCACGCGCGCGAGCAGTTCGACGAAGGCGAACGGCTTGACGAGGTAGTCGTCGCCGCCGAGTTCGAGCCCTTGCACGCGATCGGCCACGTCGTCGCGCGCGGTCAGGAACAGCACCGGGGTGGGCTTGCTGGCGCGCAGGCGCTTGAGCACGGCCCAGCCGTCGAGCACCGGCAGCATCACGTCGAGCACGATCACGTCGTACTCCTCTTCCTGCGCGAGCAGCAGCCCCTGAGCGCCGTCGGTCGCGAGGTCCACGCTGCAGCCCGATTCCTCCAGGCCTTTTTTCACGTAGGCGCCCGTTTTGGGCTCGTCTTCGATAACGAGGACTCGCATGTGTTTTCTCCGGCTGTATCCCGCCTCCCTGATGGCGCGATTCTACCGGGTTCGCGCACGCGTAGCGGTCAAGCGGATAACCGCCCCATTACATTTTCGACATCTTCGCCACGGCCCGTGGCGAAAACGTCGAATGGCGGTGAATAGCAATGAATGGCGCGCTTCAATGGTGTTCGTAAATCGCTTTGACGGATTGCGGCGCGACGGCGCCGCCAGACTGCGAATAGCTCGCGGGCGTCATGCCGTACGCGCTGTCGTTCTGCGTATGCGTCCGGGCGTGGATTGCGGGGTCGGGGAAACGCGTATTGGACGGATGCAAGGTGCCGTCGTGTTCGGCCTGAACGATTTGCGCCTTGACCTCGGCACGCGAGACCGGATCGTGCGACGGGAATGACGATTGCGCAAAAACCACACTCGGCAACATGGCGGCGGCAACGATCATCGAAACAAACAATTTGGCTTTCATGGATTCATCCTCGAATAAGTAAATCGGATTGACTACGGGTGAAGGCGAATCCATTTTGTGTCTCGCTGGCTTAAGCGAACATGAAACGGAATGCAGATAACGAATTGGTAATCCGGGGGTTATGTGCGTGCAATGTCACGCCAATGTCGCTCATTCGATCGCGAGCGCGTAAACCCAACGCCCGATCGGGCTCGCGAAAAAACGCTGCAATCGCGGCCGGATCGCGCGAAATGTCACGATGTGAAATACCTTCAGATCGTAAGAAACGTATAATGCAGGTTGAGAGCCCGCCGATGCGGGCGTTCGGCGTGGCATGCACGAGCTTGCGCGCACCGTGTCGAACGCAGTCTTGATTCAGCAGAGGAAACCCATGAAGCGACTTTTCCTTGCCGCGTTGGCCGGCGTCTGGACGGCGAGCGCGTTCGCGCATACCTGCACCGAGGGTCCGCAAGTGCGGATCGAGGGCGACGCGCCGGGCGCGATCAGTTACGACATCTATAGCCATCTCTACCCGCTCAGCGCGCAGAAGCTCGCGCGGCTCGCGAACGCGCAGCAGGTCACGATGATTCCGGACGGCACCATTGCGTGCACCATCGCGGACGACGGCGTCGACGATCCGCGCGCGGTGCTCATCAACGGCCCGCACGGTCAGATGAGCTACTGGCTTTCGGAAGATTACGTCAAGCCGCTGAGCTGACCGGTACGGCAACGCTTCATGACATCGCCACGCCGCAAGGCCACGGCGCCGATATCGCGCGCCGATCTGGAGGAGCTTTCCGAGTTCCGCTATCGTCTGCGCCGCTTTCTGCGCTATTCCGAAGAGATCGTGCACGCCGAAGGCGTGACGCCGCTGCAATACATGCTGATGCTGCACACCCGCGCCTTTCCAGACCGCGACTGGGCCACCGTGGGCGAACTCGCCGAACGGCTGCAGGCGTCCTCGCATGGCACCGTGGCGCTGGTCACGCGCTGCGAGGCGGCCGGTCTGGTCGAACGCGTGCCGAGCGCGCACGACCGGCGGCAGGTTCAGGTACATCTCACGGCGGAAGGCGAGCGCTGTCTGATGAAGCTGGCCGCCCTGCACAAGTCGGAAGTCCAGGCATTCGGCTGGGCGTTCCGCGACGAGCAGGCCTGATGTCCGCCGCGCCGTTTAAGCGTTCTTTTAAGTTTCCTTTAAGTATCCCGGCTTAAATTGATCGATATGTCACATCGTGATCGTTCATCGCAGCGCACCGGTAATGGGTGCGCCGCCGGGTCGCGTGACATGGTGGTGTCCTCAGCTTGCCGGACTGTACGTCCAGTTGCCACCGGCGCCAACTGGTGGTGGCTTCCCCTGACCCAGCGTGATCGCTGGGTTTTTTTTCGATCATCGGAAACGACGCGCGCGACGGCGCTATCCACACAACAGCAATCAACAACAGGAGAGACGGCACCGTGCGCATTTTCGGGCTGATCGACCGGCGCGCGATGCAGCGCGCCAACCGGCTGTGGCTGCACTACGGCGTGTTCTGGCTGGGCGCGGTGGCCGTGGGCCTCGTCGCCGTGCTGTACGCCAAGCTCATCGACTTCGGCTACGCGCTCTTTCTGCGCTACGCCGCCGAGCACTTCTGGTTGCCGCTGCTGATTGCGCCCGCGATGGGCGCGTTGACGGTCTGGATCACGCGGCGCTTTTTCGACGGCGCGGAAGGCAGCGGCATCCCGCAGGTGATCGCCATGCTGCATGGCCCCGACGCGCTCGGGCCCCGGCTGCTCACGTTGCGCATTCTCGTCGGCAAAATTTTAGTGTCGTTTCTCGCCATTCTCGGCGGCTTCACCATTGGCCGCGAAGGCCCGACCATTCACGTGGGCGCGGCGCTCATGTTCAGCCTGCGGCGTTTCTATCCGCAGCGTTTTCGCGCGATCAGCCACGGCGCGCTCGAACGCCGGCTCGCACTCGCGGGCGCCGCGGCGGGCTTGTCGGCGGCGTTCAATGCGCCGCTCGCGGGCGTGGTGTTCGCCATCGAGGAACTGATGCGCAGTTTCTCGGAACGCACCAGCGGCGTGCTGATCACGGCGATTATCTTCGCGGGTATCGTTTCGCTCGGCCTTCAAGGCAATTACGTGTATTTCGGCACCATCGACATCGGTTCGGGTTTGCCGAAGTGGCTCACGCTGGCCGTCATGCTGATCGGCATAATCGCGGGCGTTCTCGGCGGCTGCTTCTGCTGGCTGCTGCTCAACACGCGGCGCTGGATGCCCGCCCGGCTGCTCGACATGCGCGCGAAACAGCCGGTGCGCTTCGGCGCGCTGTGCGGGCTGATCATCGCGATTGTCGGCGTGATCTCGCACGGTCACGCGTTCGGCAGCGGCTATGCCGAAGCGCGCAGCATGCTGGAAGGCAACGCGCACGTAAGCGCGGCGTATCCGCTGTTCAAGATCGTATCGATGGTGGGATCATATCTGCCCGGCGCGCCGGGCGGCCTGTTCGCGCCGTCGCTCGCGATTGGCGCGGGCATCGGCAATACGCTGCATATGGTGTTTTCGCAGATGCAACTGTCGATGCTGATTGCGCTCGGCATGGTCGGTTATCTCGCGGCGGTCACGCAAAGTCCGATCACGGCGTTCGTGATCGTCATCGAAATGATTAACGGGCATGCGCTCGTGCTGTCGCTCATGGCGACAGCACTGATCGCGAGCCGCGTCTCGCGTTTTTTCGCGCCGCCGCTTTACGAAGCGCTTTCGGAACGTTATTTGCGCGAGCCCTGACACAGGCGCTCGCGCACAATCGCACGCTATTTACGGGGTTGAAATGAGGCTCGCGGACAATCTGGAACGGCGCCTGCTGGGTACGGCGCGCGTGTTGTGCATCGTGGCGCTCGTCGGCGCGGTGCTGGCGATGATGGCGGTGATCGCCGCCCTATCCGCCTCCGGCAACGCGAACATGAGCGCCGATCCGCCCGTGAGCGCGAGCGCCGTGCTCGCCTCGATTCCAGGCTCGGAGGCGGCCAACGACGCCATTTCGAACAACAACGTCAACAGCGCGAACGACGACGAGGCCACGCTCGAGCTTCCCGCCGCCGCCGGGCTGGCGTTGCCCGCGCCGTTGCGCGCCGTGCTCGATCAGCACAATGCAAGTCAGCCGATGCTCGACGCGTGGCTCGACAACGTGCCGCTCGCCGACCGCCAGCAATTCGTCGATGAACTCGGCCAGGTCATCGCGCACGCGACACACCATGCGTCGGCCTGGGAATGGGACGATCGCGACCGCTACGTGGCGACGGCGATGAATCAATACGCGCGCTTCAAGATCGAGCGCATCGCCTCGGCGCAATCGCTGATCGAGGCGGCCCAGGCACGCAGCGCGCAATTCCGCTCGTCGCTGGGCACGCTGCTCGCGTTGGCGGGCTTCCTCACCGTGCTCCTGCTGCTGCTCGCCATCGAGCGCAATACGCGCGCGTTGCGCACGCGGCAAAACGGCTGAACGCGGCGTCTTCGGCGGGTCACGCGAGATCGGCACGAAGCGTGTATCCTGCACGCTGCGCCGCTGCAAGGCCACGGCGCAAGTCATGCGTGTCCGTACTCCAACCTCGATCTGGAGCATGCCGATGCATCGCGTATACAACTGGACGGCGGCCGTTGCGCTCGCCGCCGCGCTGAGCGCTTTCGCGCCCTTCACCGCCGCTCAATCCACGAACACGGCGGAAAACACCAACGCCGTACCGCCGGGCATGCCCGTCACGCCCGCCGGCGACGGCACGTTCCTGCTGACCATCGTCCTCAAACACGACGAATCCAAACCGCTGCCGAAGATCAATCAGCAACTCGCCGAACAAGGCTTTTACAAGGCCTTTCCGCCGCCGAGCATCGAAGTGGTGTCGTGGTACGTGATGATGGGGCTGGGCCAGGTCGTCACGTTGCGCGTGCCTGCCGCGCGGCTGCGCGAAGTGAATCGCGCCATCGAAGAAACCGTCTGGGGCGGCTATCGCACCGAGTTCTATCCGACCTACGATTACAAGGCGCTCGCCGAACAGGCCCGCGCGCGCAACGGCCATTAACGTTGGCTCATCGACACGCAACGTCCCTCGCCCTTCCATGAATCCGACCTCACTCGATCTTTCGATGTTCCCCCGTTACGCGCTGCTCGAAGGCCCGACGCCCATTCAACATTTATCGCGGCTCAGCACGCAGCTTGGCGGCGCGAATATCTATGCGAAGCGCGACGATCTGAACGGGCTCGGCGGCGGCGGAAACAAGCTGCGCAAACTCGAATTCCTGATGGGCGAAGCGCTCGCGCGTGGCGCGGATACGATCATCACCGTCGGCGCGCGGCAGTCGAATCATGCGCGCTTGACGGCGGCCGCCGCCGCGCGTGCGGGACTGCAATGCGAACTGGTGCTCACGCGCGCGGTGCCACGATTCGACGCGGAGTACCTTGAAAACGGCAATATTCTGCTCGACGATCTGCTCGCGGCGCACGTGCACGATCTGCCTGCGGGCACCGACGCGCTGCCATTCGCCGAGGCGCGCGCCGATACGCTGCGCTCGCAGGGCCGCAACGTCTATGTGTGCCCGCTCGGAGGATCGAGCCCGGTCGGTTGCCTCGGCTATGCGGAGGGTGCAGCGGAAATCGCCGCGCAATCGCGCGCGAGCGGGATCGCGTTCGATCACATCGTCATGCCCAACGGCAGCGGCGGCATGCACGCGGGCTTCGTGGCGGGCATGAAGGCACTCGGACTGAATCCGCCCAGCGTGACGGCGTTCGCGGTTTACGCCGGCGCGGAGAAAGCGCACGCCACGACGCTCGACAAGGCGAATCACACCGCGTGCCTCATCGACGCCAGTTTGCGTGTCGACGCCGGTGATATCGTGATCGACGAATCACAGCTCGGTGACGGCTACGGTTTGCCCACCGATGCCATGCGCGCCGCCGTGCGCCTGCTCGCTTCGACGGAGGGTCTGCTGATCGATCCCGTGTATGGCGGCAAGGCGTTTGCGGGTCTGCTGGAGAACGTGCGGAGCGGCCGCTATGGTGCGCACGAGAACGTACTGTTCGTGATGACGGGCGGCCTGCCCGGTTTGTATGCGTATCGCAGTGCGTTTTAGTTTCAGGTGCCGCTTTAAACGCAACCTCACGCATCGTCGATAGCGGAAAGCGGCGTGGCCACATGTTCGAGCGATTTTCGTTCGGCGTCCACGCCCCAGATCGCGGCGATCAGCGCCCCGCCCAACATCAGCGCGGAGCCGACGAGATAACCCGTGAACACTTCGCTACGCTGATGCGTATCGATCAGTCGTCCGAAGAATGCTGGTCCGATCATCCCGCCGAGTCCCGTGCCGAAGGCATAGAAAACGGCGATCGCCAGCGCGCGGATTTCGAGCGGAAACGATTCGCTCACGGTCAGATACGCCGAACTCGCCGCCGCCGAAGCGAAGAAAAAAATCACCATCCACGCCACCGTTTGCTGCACGACGGTGAGCCAACCGTGCGCGAACAGATAGCCGCTCGCGCTCAACAGCACACCCGATAGCGCGTAAGTAGCCGCGATCATCTTGCGGCGGCCCAGCACGTCGAACAGTCTGCCGAGCACGAGCGGCCCGAGAAAATTGCCGAGCGCGAACGGCAGCAGATACAGGCCCACGTCGCCGCCAGGCACGCGATAGAACTCGGTGAGCACGAGCGCGTAGGTGAAGAAGATCGCGTTGTAGAAGAAGGCCTGCGCCGTCATCAACGATAAACCCACGAAGGCGCGACGGCGATGACGCACGAAGATCGCGTGCATCACTTCGCTCAACGGCGTGTGACGGCGCGCGCGCAGACGCAGTGACGACGTCGCGTTGTCATTGAGCGTGTGACCGGCTTCGCGAAAGCGCGTTTCGATGCGTTCGACGATCGAGCGTGCTTCGTCGTGCTCGCCATGCGTAAGCAGCCAGCGCGGGCTTTCGGGAATCCAGCGGCGCATCGGCAAAATGATCAGCGCAAGTACCGCGCCGATGAGGAAGCACGCGCGCCAGCCCCAATCCGGCGCTAGCCAACGCGGATCGAGCAGCGCGTAAGAGCCCAGCGCGCCGATGCCCGCGCCCACCCAGAAGGTGCCGTTGATGCTCAGATCGGTCCAGCCGCGCACGCGTGCGGGCGTGAATTCCTGAATCGTCGAATTGATGGCCGCATATTCGCCGCCGATGCCCGCGCCGGTCAGCGCGCGAAACACCATGAAGCTCGCGAAGCTCCACGAGCACGCCGTGGCGGCCGTCGCGAGCAGATAGACCGCGAGCGTGATGCAGAACAGCTTGCGTCGTCCGAGCCGGTCGGTGAGCCAGCCGAAGCCGAGCGCGCCCAGCACTGCGCCCGCGATATACGCACTGCCCGCAAGCCCGACTTGCGCGTTGTCGACGTGCAGCACCGGACTCGTCTTCAGCGCGCTCGCTACCGCGCCCGCGAGCGTCACTTCGAGTCCGTCGAGCAACCACGTCACGCCGAGCGCGACCACGATCAGCACGTGAAAACGGCCCCACGGCAGGCGGTCGAGACGCGCCGGAAGATCGGTTTCCACGATCGCGGCTCGCTCGTTTATGTCGGCGCCGATCGTGGATTCGGAAGACTGAGTGGACTGGCGGGTTTCTGTCTCGCTGGGCATGGCCGCGGCTCGCATCGCACGAAAGCGTGCGCAATCGTGACATCGGCAGCAGGTTGCGTACCCGGCCGCGCTGTGTGCGCGTCTAGTTCGCGGCGAGCAGGCGCGAGCGGTTCGCCTCCACGGCATCGACGATTTCCGCAGTCGTGGCCGCCGAAACCGGATAATCGGCAGCCCGCGCCGCCAGTTCGCCCGCCACATGCGCCGTGCGATCGATGATGCGCGCCGCGCTCGCCTCCTTCACGCCGCTCTCTTTCGCGAGTTTCAGCAAATGGGCGCGCGCGGGCGCTCTCGCCTCGCCGCCGATATCCATCTGATGCTGCCCCGCCGGGCCGCGATTGAACGTGATGTCGTACGCGGGCGCGATGCGCCAGTGATCGTTGCGATCGAGCCGGAACGAGAAGTTCTTCGCGTGATCGTCGCGATTATTAAAGAGCACGTTGAATACGCAGCGCGCGTACAACGCCTCGACTTCGCGCACATCGCGCGTCACGAAGCCCGCGAGGCGCAGCAGATTCGTATAGTCGAGCGACGGCAGCCGAAAGTCCACATGCGCCACGCCCGCCGCCGTATGCACGGGCACGCGCTGCCCCTCCTCGCGATCGAAGCGCGCGATGCCGAACGCAGCGCCCTGTGCGCCGAGATCGAAATACGCAGTGGGCGGCATCTCGATTCCGCACGCGCGCACGAGATCCGAATAAAGCATTTCGATCGCGCACACTTCGGGCGCTTCGTTTTGCGCGGGAAACTTCACGAGCCACGGCGTGCCGGGCGCGTCCTCCGAATTCCACATGCGATTGGCCGCGTGGTCCACGTTGACCAGCACTTTCGGACGCGCGCCATGCGGCGAGCCGCCCATCAACACCAGTTCGCGCAGCACGGATTCGCTCGCGCCGGCCATCGCCTGCTGCACTTCGTCGGCGATGGTGTGGAGATTCACGTCGGCGACTACGATGGGCGCTTCGCTCTCGGGCGCGTAGCTCAGCGCGCCCATGCCGCGATGCCCCACCACGGCGAGGCGATCGAGTGGCGAAACCGAATACGGGTCGATGCCGCGCACGCGAAACAGACGGTCCATCAGCAGCATGCCCCAGCCGTCGGGCAGGCTGTCGGCGACAAGGCCGGGCAAGCGTTGCTGATGCTGCGGGAAGTCGCCGAACGCCGCGGTTTGCAGCGGGAGTTTGAAGCGCGAGAGTTCGAGGCCGCGCTCGCGCGCCGCCTGCGTGTATTCGAAGAGGAGATGCTGGCCGTCGTCCGCGAGCACGCCCAGGTCGAACTGCTCGCCCCAGCCTTCGTAGATCACGCGCAGGCGTTTCATTGGCCGGTTCTCCCGGACGACGTTTTGGCGGACGCGCGGCGCGGTGCACGCTGCCGGTTCGCGCTCGCCTGCTCCATCGCGCGAATCGAGCGCAGCTTGAGCTCGAACAGCGCCTCCAGATCGGATGCCCGCCCGAGCGCCTGCGTCACGCGCAGGAAGGTCTCCAGCGTCGCCTGCCCGCTACGCTCGAAATTACGCAGCGCGCGCTCGGACACGCCCGCACGCGCCGCCAGCTCGGCTTGCGTGAGGGACTGCTGAAGCCTCAGGGCGCGCAGCTTCTGAGCCAGTGCGCCCGCGATTTCCTCGACTGTCGCGAGATCGAACAGCATCGCCTGCTCCACGGTCTGTAACAGGCATAATTATACCGCTTATTATGTAGATAGACCAATAAACGGCGGAAAATTACCGGTTATATAGATACATGTCCGCATCTACGTTAACCGGCATAAATATGCCTTTTATAAGAAATTTCTGCCATTAAAAGGTACATTTACGCTGATTAAATCAAAGCGGCGAAATGCTCAATCGCGATCAGGCGCGCCCAGCGGAAGCAGGTGCCGATACGGTCGCGCTTCCTCCACCGCGCGCGCAAACGAAGGGCGTGCGAGCAACCGCGCGCGATACGCCCGCAGCGCGCCGAAGCGCTCCGGAATACGATGCGTCCAGTCGGCGTAAAAGAGCGAAGGCGCGGCCGCGCAGTCCGCGAGCGTGAAGTCCTCACCCGCTGCCCAGGTTCGGTCCGCGAGCCGATCGTCGAGCCACGCGTAGGCCAGATCGAGCTTGCCCGCCGCGTACGCGTGCGCCGCTTCGCGCCGCGCCGCGTCGCCCGTCAACGCGCCTTCCACCGCGCACTGCACCGGCGTCATCACGTGCAGGTCGAAGAAGCGGTCGAGAAAGCGCACGTCCAGCGCGGCCATCGGCTCGGACGGCAAGAACCGCTGCGCCCCGCCATGCGCGAGCTGCAGATATTCGATGATGATGCTGGTCTCCGCCACGCTGCGCTCGCCGTCCACCAGCACGGGAAACTTGCGCAGCGGCCAGAGCGTCAGCCACGCCTGTGTGTGCTGCGGCGTTTCGGGCCCGATCGTGCGAAACGCGAACGGCGTGTCGTTCTCGTAGAGCGCAACGAGCACCTTCTGCGTATAGGAAGAAAATGGATGACCATAAAGCGCGAGCGACATCGTGAGACCTCCCGGTTCGAAGCAAACCGCGCAATGACACAATCACAATGCGTTGAACGAAGGATGCACGATGCGCCAGACGCGCGCGCATGGCAAGCGCGCGCGACGGCGGAGTAGCGATGGGGAGCGCAGCCAGGACACGAGCGCGGCGAGGAGCGCGCGGTCGAGTCTTTTTATCTTTTGTAGTTGGCTGGCGCTGACGTTCGGGCAAGAACCCGGCCCGCCAGCACACAGGAAAATCAGTCGAGCGACGCGCCGCAATTACAGTCGAGCGACGAGGCAGGCGCCGGACGCGGACGCTCCATCGCCGCGAGGCGCTGCAACGTGATGAGCCCCAGCACGGCCAGCCCGCAGCCGAGCACGAAGTCGGCGCGCACGCCCGCATGATCGACGATCGTGCCGCCCACCGACGAACCGAGCGCGATCGCGACCTGAATCACGCTGACGAACATCGCCGAACCGGCTTCGGGCCGATCGGCCGTGCCGCGCTGAATCCACACGCTGAAGCACAGCGGCAGCGCGCCGAACGCGACGCCCCACATCAGCATCGCCGCGATTTCGCCGATGCGCACGTGATCGAGCAAGAGCATCGACGAAAGCGCGCACAGCAGCAGCGCCGTCATGGCCGCAACCGATGTTTTCAAACGATTCGCCACCACCATCGACAGTAGCGCATTCGAAAAAAAGCCAATCACGCCGAATGCGAGCAACAGCAGCGTAATCGCGCCCAGCGAAAAATCCTGCTGCAGCAACGGCGCAATAAACGTATACGTCGAAAAATGCGCGCCGAAAACCAGTGCGACCATCAGCATGCTCAGACGCGTGTGCGGACGGCGCATCAATTCGACGAAATTCGCGATACGCAGCGCGGTGGCGGACGGCAGTGACGGCACAAGCAGCGCCTGCGCAATCAATGCGACCGCGACAAGCCCGCCCGTCGTGAGGAACGACGCGCGCCACGACGCCAGGCCTGCGATAAAGGTGCCAAGCGGCACACCGATCACCGTGGCACAGGTCACACCCGTGAGAATGATGGCGGTGGCGCGCGCGGCGTCGCTGACTTGCACGAGACGTCCGGCCGCGGCCGTCGCGAGCGTCCAGAAACCGCCGAGCGCTGCGCCGAGCATCGCGCGGCCGATCAGCATGACGGCAAAATTCGTCGACATGGCCGATACGATATTGGACGCGAGCAGCATGGCGGTGAGCAGCAGAAACACGCGTCGCCGATCCATACGGCCCGCGAGAATCAGCATGCCGGGCGCGAAAATCGCGGCCAGTACGCCGGGCGTCGTCACCATCAGACCCGCCGTGCCCGGCGTCACGCCGAGATCGCGCGCAATCTGGGGCAGGAGCCCAACCGGAAGAAATTCGGACGTGACGAAAGCGAATGCGCTAATGGCGACGGCAAAAACCGCGAGCCATTGACGCAATGTCGTTTCGGCGCCGGGGCGTAGCGACGCCGCATCGACGGGTTGTTCGTTGATGTGCATGGAACTGTTTTAGAAAGGCGAATAATAAAAGCGATTGTTCGGTCAATCCGCGCTAAATAGCGGAGAAAATACGGATAACCGCATTCGCTGCGGGGTTCTTTCTAACTTAACATCGCAGAAAGAAAATTGTTTGAGTGTTTTAAAAAACCGAATACGTCAGTAGGGTCTTGAAACGAATTCCAAACGCATGCAGCGCCCGAAATCTGCGTCAAATGGACGCAAACATCAGGCGCGAATCGCAGTCATCGGTAAAAAAGAAACGGCGAAAAAATAGTGACGCTGGCGTAGCGGATCAGAAGGGATGCTTCAGCCGGATGCGGCGTGTGCGTATTTTACCAACGGTCGCCCACGCCCGCAGAAAAAAGTCTCGACGTTGTGGGTTTCACGTTTTAGCGCGCATGCGCACACGACATCATTCGCGCCTTCTGCGCTTCACATTCTGAAGCGCAATCGGCCCCAGATCGTGCGTCCCGGCTCCATGATGGCGACGCCGCCGGAATAGCCGAATCCCGCGTTGCCCGCGAGATTCAGATGCTCGCTATAGGCCTTGTTAAACAGGTTGTCGACACCGATCGAGAATTGCGTGCGCTTATCCAGATCGTATTGCGCATGCAGCGACACCACGCCGAAACCCGCGCTCGGCCCGAAGTCCTGCCCGACTACATTGCCTTCGTGCAGCGTATAACGCCGTTGCGGCGCAACGATACGCCAGAGCGCGCCGACCGACCACGCGCGCCACGTATAGTCGGCATTCAGACGCACGTCGAGCGGCGGAATTTGCGGCAGCGGTTCGCCGCTGTTGGCGTTGCGTCCCCACGCATAGGCCGCCGACATGCCCAGTTTCCATCCCGCGCCCGCGCGCCATGTCCCGCCCAATTCGCCGCCCATGATTTGCGCATTCACGTTGCTGGCCTGCGAGACATTCGATTGCGTCCCCGTGCCGTAGTTGAACAGAATGAAATCTTCGACATAGCCCGCATAAGCCGAAATCCATGCATCGATCGCGTCGTTACGATAATGCGCGCCGACATCGAATTGCGTCGTTTTTTCCGGCTCGATACCCGCGAATGCGTTGGCGGAATTCGCGGGGCCGCGTGTGGGCGAAAACAATTCCCAGTAATCGGGAAAGCGTTCGGTATGACCGATGCCGGCGTACCACGTCAGCGGCATCGTGCGTGCGGTTTGTTCGTAGCGAATAAATCCGCCGGGCAACGTGCGCGTGCGGGTGGCATTCGCGGTGGGATTGCGCTGCGCCATCGACATCATGGAAGCGCTAACGGTCGCGCGCTCGTCGGTGGCGGCCGCGCGATCGAGACGAAGGCCCGCCACTACGCGCTGCGTTTCGCTCGCGTCCCACGTGACCTCGGAAAACAGTCCGTAATTCGTCATTTGCGCAGAAGGCGTCCACGACAAAGCCGACGGACTTTGCAGCCCCATCGCAGAACGCGAATCCAGCCAGTTCGTCTGCGCGTCGAAACCCACGATCCATTGCAGATTGTCGCCAGTATCGAGCGTCGCCGCTACGCGGCCGCCCGCCGTTCGACGACGCACATCCGAGGCCATCGCCATGCTGCCGGACGGCGTCGCGCGCAACGTATAGTTATCCATACGATGTTCGAAAGCGTTGTAGTAAACCTGCGCTTCGATCTTCCGGATCACGCTACCGAGATGCTGTTTCTCGAATCGCAACGCAACGCTGTCACGCTTGAAACGCACGCCATCCATGCCGCGGCCGGCGTAACGCGCGTGACCGTTTCCCGTCCCCGCATCGAGTTCGATGCGTGTATCCGCATCGGGCGTCACGCCGAGCGCAATATCAGTGTTCCATTTATCCCAGGCGGAAGGCACCGATTGACCGTTGCCGTCACGATAATCCTGCGCGTGCGATTTGTTCGCGTTCACGCGTGCGTAGACATCGGGATTGCCTGCCGTGAGCTCGAGATTCTCGTCGTTGCGGCCGTTCGTGCCGCCCATTACGCTTGCATCCACGTGCGCGCCGGCTGTGTCGAAACGCGGCGCTTCGCGCTCGAACAACACCGTGCCCGCCGATGCGCCAGGACCGTACAACACCGTTTGCGGCCCTTTGATGACCGTGACCTTGTCGTAGCTCTCCGGCGCGACGTACGACGATGGCGAGTCCATGCGCGCCGGGCACGCGCCTTGTGTCGGCGCGCCGTTCGCAAGCAGATTCAGACGCGAGCCGAACATGCCGCGCAAAACGGGATCGCCGTTAGTACCGCCACTGCGAATAGCCGTGAAACCCGGCACGGTTTTCAGATAGTCGGCGCCGTCACTCGCGGGCAACGGCTGACGCGGCGTCTTTGGATCGGTCTCGGAGATAAAGGAATTCTTGAGCGGACGCGCGACGACTTCGACGCGGGGAAGCACGAATTCCGCCTCAGGGACGCCGCCGCTCGATACATCGTCCTGAGAAGCAGCTTGTGCATCAAACGACCGGCACCACACCGATCCGAAAATAAACGCCATACGTGCCGCGATGTGAATCGCGGAAGAAGCTTTTGAAATGAACATTCGACCCACCCATTCGACAAACCAATAGGGCCACCCGCGCGATGCAGAGCAATCGCACGGTGAGGCAATGACTGGCAGCAGGAAAGCGATGAAACGCGATCAGGCGTCGAATGGCGGCGCGCGCAGTGGGCGGCGCAGATAGCGCACACGTGGGAGATCGACATGAACCATCGCGGACACGGATAAACGCGCGCCGGGAATGAAGCGAATGATCTCGTGAGAAGCGGTGTTTAATGCAGGCGAGTGCGCGAGCAGACTGCAATAGCCGCACGCGTCGAGATGCGCGGCTAAAGATTTTCCGGTTTGCGTGCTCGCGCCGTTCGCGCCATCGTGAGCGGCGGCGCTGCAAAGCACATCGGCAGGCACCTGCCCGCGTTCGATCAGTTGCGTGACGAGCGGCGCGAATACGGCCAGCAGGATCGCAAGGATCCCAAGCCAGGCGGTAAGGCGGTTCGATCGGCGGAACATCGGGCGAATGCAGGCTTCGTGGTGCGGGCGGATTCAGGTCGGAGCCTTAAGCGCGATCAATCAACGAAATGCGTGCGGAGTTTCGCGCGACGGGCGCGGCCATTTTGTTGTCATAGAGCGCGAAAGGAAACCGAAGGCTCTGCTGGAATTGATATGCGTCACGGTGGCGCGCAATGTGATGGTCGGCGCTGCGACGTGTTGTCCGCATTGGTACTGGCCTTCACGCGCGAAAAGCAGCAAGCGCGGAAAACGCAATAAGGCCTGTGCGGATTTTGAAACCAACAGAGCGGAAATGGAAAAGCCGAAGCATTGTTTGCGCCGAAAACAACGGCGTAAATGCTGGCTGATCGAACAAGAAGTGCAAAAGACCCGTGGGTCTTTTACCTTCTTCGATCATTAGTATCCTCGAGAAAAGGATACTCTCTGGTGCTCAGGGCGGGACTCGAACCCGCATGCCTCGCGGCGCTACCCCCTCAAGATAGTGCGTCTACCAATTTCGCCACCTGAGCAAGAGGGTCGCCATTGTATCGACAAACTTTCGATTTGCGAAGTCTTTTTTCATCAATTTTTCACGACCCGATTGAGGACTTCGCAAACGCTCTGTTTCAGGCGCGTACAACGAGCTCGATCATTCCGGCCAGGACTTGAACGGCACGACCTGATAACGCGGACCGTCGTCCGCCGTCCCGCACAGATGGCCTCTAAAACGCGCCGTCAATGCGCCTTGCCCCACACGCAGCCGCACATAAGCGGGATCGATACACTGGGTGTTGTCGAACACTTCGCCGGACACCCAGCGCAAACTCCCTCTCACCTCGCCCTTCGCCGCCACCGTGACGGGGCGCACCACGGGCCCGGGATGCATGCCGGGCATCGGTTGCACCGATGCGCGCAGCACGCGCCTGTGTGCATCGAGAAACGAAACCGGAACGCGTCCGGGCAACACGCACGCTACGTTGCCGCGATTGCGCAGCACGATATACGTGCCGCTGTGCGACATGCCATTGAAATCACCGCCACCGTCGTCCAGACGCAAGGCGAGCTGATCTGCCCGGCAAAGCACAGCGGCTCGATTGCCGGTTGACTGCGTTGTCTGAACGGTTTGCGCTGCATCGGCTGCATCGGCAACGCCGCTCGCGAGCAGCAATGCGAAGCCGCATGCCGTGGCCGCGCGTAATTGAATGCGGATTGTCATCGTTTTACTGTGCGCCTCTGTGGAATTGACCCCAGTAAATAAGGGGGCCAACCGCCCGAAAAGTTCCAACGTGGTTCCAGCTTCCTGAGTGCGCGAAAGCCGGCAAACCGCCGACGTCGGCCATGATCCCCACCAACCCGGTAAAATCCCGCCTTTTCCTTTCCACCCGCCTTCACCGCCTCGCCGATGCAACCCGCTTCCCCCGCCCCACGCGCCACCCAGAGCAGCGACGACGCCGACCCGACGCACGACCTCGTCTACGGCCCCGACGACCGCCCCGCCCCGACCATTGCTTTCATCGCCGCGCTACAGCATCTGCTGGCCATTCTCGTGCCGATCGTCACGCCCGGTCTACTGATCTGCCAGGCGCTCAACGTTTCGAGCCGAGACACCACGCTGATCGTTTCGATGTCGCTCGTAATCTCGGGCATCGCCACCTTCCTGCAGTGCAAGCGTTTCGGCCCGCTGGGCGCGGGCCTGCTCATCGTTCAGGGAACCAGCTTCAATTTCGTCGGTCCGCTGATCGCGGGCGGCAGTCTGATGGTCAAGCAAGGCACGCCGGTCGAAACGGTGATGTCGGCTATTTTCGGCGTCGTCATTGCAGGCTCGTTCGTGGAAATGAGCGTCTCGCGCATCCTGCCCTTCGTCAAGCGCCTGATCACGCCGCTCGTTACGGGCATCGTGGTGCTGCTCATCGGTCTCACGCTGATCAAGGTCGGTCTCATCAGCATGGGCGGCGGCTATAGCGCCATTGCGAAGGGCAATTTCGCAAGTCCGCAGAATCTCGCGCTTTCATGCACCGTGCTGGGCACGATCATTCTGCTCAATCGCGTGCCCGTGGTGTGGGTTCGCAGCACGGCGCTTGTGATCGCACTCGCCATTGGCTATCTCGTGGCAGGCGCGCTCGGTCGCCTCGACTTTACCGGCGCGCGGGAAGCCGCCGTGTTTCAGATTCCGACCCCGCTGCATTTCGGCATCGGTTTCTCGTGGTCGCTATTTGTGCCGATGCTGATCATTTACCTCGTTACTTCGCTCGAAGCGATCGGCGACGTCACGGCGACCAGCAAGATTTCGAAGCAGCCTGTCGAAGGTCCGCTGTGGATGCAGCGCATTAAAGGCGGCGTGCTTGTCAATGGTTTCAATTCGCTGCTGGCCGGCGTGTTCAATACGTTCCCGAGTTCGGTGTTCGCGCAGAACAACGGCGTGATTCAACTCACGGGCATTGCGAGCCGCCACGTCGGCCTCTGGATCGCAGGCATGCTCGTGCTGCTCGGTTTGTTCCCGCCGGTCGCGGGCGTGCTGCAAGCCGTGCCGGAGCCGGTGCTTGGCGGCGCGGCGATGGTGATGTTCGGCGCGGTGGCCGCGTCCGGTATCAACATTCTCTCGGGCATTACGCTCGATCGCCGCGCGCTGCTGATCATCGCCGTTTCGCTGGCGCTGGGCCTTGGCGTTTCGCAGGTGCCGGAGATTCTCACTAGCCTGCCGCATGCGCTCAAGAACGTGCTGGAATCGGGCGTCGCGACGGGTGGTATTTGCGCGCTCGTGATGAACTGGTTCCTGCCTGAACGAAAATAAACGTTGCGAATGGCGGCGCACCCGCTTGCGTCGCCATCCTGCGCATCGTTACAAATGCACGGGAATAGCGTGCGTCCCATGACGGTATAACCGGTGCAGTCTCTTTCGCACCGGCCGGACATTCTCTTCCCGCCGAATTCTTCCCCGTCCTGAGGAGTTCGAAATGAAATTCCCCCGCACACTCGTCCTTTCGCTGTCCGTATGTGCCGCTATGGGCGCATCGATCGCCGCCTCAGCCCAAGGTCTCACGCGCGAACAGGTTCGCGAACAACTGATTGAAGCGCAGGCCAACGGCTCACGCTTCGTCACCGATGCATCGTATCCCGACGTCAGCCCCGTCTTCGCTCAACAGGTCGAGCACAGCCAGCCCGCGCACGCCAGCGGCATGGGCGCGCCGATGCAAGGCACGAGCGAAACCGGCTCGCCGCAGACCGTCTGCGTCGGGCCGGTGAGTTTCTGCAATCTCTATACGGGCGGTTAGTCCACGGTCAGGGCGGCGCGCGCTTGGGCTTTTACTGCGACTGCGCGATCGGCACGGTCACGTCGCTGCCGAACCAGTGCATCGAGATTTTCTTGAGCGTGCCGTCCTGCTTCAATTGCGTCAGCGCGTCATTGATCGCCTTCTCGAACTTGGGATTGTTCTTACGGAACGGAATGCCCATTTCCTGGTTTGCGCCCTGGAGGACCGCACCGGGGCGTAGCGGCAAATGCGAAGTCTTGATCATGTAGGGCAGCATAAGCCGGTCGTCGATGGTGGCATCGATTCGTTTAGCCGCAAGATCGCGCAATTTCTCCGGCGCGCCCGGATAAGTCTGCACGTTGATACCGGGCACCGCACGCGCCATCTGATCGTAATTCGTGCCGAGCGTCACGCCGAGTTTCTTGTCGCCCTTGAATTCGTCGAGCGCTTTGAATTCGCGTTTATCGTCGGCGCGCTGAATCAATTGCGCCGCCGAATACGTATAAGGCTGACTAAAATCCACGGCCTGCTGACGTTGCGGCGTGATGGTCACCTGATTGACGATCACGTCGAATTTACCCGCCTGCAGCGCGGCGATAATGCCGCTCCATTCCGTGGGAACGAACTCGGGTTTGACGCCGAGCTTCGCCGCCACGGCTTTCGCCACGTCAACGTCGAAACCTTCGAGCTGTCCCGCGCTGTTGCGCGAATCGAACGGGGGATATGTGCCCTCCAGACCGACCTTGAGCACGCCAGACTGCTTCACGCTGTCGAGCAGATCTTCCGCATGCGCGGCAAACGGAATTGCACCCCATGCCGAGGCGGCAAGCACCCCAGTGAACAGCAGCTTCGCAAGATTCATTCGACGTCTCCTCCTGAGCGGATGATTCGCTAATTGAAAAACGCACGGCGCAATGATTCACAACGGCCACGCGATTACGTCGACGCACGCAGGGACGATGCGGCACCGTTTCGCGCAAGCATACTATGAACAAGAATGCACGCTGGCGATATCAGGCGAAGCGCTAATCGTCAGGTAAGCGCGTGTAAATCACGCGTCCTTCGCCGTCATTCGCCGTATGCGGCCATCACGATCCACATGGCGCGGTCGTCATTACAGACTTCGGCGGCCAGCGCATAGGCGTCTTCTGGGCGGCACGCGCGCTGGAGCGCCTTGCGGGCTTTTTCCGTGTCGTCGTAGCACTGGCCGGACAAGGGACGAACCTCGCTGCGCCCTTCGAACATTTTCTGATTCAGGCGATAAACAAGCGGTTCGCTTTTCCAGGTGGCAAAGCATTCGCAGACGTGACGAAAATCGCCGCGGCAAATGTTCACCTGGTAATGCGGGCGTGTGGATTGGGCGTTCATGATTCACTTCCTCCTTGCATCGGCTGCGCCTGCATGCCGGTCGCTTCGACGCCTCCATGCGCAGCTGATGTTTGAAAGCGTGCATACACCATGCCCGCCCGCGCACCAGCCGAACCACCATCAACTGCACGTCGCCCGGGAGCCCATCAACTGCATGAATTACATCTGAAAGAAAAAAGGCGCCAGAAATCGAGCCGTTATCTTTCAAAACATCCAACTCAAATATTACAAATTAAATTCGTTTGCTGACGTTTTTATTTCCGTAGAATTTTCTGGAATTTCTTGAATGTTACGTTATATCATTCCACAAAATTTTCTTGATCTCCGACGCGAGTTCCATGTCGTCGCACAACGCTGCCAGCCAAAAATAACCTACGCCCAACGGCACCATGAACCACCACCGCACACTCCTTGCTCGCGCGGCACTCGTCGCGTTCGCCATCGTCGCGGCCAATCCGGCCCGTAGCGCAGAGACCGACACCGCGACCGACGGCACAACGAACAACGCCGCCACAGCCAGCCCGGCGAACTCAAACACGCTCGACGTGGAAGTCAATGCAAAACGCCTCGACGAAGCGCGCAACGGTCTGCTTCCGGAAACGGGCAGCAGCATTTATCGCATTACCCAAAGCGATATTCAGTCGATGCCGCAAGGTGCTAATACACCGCTGAATCAGGTGCTTTTGCAAGCGCCCGGCGTCGCGAACGACTCCTATGGGCAATTGCACGTGCGCGGCGATCACGCCGATCTGCAATACCGTATCAACGGCATCATGATTCCGGAGCCCATTAGCGGTTTTGGCCAGTCGCTCGATACGCGCATCATCGATCAGGTCAATCTGCTCACGGGCGCGCTGCCCGCCGAATACGGCTATCGCACCGCTGGCATTGTCGATATCCGCACGAAGTCGGGCGATTTCGGCAATGGCGGGTCGGTCGACGTCTACGGCGGCAGTCACCAGACCTTGCAGACGAGCGCCGACGTATACGGCAGCAAGGGCGATTTCAGTTATTTCTTTAGCGGTTCGCTGGGAGAAAACAATCTGGGCATCGAAGCGCCCACTGCGTCGCCGAATCCGATTCACGACCATACGCGCCAAGGTAACGCGTTCGGCTATATGTCGTACATCATCAATCCGCTCACGCGCGTGAGTGTGATGTTCGGCACCGCGGCCAATCAGTTTGAAATTCCGAATACGCCGGGTCTCACGCCGAATTTCATTCTGGCCGGTACGCCGACATTCAATTCCGCGAATCTGAATGAAACGCAGTCGGAATTGAATAACTTTGCGGTGGTGGCGCTGCAAGGCACCAATGGCGGCGCGCTCGACTATCAGGTCGCACTGTTCACGCGCTACACGCGCACGCAGTTCAACCCGGATCCGGTTGGCGATCTGATCTTCAACGGCGTAGCCTCACAGGACTTTCACAGCGATACCGCCAACGGTCTGCAAGCGGATACCACCTACCGGATCAACGAACATCACACGTTGCGCGCGGGCGTGTTGTTCCAGCAGGAGCATGCGAACTTCTGGGACAACGTCTCGGTGTTTCCGGCCGACGCCGACGGCAATCAAACTTCGGACGTGCCCTACACGCTCTCCGACTCCAGCAGCAAGACTGGCTATCTATATAGCGCCTATGTGCAGGACGAATGGAAGATCACCGATCGCCTGACGCTCAACTATGGATTGCGTTACGACGGCATGGACGAATACGTGCAGGCAAGCCAGTTGAGTCCGCGTATCGGCGCGATTTTCAAGCTCACGCCCACGACTTCGTTTCACGCCGGTTACGCGCGCTATTTCACGCCACCGTCATTCGAACTGGTGTCGAATTCAACCATCAGCCGCTATAGCGGCACGACAAATCAGAGCGAGGTCATGCAAAACGACCCCGTGCAGCCCGAGCGCGACGATTATTTCGATCTTGGCGTCACGCAACAACTGGGCTCGGATCTTACGCTCGGGCTCGATGCTTACTACAAGAAAGCGCACAACCTGCTCGATCTCGGCCAGTTCGGCACCGCGCTCATTTATACGCCGTTCAATTACCAATACGGGCGCGTATATGGCGTGGAATTCACGGCCAATTACAAGCACGACAACGTTTCTGCCTATCTGAATCTGGCGTTCAGCCGTGCGCAAGGCAAAAACGTGGATTCCGCGCAATTCAATTTCGGCGCGGATGAACTCGCGTTCATCAGTAATCACTGGGTCTTTCTCGATCACGACCAGCGCATAACCGCCTCGTTCGGCGGTGCATACAACTGGCACCGCACTACGTTCACGATGGATGGCACCGTGGGCAGCGGCCTGCGCAACGGCTTCGCCAATACCGGCAAGCTGCCGCTCTATGCACAGTTCAATCTGGCCGTGATTCAGCACTTCAATTTGCCGATGATCGGCAAGGTGGATGGACGCTTCGTGGTGGAAAACGCATTCGGTCGAACCTATGAATTGCGCGACGGTTCCGGCATCGGCGTATTCGCGCCGCAATACGGCCCGTATCGCGCGTTCTACGCCGGTCTCACGAAATACTTCTGACGCATATCTTCGCGTACACACTCATGCAAAACTGGCAAGGCATCATGGAAGCGGTGCGTGTGGGCGGCTGGGTGGTTTATCCGCTCACGCTGCTAGCCGCGATCGCGCTCGTCATTATTCTCGATCGCGCCTGGGTATTCTGGCGCTTCGCGTCCATGCCCGGACGCGCCGTCATGCAAGACGAGACCTCCCCCACCGCGTTGCGCGACGAGACGTTGCGTCATCTGCCCGCGCGTCACGCGCTGCGCAGACTGCTAGAACCGTTACTGCGCAACGCCACGAAACCCGCTTGGTGGATCGAAGCTCGCGCCGAAGGCCTCGCACTCGAAGTCCAGCGCGACATGTCACGCGGACTCTGGCTGCTCGAAACGATCGTCACGGCCGCGCCGCTGCTAGGCCTGCTCGGCACGCTCGTCGGCATGATGCAGGCGTTCAGGCTGATCGGGCATACGGGCCTCGTCAACCCGGGCGGCGTGACCGGCGACGTTGCGCAGGCGCTGGTGGCCACCGCCATCGGCATCGTCATCGCGCTCGTCTCGCTGTTCGCGTTCAACTATTTTTCGCGGCGCATCGACCGGCTCGTGGATGAGCTCGAAATGCAGGCGAATGCGTGGCTCAGCGACATGCGTCTTGCCAACGAGGTCGCCAATAAAGTCGCGAATGAAAGCGAGGCGAATACGCTATGAAATTGCGCCGCTCCCGCGCATCGAAACGCGGCCGCATCGAAATCATCCCCATGATCGATGTGATGTTTTTTCTGCTTGCCACCTTCATGCTGGCGTCGCTGACGATGCAACGGCTCGATGCGGTGAAACTCGAATTGCCTCAGGGTAATGCACAGCCACTTGCCTCGCAGCAACCGCTCACGCTGAGTATCGACCGTAACGGACTGATCGCGCTGAATCGCCGAACCGTGCAGTTGCAGAACATTTCTGCGTCAGTCAAACGTCTGCTCGGCGCCGATGGCAACGTGGTAATCGCTGCGGATGCCGGCGCGCCGAATGGACTCGTGGTGCAGGCCATGTTGCGGGCACGCGAAGGCGGCGCCGCTCACTTTCTCATTGCGGTTCGACGTGAGCACGAATAACTCTGTGCGCCTCGTCACGCTGCTCGATGCACAAGGCCCGCGAACGCTGGTGTGCTGCGTGCTCGCCGCCGTGTTGTGTGCGCTGTCGATCGATTGCCTGATGGACAATTTCAAACCAGGCGCACAAGGCGCTGCGCCGCCGCCAACGCTCGATGCGCGCCTCGTGGAAATCGCGCCACCGCCGCCTGCGCCCTCACCTTCCACGCCCGTGACGCACGCGATACGCCCTGTCGCGCCGAACCCTCCCGCGCACGTAGCGAGGCACCCCGTTACGCCGCGTACGCCGCCCGCACGCTGGGAGCCTGTTGCGCCGCGGGTCGCCGCTGCGCCAACCCAGCCAGACGGTGCAACTACGCCGTCGGCCTCTCCCGCAACGGACGAAACGACACCATCAACTCATGCCACATCCGCCATCGCCTCCAGCCCTTCTGGCGATGTCGCCGCGCATCCGCTCGTGCAACCGCTGCCCGAGATTCCCGACGATCTGCGCGCCTACGCCTATCGCGCTATCGCGCTGGCACGCTTCACGATTCACGTCGATGGCTCGGTCGACGTCGCGCTGATTAAGCCAACGGCTCATCCGCGATTGAATCAATTGCTAATGGAAACCTTGAAAAGCTGGCGATTCTCGCCCGCATTGAAAGACGGCCGCGCGATCGAATCCGAGCAGGACATACGCGTGCATTTCAATATCGGCTAACGTTTGCGCAATGGGCGAAACGTCAGTCGATCTCAATACCATGCAGAATCAAAAGGCCACCTCGCGCGCGCCGCGCGGCCAACCCGCAATCGATAGCTATGCCGTGGCAGCGCCTCGAAGAATCGCCAGGTTCAGTGCACGAAGCAAGCGCTAAATTGCACGCACTCAAGCGGCCGCATAAAGCGCTGTGAACTGCGAATCGCTCAATGCCCGCGCATTGCCGGTTTCGTCCGTGAGAATCCAGTCGCCGGGTTCGACTGGCCACCAGCCATCGGGCGTAGCGATCGCCCAGCCATCCTCACGCGCCTCGACGCGCGTATGCCCGCCTGGACCGAACCAGCGCTCGGCATCGACTGCCAAGCCTTTCCTCAAAAAACGCATCAAAGCTTTCCTAAGTTTTTTTACTTCGATATCGCGAGATCGTATGTATCTGACTTCCACACCGTATCGAGACCGTATGCAGAACGCAGGAAGCGGCTTGAACGGTTCCAGTGAATATGTGGCGATCTCCGGGATGCAACTCGCTTTCCGGAAGACACACATCCATGGCGCAAGATGTGCAATGCCTCCGCACGCGTAAACGTTTCCATCCCATCGGTTCGCTCACGCCGCACGGCGACGCGAAAGTCGATACGGAAACGCATGGTGAGCAAGCGCAGCAATCTCGTCAAGCGAATCGTGTTATCGACCGGCCGTATGTCGGTTATTACGACGCCGATCGTCTTTGTCGGTTTCGATTTGCCGAGGCGGATTTAAGCCTGCGTTTAAGATCGCGATGCCGACGGGTGTCGGTCATTTCCCCGGTTTCTGCGCGAGGTGAACAAGGAATCGCGCGTTGCATGACGATTAGTTCGCCGGTGAATTTCGCATTGCTCGCGCGCCGAATCTCAGCGAAACCTGACGTCCGCGCAGCCGATCATGTTTCGCCAGGCGTAGAAACCGAATACCGCTTTATCGGCGAATTCTTTGCTCACTGGCTTGCCGAAGAAGAAGTCGTCGACATCGTCTTCCGAAGGCGGACGGCCTTCAACGAGCGCCGTGTAAGAAGCGGCTTCGACAAACACGCGCAACACGCTTTCGCGGTTGCTAGCCGATTCGTTGCTGAGAGGCAGTGCGGTGAGCATCGAGTGTTCGCGACAAGTTAGCCCCTTATTCCAAGCGCGTTGACGAGACCGCATTGCTGCGCGCGCAAACGTTTCCCAGCCGCTTCACGCTGAGATCAAACGCGTCACACCGCGTGCGAAGCATGCCGGATCACCGGAGAAACCGTTCGCGGCGTTTCGAGCAGTTTGTTCAAACGCTGAATGGCGCCGCAATAGTCACGCGCCGTCACTGAAGCCAATTGTTGGTCGTACACCTTGAGCAAAGCCTCAATCGCAGCGACCTCGCAAGAACCGATCATCCACTCTCCGCTGAGCTGCGCACGCTCGACGGCGGCATTCAATGCATCTTCCGCGCCGGCATAAGTATCATCGTTTGCGTGTCCCAGGCCGGTCTGCCACAGAAAATACGAGAGATACGTGAGGCGCGTGAGTTCGTTGAGCATCGCTTGATTGCCGCGTTGCTTGTCACGTTGATTGTCGCGTCCCTCGCGGCACGCTTCCAGCGCGAGATGCGCATTCAACGACAGGCTGCGGACCGACTCGTGCGGCATCGGCAGCAGCCACTGCTTCGACCCGCGCGGCGGTACCCGGCGGCGATTCAAGGCGGTCATGACGACGCCTCGGCGGCCGTGCGAGTCTTTTCCATCGTCCACTTCGCCGTCGCCAACCCCTTCATTTTCCAGTTGCCCGATACCCGCTTGCGCTTCATGACATGCGCTCCTTATTCGATCCTTATTCGATTCCGATACGTTCGAGCGCCACAAACGCCAACATGACGACGCAACGAATTGAGTGCCAGATTTAGAGTAGAAACTCAGGCTGATTGCGGCTGTGCACAAAACCGTGTTTCGTGCTACCGTACAACCCGTTCGTTAATCAACACGCTAACGAACACGTTCTCGGGGCGGGGTGCAATTCCCCACCGGCGGTAATCGGCGTTAAACACGACGTAGCCCGCGAGCGCTCTGCGATTGCAGAGGTCAGCAGACCCGGTTGGATTCCGGGGCCGACGGTCATAGTCCGGATGAAAGAGAACAGAATGGCCTCCGTCTTTTCGCGTTTCGTGAAAGGCGCAGCCGTTCTACGCCCTGTTCACACAAAACAGGCTGAAGTCCATGAACACCACTAGCACCATCGAATCCCAGGCTGTCGCTGCATCCGCCGACCAACGTCCGCGTCTCGCTTTCATTCAGGCTTGCTGGCATCGCGACATCGTCGATCAGGCCAAGCATTCCTTCGTGCAATCGATCCAGAAGTACGGCTACAGCGCCGACGACGTCGATCTGTACGAAGTGCCGGGCGCCTTCGAAATTCCGCTGCACGCCAAACGCCTCGCGCAAACGGGCCGCTATGCCGGCATCGTGGCGGCGGGCCTCGTGGTCGATGGCGGCATCTATCGCCACGATTTCGTCGCGACGGCCGTCATCGACGGCCTGATGCAAGTCCAGTTGGAAACCGGCACGCCGGTGTTTTCGGTCGTGCTCACGCCGCATCATTTCCACGGCGAAGAACACGTGAAGTATTTCCGCGAGCATTTCGTCGTCAAGGGCGCGGAAGCCGCGCACGCTTGCGCCGATACGGTCAGCAAGCTCGCCGCCCTGCCGGTGCGCTAACACGCGCCGTGGCGACGCCCGTGCCTCGCACGGCGTCGCCTGTTCACGCCCGCGCTGTGCTTTACGACATGAACATGCCGCCGTCCACGTTGATCGTCTGGCCGGTGATATAGGACGCGTCGTCCGAAGCGAGAAACGCCACGAGACCGGCCACATCCTTGCCGCTGCCCGCGCGTTTCATCGGAATGTTGTCGACCCACTCCTTCATGAGCTCGCCCGGCTTGTAATCGCCGAGCAGTTTGCCCCACGCCTCGTCGTTGTACGCCCACATATCCGTGGTGATAATGCCCGGACAAAACGCGTTGACCGTGATGCCCGTGGGCGCGAGTTCTTTCGCGAGACTCTGCGTAATGCCGAGCACGCCGAATTTGCTCGCCGCGTAATGCGGCGTATAGACGAAACCCTGACGCGCCTGGCCCGATGCCGTATTGATCAGTCGGCCGCCCTTGCCCGCACGCAGCATGCGCGTGGCCGCTTCCTGGCAGCACAGAAACACGCCTTTGGTGTTCACGGCCATCACCTTGTCCCACTCGGCTTCGCTCAGATCGGGTAGCTTCGCGATCGTAATCACGCCCGCGTTCTGCACCGAAATATCGACTTCACCGAGTTTCGCGGCCACTTCGTCGTAGAGCGCCACGACTTGCGCCTTGCTCGTCACGTCGACCTCGACGGCTATCGCTTCGTAGCCGGCGTCGCGCAAACCGGCCGCTGCATCATGCACACTCTTCTCGTTCGCCGACACGCACACCTTCGCGCCTTCCTGCGCGAAGCGTTCCGCGATGCCCAATCCAATACCGCGGCTTCCGCCCGTCACGACCACCACCTTGCCTGCGAACCGCTTTGCTTCGTTACTCACGGTGTATTCTCCGGAAACCCTGCGTTTAAAGACGGCCGATCCACTTCAGCCATTGTTCGTGATTGCGCGCGGCGGCCTCCACGCCCGCGCCCGGTTCCACGCGGCGCGCGATCACGCGGTTCGCGCGATGCGCGTCGAGCGACGGAATCAGCCCTGTTTCAAGCAGCGCCAACGCGGCTGCGCCGGCCGCCGATATTTCGCTGAGCGCCAGCGTGCTGACCGGCCGGTTCAAGGTGTCGGCCAGGTATTGCAGCAGGAAGGGCCGCTGCACGAGGCCGCCATCGAGATGCAGTTCGCTCAGGCGCACGTTGGCCGACTGCTCCATCACCGTAATGACGTCCTTGATCTGATAGACAATCGATTCGTACGCCGCGCGCGCAACGTGCTGCCAGGCCGTTGAAAACTGCAACCCGACGATCTGCGCGCCGCCCGGGTATTTCCAGTGCGGGCAGCCAATGCCGGAAAACGCCGGAATCAGAAACACGCCGCCGTTGTCGTATTCCGTGAATGCGCGCTCGGCCTCGGCAAAATCGCCGAATAGATTGAGCTTCTCCTTGAGAAAAGCCGGCGTCGAACCCGCGCTGATGATGATGCCTTCCATCGCATAGTCCACGCGCGAACCCGTGGCGAAGCACAAGGTCGAGACGAGGCCGTGCGCGGGCGCTTGCGGTTCGCGCCCCACGTTCATCATGATCGACGAGCCCGTGCCCATCGTGGCCTTCGCGACGCCCGGCATCAAACAGCCCTCGCCCACGGCCGCCGCGTGCGAATCGCCGATCATCGACACGATCGGCACCGCGTGCGCCAGCAAGCCGTTGAAATCCGTTTCGCCAAAATGCGAGGCCGACGGTTTCAGTTCCGGCAAACGCAACCCGCGCAAGCCGAATTCCTCGACCAGTTCCCGATCCCATTCGAGCGACGCGAGATTGAACAGCATCGTGCGCGACGCATTCGTATAGTCGGCACAATACGCGGCGCCCTTCGTCAACCGATACAGCAGCCAGCTATCCACCGTGCCGAAATACGCGCTGCCGCGCTGAATATGTGCCCGCGCGTGCGCATCGTTTTCATTGAGCCAGATGAGTTTGGTGCCTGAAAAATACGGGTCGATCAGCAAACCGGTTTTCGCGGCGATGCGTGGCGCGAGGCCGTCGCGCTTGAGGCGCTCGCAGATTGGCAGCGAGCGCTGGCATTGCCACGACACGGCAGGCACGATCGGTCTGCCCTGCTCGTCCCACAACACCACTGTTTCGCGCTGATTCGAAATCCCCACGCCGACGATATCGAGCTGCTCGCCCTTGAATGCGGCGAGACACGACGCAACCGCCTGCAGGACGGAATCGTAAAGTGCGTCGGCGTCCTGCTCGACGAAACCCGCCTGCGGATGCATGCACGAAACCGCGACGAAGCCGCGCGCATGAACTTGCCCCTCGGCATCGAAAACGAGCGCCTTCGTGCCACTGGTGCCTTGATCGATGGCCAGTACGTATTGCATGTTTTTATCCCGGTATCGATCAGGCGGTCATCGCAACCATGCGCGACTGGAGACGCTGCTGCAACTGGTCCACCACGACGGCGAAGATAATCACGAGTCCCTTGATCACCATCTGCCAGAAGTCGCTGATGCCGCACATCACCATGCCGTCGCCGAGAATGCTGATCACGCACGCGCCCACCACCGAGCCGAACACCGTTCCGCGTCCGCCCATCAACGCCGTGCCGCCCAGCACCACGGCGGCGATCGCGTTCAGTTCGTAGGTTTCGCCCGTGAGCGGGTGCGCGGTCTGCAACTGCGCCGTAATCACCAGCCCCACGATTGCCCCGCAAAAACCGGAGAACGTGTAGACGAACAGCTTCACGCGATTGGTGCGAATGCCCGAGAAACGCGCCGCCTGTTCATTGCCGCCGATGGCATAAATGCGCCGACCCAGCGGGGTTTTACGCGCGATGAAGATGGTGACGGCCGCCAGCAACAGCATGATCCACACGGGCACGGAAAGACCCATGATCGTGCCATTACCGATGAATTCAAAGCCGGTATTACCGAGCGCCGGATTGCCTTCGAGGTCGGCATACGTGCTGCCGTTGTTCACCAGCAGCGCGGCGCCGCGCACCACATACAACATGCCCAGCGTCGCGATGAACGGCGCGACGTTGAGCGCGGTAATCAAATAACCATTCACGGCGCCAATCAACGCCCCGAGCACGCACGCGAGCAACGCCACGCCAAGCGGATTGAAAAACACCACGTAATGACCGATGTGTACGCCCTGAAGCAGCAGATAACCCGCCGCCATGCCGCTGATGCCGACAATCGAGCCGACCGAAAGATCGATACCGCCGGTCAGGATCACGAGCGTCATGCCGATCGACAGAATCGCCACGACGGTCACGTGCTTGGCCATGATCAGCATGTTGCTGGCCGAGAGGAAGTTATCCGCCGTGAGCGAGAAGACAATGAAAATCACGAACAGCGCGATGAAAATGCGCAGCTTCAGCAGATTGACCGTGAAGCGCGCCACCATATAGGCGCTCTGCCGGTTGTGCTTCGTATGCACCGGATGCAGCGAAGGATTGCTGCTATTGGGAGTATTCATGGTGTCTACCTCGGTTGCCTCAGACCACTGCCGTGGCCGGTGTCGATGCGCGCACGATGCGTTCGCTGTCAAACTGTGACCGCTCCATGATGGCCGTGAGCTTGCCGCTCGCCATCACGAAGACCCGATTGGAAACCGCTACGGCCTCGTCGAGTTCGGAGGTCGCGTAAATGACCGCGATGCCGGACTTCGCGAGCAGGCTAATCGTCTTGTAGACGTCTTCCTTGGCGCCCACGTCGATACCGCGCGTCGGTTCGTCCATCAGCAGCACTTTCGGCGACGTCAGCAGCGCCTTGCCGATCACCACTTTCTGCATGTTGCCGCCGGAGAGCGATGTGATCGGCGCGTCCACCGAGGCGGCCTTGATGGCGAGCCGCTTGACGATGTCCTTGGCCGCTTCAACCTGCTTCTCGCGCTTGAGCGCGCCGAATTTCAGCCGGTTGACGAACTTGCCGAGACTCGACAAGGTCATGTTCTCGAGAATCGACATCAGTTGAATCATGCCCTGCTTCTGGCGATCCTCGGGCACGAGTGCGATGCCCGCTTCGATACGCTTCGGAATCGGCAGATCTTCGATCGCCTTGCCCGCCAGTTCGATTTCGCCCAGCGCGTGTGGCTGCGCGCCCAGCAGCGTTTCGAGGAGTTCGGTGCGGCCCGCGCCCATCAGTCCGTAAATGCCGATAACCTCACCGGCACGCACCGAGAACGACACATGATCGACGGCGTAAATGCCATTCGAGCGCTTTAAAGCCAGATCGTTGACCTTCAGGATTTCTTCGCCGATCGCGTGCTGTTCGAACGCGAAGCGCTTCTTCGACGAACCGACCATCGCTTCGATGATCCACGGAATATCGATGTTCGCGATCTCGTCTTCGGCCACAAGCCGCCCATTGCGCAGCACCGTGATGCAGTCGCCGATCGCCATGATTTCTTCGAGGCGATGCGAGATATAAATCACCGTCACGCCCTCTTCCTTGAGCTGACCGATGATCTTGAAGAGAATCTCCACTTCGTGGCGCGAGAGCGCGGAAGTCGGCTCGTCCATGATCAGCACCTTGATGTGCTTGGAGAGCGCTTTGGCGATTTCCACGAGCTGCTGCTGACCGACGTAAAGATCGCCCAGACGCGTACGCGGATTAATCGGAATCTGCAAACGGTCCAGCAGAATCTTCGCCTGATGCACTTCGTCTTTCGAGCGGATCACGCCGCCGCTCGTCAACTCGTTGCCGGTAAATATATTCTCGGCAACGCTCAGGTCGGGAAAGAGATTCAGCTCCTGAAAGATAATGCCCACGCCGTGCGCTTCGGCGCTGCGCACATCGGTAATCGCAGCGACTTTTCCGTCGATGCGAATCTCGCCCGACGTGGCCGTTTCCGCGCCCGCGAGCAGTTTCATCAGCGTCGACTTGCCCGCGCCGTTCTCGCCGATCAACACGTTCACCTTGCCGCGGCGAACCTTGTAATCGACCTCTACGAGCGCAGCCGTGCCGGGATAGATTTTCGACAGGCCGCGCGTTTCGATGACATTCACGGCGTTTGCGAGCCGTGCCTCATTCGCTTCGATCGCTTCGCTCATTTCCATGCCACCGGTATCGCCCGAATTTCGCCTGCCGGTTCGCTCCAGCTGCTATAAACCGCGGCCACATCCACGGTCTGACCGACCTTGAGCTTGAGCGATTCCTGCGCATGCGCGACGACGAGCTTGTTGATTTCCTGGCCGAACACCGCGAACTTCGATTGATCGTCGAAGTCGCCATATTTCACGCCGGGAAAACCGTCGCGTACGCCGGTGCCGATCACAACCGGACCGGTCTCCAGCGCCACATGAACCGCTTCGCCGCCGCCCGGGGGCGTCACGTCCACGTAAGCGCGGCCCACGCGCGAAGTCGTGTCGATACGCGTGACCTTGCCCGCCACGCGAATCCAGAAATTGCAGGGAAACGCCGAGCTTTGGCGGAACCCGTACTGCTTGCACGCATCGTCGAAATTCTGGCTGAGCGCGCCGATCACCTGCGCCGCGGGCTTAGCGTTCTTGTCGGCATACGGAATCATCTGGTCGTTGAACATCTTGACCGGATCGGGACCGTGATGCTGGCCTTGCGCGCGAATCGCCGCCAGCTCCTGATCGGTCACGACATGACAGCCGCCCACGGCGGCAACGACGCCCACGCCCAGCACAACCCGCAAGCTTTTCGCAGCGCCGCCGAATGTGCGTCGAACCACTGCGCCAATCGAATCCACCATGACGACCTCACTTGAAGACTTCCACGGGCACGGCGCACGCCATGCCCGTTTGACACCGGCAATCCGTTACTTGGTGTAGTAGAAATCGTTCACTTTCGAGGCGTTGTCCTTTGTGATCAGGATGCCGCGCGTGAGTTGACGTTCGGGTTCGCCCGTCGAGCCGGTGCGAATGTATTTGTCGAGCAGATCGACGCCGTGCTGCGCAATACCTTGCGCCTGTAGCATGACAGTGGCTTTCAGCTTGCCCGCGCGGATCGAATCGCGTTCGTCGTTGCTGCCGTCGATACCCATGACGATCACGTCCTTGCGGTTCGCCGAATCGAGCGAAGCAATTGCGCCGAGCGCCGCCGGACCGTTACCCGCAATCACGCCCTTGATGTTCTGATGTTCCTGAAGAATCGAGTCCATCGCCTGCTTGGCCGGCAGCAGCGCGCCCTTCACGTCCTGACGCGCGACCATCTTCAAATCCGGATACTGGTCGAGCACCTGATGAAACGCCTGCGAGCGCGTCACGCAGTTTTTATCCGCGAGATTGCAGGTCAGCTCCACATAGTCGCCCTTTTCGCCGATCGCTTCGACAAAGCGTTGCGCGACTTCCGAGCCGGCTTCCAGATTGTTATGGCTGAGCTGCGCGATGGCGATACCGTCTTTCGGAATCTCGCGATTGATCAGCACCACCGGCACATGTTTTTCTTTCGCCGTGCGCACCGTCGCCACGCTCGCATTCGAATCGGCATTATCGAGAATGATGCCCTTCACGCCCTTGCCGATGACGAGATTCACCAGTTCGTTTTGCTTGTTGACGTCCTCGCCATGCGAAAGCACGATCGTGTCGTAACCGAGTTTCTTCGCTTCCTTTTCCGCGCCTTTTGCTTCGGCCGCGTAATACGGATTGTCGAGCGCGTTCACGAGAATCGCGATCGTGCCTTTACTCGCCGCGAGCGCGTCGACCGGTTGCAGTGCCGCTACGCAAGTGGCAGCGACCGCGGCCGTGAGTGCAAGCTTCTTCCACATGTTTTGTCTCCGGATTGAACTTCTTTTTCTTCAAGAAGCGGCTCGCGTTGCGCGATGCCGCACCCGCACTGCCATGTCAGCAAATGGTGTAGCCGCCGTCGATCATGATGTCCGCGCCGGTGATCATGTCCGCGCCGTTTGAGAGCAGAAACAGAATGGCGGCGGCAATTTCGTCGGTATAGGCGAAACGGCCCACCGGAATCAGCTTCTTCATGTTCTCGCCTTTTTCACCGTCCCAGGCCGCCGCGCCCATCGGCGTCAGCACCACGGTCGGCGACACCGTATTCACGGTAATGCCGCGCGCGGCCCACTCCTTCGCGAGCACCTTGGTCATGCCGATCAAGCCCGCCTTCGCCGACGTATAGGCGCAGTGCTGGTCGATGGCGACGGTGGCCGCCTGCGAAGCGATATTGACGATCTTGCCGCGAAGCCCGCGCGCCAATACGTGACGCGCGAAGTGCTTTGAACAGAGGAAAGGACCGGTGAGATTCACGGCGATCTGCTTCTGCCATTCGTCGAATCCGATATCTTCAGCGGGCGTGAGCGTGATGCAGCCCGCGGCGTTCACGAGCAGATGAATGTCGCCGAAATGCTGGACCGCGGCTTTCATGGCGCGCTCGACGTCGGCTTCGTTGGCGACGTCGCAGGCGAAAGCTTGCGCGTTGGCTGCGCCGAGTTCTTCGACGGCGGCCTGCACGCGCGGCTCCTCGAACGCCGGATAAAGGATCGCAACGCGCGCGCCTTTCGCGATCAGCGCCGCGTTGGTCGCCATGGCGATGCCGCCGAGGCCGCCGGTCACGACCGCGACTTTGCCGTCCAGACGAAAGTCGAAATCGACGCCGTGGCGCAGCGACACGTCATATTGAATGCTCACTTTTCTGTCTCCTTCTTGTGCCTCTGGGGGCGGCGATTAGATGCTCGACGATGTGTCGCGACACTCAGCGTCAGCGCGCGGATTGTGCCTGTATGGCTTCGGCAATGCCATCGGCGTCGATACCGTAATGGCGGCGAATGCCTTTGCGCGTGCCGTATTGCGCGAATTCGCCTTCGGTCACGCCGAGCGTGGTCAGGCGGCGCGGAATCTGGCGGCGCGCCATCAGCATCGCGACCATCGCGCCGATTCCGCCATGCAGCGAATGTTCTTCGACCGTGACGATCGCGTCGTGGCGTTCGATGATCGTCGCAAGCGCGTCCTGATCGAGCGGACGCAGCGAGGAGAGATTCACGAGCGTCGGATGCACGCCTTGCTGCTGCAGACGCTCGCACGCTTCGAGCGCTTCGCCGACCACGGAACCCAGCGCGATCACGGCCACACCGCGGCCTTCGATCAGCACGTCGGGACGGCCCGGCTGGAAGCGGTACGACGCGTCGTGAACGACGGGAAATTTCGCGTTGTCGAGACGGATGTAGACCGGGCCGTCGACGGCGGCCGCATAGTCGATCATCTGCACGACTTCGGCTTCGTCGCACGGCGCGAAAATCTGCACGTTGCCGAAGCCGCTCATGATCGAGATGTCGTCGATCGCATGGTGCGTGGACGCCAGCGGACCGTAGGCCACGCCCGCGTTCAGGCCCAGCATCTTCACGTTGGTGGCGCTGTAGCAGATGTCGTTCTTGACCTGCTCGTTCGCGCGGCCCACGAGGAACGGCGCGGCATTGGCCGTGAACACAATATGTCCGCCCAGCGCGAGGCCCGCCGCCATGCCGACCATGTTCTGCTCGGCAATGCCCACGTTAATCACGCGCTCGGGATAGGTTTCGAGAAACGGGCCGATCTTCGAGGTCGAGGTGGAGTCGGCCACCATCACGATGATGTCCTCGCCCGCAGCCGTCAGGCGGCTCAGCGCGCTGACCGCACCGTCGCGCAAATCGGCGGAATTACGCATGGTCCAGCTCCTCCAGTGCCTGCTTGAGTTGTTGCTCGTCAGGGAATTTGTGATGCCAGGCCGGCACGTTCTCCATGAACGACACGCCACGGCCCTTGATGGTGTGCGCGATCAACACTTTCGGCTTTCTATTTCCGGTGTCGAGACTTTCGATTAGTTTCCAAATTGCGTCCGAATCATTTCCATTGACGTCGTGCACCTCGAATCCGAACGCGCGGAATTTCTCGTCCAGCGGGTCGAGATCCATGATGTTGTGGGTGAAGTCGGCGAGTTGCAGGCGGTTGCGGTCGACGATCACGACGAGGTTCGACAGCTCGAAATGCGCCGCCGCCATCGCGGCTTCCCAGTTCGATCCTTCCTCGAGTTCGCCGTCGCCGGTCAGCACGAACACGCGCCCGACCGGACCCTCCGACGCTTGAGCATGGCGCTGTTTGGCCATCGCGAGACCCGCCGCGATCGGCATGCCGTGACCCAGGCCGCCGGTGTTGACCGTCACGAGCGTCGGCAGCTTTTGCCGCACCGGGTGGCCCGGCAGCCGTGAATGGTCCTGCAGATAGGTAGGCAGTTCGCTGCCTTCGAGCCAGCCGAGTTCCGCGAAACAGGAATAGAGACCGCCCACGCCGTGGCCCTTGCTGAGAATGAATTCGTCCTGCCACTTCACGGTGCGATCGCCCTGCACCTCGTAGCGGAGCACATGGAAATACAGCGCCGCGAGGATGTCCGCTTCCGACATGTCGCCGCCCGTATGGCCGCTCTTCGCCGCCGAATTCATCACGCAGATCTTCTTGCGGATCTCCTGCGCCCGCCTGTGCAGCGGCTCGCCAGACTGCTTGTAGGGGTTTTCCATTCCCTGCTCCCGAACTTCCTGTTTGCGTGGAATGCAGTTTCTGTTACTTTCTTTCGAAAGTCAAAGAGAAATCAAAGCAAAGAGGGAAAACACCAGGTCGGTCGCGATACGGCCGCGAATCGGGCAAAATACAGGCCATAACGTCCGGGTTTGCGGGCGCGGGCGGCTTGCAGGGAAAAAACATGGACCAAAGGACCAGAACAGAGAAGATTTTCGAAAAGGTGCAGGCGGCCAAGCTGGTCAAGCTCTCGGAGCTTTCCAGCGAATTCGGCGTTTCGATGCCCACCATTCGAAAAGACATTGACGAGTTGCAGCGCCTCGGACACGTCGAGCGCGTTCATGGCAACGTGCGCCTCAAGACCGCGCAAGCCGAGCCCGCCCCCAAAGTGCCGAGCGCCAGCATTCTGCCGACGAGCGAGGAAAAGGCGCAGATCGGCCGCAAGGCGGCGACGCTCATCGCGAACGGGGACGCCGTCATTCTCGACTGCGGTGCGACCACGACCGAACTCGCGAAGAATCTGCTGGACCGCCAGAATCTGCGCATCGTCACCAATGCGCTAAACATTGCCATCCTGCTCGGCGCGGAGCCGACCAACCGCGTGATGCTCACAGGCGGCATCTTCAAGGCGGAAACGATCGCCGTGTCGGGCGAAAAGGCGTCGACTTTTTTCGAGGGCATGTTCGTCGACAAACTCTTTCTCGCGGCGGGCGGCGTCGCCATGGAATCGGGTATTTCCTATCCCGACTTCATCGACCTGCACGTGAAGCGCGCGATGATCGACGCGGCGAAAACGGTGTATCTGCTCGCCGATTCGAAGAAGTTCGGCAAGCGCGAGTTCGCGACTTTCGGCGCGATGGACCAGATCGACTATTTGATTACCGATGAAGGGCTCGATGCCGAATTCGCGGACTGGATCACCGGTCTCGGCATCAAGATTCTGTACGCGTAGTGGCAAACGCCGCCTCATAAACATATGAGGTTTCGTTCGTTCTAAAAACCTCGGCCGGCGACTAGCTTTGAATGATCTTGAACGTATGTTCTGATCATCGGAGCACTCATGAGCACCGTGTTAGCCGCCCCGCCAGCCCACCCGGACGCGCAGGCGCTGCCGTTCGCCGCCCCGTCCGTCGAAGCGGAACTCAACTATCTCGCGCCGGGCACGGTCCGGCCCGTCAATTACACATTCGAACCGCCTGCGGGCATACCGTGGAGTTCGGGCACGCTCGATCCGCGCCGCGTAACGATTCATAATGCGCGCCCACTCGCGCAAAACGGCGGCATTTCGCTCGACAAGCAAGGATTCCAGCGCGTCGCGCACGCAAGCGCGCTGCACGATTTCAGCGACGAGGCGCAAATCCGCGACGTCTATCTGCCCGAAGCCGAAGCGCTGCTGCGCACGATTACGGGCGCCGCGAAAGTCGAGATCTTCGATCACACGCTGCGCGACAGCGCACGCGGTTCACGCGCCAACGCCGCGCTGCGCGAACCAGTACGCCGCGTGCATAACGATCAGACTTTCGTTTCGGGGCCGAGGCGCGTTCGCGATCATCTGGACGCGGACGAAGCCGCGCAGCGTCTTCAGCGGCGCTTCGCGATCATCAATCTGTGGCGACCTCTGAACGAAGTCGAGCAATTGCCGCTCGCACTCTGCGACGCACGCTCCATTGCGCCCGACGATCTCGTACCCACCGATCTCGTCTACCGTGACAAAACCGGGGAAACGTATTCGTTTCTCGCGAACGCGCGACATCGCTGGTTTTATTTTCCCCGACTGCGCGCCGACGAAGTGCTGTTGCTCAAGATCTACGATTCACGCGAGGAAGGGACGGCGCGATTCACCGCGCACACGGCTTTCGACGATCCGCACACGCCGGATGACGCCGCGCCGCGTCGCAGTATTGAATTGCGCGCACTCGTTTTCTGGGACTGAAAAGACGTGACGCTTGCCGACGCACGAGATTAAACGCGCAGGCAAGCGTAGGGTGGATGATCGCGCTTATTCGAGCGGGATTTCCGGAACGAAGGGATAAAGCAGCGGCGTATAGCTCAGGTGAAAGTATCCGTGCCGCGCATAGAGCGCGGCGCGCTCCACGCGTTCGTGCGTCTCCTCGCGCGCATTTTTCGTTTCAACGATGTCGCGTGAACGCACAGGCTCGCTGCGGAATACCCTGAAAAACAGGGCTGAAATCGGAATCGACATAACGACGCCTCCGTGGCATTGCATAAGGTCCAATCTATTCCCCGATATTTCATCGGACAACCAAGCATTTCAGGAATACTTATGCAACACGCAGCCGGATCACAGGCATTGACGTCGTCACGTCGTTACACCGTTACGTCGACCCGCGTCGGCCGTTCGAGACCGAGATGCGAGCGCAAGGTGCGACCCGCGTATTCGGTTCGAAAGAGTCCGCGCCGCTGCAGAATCGGCACCACGCCGTCGACGAATGCAGCGAGACCGTCCGGCAACGCGTCCGGCATCAGATTGAAACCGTCGACGGCTTCGCCCTTGAACCAGTGCTCGATATCGTCGGCGATCTGCTCGGGTGTCCCGACGATCACGCGATGACCGCCGCCGCCCGCAAGCGCGCGAATCAGCTCGCGCACCGTATAACCGCCGCGCCGAGCCTGAGCCAGCGTCGCGTGAAAGAACGTGTGATTGCCGTTGCCGCCGTTCGGCAGCGCGAGATTCTCGGGCAGGCGCGCGTCGAGATCGAGTTGGTCCGGCGTGATGCCCAGCGTGCCGGCCAGCCGCGCGAGACTGTAGCGCCACGGAATCAGATCGACGAGTTCATCGCGGCGCTTTAACGCTTCCGCTTCGGTCGCGCCGATGATGGTCGTAAGCCCCGCCAGCACCTGTACGCCATGCGCACGCCCGTACCCCGCGGCGCGAGCGTGAAGATCGCGCCGGTACGCAACCGACTCCTCGAACGATTGCGACGCCGAGAACACCGCCTCCGCATGGCGCGCGGCGAGATCGCGGCCATCGCCTGACGCACCGGCCTGCACCAGCACCGGATGCCCTTGTGGCGAGCGCGGCAGATTCAGCGGCCCCTGCACCTTGAAAAAGCGCCCTTCGTGCGCCACGGGCCGCACCTTCGTCACGTCGATAAAACGGCCGCCCTGTTTGTCGCCAACGAAAGCGTCATCGTCCCAGCTATCCCAGAGCGCCTTGACCACCTCGGTGAACTCGGCCGCACGCGCATAGCGCTGCGCGTGGTCCGGCACCGTATCGTGGCCGAAATTGCGCGCCGAGGGCAGATCGGCCGTCGTCACAACGTTCCAGCCGGCGCGCCCGCCGCTCACATGATCGAGCGTGGCAAAGCGGCGCGCGATGTTATACGGCTCGTTATAACTCGTCGACGCCGTGCCGATCACGCCAATATGCGTGGTCGCCGCCGCGATGCTCGCGAGCAGAATCGTCGGTTCGAGCGCGGTGATCGGACGAAAGTCGATCTGGTCGACGATAGCCGCATTGTCAGCGAGAAAGACCGCGTCGAACTTCGCTCGTTCGGCGAGTTGCGCGACGCGCACATAATGCGCGACATCGACGAACGCGCGCGGATCGGCATCGTCGAGACGCCATGCCGACGGCACGAAACCCGAATGCAGAATATTGACGTTCAGATGCAACTGGCGCGGTGTATTGGCCGCCGAAGTTCTACTCATCTCGCTCGCACTCCCGAAACGCGAAATTCACCAGGAGAAAAAGTATAGGGAGACAGCGGCATGCATCTAACCACCGAATTGGCATGTGGTTATGCCTGCGCCTGCGTTGGACTCGCACGTCATGGCGCGCGCTGCGTAACCGCTGCGTAACCATGGCGTCGAAGCAAACCACGCGCGCACGAACGCATTGCACTTTTCGTTGTTTGACCGCGCGCCCGGCGCTTACGAATAATCGATGACTTCATTCAGCCCACGTGGAAGGAGCCATCATGCGGCATCGATTATTCACACGAACGTTACTTGCCACGATTGCCCTGTTCGCGCTGCAATCGCCTGTCACGCACGCAGCCGACACCGCGCCGCGCGTATTGCGCGTGGGCTTCGTTCCCGGTCCGTATGCCGATGAATTCCGCGAAGGCGTGGAGCCGCAACTCAAACGCAAGGGCTACACTGTGCAGTACGTGAATTTCAGCACTGGGCTCGAAGCAAATCAGGCCGTGTGGCACGACGAAATCGCCGCCGACGTGATGCAGCACAGCGTCTATCTGAAAGCCTATAACGATCGCAATGGCACGGATCTCGTGGGCGTGGTGCAGGTGCCGACGCCGCCAATGGGCCTCTATTCGACGCGCCATCACGCGCTATCGGATGTGAAGCGCGGCGCCACGGTGGCGGTGCCGAACGACCCCGTCAATCTCGAACGCGCGCTGAAGATATTGCAGGCGGTGGGATGGGTCCGCATCCGCGAGAATCCCAATCCCGTGGATGTGTCCGAACATGATGTGATCGCCAATCCCGCCGGGATTCGCATCGTACCGCTCGATACGGCGCAGGCGCCGCGTGCGCTCGAAGACGTGGATTTCGCGGCGATTCAGGGCAACTTCGCCATTTCCAGCGGCCACAAGCTGACTGAAGCGCTGGCGCTCGAAAACATGCAGTCGCCGTATGTGAACCAGGTGGTCGTGAAAGCATCGAACCGAAATTCACAGGCAACCGCCGATATTGTGGCCGCCTATCGCGCCGACGCCTTTCGCACCGCCATCCTTCACAACGCCACTTATCAGGGCTATCGCCTGCCCGATTACTTTCCGCCGCAGACCGCCAGATAGCGGCGAAGGCTGTCGAGCCAGGGCGTTCGACAGCACCTGACCAGCACCCGGCCACCATTCTGCATGCACATGTTTTTCACATTTAATCATGCAACATGCGCATGAGGCAAGTGTGAATTCCAGCGCAGCATTTCCGAAAAGCAAAGCATAAAAAACCGTTTGTCAGCGCCATGCCTATGCGCTTTTAATAGCCAGCTTCATGGCGCACAAACGCGGATTTTTGCAATACAGCGTGCGGACAACCGCCGCACCCCCGAATGTCGGGCGAACCCTGCCTCGCGAAGTCGTGCAAGCCATCCTGCCATGCGTCGCGCCAGGTAGGCCACGCAGCCAACCGCATGGAAGGCTTTTTACCCACGGTTATCTCCGTCCATCTCCATCACGGAACCGACATGGCTGACGTCACCTCTTCCTCGCACCGCGACTTCTCACCGTCGCGGGCCGCCTCGCTGTTCAGCGGCGATCGCTTCTATAACCGGCTCTCGTGGGCCATCCCCATTCTGATTCTCGCGATCTGGGAGTTCGCCGCGCGCGTGGGCTGGATCGAACCGCAAGTGCTCCCGTCGCCCAGCAGCGTCGCCGAGACCGCCTGGAATCTGGCCCGCAGCGGCGACCTGTTCGTGCACCTCGGTGTTTCGCTGCTGCGCGCGCTGACCGGCTTTCTGATTGGCGGCACGATCGGTCTGGCGCTGGGCGTGCTCGTCGGCTTTTCGCGGCTCGCGCAGGCGCTTTTCGACCGCTCGATCCAGATGGTGCGCGCCATTCCGTTTCTCGCGATGCTGCCGCTGGTCATCGTGTGGTTCGGCGTGGGCGAAGGCGCGAAGATTTTTCTCGTCGCGCTCGCCGTGCTCTTTCCCGTCTATATCAACACGATGCTCGGCATTCGCCAGATCGATCCGAAGCTGATGGAACTGGCCAAGGTGATCGGCATGAAGTGGCCCGCCGTCGTGCGACGCATCATTCTGCCGGGCGCGATGCCCGCCATCCTCACCGGCGTGCGTTATGCGCTCGCCCACGCATGGCTCGCGCTCGTGATCGCCGAAACGCTCGCGACCACCAAAGGCATCGGCTTTCTCGCGATGGACGCGCGCGAATTCCTGCAAACCAACGTCATTGTGCTGACCATGATTATTTACGCGATCATCGGCGTGGTCGCCGACGCGCTGGTTCGCGCGCTCGAAACGCGCTTCCTGTCGTGGCACGCGAATTACACGAAGGGAGAAAAAGCATGAGCGCCTCCGCCACCTTGTCGCCGCGCGCGAACGCTGCTATTCAGCGCAACAACGACATCGAAACCGCATCCGCCGACTCGACGCTGGCCGTATCCGTGCGCGGACTTCAGCGACGGTATGGCTCGCGCGTCGTGATCGACGCACTCGACCTCGAGATTCGCAAGGGCGAATTCGTCGCGTTGCTGGGCGAAAGCGGTTGCGGCAAGACCACGCTGCTGCGCGCGCTCGCGGGTCTCGACACACCGGATGCGGGACAGATTCGCGCGCCCGCGCGTCCTTCCGTGGTGTTTCAGGAGCATCGTCTGCTGCCGTGGGCGACGTTGTGGGAGAACGTCGCGCTCGGCCACGAATCTTCCATCGGACGCAGCGGCGCATCGCGCGCGCTGGCCGAAGTCGGCCTCGCAGGTCGCGAACTCGACTGGCCGCGCCATCTCTCCGGCGGTCAGGCGCAACGTGTCGCGCTCGCGCGCGCTCTCGTGCGCGATCCCGCGCTGTTGCTCCTCGACGAGCCGTTCGCCGCGCTCGACGCGCTCACGCGCCGCAAGATGCACGGGCTCGTCAAGGAACTGGTGGCGCGCCATGCGCCGGGCGTGCTCATCGTGACGCACGACGTGGACGAAGCGCTCGTGCTCGCGGACCGCATTCTCGTCATGCGCGCGGGCCGGATTGCGGCCGCGTTTCAACCTGAAGATCACACGCCGCAAGCGTTGCGGCAGACGCTCCTCGCGGAACTCGGCGTGCAGGAGCATTGAGGCTTTGACGCACCGAAACACGCTACACAATTAACAAGGATACCGAATGAATGATGCTTCACTGACTCGCCGCCGCCTGTTGCGCGCGGCGGGTGGACTGCTGGCCGGCGCGGCCGCCGCGCGCCTGCTTCCTGCGGCTCAAGCCGCGCAAGCCGCACAAGCCGCGCCAGCCAAACTCACCCGCAACACCGACACCGTGCGCATCGGCTGGGGCTATGGCGCGCTGCCCGATATCGCGAAACAACGTGGCGTGTTCGAGAAAACGCTGGCCGCGAAGAACATCAAGGTCGAATGGGTCGGCCCCTTCCCGAACCACGCGCCCTCGATCCAGGCCGTGGTGGGCGGCAGCGCCGACTTCGGCTTCTGGGGATCGACTACGCCCGCGCTCGCCGCGATGCTGGCCGGTTCGCCCATCGTCTTCACCGGCTTCGACGTGTACTCGCCGCGCTCCACCGCGATCATCGTGAAGAAGAGCAGCAAGATCAATTCGGTCGCCGATCTCGTGGGCCGCAAGGTGGCGGTGAACCGTTCCGGACTCGGCGAGTTTCTGCTGATCGCCGCGCTCGAAAAGAACCATGTCGATCGCAGCAAGGTCGAGTTCGTCTATCTGAATCCGCCCGATGCGGCGCCCGCTTTCGCGCAAGGCCGCGTCGACGCCTGGTCGATGTGGTCGCCCGCCGTCGATATCGCGCGTTATGCGAACGACGCGAAAGACATCTTCAACGAAGGTCGCGATCTCGACTTCCTGATCGACTACAGCTCGCTGGTGTCGCGCCGCAAGTTCACGGAAGAAAACTCCGAACTGGTGCGCGCCGTGCTCGATGCGTATTACGTCGAAGGCGCGTGGCAATCGCAGCATCCCGAGGAAGCGGAGCGGCTCGTGCAACGCGAAGCGAAATATCCGGATCAGGTCCGCGACTATCTCGCGAGTCTCAAACGCGTGAATCAGTTTCACGAACCCGACGACGCAGCCTTCATGGCCCAGTTCCAGCGCGCGGCCGACTGGCTCGCGCAACGCAAGATCATCAGCGCGCCGATCAAGGTCGCCGATTACAGCGTCAAAGTCTGAGGCACGACCCGGCGCAGCCCGCTGCGCCATGAACAGGAAAATGTATGGCTGAAACTTCCACGCAGGCCGCGAACCCGAACGCGCGGGTCTCCGCGTTGTCCGCCTCGCTCGGACTCGCGGCGACGATCGACGAGATCGCCGCGACGGCGGCACAACGCGAACGCGAGCAACGTCTGCCGCATGAAGCCATCGCCGCGCTGAAAGCGCTCGACTTCGGCGCGCTGCGTCTGCCCGTCGAAGACGGCGGCCACGGCGTGTCGCTGAGCGGACTGTTCACGGTCGCGCGCGATCTCGCCGCTGCCGACTCGAACATCGCCCACGCGTTTCGCAATCATCTTTGGCAAGTCGAAGCGGCGTTGCAGCGCCGCGAGCATCCGTTCCATGCGCACGTGCTCGATCTCGCGCGACAGCGCAAGACCGTCGGGCTCAGTTTCGTCGAGAGCGACGCGACGGCCGCGGGCGCACGCTCAAGCCGCGTGCTCAGCCGGCTCGAATGGGATGCGGGCAAGCAGGTCTATCTGGGGTCGGGCGACAAGGTCTATGCCACGGGCAACCTCTACAACGACGCCTTTGTCGGCCAGGCGATCGAAAGCCGCGCGAACGCGACCGTGCAATACGTGCTCGAACGCGGCCCGGGCGTCGCCACCGAAGACGACTGGCGAGGCTTCGGCCAGCGCCTCACCGGCTCGGGCACGGCACGGTTTCGCGATGTCGTGGTGCGGCCCGAGCACGTTTATCCGCCCGACCCGCCCAAAGCGCCCGACGCCGCGCCCTGGGGCTTCACGTTCCACCAGGTGTATCTGACCAACTGCATCGCGGGGATCGTGCGGCGCGTGGTGCAGGATGCCGTCGACGTGCTGCGCACGCGGCAGCGCAACTTCTACCACGGCGAGGCCGCGCAGCCCGCCGACGAGCCCGCGTTGCAGGCCTTGCTCGGCCGCATCCGCGCCTACGCTGCGAGTATCGAAGCCACGGCGGACCGCGCGGTGCAGACGTTGCAGGACGCCCTCACGCACCACGGCACGCCCGACGAGTATGCGAGCACGCTGGCCGCGACGCTCACCGCGTCCGAAGCGAAGGTCGTGATCGACGATCTCGCGCCGCAAGTGGCGAGTTGGCTCATCGATCTCGGTTCAGGCTCGGCCGTGTCGAGCGTCGCCGCGCTCGACCGGCACTGGCGCAATATCAAGGTGATCGCTTCGCACAATCCGCGTCTCTACAAGGAGCGGCTGCTCGGCCAGAATCTGCTGAACGGTCAACTACCGCCAACGGGCGCGTTTTTCTGACGAAGTTCTGACGAAACCGCGCGCCCCGCTCCGCAGTCATTCAACGCGAGAAAAAACGGTTTGCGGGGCGCGGCAGACCGAGGTGATCGCGCAACGTTTTCCCCGTGTATTCGCGCCGGAAAATACCGCGACGCTGCAATTCGGGAACGACCTTCAACGCGAAATCGTCCACGCCCGCAGGCAGGAACGGAAACATCACGTTGAAGCCGTCACTGCCTTCCTGCACGAGCCATTGCTCCATCTCGTCGGCGATCGACTCGGGCGTGCCGACCATCTCCAGTCCCGAATAGCCGCCCACGCGCTGCGCCAGCTGGCGCACGGTCAGGTTCTCCTCCCGCGCCCAGTCCACCACGCGCTGACGCGCCGAGCGGCTCGCATTGCTTTCGGGAATGTCCGGCAGCGGCCCGTCCAGATCGAAGCGCGAGACATCGTGACCCAGCGCGATCGACAAGGACGCAATCCCGCTTTCCGCATGCACGAACGTATCGAGCAGCGCGCGCTTCTCGCGCGCCTCGTCGAGCGTTTCGCCGACCACCACGAACGCGCCCGGCAGGATCTTCAGATGATCGCGCTCGCGGCCGTAGCGCGCGAGACGCCCTTTCACGTCCGCATAAAACCGCTTGCCCGTCTCCAGATCCGGCTGCGCCGTGAACACGGCCTCGGCGGTTTGCGCCGCGAGTTCGCGACCGGCTTCGGACGATCCCGCCTGCACGATCACGGGCCAACCTTGCGGCGGCCGCGCGATATTGAGCGGCCCGCGCACCGAGTAGTGCTCGCCTTTGTGATCGAGCACGTGCATTTTCTCGGGATCGAAATACTCGCCGCTCGCAACGTCGCGTATGAAAGCGTCGTCGTCCCAGCTATCCCAAAGGCCGGTCACGATGTCGAAGAACTCGCGCGCGCGACGATAGCGCTCGTCGTGCTCCACATGTTCGTCGAGGCCGAAATTCAAGGCGGCATCGGGATTCGAAGTGGTGACGAGATTCCAGCCCGCGCGTCCGCCGCTCAGATGATCGAGCGAGGCGAAACGGCGCGCGACGTGGTAAGGCGCGTCGAAGGTCGTCGATGCGGTGGCGACGAGGCCGATCTTCGACGTTACGGCCGCCAGCGCGGAAAGCAGCGTGAACGGCTCAAACGAGGTGGCGGTGTGGCCGCGCTTGAGCGCGCTCACCGGCATGTTCAGCACGGCGAGATGATCGGCCATGAAAAACGCGTCGAAGCGCGCGGTTTCGAGCGTTTGCGCAAGACGTTTCAGATGTGCGAAATTGAAATTCGCATCGGGCCATGCGCCCGGAAAACGCCACGCGCCGGTATGCATGCTGACCGGGCGCATGAAGGCGCCCAGGTGCAATTGACGCAATTGAAGACTGTGGGCCATGACGTTCTCGCGGAAACGAAAAGGCACACCTTAGCGCGAATCGGCGCAACGCGCTGAGCGCCGATTCGCCTGGAAACCCCTTAAATTACGCAGTGGAATAAGCAAACCATCCGGCGTAAATTGCCCCGCGTGTTTTCGTCTGCAAAAGCAGATCGAATGACGAAGAAGATTAACCCGCGCTCGCGAGTATCGAATGCAGCAACACATTCGCGCCTGCTTCAGCCCATTCGGGCGTGATCGCTTCGGCTTCGTTGTGGCTCAGGCCGTCGATACAGGGCACGAAAATCATGCCCGTGGGCGCGACGCGCGCGAGATAGCATGCATCGTGGCCCGCGCCGGACACGATATCCGCATGCGAAAGATCGAGCGCTTGTACCGCACGACGCACCGTCTCCACGCATTCCGGCGCGAACGGCACGGGCGCGTAATCGAAGATCTGCTCGATGCGATGCCCAAGCTGCTCCTCGTGCGCGACGCGCGCAAGTTCCTCGCGCAACTTCGCGTCCATTTCAGCGAGCGTCGCCGATTCGGGATGACGAAATTCCACCGTGAAAAAGCAGCGTCCCGGCACCGTGTTGCGCGAGTTCGGCTTCGCCTCGATCATGCCGACCGTGGCGCGTCCGAACGGCGCATAGCTGCGTCCGAGCGCCGACACGAAGGTGATGATGCGCGCCGCGCCCACGAGCGCATCGCGGCGCAGATCCATCGGCGTGGTGCCTGCATGCGCATCCACGCCGTCGAGTTCGATCTCGTACCAGCGCTGTCCTTGCCCCGCCGTGACGACGCCGATGGTCTTGCCGCTGCGTTCGAGAATCGCGCCCTGCTCGATGTGCAGTTCGTACGCCGCGTGCACCGGCGTGCCGCCCACGGGCGCGTCGCCCGCATAACCGATATGCGCAAGCGCCTCGCCGATCGTCGTGCCCGACGCATCGCTGCGCGAAAGCCCGTAATCGAGCGGATATACGCCCGCGTAGACGCCCGACGCGATCATCGCGGGCGCGAAGCGCGAACCTTCCTCGTTGGTCCACACGACCACTTCGATGGGCCGTTCCGTTTGCACGTTCGCGTCGTTGAGCGCGCGCAGCACTTCGAGCCCGCCGAGCACGCCGTAGATGCCGTCGTAACGGCCACCGGTCGGCTGGGTATCGGCGTGCGAACCGGTCAGCACGGGCGAGGCGTTCGCATCGCGGCCCGCGCGCCGCGCGAAGATATTGCCGATGCGGTCGATGCGAATTTCGCACCCCGCTTCGCGCGCCCACTGCACGAACAGATCGCGGCTTTCGCGGTCGAGTTCGGTCAGCGCGAGACGGCAGACGCCGCCTTTAGGCGTTGCGCCGATACGCGCCATGCGTTCGAGCGAGTCCCACAAACGCGGGCCGTTCACGCGCAACGCGGCGCGCGTTTCAAGCGTATCGAGCTTGTTGAGCGTGCCGATCTCAGCCATGCGTACCACCTTGCGCATCGCGCACGCGATAACGGAAATCGCAGCGCTTGCCGCCCTGCATGATGGTGCTCGTGCGCGTGAGTTCGACGCCCGGCTCGTAGCCCGCGATGAACTCGCTGTCGCGCGCGCAACTGAGCAGATGGCCGATTTCGCCGAGCCCCATCGCGTGATACATCTCCGCGTAGCTGCAACGCTTCACGTCGTAGTCGTAGGCTTCGTCGTCGGCGCGCAGCGTTTCGACATCGAGCGCATCGTCCTTTTCCCAGAGCACCTGCAAGGCCACGAACGACGCGATGCTCGCACCATTCGGCTCGCGCGCCGCGAATTCGCGACCTGCGTTCACCGCCGCGCCGCGCACCGCTTCGCCGATCACGGCCTGCGCACGCTCCACGCCGAACTCGCGCTTCATGATCTCGTAGATTGGCTTGATGATTTCCGCTTCGATACGGCGGCGCTCGAGAATGCCGAGCGTCACGCCGTTGACGTTGACTTCCTGCGAGCTAACTTCTTCCGCGCGGCCTTCGTGATGAGTTTGCGTCATGCTGTGTTTTCCTCGCTCCGCTCAGCGCGCCGCGGTCTTTGCGGCGGTCTTCGCAACTGCGGGCTTCGCAGCCTGCGCCGACGACCCGCCGCCCAGCACATCGACCACGACCCACTTACCGTCGCGCACCTGATAGATCGTGTACGCCGGATCCTTGAGATTGCCTTGCGCGTCGAAGGCGATCGTGCCGGTCACGCCTTCGCGGCGAATCGAATGCAGCGCGGCGACGATCTGCTTCGGATCGGCGGAATTCACCTGCTGCGTGGCTGCGATCAACGTCGCGGCCGCGTCATAGGCGAACGGCGCGTGCAGTTCGATCGGCGCATGCCAGCGCGCGCGGTACTGCGCGTCGAAGGCGGGACCGCCCGGCATGCGGTCGAGCGGACGGCCCGGCTCCAGCGCCGTCACGCCCTCGCCCGCCGGACCGGCGAGCTTCAGGAAGGTCTGGCTGACGAACCCGCCCGCGCCCAGCAGCGGCGCCTGAATATGCAGCTGACGCATGCGGCGCACGAGCGGCGCGGCTTCCACGTCGATGCCGCCGAGGAACACCAGATCCGCGCGCTTGCCCTTGATTTCCGTGAGCACGCCGCTGAAGTCGATGGTCTTGTCGGTCACATATTGATGATCGACCACGGTGCCGCCGTTGGCCTGCACGCCCTTGATGAACTGATTCGCGAGGCCAGCGCCGAACGCGGTCTGATCGTCGATCACGGCGATGCGCTGCGCCTTGAGCGTCTTCACGGCGTAAGCGCCGGTGTAGGCGCCGCTGTCGTCGTCGTGACCCATGATGCGAAACGAGGTGTCGAAGCCCTGCAGCGTGTACTGATGGCCCGTGGAAGCCGGCGCGATCTGCGCGATGCCGGCGTCGTGATAGACGCGCGCGGCCGGCACGCTGCAACCGGTGTTCCAGTGGCCGACCACGCCCACCACATGACGCTCGACGAGTTGCTGCGCGACCGTCACGGCCGTACGCGGATCGGACTGATCATCGGCGCTCACGAGCTTGTAGACCACGGGCTTGCCGCCGAGCGTGGGATGCTTCGCGTTGGCATCGTCGATGGCGAGCTGTGCGCCGTTTTCCAGATCCTTGCCGATCCGCGCCGATGCGCCGGTGAGCGGCGCAGCCAGGCCGATCAGCACGACCTGTTCGTCCTGGGCGTGCGCGCCGGGCGCGAAAGCGGAGACCGCGAGCGCGGCGAGCGGCAACAACAAAGCGTTCTTTTTCATGAGCGTGTGGGCGTGTCTTATACGTTGAGTCAGGAAGCCGGCGTCTGTTACGCGAGCTCCGAAAGTTGAAAAAGATTAAGGTTTGGCCCACACACGCTTAAATGACCTTTCGTTCTATCGTTATGTCAGCCTGCTCAGTTAGCACTTAAACCACTGATTTATCGATACAAAATAAGGAATGCCCGACGCATCGTGCGTTCGATATAATTCGATACATGAAAAAAATTCAGCAACTCTCCGATGATCCGCCGCTGCGCGCGGTGCGCGCCTTCGAGGCCTTCGCGCGCCACGGCTCGGTGAGCACGGCGGCCCAGGAGCTCGACATCACGCCCTCGGCCGTGAGCCATCAGCTTCAGTTGCTCGAATCGTTCGTGCAAACGCCGCTCACCGTGCGCAACGGCCGCTCGCTCGTGCTCACCGACGAAGGCCGCGATTATTACCGCTCGATCAGCGCGGCGTTTTCGGTGCTGCGCAGCGCGACGGGGTTCGTGCGCGAACGGTCGTCGCGGCGGCAGATCACGATCAGTCTGATTCCGCTGTTCGGCATGGGCTGGTTCATTCCGCGCCTGCACGACTTCCTGTCGGCGAATGAAGACGTGGACGTGACGGTGCTCTACGCGAATCACCGCAATTACCGCAGCGACGCGGCCGATCTTTCGATTCGCTTCGGCACGGGCGACTGGGTCGGTTATACGAGCACGCCGCTCATGTCGGGCGCGGTGGTGCCGGTCTGCACGCCGCGCTTCCTGCAGCGTTACGGGCCGCTGCGCAAGCCCGCCGATCTCGCCGGCGTGCCGCTCGTGCACGACGAAGACCGCAGCACCTGGGTCAACTGGCTGCAAAGCGTGGGCGCGCGCCACATGACACGCGTCGAAGGCCCGCTGTTCGAAGACGGCCAACTCACCTTGAGCGCCGCGCTCGCCGACCTCGGCGCGGCCTTGCTGCGCGCGCCGCTGATCTCGCGCGAACTGGCATCGGGCGCGCTGCGCAAGCTGTTCGACCACGAACTCGACGACGGCCGCCATTACTATCTCTGCTGGCGCGCCGACGCCGAATTGCCCGACGGCGCGCAACGGCTCGCGAACTGGCTGCTGGCGTCGCGGCAGAGCGCTTAGGGGTTGGATGCGGCGGCGTTTTTGTCCGCGTTCTTGTCCGCATACGTGTCCACGTCGAGCCGCAGCGCGTCGTACATCACCTGGCCCGGCGTGGTGTTCGCCGGCACGCGCTGATCGCTGCCCGCGAGCGTGAAGCGCGCGTAGGGCACGCCATCGGCGTGATAGAGGCTCACCGTGTTCTCGCCCGCCTTCAGCAACGCCGCGTCGAACACGATCGCGCGCACGTTGTACGGCGAATCCTGCGCGCTGCCGCGATAACCCGCCGTGCCCGTCTTGGGCAGACGGATCTGCGCGACCTCGGTGCCGTTCACGGCCACGCGCAGATCGGTCAGCGTCTTGCCCTGCTCGGGCTGCGCGGATGCAAAGCCGATCGTCAACGTGGCCTTGCCCGATTGCGCGCGGCTGAGATCGAAATGAATGCGCCAGTCCGGACGTTCCGCGTAGACGGTCCACTGCGCGTAATTCCAGTCGCGCGCGGGATCGCTCTTGCCGATCACGAAATCGACATCGTGCGGAAACTGCTTCGGATAGCGGCGGAACATCTGATAGTTGCGCGCGTCGTCGCCATTGCGGAACTCCGCGGCCGAGCGATCGAAGCGGCCGATCTGCCAGAGGCGCACGCCCGGCTCCTCCACGGGCCACGTTATCGCACCGAGATCGAGATGCTGGTCCGCGCCCACGCGCACGTTGTGCACGACGAGGTCTTCGGGTTGATCCGCGCCGCTCACATGCAGGTCGTAGACGCCGGGAATCACGTTGTGCAGATCGAAATGACCCGCGTCGTCGAGTGCGCTCCAGAACGCGTAGCCTTTGTTCTGCGCGCTCCAGGGCACGCCGGGGTCGGACAGGATCGCCCACGCGTGCGTCACGGGCTTTGATGCGGGCCTGGATGCGAGCTTCGATGCGTCATTCGCCAGACTCACGCTACCACTCACTTCGCCGCGCGTCTGCCGATACGCCGGCGTATCGACCCACGTGTACGGCCACGCGGCGACTTCGCGCGCGTGTTGGCGTTCGGCGTCGGCCCAGAGTGCGGCCGGACCGTCGGCGCGATTGGCATAGACGAGGAACGGACCGTAGACCTTGCGCCAGTCCTCGCCGTCCTTGAGCACGACCGCCGACGCGCCGAAGTGCACCGACTGCAGCACCCGCAGCAGCACGTTGTCGTGCAGTGTCTGGCCCTGCTTGACCGGGCCGCCGTTGTGGTACTCGGGGCTCGCCTCGATCATCCAGAGGCCGCGCTGCGCGCCCACGTAACCGTACACCGGCACCTGCGACCAGAACACCGAGTTCATGTACTTGGTCTTGATCGTGCCGTCGTCGAGCTGGAAGGTCGCGTCGCTCAGTTCGCGGCTGATCGCGCCTTGCGGAATCGGCACGAATTTGCTGTCGCCCACGGCCCAGTGATCGAAAGTGCCGTCCATCACCGTCTTCACGACGAAGCGGTTTTGATAGAAGGTCGCCGCCGGTTGATCCGCGCCGTGATGCACCTCGGCCTGCGCGTAGAAGCCGCTATGGCCGCGCAACAGCGTGTAACGCACGTCGATATCGAACGGAAACACGGCCGTCGGGCGCGAACGCACGCTGACTTCGGCGCGCTCGGGCGTGTTCGCCACCACGCTCACCTGCGCCTCGCCGGGCCGCATGCGGAAATAGCCTTTCTTGTCTTCCTTGTAGCCCGGCGGCACGACCGCAACGTCGGCGTTCGCATCCCAGTACATGGCTTTTTCCGGGTCGTTTTCGAAGTCGTCGCCATGCGCTTCGTAGGCCGCGCGCTGCGCGGTCACGCCGAGGTCGTGCCAGCCCGTGGCGTCGTGTTGACGGATCGCGGCGAGATAGCCGTCGTCGCGCTCGACGCGGATCTCCACGATGCCGTTGTCGAGCGTGATCGTGCCGGCGTCTTCGCTAACCGTTACGGGGGCGTCGTCGGCATGCGCCGTTGCGGCGAACAGCGCGAGCGCGGCGAACAGCAAAGAGGAAAGGCCCGCACGGCGCGGGCGGAGGGAATGCGGGAAGGTCATCATCGGCGTCATACAGTGAAATGCAGTGGCAACGCGCGACGCCTTCAAGGCAGCGCGCGAATGGAGAAGTCGCGGATGGTCTGGCGCGAGGCCGTCGAGCGAAAACCGAACCAGCCCGCGTCGGGCAGCGGCGGCGAGGCCGCGAAATACGGCTTGCCGTCGAGATAGAAACGCGTGCCGCGCCTGTCGACGACGATGCGCACGCGGTACGGATGATTCGCGCGCAGCAGCCAGGGCGGCGTCGTGTATTGCGCGAGCAGCGGACGCGCGCTTGTGCCGTCGTAGCGGCGAAAGCGCGTCGTGGTATTGCCGTTGCCGCCGATGCCCGCGTAGAACAGATCGAGCGCGTCGTAATCCTCGAAGCGACCCGAACCGCCGAACGGCGCGACGCGACCGTTCGAGCCGCGCGCGCTGGCCAGCCAGAACTGGTTCAGATCGGAGACGCGGTCATGCGGCCCGCCCGCATCGAGCACGGTGCGCGTATAGGTGATTTCATAGTGGCCCGTGAGCCGCCGGTCGAGCCAGACGGTCAGGCCGCGCGCGCTGTCGAGCACCAGCGCGTGGTGATCGGTGTAAACCGGCGACGATTTGCGTGACGAATGCGAGTCAATACTCGCTTTCGTCGATGGCACAGTCTTGGAATCAGGCTCGGCCTCCACAATCCAGCGACGCGCGTCGAACGACGCAAAGTCTTCGCGCAGGATCGCGCGCGGCGCGGCGTGCAACGGAAACGCGGCGAGCAGCGCCAGCAAGGCTGGCAGCACGCGCACGGCGAAAGAAGGTCTGCGCACGGCGGGGACTCCGTCACGTTGCATCGGTTAGGGGAACAGCCGCGCGAGCGGCTTCTGCCCACCTTGTGCAACGAGACGCGCAAAGCGTCAGCGCGTACGCGAAAAAATCTAGCTGAACACGCTCAGATACGGACCGACGCGCGTGAGCTGGACCGGCGCGCTTTCCGCGACCTGCGTAAGCGCGCGCGGAATGTCGCCGAGCAGGAACACGCCGCTCACGCGCGCCTCGCCGGCTTCGCCCGTCACGCGGATCACGCCCGGCTCGTAGCGGTTGAAGACGTCCACGAGTGCGTCGAGCGAGACGTTGTCGGCGACGAAGATGCCGCGCGTCCACGCGCTCACCAGATCGAACGACTGCGCGAGACGTCGCGCGCCATCGGACGAGAACGCGACGCTCTCACCCGCCGCCACGCGCAGCGCCGGGCGTCCCGGCTGCAGGACCACGGCCTCGCCCTTGCCCACCGCGACCACGCTATGCCGATAGATGCGCCCCACGTTGATCGTGCCGCCTTCGGTCTGCACGACGCCATGTTCGGTTTCGATGCTGCGCAGAAGTCCCGCATGCGACGCCCGCATATGCACGAGCACCTGCCCCGCCGAGACGCGCAGCACGCGGTCGCCAGACGCCGCGCTGCGATCGCTACGATCGACGCGATAAACCCGGCTGCCCGCGTCGATCGTCATTTGCGAGCCGTCGGCGAGACTCACGGTGCGCCGTTCGCCGATCGCGCTCTGCCAGTCCGCGTCGAGACCGAGCCGATGCACGCCCTCGCGCAGCGCCACGCCCGCAAGCGCCAGCGCCACGCCGCCAAATCCCGCGCGCAGCAGCTTGCGGCGCTGCGCCGACGGCACCCGCAACGCCTCGGCCGCCGCCGCGCGTTCAGCCGCGCCGCCAGGCCGCATGCGCGCGAGCCGCGTCTGCAGCGCGGCCCACGCGCGGCCGTTCGCTTCGTCGCGCTGCCACGCTTCGAATGCGGCGAGTTCACGCGCATCGAGTTCGCCTTCACGCAGGCGCACTTCCCATTCGACAGCGCCCCGCGCGCTGCCCGCCTCGGTGCCCCTCATGACGCGCGCCGTGCTCATGCCGCCTCGCAACACAGCACGAGCGCCTGCGCGACGTATTTGCGCACCATGCTCACGGACACGCCGAGCCGCACCGCGATATCGGCGTATTTCATGTCTTCGAACTGACTCAGGATGAACGCCTCTCGCGCGCGTGCGGAAAGCTGCTGCAAGGCCGCGTCGATCAGCAGGATCTCCTGCACGGCTTCGAGCGCGACCTCGGGCGCGGGCGCAACCGGTTCGGGTGCGAGCGCGAGCCGCGCGAGATAGGCGCGTTCGATATCGCGTCGACGCCAATGCTCGAACGTCAGCCGGCGCGCGATTGTCGTGAGCAAGGCGCGCGGCTGCCGGATCGCGCTGACGTCCGGATGCGCGGCCAGCTCGGTGAACGCGCTCGCGGCGAGATCCTCGGCGTCGCTGCTCGATCCGACGAGACGGTGCATACAGCCCGTGAGCCAGCCGTAGCTGCGGCGGAATTCGTCGGACAGGAAACGCTCGCGCGCCGGATTGGTGAGCGCCTCGGCGTCGGCGGCGCGGCCGGCGGACAGGCTTTGGGATCGGATCGCCATGACGGTCGGACTGAACGCATTGCGCGCAACGCGTGAGCAGGCAAGTTGGGCTGAGGCTGGAGCGGCGATTCTAAAGTTGCGGGCGCAGCCGTCCAAAGCACGGATTCTCGAATCGATATGACGCGCACGGTGCTGCGCATTGCATAAATGATTCGGAGCGCCACACAAAAAAATCCTGCCCGACTGCACTGTTTCGCTGACGCTTTTCGATGCTCGTTGCACATGGCCATCGTTCACCCGCGCATCGGCATGCCGCGCATCCCGAACGCTTCGATCATCGACATAACGACAGGCTTAACGTGAAACGACCCCGTACCCCGGCATCGCGCCGCAGCGCGCGCCGTCCGGCCAGCGCCCGCAACACGCTCTCAATCGCGCTTTCGGCCGCGCTCTTTCTTGCAGCCGGCGCCGCGCTCGCACAGGACGCCTCGACGCACACTTTCCATCTCGCGGCGCAACCGCTCAACCGCACGCTGCTGTCCATCGCGGCGCAAAGCGGCGTGCCGCTCAGCTACGACCCGCATCTCGTCGAACACGTGCAGGCCGCGCCCGTGAGCGGCGCGCTCACAGCGCAAGGCGCGATCGCCCAGGCGCTCAAGGGCACCGGTCTCGAAGTCGTGACCACGGACAGCCACGCGCTCGCCGTGCGCCGCGCCGCGCCGGCCGCCACCGCGACGGAGGACGCGCGCCCAAAAGCTGACCGGCCGCAGCGGCCGGTTCCCCCGCCCGCCACCGCCGACACGACCACCACCACGCAACTGGGCACCGTGACCGTGAGCGCCACGCGCGCGCGACGCGACGACCCGCAGCGCACGCCGACGTCGAGCTACCGCGTGACCGGCCGCGAACTGCAACAGCAGCACATCACCTCGCTCGCGGATCTTCAGCAGCTCGTGCCCGGCCTGAACGTGCAGACCACCGATCCGTCCGACACGCAGATCACGATCCGCGGCGTGGGCGACGGCGGCGGCCAGACGAGCGGCGAGCAGAACATCGGCATGCCGAGCAGCGTGGCCGTGTATCTCGACAACGTGTACCTGCCGCGTCCCGGCATGCTCGCGGGCGCACTCGCCGACGTCGATTACGTCGACGTGCTAAGCGGCGCGCAAGGCACGCTGTTCGGCGCGAACTCGACGGGCGGCGTGATCGACATCCACACGCCGCTGCCGAGTTCCACGCTGACCGGCTCCGAAAGCCTCTCGTTCGCCTCGCGCGGCACGGTGCTCAATCACACCATGCTCTCAGGGCCAATCGCTGACATGCTCTCGGGCCGCATCGACTTCGTGCACAACAGCACCAACGGCGACGTCAACAACATCACGAATGGCCACACGCTCAACGGCAATTCGAGCAACAGCGTGCGCGGCCAGCTGCTTTTCAAGCCCAACAACCAGTTCAGCCTGCGTCTGAGCGCCGATTACAGCAACGAGAACGACTCGCCCACGCCGGTGACGTATTCGTCGAATTCGGTGAATGGCGTGAACAGCTTTCTCACGCATTCGTCGTTGATCGGCAATCGCGTGGTGTATGGGGGCGACGATCACAACGTCGCGCTCGACGACGAAAACAGCATGCATCTCGTGCAGGGCGGCGGTTCGGCCGAGGCGAACTATCGCTTCGACAACGGCTACAACCTGCGGTCCGTGAGTTCGTATCGCTACTTCAATTACGTGCCTTCGGTGGCCGACAGCCTGAGTGTTCCCGTCTACGCGAACAGCGGCACGCAGTTTCTCGACCGTTCGTGGTCGCAGGATTTCCGCCTCGATTCGCCGCACGGTCAATATTTCGACTGGGCCGTGGGCGCGACCTACATGGGCGAGAACGAAGCGACGCAAGCCTTCACGCGTTACGCCGACAGCAAGCTGCCGGGCCTCTATTACGGCAGCACGGCTTACGACGGGCTCGACATCATTCGCTACGGCACGCTGCACGACGAAGTGTGGTCGGGCTTCGGTCAGGGCACCTTCCACGTGACGCCGCGCTTCGACATCACGGCGGGCGTGCGCCTCACCTACGACAAGAAAGGCGGCCAGTTCATCCGCTATAACAAGGCGCCGTTCAACTCCGGTTACCTTGTTCAATACAACACGCTGCCCTCGGCCACGCTCGCGTTCAAGTATCTGCTCACACGCGATCTGAGCAGCTATCTCGCGCTCTCGTACGGCGAGAAAGCGGGCGGCCTGAACGTCTCGGCGGGCGCGGCATCGAAGGCCGGCGACAGCTCACTTGTGATCGCACCCGAACGCACCAAGAGCGCGGAACTGGGCATCAAGGGCACGTTGCTCGACGGCTCGCTGAGCGCGAAAGCCGACGTGTTCCTGACCTACGTGAACGCGTTCCAGACGCAGAGCTACGACCCCAGCACGCAATCGACCTACCTCGTGAACGCGGGGACGTTCCGCTCGCGCGGCGCGGAATTCTCACTGCAATACACGCCCGACGATCATCTGCTGCTGCAGACATCCGCGGTCTATAACGACGCGCGCTACCTCAACTATCACCACGCGATCTGCCCGCCCGAAGTCACGCTCGGACCGTCCGGTTCCACCGCGATCTGCGACCTCACGGGCAATCAGGTCTTCAACGCGCCGAAGCTCACGTTCAATGCGACGGCGCGCTACACGTGGCACACACTCAACGGCCTCACTTCGTTCGTGAGCGCGCGCTATTCGTATCGCACGTGGATGTACGGCACCGTCGACGACTCGGCGTTCACGCGCATTCCGGGCTATGGCCTCGTCTCGCTTTCGGCGGGCACGGGCGGCAAATTCAGTCGCGGCAGCTGGACCGCCTCGCTCTGGGTCAACAATCTGTTCAACAAAACCTACTATCAGCGGCTCGTGGAAAGCGATTACGGGTCGGTGCTCGGCTGGATCGGCGAACCGCGCACGATCGGCGGCACGCTGACCTATCAGTTCTGAGGCCGCGATGAGCAACGGATTCGATCGCCGCACCTTCTTCAAACTCGCTTCGCTGGCCGTAGGCGGAACGCTCGCCGATGCGTCCACGGCGGCGCGCGCGCATTCTGCTTCCTACGCCGACAGCATCGACGATGCCAACGCGAACGAAGCGCGCGTGCATTGGCTCGACGGCTCGCTGCGCGCCACGCCCGAATCGTTCACCGGCGCGACGTGGGGCGTGCCGTGGCCGCGCGGCGCGGTCGATGCGCACAGCGCGTTCGATTTGCGCATCGAGCACGCGGCAGCGACGCCAACGTCTGCGTCCGGGCGCGTCGCGCTGCAATCGTGGCCGCTGGCTTACTGGCCCGATGGCTCGCTGAAATGGTCGGCGCATACGCTCGCACCACAAGCGCTCGCAGCGCTGCAAAATGGCGACGAAACGCCTCGAGACTTCATCGTCGAACCTCGTGCGGCGCGCGCCGACGAAACGAACAATGCGCCCGCCATCGCGCATCTCGACGGCGACCTCATCCGCATCGATACGGGCGTATTGCAGGCCACGCTGCCACTCAATGGCGCGCGCGTGTTCGACACGTTGAGCCGCAACGGCCAGGCGACGCTGCGCGACGGCCGCCTCCTTGTGCTCACCGACGAAGCGCCTACCGCACAGCACGACGACGAAGCTCAAGCGACCGCACGCGAACGCTACACGGGCCGCATCGAGCATGCCACGCTCGAACAAAACGGCCCGGCGCGCGCCGTCGTCAAGCTCACCGGCACGCACGCGCAGGAAGGCAGCAACGCCACGTTGCTGCCCTTCGTGCTGCGGCTTTACTTCTATCGCGGCTCGGACGCCGTGCGCATCGTGCACAGCCTCGTCTACGACGCCGATCCACAGCGAAGCTTCATTCGCGGCGTGGGCCTGCGTTTCGATATGCCGCTCGACGGCGAGCCACACGAACGCTTTGTGCGCTTCACGGGCGACAACGGCGGCGTCTTCGCCGAGGCCGTGCGCACGCTCACCGGCCTGCGCCGCAGCCCCGGCGCGAGCGTGGAAGCCGCACAATTCGCGGGCGAGGTCACGCCGCCCGCTTCCGCGCTCGGCCCTGTATTCGCGAAGGATTTGCGCTTCGTGCCCGCCTGGGGCGACTACACGCTGCTCCAGCCGAACGCCGACGGCTTCACGATTGACAAACGCACACAAAGCGGCTGCGGCTGGATTCGCGCAGCGAGCGGCACGCGCGCGGCGGGCACGGCTTGCCTCGGCGCGCTTTCAGGCAGCGTGGCGTTCGGCATCCGCCACTTCTGGCAGAGCTATCCGGCGCAACTCGACATTCGCGGCGCGCACAGCGAACGCGCCACCGTCACGCTCTGGCTCTGGGCGCCCGACGCGCCCGGCATGGATCTGCGCCCGTATCACGACGGCATGGGCGAAACGAGTTACGCGCTGCAACGCGACGCTCTCGACATCACCTACGAGGATTACGAGCCGGGTTTCATGACGCCGTATGGCGTGGCGCGCACGAGCGAAATCGAACTGCAGTTGCTGCCGCGCACGCCGACCAATGCCGAACTGATCGACATCGCGCGGCGCATCGAAACGCCGCCGCGTCTGCTACCTTCGCGTGCGTGGATGCATCGCGCCGAAGCGTTCGATCCGTACTGGCGTCCACGCGCGTCGCGCGTCGCCGCTGCGCCCGTGATCGCGCGCACGCAACGCGCGCTCGACTGGAACTACGACTTCTATCGCGGCCAGATCGAGCAGCGCAAGTGGTACGGCTTCTGGGATTTCGGCGACGTGATGCACACCTACGACGCCACGCGTCACGTCTGGCGCTACGACGTCGGCGGCTTCGCGTGGGACAACGGCGAGCTGAGCAGCGGCATCTGGCTCTGGCACTACTGGCTGCACTCGGGCCGCGCCGACGCCTTCCGCACCGCCGAAGCCATGACGCGCCACGGCAGCGAAGTCGACGTTCATCACATCGGGCCGTTCAGTCCGCTCGGCTCGCGTCACGACGTCCAGCATTGGGGCGACAGCGCGAAGCAACTGCGCGTGTCCACGGTTGCGAATCACCGCTTTTACTATTACGTGAGCGCGGACGAGCGCATCGGCGACCTCATGCGCGCGCAGATCAACGCGGTCGAGCGGCTGCGCGACGTGCTGCCGGGCCGCAAGATCGGCGAGCCGTTTCCGCCCGACGATCGCGCGCATCACGCCACCGTTTCGTTCGGCACGGATTGGGGCGCGGTGGCGGCAGCCTGGCTCACCGAATGGGAACGCACGGGTGATCCTGCCTGGCGCGACAAACTCGTCGCCAGCATGACGACCATCGCCGCGCAGCCGCATGGATTCTTCACGGGCTACGGCGTGATGGATCTGCGCACGGGCGCGTTCGCGCGCGACGCGAGCGGCGCGTTGTCGGTCTCGCATCTGAGCGCCGTGTTCGGTCTGCCCGAAATCTGCGGCGAGCTGTTGCGCGTGCTCGATGTGCCAGCGTTCCGCACGGCCTGGCTGCAATACTGCACGCTGTATTCCGCGAGCGCCGACGCTCAGCGCGCGGCGCTCGGGCAACCGCTCGGCAAGCTGAATCTGAATCAGGGCCACGCGCGACTGCTCGCCTACGCGGCGAGCGAAACCGGCGACCGCGCACTGGCGCATCGCGCGTGGACACAGTTCCTCGCCGGTCACGCGGGCAGCACGTTCGAGGACTTCGTGATCGAGCGCGTGCGCGTGCCGACCGTGCTCTACGACGTGGACGAAGCGCCGCGCGTTTCGACCAACTCCACCGCGCAATGGGGACTCGGTGCGATCGGCCTGCTCGCGCTCGTCCCCGACGACGTGTAAGCCCATCGAAGGCGCGCGCATCGCAATCGAATAAGGAATTCGTTTTTCCTTCTAACGATTGCGAACGCGCGCGCAAACGCCTCGTAGCGTGATATTCCGCCCGGGCATATGAATAGCGCATCATCGCTTTTGTGGTCGAACGCGCGGTCAGTAGAATCGTGCGGCTCACGCATCGAGCCCACCATTCAGCACCATCCACACGCGAGTTACCACCATGAAAGCTATGCGCTCCGTCTTGCTCGCCACACTCCTTTCGGCGGTCGCCGCCGCGCCCGCGTTCGCCGCCGACGAACTGGCCCAGGTGAAGTCGTCCGGCGTGTTCCGCGTCGGCACCGAAGGCACTTACGCGCCGTTCACGTATCACGACGAAACGGGCAAGCTCACGGGTTTCGATGTCGACATCGCCAGCGCCATCGCGCAACGTCTGGGCGTCAAACCGGAATTCGTCGAAGGCAAGTGGGACGGACTGATCGCCGGTCTCGACGTGAATCGGTACGACGCCGTCATCAACGAGGTGTCGATCACCGACGCGCGCAAGGTGAAGTACGACTTTTCGACGCCGTATATCGCCACGCATGCGGTGCTGATCGTGCGCGACGACAACACCACGATTCATTCCTTCGACGATCTGAAAGGCAAGAAGTCGGCGAATACGCTCACCAGCAATTTCGGCAAGCTCGCCGCGTCGCACGGCGCCGATGTCGTGCCGGTGCAAGGCTTCAACGAGTCGATCGATCTGCTGACCTCGGGCCGCGTGGACGCCACGGTCAACGACTCGCTGTCGTACCTCGATTTCCGCAAGCACAAGCCCGACGCCAAGCTGAAGATCGTGGCCACCGACACGTCGAGCGCCGGCGATCAGTCGGCCGTGCTGCTGCGCAAGGGTAATCCGGCGCTGGTCGCGGCCATCGACAAGGCGCTCGCCGACATCAAGGCCGACGGCACCTACGCGAAGATTTCGCAGAAGTATTTCGGCAAAGACGTCTCGCAATAAGGCGGGCTGAACGATGCCGGCATGGCTGCATTTAATGGCGCAATCGCTCTGGCCGCTGCTTTACGCGGGGCTCGTGTTCACTGTGCCGCTCACGCTCGCATCGTTCGCGATCGGCGTCGCGCTCGCGTTCTGGGTAGCGCTCGTGCGGCTGTTCGGTCCGCGCTGGGCCAGCGCCGCCGCGCGCTTTTATATCTGGCTGTTTCGCGGCTCGCCGCTGCTCGTGCAGCTATTCGTGATCTTTTACGGCCTGCCCAACGTGGGCATCGTGCTCGATCCGTTGACGGCGGCGATCATCGGCTTTTCGCTGAACGTGGGCGCGTATAACGCCGAAGTGATTCGCGGCGTGATCGAATCGATTCCGCGTGGACAATGGGAAGCCGCGTATTCGCTGAACATGACGCGCGCGCAGGCGCTGCGTCGCGTGATTCTGCCGCAAGCGATTCGCGTGGCGTTGCCCGCGTTGTCGAACGCTTTTATCGCGCTCGTGAAAGACACATCGCTGGCCGCCGTGCTCACGGTGCCCGAGATTTTTCAGGCCGCGCAGCGCATTGCGGCCGTGACCTACGAACCGCTCATTCTGTATAGCGAGGCCGCGTTGATTTATCTGGCGTTCAGTTCCGTGCTGTCGCGCGCGCAGTTCCGGCTCGAAGCGCGCTTCGGTCGCCACGCGCTCTTTTCGCCGGGCCGCTGATGATCGAATTCGACAGCATCGGCAAATCGTTCGGCGAGCATCGCGTGCTGATCGATATTGCACTGACACTCAAGGCGGGCAGCGTGACTGCGCTGATCGGCCCGTCCGGCAGCGGCAAAAGCACCCTGCTACGCTGCGTGAATCTGCTCGAAGTGCCGGACAGCGGCACGCTGCGTGTTGGCGATGCGCAGATCACGTTCTCGCCAGGACGGCGCATTGCGCAGGCGGAGATTGCGAAAGTGCGCCGCCATACCGGCATGGTGTTCCAGAACTTCCAGTTGTTCCCGCATCTGAGCGTAATCGAGAACGTGATGGCGGGGCTCGTGATTCTGCCGCAATGGGATCGCGTACGTGCGCGCGAACGGGCCGCCGCGCTGCTCGACAAAGTGGGCCTCGCCGCCAAAGCCGAAGCATGGCCCAGCACGCTCTCGGGCGGCCAGCAACAGCGCGTGGCGATTGCACGCGCGCTCGCGCCGTCGCCGCAAGTGCTGCTCTGCGATGAACCGACTTCCGCGCTCGATCCCGAACTGTCCGCCGAAGTCGTGGACGTGCTCCGCCAGCTCGCGAACGAAGGCACGACCATGTTGATGGCAACACACGATTTGCGGCTCGCCGCGTCGGTCGCGCACGATGCGATCTTTCTCAAGGACGGCACAGTGGTGGAAGCCGGTCCATCGAGCGAACTGTTCTCGCGCCCGCGCGACGCGCGCACCGCGCGATTCATTTCTACGCTTACGCAAGCTGCGCCTATCGTTTGAGTGCCTTTTTTAGGCACTAAATCGCGCTTTCTACGCGACCGCGACCGCAACCTCGCCGACGATTTCGGGCTTACGCGGCAGCATGCAATACGGCTTTGGCGCGTGGCGGGCAGCCTGAAAAGCGGCTGCCCGGCATGAATTATCCGAATGTCCTTGATCGACCAGGCGGACATTCGCTTTTCACCGATACCGCCGTGTTCAATACCTATGGCGCTGGCGAGTTATCGCATCAGCGCGCCATTCGAAATTTCGGGCGGCTATCGCGATACGCGCGCGTCGTCGGCCAATGGCATTCAGGATGCGGCCCGCTATCAACAGGTCTCGTTGCGCGAGATGTATCACCTGTCCAGGCGCACGACGCTCCATACGTTGCAGGCGTATCAGCACGCTTCGGAACAGACGCCCGGCGCACCTTCCAGTCTCTAACACGCGCGGCACGGCATTTGCTGGCTCTCCGTTGACATTCAACACCAAACGGAGAAACCTATGCCGACGATCCGCAAACCCGCACGCGGCCTCGCTGCCGCCCTACTCGCTCTTTCGGCGGCCGGCGCCATGACGATCGCCACCGGCGCAGCCGCGCAGACGAACAACGATCCGAACGCCGCGCCGCCCACGCACGCCGACAAGAAGGCCGAGAAGGAGCAGGCGAAGGCCGACAAGAAGGCCGCTGTCGCCCAGGCCAAGGCCGACAAGAAAAAGACCGACGCGCAAGCCGACGCCGACAAGGAAAAAGCCGATGCGCGCGTGAAGGACGCGAAGGATCAGTAATCTGCTTGCGGCGGTTTATCGCCGTCGTCACGGTCATTCAAACTGACCTTGGCGATAAAGGCGCGCTGAAAGCAAATGCATCACACGCGCATTCAGCGCGCCTCATTTCACGCTGCGATCTCGTCGAGCTTGCGCCCGCGCGTCTCAATCGCGAATGCGCCGATCACGATCGCGCCAAGCAGCGAAACGAGCGCGAAATAGCCGAACACCGCTTCGACACGCAGATACGTCAGCAACGTGCCGATCACGAGCGGACCAATCACCGACGCAATCCGCGTAATCGCCGAAGCCGCGCCCGCGCCGGTCGCGCGAATACGCGTGGGATACACCTCGGGCGCATAGACGTAGATGCCGCATTGCACGATCGCGATCATCGCCACGCTCATCGAGGCCAGCACGAGCACCTGGCCGGCGGGCACCCGCGTGCCGCTCAGCGCGAGCCAGCACATCGGCAACGCCGCGCCGAGAAACGCAATCGCGAACGTCTTTCTGCGGCCGAGCCAGTCGATCGCAAAGGTGCCGATGAACGTGCCCAACAGCGTCGCGATCATGCTCACCATCCCGTAGCGCAGCGCCACTTCCAGCGGCAGGTGATAGACGGTGCGATAGAGCGACGGCAGCCAGACCAGAATCCCATAAGTCGTCAGGCTGCCGCAACCCGCCATCAGCCAGACCACCAGCGTGCGCCGCGCGAAGCCGCGCGCGAACAACGCACGGAACGATTCCTTCTGTTCCTGCGTGCCGTGCGCGACGACTTCGGGCGTGCTTGCGTCGGCGAGCCGCGCGGCGGGCGCCGTGCGCTCCATCTCGTCGACGATGCGGCGCGCGGCGTCGGCGCGTCCGTTGATCGCGAGCCAGCGCGGCGACTCGGGCGCGACGCGCGGCAGAATCGCCGCCAGCACGATCGGCAAGCCGCCGACGAGAAACATGATCTGCCAGCCGTAAGCCGGAATCAGCCAGAGCGCCGCGATGGCCGCCACCAGATTGCCGAGTGCGAAGGTGGATTGCAGCACGAAGATCACGCGGCCGCGAATGCGCGCGGGGCACACTTCGTTCATATACGTGGCCGACACCGGCGATTCGCCGCCGAGCCCGATGCCCTGAAACAGACGCAGCGCGATAAACACCGCGTAACCCGGCGCATAAGCCGACGCCACGCTGCCGAGCGCCAGCAGCACGAGCAGCCAGCGCAACACGCGCAGACGCCCGAAACGCTCGGCGGCGGCGCTGAACAGCAGCGCACCGATCGTCTGCCCGACATAGCCGCTCGACACCAGCAAACCCGCCTCGGTCGGCGTGAGATGCCAGAGGCCCATCAGCACCGGCATCACGAACGCGATGGTCAGCGCGTCGAAGGCATCGGTCATATGCACGAGCCCGATCATGCCGAGCACGCGCGTATGCCAGCGCGTGAACGGCAGACGCTCGATGCGCGCGGAGATCAGCGCGGCTTCATGCCGACCGGCGACGCGCGCGTCGTCGATCGTCTCGTACTCGTTCGCAAGACGTGTCAGTTCCATCGTGTCCTCGAAGGAAACGTTTGTGGGGAAAGCATCGGAAAACAGCGGGAAAATCGCGCGGGTCAGCGCGCGATAGATGAACAGTCAGACGACGTCAGGCAAGATCGAGCACCAGCGTGCCGCTTTGCGCACCGGACACGCAGATCATCATGGCGTCGTTCGCGGCGCGTTCGGATTGCGTCAGCACGCTGTCACGATGATCGACGCAGCCGCCGAGCACGCGCGTCTGACACGCGCCGCACAGCCCTTCGCGGCAGCTGTATTCGACATCGACGGCGGCGTCGAGCAGAACGTCGAGCAAGGGCTTGCCCGCGGGCACGAACAGCGTCCGGCCGCTGCGCGCGAGTTCCACCGTGTAGCCGGTGCGCTGCGTGCTCTCGACCGGCGCGCTCGCCGCGAAGCGTTCGATATGCACGTTCGCGATGCCCGCGTCGGCACACGCTGCCTGGAACGCATCGAGCATCACACCCGGGCCGCAGCAGTACGCATGCACGTCCTTCGGCTGACGCGCGAGACACGCGGCCAGATCGAACGGCAGGCCGTCGTGTTCGTCGTCGAAATGCAGCAGCACGTCGCCGCCCAGCGCGGCCAGTTCGTCGAGAAACGCGGCCTGGCCGCGGCTGCGCGCGCAATAGACGAACTGCACCGTCTGCCCGCGCTCGCGCAGCTTGCGATACATGCACAGCATCGGTGTCACGCCGATGCCGCCCGCGACCAGCAGCGTCGACGACGCCGCTTCGTCGAGCGCGAAGTTGTTGCGCGGCGCGCCGATCGACAACGTCGCGCCGCAGCGCAGCTCCTCGTGCAGCCAGCGCGAACCGCCGCGGCTCTTTGCGTCGTGCAGCACGCCGATCACATAGCGGCCGCGTTCTTCAGGCGCGTTGACGAGCGAATAGCTGCGCGTGAGGCCGTTGGGCAGATGCACATCGAGATGCGCGCCGGGCGTGAAAGGCGGAAACACGTCGCCTTCCACGGGCACCAGTTCGATGCTCGCAATGCGCTGCGCCTCGTGGCGCAGCGTGCGCACGCGTGCCTGCAAGCGGGCTTGCAAACGGGCCTGCGAGCCGACATTCGCGCCGTGAGTGGAGTCGTTCATCATGTGACGAGGCTTCCGGAAAATCCTTCGGTTGGCGTCAAGCGGCGGCTTCGTCGTTCTCGTTCGCTTCAGCACGCACGCCATGCACGGAGAAAAATTGCGCGCGCTCGACCTTCTGCCCGATCGCGGCTTCATACGCCTCGCGCACGGCTTCCGGCTGACCATACTGGCCGATGAAATCGCGCAGATACGCACCCAGCAGCGGATGCGCCGCCAGCGCCTCGCGCGACAGCCCGTTCATCATCTCGTCGCGGCACGCCGAAGGCAGGAACACGTTGTGGTTCGCCTGCGGATCGGTGATGAGCCCCTTCGGCGCGTTGCCCGCCGCCACCGCTTCGAGTTCCTCGAAGAAGCGCCGGCGCAGCATCACGATGCCGCGATCGCTCGCCCCGAGCGTTTCCTTCGTGCGGTCGGTAATCGCGCCCTGCCCGACCCACGCGGCGAAGTCCTGATTCGCGACGTGCGAGGTGATCCACTCGCCCTGCTCGTCGCGCAGCGGCCCGTACCACGCGGGAATGTGCTCCTGCACGTAGGGCTCGCGCTCCTTCGGCACCTTGTTGAGCACCCAGAGAATGCTGAGCGTGTTCTGGTCGTCGATCGGCACGCGCCATTCGAAGTGATGCCCGAGATAGAAACCGTTCGGCCAGAGCGTCACGCGGCCCGTGGTCCACATCGGGTTCGCTTCGTTTTCATGCGCGCGCAGACGCTTGTAGATGAAGCCATGCTCGAACTCCTCGTACTGCGTGCGCAGATGCGTGGGCACGTGTTCGGCGTGACTGTCCTGCTGACGCGAGGTCCAGTTGTTGTGCGTCCACTCGAAATGGATCGGATCGATCGAGTTTTCCTGGCACTGAAACCAGTTGCACGGAATCTCGGCCATCACGACCTGGGCGAAACCGTTCGCGTAGTTGAACGGCTCCCAGTCGGGCAGTTCGGGCGCGGGCGCGGCGCCCATGTACGCCCAGATCATGCCCGCCTTCGCGCGCACTTCGTACGCCGTGATTTTCGTCTTCTGGCGCAGGCGCGCATCGACGTCGACGATCTCCTCGAACGGCTGATGCGTGCATTGCCCACTCGCATCGAACTCCCAGCCGTGATACGCGCAGCGCAGCCCGCACTGCTCGACGAAACCGAACGCGAGGTCGGCGTTGCGATGCGGACAGCGACGCTGCACCAGCCCGAACGTGCCGCTCAGATCCTTGAACAGCACGAGGTCCTCGCCGAACAGGCGAATGGGACGCACCGCCTTGTCGTCGAATTCCGCGACGCCCGCCACCGGATGCCAGTAACGGCGCAGATAGTCTCCCATCGGGGTGCCCGGGCCCACCTCGGTCAGCAACCGGTTTTTTTCAGCGCTCAACATGTCTTGTGTCCTCACTCGTTGGAAACGCGGCGTCATGCGCCTGCGGTGCATGGCCGTCGATGAGTGCATTTTTGGCGACGGCATGCGCGCTTACAACTTCCTCAAAATCCAAAAAAGTCGCCGATCGTCTCAAACGTGATCGCGTGCCCTGACCCCATCCCATCGCGTCGATCGCTGCATTTTTTGCTTGATGTCAAAAATCTTCCGCCGCAGAATGTCGGTTCATTTATGTTCTATGTGTTCATTTTTGAACATGTGAAGACCTATCGAGCAACCGGACGGACGAGACAGACATGCTGAAAATTGGAGTGGTGGGCGGCGGAATTGGCGGACTGGCCGCGGCGATCGCGCTGCACCGCGCGGGACATCGCGTGACGGTGTTCGAGCAGGCGGAGCGCTTCGGGCGCGTGGGTGCGGACATCAATCTCACGCCGAACGCGGTCCGCGCGCTCGACGGACTCGGCGTCGGCGAACAACTGCGCGAGACGGCCGCGCGGCCCAACGCCCGCATCAGCCGCATGTGGGACACCGGCGAGGAAACCTCGCGCCTCGCCATGTCGGACGAAGCGGAACGCCAGTACGGCGCGCCGCAGCTGACGATGCATCGCGCCGACGTGATGAGCGCGCTCGAAGCCGCGCTCGCGCCGGGCGTGCTGCACCTCGGCCAGCGCACGGTCTCGTTCGCACAGGAGGCCGACGCGGCCACGATCACGCTCGCGGACGGCACGACGCACGCGTTCGACCTCGTGATCGGCGCGGACGGCATTCACTCGGGCGTGCGCCGCCATCTGTTCGGCGCGGAGCATCCGCAGTTCACGGGCATCGTCTCGTACCGCGCGGTCGTGCCCGTCGAGCGCCTGAGCGGCATCGACACGGGCGCGTTCGTGAAATGGTGGGGACCGAGCGACGACCTGCAGATCGTCACGTTCCCGCTCAACCGTGGCCGCGATGTGTTCATTTTCGCGACCACGTCGCAAAGCGACTGGACCAACGAATCGTGGACGCTGCCCGGCGACCCCGACGCGCTGCGCCGCGCCTATGCCGCTTTTCACCCGGAAGCGCGCGCGCTGCTCGACGCTTGCGACACGGTGCTCGCGTCGGCGTTGTATATTCGCGATCCGTTGCCGCAATGGAGCGGCGCGCGCATGACGCTGCTCGGCGACGCCTGCCATCCGATGATGCCGTTCATGGCGCAAGGCGCGGGCATGGCGATCGAGGATGCCGTGGTGCTCGCGCGCGCGCTGACCGACGTCGCGCCCGCCGGACTCGACGACGCGCTCGCACGCTATGCGCGCGCGCGCCAGGAACGCACGGCGCGCGTGCAGATTGGCTCGCGCGGCAACAACTGGCTCAAGAGCGGCGGCAACGCCGACTGGGTCTATGGCTACGATGCGTGGACGGTGCCGCTGCAATAACGGCACGCTTTTCAACAGGATCAGATGCGTACGGATACGTCTTCCCCCTCATCCGCCGAGGCGGCCAGTTCTCCCGTCGAGCGGGCGTTTCGCCTGCTGCGCTACATCGCGGAAGGCGGCTCGACGGCCAACCTCAGCGACGTCGCGCGGCAGATCGGCGTGAACCGGGTCACGGTGATGCGGCTCATCGAGTCGCTCAAGGCGGCGGAGCTGATTCAGGAGCGGCCGGCGGGCGGCTCGCATCGGCTCGGCCTGCCGTTTCTGACGCTCGCCGCGAGCGCGCTCGGCGCATCCGATCTCACGGCGCGCGCGCGCCAGATTCTGCCGGGGCTCGTCGAACAGACCGGGCTTTCGGCGTTTCTCGCCGTGCTTGAAGGCGCTGAGATCGTTTATCTGATTTGCGAAACGCCTGATACGCCGCTTGTGACGCGCATTCGCGTGGGCAGCCGTCTGCCCGCGCATCGCGCGACGCCGGGGTTGGCCATGCTTGCATCAGCCGACGGTGAAGCGCTGCGCGCGCGTTACGCGAATCAGCCGGGGATCGACGCGCCGCCCGATTGGAACGCGCTCGAGCGCACGCTCGATACCGTGCGCGAGAAAGGCTATGCGTGGAGTTTTTCCGGGCTGGAGGCGGGTATCGATTCCTGCGCGGTCGCCGTGCGCGACACGCGCGGCGACGTGCTCGCGGCGCTGAGCGTTGCCGGGCCGAATACGGCGTTTTTGGCCGATACGGGCTTGCGGGCGAAGGTTGAGAACAGCGTGAAGGCGGCGGCGAATGCGCTTGCGGGGTCGGTGTTTTGAGGGTGAAAGCGATCGGTGAGATTGGTGATTTCGGGGGACGTGCGAGCTAGTAACGGCGCTGAATGGCTGAGATCGTTTCCCGATCGCCGTAGAAATGAATGTTTGCTGCGAAACCCGAGGCCTGGACGGAAAATTGAAATGTCGGCATGCCGTCGTGATCTCGTCATAACGGCTCAAGAATAAGCGCGCCAGCTACGACCGCGTGTCCATGGCCGTACTCCGCCGACGACGCCGTTACTCGCAGTTGGCCGTTTTCATTGCCATCACTTGCTGCGAGTGATCGATGCAGCAGCGTCGAGTCGCCTGGCACGCCCGCTGTTAAAATAACTGCCTTTTTCTGGGAGAGAAAAGTGTCCTGGTTTATCTATGAAGTGCCCGAATACAATGAAGACGGGGCGCGCATCGAACCCTTCATCGACCTGCGTAGCCGCGTTATGAAACTCAGTGGGCAATCGATGGCCGACGAACTGGAAAGCGTCCGCGAAAACGCCGCAACAACGGCGGACACGCCCACGCGCCCGCTACGCGCCGCAGAAAATCCTCACGTATTTCCGATTCCCTATGCCGACTCCATGATCCTGGTCGGGTTCATTTTTGAGCTGGAGCGTGAGTCCCGGCAATTGGTGGTGTCACCTGTGGAAATGCCCTGGCTGAAAGACGCATAGAAAACGACACGAGCGAATCTGGCCGTGACGCAATCCGCAAAAATCGGCTAATTTTTGATGTTTGCCTCGCAATCGCTCCAGTAGCGCAGCGGATCGCCATGTTGCGGGTAACGTGAACCGAGCCACAGTGACAGCTTGCCCCAATCCGGATGATGGGTGCCCGTTTTAGCGGACCAGATTGACGATCTCTCGAGAATCTGGCCGTTTTCTCTATCTCTGACAAGCAGGCTGCCCAGTCCACTCGAACTGTTCGTCTGCGACTCGACCTGATACCTCGGCAGAATCCGGAGTTCGGCGTCTTCGGCCCATCCAAAAAGGGCGCGGACTACGCCGGCCGAGTCGCGCAACTCAATGGGGCCAGTCTGCGGACGAACGGCAGTCCAACCCTCGGGAAATTCGGCGACCACGAGCTTTCCCTCCTCCCGCACCCACCTCACGCGCCATGCGCGTACCATCGCCTCGCGCAAGGCGGATACCGAGGCATATCCCGCAGGCAATGTGATCGCCAGTGGGAACGTGATGAGGTTGTCTTTCCAGAGTCTGGCTTCGTCGTCGACGCGTTTGCTCTTGGTGAACACCGCTGTATCGAATGGGTTCTCGGGCCGGCTCGACACGCGTGCGCTCGAGGCGGGAAGTCCCTCGAAAAGTCGTTCAGCATCAAGACGCGTGAGTTTCGTCTTTCCTTTCTTCATTTGCCTCTCTCCAGCATGATTGATGTCTCGCGAATGGCCGCCCCTGACGACCGAAATCGCACCTGTTTGAGCGGTCGGGTGTCGTGTCTGGGGCGATTCGCTGGTGCGCTAGTTCGCTAGTTCGAAGTGTCTGGCGCGGCTTGGGTCGTCATCGATGCACCCAAAGCGTGGTGTGATCGATCCATGGTGGATCGGATGAAAGTGACGGGTAGCGCTCGATTACGCGATGACGTTCGTGAATCGACGCGGTTGGCGAGTTAGCGCCGAGCTTGGTCGATTACGCTTTTCGCCTGCGTCAATCGACGGAATTAGCCACCGGCGCGCTTCACCCGATGACCGGACTTTTTGAGCTCTTCGATAATACGGTCACAGTGATCGCCCTGTACTTCAATCACGCCATCTTTGACCGTTCCACCCGAACCGCAGACGGTGCGCAATTGTTTGCCCAGCGAGGCAAGGGCAACGGGGTCGAGCGCCAATCCTCTCACGACCGTCACGCTCTTCCCGCCCCGGCCTTTGGTCTCGCGAACGACCCGCGCGACGCCGTCCCCTGGTGGTTGTGTCCGGGCAATCGCCTTGCATATACACTCCGTGACCGCGTGGCGGCACTCGGGACACATGCGTCCGCCGTCTGTTGAGTAAACGAGGCCACCCTTCGAACTGCTCTTGACGATAGACATGCACAAAGACATAAAGGCCAGCAATCAGCTAGTTTAGCAGGTTGCGGTTGTTGCTCCTGGGTGCGTTCTGATTCGTTTGATGTCGGAGTTCGACACAAAGGAGACATTGCAGTGACGCGAAAGCGGTCACCCGCGACACCATCGCGCTAAGCCAGCACTTCGTCTATCCAATCCAGTACACGCCGATTGACGAGGGAGCGATTACGCATCTCGCAATGCTCGCCAGCTCCCTGATTGCTGCTAAATCGAATCAGGGTTTTGGGGCAGCGTAGTGCATCGAAAAAATTTTGCGTTCCAGCGGCGAGGGTATCGTGTTCGGCCATGGTGAACAGAGTCGGACAGTGAATGTCTCCGATACGCCCATCCATCGTGTAGTGTTCAACCGATGCGAGATAGTCGCGCAGTGCCCCGGCGCCATTCACCCAGTAACCGCGCTTCGCGATACTCCAGGTCAATTTCCTGTCGTTTGCCACGATGTGGGTGAGGCGTTCCATGAGCGCCTCCGGCAAATCGCCGAGGTTTGCTGCCTCGTCAGGTGTCGCGCCCAACTTCATCACATACGTGCGGAATCCATCCGCCACGGAAGCTAGCGCGGGGTCCGCGACACAGGCTGCAAGACGACGCTCGCCAGACGCCGCACGCGGCGCAAGGTAGCCGCCCAGACTCCAACCGCACAACACGATCTTGAGCGGATCGACATTCGACAGCGTTAATGCGAAGTCCATCACCGAACTGATCACGTTCTCCCAATCCGGCCTGAGCGTGATGCCGTGATCGATCAAGGTCGTACCTTGCCCGGGACCATCGAAGATCAATGAATGGTAGCCGCGCCGGGATGCGGCGACCGCAGATGCAAAGAAAAGGTCGGTAATCGTGCCGTCGTATCCGTTGTTGAAGATCAGGAGCGGTCGAACTTCGTTGGCGCATCCCTGCGCGGGGATGACATAAGCGAGCAGCGAGGTCCCTTCAAAGGGAATATGCTGGCGCACAATGGCCGGCTCGCTTAATGCGAGCGCGCGCTCGAATGCCGCGATTTGCTTTTGAGAACCCAACCTCACACGGGGATCGACTGGTTGTCCGAACAAGGGATGAAAAGATTTGCCATAAAAGCACGCGGCCCTTAGAAAACACTCTCTCGCACTAGCCCGATGGCCTTGGGTTTCAGCTTGTCGACCGTCGACCATCATGCGATCAGCGGCTGCGCTCCAGGCGTCATAAAAGAGGGCGTCGTCTCCGTCTCCAATCGTCCGGGCGATTGCCTCGACCTCGCCATAGTCAGCGCCGCCGTAAGGAATGTAGGCGAGCGGCCAGGTTCCGAGTTGTTCGTGAAGTTCGTCTTTGAAGATCGCAGACATGTTTCACTCCCGTGGGTTGGCATCGCCGATGGGCTGATTGTCAACGGTTTGGCACGAGGTGTCGACTGACAGCGTTTGGTCGACTCCCCCTCCCGCACAGCACTCTCCGCCGACACGAATCGCCACCAAAAAACCAAGGTTAGCAAACCCTTCAACGACGCCACGCACGTCCAACGCCTCAGCCTCTCCCGCACACACCAATCTGCACTGCCCGCGCCAGCCTTTCCGCATTGCCGCCTCACTGCCGCCACAACATCGCATTTCACAACACAACATCATTCACCGATATCGCGCGAAATAGATATCTGAATTAGTTGGTTTGTCGCGGATAAAAGTCAAAGTAGTCTGCCTCACATCTTGTTATGACAAGCGATGCATGTTGCCGACGAATCGGATGCCGCGCGCCAGCCGACCGGTGATCGTCTCACGGACGCCCACCTGCGCTCCCGACGAGGAGCCAGGAATATTTCCACACGCCACCACCCACACTACTTGCCCGATCAGCCATGAAAACACGCCAACGGCTCATTCGTCTTCTCGCCGCGCCGCTGCTGCTCTCCACTGCCGTGACAGCCCACGCCGAGACCATTCGCGTTGCAATCGGCACGCAGGACACCACCATTAATTGCGCGACCGGCGGTCTGCTGATCCGTGAATTGCATCTGCTCGACAAATATCTGCCGCACACCGGCAAATACGCGAACGTGAAATACGACGTGGAATGGAAAGACTTCACCTCCGGCGCGCCGCTCACAAATGAAATGGTGGCAGGCAAGCTCGACTTCGGCGCGATGGCGGATTTTCCGGGCTCGCTCAACGGCGCGGCGTTCGAAAAGGCAGGCCGTAAAAGCATTTTCATCACCGTGCTCGAAGGCAGCACGGATGGCAGCGGCAACGGCATCGTCGTGCCCGTCAATTCTCCGGTGCACTCGCTCGCCGACCTGAAAGGCAAGACAATCTCCGTGCCGTTTGCATCGACCGCGCACGGCATGCTCCTTCGCGCAATCAAGGCGCAAGGCTGGAATCCCGATACTGACGTGAACATCATCACGCAAGCGCCGGAAGTGGCCGGCAGCGCGCTGAAGGCCGGCAAGATCGACGCCCATGCCGACTTCGTGCCGTTCGCCGACCTGTTCCCGTATCGCGGCATCGCGCGCAAAATCTACGATGGCGCACAAAGCCATACGCCGACTTTTCACGGCGCGCTCGTCGACGCCGCCTACGCGCAGAAATACCCCGAGGTCGTGGTCGCGTATTTGCGCGCCACCATTGAGGCAAATCGCCTGATCGGAGAAGACCCCGAGAAATACAGCGTCTTGATCGAAAAAACGACGGGCATCGATGCGCCGGTCGATTATCTCTATCACGGTCCGCGCGGCCTGCAGACTCGCGATCTGACATGGAAGCCCGAATATCGCCAGGCCGTGGCCACGGCGATCGACACGCTGAGGCTGCTCAAGAAAACGGACGTCAATCTCGACGCCAACACGTTTATCGACGACCGCTACATTCGCCAGGCGTTCAAGGATTCGGGACTCGACTATGACGCCGCGTTGAAGAACTACGCGCGTCAGCCGCTGGTTGCAAACGACGCGATTACCGGCAAACCCATTCGCGACTTCCACGCAGTCGCGCAAATCTGGCTCGGCAATGAAGCGCACGTGCGCAATTACGCCAGCGCCGCGGAAGCGTTCGCCGCGCTTGCCAAGCTCGAACAATCCGGCAGCAAGCCCCGCGCGGTCTACGTACAGGATCACGACAGCGGACAAAAGCTCTTTGCGTCCGATGCGTGGTATGTGCGCGATGCGCGCGGCGGCGTTACCGCCTTTCTGCAGAAGTCGGGCGCCGATACCTACGCGCAGCAAACGTCGGGCGCGGTTGTCGATTACACCGCGGCCGTCTCCGGCGCGCAGCAAGCCATTGCTTCCCGCTGATCGCTTCGGTTTCCGTCCCCGTCGAACATTTTCATTTACGAGGAATCCGCATGTCCGCCATGCTCGACCTCACGGGCCGACAACGCCCGGTTGCCACCGACTCCGCGCAGAAGGACTCCGCTACGGTACGCGGCGCGCCGACGCGCCGCTATACGCGACGCGTGGCCGCGATCCTGCTATTCGTCGCGCTCTGGCAAGCGGCCGTGCACATCCATCTTTCGCTGGGCTTCGTCACCTTCGCGAATGTGCCCTCACCCGCCGACGCCATTCCCGCGCTGTGGACCTTGCTCCACTCGCCGAAATTGCCCATGCATCTGGCCGCGAGCATCACGCGCGTGCTGGCCGGTTTCTGCGCGGCGGCCGTGGTGGGTGTCGGACTCGGACTCGCGATTGGCCGGGATGCGCTGCTTGAAGATCTTCTGATGCCGCCGCTCGAAATGCTGCGTCCCATTCCTGCCGTCGCCTGGATTCCACTCGCCATTCTGATGTTTCCGTCTTCGGAAATCAGCATGATGTTCGTGACGTTCATCGGCGCGCTGTTTCCGATTCTGCTGAACACCATTCATGGCGTGGAAGCCGTGGATCAGCGGCTTATCGCTACGGCACGCGGTTTGGGTACGAACTCGCTGTCGCTCTATACCGAAGTCATATTGCCGGGCGCTGCGCCTTCGATTTTCACCGGTCTTTCTATTGGTATGGGCACCGCCTGGTTCTGCCTCGTGACTGCGGAGATGATCGCGGGTCAATATGGAATCGGTTACTACACCTGGGAATCCTATACATTGCAGAATTACGCCGATATCGTCGTCGGCATGGCGCTGATCGGCGTGCTCGGGATGGGCAGCAGCATGCTCATCAAGCGCATGGGCGCGGCGTTGACACCGTGGTATCGACGCAATGGAGCACGCCGGTGAGCACCGTATCCGCCATTCAACCTGAAACTCTCGTCAGGACGCCAGTGGCACACGCAGCCGGGCGTATCGAGGTGCGCTCATTGACCGTCGAAGTCGGGGCGCCGCATGCGCGTATTGCCGCGCTCGATTCACTCGATGTCGACATCGCACCCGGCGAATTCGTTTGCATACTCGGCCCCTCCGGTTGCGGAAAATCCACGCTGCTCGGTGCGATTGCGGGGCACATTGCGGCCACGCGCGGCGAAGTCGCGGTCGATCATCTCGCGGTCGACCGTCCACATCCGGATCGCGGCCTTGTGTTCCAGCAGCACACGCTGTTTCCGTGGAAACGCGTGATCGACAATGTGGCTTTTGGGCTGAAAATGAAGGGCGTCGGCGCGCGCGAGCGGCGACGCGAAGCCGCCGAACTGCTCGCCCTGGTCGGCCTTTCCGGCTTTGAGTCGCACTATCCCGCGCAGTTGTCGGGCGGCATGCAGCAGCGCGTGGAGATTGCGCGCGTGTTGATCAACCGCCCACGCATTCTGCTGATGGACGAGCCGTTCGGCGCGCTCGATGCGCAAACGCGCCGCATGATGCAAACGTTGCTGCTCGACATCTGGGCGAAGATTCGCACGACCGTCGTGTTCGTCACGCACGATATCGACGAAGCGCTATTTCTCGGCGACCGCATCCTGATGCTGTCTCAACGCCCCGCGCGCCTCGTCGCCGATATCGCCGTGCCGCTCGCGAGGCCGCGTAACGACGAAAGCACAACGGAAGCGGGTTTCGTCGATACCAAACGCCGTTTGCTCGCCTTGCTGCGCGAAGCAACGAACTAGGCTGCGCGCGCGTTCGGGTGGCGGCCTGCATCCGCATCCAGACCGTCGACTTTCCGTTAAGATTTCCGCAATGGGACAATATGTGTCCAGACAGGAAATCGACATGAAATTGTTGGCCATCTCGGGGAGCGCGCGCCGCGAGTCCACGAATACCGCGCTCCTTGTAGCGATGCAGGACCATTTGCCGGCAGGCGTAACGTTATCGGTCTTCGCATCGCTCGACACGCTACCCGTTTTTTCTCCCGACTCGGAGCGCGCGGAATTGCCCGCGCCAGTAGCCCGATTCGTTGACCTCGCAGCGGACGCCGACGCAATCATTATTTCAAGCCCCGAATACGTCAGGGCGATTCCCGGCGGACTCAAGAACGCAATCGACTGGATGGTGTCCCGATTCGAAGTGATCGGGAAGCCGATCGCGCTTGCTCATGCGTCGCACCGCGGCAATGACATGCTGGCGTCGCTACGGCTCGTTCTCTCTACGGTCAGCGATGGTTTTATCGACTCGGCTTTTCTGCGCGTTCCGCTGGTTGGCAAGTCGCCGTCGGAAATGTTGACCGTGCTGCGCTTGCCCGAAAATGAAACGGCAATCGCTGCATTTCTCGCCGATGTCGTTGCGTTTGTTCGTTCGAGGCAGGCTGCGGAGGCGGTGTGAAACGCGATTGCCATTCATAGAACAAGCGGCAGAGATTCACACATCGGCCCATAGAAATTACCCGTTCGTGCTACGATTCGCGCTGCTACAAAGACGTAACCAGACGGGCGTTAAACCCACGCCCAGCAAACCGGAAACACCTACACTCCACGCGAAACGCGAAAATGTACGCAGCTGCCTGGCCTCCCGCGAAAGCGCACTGAAAGCCCCTATCGATGCAGTCACTGCATCGGCTTGGGCATTCGCCCCGGACCTGTCGTGAAAGACAGTCCGGCGATATCGCATGAACCGATCTTCCGGATCGCGATTCATGCGGTTGCGTTTTCACGAGACCACAACATGCGTATTCTCAATACGATGGCGGCGCACGCCATCCCGCTCGTTCCGCGTTCGCTCATCCGCAGGATTTCCCGCCGCTATATTGCCGGCGAAACGCTCGACGAAGCTCACACGCGTATTCACGCGCTCCACACGGCAGGCTTTCTCACCACCATCGACGTGCTGGGCGAAACGGCCTCCACGGCCGATGAAGCAGAGTCGATGGCCCGCAGCTATCTCCAGCTCATCGAGGCGCTCGGCACCGGTAATGAAACCACCGAGCTATCCATCAAGCTCACCGCACTCGGATTGTTGCTCGACGACGCCGCGTGCATGTCGCGCGTTTCCCGCATATTGCGCGCAGCAGCGTCGAAAGGCATTCGTGCGTGCATCGATATGGAGGACATCCATTGCACGCAGAGAACGCTCGACGCTTTCGCGACGCTCGAAGCGAGCGGCTTTCCAGTCGGAATCGCGTTGCAGGCGTATTTAAAACGCACGAACGACGACATCATTGCGCTTCAGGCGCGCAAAAGCCGCATGCGTATTTGCAAGGGCATTTATGCAGAGGCGGCCGCGCATCTCGTTGATGGCGCATCGAGCGACCGCGCCGCGATCAATCCGCATTTTGTTCGGCACGTCTCGAATTCCATTCAGGCCGGATCGTTCGTGGGCATTGCAACACACGATGCGCATTTGATCGATGCGCTAACCGGCTGGTTGCAACGCGAACAGATCGCCCGCTCGCGATTCGAGTTTCAGATGTTGCTGGGCGTATGTGAATCGCAGCGCGACGCGTTGCTCGCGCAAGGATTCAACGTGCGGGTCTATGTACCCTACGGCCGCGACTGGTACGGCTATAGCACAAGGCGAATCAAGGAGAATCCGCGTATCGCAGGTTATATTCTCGCCGCGATGATATCGGGCGAGCGGGCTCGCTAAGGGTGACGGAAGCCGTTATCGACAAGGACCGACTCAATAGTCGGTCCCGATTCGATTGACGGCTTTCGCGCAACTGGCGCGTATTACCAAAACAGCGGCGCACGTCAACCAACGTACGCCGCCCGCCAGCCATTCAGCACTCAATAGCGCCAGGTAAGATTGACGCTGCCATTAAGCGGCGCAGCGTAGGTGCTATAGCTGTATTCCATCGTCGACCAGTATTTCTTGTCGAGCGCGTTATTCAGCGTGCCGGTAATCGTGAAGTGCTTGTTCACGTCGTAACGGGCCATGAAATCCAGCACCGTGTAAGCGCCCTGACGCGCCATGCCCACACCTTCGTCGACATAGCTCGTGGCGCTCTGCCAACGCACGCTCGTGCCTACTGTCAGCTTGTGATCGAAGTACGGCAGACGATAAGTCGTCGACAAATGCGCGGATTTGCGCGGCACGAACAGTTGTGTCGCCTGGCCGTTGTCGTCGGTGACACGCAGGATTGTTGCACCCGCGCTGACGTTCCAGTCGTTCGTGATTTGCCCGGAAACTTCCGCTTCGATACCTTCGGACGTTGCGTCGCCGCCCGAGTAATAGTATTGCCCCGTGTCCGCGTTGAATCCCGCTTCCGTGGCGATATTCGACTGATGAATGCGATACACCGTCAACGAGGTATTCAGACGGTTGTCGAAGAATGCGCCTTTGATCCCGGCTTCCGCGCTGCGGCCGCGCGCCGGCCCGAGCAATTGATTATTCGCGTTGAGCTGATACTGCGGATTGAAAATCTTGGTGAAGCTGGCATACGCGGTAATGTCGCGCGTCAGATCGTAAGTCAGGCCGATATACGGCGCCGATCCGGACGACTGCTGGTTATAGCTGGTGCCGGCGGAATCGCCGCTGCTGGCCGCCTGCGTATAGTTGATGCCGAGCAGCAGATGCGCGCGATCGGTCAGGCTCCATCGCGACGATGCATAAAGCGAGCGGCGCACGTCGAGATAATGCACGCGCGTCGCGTTTTCGCCCCACGATGTCGGTTCCGGATACGATCCCGCGAGCAGATCGGCATAGCTGACCGGCACGCCATCGCCCTCGCCTTCGGAAGACGGATTCGTAAATTCCGAGCGCGAGAAGTTGGCGCCGAAGGTCAGTTCATGCGTGCGTCCGAACAGATCGAATTTGCCGCTCAGGCTCGAATCGAGCACGATCTGCCGATTCGACGACTCGTAATTCGACGTATACGAATTGACGCCCGATCCATCCGATTCGAGCGAACCGTAGGGATAAAAAAATCGCGCGTTGTTATAAATGTCGCTCCAGTTGGCCGATGTTTTCCACGTCCATCGCGAGCCGATCTGTTGCTTCAACTCCGCAAAAGCGCGCTGCTCCTGCGTATTGAAGAACGCCCATTTCGGCGCCATGCTCGCGTGCACGTCGTAATTGAGCGCGTTTCCCGATGCATCGAGCAGCGGCAAGCCGCCCCAGCTTGCGCCGCCCAGGCGGTTGTACTCATAGCTGAAGCCCGCGGTTGCGAGCGTGCTCGGCGTCAGGTTCGCTTCGACCACGCCGTAAATGCCATCCTTGCTCGGCTTAAGACGGTCGGTGTACGAATTGCCGTCCTCGTGAAACGCGACCAGTCGGCCCGCCACCGTGCCCGCCTTGTTCAGCGGCCCGGAAATATCGACGTCAACGCGCTTCTTGTCCCACGATCCATATGAAATACCCGCCGATGCCTGGAAATCATAAGTCGGGCGCTTGCGGATGAAATTCACCGTCGCGGAAGGGTTGCCGGTTTCAGCGTTCAGGCCGTCGGCGCCGCGCAGCACTTCGACGCGGTCGTAAAACGCCATGTCGATATCGCCATATTGCGACGTATAGACGAGCGGAATGCCAATGCCGTCGAATTGCAGATTGGTGATCTGAAAACCGCGCGACGTGAAATCGGTCGCGTACGAATCGTACGGCTCGACGGTCACACCCGTGATGTGGCGCAGCGCGTCGTTCACGCTATTGATCTGGAAATCGTTCATTTCCTGGCGCGTGAGCACGGACACCGACTGCGGCGTTTCTTTAGGCGATAACGCGATCTTGCTGCCCGCCGTCGTCGTCTTGATCGTGTACGAGTGGGTCTGCTCGGTCGGCCGCTGCTCGTCGGGGCCCGCCGAGACCACCACCGCCGGCAGCGTGTTGTCCGTTTCGCTGACCGGCGCGGCCGGCGCGGGGGCAACGGTCGCCGTGCCGTCGCGAACGTCGGCGGACAGACCGCTGCCCTTGAGCACGCTCCCGAGCGCCTGGTTCGCCGTCATGCGCCCCTTCACGGCGGGCGAGGTTTTGCCCGCCACCAGCGAGGATTTGACCAGCAACTGCACGTTGGCCTGACGTGCCACTTCCTTGAGCGCGTCGCCCAGCGGCTGAGCCGGAATCGAGAAGTCGGCAAGCGCCTCGGGCGCCGCGGCGGTGGGGGTTTGGGCGCGCGCGGCAGGTGCCTCGAGCACGGCGACGGCCAGGATGACGGCGGCCGCCAGCGTGGCGAGCGGAAAACGGGGGCACATCATGAAAGACATCTCCAACGGGTAACGAAATAAGAACCATTACCGAAGAAGACGCACGACTTCACCAAACCCTGACATCGATTCTGAAAATTTTTTAACGTCCGGCGAGGTTGCCCGATGCCAGGCTCGGTAGCGCACGACGCCCGCCCGGCGGGCCAGACGGGCAATCGATGGAGCGCCGATGGCGCGTGCTCAATGAACCGGCGGCGTGCGCTTTCGATTCGGCCGCCGCACGTTCGCCGTCATCAAGGCAAGCTGCGCCTTACACCGCAAACACCGCCACCGCGCCTTGCAAACGCACGGCCTGCTCATCGAGCGCATGCGCGGCGGCCGCCGCCTCTTCCACCAGCGCGGCGTTCTGCTGCGTGACCTGGTCCATCTGCGCGATGGCCTGATTGACCTGTTCGAGCCCACGGCTCTGCTCGTTCGAAGCCTGCGCGATCGTCTCGAACACGTCCTTCGCGGTGGCGATATCGGCGCGCAAACGCGTCATCGTTGCGCCGACGTCGTGCGCGCGCGTCACGCTGCCCGAGATCGACATCGTCGATTGTTCGATCAATTCCTTGATCTCTCTCGCCGCCGTCGACGAACGCTGCGCGAGCGAGCGCACTTCCGAGGCGACCACCGCGAAGCCGCGCCCTTCCGTGCCCGCGCGCGCCGCTTCAACCGCCGCGTTGAGCGCGAGAATGTTGGTCTGGAACGCGATGCCTTCGATGATCGCCGTAATCGTCGCGATCTTTTCCGCGCTGCCCGACGCCTCGTTCATCGTCTCGATCAGATCGCTCGACAGCGTATTGCCCGCATTCACCGCGTTCATCGCACGCACGATGACATCGCACGCGTGACGCGCATTGTCGGCGTTCTGACGCACGGCTTCGGTCAGTTCATGCGTGGTCGCCGACGTTTGTTCGAGCGCCGCCGCCTGCTGCTCGGTGCGCGACGACAGGTCCGTGTTGCCCGCCGCGATCTGCGCGGCGCCGACCTTCACGGCTTCCACGCCCTGCGTGACCGACCCGACGATGGTCTGCAACGACGTCTGCATCGCATCCATCGCCGCAAGCAGGCGGCCGGTCTCGTCGGTGCGATTGCGTTCGATGCGGCTGTCGAGACGTCCGGCGGCAATCGCCTGCGCGGTATCGACGGCGCGCGACAGCGGATCGCGGATCGCCGTCACGAGCCAGCGCCCGGCCAGCCCCGCGCACACCACCGCGAACGCGGCGGCCAGCGCCACGCTCAGATAGATCGTGTGGCGCAGCGACGCGAGTTCCGCGGTGCGCGCCTCGATGCGCTGGCTCTCGGCCTTGTCGAGCGCATCGACGGCGGCAATCATGTCGCCCGTGCCCAGATAGCTGCCGAAGCTCTCCGTCAGCGCGCTCAGTTGCGCGAGCGTGGCGCTGCCCTCGTTCACCTGCGTGCGCATCGCGAGCATCGGATCGACGACCTTCGCTTCCCACGCGTCGTACTGCGCGACGGCGGTATCGATGAGCTGATTGCGCGCCGTATCGGCGGGATCGAGCGCCTTGATCGCGGCCATGCGCGTACGGAAATCGCCGATGTGATCGACCTTCCACTTCATGTGGCCAGGCTGACCGTCGAGGTTATAGGCGAGCAGCGCCCAGATGATGTTCAGGTAATCGGCGCTCGCGTCTTTCACGAGCCGCTGCGCCTGCACGGAGACGGCGTTTTGCTGCTGCTTCTGGTCGATGGCGTCGAGGCCGTACCAGCACACGGCCGAGCTGACGAGGAAAAACGCAATGACGACGCAGAACGCCGAGGTCAACTTCTTGCCGATCGAAAGGTTCTGCATCTTCATGTTCAGGTGGGGAATCGAAACCCGGCCGCGAGCGTCGGCTCATCGGCACGGTCAAAAATCGTAATACGGTATACCAACCATAATTCGCCGACAAGCGGTTTTAAAAAGCTGTTGCGGCGGTGTTAAAGAGGCGGCAGCGGCGGTTTAGACGGCGTTGCGGGGAAATGGGGGATGGAAGGAAACGCGGGAGAAACGATCGTTCGCCCGATTGAACACTTTCGCGTGCGTCACTTTCAGAGCATGCGAACCGACGATTACGCCGATCGACGCATTCAGGTTTACAACAGCGCCGTGCCCATTGCGGTGCAAAACGGCGCTGACGACAGAATCATTCAATGTGCAATGAAGACGTGCGTCACGCCACGGCTACGTACTCGCGGGCACCGGCGCTTTCGCCTCCATCAGCCCTGCTTCCTTGAGATCGGCCCACAACGCGACGGGAATCGGATGCTGCATGAACGCCACGTTTTCTTCGAGTTCGGCCACGCTGCGCGCGCCGGGAATCACGCTCGACACGAGCGGATGGCCGAGCGGGAATTGCAGCGCCGCCGCGGCCAGCGGCACGCCATGACGCTGACACACCTGCTGGAGCCGGCGCACGCGATCGATCACGAACGGCGGCGCGGGCCGCGTATTGAACGTGGCGCTCTGCACCGGCCCCGATGCGAGAATGCCTGAGTTATACGGTCCGCCAATGATGAGCTTCGTATTGCGCTGCTCGCACAGCGGCAGCAGCGTGCGCAACGGCTCCTGCTCGAGCAGCGTATAGCGCCCGGCGAGCAGAAAATAATCGAAGTGCCCCGCCACCACGAAATCCGAAAGCATCTGCCATTGATTGATGCCGACGCCCACCGCGCCAATCACACCTTGCGAGCGCAATTCGTCGAGCACGACATACGCGCCGTCCATGGCCTCGCGAAAATGACTGCGCGCATAAGGATCTTCACCGGGACCGAATACGATCGATTCGTCGGGATCGTGAATCGCGATCATATCGATGCGATCCACACCCAGCCGCTGCAAACTCTGCTCGATCGAGCGCAGCACCGCGTCGCGCGAATAATCGAATTCCGGCCTGAGTGCCGGTGCGTCCGCCCATAAAGCGGGCGACTTCTCGCGCTCGGAAATCGGCACGAGGCTATAACCGACTTTCGACGAAATCACGATCTCGTTGCGCGGCAGCGTTTTAATCGCTTCGCCTAGACGCGTTTCGGCGAGACCGTAACCGTAGACCGGCGCGGTGTCGAAATAACGCATGCCGCGTGCGAAAGCGGCATGAACGGTCGCGGTCGCCACTTCGGGATCGGTCGCGCGATACATATTGCCCAGCCCGGTGCCGCCGAGGCCCAGGGTGGTCACGGCCAGCCCATTGGCCGACACGGTTCTCGTTGCCATTGCATTCATAGGGGTGTGTCTCGCTGAAGGAAAGGCAAACGTCATTTGATGATCGGCGTTTTCTTGCGGTCGAACGTGACCGCCACGCCGAAAATAATCATGGCGCCGTAAATCGCCTGCTGAAAATACTGGTCGACGCCAATCACGTTCATGCCGTTGTCGAGCATGCTGAGAAACAGCGTGCCGAACAGCACGTTGAGCACGCCGCCCGCGCCGCCCGTGAGCGCCGTGCCGCCCACCACCACGGCCGCGATCGAGTTGAGTACGTACGAGGTGCCCACGACCGGATCGCCACCGAATCGCACCGAGGAAATAATGATGCCGACGAGCGCCGCGCACACGCCGGAAATCATGAACGGCACGTTACGCGACTGTGCGATATCGGTGCCGGACATCCACGCCATGCGGATATTGCTGCCGACGAAATAGATATTGCGGCCCGTGCGCGTGAAGCGCAGAAACACAGCAACGGCGCAAAAAACCAGCGCGCCGATGATGAACACGTTGCTGATCGAAAACACGTTGCCGTTGACAATATCGAGCATCGAATAATCACCGGGCGCGGCGCTAACAGGCCGTGGCGACACCAGATAAGCGAGACTCGTGATGATGCCGCCCGTGCCGAGCGTGGCGATGAACGACGGAATTTTCACGCGCGTGAGAATCACGCCGTTGATATACCCGAGCGCCAGACCGAGCGCGAGACAGCACGGATACGCCCAATAACCGATGCGATGCACGAGCGTAATAAACACCACCGAAACCAGCGAAATCGTCCCGCCCACCGAGAGATCGATTCCGCCAATCAGAATCACGAACATTTGCCCGAGCGCGGCAATCAGCAGAATGGCGCCAAAATCCAGAATCGTATTGATGTTGTACAGCGAGAGAAACTGGTCGTTGCCGATTGCCATGAATGCGCCCACGACCACGATCAACGCGAGCGTCAGATGGATCGGCTTCAACCGGCTCGTCAAATGCTTGATGCCGGTACGCGAAGCGGCGCGCCGGGCGCCGTCAAAAGAAGGTGCGTCCAATTTGCGGTTCCTTGTCGAGAGCTTCGTTCAGACGATCAGTTTGATCAGATCCTGCGGCGTCGGCTTGGCATGCGCCGACGCCTCCAGCTCGCCGATCAAACGCCGCTCGCGCATGATCAGCAGACGGTTGGCCAGCCCGATATCCTCCTCCAGCGTGTCGCACATGATGATCATGGCAATGCCCGCATTCGCGAACTTGCGAATGAGCCGATAAACCTCGTCTTTGGCTTTGATGTCGATACCACGCGTCGGGTGATCGAGAATCAGCAGACGCACATCCGAACTCAGCCATTTCGACAGAATGATTTTCTGCTGATTGCCGCAGCTCAATCCCGCACAGGCTGCATGAATCGAAGGCGTCTTGACGAGGCATTCCGCGACCCATTGCTTCGCGTGCTCGTGCTCTCTGCGCGTGCTGATCATGCCGCCGACCTTGAGCTTGTCGAGCACGAGATAGTTGATGTTGTCGGCCACGCTCATATTCAGCGCGAGCCCTTCCTCTCGCCGTTCGATGGGCACGTGTCCCACGCCATGCAGCACGGCCGAGCGCGACGAACCGTTCACAGGCGTCTTGCCTTCGATCGCGAGCGTGCCCGCGTCGTAGCGCTCCAATCCGGCAATACAGCGGCACAGCGCCTCTTTCCCCGAACCGACCAGACCGACGAGACTGACGATCTCGCCTTCGCGCACCTCGAAACTCAGCGGCGCGAACGCCCCCTGTTTCGCGAGTTGATCGACGCGGAACGTCACCTTCTCGCCCGGCGCGCGCTGCTCGCTTTCGCGAAAGCGGTCGCCGGCGAAATCGTGACCCACGAGCAGCTTTTCGACATCGGCGATATCGAGGCCGGACGTGGGCATCTCGGTCACGTTGCGGCCGTCCTTGAGCACGACAATGCGATCGCAGTTTTCCAGCACTTCCTGAAGCCGGTGCGAGATGAGTATCATCGACGCGCGGCTTTTCAGGCGATTGAGAATTTCGAATAGCGTGTCGCGCTCGCCGTCGTTGAGCACGGTGGTCGGTTCGTCGAGAATCACAATCGGATTCGAGGCGCCATATTGCTCGCAGAGCCAGACCATGCGCGCGATTTCCACCATCTGCCGCGCGGCGGGCGAGATCGATGCAACCGGCAGATCCACGTCGACATCGAGGTTCATCGGTTCCAGCACGCGCCGCGCCTCGGCGGCCATCTCGCGCCGCGACAGCACACCAAAGCGGCGAAAGCGCGCTTCGTGGCACAGAAACAGATTCTCCGTGACCGAGAGATTCGGAATCAGCGAGCCCTCCTGAAACACCACGCCAATGCCTTTTCGAATCGCATCCGCGGTGCCCTTCATGACGACCTTTTTGCCGTCCAGCATCAAGCGGCCTTCGTCAGGCTGATAAATGCCGGTCATGATCTTCGTGAGCACCGACTTGCCCGCGCCGTTTTCGCCGACCAGGCCCAGAATCTCGTTCTTGCGCACGGTCAGCGCAACATCGTCGAGCGCAATCACGCCGGGAAATCGGCGCGTGATACCTTCGAGCGAGAGCACCACGCCGGTATCCTGTTCGATAAGCGTTTCCATAGTGCGGCCTTATTTAATGAAGCCGAGCTTGCGGCGGTCGAGCGTGAGCGCCACGGCAACGATCAACACGATGCCGTTGACGGCCGTTTGCGCATACGGATTCACGGCCATCAGCACCATGCCGTTGTTGAGCACGGCGAGCACGAGCGTGCCGAGCAGCGCATTCTTCGCACCGCCGAGGCCGCCCGTGAGCGACACGCCGCCCACCGCCACCGCCGTGATCACCGGAAACAGCAGATTGAGACCCGTGCGCGCGGTCGCGCTGCCCATCCGGCTCACGAGCAGCAGCGCGCCCAGGCCGTAGAGACACCCGGCGATCGCGAACGCGACCACTTTCATACGCGGCACGTTCACGCCCGCCTGACGCGCGAGCGCTTCGTCGCCGCCGATGGCGTAGAGATAGCGCCCGGTGCGCGTGCGATCCTCGAAAAACTGCACGGCGATCACAATTGCCAGCGCCACCAGCACGATATTCGCAACGCCGAGCGGCTTGTCGTTGATAAAGTTTTGAATGCGGTTATCGAGCAGCGTAATCAGCATCGCCTTGTTCACGTAGACGGCTACGCCATAGAGCACCCAGCTCACGCCCAATGTCGTAATGAACGAAGGAATTCTGAGTTTCGTATGCAGCACGCCGGTCAGCATGCCCGCCGCGCCGCCGATGGCGAGACAGATCGGCAGAATCCAGAGCCCGACATCGTGATCGTTGTAGCGATTCTTGCTGAGCACGCCGACGAAAACGGCGCACAACGCAACCGTGCCTTGCAGCGAAAGATCAATCCCGCCAATCACGATGGTCAGATGCAAACCCACGGCGAGAATCGCGGGAATCGCCGCGAGACTCAGCACGACCTGCACGTTGTCCCACGAGAGACTCGCGCCGCGCGTGCCGATGGCGAACACGGCCACGATCAGCGCGATCGAGAGCAGTTGCGCGCCGACGCCACTGCGACGCAGCCAGCGGCGCGCGCCCTGCATCCACGCAGTGTGTGCGGGCTGGCGCGAGAAATTCGCGTCGCCCATGCTTTCCACAGGTTCCATGAACTGCCGTCCCTCCTGATGGTTCCGGCCGCGAGCGCGCCGGTTTCGCACGCCCGCGCCGAAGCTTGCTTGAATACCTGCTACGCGGTGTTATTTGATCGGCGCGACCCAGCGTGCGTAGAAGTTCTTCAGGTCGTAATCCGGCATCTTGCTGACCGTGTCTCTCACGACTTTCTCCACGTTCGAGCGATCGACTTCGATACCCGGAATCAGAAACGCGCGGTATTTGGCGGGCGTGGCCTTCACGTCGAGCGCGCCCTGTTTGGCCGCAAGCGCCATCGACAAGCCGAGTTGCGCCTGATAACGCGCGTCGTCGTATTCGGTCGAGGACATCGTGCCGTCCTTGATCGCATCGAACGCGTCGGGCACGCCGTCCGTGCCGCTCACCTTGACCTTGCCTGCGAGGCCCGCCTCCTTGAGCGCGGCCACCGCGCCGAGCGCCATGTTGTCGTTGGCGGACCACACGCCCGCGGTATCGGGATGCGCCGCCAGCAATTGCTTGGTGATTTCGTAGGCCTTGTTGGTGTCCCAATCGGCGGCTTCCCACTGCACGAGCTTCACGCCAGGCGTTTCTTTGAGCGCCTTTTGCAGGCCCTGGAAGCGCCCAATGGCCGCGTTATTCGACAACATGCCCTGAATCGCGATGATCGAACCTTTGTTCGGCGTCGGCATGTTTTTGAACAGGGTCTTCGCATTGAAATAACCCTGCCCCACAGCGTCGAAACTGATATGCGCGACCCAGTGCGGATAGTCCTGCACCTTGATGTCGTCCGGTTTGTTCCACCAGCTCACCCAGTAAACGCCCGCACTTTCCAGCATCTTCGCGATCGGCACCACGTCGGGCGCCTCGTTCGGATCGACGTTGACAACCATGTTGCCGCCGGTCTTCGCAATCTCCGCCTTCAGATCGGAAAACTGCTTCTGGCTGTTGCCCTCGCTGCTCAGCACATCGACGGGCAAACCCAGCTTCTTGCCGAGCGCCTTCGCGCCCGCCGCATAGTCGGCGTGATACGGATTGTCGAGCCCGCGAATCATGACAACGAGCGTGGTCTTGTCGGAAGCCGCCCATACCGGCGACGAAATGCCAACGCCAATGGCCGACGCCACCAGCGACGCGGCAAGCAGACGAGTCGTGCTGTTCAATTGCTGTCTCCTCTCTGGATTGAGAAGCGGATGCCTCATTATTCCTGGCCCGCTTCAACTGATACGGATACCTAACATTGTGTTCTGCATGAATCTCACTCTTGATTCGACAACCGAACCGTCTCTATCCGGTTCGGCTTGCTTCACGCCATGCTTTTCGCGTATCTAAGATGCCAGTTAAAAAAAGAAAATTTTTTGGCGCGCATGGCGATGTGTGCGACTCATACGCAACTCATGCACGATTCCACGGCGCAAACGGCGGATTCGCGTTGCGCGCGCCGCAATCGAGCGCGTCGATGCTGGCGAGTTCGTCATCGCTCAAACGCACGTCCAGCGCACGCAGATTCGCACGCTGATGCTCGACGCTGCGCGACGCGGTAATCACCAGCATGCCGCGCGCGAGCAGCCACGCACAGGCGATTTGCGGCGCATCCACGCCATGACGTTCGGCAATCGCGGCGATCACAGGATCGCGCTGCACGCGGCCCTCACCCAGCGGCATATATGCCGTCACCTTGATGCCGTGCCGATGCGTCGCGTCCACGTCAGCGCGATTCGCGAAGAACGGATTCACCTCGATCTGATTCGTCACGATTGCATCGCCGCCTGGCACCCCAACGGCTTCGTCGAGCAGCGGCTCGGTGAAATTCGACACGCCGTAATGGCGGATCAAACCTGCGCCCACGGCTTCGCGCATCGCACCGATCGTCTCAGCGACCGGCACGCCGTCGACCGACGGCCAATGCACCAGCGCCACATCGATCACACCGACACCGAGCCGCTCCCGGCTCGCTTCCAGGCTGTCGAGTACCGCGCGATGGCGCAGGCTGTCGAACCACACCTTGGTCGTCACGCAAATCTCGTCGCGATTCACACCGCTCTCGCGAATGCCGGCGCCCACCGCCGCTTCATTCTCGTAGTGGACCGCCGTGTCGATATGGCGATAGCCCAGTTCGAGCGCGGTGCGCACCGATTGCGTGGTGATGTCCGGGGCGACGCGGAATGTGCCGAGACCCAGCGCGGGAATAACTGACATCAAGCTTGACTCCAGTTCGATGGAAACTGCGTTGCAGTTGAATCGAAGCACCGCTTTAAAACACGGCCTTCGGGTTATAGAACTTGTCGATATTGCCGCGATCGATCACCGCAGGCGGCGTATAAGTCATCTTCGGCAGATCACGCGCCTGGCCATTCGCGGCCTTGAATCCGAGGTCGACGGCCGTGCGCGCGATCAGCGCCGGATCGTTGAGCGCGGTCGCGCCATACTTGCCCTGCTTGATGAGCGCGAGCGCTTCCTTCTGACCATCGGCGGCCGCCACGAGCGTGATGCCCTGACGATTCGCGCTCTCGATCGCACGACGCGCGCCCAGCACCATGCTGTCGTTTTCGCCGAGCACGAGATTGATGTCCTTGTTCGCGACCAGCAGATCTTCCATCGCCTTCAGGCCGCCTTCGTCGGTCCAGTTGCCCCAGCCTTGCCCCACGATCTGCAGATTCGCCTTGCCGAGCTTTTCGAGCTGCGCTTCGACGATGCCTTCGAGTACGCCATCGCGGCGCGCCTTGCCCACCGGATTGCCCTTGTCGCCCGACACGAGCGCGATCTTCAGCGGCTTGTCGCCGAACGTATCGACAACCCAGCGGCCGACCAGCGCACCGTTTTGCCGATTCGACGATTGCACGAGCGTGAGGTAATTCGCCTTCGGATCGAGATCGGCATCCATCACGATCACTTTCACACCTGCTGCCGTCGCTGCGTTCACGGCGCTCACCAGCCCTTCGGGATCGGCCGGATCGATGATCAGCACTTTCACGCCGCGCGTCACGAGGTCTTCGACATCGGCGATCTGCTTCTGCATCGTGCCCTGCGCATCGGTAACGATCGGCTCGCCGCCGAGTTCCACCACACGCGCTTTCGCGGCTTGCATGGCCGCCGAGAAATACGGCGCGTTCAACACCTTCATGGAAATGCCGACCTTGAGTTTGTCGGCAGCAAAAGCATGACCGGCGCACACTGCGCAAACGAGCGCGGCCATCAACACATTTCGTAGTCTCATGACGCACTTTCCTGTTTATTTGTTTTGCTTGGCTGGATTGCGATTCACATCGTCACGACAACACTTACTGCCTTCCGCACGCACGCTGGCGCGAATTTTCGACGACTGTGCAAGCGCAGAATAACGATAGTATTGCTATCGTTACATAGGTGTATACGTGAAATCACACGCTACTGAACTCAAACATCATTACAAATGATAATGTTTAATAAGCGTCGCAATAGTGCGCTGTTCTGCATAGAGCGATAGCAAAATGCGGGCATGGCGAAGCACGCCAATCACACCCATTCACAGCATTCAGGAGCGAGCGATGGATTTGAAACTGCGTGGAAAGGTCGCGGTCATTACCGGCGCGAGTGTCGGCATTGGTCTTGCGGTCGCGGACCGTTTCGCGGCCGAGGGGACACATCTCGTGCTCGCCGCGCGTCAGCGCGAACGTCTGGAAACCGCGGCGCAATCGCTCGCCGAACGGCACGGCATTCAGGCCGTACCGGTTGCGTGCGATATCGCAACGGTCGAAGGCGTGACGCAACTCGTCGACGCCACGACTGACGCCTTCGGCGGTGCGGACATTCTGTTCAACAACGCGGGCACGGGCAGCAACGAAACGATCATGACCGCTCCCGACGACAAATGGCAAGCGTACTGGGAACTGCACGTGATGGCCGCCGTGCGCCTCGCGCGCGGGCTTGTGCCGCTGATGAAGCAGCGCGGCGGCGGCGCGATCCTGCACAACGCTTCGATCTGCGCCACGCAGCCTTTGGGCTACGAGCCCATTTACAACGTCACGAAAGCCGCGCTGATGATGTTTTCGAAGACGCTCGCGAATGAAGTGGTGAGCGACAATATTCGCGTCAATACCATCAATCCGGGGCTCGTGCTCACGCCGGACTGGATCAAGACGGCCAAACAACTGAGCAGCGAAACGGGCGGCGACTGGGAAGGCTATCTGCAGCAGGTCGCGAACGAGCACGCGCCCATTCAGCGCTTTGCTTCGCCCGAGGAACTGGCCGATTTCGTCGTGTTTCTGTGCTCGGAGCGCGCGAGTTACAGCGTGGGGTCCACGTATTTCGTGGACGGGGGAATGTTGCGAACCGTGTAGGTGCGCAAGCGGTGCGGCCCTGCTGTCGAGAAGCAGGGCCGCTGAAGATTACGCGTGATGGCGCTCAGGTCAACGCAACGAGTTCCGGCACCACGCTGAACAGATCGCCGACGAGACCGTAGTCGGCTACGGTGAAAATCGGCGCTTCCTCGTCCTTGTTGATCGCGACGATCACCTTCGAATCTTTCATGCCCGCGAGATGTTGAATCGCGCCTGAAATACCGATGGCGACGTAAAGCTGCGGCGCGACGATCTTGCCGGTTTGACCGACCTGATAATCGTTCGGCACGTAGCCTGCGTCCACCGCCGCGCGCGATGCGCCGAGTGCTGCGTTGAGTTTGTCCGCGAGCGGCTCAAGCACTTTGGTGTAGTTTTCGCCGCTGCCCAGACCGCGTCCGCCTGACACGATAATCTTTGCGCTGGTGAGTTCGGGGCGATCGAGTTTCGTGACTTCGCGATTGACGAATTGCGCTTTGCCGTTATCCGCTGCCGCTTCGATTTTTTCTACCGATGCGTTGCCGCCTTCCGCAGCGACCGCGTCGAACGCCGTGGTGCGAACGGTGATGACCTTGATCGCGTCTTGCGATTGCACCGTCGCAATCGCATTGCCAGCGTAAATCGGACGCTCGAACGTATCGGCACTAACGACAGCAGTGATATCGCTGATCTGCGCAACGTCGAGCTTGGCGGCAATACGCGGCGTAACGTTTTTACCGCTTGCCGTAGCAGGCGCGAGAATATGCGAGTAGTTCTTCGCTAAGGAAAGCACCGTCGCTTCAACGTTTTCCGCGAGACTGTGTTCGAGTTGCGGCGCATCGGCGAGGAGCACCTTAGAAACGCCGACGATTTTCGCCGCTGCATCCGCAGCCGCTTTCGCGTTGTGGCCAGCAATCAGCACATGCACATCGCCGCCGATTTTCTGCGCCGCTGCAATCGTGTTCAGCGTTGCGGCTTTAATCGACTGATTGTCGTGTTCTGCAATTACCAGGTTCGTCATTTTCAATTCGCTCCTCACAGCACCTTGGCTTCGGTCTTCAGCTTTTCGACCAGCGTTTTCACGTCAGGCACTTTCACGCCTGCGCTGCGCTTGGGCGGTTCCGAAACTTTCAGCGTCTTCAAACGCGGAGCGACATCCACGCCGAGATCTTCCGGCGTGATCGTTTCGAGCGGCTTCTTCTTCGCCTTCATGATGTTGGGAAGCGTGACGTAGCGCGGCTCGTTCAAACGCAAATCCGTCGTCACGACAGCGGGCAATATCAAAGCCAAGGTTTCCGCGCCGCCATCGACTTCACGCGCCACCGTCGCCTTGCCATCCGCAACCGTGATTTTCGAAGCAAACGTCGCTTGCGGCAGATCCGCCAAAGCGGCAAGCATCTGACCGGTCTGATTCGAATCGTCGTCGATGGCTTGTTTGCCGAGAATTACCAGCGAAGGCTGCTCTTTATCGACGAGCGCTTTCAAAAGCTTCGCAACAGCCAACGGTTGCAATTCCTCATTCGATTCGATCAGCACCGCGCGATCCGCGCCAATCGCCAGTGCCGTGCGCAGCGTTTCCTGCGCCTGCGAAACGCCAGCAGAAACCGCAATCACTTCCGTCGCGATGCCCGCTTCTTTCAAGCGCACCGCTTCCTCGACCGCGATTTCATCGAACGGATTCATCGACATCTTGACGTTCGCCACATCCACGCCCGTGCCGTCCGACTTCACACGAACCTTCACGTTGTAATCGACCACGCGTTTCACAGCGACAATAATCTTCATATCGTACGGATAGCTAATCAATAAGATCGGACGATCGCTCAAAAAAAGAGCCATCGCCAGCCACGGAAAATCAGATCACGCCGGAGGTCCGCATATCGGCGAGATGGCGTTTCATGTCCTGCACGTCGCGCGCGTGAGCCTCGCCCTTTTTCAGCGCGACGCTGGTGGACAGAATATCCACGATCACCAGCGCCGCCAGCCGCGACGTAGTCGGCGTGTAGACGTCGGTGTTTTCAAGCGTCTCCGCCACCACGGCCACATCGCAATAGCGCGTCAACGGCCCGTGCGAACCGGTGATCACCACCACATGCGCGCCGCGCTCTTTCGCCGTGCGCGCGACTTCGATGAGCGAGCGCGTCGCGCCCGTGTTGGAAATCGCCACCACGGCGTCGCCCGGTTTCAGCATCGAAGCGGCAATGAACTGCTGATGCGAATCCTGATGCGCCACGCACGGCACGCCGAACAGCGGAAACTTCTGCTGCGCGTCCAGCGCCACGATGCCCGATGCGCCAAAACCGAAAAATTCGATGCGAGAAGCCGCCGCCAGCAGATCGACCGCGCGCCCGATCGCCTCGAAGTCGAGCTTCTTGCGCGCCCAGTCGAGGCTCGTGATCGTGTAATCGAAAATCTTCGTGGCCACGGTTTCGGGCGTATCCGCGCCGGACAGCACCGAATGCGTGGCGGGCGCGCCGAGCGCGAGGCTCTGCACCGCGCGGATCTTGAAGTCCTTGAAGCCGTTGCAGCCGATCGTCGTGCAAAAACGCAGCACCGTCGGCTCGCTCACCTGCGCGAGGCGCGCGAGTTCGGACAGGCTCAGCTCCGCGATGGAGTGAACGTTTTCCAGAATGTAATCGGCGACCTGCCGGCTGCCGCGCCGCAAATTCGGCCGGGCGCGGTCAATCACTTCGAGGATGTTGTAATCGGGCACGCGAGATTTCCTTCCTTGACGTACGGGCGCGGAGCCAGGGTCCTGCAATCCGGCGCGCCGTGCATCGCGGTTCGGTTCGCGGCGCGCCAGAAGAGGAGTTTAGCGGAAGATCCAGCGCCGCCAGAAGCCCGCGCCCTGCTGCATCAGCACCGCCGCGACGATGATCGCGCCCATCACGACCTGCTGGTGATAGCCCGGCACGCTCGCGAGATTCATGATGTTGCCGATCACGCCCAGAATCAGCACGCCCATCAGCGTGTTGAGCACGCCGCCCTTGCCGCCCGCGAGGCTCGCCCCGCCGATCACCACGGCGGCGATCACGGTCAGCTCGTCGCCCACGCCCACGGTCGGCGCGCCCACGCTGGCGCGCGCCGTCGAGATGATGCCCGCCAGCGAGGCCAGCGCGCCCGAGCAGACGTAGGTGCCCAGAATATGGCGCGCGACCGGCACGCCGGAGAGCCGCACCGCTTCCTCGTTCGAGCCGATCGCGCGCACCACGCGGCCCGCGCGCATGCGGCCGAGCGCGACGCCGCCCGCCACGAACACGATCAGCATCACCAGCGTCGGGCCGGGAATGCCGAGATAGCTGTGGCGGCCGAAGTCGAGCAGCGCCTGGCCGGCGTCGTCGACGAGAATGGGCGAGCCGTTCGAGACGATCATGGCGATGCCGCGCGCCACGGTCATCATCGCGAGCGTCACCACGAACGGCGTGAGGCGGCAGAATGCCACCAGCACGCCCGAGACGAGCCCGCACAGGCCGCCCGTCACGAGCGCCGCCGCCAGCGCGAACCCGAGGCCATGCTCGGGAATCAGCATCGCCGACAGCACGCTGCCAAGCGCCGCCACCGAGCCGACCGACAGGTCGATGCCGCCCGTGAGCACCACGAGCAGCATGCCGACCGACATGATGCCCACGCCCGCGACCTGGCGCGTGATGTTCGACAGATTCGGCGCGGAAAAGAAGTCGTCGGAAATAAACGATGCGGCCACAACCAGTACGAGGAGAATCGCGACCGTGTTGAAGCGGCGCGCCGTTTGCCAGAGATGCTGCCAGTTGCTGGCCTGGCGCTGACGCGTGTTCGGAGTGGTGGCGCTGGGATTCATGATGGGTGTCTCCAATCTGTCCAATCTATGCAATCTGATATGACTGTCTGTTTCGACGCGCGTGGGCGGCGTCAACCGTGCATGAGCGTGGCGCCGTCGCGCGCGCCGGCCTGCTGGCTCGCGTGCGGATCACCCGGCAGTTCACCGTGCGGATCGCCATGCGTTTCGCCGGGATCGCGCCGCAGCGACAGCGCGAGAATCGCTTCCTCGCTGTAGTCGTCCGGTTGCAATTCGCCGCGAATCCGCCCCTCGCCCATCACCATGATGCGGTCGCACAGACCCATCAATTCCTGATGCTCGGACGAGATCACAAGCACCGCCTTGCCGCGCTCCGCGAGCTGGTTGATGAGCGTGTAGATTTCGACCTTCGCGCCCACGTCCACGCCGCGCGTGGGTTCGTCGAGAATGATGAGATCGCCGTCCGCATGAAACCATTTCGCGAGCACGACTTTCTGCTGATTGCCGCCCGACAGCGTCGACACGTCGGCGTCCATCGAACGCGCCTTGATGCGCAGCGCGTCCATCAGGTGCGCCACGTAGCCGCGTTCGCGGCCGAACGCGAGAAAGCCGCCTGGCGCGCTGACCGACTTGAGCGAAGCCAGCGTCGCGTTGATGCGGATCGGCATCGACAGCACCGCGCCCTGGCCCTTGCGATCCTCGGGCACGAGGCCGATACCGGCGCGCACGGCCGCCATCGGCGTGCGTACGTTCAGGCGTTTGCCTTTCAGTTCGATCGTGCCCGCGTCCGCGCGATCCGCGCCGAAAATCAGGCGCGCGACTTCGGTGCGGCCCGAGCCGATCAGCCCGCCGAGTCCGACCACTTCGCCCGCGCGCAAACTGAACGACACGTCGCGCACGGCCTCGCCGCGCGACAGGCCGTCCACCTTCAGCACGACCGCGCCGGTCTGCGCCTTGCGCTCGGGAAACAGCACCGAAAGCGGGCGCCCGACCATCTTGCGGATCAGTTCGTCGCGCGAAATATCGGCGGGCGTCACGGTATCGACGCGACGGCCGTCTTTCAGCACGGTGATGCGGTCGGCAATCGCGAACACTTCTTCGAGCCGGTGCGAGATATAGACGATGCCCACGCCGCGCGCACGCAGCGAGCGCACGATGTCGAGCAGACGGTCCGCGTCCGACGGCGCGAGCGCGGCGGTCGGTTCGTCGAGCACGAGCAGCTTGAGTTCGCCGGACAGCGCCTTGGCGATCTCGATCACCTGGCATTGCGCCGCCGAGAGCGTGCCGACCAGCGCCGCCGGATCGATCTCGAAGCCGAGGCTTTCGATCAGCGCGCGCGCCTTCGCGCGCAGCGTGCGCCAGTCGATCACGGCGGGCAAGGCGCCGAGAAACACGTTCTCGGCCACGGACAGATCGGGCGCGAGCGCCGTCTCCTGATGAATCACGGCGATGCCTTCGGCGAGCGCCGCGTGGGGATTGCGCAGCACCATCGCCCGGCCCTGCACGCTGATGCTGCCGGCGTCGGGCTGATGGCCGCCGCCGATCACGCGCATGAGCGTCGATTTGCCCGCGCCGTTTTCGCCGACGAGCGCATGGACTTCACCGCTGCGGACATCGAAATCGATGTTCTCGATTGCGTGAATGCCGCCGAACCGCTTGTCGATGCCCGTTAGTGCGATGAACGGAATCATTGAACTGTCTCCACTCAGGCGCGCGCCCGGCGTCCGGCGGGCGCGCGCATACGTCGAAAAAAGCCGGCGAACGAAACGCCTTAGAAAATCGCCTTCGGGTTGTAGTACTTGTCGACGTTGCTCTTCGAGATGGCGACCGGCGGCGTGTACGAGACCTTCGGCACATTCACGGCCTGGCCCTTCGCGGCCTTCATGCCGATATCGACCGCGGTGCGCGCGACGAGCGCCGGATCGTTGAGCGCGGTCACGCCGTACTTGCCCTGCTTGATCAGCGCGAGCGCTTCCTTCTGGCCGTCGGCGGCCGCGACCAGCGTGATGCCGTCGCGGTTCGCGCTCTGGATCGCGCGGCGCGCGCCGAGCAGCATGCTGTCGTTCTCGCTCAGGACCATGTTGATGTCCTTGTTGGCGACCAGCAGATCCTCCATCGCCTTCAGCCCGCCTTCATCGGACCAGTTGCCCCAGCCCTGGCCGACGATCTGCAGATTCGACTTGCCGGTCTTTTCGAGCTGCGCCTCGACGATGCCCGAGAGCACGCCGTCGCGGCGTTCGCGGCCAACCGGATTGCCTTTCTCACCGGAAATCAGCGCGATCTTCAGCGGCTTGTCGCCCATGTTGTCGACGACCCAGCGGCCCACCAGCGCGCCGTTCTGGCTGTTCGACGACTGCACGAGCGTCAGGTAATTGGCCTTCTCGTTGAGCGTGCTGTCGAACACGACCACCTTCACGCCCGCCGCGCTTGCGGCGTTGACGGCGCCCACCAGCGCTTCCGGATCGGCGGGATCGATCAGCAGCACTTTGACGCCGCGCGTGACGAGATCCTCGACGTCCGAAATCTGCTTGCCCATCTTGCCCTGCGCATCGGCGACGATGACGTCCGCGCCCAGTTCGGTCGCGCGCGCCTTGGCCGACTCCATCGCCGCGGCGAAATACGGCGCGTTGAGCACCTTCATCGAAATGCCGACCTTGATCTTGTCGGCGGCGAACGCCGGGGCTGCGGCCAGAATGCCCGCCGTGGCGAACGCGGCTACGCACAGCAACTTCTGCATGAGACGCGACATGTCTCCTCCTCTTTTAGGTGTGTCACGTATTGAACCGGCACGAACGCGCCGGCGCTACTTCAACTGCATCGTGGGCGTTGACTCAAGGAACAACTTGCCAGGATTCAGGATGCCGCGCGGATCGAGCGCGGCCTTCACCGCGCGCATCGCGGCGAGTTCGGCGGGCGTGCGCGAGAGCGCGAGCACCTCGAGCTTCTTGGTGCCGATGCCGTGCTCCGCCGACACCGAGCCGCCCAGCTCGCCCGTCACGCCATAGACCACGCGCTTGACCTCGGCGGCGGCGCTCGCGGGCCAGTCCGGCTCGTGCACGACGATGTGCAGATTGCCGTCGCCGAGATGGCCGTAGATGAGGATTGTCGCGTTGGGCCAGTGTTCGCGCAGACGCGCTTCGCAGCGCTGCGCCGCGAGTCCGACCTGCGCGACCGAAAAGCTCACGTCGAACGACACGCGGCCAGGAATAAAGCGGCCGTATTCGCCGGGCGCATCGCGGATCGCCCAGAACGCGGCGGCGTGCGCCTCGTTGGCGGCCAGTGCGGCGTCGCTCAGCGTGCCGGCTTCGAGCATGTCGGCGAGGAAGGCTTCGAAGACGTCGTTCTGGCTCTGCGGATCCGCGCCGCTGCTTTCGAGCAACACGTAGAACGCGTGACGGCCTTCGAGCGGCGCGCGCAGTTCCGGCAGGCGCGACAGCACGAAATCGTAATAACCCGGCCACATCACCTCGAAAGCGGATACGCCCGCGGGCAGGCGTTCCTGCGCGAGCCGCAGCAGCGTGGTCACGCTGTCGTAGTCGGGCAGACCGCACCACGCGGTCGAGACGGCGCGCGGTTTGGGCCGCAGCCGCAGAACGGCGCGCGTCATGACGCCGAGCGTGCCTTCGCTGCCGATCAGCAGATCGCGCAGGTCGTAGCCCGTGTTGTTCTTGATCATCTTGCGCAGGCCGCCGACCACGCTGCCGTCCGCGAGCACGGCTTCGACGTCGAGCGCCTGCTCGCGCATCATCCCGTAGCGGATCACGCGGTTGCCGCCCGCATTGGTGCCCAGATTGCCGCCGATCGTCGCGCTGCCGCGCGCGCCGAGGTCGAGCGGGAACATGAAACCGGCCGCGTCGGCGGCTTCCTGCACGGTCTGCAACGGCGTGCCCGCCTGCACGGTCATGGTCGCGCTGACCGGATCGATTTCCTCGATCGCGTTCATCAGTTCGAGACTCAGCGCCACTTCGCCGCCCAGCATGCACGCGCCGCCCGCGAGCCCCGTGAGGCCGCCCTGCGTGACCACCGGCTGATGGTGCGCGTGACAGATGCTCAACGCCTTCGATACCTGTTCGGTCGTGCGCGGCCGCAGCAGCGCGATGGGCTCCGCGCACGGCATGCGGCTGGAGTCGGCGTGACGGCGGCCGGCGAAGTCGGCCGGCAGGCTGACCACGGCGGCGCCGAGCGCCTCGCGCAATGCCGCGACCACTGCCTCGCGGCGCGCTTCTTCAGCCTGATCTTGCATGGGATCTGCCTCCTACCCGAGATGCATTAACGATAGTGTTGCTGCCATTATATTTGCAAAACACACGTTTAACCCTAGTGAAAACCCGAGTGTTCGTTTGTTTCACAAACTATATCATCACCAATACTAACGTTTTGGCATCGACACACTTTCAGGGAGAGAAGCACCATGCAATGGCCGGAACCCCGTTCGTTCGACGTGAATCTGGAGACGGGTCTGATGACCGGTACGGATTCGCACTATCAGAAACGGCTTGGCGATCTCGCCGGTCTGTACGCCGACGCCGCCGCGTTCGACGCGCTGGCCGCCGCGCGCGCGGACGAAGTCGTCTACGAAGTCACCGACCATCGGCCCAACGCGGAGCCGGGCGACCTCATCACGGGCGTGACGCGCATGAGCGCGGGCAAGGTGGGCAAGGAGTTCTTCATGACGCGCGGACACATCCACGCGAACATCGACCGCCCGGAGCTGTATTTCGGCCTCAAAGGCCACGGCCTGATGCTGATGGAAGCGCCCGACGGCGAAACGCGCATCGTGGAGATCCGCGCGAACACCGTCTGCTACGTGCCGCCGCGCTGGATTCACCGCTCGGTCAATCTCGGTCAGGGCGACTTCGTGATGCTGTTCTGCTATCCGGCCGATTCGGGCCAGGACTACGAAATCATCGAGCGCTCGAACGGCATGCGCCTGCGCATCGTCGAGGACAAAGAGCGCGGCTGGCGCAGCGAGCCGAATCCCGAATGGCGCGCACGCACGCTCGCGGAAATCGAGGCGCTGGTCGCGCGCCGCAACGAAACGGAGCAAGCCCGATGAGCTACACCGCCGCCACCAAACCGACCTTCTACTTCATCGGCGTGACCACCGCGCAGAGTTCGATCATGCGCGTGTTCCCGGAATGGGCGCGCCATCTCGGCCTCGGCGACGTCGAAATGAAAGGCATCGACTTTCCGCTGCACGCGAGCCGCGAGGCGTACCACGAGGCCGTCGAGTTTCTGCGCGACGATCCGCTGTCGCTCGGCGCGCTCGTGACCACGCACAAGATCGACCTGTACGCGGCCTGCGAGGATCTCTTCGACGAGATCGATCCGCACGCGCGCATCATGGGCGAGACCAGTTGTCTTTCGAAGCGCGACGGCAAGTTCGTCTGCCACGCGAAGGACCCGATCACCTCCGGCCTCGCGCTCGACGGCTTTCTGCCGCCCGAGCATTTCGCGCGCACCGGCGCGGAAGTGTTTTCGATGGGCGCGGGCGGGTCGACCATCGCCCTCACCTGGCATCTGATGCAGGCGAGCTGGGGCGCGAACCGGCCGTCGCGCGTGATCGTCTCGAACCGCTCGGCGGCGCGTCTGGAGGAAATCGAGCGGATTCACCGCGAGCTGCATCTGGGCGTGCCGTGCGAGTACGTCGTCGCGCCGCTCCCGCAGGACAACGACGCCGTGCTCGCGCGGCTCTCGCCGGGCGCGCTCGTCATCAACGCGACGGGGCTCGGCAAGGATGCGCCCGGTTCGCCGCTCACGAACGCGGGCGTGTTTCCCGAGCGCGCCATCGCCTGGGATCTGAACTATCGCGGCGAGCTGGTGTTTCTCGATCAGGCGCGCGCCCAGCAAAGCGCGCGCGCCTTGCAGGTCGAGGACGGCTGGACCTACTTCATTTATGGCTGGACGCGCGTGATCGCCGAGGTGTTTCATATCGACATTCCGACGCGCGGCCCGGACTTCGACGAAATCTGCCGCATCGCCGCCGCGGCGGGCAAGCCGGCGCCCGCCAGACCGCTCGCCTGATCAAGAACGACCACCGAACCGACACTGAACCGAAGGATCGACGATGTATCTCGACAAATTCCGCCTCGACGGCAAGCTCGCCGTCGTGACCGGCGCCGCGCGCGGCATCGGCTTCGCCATCTCCGAAGCGCTGACGCAAGCGGGCGCGCGCGTGGTGCTCACGGACATGCATCAGGGCGCGCTCGACGAAGCCGTCGCGAAGCTCACGGCCGCAGGCGCGCAGGTCGAAAGCGAACGGCTCGACGTGACCGACGCGGCCGCCGTGCAGCGCGTGCACGACGCCGTGATCGCGCGCCACGGCCGCGTGGACGTGCTCGTGAACAACGCGGGCATCGCCATTTCGAACCATCCCGCCGAAACCATGAGCGACGAAGTCTGGGACCGCGTCATCGACGTGAATCTCAACGGCGTGTTCCGCTGCTGCCGCGCGTTCGGCAAGAGCATGCTCGAACACGGCGGCGGCAGCATCGTGAACGTCGGTTCGATGTCGGGTTTCGTCGTCAACCGGCCGCAGGAACAGGCGAACTACAACGCGTCGAAGGCGGGCGTGCATCACCTCACGCGCTCGCTCGCCGCCGAATGGGGCGCGCGCGGCGTGCGCGTGAACGCGGTCGCGCCCACGTATATCGACACCGAAATGAACAAGTACGTCTACGACGACCCGGAGATGTATCGCCACTGGGTCGGCGGCACGCCGATGAACCGGCTCGGCCGCGTCGACGAAGTCGCCTCCGTGGTGCTGTTTCTCGCCAGCGAGGCCGCGAGCCTGATGACCGGTTCGATCGTGCTCGCCGACGGCGGTTACGTGTGCTGGTAACGATGAGCGCCGCCATGCTGTCGATCGACGTCGATACCTTCGAGATGCCGCTCGCCGCGCAACTCGCGGCGCGCACGCGGCCTGCCGCGAAGCCGTTCACGCCCGCGCCGCCCGCGGGCGGCGTCGCGCTGAACTGGCTCGGCCAGGCGGGCTTCGTGATCGAGGGCGCGGGCTTGCGTCTGCTGATCGATCCGTATCTCTCCGATTCGCTCGCGCGCAAGTATCAGGGCACGCGTTATCCGCACCGGCGCATGATGGCCGCGCCGGTCGCGCCCGAAGATTTCGAGCACGTGGACCTCGTGCTGTGCACGCACCGTCACACCGACCACATGGACCCGGACACGCTCCAGCCGCTCGCCCGGCGCTTTCCGAAGCTGCGTTTCGTGGTGCCCGCCGCCACGCTTGACGAAGCCGTCAAGCGCTGTGGCGTGGATGTTACGCGCCTGATTCCCGTCGATGCGGGCGAGCGCGTGGAGCCGCTGCCGGGCGTGCGGATCGCGCCGGTGCCGTCCGCGCACGAAACGCTCGATGTGGACGATCAGGGCCGCCATCCGTGGCTCGGCTATGTGATCGACGTGGCGGGCGTGCGCGTGTATCACTCGGGCGACTGCGTGCCGTACGACGGTCTGCATGAAAACGTGGCGGCCTTGCAGCCGCATCTCGCGCTGCTGCCCGTGAACGGCCGCGACGACGAACGCAGCGGCAACGGCGTGCCGGGCAACTTCACGCTCGACGAAGCCGTGGCGCTCTGCAAGCATGCGGGCGTGCGCGCGATGATCGCGCATCATCATGGCCTGTTCGACTTCAACACGCTCGATCCCGCCGTGATCGACACGCGCATCGTCGCGGAGCGCGGCGCGCTCGCGCTCTATCGCGCGCGCACGCAATGCACCTGGCGTATCCGCGCAAACGCACAGACGGACCCACGGCAAAGCGGTTAGCCTGTCGATTCGACCGACAGGCATCACGCTTCCCTCGCGACCCGAACACATAGAACGATGATGGAGACAACCCCTTACCTTGCGATCGACGTGGGCACCGGCAGCGTGCGCGCCGCGCTCGTCGACGCCAGCGGCAAGATCCGCCGCCTCGCCGCGCGCGAGCACGAACAGATCGTGCCGCGCTACGGCTGGTCCGAACAGCGCCCGCTCGACTGGTGGGCGGGCGCGGTCGAGGCGATCCGCGAAGTGCTCGCCGCCGAGCCCGGCGCCGCGCAGCAGATCGCGGCGATCTGCGCGTGCGGGCAAATGCACGGCACCGTGCTGATCGACGCCGACGGCGAACTCACGCGCGACGCCGCGCCGCTCTGGAACGACAAGCGCTCGGCCGCGCAGGTCGACGCGTTCCGCGCGCGCTACCGTAGCGCCGACCGCCTGCACGAACGCCACGACTACCTCGCGCGCACCGCGAATCCGCCCACGGCCGCGTGGCCCGCGTTCAAGCTCCAGTGGATCCGCGATCACGAACCCGACGCCTACGCGCGCGCGTCCACCGTTTTCATGCCGAAGGACTACGTGAACTTCCGCCTGACCGGCGAGCGCGCGTGCGACTGGAGCGACGCGTCGATGATGTTCCTGATGGACCCGCAAACGCGCGCCTGGTCGCCGGCGATGTTCGACGAACTCGGTCTCGACATCCGCAAGATGCCGCCGATTCGCGCGCCGCAAGCGCTGCTCGGCCACGTGACGCGCGCCGCCGCCGCCGCGACCGGTCTGCGCGAAGGCACGCCCGTGCTGGTGGGCGCGGCGGACTATCCGGCTTCGGTGCTCGGCTCGGGCGTCTACGAACCGGGCCTCGCCTCCGATATCACCGGCACCTCGTCGATCATCACGGTGATCGCCGACACGCCCATGCTGCATCCGGAAGTCTCGAACGTGGCCACCTGCGAAGGCTTGTGGGGCCGCTTCACGCTGCTCGACTCCGGTGGCGACGCGATGCGCTGGGCGCGTCGCGCGTTCCACGAAAACACGCTCTCGTACGAAGCCGTCGCGCGCAAGGCCGCCGAAGCGCCGGTCGGCGCGGAAGGTCTGTTTTTCCTGCCCTATCTGACCGGCGAACGTTTCGGCGATCATCCGAATTCGCGCGCGCAGTTCTTCGGCATCGCGGCGCGGCATGGACTCGCGCATCTGCATCGCGCGGTGCTCGAAGGCGTGGCGTTCGGCGTGCGCCGCCATATGCAGATGATCCAGCCAGAAGGCGTGCCGATCGAACGTCTGGTGGCGGCGAGCGGCGGCGCGAAGGCCGCACTGTGGCTCGACATCAAGGCGAGCATGTATCGCACGCCGATCCTCGTGCCCGCCGAAGTCGAATGCGGCGTGATCGGCTGCGCGCTGCTTGCGGCGACCGCATCGGGCCAATTCGCCACGCTCGGCGACGCCGTGCGCAAGTTCGTGCGCTTCGAGCGCGAAGTGCAGCCCGACCCGCGCGCGAGCGATCTCTACGACCGCATGATGCCGCTGTTCGAACGGCTCTACGTGAACGCGCAGCAGTTCTACGACGAACTCGACGCGCTGCAAGGAGAACGCGCATGAGCACACACACCGGCACATCGCCGCGCGCGGTCCTCTGGGACATGGACGGCACGCTCGCGCTCAGCGAACCGCTCCACATGCGCACGCTGATCGCCGCGCTCGCGCACAACGGCGTGATCGCGGGCGACGAACTGCATCCGCTGATGTTCGGGCAGACCGGCAAAGCCGTGCACCGCATCGTGCAAGAGCGCTTCGGCATCGAAACCGGTTTCGCGGACTGGTCGGCGTTTCGCGCCGCGCATTATGTGGCCGAGGCGCGGCATCTCGTGCCGCGGCCCGGTGCGCTGGAAGTCTGGCGCGCCGCGCAGGCCGCCGGGCTGCGTCAGGCGATCGTCTCGAACGCGGGACGCATGCTGCTCGAAGCGAATCTGAACGCGCTCGGGCTGCAAGCGCCCGAACTCGTTTCCGTGAGCGCCAACGACGTGCGCCGCGGCAAGCCCGATCCCGAGTCCTATCTGCGCGCCGCATATTTGCTCGACGTGGACGCACGCGACGCCGTCGCCGTGGAAGACAGCCCGACCGGCGCCCAGGCCGCGCTCGCGGCGGGCATGCGCGTGCTCGGCTGGCCCGCGGAAGAAGCCCACGTCGCGCTGTTCCCGCCGCAGGTTCAACTCGTGCGCAGCGCCAGCGAACTCGCCGCCGCGCTCGGCCTCTCCCTTCCACCTTCGACCTCGCCACGATCATGCTGAAAACCAGTATCTTTCCCTCGCGCTACGTCCAGGGCGCGGGCGCGCTCGACACGCTCGACGCCGAACTCGCGCGGCTCGGCACGCGCGCCGCCTGTCTCGTCGACCGCAATGTCGCGAGCCTGCTCGAACCGTCGCTCGCGCGCGCCGACAAAGTCGCGCTGCAAGTGCGCGCGGTGGACGCCGCCTGCACCGAGCGCGCCGTCGCGGACACCGCCGACTGGATCCGTTCGAGCGGCGCGGACATCGTGGTGTCGTTCGGCGGCGGCAAGGTGATCGACACCGGCCGCGCCGCCGCCGACGACCTGCGCCTGCCGTTCGTCTGCGTGCCGACCATCGCGGCGTCCGACGCGCCGTGCAGCGCGCTCGCCGTGATCTACGACGAGGCAGGCCGCGTGGTCCGCGACCGCTTCGTGCGCCGCAATCCCGATCTCGTGCTGCTCGACACCGCCGTGATCGTGCGCGCGCCCGCGCGCTTCTTCATCGCGGGCATCGGCGACGCGCTGGCCACCTACTACGAAGCCGACGCCTGCCGCCGCGCCTACGCGCGCAATCTGTGCGGCGGACGCGGCACCGCGCTCGCCTTCGAGGCCGCCCGTCTGTGCCGCGACATGCTGTTCGCGCACGCGCCGCAAGCCGTCGCCGACTGCCGCGCCCAGCTCGTCACGCCCGACTTCGACGCCACGCTCGAAGCCACCGTGCTGCTCTCGGGCATCGGCTTCGAATCGGGCGGCGTGGCGGCGGCGCATGCGATCCACCATGGCCTCGCCGATCTGCCCTCGTCGCACAATCTGCTGCACGGCGAAAAAGTGGCGATCGGCGTGCTCGCCTCGCTGTTCCTCTCGACGGTGCCCGACGAAGAACGTCGGCGCGTTTTCGCCTTCTGCCGCGCGGTCGGACTGCCCACGCGCCTGCATCAAATCAACGTCGATGTCGCCGATACCGCTGCGCTTGAGATTGTCGCGGCGCGTGCCTGCCGCGCGGGCGAGATCATCCATAACGAACCTTACCCGGTCGAACCGGCGATGGTCGTCGCCGCGCTCAAGGCGATGGATGCGTATGCCGCGCGATTCGATTTCCATCACCAACATCAGGATACCGAATGATCACGACGCAAAAGCAGGAACTGCACGCCTTTCGCCCCGGCCTGTTCGACGGCCGCACCGTGCTGGTATCGGGCGCGACCAGCGGCATCGGACTCGCGATCGCCGACGGCTTCGCGTCGCTCGGCGCGCGCGTGATCGCAACCGGCAGCTCGGCCGCGAAACTCGACACGCTGCGCGCGGACACGACGCTCTCTGCGATCCGCTTCGCGCAGCTCGACGTGCGCGATGCACAGGCGATTCAGGATTTCGCGGCGCAAACGGAAACGCTCGACGTGCTCGTGAATGCGGCGGGCGTGGCGCGTCCGTTCGACGAATACCGCGACGACGTATTTCGCGAAGTGCTCGACGTGAACCTCACGGCGGCGATGCGTCTGTCGATGGCGCTACGCCCGCAACTCGAACGCACGAAAGGCTGCGTGATCAACGTCGCGTCGATGCTCAGCTATCTCGCCGATGTCGAAGTGCCCGCGTATTGCGCGAGCAAGACGGGCGTGCTCGGCCTCACGCGTTCGCTCGCGCATGCGTTCGGCGCAGCGGGCGTGCGCGTGAACGCGATTGCGCCGGGCTACCATCGCACCGATATGACGCGTCCGCTCTGGGAGTCGCCGGCCGCCGCGCAGAAGATCGCCGCCCGCAGCGCGCTCAAGCGCTGGGGCGAAGCCGAGGATCTCGTGGGCGCCACGCTGTTTCTGGCTTCGCCGGGCGCGGCGTTCATCACCGGTGCGACCTTGCCAGTCGACGGCGGATATGTTTCGGGTGCCTAAGCGTTTTCATTGAAGCGCGGTTTCATCGAATTGCTGACGCGCCATCCACCTTGAAGATCGCGACCGTCGCGCGCAGCGTTTCGGCCTGATCGGCCATCGCCTGCGCGGCGGCGCTCGCCTGCTCGACGAGGGCCGCATTCTGTTGCGTGACCTCGTCCATCTGCGTCACCGCCGTGTTGACCTGCTCGATGCCCGTGGTCTGCTCGACCGAGGCCGAGGTAATTTCGCCCATGATGTCGGTCACGCGCTGCACCGAACGCACGACTTCGTGCATGGTTTGGCCCGCGTCCTGCACGAGCGCCGAACCATTGCGCACGAACGAAGCCGACGTTTCGATCAGTTCCTTGATTTCCTTCGCGGCCCCGGCGCTGCGCTGCGCGAGCGTGCGCACCTCGCCCGCCACGACCGCGAAGCCGCGCCCTTCCTCGCCCGCGCGCGCGGCCTCGACCGCCGCATTGAGCGCGAGAATATTGGTCTGAAACGCAATGCCCTCGATCACGGCGATGATCTCGCCCACCTTCGACGAACTCGACGAAATATCCTCCATCGTGCTGACGACGCGGCGCACCACATCGCCGCCCGACGCCGCCGTCTGCGACGCCGTGCCCGCGAGCGTGCTGCCCTGACGCGCGTTGTCCGTGTTCGCCTTCACCGTCGACGTCAATTGCTCCATGCTCGCGGCAGTCTGTTCGAGCGAGGCGGCCTGCTCTTCGGTGCGTTGCGAGAGATCGAGGTTGCCCTGCGCGATTTCGCCCGCCGCCGACGCAATCGATTCCGCCGACGTCTTGATGTCCATGACGATGCGGGTCAACTGCGCGCGCATCGCTTCGAGCGACGCCATCAGGCTGCGCTCGTCGCCGCGCGCGAGCGTGATCGGCACGAGCAGATTGCCCTTCGCGATCTCGGCGGCGATGCGCTGCGCCTCGCTGGGCTCGCCGCCGAGCTGGCGCAGCACGCTGCGCGTGAGCACCACGGCCGTGACGATGGCGACCAGCACTGCCAGTGCGACCAGCGAGCCGACCAGCACGCGAATGCTCGCGTACGTGGCGACCGCGGACTTCTGCGACTTCGCGTTCTCCCCGTCGGCCTGTTCCGCCAGCGCGACCGCCTTCGCGAGCCACACGCGCTGCGGCGGCCGCGCTTCGTGCATGATCGTGCGGGTCGCGCCCGCGATGTCGTTGGCGAGCGCCAGATCGATGGCCTTGTTCATCGGCGGCATGGCCTGCGCTTCGAGTTGATCGACTTCGCCCAGCAGTTTGCGCTCGCTCGCGCTCGTGCCAGGTTCCTGCCGGAACATGTCGCGCAGTTGCCGCGCGGCGTCGGCGTAAATACGATCCTGATTCCGGATACGATCGACTTCGGCCAGCAAATCCGGACGATTCTCCAGAAACGCGAGATTGCGCACGGCAATCGCGCGATCCTGAATCGACGACTTCAACAGATTGGCGAGCCGCGATTCGGTATTGTTGACGCGCGCGATCTCGTCGAGCCGGTCGTTCAGTTGCGACAATCCATAGAACGCCACGCCAGCCACGCCGAGCAGCAACACCGTCAGCAACGAAAAACCGGCAATCAGACGAGTCGACAGCTTCAATCCCTTCATACGCCTCCCACGGCAAATGCGCGTCCCGCGGACGTGCTGGATACGTCTGTGGTTACGGCAGCGCGTCGGGCTTCTGAAGGGTTTTGGAAAGCTTATTTTTATATGAATGCGCGCAAAGGTTTGCGTCCCGCTTCATTGCATGCGCGGCAATTCAGGCGGCCGATAAAATAGCGTTCGATTCAGCGACAAAGCGTCGCTGGGCGTGCGCTCGGCGCGATGCGTAATGCGTGATACGTGATTGCGCCGATCGGCAACGTTGCCAGGAGAAACCGGATTCCATGAGACCGTATCGCGAACCCGTGAACCTGATTTTCGACCGCGCCAATGCGGGCTGGCTGGGCTATGTGCTGTACACGGCGGCGAGCTGTTACCTGCTGATGCTCTCGGTCGATCCGCTCGTCACGCAGGCGCTCGCGGTGAACTTTCGCAGCGACCACGCCGCGCCGCCCATGACGCCGTTTCATTGGGCGGGCGTGGGACTGGCCGCGTGCGTCTATGGCGCGGGCGCGGTCTACGCAGGCTGCATCGCGCACGTCGGCAAACTGCGCATGACGCGCGCCGAATTGCTCGCGGCATTGAGCTGGGCAACGGTGGCGCGTGGCATCGCGCTGTTCCTGCTCCCGCTCGTCGCGGCCTTCGCCACGGGAGCGGGGTTGATCGCGGCGGGCATTCACGGCTCGGCGCTGCCGCTGGTCGCGATCGGCGTCGTGCTCGCGAACTGGCTGTGTTTCAGGGCCGTGGCATGGTGGCGGCCGCGCTCCTCGTCACGTTCACGATAACTCAGGGCTACTGACAATCGGCGTGCGGATCAGCAGATACGGCGGCTGACGCAAATCCTTGCCGCCATTGAAACCGGGCAATCGATTCCATTGCCCGAGCGTGCACCAGACATGCGTGGCATCCGCGAAGATGCCGTCGGGCCACACGATACGCGGATCGCGCACCACCACGTCCATGCTGCCGTCGGGCGAAAGCCGCATGATCGCGTCATGCTCGCCCGCCGTCAGGTAGAGACGATTGGCGGCATCGGTCGCGAGTCCGTCGGTCATCACCTTCTCGCCGTGATCGACGACACCGGCCGCGAGTTGCGCCTCGGTCGCGTCGAAGTTCGCCAGCAGATCGGTCGCGATGCTGTAGAGCCGGCGGCTCGTCAGCGGCGAATAGTAAAGCCGCGTGCTGTCCGCGCTGAGCGTGATGCTGTCCGCGCCACCGACCGGAAAAGTCGGATGCGCCGCATCGTAACGCAACGGCCGCCCTTCGAGCACGGCGCGAAAGCCCGCTTCGGGCTGGGTCGAACGATGCGCGGTGAGCACGCGGCGCTGCCGCCCCGTCGCGATGTCCACCACCACGAGCGCGCCCGTGTGTCCGAACGACGAATCGGCGACATACGCCGTGCCGCGCGCGCCGTGCGTGAGATCCACGCGCAGATCGTTCATGTGGCTGTCCTCGCGCATCGCGGGCGGCGTCAGCACGATCGTGGCGATCACGCGGTCGGTCGCCGGATCAATGCCGAGCACCTTCGCCGCGCCCGGCGCGATCGGCTGGCCCGCGAGCTTGCCGTCGTCGATGGCCCAGAGGCGTCCTTCGCTGTCGGTCGTCATGCCGTGGATCGACATGAGCCGCTGCTCGGGCGGACGTGAGGAAGGCAGGCTCATCGCGGCGTCCGGATAGGGAATCAGCGTGCCGTTGCGCAATTCGGCGAGCGTGGCCTCGCGGTGATTGTCGGCGTGTCGCGGAAAGCCGACAAAGACGCGCCCCGACGGCGTCACCGCGATACCCGACGGCCCCGCCCCGGAAAACGCGGCGACGATCTCGAACGCGCCCGCAGGCGCGCTGTCGCCCGACACGGTTCCGGCGGCGCGCGCGCTCGCAGGCAACGCGGCGGCAAGCGCCGCGCCGGCCGTCGCGGCAAACAGATCGCGGCGCTTCAATGGAAGTCTCCCTTGAACCTGTCGACGGCGGCTTGCGCGCAGGCTTCGTCCTTGTCGCCGCCGGGTGCGCCCGACACGCCGAGTCCGCCGATGGCCGTGCGATTCGCGGTGCGCAACGTCACGCCGCCCGGAATGAACAGCACTTCCGGCTCGGTCGCGAGCACTGCGCCATCGAGCGGCCCCGTCACTTTTGCGGCGATCAGCGCGCTCGTGCTGTCCTTGTCGAACGCGAGGCCATAGGCGTACGCCGTGTACGCCTTGCGATACGACACCGATAACGACTGCAACGGGACCGTATCGCCCTTGATCACGGCCTGCTGATGGCCCGAGGGATCGACCACCGTGGCCGTCACCGAATAGCCCTCGCTCGCGCAGACGCGCACGGCCTCCGCCGCCAGCGCCTGCGCGGTTTGCCAGCGCAGCTTTTGCGTGCTCACGAGATTCGAGTCCGCGGCGTGCGCGGCGGACGCCGCGCTCAACAGCAACGCCGCCGCGCACGCGATCCGCGCAGCGCGTCGTTTCGGCTTCTGCATCATGGGAATCGCCTGCATCACGGGTCTTGCCTCCCTTCGTCGAACGGAAAAATGCTGCAACGCACGAATTTTCCGATGCTGCGCCGCATCGAAAAATGGTTAAATCCCGGAAACAGCTCCCGGCTTTTTCGTGTAATCCCATGCATGCCATTACCGAACTGGAAGTGTTTGTCGAGGTCGTGCAGCAAGGCAGTTTCTCGGCGGCGGCGCGGCGTCTGGGCCTTGCGTCGTCGGTGATCGCCGATCGCGTGAGCGGGCTCGAAAAGCGTCTCGGCGTGCCGCTGCTGCTGCGCACGACGCGGCGTCAGTCGCTGACCGAAGCGGGCGAAGCCTATTTCGACGAGGCGCGGCGCATTCTCAGCGACCTGACCGCGCTCGAGCATCGCGTGACCGAAAGCGCGCGCGCGGTGCGCGGCACGCTGCGCGTGACCGCGCCGAATCCGCTCGGCCACGCGTGGATCGCGCCGTTCATCGAGCAGTTCGCCGCGCGCTATCCCGAGATCGCCCTGCATCTGACGCTCGACGATCGTTATGCGGATATCGTCGCCGAAGGGTTCGACGTCGCCATTCGCGGCGGTCCGAGCGTCGATGCCAATCTGATCGGCCGCCATCTCTTCGATACGCGGCGCGTGGTCGTGGCGAGCCCCGCGTATCTCGTGCGGCACGGCGCGCCCGCGCGACCGGAAGAGCTCGCCGCGCATCGCTGTCTCGTGTTCAATACGCAGCCGCATCTGTTCGCGGAGTGGCGTTTCGGACGCGGCGAGCAAGCGCGCAGACAGCGCATCGCGGGCGCGCTCGCGAGCACGAGTTCGACCTTGCCGGTCACGTGGGCGCTCGCGGGACTCGGGCTCGCGCAGAAATCGTGGTGGGAGGTCGCGCAGCACGTCGCGGATGGCCGGCTCGTGACCGTGCTCGACGCGTTCGAGCCGGAACCCGCGAGTTTCTACGCGATCCATCCGGTGAATCGCTCGCGCTCGCGCAAGGTGGCCTTATTCGTCGATCAATTGGTGGAGAGTCTTGCGCCGCTCAATCGCGCGTGAGGTTTGGCGAATTTTCCCGATGTTTTTGAGCATTTGCCCGCATGATGTACAATTGATCGCAATAGCGCAATGTGTTGCGCTGCACATTAATCGACGGATACTGTTCTGTTGAATGCGGCACGCGAGCTCGATCATCCTGCGAGCCGCGGCGGCGACCCGAACTGAAGTGCCAGGGGAGACACTGGCACCTTCCCCCAAAGTGCGGCTATAGATCGTGCGGCAACCCCAAAGAACACGCGCTACGCGGCGGCTCTCACCGGCTCACGCGTCATGCGGGTTCAGAACGAGGCGACTGCCATGACCCATCTCCGTCACAACGCTCCGCTGCGCTCGCGCGGACCGCGTCGTACTGCTCCCTGTGCCGCTTCCTGCGGCCGCTTTCCGTCTGCCTGCTCGCCCGCACGGCCGACCGTCTGAGTTCTCCGTTTCGCTCACGTACGCATCACGTACAAATCACGCACGAGGTCACGCGATTCACGCGGCCTGCCCGCTGAATGACGCCGCATTTTGCATTTTGCTTTTTGCTCGCTCCGTCATTCGTGTGATGTCGCGCTGATTCAACGTTGATTCGCGCCGAAATGCGTTGATTCGCCCATGCGATTTCCACCGTGCTTGCACGGTAATTCGCATTGCGAAATAAATACGCACGCCCATACGCGCAGTTCGCGCTATCCGCACGCCGCTGCTTCTCTCACACGCACGGCGGCGCGGACGCGGCTGCGCCACGCCCAGAGAAACCACGCCCATGTTCACCCACGCTACTGTCTTGCCGCTTTGCCCGTCGATCGTTGGAGGCACCGTATGAGCACCACGTCACTCGACTCGGCCCCCGCGCAGCGCCTGAAACCCGATGCCTACATGACGTTGATCGCCGCCGTTGCCGCCATCGCGGGCGGACTTTACGGCTACGACACCGGCATCATTTCCGGCGCGCTGCCGCTCATCGCGCGTGAGTTCTCGCTCGACTATCGCGCCCAGGAACTCGTCGCCGCGATCATCCTGCTCGGCGCGGTGATCGGCTCGCTCGCCTGCACGCGCCTGTCCGCCTCGCAAGGACGCCGACGCGCCATCATGATGATTTCCGCGCTCTATTCCGTGGGCGTGCTGGCCGCCGCATGCTCGCCGAACGTGACGTGCCTCGCGCTCTCGCGCTTCGTGATCGGCCTCGCCGTGGGCGGCTCGACCCAGGTCGTGCCGACCTATATCGCCGAACTCGCGGAACCCGACAAGCGCGGCCGCCTCGTCACCTATTTCAACTGCGCGATCGGCGTGGGCATTCTGCTCGCCGCGATCGTCGGCGGCGTGGCGGGCGAGCATGTGTTTACATGGCGATGGATGATCGGTGTGGCGCTCGTGCCGTCGTTGTTACTGCTCGCGGGCATGAGCCGTTTGCCGCGCAGTCCGCGCTGGCTCGTCGAGCACGACCGCGTGCGCGATGCGCGCATCGAACTCGCGAAGGTGCGCCACACGCGCGAACAGGTGCGTGAGGAAATCGCCGACATGATGGAAATCGCCCAGCAGCATCACGACGAAGGCGGCGCGCACGGCTGGCGCGCGCTCGCGCAACCGTGGGTGCGTCCCGCGCTGATCGCCGGTCTGGGCGTGGCCGCGTTCACGCAACTCACGGGCATCGAGATGATGATTTACTACACGCCCACTTTCCTGCGCGATGCGGGCTTCGGCGACTCGGCGTCGCTCTGGGCCGCGCTCGGCGTGGCGCTCACCTATCTCACGATGACGCTGCTCGGCAAGTTCAGCATCGACCACCTCGGCCGCCGCGCGCTGAGTCTCGCGACGCTGCCGTTCGCGGCCGCAAGTCTGTTCGTGCTGGGCGCCGTGCTGCATTTCCATCTCGCCGGCCACGCGCAGCAATGGTGGGTGGTCGCCTGCCTGATCGTGTTCATGGTCTTCAACTCGGGCGGCATCCAGGTGATCGGCTGGCTCACGGGCGCCGAAATCTATCCGCTGCCGATACGCGACAAGGCGGCCGGCGCGCACAGCGCGATGCTCTGGGGCTCGAATCTGATCCTCACCGGCACCGCCCTTTCGATGACCAGACTGCTCGGCGTGGGCGGCGCGATGTGGGTCTACGGCAGCCTCAACGTGCTCGCGTGGATCTTTATTTTCTTCGTCATGCCCGAAACGCGCGGACGCAGCCTCGAAGACATCGAGCGAGCGCTGCGCGACGGCAGCTTCACCCCGCGCGCCAGCGCCTGATTTACAAATGGAACGACATCTCATGCAAGCCACACCGAGCGGCCGCCTGCCGCAAGCCCGCTTTCTGATCTGCGATTGCGACGGCGTGCTGATCGATAGCGAAGCCATCGCGGAACGCATCATCGTCGAGCGGCTCGAAGCGCTCTGGCAGCGCGACGATATCGCCGATACCGTGCGGCCTTTGCTCGGCATGCGCACGCGGCCGCTGCTGGAGCGCGTCGCCGACACGCTCGGCCATGTCATTCATGCCGAAACCCTCGCCAGCATCGACGACGCCGTGCGTCGCGGCGCCGTGCTCGCGCCCATGATCGAGGGCGTCGACGCAGCACTCGGCGCGATCGCGCTCGGCAAAGCCTGCGCGAGCAACAGCAACGCCGACTACGTGTCGAGCGCGCTGCAACGCACGGGCCTCATCCGCCACTTCGCCGACCGCGTGTTCACCGCCGATCAGGTCGCGCATCCCAAGCCCGCGCCCGACGTCTATCTCGCCGCCGCGCATCGCGTGGGCGTCGCGCCCGCACATTGCCTCGTGGTCGAAGACAGCGTGACCGGCGCGCGCGCCGCCGTCGCCGCCGGCATGACCGTGCTCGGTTTTGCTGGCGCGAAACATCTGCCCGGCGATCAGATCCGCAAACTGCTCGACGCGGGCGCGAGCCTCGTGTTCGAGCGCATGACGCAGTTGCCGTCGATCGTAGCGTCGATCGTCGACGGTCATTCGCGCGACTCGCAGCACATCGCGCCCCACACGCATCAGGATTACGCATGACACACACCACACATCGCCCGCTCTCGAACGCCACGCTCGCACACTTCGACGCGGACATCGCCGTGCCGGGCTACGACCGCGCCGCGCTCGTAGCGGGCATCGCCCATATCGGCGTCGGCAACTTTCATCGCGCCCATCAGGCGCGTTACGTCGACGACTGCCTGCACCTGCCCGACACCGAGCAATGGGGCATTTGCGGCATCGGCCTCGGCAATGGCGCGTCGGCACGCGCGAAAGCCGCGGCGCTGCGCGCCCAGGACGGCCTCTACTCGCTCAGCGAAATCGGCCCGGACGGACGCGAGGACGTCCGCATCGTCGGCGCGCTGATCGACTATCTGCATGCGCCCGCCGACCCGGAAGCGGTGCTCGGCAGGCTCGCCGATCCCGCCATCCGCATCGTCTCGCTCACGATCACCGAAGGCGGCTACAACTTCGACGAAGCGACGGGCGATTTTCGCTTCGACGAAACCGATATCGCGCACGATCTCGCAGGCGGCCCGCCGCGCACGGCGTTCGGCTTCATCGTCGAAGCGCTGCGCCGACGACACGACGCGGGCGTCGATGCCTTCACGGTGATGTCCTGCGATAACCTGCGTCAGAACGGCGACACGGCTCGCCGCGCGGTGCTCGCCTTCGCGGGCGCGCGCGACCCCGAACTCGCGAACTGGATCGCGCAACACGCGACGTTTCCGAACAGCATGGTCGATCGCATTGCGCCGCAAGTCACGCCGTCGATGCAGGCGCGCGCCCACGCACGAACCGGCGACGCCGCGCCTGTGATCGCCGAAACGTTTACGCAATGGGTCATCGAAGATCGGTTTAGCTGCGGACGTCCGCCGTTCGAGCGCGTGGGTGTCGAACTCTGCGACGACGTCTCGGAGTGGGAGGCCATGAAAGGCCGCATGCTCAACGCTTCGCACATGCTGCTGGCCTATCCGGCGCTGCTGCTCGGGCATCGGCTCGTGCACGACGGCATGGCCGATCCGGATATCGCCGCGCTGTTGCGCGTTTTCATGACGCGCGACGTCGCGCCGATTCTGCCGTGGCCGCCGGGCGTCGATGGCGGCGCCTACATCGACAACACGATCGAACGCTTCGGCAATGCCGCGCTCGCGGATCAACTAGCGCGCGTGGCGCACGACGGCGCGTCGAAGATTCCGGTGTTTCATCGCAAGACGATTGCGAAACTCGAACGCGACGGCCGCGATATTTCGCGCGCGGCGCTGCTGCTCGCGTGCTTTCAGCAATATCTCGCAGGCACCGACGATCGCGGCGACGCGTTTGCCGTGAATGAAACACGCCTCGACGCGCAAGACTGGGCGCTGCTTGCAAGCGGCGATCCGCTGGCGATGTTGCGCATGTCGCCATTCGTGGGACTCGGCCTCGATCATAGCGAGCGCTTCGTCGCGCGTTTTCTGCAACTGCGCGCGTGGATCGCGGCGCGCGCAACGCGCCAGGCGATTCGCGACGTCGTGCAATCAAGCGGCGAAGCCTGACATTCGCGCGTTAAACGGCGCGAAATCAGGCGCGCGCGCGGACCGGTTCGCGCGCCTGAACCGATCACATGACGCGCACGCCGCAATCGCCGATCAGCATGACCGCCTGATCGACCGAAAGAATCGTGCCTTTCAGATGCTGCAAAACATCCGATAAACGCAGCCCGCTCAAATCGACGGAACGCAGGTCCGCGCCGTCGAAACGCGTATTGAGCAGGCGCACGTTGCCGAGGCTGCCGCCCTCGAAAACAGCGTCGCGAAAGTCGCAATCGGCGAGATCGGCATCGGAGAAATTCAATTGTTCGAGCGTCTGTTTTCTAAACGACAAACCTCGAAGCGTGGCGCCCACGAGCAGCGAATCGTGAAAGCTCAGACCCAATGCGCGGGTGTCGATGAAACGCGCGCCTGTCAATTTCACTTCGGTAAATACGGTTGAAGCGAGTTTCGCGCCGGTCCAATCGGTATTGTTCAGATCGCTGCGAATAAAGCGTGCGTCGCCCGCATTCGCATAGCGGAAACTGGCCGCCGCGCCTCGACAGCCAATCCAGCGGGTGCGCGATAAATCGCTGTGCTCGAAGCGGGTTTGCCCGATCGTGCATTGCGCGAATCGCGCCGCGTGGAAATCGATATTGGAAAGATCTTCGCCGTCGAACTGGCAGCGCTCGAAAGTCGGCTCGTCGCCGGACTCGCGGAGCGCGCGAGCGAGGTCGTCGCGATTGAAATGCGTGTCGCTGAATACTACGCCGTTGCCGGCCGCCGGATCGTTTGCGTGATTGCGCATCGGTACACATCCCCATTCGTGCGGGGCGCGCAGTCCATACCCTCGCGCGCCCCCTCAACTTGTGAAAGTCAGGTTGACGCCGTGGCATGCATAGAACCCCTCGCGGGGCGCAGGAGATACCAACCTGCCACTCTATTTTCGGCGACACGAATTCTACCGCCCGCACGATCCGCTTCGCAATGACCCGCGTGCGAATCGTGCGAATCGTGCGGATTGTGTGGATCGTGCGGGCCGGATGTCTAGAACTCCTGGCGAGTCGGCCGGATCACGATTTCGTTGATATCGACGTCGCCCGGCTGTTCGATCGCAAACGCAATCGCGCGCGCCACCGATTCGGCCGGCACCGCCTGCTTGTAGAAGTCGAGCACCGTTTGCTGCGCCGTGCCCGTTGTGCTGAGTTTCAGCTCGCTGTCGACGGCGCCCGGCTCGATCGACGTCACGCGAATATTCTCGCCCACTTCCTGGCGCAGCCCTTCCGAAATCGCACGCACGGCGAATTTGGTGCCCGAATAAACCGTGCCGCCCGGCGCGAAAACCTTGATGCCCGCGACCGAACTGAGATTGATGAAATGGCCGCTTTGCTGTTTCAGAAAACGCGGCAGCGCGGCGGCAATGCCATAGAGCGTGCCTTTGATATTCACGTCGATCATCGCGTCCCATTCGTCCGTATTCACTTCGGCCATCGGACGAATCGGCATCAGCCCCGCATTGTTGATCAGCACGTCGAGACGCCCGAAATCGGCGACGACGGCCGACACCACGCTCTCGACCTGCGCCTTGTCGGTGACGTCGAGCGCGTACGCTTTCGCGCGCCCGCCCGCCGATTCGATTTCCGCGACCAGAGCATCGAGGCGATCCGTGCGCCGCGCGGCGACCGCCACGTGCGCGCCCTGCGCCGCGAGATGACGCGCGGTCACTGCGCCAATGCCGCTGCTTGCGCCGGTAATCAGCACGACCTTGCTTTCAATGTTATTGCTCATCACAGCACCTCTTCGGTGGAAAGACGTTGGGATTCACTGTACGTCGGATAATCGGTAAAGCCTTTTTCCGTGCCGCCGTATAGCGTTGCGGCATCGACTTGATTCAGCGGCCAGCCGTTGGCAATACGCGCGGGCAAATCGGGATTCGCAATAAAAGGACGGCCGAACGCAATCAGATCCGCGAGACCGCTTGCGAGCAGACGCGCGCCGCGTTCCGCCGTGTAACGCCCCGCATACAGGATGCGGCCACGGAAGGTCTCGCGCACGGCGCGGCGGAATTCGATCGGCAGATCGGGGGCGTTGTCCCAGTCGGCTTCCGCGATCGAGAGATAGGCCACGTCGAATTCGTCGAGAATCTTGATGGCCTCGATATAGGTCGCATGCGGATCCTCTTCGACAAGGCCGATATACACGCGGTCCTCATCGGTACCTGCAAACAGCGGGGCAAAACGCACGCCGAGGCGGCCCGGACCGACGACCTTCGTCACCGCCTCGACGATCTCCCGCAAAAAGCGTAGACGGTTTTGCAGCGAACCGCCGTATTCGTCGTCACGCTGATTCGAATGCGCCGAAATAAACTGGTTGACGAGATAGCCGTTCGCCGCGTGAATCTCGACGCCGTCGAAACCCGCAGCAAGCGCGTTACGCGCGGCCTGTGCATACAGTTCGACGATCTCGCGGACTTCCACCGTGCTCAGCGCACGCGGCACCGGGGGCGCGATCAGCGTGCCGGTGTCGGGACCGGTCGCAATGAACGCTTTCGCTTGCTCCGCCTGGAGCGCCGACGGCGCAATCGGTGCCGAACCGTCCGGCTGCAGCGCGTTGTGCGAAACGCGGCCCACGTGCCAGAGTTGCGCGAACATGATGCCGCCCGCTTCGTGCACGGCATCGGTCACCTTGCGCCAGCCCGCGATTTGCGCCTCGGTATGGATGCCGGGCGTCCACGCATAACCCTGGCCGCGCGGCTCGATCTGCGTACCTTCGCTCACGATCAGACCGGCGCTCGCGCGCTGGCGATAGTATTCGGCCATGAGGTCGGTGGCGACGTCGCCGTCGCGCGCGCTGCGCTGACGCGTGAGCGGCGGCAGCACGATGCGGTTCTTCAGTCGATACGGTCCGAGCGTGACGGCGTCGAAAAATTCGGAGTGCTGCATGATGAGTCCTTGAAACGTGTTGCGAGAGGGTGCGGGCTGAATCGCCCGCGCCGCGTGAAAGAGATGTAGTCGCTTGAATCGACGGAGCCCTGTGCCGGGCGCTCGTTGTGATGTGATTAGCGCTTGCCCTTGAGCGCCGGATGCGCGAGCAATTCGAGCGCGGCCGGACCGGACGAGGCCGGATTCTGGCCGGTGATCAGCACGCCGTCGGTCACGACATACACCGCCCAGTCGCCGAGCTTCGAATAGATGCCGCCCTTCGCCTTCAATTCGTCTTCGACGAGGAACGGCACCACCTGGGTCAGGCCTACGGCTTCTTCTTCGGTATTCGTGAAGCCCGTCACCTTGCGGCCTTCCACGAGCGGACGGCCGTCCGGCGCCTTCGCGTGACGCAGCACGCCCGGCGCGTGGCACACCAGCGCAGTCGGCTTGCCGGCGGCGAAGAACGACTGGATCAGCGCGATCGAAACCGGATCTTCGGCCAGATCCCAAAGCGGGCCGTGGCCGCCCGGATAGAAGACCGCGTCGAAGTCCTCGTGCGAGACGCTGTCGAGACGCACGGTCGCCGCAAGCTGCGCCTTCGCCACGGCGTCGGCCTGGAAGCGATGCGTCAGTTCGGTCTGGAACGCCGGCTCGTCGCTCTTGGGGTCGAGCGGCGGCTGACCGCCTTGCGGCGAGGCGAGCACGATCTGCGCGCCCGCGTCCTGGAACGCATAGTACGGCGCGGCCAGTTCTTCGAGCCAGAAGCCCGTCTTGCGTCCGGTGTTGCCCAGTTGATCGTGCGAGGTCAGAACCATCAGGACTTTCATGTTGCTTCTCCGTCGAGCGAGGCAATGCGCCCCATATAGTAGACCGGTCGTCTAGTAACCAGGCCTAAAAAAGGCACTTCGGAGGAAGTGCCTGAAAAACCGTTGTTGCGCCGATCAGACCGGCAGATGCAGCGTGCGTCGCGTGGTTTCGAGCGCGACTTCGAAAGGCTGCAGGTTGCGCACAATCTTGACCATCACGCTGGCGCCGAGCCAAAGCTGATACAGACTTTGCGCGACGACGCGCGGTTCGGCGTCCACCGTGAGCGAGCCTTCCGCGACGCCTGCCTCGATCGCCCGCGCCAACCGCGCGACGACCCCGGCCGTGCCGCGATTGAGCGCCGCCCGCATGGGCTCGGACATGTCGGCCACTTCCGCGCCCAGCTTGACCGCGAGGCATTTGCCCTGGCAGTCGAAAAACGACTGCGTTTCGCGCCAGATCTGCCAGTACTGCATGAGCCGCGCGGCCATGGTCATGCCGGGCAGGCTCAGCGTCTTGTCGAGTTCGGCCAGGTAGTCCTCGAAATAATTTTCGAGCAGCGCCACGCCGAACGCGTCCTTCGACGCAAAGTAATAGTAGAACGACCCTTTCGGCACGCCCGCCGCGGCGAGAATCTCGCTCAGGCCCACCGCCGCGAAGCCTTTCGCGCCGATGATGCTCTGCCCGATCGCGATGATCTTTTCGCGAACGTCAGCGGTTTCGGGGGTGTTGATCGTTTCCATGGGTCGCACTATGACACGTAGTCGACCGGTCGTCTAGTAGTTTTTTTGGGGGGATTGTCAGGACCGGTTGAGTCCCGATCCGTCACGTACGCCTGTTCGTTGCCTACTCGTCGCCGTATTCGGTGTGCAACCCGGACGTATCGAAGCTCTGATGCGCCGGCACCGAAACGCCCACCACGCGCACATCCTTGGGCGGAATGTGCTGATTGGTTTCGGACGACCAGATCCGCGTGGTGTTGGCGGCCTGCGGCATCGCCGGTTCCATCGACTGTTTGTAGGGCTCGTCGTTGATTCTCGCGGGCGCGTTCTCGCCGCCGCTTTCCGCGCGCCAGTAGGTCGAGCCGGGATCGCCATCGAAGCGGCCGAGGAACGCCTCACGCTTCACGCGCGCTTCGAGTTGCACGCCGACCCGACGGTTGTTCGCGGGCTCGTTCGAATACTTGAGCGCAATGTTCGGATCGTGTGCGTACTTCAGCTTGCCGATCGAATCCGAACTGGGCATGGGTTCATAGGACGCCGCGCCGAGCCGTCCGCCGCCATGGCTCGGGTCGAGACCGTTCGCCTTGATGCCGGCGAGGTTCGACGCCGGCGTGCCATGCGTGACGTACACATACTTGTCGTCGTAATTCTTGAGTTCGTTGACGAGCGGGAAAAACTGCGTGTCGTTCGTGTCGTTGTGTATCAGATTCGGGTTGCGGCCAGCGGACGCGTTCTGCGCTCCCTGGCTGCCCTGACTCGCGCGAAAACGCGACGGCCCCGCCTCGTTGCCGGACGCATTGCTGTCAACGGAACCCGAACGACTGCGCGACGACAGCGCCGACAACTGCGAGGGCATCTGCGACGTCGATGCGCTCGTGTGATCGGGGCGCGGCGTGTGGGTGTCGTTGCCGGTTTGCTGGATGCCGGACTGCGGAGCGTGGGAAAATTTGTCGACGTTCATGAACCAATCTCGGGATGCACTGTGCCGACCTTAGCGGCACACGCACCACTCGTCGCAACGACAGGCGAAGTGAGGCGGCGGCATGCGAAGTGTTCATCGGCTTCGCCCTGCGCTGCACACTTCGTTTGGAATAGCTTCTGCTTCTGTGGGCCCGACGCGGCCATCCCACGTCAGACCGCAGACGCACCACGCGGCAGCGCCCGTGATCGGCGACGAACCTCGGATGGCGAACACTGATACGCCGATTTCGTCGGGCAATCGAAAGCGTGTAGCGGAACACCGTTTTTTAAGACTTCACCGAAAACGCGGCACACCACCTGCTTCCCGAAGCATGCGTTCCCAACTCTTCAGGAGAATCAGGATGAATGCCATCCAACGCACAGCCGTTGTCGCCGCACTCTTCGCCACGCCGATCGTCGCGCTCGCGCAAACCGCGCCGTCGTCTGATTCGCTCACGCGCGCGCAGGTGCAGCAGGATCAATTGCAGATGCGCCAGGCCGGCTACGACCAGTCGGTCGGCGACCAGGCGTCGTATCCGCGTCAGGTGCAGGCGGCCGAAGCGCGTATCGGCGCGCAGCAGGTCAGCGCCGCCTCGACGGGCGGCTACGGCGGCGTCGCGCCCGGCTCGTCGGCCTGGGGTCCCAACCGCTTGCCGGAGCAGTCGTCCGGCGCGACCGTCCAGCCGGCGCACACCGGCACGACCGGCCTCAAGCCGGTTTACTTCGGCCAGTAAGTCCAGGCGGTCTTGCTCGCATAACGGCGGTCGCGGCACGCTTTCTGCTGTTCGGTGCCAGACACACGACACGCGCGGCGTCGGGCATAGAGTCCGGCGCCGCGCTCCAACCGGACAGCGGAGGCATCATGGACGAGACACGCCGACTGGATGCGCGAGAAGACGCACAATACGCCGCGGAGCGCGCCCTGCAAGCACCCTATGAACGCAACGGCAGATCACGCTCCGCCGTCTCATGGTCCGCTGTGATCGCGGGCGCCGTCGCGATGGCCGCGTTCGCGCTCATCCTGCTCACGCTCGGAACCGGGCTTGGGCTATCGTCGCTTTCGCCGTGGCCGGGTAGCGGCGCGCATGCGAAAGCGTTTGGCTTCGCCGCCATCGTCTGGATCTGCGTGACGCAAATCATGTCGGCGGGTCTGGGCGGCTATCTCGCGGGTCGCCTGCGGCGCCACTGGCCGGGCATCGGCACCGACGAGACGCACTTCCGCGACACCGCACACGGTTTTCTGGCGTGGGCGCTCGCCACTTTGCTGACCGCCTTCGTGCTCACCTCCGCGCTCTCGGGCATCGCTCGCGAAGGCGCGAGCGCGCTGGCCGCGCATGAAAGCGCGTCGGGCAGCGCGCCGCTCGCGAGCGGTTTGTCCACGCTCGATCGCGGCAATGCGCTCGCCGCGTATCGAAGCTGGCCGATGGGTTATCTGATCGACGGCATGCTGCGCCCCGTCGCGGATGCGCCGGCACCCGCCGCGCAAAATGCGGACACGGCCCTCACGACCGTCGAACAAAAGCAGGAAATCGCGCGCATCTTCCTCAACAGCCTGCCCGCGAACGGCGCGCTCTCCGCCGAGGACAGCGACTACGTCACGCGCATCGTCGCGCAACGCACCGGCCTCTCGCCCGCCGATGCCCGCGCTCGCGTCACGACGACCTGGACGCGCTTGCAGGACAAGACGAACCAGATCGACAACGCCGCGCGCGCAGCCGCCGACACGGCGCGCAAGGCCACCATCCACGTCACGTTGTGGCTGTTCGTTTCGCTGCTGCTGGGCGCGTTCGTTGCCAGTCTGATGGCGACGGTGGGCGCACGCATGCGCGAATGGTGATGCGTGCTTGACGCCTGTTTGAAGGCATCGCAACGATCTTTTCTCTTCCAAACGCCAGGAGACTGACATGCGCTCGATTCTTCTTTATCTGCTCGGTGTGCCGATTCCCATCATCATTCTGATCGCGCTGTTCTGGCATTGACTGCGCGAACACGGGCTACTGGCTGGAGCGCTCCGCATGCGCGGGTTCGGTCGGGTTTTGCGGGTGCCGCGCTGGAAAGCCCGTGCTTTTCGCGAGCCACACCGTCACGAACGTGACGCAGAGCAGGCCCAGTAGCACCGGAAAAAACGCGGCGATACTGAAGCGGTCGAGCAACACGCCGCCAATCATGCCGCCACCCGCGATCGCCGCGTTCCAGACCGTGACGAGCACGGCTTGCGCGGCGTCGGTGGCCTCGCCCGCTGCATGGGCGAGCGCCGTTTGAAACAGCGTCGCCGCGCCGCCGAATGCGAGCCCCCACGCGGCCACGCTCGCATAAACGAGGGTTTGCGCGTGGCCCGCGCGCGCGAGCATCAGCGTAGCGACGGCGAACAGCAGCGTGCTCGCGAGTGTCAGCGTGCGTAAATGACGATCGATCCCTACGCCGACGATCAGGATGCCGAACAACGAAGCGATACCGAACGTCAGCAATACACGATCGATTGAATCGCTCATATCCGCCGTTGCAAGAAATGACGCGATATACGTGTAAAGCAGATTGTGCGCGAGCACGAAGGTCAACACGACCAGCAACACGGCACGCACGCCCGGCAGGCTGAGCGCGCTGCGCGATGCGGGACGCTGGGTTTGCGTTTTCTCCTGCGTTTTCTCCTGCGTTTTCTCCTGCGTTTTCTCCTGCGTTTTCTCCTGCGTTCGCCCCGCAAAATCCGGCACGATCGCCCGCACCCACACGAGCAGCGCGACGGCGAGCACGCTCATCACACAAAAGGCCGCGCGCCAGCCGGTCCACGTGCCGAGCAACGTCCCCGCGGGCACGCCCAGCGAAAGCGCGAGTGGCGTCCCCGCCATCGCCACGGCAATCGCCGCGCCCTTGCGATGCTCGGGCACCATGCGTGCGGCGTAGCCCGCCAGCAGCGCCCAGATCAACCCGGCAGAAACACCGGCGATAAAACGCGCGACCAGCGTCAGCGCGTAACTGTGCGAAAGCGCCGTAAACGCATTCGTGACGACGAAGCCCGCAATCGCCGCAGCAGCAGCGGACGGCGTCGCAAACGCTGCGTCAAGGCGACGAGCGGAATCGCCGCCAGCAGCGATCCCGCCGCATACGCCGTCACGGTCTGCCCGACCGCGGACTGCGAGACGCCCAGCCCCTTCGCCATCTGCGCGAGCAAACCGGCAGGCAGCGCTTCGGTCAGGATCGTGACGAACGCCGCGAGCGAAAGCGGCAACAGCTTCGCGAGCGGCAGGCGCGCGTCGATTGCGGGCGTCATCGCGCTACCTCCCCGACGCCATAGACGGCGTCGCGCAATTCGGTCACGAAGCGGCCCGACATGCCCTCGTAAAGCGTATTCGTGAGCGCGACGACGCTCAGTTGACGCGCCGGATCCACGAACCACGAATGGCCGTACGCGCCGCCCCAGCGCCAGGTGCCGTTCGATTCGGGCGACGCGGCGCGCACGCGGTCGCGCAGCACGGAGAAGCCGAGGCCGAAGCCGTAGCCCGGCGCGTCCGGCGGTTCGCGGCCGCCGGTCTGATCGCGGCCCATCTGCGCCACCGATTCGGCGGGCAGCAGCGCGCCGCCGCCTTCGCGCAGGTTTTCGAGCAGACGCAGCACATCCTCGGCGTTGCCCGCCATGCCCGCGCCGCCCGAGGGGAACGCCGCGCGATCGAACACGCGCGCCGGACTGAAGCGGATGCCGACCGTGCCTTCAAACGGCGCGACGAGATCGCCTTCGCGCAGCAATCGCGGACCGGCATCGTCGTGGTCGTCGTTTGATTCATTTGTGCCGTTTTTATAAGGTGTCGCGAGTCGCGCGGCGTCGTGCACATGGAAGCCGGTTTCCGCCATGCCAAGCGGACCGGTCACGAGATCGCGCACCGCCACGGCGAGCGGCGCGTCCTGCACGCGCTCGATCAGCGCGCCCAGCACGTCGATCGCGAGCGAGTAAGCCCACGCCGTCCCCGGCTCGTAGAGCAAGGGCACGCTCGCGATACGCCGCAGGTTTTCCGCTAGATCGATGCCGGAATCGTCCATGCCGTCCGACACGCCCGCGCGTGCATACGGGCCGTCGTCATCGGCTTCGAGAAAACGGTAGCCGAGCCCCGCCGTATGACTGAGCAGTTGCCGCGCCGTGATGCGCGCCGCGCGCCCATCGGCCAGACGCGGACGGAAAGCCGGCAGCCAGCGTTCGATGCCCGCGTCGAGGTCGAGCCGCCCTTGCGCGGCCAGCACCATCGCCGCCGTCGACACGATCGGCTTGCTGACCGACGCCAGCCGGAACAGCGTATCCACGCGCATCGGCCGCGCGCTTTCGCGATCGGCCAGCCCGGCGGCCTCGCGGTGAATCAGTTCGCCGCCCTGCGCGACAAGCACGACCGCGCCCACCAGCCGCCGCTCGTCCAGCGCGCGCCGGACTACCTCGTGAACACGCGCGGACAGCGACGCGAAAGCGTCGTCCAGGCGCGGAGCAAAAGCGGAAATCGTCATCGGTTCGACCTCGTCGAAAGAACATACCTTCACGATAGTGATCCGACGATTGAAGAAAAAGTGGGGTAGAGTTCCGCGTTATGCGGACGCCGATGTCCGCAATGGAGAGATCGAGTGGAAAGCCTCAACGGCTTCATGGTGTTCGTGCAGGTCGCCGAAACCCGCAGTTTCGTGGCGGCCGGACGCGTGCTGGGCGTCTCGGCGTCGGCGGTCGGCAAGAGCATCGCGCGGCTCGAAGACAAGCTCGGCGCGCGGCTCTTTCATCGCAGCACGCGCAGCATCACGCTGACATCGGAAGGCGCGCGTTTTCTCGAACGCAGCCGCCGCATTCTGGCCGAAATCGAAGCGGCGCAGCTGGAGATTTCGCAGGCGAGCGCCGCGCCGCGCGGCCGCTTGCGCGTGAGCCTGCCGCTCGTCAGCGCGCTGATGCTGCCGGTGCTCAGCGACTTCATGCAGGCGTATCCGCAGATCGAACTCGACCTCGATTTCACCGACCGCGTCGTCGATGTGATCGACGAAGGTTTCGACGCCGTGGTGCGGATCGGCGAGCCCGGCGATTCGCGGCTCGTCGCGCGCAAGCTCGGCACGTTTCGCTGGCGCGTGGTGGGTTCGCCCGCGTATTTCGAACGGCGCGGCACGCCGAAAACACCCGCCGATCTGCTCGATCACACCTGCCTGCACTACCGCTATCCGAGCACGGGACGGCTCGAAACCTGGGCGCTGCGTCGCGCCAAAGGCGAGCCGGAACTCGCGCTGCCGGTTTCGATGATCTGCAATAACATCGAAACGCGCGTGTGCTTCGCGCTCGAAGGGCGCGGCATTGCCTACCTGCCCGACTTCTCGATCAGGGAACCGCTCGCGGACGGGCGCCTGCGCGCGGTGCTCTCGTCGCATCTGGAACGGCCTGGCGTCGTGCACGTGCTGTGGCCCGCCAGCAAACATCCGTCACCGAAGGTGCGCGCGCTGGTCGATTTCCTGAGCGCGCATGTGTTTCCGTCGACCCGCAAAACCGCGTCTCGCTGACGCTGCACCGCCCTCGTCCCTGCATGTCCGCTCACGCATCGAACAACGCGTGGCGCCGATACAACTGCGCTTAAGCGCACGCGTTTTTTCTCTGTGCAATCCTGTGTCGCGCGCCTGAAACGCTCGAAACGCTCAAGGCGATCGAGCCTGGCAGCGCATCAGCAACGGCTCGTGCGCACACCGCTCGCGATCCACACCGACCAGGGACCTCCATGAACGTGACGCCCGCCGGCGCCACACCCACGCGCCTGCGCGACCGCCTGCGCGACGAATGGCCCGCCTATTGGCAGGACGACGCGCCGCGCCTGCTGCACATCGCCAAGGTGGGCCTCGCGGTCGTGATCGCGATGGGGCTGTGCATGCGCCTCGAACTGCGCTCGCCCGCCACGGCGATGCTGTCCTGCGTGATCGTGATGATGCATCAGCAAAGCGGCATCGTGATCGCGCGCGGCTTTTATCGCGGACTCGGCATGGTGGCCGGCAGTCTCGCGGGCCTCGTGCTGATCGCGTTGTTCGCACAGCAGCCGCTGCCGTTCTTTATCGCGCTCGCCGCGTGGATCGGGCTGTGCGCGTTCGGCTCGGCGTACTTCCGCAACTTCCAGTCGTACGGGCTCGTGCTCGCCGGTTTCGCCACCGCGATCACCGCGATGCCGGCGCTTTCGAATCCGTATGGCGTGTTCGACAACGTGATCTATACGATCAGCGAAGTCGTGATCGGCGTGCTGAGCGCGAGCGTGGTGAGCACGGTCGTGCTGCCGCGCAAGGTCGCGCCCGCGCTCTACGCGGCGGGCCGCGCGAGCTTCACGCATCTGCTGGGCACGCTGCGCGCGACGCTCGCGCGCGAGGCCGCGCCGACGCAAGCCCGTGCACAAACCGGCGCTCAAACCGACACGCAAACCAGCACACTTCTGGGCCTGATCGGCGAGCGGGCCAACGTGGAATTGCTGCGCACCGGCGCGCTATTCGAAGATCCGTCGATGCGGCTGCTGCATTCCGTTTTTCTCGATCTCGACCGCAGCTTTCTCGACACCGTCATGTGGCTCCACGCGTTGCAGCGCGTGAAGGCGCACGCGGCCGCCGATGCGCATCCGCGCGCCCAGGCCGCCATCGCCACCCTGACCGACGCCGCGCTCGCGCTGTTGCCCGACACGACCACGCCGCCCGGCATCGCCGACGACGTCGCTGCCGCGCTGCTGCCGCAACTCGACGCCTTCGAAGCGGCGCTGCCCGCGCGCATCGCCGCGCAGCTTCACGCGCTCGACGACCTGCCGCTCGCGCAACGCCGGATCGTCGAGAGCACCGGAGCGGCGCTGCTGTTCATGAGCGCCGATCTGCGTCTGCTGTGCCGCAGTTATCTCGATGCGCGCCAGGCCGACCGCCAGCCCTGGACCGTGTCCGTATTGCAGGCGATCACCCGCATCGCGCGTCAACGCGCGGTCGGCAACCGCACGGCGGCGCTGGTCGCCGGTGCGCGCGCGGTGGTCGCGGTGCTGCTGGTCGGCGCCGTGTGGATCGCCTCGGGCTGGACCGGCGGATCGACGGCGATCGTCGCGGTGGCGATCACGAGCACGCTGTTCGCGCTCGTGCCGGACCCGCCCACGGCCGCGTGGCAGATCTTCACGGGCTGCCTTGCGGGCTGGCTCGCGGGCTTCGCATTCAGCTTCTTCGTGCTGCCGTCGCTCGGCACGTTCGCGCTGCTCGCGGCGGTCGTCGCGATCCTCGTGATGATCGGCGGCTACGTGAACACGTTTCCGAAAACGGCCGTGCTCGGGCTCGGCTTCAACATCTACTTCTGCTTTATCGTCGGCATTGCCAATCCGGCGGTCTATAACCCGAGCGCCTACCTCGACACCGGTTTCGCGCTGCTCTGCGGCATCGCCGCGGCCGCCGTGGCCTTCTCCGTGCTCGCGCCGCGCGCGGGCGAATGGATCGCGCGCCGCTATCTCGCGGAAGTGTGCGCGCTGGTCGCGAGCGATGCGCGCGACGGCGATCTCGACGACGACCTGCTCTACGCCTTCGAGCGCAAGCTGCGCGACTGCATCCTGCAGATCGCGGGCGCGCCCGCCGATCCGTGCGTCGATCGCGCGCACATGATTGCGTGGGCGTTCGCGGTGCTCGAAGCAGGCCGCGCGATGATCCTGATGCGGCTCGACACGCAGCAGATCGCGCCCACGCTGCCGCCTGCGTGGCCCGATCATCAAACGGCGTGGCTTGCCGCGCTCGCCGATCTGTTCGATACGCCCACGCCCGAACGCGCCGACCGCGCGCTGGCCGCCACGCGCGCCGCGCTCGACGCGCTGCCGCCTGGCATCGAGCCCGCCGCCGACGCACCCGCCGGTCCCGACTCCCTCGTTCGCTGCCGCATGCACGCCCTGCTCCAGTTCACCGAACTCGCCCTGCGCGACGACCCGCTCGCGATCCGCACGGAGCGTGCAGCATGAGCGCGCACGTTCTTCGTCGACCGCAGCAAGCGCAGTGGGTTCGCATGTTGCCCGTGGTGGCCGCCATCGCAACCGCCTGCCTGCTGAGCGGCTGCATCGACAGCGGCGGCATCCACCGGCAAGCGTCGATGCTCGACGCCGCGTCGCTCGATCCAGGCGCGGCCTTGCGCGCGACGCAAGCCGACGCGCAATGGCCGCGCGGCGACTGGTGGCGACAATGGCACGACGCGCAGCTCGACCGCGTGGTCGCCGACGCCACGGCGGGCAATCCCGACCTCCAGGCCTTCGCGGCGCGCGTGGACGCCGCGCGCTTCCAGACCGAAATAGCGGGCGCGAGCGCGTTGCCGCAAGCGAGCGTCGACGGCGAATTCGAGCGCCGCCGCTACGCGCGCTACACCACGCCCGCGCCGCCCGGCGGCACGACGGTCTGGAGCAACAGCGTCGGCGCGACGCTCACTTACGACCTCGATCTGTGGGGCAAGCAGCGCGCGATCCGCACGGGCGCACTCGACAGCCTGCATGCGAGCGCCGCCGACGCGCGTTTCGCCGAAGTCGAATTGCAGACCGGCGTGGTGCGCGCCTACGTGCAACTCTCGCTCGATTACGCGCTCGCCGACGCCTACGCCGCGATCCAGCAGCAGCAGCGGCGCACCTTCGACATCGCCACGCAGCGCTGGCACGCGGGCATCGGCAGCCGTCTCGAAGCCGCTCAGGCGCAGACGCAGCTCTCGACCAGCGCGACGCGACTGCAACGCGCCCAGCAGCAGATCGCGCTCGATCGCCTCGCGATTGCCGCGCTCGCGGGCCAGGGCCCCGGTTACGGCGACGCGCTCGCGCGACCGACGCTCGCGCTGAGCGTGCCGCTCGCGCTGCCGCTCGCCTTGCCCGCGGAACTCGTCGGCCATCGCGCGGACGTGGTCGCGGCGCGCTGGCGCGTGCTCGCGGCGGAGCAAGGTATCGACGCCGCGCATGCCGACTTCTATCCCGACATCGACCTGCTCGCGACCGCCTCGCTCGGCTCGGCGGCGACCTTCGGCGGCTTCTTCAACTTCATCAACAGCGACGGCGTCGGGCATGGCGTGGGCGCGGCGATCTCGCTGCCGATCTTCGACGGTGGACGCCGACGCGGCCAGTACGGCGTGGCCGTTTCCTCGCGCGATGCCGCGGTGGACGCCTATAACCGCACGGTCGTCGACGCGATGCGCGACGTCGCCGTGCAGGCCGTTTCGCTGCGTGCGCTCGAGGCCCAGCAGGCCAGCACCGAAGCAACGCTCGACGCCGCGCGCACCGCCTGGCGGCTCGCCGACGAAGGCTATCGCGGCGGCATCAGCGAATTCCTCAACGTGCTGGCCGCGCAGAACGCGCAGTTGCTGCAGGAGCAGAACCTCGCGCAAGTGCAGGCGCAGCGGCTCGACGCCTGGGCGCAACTGATGCGCGCGCTCGGCGGCGGCTACGGCGCCGAATCGCCGGTCGCCGATGCGACATCCACGACATCCGCGAAACAGGGAGCGCCCGATGCCGCGCGAAATTGAATGGTTTTCGCTGCTCGTGCCGGGTCTGCTGCCGATCCTCGCGGGCTGCGTGCTGCTGTTCGTGATCGTCGATCTCGCGTGCGCGCGCATCGGCGTCTATCGCCATGTCTGGCATCCGGGGCTCTTTCGCGTCGCGCTGTTCGCCGCGCTGTTTAGCGGCGTCGCGCTCCTGTTGCGGCAATGACCGCACGCATGAAAACGCCCCCCATCACCCCCATCCCATGACGACTTCCCGATGACAACGCGAACCCTCCTGCGCGCCGCCACCACCCTCGTGCTGCTGGCCGTGTCCATCGCGCTCGTGCGTGCGCTCTGGCTCGACTACATGGACTCGCCCTGGACGCGCGACGGCCGCGTGCGCGCCCAGGTCGTGCGCATCTCGACCGACGTGTCGGGCCTCGTCAGCGACGTGCGCGTGCGCGACAACCAGTACGTGCACAAGGGCGACGTGCTCTACGTGCTCGATCCGGCGCGCTTCCAGTACGCGATCGCGCAGGCCGACGCCGATCTCCTGCGCGCCCAGGCGCAACTCGCCGAAACGAAAGCGCGCATGACGGCGGCGCAAACCGAACTCGCGATGAAGCGCGCCCAGGCCGCGCGCCGCGCGCGTCTGGCCGGCGACGCGATCTCCGAGGAAAGCCGCACCGACGCCGACTCGCTCGCGCGTCAATCCGAAGCGACGTACGCAGGCGCGGTCGCGGCGTTCGCCTCGGCGCAGGCGCTGGTGAAAGCGGCGGAAGTCGCGCAGCGCACCGCCACGCTCAATCTCGCGCGCAGCGAAGCCCACGCGCCCGCCGACGGCTACATCACCAATCTCGATCTCTATCCGGGCGACTTCGCGAGCGCGGGCGTCGCGCGCATGGCGCTCGTCGACGCGCATTCGTTCTGGGTCTACGGCTACTTCGAAGAGACGAAGCTGCCCGCCGTGCGCGTGGGCGATCGCGCGCGGATGCGGCTGCTCTCGGGCGGCGAGCCGATCGAAGGCCATGTGGAGAGCCTCGCCAGCGGTATCGCCGATCGCGACAATCCGACCAGCAGCGGCGACCTGCTCGCCGACGTCAATCCGATCTTCACGTGGGTGCGGCTCGCGCAACGCGTGCCGGTGCGCATACACCTCGACCGCGTGCCCGCCGGCATCAAGCTCGCGATGGGCATGACCTGCACGGTGAGCCTCACGCCTTCCGCGCGCCCGTGATGGCCTGAAACATCGCGCGCGCCGGCGCTTAAGCGCATCGCGCGCAAAACCGCTTTATCCTTTCATCGTCCATTCAATTCGCCGACGCGCACCGGTACGCGCGGCGGCCCCGCAAGGAAACCCGATGATCGTGATTTCGCTTCCCTCCCGCGCCCGCGCGCCGTTCGTCGAGGCCGCGCGCGCATGAGCAACGTCGAGCTTTTTCATTACCTGCTGCTGTTGATCTGCGGCGCGGGCGCGCTCACCTGGCTCGCCGAACGCCTGACGATACCGCCCGCCGTCGTGCTGCTGTTCGGCGGCTGCGTGGTCGCGGTAGCGGGCAAGCGCGTGCCGGACATGGACCCCGACCTGCTGCTCGCGGCCGTGCTGCCGCCGCTGCTGATGTCGAGTTCGTTCTACACCGCGTGGAAGGAGTTTCGCGGCGAACTGGGCACGATCGTCTCGCTCGTGCTCGGCGCGGTGACGTTCACGACCGTCGCGGTCGCCTTCGCCGTGCATGCGTTCAATCCCGCCTTGCCGTGGGCCGCGTGCTTCACGCTCGGCGCGATCGTCTCGCCGCCCGACGCGGTCGCCGCGAAAGCGATCCTGCAACGCAATCCGCTGCCCGCGCGCCTCGTCGCCGTGCTCGAAGGCGAGAGCCTCGTCAACGACGCCTCGGGCCTGCTGATCTACCAGATCGCGGTGTCGGCGGCGCTCGCCGCGACCACGATCACCGTCGCGCAGGGCGCGGGCCTGTTCTTCACGCTGATCCTGCTCGGCATCGCGGTCGGTCTCGTCTGCGGCCAGGCGATGTGCTGGGTGCTCGCGCGCCTCGTCGATCCGATGCTCGGCATCGTGCTGAGCTTCGCGATGGCGTGGGCGAGCTATGGCGTCGCCGAAGCCGTCGGCGGCTCGGGCGTGCTTTCGGTCGTCACCTGCGGACTCGTGCTCGGCATCCGCCAGCATCGCGTGTTCAGCGCCGACATGCGCATCAAGGCCAAGGCGACGTGGGAAGCGATCGTGTTCGTGCTCGACGCGCTCGTGTTCGTGCTGATCGGCCTCGCGCTGCACGGCATTCTCGCGCGCGTGAATCACGAAAGCGCGGTCGTGATCGAAGGCCTGCGCGTGGCGCTGCCCGCGACCGCCGCCGCTATCGTCGCGCGGCTCGTGTGGGTGTTCGTTGCGATCTGGCTGCCGGGGCGCTTGCGCGCATCCGGCGCAAAAAGCGCGCAAAACGCGAACGGCGCGGGCAACGTCAACCGCCGCGCCTGGTCCTTCGCCGAAGCCGCCGTGATGGGCTGGGCGGGCATGCGCGGCGTGGTCAGTCTCGCCGCGGCGCTGGCCTTGCCCGGCAATTTCCCGGGGCGCGACGTGATCGTGTTCAGCACCTTCCTGCTGATCATCGCCACGCTGGTCGTGCAGGGCGGCAGTCTCGCGCTGCTGATCCGTCTGCTGAAGCTGCGTCCGCCCGCGCGCCACACGATGTCCGAGCACGAAACGCGCGCGCGCACGTTCGGCGCGTCGCTCAAGGCGCTCGACGCAATCGGCCAGCGCGCCGACGCCATCGAGCCCGCGATGCTCGAACGCCTGCAGGCGGAGTACCGCGTGCGCGTCAGCGCGAACGAGAACGCGCACACCGCGGGCGAGGAGCGCATCGCGCATCGCGAGCGCTTCCTGCGCGTCGAACTCGAACTCGTGGGCGTGTCGCGCCAGACGCTGCTGGGCCTGCATCGCGCGGGCAAGGTCGACGACGCCGTGCTCCATCGCATCGAATCCGAACTCGATCTCGAAGAGTTGCGCCTGTTGCGCCTGCTGGAGCCGTGACGGATCGCACGACGATCCACGCCCGGCGCGCCGTACGTTGCGTGACACGCAACGCCACGTTCCGCTTTGTGCCGATTCTCCGCGCGGCGCGCGCCGCGTAAAGTCTCGTCAACGGTTTCGCGACGGCGCGGAGCCGGGCACACCACTCACGCAAAGGGATCGTCATGTCCAGCCAGCTGTTCTCCCCCGTCGATATCGGCCCGGTTCGCCTGCGCAACCGCATCGCCATCGCGCCGATGTGCCAGTACAGCGCCGCGCACGGCCAGGCGAACAACTGGCACCTCATGAACCTCATGCAGTTCGGCATCTCCGACGCCGGCCTCGTCATGCTCGAAGCCACCGCCATCGAACCGCGCGCACGCATCACGCACGGCTGCCTCGGTCTCTACGACGACGACACCGAAGCCGCGCTGCGCCGTGTGATCGACGCGGCGCGCGCGGTCGCGCCGCAAGGCACGCGCTGGGGCATTCAACTCGGTCACGCCGGACGCAAGGCGTCGGCGCAGCGTCCGTGGGAAGGCCGCGGCGCGCTCGGCGCAAACGAAAATCCCTGGGATACCGAAGCACCGTCGGCGATGCCTTTCGCCGATGACTGGCACACGCCGCGCGCCATGCAGGCCGACGATCTCGCCCGCGTGCGCGATCGTTTCGTCGAAGCGGCGCAGCGCGCCGTGCGCCTCGGTTTCGATGTCGTCGAAATTCACGCGGCGCACGGTTATCTGCTGCATCAGTTTCTTTCGCCGCTCGCGAACCGGCGCGACGACGCGTATGGCGGCAGCCTGGAAAACCGCATGCGCTTTCCGCTGGAGATCGCACAAGCCGTCAAGGCGGCCCTGCCCGCGCACGTCGCGCTCGGCTTCCGCATCACCGGCACGGACTGGCTGCCCGGCGGCATCACGGTCGAGGAAGCGGCGGCGTTCGCCACCGAATTGAAGGCGCGCGACGTGAACTACGTGTGCGTGACCACGGGCGGCGTGGCGCATGCGTCGATCAAGGCCGTGCCCGGTTATCAGGTCGCGCTCGCGGAGCACGTGAAGAAAGCCAGCGGCATCGTCACGCGCGCGGTCGGCATGATCGTCGAACCCGAGCACGCGGAAGCCATCATTGCGGACGGCCAGGCCGATCTCGTCGCGATCGGACGCGCGTTTCTCGACGACCCGCGCTGGGCCTGGCACGCGGCCGAGCGCCTCGGCGCGGTCGACGCGATTCAGTATCCGCCACAGTACGAACGCGCGGGCGCGCCGCACTGGCGCGGCGCAGCGTTGCTGCGCCCGCATGAAGCGGCGGCCGTGGCTTGACGCGACGGCCATCGCACGCCGCTCATTCCAGCGGCCCCGTCGACTCGCGCCTGAGCAGTTGAATCGGCAGCACGTCGCGCGTGGGCGCGCCCATGCCGCCCGCGCGAATGCGCTCGACGATGCGCCGCGCCGCCGTGCGCGCCATCGCCTCCACCGGCTGCCGGATCGACGTCAGGCCGACGAGCGGCGAACCCGCCATCGGCATATCGTCGAAACCGATGATCGACAGTTGCTCCGGCACCGCGATGCCGCTGCGGCTTGCCGCTTCGAGCACGCCCAGCGCGATCGTGTCGTTGCCCGCGACGATCGCCGTCACCGGCTCGGCCTCGCCCAGCAGCGCCATCGTGCTCGAATAGCCCGCCTCGGTCGTGTAGTCGCCCCACACGATCGACAGCGCGTCCGCCTCCACGCCCGCGCCCTTGAGCCACTCGAGCGCGCCGCGCGCGCGGTCGCGGCTCGTGGACGTGTTCTTCGGCCCCATCACCAGACCGATGCGCCGATGCCCGAGCTGATACAGATGCTCGGCCGCGACCGCGCCCGCATGCACGTTGTCGATCTCGACCGTATCGACCGCCACGTCGTCCACCGCACGCACCACCAGCACGAGCGGAATGCCGCGCCGCTGCATTTCGGCGACGACGGGCGAATCGAGCGTTGCCGTCGCGAACACGAGACCGTCGAGATATCCGTCGATCAACGGGCGGAACGCGAGCAGGTTTCCGGCGTCGTTCATCGGGTCGATCATCAGCGTGATCTGGTAGCCGAACTCCTGCAACGCGTCGTGCAGATGCGTGAGCAGCACGGTCATGAAGCGGTTGTGCAGCGCGCCGACCACCACGCCGATCAGCCGCGTCTCCGACTTGCGCGCGCGCCGCCCCTGCCTGGGAATGCGATAGCCGAGCTCGGCGGCGACGGCCTGCACGGCCTCGCGCGTCTGCGTGCTGATGGCGGGATGACCGGCGAGCGAGCGCGACACCGTCGACACCGACACGCCGAGCCGCGCGGCCACGTCGTCGAGCTTGACCTTCGCGGTTTTCGGCCTGCCGCTTTTGTTTGCATTTTTTTGCATGAGTTCGTCCTGAATCTTGCGGTCATGACAGCCTTGCATAAGGCTTGCGCAGTGAGCAGCCCAGGGTAAGTCGGGACTATTTGCACTGCATTTGCATAAAAGGTTGCGCTAAATTTGCGTTCAATCGTAACGCAAAGCCGACGCAAAAAGCAGTGCAACGGCGGCGCGAACGGGTCCCCGCTCTCTCAGGAACAACCATGGCAATCCACTACTTGAAGCACGGCCGCACCGCCGAAGAATCGTCGCAAGACGCCGCCAAGGTCCGCGACACGGTCACGGGCATCCTCGCCGACGTCACCGCGCGCGGCGACGAAGCCGTGCGCGAGCTGTCCGCGAAATTCGACAACTGGTCGCCCGAGCGCTTCCGCCTGTCCGACGACGAGATCGCCGCCGCCGTGCGTTCGCTCTCGCAAGGCCAGCTCGACGACATCAAGTTCGCTCAGGCGCAGGTGCGCAACTTCGCGCAGGCGCAGCGCGAATCGATCCGCGATATCGAAGTCGAAACGCTGCCGGGCGTGGTGCTCGGCCACAAGAACATGCCGGTCGACAGCGTCGCGTGCTACGTGCCGGGCGGCAAGTTTCCGCTCGTCGCGTCGGCGCATATGGGCGTGGTGACGGCCAAGGTCGCGGGCGTGCCGCGCATCATCACGGCATCGCCGCCCGTGCAGGGCCGCCCGAATCCGGCCGTGGTCGCGGCCATGCATCTCGGCGGCGCGGACGAGATCTACACCTTCGGCGGCGTGCAGGCGATTGCCGCGATGGCGCTCGGCACGCAGAGCATCGATCCGGTCTCGATGGTCGTCGGCCCGGGCAATGCGTTCGTCGCCGAAGCGAAGCGCCAGTTGTTCGGCCGTATCGGCATCGACCTGATCGCCGGGCCGTCCGAAACCCTCGTGATCGCCGACGACAGCGTGGACGCCGAACTCTGCGCGACCGACCTGCTCGGCCAGGCCGAACACGGTTTCAACACGCCCGCGATCCTGCTGACGAACTCGATGCAGCTCGCGCAGGACACCATCGCCGAAGTCGAACGCATTCTCAAGATTCTGCCGACGGCCAACACGGCGGGCGTGTCGTGGCGCGATTACGGCGCGGTGATCGTCGCGGACAGCTACGAGGAAATGGTGCAGGAAGCCGACCGCATCGCCTCGGAACACGTGCAGGTGATGACGCGCGATCCGGACTACTTCCTCAACAACATGAAGAACTACGGCGCGCTGTTCCTCGGCGCGCGCACCAACGTCGCGTTCGGCGACAAGGTGATCGGCACGAATCACACGCTGCCGACAGGCAAGGCCGCGCGTTACACGGGCGGGCTGTGGGTCGGCAAGTTCATCAAGACCTGCACGTATCAGAAGGTGCTCACCGACGAGGCCAGCGCGCTGATCGGCTCGTACTGCTCGCGTCTGTGCGCGATCGAAGGGATGATCGCGCACGGCGAACAGGCGAACATTCGCGTGCGCCGTTACGGCCAGCAGGATGTGCCTTACGGCTCGGCTGTGCCGGCATAACACCGCGACGCATCGAAGCGTCGCAGCATCGCAGCGTTCGGCGGCGGGGCTTGCGCCTCGCCTTCAGGAGACCGCCGGTTTCATCGGCGCGGCCGCTGCGCCGCGCCCGTGAACACGCACACCACGAAGGTCGAAACGGAAACGGGATCGCGCGATCCCGCGTTCCCGTGTTTCCGGGCGCGCGTCGATTTACACGCCGGCCACGCCACTCGACCGGCACGACAACAACAAGGAAATTCGATGAGCGTCATCATTGCGCTGGCCGCATTGTGCTTTCTCATGCTGGCAGCGTATCGCGGCTACAGCGTGATTCTGTTTGCCCCCGTCGCCGCGCTCGGCGCGGTGCTGCTGACCGATCCCGCCATGGTCGCGCCCGTGTTTACCGGCCTCTTCATGGACAAGATGGTCGGCTTCATCAAGCTCTACTTCCCCGTGTTTCTGCTCGGCGCGATCTTCGGCAAGCTGGTCGAACTGTCGGGCGCGTCGCGCTCGATCGTCGCCGCCGTGATCGGCCTGCTCGGACGCGACCGCGCGATTCCGGTCATCGTGATCGTCTGCGCGCTGCTCACGTATGGCGGCGTCTCGCTGTTCGTCGTGGTGTTCGCCGTCTATCCGTTCGCCGCCGAAATGTTCCGCCAGAGCGGCATCCCCAAGCGGCTGATGCCCGCGACCATCGCGCTCGGCGCCTTCACGTTCACGATGGACGCGATGCCCGGCACGCCGCAAATCCAGAACATCATCCCGACGACGTTCTTCAAGACCACCTCGTGGGCCGCGCCGTGGCTCGGCCTGATCGGCTCGGCGTTCATCTTCTTCGCGGGCGTGGTCTATCTCGAAGTGCAGAGCCGCCGCGCGCAACGCAAGGGCGAAGGCTACGGCACGAATCTGCGTAACGAGCCCGTCACCGCCGACGACGTGAAGCTGCCGCATCCGCTCGTTGCCATCCTGCCGCTCGTGATCGTCGGCGTGGTGAATCTGGTGCTGACGCGCCTGATTCCGCAGTGGTATCCGGCCACCTACACGTTCAGCCTGCCGGGCATGAACGCGCCGATCAGCATCGAGATCGCCAAGATCAACGCGATCTGGGCCGTGCTCGGCGCGCTGTGCAGCGGCATTTTCGTGGTGTTGCTGTCCGGCTTCGCGTCGATTCGCGGCACCTTCGCGGACGGCTCGAAAGCCGCCGTCGGCGGCGCGATGCTCGCGACCATGAACACCGCATCGGAATATGGTTTCGGCGCCGTGATCGCCGCGCTGCCGGGCTTTCTGGTGGTCGCGCACGCATTGCAGTCGATTTCGAATCCGCTCATCAACGAAGCGGTGACGATTAATCTGCTCTCCGGTATCACCGGCTCGTCGTCGGGCGGTATGAGCATTGCGCTCGCCGCGATGGCGGATCGCTTCATCGCCTCCGCGCATGCTTCGGGCATTCCGCTGGAAGTGCTGCATCGCGTGGCGTCGATGGCGGCGGGCGGCATGGACACGCTGCCGCATAACGGCGCGGTCATCACACTGCTCGCCGTCACGGGACTTACGCACCGCGAAGCCTATCGCGACATCTTCTTCATGACGGGCATTAAGGTTGCGGCGTCGTTTCTCGTGATCGCCGTGTTCCTCACCACCGGACTCGTTTAATACGCTGAATACGACGTCGATTCGCAAAGCCATAGCACAACGCCAGCGCATTTCGCGCTGGCGTTGTGCATTGCGGATGTCGATATCAAGCCCTATCAAGCGATATCAAGCCGCCACGGCTGCCGCCTCGTTCACGGCGACCACGCTCGTTTCTTCGTCGATCACCGCGGCGATCGCCTCTTCCACCGCACGCGCCGCCTTCCTCGTCTTGCCCGCGCGCGAAGGCGGCTGGCACGCGCCGCACACGACGCCCTTCTGCAAGTCGTGCTTGTGCGCCACGAACTTGCCGGTGCAGCGGCAACACGGCGTCAATTGCAGCATCTCGGCTTCGAAGAAACGTACCAGCGTCCACGCGCGCGTGAGATCGAGCACGGGTTCGCCTTCGGTGCGTTTGCAATGTTCGAGATAGAGCCGATACCCTTTTGTGAGCGCATCGAGATGCGAACAACTGGCCTCGCGCCTGAGAAACAGATAGGTGTTGAAGAACAGCGAAGCGTGAATATTCGGCAGCCACGGCATGTACCAGTCGGCCGAAAACGGCAGCATGCCTTTGGGCGGCGACACGCCCCGCACTTCGCGATACAGGCGGATCAGCCGGTCGCGCGACAGGCTCAGCTCGCTTTCCAGCACCTGCATGCGCGCGCCGAGTTCGATCAGCGCGACGGCACGAAAGACCTCTTGTGCGTCCTCGGTGACGCTCCGGCGGGATATCGTATTCGTGATGGGCATGATGGGCAGCGTCTAGACCAGCAGTTCGACCGAGTGTCCGGCCATCAGAATCGCCGCGTGCGTCGAGACGATGTCGGCGTGCTTCGACGGCTGCACGAGCGCGGATAGCAGCATCTGATCGTTGAAGCGGAACGCGCACAATAAATGATCCGACGTGGCAAGCTTCACGACCTGCGCGAGCGACAGTCCCGCCAGCAGATCGGCGACCTCCGCCGACAAGCCCAGCCGGAACATGCCCACCGCGCGGTCCTCGCGCAACATGCGCTGCGCCAGCACGAGATAGGAGAGATTGACGTCGCGAATGCTTTCCTGGATGTCGAGTGTATTCATGGTTTCTGGCCTCGATCATTGTCTATGAATGGCCACGCCAAACGCCTGAATGGCTTCATCGGAAAACTTCGCGTTGATGCGGTCTTATGCGGTCCGGATGCAGGCCGATGAATCAAGCGCGGTGAATGTTTGCATTTCCAGATTAGTCCGCGTCTTCAGGTGCGGTCAATATTCACACGAATGAATTTAATCAATCGCCCGTCATCGATTGGTGAAGAGTCGTTATCGCGCCGACGGTGATTCGGGCATGGAACTTTCTTCCTCGCTCGATGTGTCGGCATTTAAGTCTTCATGTGTTGAAGTGACCGGTCATTTGTACTGCGCTTTTGATTGCGAATGATGCGCCGCGCTAAGATGGCGCATCGACTGAACGCTTGAGCGCTATGCCGGACGAATCCGGCTAAAGAGACGCTACAGAGACCACCAAAGACCCGAGCCATGAAAACCCACCGGCCACCGATTCAAAACGCAATTCGCGCGAGCGACTCGCTGGTATTCGAATTGATTCGCATGCCCGAGGGTCCGCTTGACCGCGCCGCGTTATTCGCGCTTTATCAATCGGCGCTGCGTGCACATATCGACCGGGCTTTCGGCTGGGACGACGCATTTCAGCAAGCGCGCTTCGATAGGTCGTATCACGATGCCGATATCGAATTGATCGTTCAGGGACAGGAAACTCAAGGGCGGGAAATCGCGGGCTATCTCGCGCTGACAAGCGATACAGACGCGCTTCATCTCTCGTTGCTGATCCTGAAGCCGGCGTTTCGCAATCGCGGCATTGGCGGCGCGATCATGCGAACCCTCATGTCACGGGCGACGCAATCGAATCGGCCATTGATGCTGTCGTGCTTCCTGTGCAATCACGCCGCCATGCGCTTTTACGAGGCGCTCGGTTTTCAGCCCGTGGAGCGCGACGCGCATTTCGTCACGTACCGCTTTGCCGCGAGTGACAGCGACGCTGCCTGAACGGCCGCTCAGACCTTGCTCAAGCTCTGCCGGAACTGCTGCGGCGTGCTGCCGAACGCGCGCCGGAACATCACCGCGAACGTGCGCACATCGGCGTAACCGAGCGCCTGCGCAACATCGCCGGGCGCGTGGCCGACCGAGAGCCTCGACAGCGCGTCTTCCAGACGCAGCCGCTCGCGCCATTGCACGAAGCTCATCCCGGTTTCCTGGCGAAACAGCCGCGCGAGCGTGCGCACGCTCGCGCCGGTACGCTCGGCCCATTGTTCGAGCGTGTCGGCGTTCGCGGCATCGGCAATCAGGCTGTCGCAGATCGTGCGCAGTCGCGGGTTCTCCGGCAGCGCGAGGCGCACCTCGTCGTCGGCCGCGGTGGGCGCGCCCGCGAGGCGCTCCGCCAGCAGATGCAGGATCAGCGGCACGATCAGGGCCGCCCGCTGCTCGATGGCTTCCGCATCGCTGCCCTCACCCGTCGCGCACATCGACAGAATGCTCGCGCGCAGCAGATCGTCGAGCGCGATCATCCGGCAATCGCTGCCGAGCGGCGGCAGCGCCTCCGGGTCGATATAGAGCGTGCGCAGCGCGGTCTGGCCGACCATGTGCAATTCGTGCTCGATTTGCGTTCCGATCAGCAAGGCCATGCCCGGCTTAAGCGTCCACAATCCGCCCGGCGTGATGACGCGCACGATGCCGCCCGCCGCATAGATGAGCTGCGCGCGATGATGAATGTGGGCAATTTCGTGGGCGCCGTCTGCGTAGCCAATCGCTTGCGCGATCACCTTTTTGGCAGCGGCACTCTGTCCGAAGGTCTGGAGCCGAGGTACGGCCATGTCTTATTCGATGACAAATATGCAGCGTGAGACGTCTGATACGCCAAAAATGTCCTTTTTGACGACAAAGTTGTCCTGACGTAAGTCAGTGCCTCCGATTATAGTGCGTCTGGGCCCGCTTTCGCGCCGCCTTGACCTGCCGTACTCCCCACGGTTTTGCCCATCGAGCGCCACCAAGAGCACGCATTATCGCCTTTCAGTTTGTAATTACGAATCACTCTCATTCACATTCCTCGAACGCAGCGAGTCAATCACATGAAAACCGGGGTACGCGTTTCAAGCGCGTTGAGCAATGCCTTGCTGTTCTGCCTGTTGAGCGGCTTCCACGCCGCCCAGGCGCAAACCGCGACGACGACCAGCAGCACCACGAATAACAACACCACCACGACCGGAACGACCGGCACGGACGGGCAGTTGCCCGCCGTCAAGGTGACGAGCAACCGCGGCAACCGCGCCACCGGCACGGCGGACGGCTATGTGGCCGTCACCTCGGTATCGGCGACCAAGACCGATACGCCGCTGATCGAAACGCCGCAGTCGGTCTCGGTAGTGACGAGCGACCAGATGACCGCGCAAGGCGCGCAGACCGTGGCCGAAGCGCTGCGCTACACCGCCAGCGTGACCTCGGAGATTCGCGGCGCCTCGGCCTCGGGCGCGCCCTATCTCTTCAGCCGCGGCTTCTACCTCGAACAGTTCCTCGACGGCGCGCGCATTCCGAGCGACGTCAGCTTCGGCTACGCGATCCCCAACTTCGACCCGTACGGTCTCGAACGCATCGACGTGCTGCATGGTCCCGCCTCGGTGCTCTACGGCCAGGCCAACCCCGGCGGCGTGGCCAATCTCGTCAGCAAGCAGCCGACCACCACGCCGATCCACGAAGTGTTCTTCACGACCGGCAGCCACAATCGCGTGCAGGCGGGCTTCGACCTGGGCGGCGCGCTGACCTCGGACGGCAAGCTCTCGTATCGACTGACCGGCACCGGCCTCGACTCGACCACGCAGGTCAACGGCACGCGCCAGAAACGCATCTACATCGCGCCCGCCGTGACGTGGAAGCCCGACCAGAACACCACGCTCACGGTGCTCGCGAAGTATCAGCGCGATCCGGACGTGGGCTATTACAACTTCGTGCCCGCCGTCGGCACGGTGCTGTTCAATCCCGCCGGCAAGATTTCGTCGCATACCAATGTCGGCGATCCGGATTTCGATCATCACTCGCGTACGCAGCTCTCGCTGGGCTATCAGTTCGAGCATCGCTTCAACGAAACCTGGACGGTGCGCCAGAACACGCACTACACCTATGTGAAGGACGACTTCACCAACGTGTTCCCGTACGGCTACGCCCCGGGCTCGAACACGACGCTGAACCGCTACACGTTCTACAACCGCGAAAGCGCGAAGGTCTTCACGATCGACAACCAGGCGCAGGCGAAATTCTCGACCGGCCCGGTCTCGCATACGGTGCTCGCCGGCTTCGACTTCCAGCGCGTGGTCTACGGCGAAGACGTGGGCGCGAACTTCGCGGCGTCCTCGCTCGACGTGTTCGATCCGGTCTACGGCAACAACACGATGCCGTCCGAGACCTCGTACGATCACATCCGCCAGAAGCAGCTCGGCGTGTACGCGCAGGACCAGATGGCGTTCGGCAAGTGGCGTTTCCTGATCGGCGCGCGTGAAGACTGGGTCGACGCCGACGACAACAACCCCGTCACCGCGACCTACGAGGCGCAATCCGCGCGCGCGTTCACGTGGCGCACCGGTCTCGTCTATCTGTTCGACAACGGCATCGCGCCTTACGCGAGCTTCTCGAAGTCGTTCGATCCGCAGGTCGGCGAACTGTATGGCGGCGGCATGGCCAAGCCCACCACGGCGCAGCAATACGAAGTGGGCGTGAAGTATCAGCCGACGGGTTACAACAGCTTCGTCACCGCGTCGCTCTTCAACCTGACCGAACACAACGTCCTGACCGCCGACCTCGATCACTCGGGCTACTACACGCAGGCGGGCGAAGTGCGCGCGCGCGGGCTCGAACTCGAAGGCCACGCGAGCCTCACGAACGATCTGAACCTGATTCTCTCGTACACGTATCTGAACGACGTGACGACCGAGTCCAACGACACGGCGACCACCATCAGCGGCACCACCACGTCGCTGCAAGGCAAGAGCGTGTGGGGCATTCCGCGCCATACGGCGTCGGCGTGGCTCGACTACACGCTGCACGGCGGCCCGCTGCGCGGCCTCGGCTTCGGCGGCGGCGTGCGCTACATGGGCGCGACCTACGACGAGAGCAACACGATCCACGTGGGCGCCGTCACCGTGTTCGATGCGACGGTTCACTACGACACCGGCAAGCACTGGCTGTTCTCGGTGAACGCGAAGAACCTGTTCAACCGCGAGTACGTGGCATCGTGCTTCAGCTCGACGACCTGCACCTACGCCGACGGCCTCGAAGTGCTCGCGTCCGCGCGTTATCGCTGGTAAGGCAAGGAGGCGCGTGTTGACCGACATGGCATCGACTGAATCGACTCAATCCTCCGAATCGTCCGACGCGCACGCAGCCCGCGACGCCCACGCTCGCGCGGTGCGGGCGTCGGCGTCGGCGGCGTCGCCCGCGCCGCTGTTCGAACTCGAAGGCGCCGCCTTCGAGGCGGACGGGCGCGTCCTGCTGCACCCGCTCGACCTCGTTTTGCCCGCCGGCCGCATGACCGCGCTGATCGGTCATAACGGCTCGGGCAAGAGCACGCTGATCAAGCTGCTCGCGCGCCAGCAGGCGTGCACGCGCGGGACGCTGCGTCTGCGCGGCACGGCGCTGGGCGACTGGCCCGCGCGCGAATTCGCGCGGCAGGTCGCGTATCTGCCGCAGAATCCGCCCGCCGCAACCGACATGACCGTGCGCGAGCTGGTCGCGCTGGGCCGCTATCCGTGGCACGGCGCGCTCGGCCGCCTGAGCGCCGACGATCACGCGCATATCGACGAGGCGCTGCGCCTGACCGACACCGCGCGTTTCGCCTCGCAGCTCGCCGATCACCTCTCGGGCGGCGAGCGTCAGCGCGTCTGGCTCGCGATGCTGGTGGCGCAGGCCGCGCCCTGTCTGCTGCTCGACGAGCCGACTTCCGCGCTCGACATCGCGCATCAGATCGAGGTGCTGCGCCTGCTGCGCACGCTGACCGACGAGCGCGCGCTCACGGTCGTGATCGTGCTGCACGACGTCAATCTCGCGGCGCGTTTCTGCGACGACATGATCGCGCTGCACAGCGGCCGCCTGCTTCAGTGCGGCACGCCCGACGAAATGATGGACGCCCGCGTGCTCGAATCGATTTATGGCATTCCGATGGATATCCTGCCGCATCCTCATAGCGGAAGCCGGCTTGCGGTCGCGCGCTGACATGCAGCGACGCACCTTGCTGCGGCGCGCCGCGCTGCTTCCGCTTCTGTGCCTCGACCTGCCGCGCGCGTTCGCGGCTTCCGGCGCTTCTGCTGCTTATGCGGCCGCTTCTGCTGCGCCATCGGTGCCCGCGCGCGCGCCGCGCGTCGTCGTGCTCGATTGGGGTCTCGTCGAAACGCTGCTCGCGATGGGCGTCATGCCCGCGGGCGTCGCCGAGATCGACAGCTACAACGCGAGCGTGGTCGCGCCCGCCGTGCCGCGCGGCGTGACCGACGTGGGCCTGCGCCTCGCGCCGAGCCTCGAACTGCTCCAGCAGATCGCGCCGGACCTCATCCTCATCAATTCGAGCCAGGAATCGCAGCGCGAGATGCTCGAACGCATCGCGCCCGTGCGCGCGTTCGCGGTCTATACCGATGCGGGCTCGCCGTATCGCCGTTCGTGCGAGGTGACCTTGCAGCTCGGCAAGCTATGCAAGCGCGAAGCGGCGGCGCAGGCGCTGATCGACGGCACGCAGCACGCCATCGAGACGGCGCGCGCTCGACTCGACCATGCGCGTACGAGCGCGCACGACGAGCACGACGCACACGACGCGCTCGGCCCCGCCGCTCCGCTCTACCTGATTCGCTTTTTCGATGGCCGCCACGTCGGCGTCTATGGCGCACGCAGCCTGTTTCAGGACGTGATGGACGCGCTCGCGCTGCGCAACGCGTGGCACGGCCCGACCGATTACTGGGGCATCGGCGTGGCCGGTCTCGAACAACTGGCCGGCGCGCCCGACGCCGGCCTGCTCTACTTCAACCCGCTGCCCGCGGGCGTGGACCGCCAGCTCGCGAGCAATCGCCTGTGGCGCGCCCTGCCGCCCGTCGCGGCGGGACGCGTGGCCGCGCTGCCGCCGTTCTGGGGCTTCGGCATGCTGCCCTCGGCGGCGCGCTTTGCCGGTGCCCTCGCCGACGCGCTGACCCCGGCGCTCCACGAACCGTCCGCCCTGCGCGACCCGCAACACACATGAATACTGCCCGTCTCGCTCCGCCGCGCCTGCTTCGCTGGCTTCCGCACGGCTGCCTCGCCGCCTTGCTGACGGCCGCGCTGCTGGCCACGGCGCTCGCGCTGAGCCTCGCGAATCTCGGCGCGCTGCTGCCCGCCGCGCAATGGGCGCACGCGCTGCGCGCGCCGCTCGGCATCCAGCAGATCGTCGTGCACGACAGCTGGCTGCCGCGTCTCGTCGTGAGCTGGCTGTGCGGCGCGATCCTCGGCCTCGCGGGCACGATCTTCCAGCAGGTGCTGCGCAATCCGCTCGCCGAACCGATGACGCTCGGCGTATCGGCAGGCGCGCAACTCGCGCTCACAATCGCGACGCTCGCCGCGCCCGCGCTCGCCGGCGCGGCCGGTTCGTGGATCGCGCTCGGCGGCGCGTTCGTCGCCGCGCTGCTGGTGTTCGGCCTCGCGTGGCGCAGCGGTCTCGCGCCCGTGCCGGTCGCCGTCACGGGCATGGTCGTCACGCTCTATTGCGGCTCGATCGGCGTGGCGCTGCAAATGTTCTACGCGCCGTATCTGCACGGCCTCTTCATCTGGGGCGGCGGCTCGCTCGTGCAGCAGGACTGGCGCGCGGCGACGATGCTCGCCACGCGTCTCGCGATCGGCGGCGCGGCCGCGTTCCTGCTGCTGCGTCCGATGACGCTGTTCGGTCTCGCCGATGCCAACGCGCACAGCCTCGGCCTGTCGCTGCGCCGCATGCGTCTGCTGGCGCTCGCGCTGGCCGTGATGCTGAGCGCGGCGGTGGTGAGCGCGGTGGGCGTGATCGGCTTCATCGGTCTGGCCGCGCCGCCGCTCGCGCGCATGGCGGGCGCCCGTCGGCTCGGGCAGCGTCTCGTGGCTGCTCCGCTGTGCGGCGCGCTGATTCTCTGGGTCGCCGATCAAGCGGTGCAGCGCTTTTCCGGCGTCATGGGCGACCTGCTGCCGACCGGCGCGGCGACCGCGCTCTACGGCGCGCCCGTCATGCTGATCCTGCTCGCGCGCATGCAGCGCGGCGCGCGGCTCGTCGCGCCGCCGTCGGCTTCGCTGGCCGGACACGGTCGGTCCGCTTCCGCTACCGCGCTGCGCTGGCGTTTCGCGGCGCTGATGCTGGCGCTGCTCGGCGCACTCGCGCTGAGCCTCGTCTTCGCGCGCGGGCCGCAAGGCTGGCACCTGAGCGGATGGAGCGAGCTGGCGCACGTCACGATCTGGCGCGCGCCGCGCGCGCTCGCAGCGCTGGCCGCCGGCGCGATGCTCGCCATCGCGGGCACGCTGATGCAGCGCCTGACCGGCAATCCGCTCGCCAGTCCCGAACTGCTCGGCGTAAGCGCGGGCGCGGCGCTCGGCCTCGTCGCGCTGGTGACGGGCCTGAGCGGCTTGAGCGGCTTCATCGGCGCGAATCACGCCACCCGCTTCGCGGCGACGAGCCTCGGCGCGCTGGCCGCGCTGCTCGCGATCCTCGCGTTCTCGCACCGCTCGCGCTACGCGCCCGAGCGCGTGATGCTCGCGGGCGTGGCGATCGGCGCGCTGTTTCAGGCCGTGGTGGCCGTGTCGATCGCCGGCGGCGGCGAGCAGGCGGCGGCATTGCTGCAATGGCTTTCGGGTTCCACCTACACGATCACGCCCGCCGACGCCGCCCTCGCGCTCGCGCTGTGCGTGGCGCTCTGCGCGTGTCTGCCGTTCACGCAGCGCTGGCTGCAGATCCTGCCGCTCGGCGACGCACCCGCGCGCGCACTCGGCGTGCCGATGCGCGGCGCGCGTCTCGCGCTGCTCGCCCTGATCGCGCTCCTGACGGCGGCGGCCACGCTGATCGTCGGGCCGCTGTCGTTCGCGGGGCTGATCGCGCCGCATCTCGCGCGCCTCTTCGGCGCGCGGCGTCCGCTCGCGCAACTGGCGCTCGCCGCGCCCACGGGCGCGCTGACGCTCGTGATCGCCGACTGGCTGGGCCGCACGCTGCTGATGCCGCGCGAACTGCCCGCCGGGCTGGTGGCGACGCTGATCGGCGCGCCTTATCTCATGGTGCTGCTCGGCCGCCGCCGCTGAACGACACGCGACTCGACACACGAATCACCGATCTTTCTGGGGAACCCGATGTTTGTGCAACTGCTAAAACTGCTTCGCCGCCTGTGGCCGATCACCGTGCTGGCCACGCTGATGGGCGCGGCCAGCGGCGTCGCCACCGCCGCCCTGCTGGCCGTCACCAACCGCACGCTGCAAAGCGGCCATGCGCTGCCCGCGCTGCTCTGGAGCTTCGCGGGCCTGTGCGCAATTGCGCTGATCGGCGAAGTGGTGTCCGACATCGGCAACAACATCGTCGGGCAGCGCGTGATCGCGATGCTGCGCAAGGATCTCAGCGAGCGCATTCTCGCGGCGCCCATCGGCCAGATCGAGCAGTTCCGCAGCCATCGCCTCGTCACCGCGCTCAATCAGGACATCGATACGATCAGCGGCTTCTCGTTCCTGTTTTCGAGCCTCGCGATCGCAACCGCGACGATCATTGGCTGCCTCGGCTATCTGCTGGTGCTCTCGCCCGTCATGCTGCTGGTCGCGCTCGCCGCGATCGCGCTCGGCTCGGTCGTGCAGACGCTCGCGCGGCGCGCGGGCATCGCGCGCTTCGGTCTCGCGCGCGCCGCGGAAGACCGCTTGCAGAAGCACTATCGCTCGATCACCGAAGGCGCCAAGGAGCTGCGCCTGAACGGCCCGCGCCGCCGCTTCGTCTACGAGCACGAACTGAGCGGCACGATCGACGACATCCGGCGACTGCGCGTGCGCGCCGCGAATGTGTTCGTCTCCGCGAATGCGTTCGGCTCGCTGCTGTTCTTCATCGTGGTCGGCCTGATGCTCGCGTTTCAGAACGGCGTGGCGGGCGCGGATCGCGCGGTCACGACCGGCTTCGTGCTCGTGCTGCTCTACATGAAAGGGCCGATCCAGGAGATCGTCGGCGCGTTGCCGGTGATCGGCCGCGCGCAGGTCGCGTTCCAGCGTATCGCCGATTTGCAGGCGCGTTTTTCGACGCGCGAGCCCGCACTCGTGGCCGCGGAAAATACGCAAACGGCAGCGAAGGCGACGACGACGAGCACCATCGACTGGGAAAACTTCACGACGATCTCGCTCGATCACGTGCATTACCGCTTCGCCGCGCCGCCCGCCGCCGACAAGGACGTCGCCGGCAACGACGCGGCGAACCACGCCCCCGGCGGCTTCGAACTCGGTCCCGTCGATCTCACGATCGCGCGCGGCGAAACGCTCTTTATCGTCGGCGAAAACGGCTGCGGCAAGACCACGCTGATCAAGCTGCTGCTCGGCCTCTACCGGCCCGACGCGGGACGTTTGTGCGTGGACGGCCAGCCCGTCGACGACCGCGATCTCGACGCGTATCGCCAGCGCTTTTCCGCGCTGTTCTCCGACTACTACCTGTTCGACACGCTGATTCCGGGCGAAGCGCGCCTCGGCGCCGACGCGCAGCGTTACCTCGAACGTCTGGAGATCGCGCACAAGGTGCAGGTGCGCGACGGCGCGTTTACGACCACCGACCTCTCGACGGGCCAGCGCAAGCGCCTCGCGCTCGTGCATGCGTATCTCGAACAGCGCCCGGTGATGGTGCTCGACGAATGGGCCGCCGATCAGGACCCGACGTTCCGCCGCATCTTTTACACCGAGATCCTTCCGGACCTGAAGCGTCAGGGCAAGACGCTGATCGTGATCTCGCACGACGACCGCTACTTCGACGCCTCGGACCGCTATATCCGCATGGAAAACGGCCGCATCGTCGAGGAAGTGCGGCCGCAGCGCGCCGCGCGCACCGGCACGCTTTGAAGTTCGCGCCCAAGACCTGAACCGACCCTCGCGTGGAGGCCATACCGCATGTCAACCATCGTCACGCAACCGGATTCGACACGACGCTACGGCGCGCGACGCGCGCGCAGCACCCGCAACACCCGCAACACCCGCGCCGCTTCGCTCACGCCGCTGTTCACGCCACATCGGCTCACGCGCAGTTTCCCCGCGCCGCTCGTTATGCCAGGCGCGGGCGTGCTGCATGTGTGGCGCTTTCGCGCGAGCTGGCTGCCCGTCGCGATTCACGAAAGCGAGCATTGGCTCTCGGACGCCGAGCGCAACCGCGCGCGCCTGCATCCGAACGCCGCGCAGCGCCATCGTTATGTCGCGAGCCGCATCATGCTGCGCTGGATCGGCGCGAATCTCTGCGGGCTCGCGCCGCGCGATGTTTCGATCGTCGACGAATACGGCGAGCATCGCGGCGCGCGGCTCAAGGTCGGCGATGAGCATCTGAATGTCGATATCGCGTTCGCGGGCATCTGGGTGCTGATAGCGATCGGGCAAGCCACGCTCGGACTCGGCGTCGCGATGCCGCGACCGGGCGGCGAAACGCAGCAGGCCGCGAGTCAGCATCCGCAGCGACGCGCGAGCGCAAACGTGTGGGACACGCTGCGCAACAGCGTACGGCGTACGCAGGACGAGGCACGCCAGCGCCATGCCGCGCGTTTCGCGAGTATGTCGGCGGCGATGCAGCGCACGGACATGGCGGCGTCCGGCGCGTCGCTGCGCATCGACAGATCGGACCCGCTCGATTCACTCGATGCACTCGACAAGCACGGCCCCGCCCTCTGGCTCGATCTCGACGATGCAGGGCGCTGGCATGTGATCGATCTGCCGATGCCCGGCGAGATTCACGGCGCGATTTCGCTGGCGCAGCGCATCGAGCAGATTCACGCGGTCGGCTGGTTCGGGCCGTAATTGAATGAAATTGAATGAGCGCGACGCAATCGATCGATGCGCGCGCAAAGACCCTGTACGCAATAGTGCTTTCGATCGGTCATCAAAAATCGAAATTCACCATTGCGTATAACGTGCTTCATTATCAGCGGCGCCTTTCCTAAACTTGGCAAGACATGGCGCGGACTCGAATTCGCGCCGTCGATACACGACATGGCGTTTTATCTGCGCTACCGCGCATGACGAAAACCTCGTTTTGCGTCGTTTATGTCGAAAATTCAGTCCAATAATGGAGGAGCAAATCATGAAGCCCATTACCAGCACGCTGTTCGCAGCCGCTGCCGCCACTGCTTTGTTGATGTCGGGCGCGGCATTCGCGCAAAACAACACGCTCGCGACGCCGAGCGTGAAGTCGCCGGTCGCGCCGCCCGCAAGCGGCTATGGCACGCCGGGCCTCGCCAATTCCGATAGCGGCGCCGGTACGTCGAATGCGAATCAGGCGAATGGCGCGAATTCGAACGCGACGTCGATCGCGCCGGCTTACGGCACGAACAACACGCTCGCAACGCCTTCCACGAAGTCACCTTCGGGTCAGTAAGCCGCGCAATCAATCGCAATGGATTGACGCCGTCGCCATATAAAAAACCGCTGCCTTCACGGGCAGCGGTCTTTTTATTGCAAGCGGCTTCAGGCGACGCTAACCCGCGCGGACGACTTTCGGCTGAAACGCCTTGAGACGCGAGCCATCGCCCGCGGCTTCTTCGCGCGGCGCGAGCGTCGAAAGATAGCGCAGACAGCACACGCGCAGAAACGACGCGAAATTAAACGGCTCGTCGCCGCGCAGCGCGTGCAATTCGTCGTAAAGCTTGACGGCGAATTGACTCGTGGTGAGTTGCTCGCGATGCGCGATTTCCTGCAGCACATCCCAGAACAGATTTTCGAGTCGCACGGTGGTCACCACGCCGTGGATGCGTAGCGCGCGCGTGCGCGGTTCATAAAGAATGGGATCCGCGTTGATATAGATTTCGCACATTTGGACCGCTCCTGTTTCTGCTGTCGGGTTCGCGCCGGAGCACTGGCGCCCTGCGCACCACGCATTACATTGCGTAATAGTCTCAAATCCTGCACCGCCAGGCTAGCCATTCCTGCACGCGTGCGCCGCGAACCTTAAACCGTAATACGCGTGCCGAGCAGCGCGAGGAATTGCGCGAGCCAGTTTGCGTGCGAGGTCCACGCGGGCGCGGTCACGAAATTGGCGTCGGTGATCGCGTCGGGCCAGTCGAGCGCCACATACTGGCCGCCCGCGAGCTTGACCTCGGGCGCGCAAGCCGGATACGCCGAAATCCGCCGCCCTTCGATCACGCCCGCCGCCGCGAGCAGTTGCGCGCCGTGGCACACCGCGGCGATCGGCTTGTTCGTTTCGGCGAAATGACGAACCCAGGCAATCACGGTTTCGTTGAGCCGCAGATATTCGGGCGCACGGCCGCCGGGCACGAGCAAGGCATCGAATTTCGCCGGATCGATCGACGCGAAATCGGTATTCAGCGTGAAATTGTGGCCGCGCTTTTCCGTGTAGGTCTGATCGCCTTCGAAGTCGTGAATCGCCGTGCGGATGACGTCGCCCACGCGCTTGTCGGGCGCGACCACCGACACCGAATGACCGACCGCCGCGAGCGCCTGAAACGGCACCATCAATTCGTAATCTTCCACGAAGTCGCCGGCGAGAATGAGAATGCGCTTGGACATGTTCCGTTTCCTGTCTGTGATGCGGTGATGAGCGGGAATGCGGAAAACACTGTAGCAAGCGTGGAAGCGCGGCGGGTAATAGGGGGTTAAATGCGAGGGGGTGAAATGCGAGAGGGTGAAATGCGAGAGCGTTAAACGCGCGCGGACTTTTCGACGCAGGGCGGCGGCAGTCGTCGTTAATAGAGCGTCTTCGTGCCGGAGATCGGCAGGACCGTGCGTCCGCCCACCTGAGGCGCGCTGCCGGGGCGCGCGCCCACGCCCTGCACGGTCGCCGCGCCACGCACGAAGGTGAGGAGAATGGTCTCCGCGCGCGGGTTCGGCTCGCCGCGCGTCAAGGTTGCAGCGTAGCGCTGCCAGTCGGGGTCGTCGAGCTTGAAGAGGCAGCCCGCCATCAGCGCGAGCGAAGTCGGATTCAAGGTCTGCGCGGCTTCGAGCCGCTTGAGCAGACGCACCGCGCCAATCCAGTCGGCGTAGCGGATATGCAGACGCACCGCCGCGAGACACACCGGCGGCCATTCCTCACAGAGCACGTCGATGCACGCGAGCAGATCTTCCAGCTCATCGCGCGAGGCGCAGGACAAACCCAGGTCGAATATCTTCAGCAAGAGCGCGGTGACATGCGCCGGGCATCGCCGGTATGAGGTATCGGTGATATCGGCCGCAATCCGATCCAGCATGACGTTAAGGCACTCCGTCGAATTCATGGCAAAAAGCGCCGATCGTCGCGACGCAAACCGCTTGTGGATCGATTGTGAATCGATCCGCAGCGCATCGGCACGCGAAACTTCGCAAACTCATACATCGATTCCGCTGCCGACCCGGCGTGCAAACCGGGGCCCTATATCGTCGGGAGAGTCAAGGCGGTGCCATTCCGCCTGCCTGCCCTGCATCGTCAGGCTCATTGCACTTTCGCGGAGGTCAGATGAACGATTTCACCGTGGGCACCACCGTGCCCCAAAGCACCGGACAAAGCACCGACAGCCTGATCAACTCGCAGTTGCAGACCACGCAGCAACTCGAACAGGAGATCGAGCAACTCCTCATGGAGATCACGCAGGAAGAGAACTCCGGTTCGGATTCAGGCTCGGGCAGCGGCACGAACACGGGCACCAACACGGGGACGAACACCGGCACGACCACGCCCACCACGCAGACCACGCCCACGACCGACAATCTCACGCAGATGGGCAGCGCGGCGCAGCAGCAAGGCGCGCAAACCGGCATGCAGAATTTCCAGAAGAGCGACCCGACCGACTTCAACGCGTTCATGAGCGCGCTGCAATCGGGCGACGGCAACAAGGCCACGCACATCCTCGCGGACGCCGTGCGTTCCGGCAAGCTCGATCAGAGCGACGCCGCCGCCATCGGCAGCGATCTGCAGCAGACCGCGAACGAAAACGGCGGCGGCAAGATCAACGGCAGCGCACGCGACGATCTCGCCAATGCACTCGGTCAGGACGTGCTCGCGAAGGGCGAAACGCGCGATCAATACGCCATGCAGCAGATGATGGGCCTCAAGGCATAGCGCCGTCGAACGCCCGCCTTCATGGATCTGGACGCCTCTTTTCGACGCCCGATGAAAGTACCTCGCTCCTCCCTTCCGTCTCGTGGTGATCGCGCGCTACTGTCGGCCTGCGCGCTTCTCGCCCTTCTCGCGATGAGCGGCTGTGCGACGTCTGCGCAACCGCCTACCGCGAACGATTCGTTGCCCGCCGATCTGCGCGCCTCCCCGAACGAAGTCCTCAAGGAAGTGCTCACGGCGAACGGCGACCAGACCTATGTCTGCCGCCGCACGCCGTCGGCGGTAGCGGGCGGCTCGCAGTTGCTGTGGGCCGAGCAAGGCTCCGAAGCCACGCTGGTCGCCGCCGACAAGCAAAGCGCAGGCACCGTCGTTCCCGGCCCGCACTTCATCGCCTACGACGGCAGCTATGTGATCGGCACGCCGCTCGCCGAACATCAGATCGGCGCGAACACGCTCACGTGGGTGCGCTACAAGGCGAAGTTCGACGCCGCGCGCCGTCCAGGCGAAGGACGTTTCGCCGATGTCACGTCGATCCAGCGCATCGATACCAAAGGCGGTCTGCCGCCTCAGCCCGATTGCACGGTCGAAGGCGTGCGTCTGCTGGTGCCGTATGCGGCGACGTATATGATCTATCGCGAGCAAAGCGCCGCACCGCTGACCACTTCATCGGCCACTCCAACGGCCAACCCGGTCGACTAGGCGGCGCGCGTGCAAACCGGCCTCTTTCTCACCATGCCCGCACCGCAACCGCAGGCGGCGGCCAAGCTCTACGCGCGCGCCATCGACATGGCGGAAGCTGCCGATCAACTCGGCTTCTCGCACTTCTGGCTCGCGGAGCATCACTTCACGAACTACTCGGCCTCGTCGCGGCCCTTGCAACTGCTCGCACATATCGCGGCCCGCACGCGCCGTCTGCGTCTGGGGCCCGCGATCATCCCCGTGCCGCTGCATCATCCGCTGATCGTGGCCGAAGAACTCGCCACGCTCGACGTGCTCTCGCAAGGACGCGCCGAAATCGGTCTCGGCTACGGCTACCAGGCCTATCAGTACGAGCGCTTCGGCGTCCGTCGCGAGCGCACCGCCGGGCGCGATGAAGAAGCGATCGACGTGTTGCTGCGCGCTCTGCGCGAGCCCGTATTCGATTTCGACGGCGAGCACTTCGCGATTCCCCGCACGCAACTGGTTCCGCAGCCGCTGCAGCCACGCATGCCCGCGTGGCTCGTCGTGAATTCGAGCCGCCGCGAATCGGTCGCGCGAGCGCTAGCGCGGGGCGCCAATCTCTTCACCGGCGTGCTCGAACCAATCTCGCGCCTCACCGACATGCGCACGCACTATCCCGATCTGTTCGCGCCGTGGCCTGCGACGCGCGTCGGCACGCAGCGGCCCGTCTATGTCGCACAAAGCGAGGCCGAAGCGAGCGAGGCCATCGAGCACGCACGCTGGAACGGGCGCGCGACGCTGCGTTTGCGTCATGGCGAAGGCAACGTGATCGACGGCGTCGTGCCCGATGCTGCGTTTCCCGACGAACCGACGGAGCGCGTGTTGCGCGACGACTTTCTGGTGATTGGCACGGCCGACGAATGCATCCACCAGCTGCGCCGCATTCGCCGCGGGCTCGGCTGCGATTACTTCAGCGCGAGCTTCTGGTTCGGCGCACTGCAACACGCGCAAGTCATGGCGTCGATGCGCCGTTTCGCCGCCGACGTGCTGCCCGTGCTAGTGGAAGATACGCAACGCGAGCGCGCGGCCGCGCAAACGGCGGCGGAGCGCGATGCGTGGAAGCCCGCGCTCGCGTGGTGACGCCAGGGTTGCGCCAGGGTTGCGTCAATCGATCAAACGCGCTGGCCGGCGGCCGCGACAATCGCCATGAGACGTCGGCCCATCGCATCCAGTTTCGCGCGCTGCTGCTGCGCGTAGTGCCTTTGCTTCGCGCGCAAACGCTCGCGCACGCCGGCATGCTCCAGTGAATCGATTGCGTCGATGCAGCGTTGCAGCGCGTCGTCGGCATCGCAGTGCGCCAGCCAGCTTTCGCAATCGGCTTCGGCCAGCAAGCGGTCGATACGCGTATCCATCGAAAGCCCGAACACCGGCACGCCGTGCGATAGCGCGAGCACGCTCGCGTGATAACGCGTCGTCACTACGCACTGCGCGTGCGCGACGGCACTCGCAACCTCATCCAGCACGCGCTCGCCGCGCACCACGCACGCTGCGTCGAACGGCAGACGCGCCGCCAGATCGAGACACGCCGCGCGATCCACCTGCTCCATCCCCACGATCACCGGCGTATAGCCACGCGCGCGCAACGCGGTGGCGACCGCAGCAAACCGCGCGAGATACGCCTCGTAGGCACGCTCCCGTTCGCCATCCCACGTATGAAAATGCAGCAAGCCGTATCGATGCGGCGAGGTCTCGCCACGCGCGTCGAGCGCACGGGCACGCTCAGCATCCGCGCGAACGGGCCACCAGAACGGATTGGTCGGACACAACGCAGCGACGCGCGCGGAAGGCGAGGCGTGCGGTCCAGGCGAGGTAGCTGGCGCGCGCCACGTCCACGCGGTATCCGCGCCCGCGATCGTCTCGACGCCCAGCTCGCGCAACTGCACGCGGGCCTGCGCGTTACGGCAGATCACGTGTCCGGCGCGCGCGGCATGATGCGCGACGAAACGTGTGAGCGGCTCGCTCATCGCACCGCTATCGACGCCATACGACACGGCGGGCAAACCATACGCGTGCGCCAGTGCGATGCCGCCAATCAGAATCCCCGACAACGAATCCGAGAACTTCGACGTATAGGTCGAACCCTCCACATTGACGACGAGATCCGCTTCACGGATCGCCGCGTCCAGCGCGTCCGGCACATAGGGCAAGGTGGGCGCGAGACGGGGCGTTTGCGCCAGCACCGCATGATCGAACACATCGCCGAGCGCGAACAGCGTGAGCACAGGTTCGCGCGGCGCGAAGATCCGCCGCAACTGTGCGATCGTTTCGATGGTGCGCAAGTCCGCGCCGGTATTGCCCGCGCCGTGATAACCGAGCAACAGCACGCGCGGCCTGGCGGCGTTTGCAGCGGCACACGCGCGATCTGAACCAAGATAGCGCGCCGCGTCGATGCGCGCCTGCATGTCGTCGAGAAAGACCGTGTCGGGCGCGGCAGCGCTCGCGTAGCGATGCAACGCGCGATACGAATTGCGAACGGGGTCGTCGAATTGCGGCCAATCCATCATGCGCCTCCCACTGCACGAACCAGTTGCTGCATCTGCGCCGCGCCCGAATGGGCGTCGACGGCCAGCTCCACGAGCGTCACGCCCGCGTGCATGCGCGCGGCGTTCAACGCGGCGTCGAGCGCGTCCCGATTATCGACACGCCGATACGCGAGTCCAAAACCCTGCGCCAGCGCCGCGAATCGCAGCGCGTACGGATTGCGGATCGCGCGGCGAAAACCCGGCTCGCGCGCGACGGGCAGAAAATCGAAAATCGCCCCGCCGCCGTTATCGACGATACAGATACACCCTGGCGACTCAATGCGCTGCGCCAGAGCCAGCGCGCCAAGATCGTGAACGAAGGCCTGATCGCCAATAACTAGCAGACCCGCGTCGCGGCGCGCCAGCGCTTCGCCGAGAAACGTCGCAATCGTGCCGTCGATCCCGCTCACGCCACGATTCGTGTAGAACACCTGATTATTGTTTCGGACGTCGCAACCGATATCGGCGTGACGCACCGCCATCGAATTGCCCACGTGGACGAAGTCAAAACCCGGCGCATCGAGCACGCGATGCACGGCCGCGACTTCGCCCCACGCGAGCGAACGCACGCACGCGCGCCGCTCACGCGCCGAATATGCCGCCACGCTCGCCCAACGCTCGCGCCAGCGCCACGCGACGGCCTGGCCGGTGCGCGTCGTGGCCTGCGCCGCGTTCGACAACGCGCACGCGAGCGCTTCGAGCGTAGCGCGATTCGGCGCAACCAGCACGTCTCGCGGATCAAGACCCGGGTGCAGGTAATCGCAGGCAATGCGCGACGGCGCGACACGCAGCGTGGGCGCGTCGCCATGTTGCTCGAACCACGCATGCAACGCGGGAAGCACGGGCGCAAGGCCGAAGCGAATCACCAGATCGGGACGCGCATCGGCAAGACGCGCCGTGCCGAACACGTCGAAAGCGTTGACGATCAGCGCGCCGGGTTCGCCGCGCGCTGCCGCTTCAGGACTCAATGCGCCGGGTTGAGCGCGCAAACCACTCGCGGCATCGGCGACGACGGGAAAACCCGTCACGCTGGCAAGCGCGAGAATCGCGTCGAGCGGCACGGCGGGCTCCGCACCCACGACGATCAGGCCCGCCATTCCAGCGACTCCAGCAGGCGATTGCGAAGCATGGCGCTTGCGCGCTCGCGCCAACACGCGCGCTACGGCTGATTCGATTTCATGCGCGCCGTTATCGGCATCTTGTGCGAAGCCGCTGTCGTGCCACGGTTGCATGGCCACCGCCCACGTCTGCGCAGAAACGCCCGACACTTCCATCGCATCGTAGACGCCTGCGAGCGGCACGTTCAGATGCACGGGCCCACGCGTGCGGCGGTGCGGCGACGGCAACGCATCGGCGCGTGGCGTGTCGGTCGCATCATCGCCCTGCCCAAGCATCGCGCGCAACACCTGCGCCACGTTCGCGCGCATCGCGTGCACGGCTTCGGGCGTATCGCGCGGATCGTCGAGGTCGACCTGCGCGCGCACGAACGCGCGCGTCGCGCCGCAATGATCGGCCATCTGCCCGAACGATGCGCCACGCAAGCTACGCGGACGATCACAGGTGATCGCCACGAGCGCAATATCGCAGGCCTCGGCTTCGATCAGCGCGGGCAGTGCATTCGCAATTGCGGACCCCGACGTCGTCACCAGCGCAACGGGTTCGCCGCTCGCTTTCGCGAGACCCAGCGCGACGAACGCACCGCTGCGCTCATCGCTGCTCACCATCTCCACGGCGATGCGCGCGTGACGGTCGAGCGCGAGGCACATCGCGCTCGCGCGGCCGCCAGGGCACAGCACTGCGCGGCGCACGCCCGCCGCCTCCAGTGCGGCCACAATCGCGTCGACCCACGCGGCGTTGAGCGAGGGCTCGGGCGCGTGCTGCGTTTCAGGCACACTCGCCATCACGCCACCTCGAACGACGATCGGATCGCGATCGTGCGCGCACCGTCGTGGTGGTTCGCGTCGCGCGGATCGTGTCCCGCGCGCTCGGCCACGATCATCGACTCCATGATGCGGCGCGCGCGTATCGCGCCGCGATCGATCGGCAGCAAGGCGGGTTGCGCGGCCCAGAAATCCGCCTCGCCAATGCATGCCTGCTGCGCTTCGAGCATCGGCAAGTCCTCCAGTTCGAAGGGCTTCATCAAGCCCTCCACCGCATAGCGCACGAGCGCGCGGCCCTCGTCGCCCATCGCTTTCGGCAAACCGAACGCGAAGAAATAGTGCGTCGTACAGGCCGTTTCCGGCGTGAGCCAATGCGCCGATGGCGCGATGCGTCCGGCCTCGCGCGGCTGGCCCGCGCCGGTCACGCCCACCACGATCGTGAGCAGACCCGGCGGCGTCCATTTGACGTCCATCCAGCGATCCACGCAGGTCCCCGCCGCAATGCCGAATCCGTCCGCCACGAAGGGCTGCAGGATCTCCCCGAACACCGCGCGGCGCACCCACACGGTCTCGCCGAGACTACCCGACTGCACGTCGCCGCTAGCGATCGCCTCGCTGCCCAGCGTATCGGGATGCAGAAACTGGAAATGGCTGAGGTCGAGCAGATTGTCGGCGCTGAGCTGATAATGCGCGCGCGTTTTCAGGTAGCCATGATGCGTGTGGTTCTGCGCTGGATCGACGAAATCGAACGCGGGCAGCAACGCGATATCGGCGCGCGCGGCTTCGCCAGGCCAGAACCAGACTGCGCCAAAGCGCTCCACGACCGGATACGCGCGGACGTGTGCCTGCGCGGGCACGCGGCCGTCGCCGTGCGGATTGTGCACGCAGCGCCCCGCGCCGTCGAAACGCAGACCGTGGTACGGACATTCGAGCACGCCGCCGACCACGCGTCCGCGCGACAGCGGCGCGAAGCGATGCGCGCAACGGTCGTCGAGCGCATGCGCCGCGCCCTCGCTATCGCGATACAACACAACGGGACGATCGAGCAGCGTGCGCGCCAGCGGCGTCGCTCCGTTCAATTCATCGCTGAATGCGGCCACATACCAGGCGTTTAATAGAAACGACATCAAAGCTCCCATCCACGGTCTATTGCAGGTCTTTGCGCGACATGGCGCAAAGCACAAAAAAAGCTTTAAAGGCCGCAGCCGGTCATTCAAACCGGCTTGCATCGCGGCTGAACGGCTTTTGCGAGGCGATGGCGCGACGTGCACGCGGCTTTTTGCCGATCGAGTGTAAAGCGCGTTTTTCGCAGCCAGTTTCAATAAAGCTCATTCGGGTGCGAAGCGGCCCCACGCGATGCGTAGACGCAACCCTCAAAAAGTCTGAACTTCCCTTTCCGATCTGAAAGATTCCGCTAAGCCTTATCCATCAATCCTTTATGCGCATCGCCCGTCAGGATTACCGCTCCATTCACGCGAAGGCGCAATAAATACCGACTTGTTCAATGAAAAGGATTTCATGTGCCGGCCCAAGCAATTAGCCACTTTCGCCAGGCAAACGTTTGATTGCCGTCCTGGACGGGGTTTTATTCCTCATCCGACGAGAAATTCCCGCGAAACAATTCCTTACAACCCTGATTTATGAACAACCGTAGTTTTCGCCATACGCGGTTCAAAGCCGCATCCATGAAATAACAAATGCGGCGCTTGAAGCCTCGCTATTGGAGAGCAAGTTGAAATTCGCTGTTTTGACTAACGACCGAAGGCTGTTCAATCTGATCTGCCTGTGCTTTCTCGACGAATTGATCGAATGCAGCTGCTTCAGCGACGACGTCGCGCTCACGCGCGCCATCTATCGCGAGGACTATCAGGCGATCATCGTGGATGCCGCCACCGGGGTCGATCCGAACCGCGCCGTGTTCGCGCGGCGGGCCTGCTACGACGATCGACGCGCCCCGCTGATCGTGGTCGGCGCGTTCGACGGGCGCGCGGACATCGAACAGGCCTTCGATGCGGGCGCCGACGACGTGGTGCGCTCGCCCATCGACCGCAGCGAACTGGCCGTGCGCACGCATCTCGCGCGCCGCCGTTTCGAAGCGGCTTCCAGCGCGCGCGCCGACGGCGAGATTCGCTTCGGACCGTATCGGCTCGACCGGCGCGCGGGCACCGTGCAACTCAACGGCCGCCCGATTCGCCTGACCGTGCGCGAATTCGCGATCGCGTGGCTGCTGTTCTCGCGCACCGGCGAATACGTGAGCCGCCGTACCATTGCGGGCGCGATCTGGAGCAGCACGGAAGACATCGTCGGGCGCACGCTCGAACAACACATTTACAAGCTGCGCAAAAAGCTCGAACTCAATGGCGAGGCCGGCGTGCAGTTGCGCACGATGTACGCGCACGGCTATCGCATCGAGATGGGCGACGAGCAGGAGGACTGCGTGCCCGCCGAGGCCACACAGAGGGCACAAAAGGCTCGCACGGCGCCCCCAGCACCCGCCCTCTCTCTCACCTTGCCCGAGCACGACAACGCGCCCGTCGCGCGCCCGACGCGCGTGCTCGACGTCCATCACAGCAGCAGCGAAGCGGCCCGCCAGGCGCAACCGTGGGCCGTGGAAGCCACCGACTGCGCGCCGGGCTATCAGGCCAGTTTCAACGCCGATTTCACGGCAGGCTACAGTGCCACGCGCACGCCCGATTGCGTCATGCCATACAGCGGCACAGCGCGGACCGATAACCTCGCCGCCCACGCCGCGAACGAGCGCGAAGCGAACTGCGCGCCCGCGTTGCCGCCGCGCGCGGCACGGCTCGCCAATACACGGCGACGCAATTGAGCGAACTCGGCGCGCCATGCCTCAGAGATCCAGCACGCGCGGCGTGAGCAGGAACACGCGCTCCATGTGCGAATGCGTGTCGCTGTTGTTGCGGAACAGCGCACCGATGATCGGAATCTTCGACAGCCCCGGCACGCTCGTCACGCCGTTCGAGAGGTTGTCGGTGCTGTAGCCCGCGATCAGCAGACTCTCGCCCTGCCCGACCACGGCCTGCGTATTGATCTCGCTGCTCGTGATGACGGGAATGCTGTCGACCTGCTGCCCGGTAAGCTGACCGTCCTCGATATGGACGTTCATCTTGATGCGCACCTGGCCGTTCTCGTCCACGACCATCGGCAGCACGCGCAGCGAAACGCCCGTGGAAATGCTGTAAAGATCCGCCGACGTATAACCCGACACGCGCACGAAGAAGCGCGTCTTGTTGTCCATCACGGCTTCGACGTTGTCGAGCGTGGCGACCTTCGGCGTCGCGTCGATTTTCGCCTTCGAGTCCTCCGCCGACGCATTGATGCGCGCGAGCAGATACCGCCCCGCATCGCCGAGCACTGCGGTCAGCGACGCGCCCACGGGCGTCGCCTGCACGACGGTCGTGCCGTCTGCGAGCGTGGTCGTGCCGAAGTTCGGATTGATATTGCCGTCATAGCCGTTCTGCTGATAGGTGCCCGTGCCGGTCTGGAAATCCAGATGGCTGTTGTGCGCGCGCCAGTCGATGCCGATCTGTTGCAGCAGGTTGTCGTCGATCTCGACGATATGCGCCTCGATCTCGATCAGCTTGGGCCGCGTATCTAGTTGCCCGATCAGCGACGCGTACTGGTCGATGCGCTGCGGCAGATCGCGAATCAGCACAGTGTTGGTGGTCGGATCGGGTTGAATCACGGGCAAGGTCAGATCGCCGCCGCTCGGCGATGTCCCTTGTCCGCTGCTGCCTGGCGCATTGGCGTAGCCCACGTTGCCCGCTGCGCCCTGGCCCGGCGCAGGCGTGCCGCTGATGAGACCGCCGAGACTCGCATCCGCGCCTTGTGGCATGTTCTGCGGCAAGGGCGGATTGAGCGAGCCGCCGCCCGACGTGCCGCCGCCCACATCGGCCATTTGCGGCACGCGCTGCATGTTCGGCGACATCGCATTCTGCGAGCCGTTCGCGCCGCCGCCTTCCTTCTGCTTCGCGTGATACATGTTCGAGAGCACCGTGGCCACGCCGGGCACCGTGATAGTGTTGCCGTCGATCTGCACCTTGTGATCGGCGGCCCACGCATTTTTGAGCTTGAATACGCGGATCACCGAACCGGTGCGCCGTCCCGCACTATCGTCCAGACGTCGCGCCACTTCGGCCACCATCTGCACATATTGCGGCGGCCCGTTCACGATCGCCGTGTCGCCGGCTTCGTCGTAGACGACGGGAAAGCGCCGGTCCTCGATGCCGAGCGACTGCAGCGCGCCACGCAAATCGCCCGGCGCGGCGTGATCGAGTTTGATGACCTGATGCGTGACATCGTTTGCATTACTGATCGACAGTACGCTGCCGTCGTAGAACCACACAAAGCCGAACGTCGAAGCGAGCGTGTCGAGAAAGCGTTGCGGCGACATATCGAAGCGGCCCGTCACGGTGCCCGCGACGTTGTTGGCAATCGAAGCCGCCACGCCCTGGCTCGCGGTGAAGTCGCGCAGCACGTCCTTGAGGTCCTTGCCTTCGACGGCGACATGGACCGTCGAACTGCGCCAGCGCACCGGCGCGGCGCTGGCCGTGTCGAATGGCGCGAGCGCCAGCGTCGCCGCGAGCCACGCGGCGCAAAACAGCGTTTTCGATTTCATGGAGTCGATCGTGATAATTGAACGAAGGTGCAAGCGAAGATGCGGATAAAACCGGCGGCGTCAGCGTTCGAGCGTTTCCGAAGGCGCTTCGTGAAACTGCTTGCGATAGCCGTTGACGAGCGTCGAGCGGTTCTGCACGCCCCATTTGTTCGCGGCCACCAGCACGCCGCGATCGGCGGCATACGCGCGCTCGGTCAGCTCGGCGCGAATGCGCTCCATACGTTGACGGCGGATCAGTTCGCTCGGCGAAAGACCGAGAAAATTCTTGAAGGCGCTTTGCAGCGCGCGTTCGGTCACGCCAATTTCCGCGGCGATCTCGCGCACCGAAAGGTCGGGCCGGTCCAGGTTGTCGAGCACATACGAATACGCGCGCCGATAACGCGCGGGCAAGCGCGCACCCACATCGTCGAGTTGCGGACCGGGCTTCGACATGCGGCTCGCGAGCGGCATTTGCAGACTCGCATCCTCGCGCAGACACTGCATCGCCACCAGCGCGTAACGGCTGTACAAGGTCAGCGACTCCTGCGCGCGACCCTGCGCCTGACGCGTTTTGGCCGCGCAATACAGGTATTCGATGTGACGATGGCCAATCGCGCCCGCACGCACGAGCGGATGCAGCGGCTCCAGCATCGCGTGCGCGTAATGCGGCTGCGCGCCCGCGAGCGCAGCCAGTGCAATCTCCAGCCGCAAGGTGCGCTGATAATCGCCGACGCCCTGCTCGCGCGCCCAGTTCAAATGATGCTGCAGGCCGCCAATCGCATTGCGGTCGGCCAGCGCGGCCAGTTGCAAATGACGCAGATACTCGATGCGCGCGCGCAAAAGCGGCACCCGCACGGCACGCAAGACATCTTCCTGCGTGCGCGTCGTCACGCCCGCCGCACCCGATTGCCAATAAACGTGATCGCTCAATTCACTCGCGCAGCGCAGGGCCGTCTGCACTTCCAGATCGAAGCGCACCGTGGTGGCGAGATCGTGCCAATGGCCGTGCGGATCGTCGATATCTTCATCAAGACGATGGGCGAACTCGTCGAGCGCCTGCAAGGCCTCGCCGGTTCGCCCCAACTCATGCAGCGCGCAGACGATGCCGAAGCGCGCCTCCGCCGCGCGCGCCGGCTCGATGCCGGGTTCGTCGACCACGCGCGCGAAACACGAAAGCGCGGTGCCGATCCGATGCCGGAACAGCGCCTGCCACGCCGCATTGCGGCACGACGAGGCGCGTATGTCACGCTTCGAACTACGAATCAGTTTTAGCGAGCGCCGATAGGCTTCCTCGGCTTCCACTTCCACGCCCAACAGCAGTTGCAGATCCGCGTGCAACTGAAGGCCATGCAACGTCTGTTCGCCCATGCCGGCCGCATTCGTTTCGTCGATCCAGCGGCTTGTCAGATGCGAAGCGGCCAGCAGCTTGCCCTCGCGCAGCGCGAAGCCGAAGCGTTCGGCCTGATTTCCCGACACGACCGGCTCCGGCGTGGCGAGTGAAGAAACCAGCGGGAAATACAGCATCGAAAACATAATCGACTCCTTGGTTGCACGGCACGCTGGCTGACACGGCGTGCATGAACTCAATGTACCGGAGCGATTTAGTCAGAACTTCAATTAATCTGATTTTCAGGTTCTATTTGAGAACTGTTGAGATTCGAAGCGGGATTTGTTGAGGATGCGCCCGAAGCGGGCGCGGCCTTTCGATTCACCGTTTTCCCGCTTTCCGCGTCGCCATTTGTCATCGCGCGCAAATCCTCGGCGAATCCGCGCAAGGTAATCTGCTCTTTCACCTGATCGACGAAAATACCTGCAAAAAGCGCAAGCATCAGCACGGTGACGGCGCCCTTCACGGGCTGGCTCAACGTCATAAGATCGAGCTTCGACGCCGATTTCGCCGCAAAGCCAAAGGCAAAATCGATCAGCAGCAAAATGAACATCATCGGCGCGGCGAGCTTCGCGATCGTCTGCATCAGCGTATCGGTCTGGTGCAGCACGAACGATTCGAGAATATTGCCTGCCACCGGCGTCGACGACGTCAACGGCCACCAGTGATACGACTCATACAGCGTGCCGAGCAAAAACGTCATGCCGCCCAGCGCCCAGAACGACACCGATGCAATCTGCGCGAGCAGCGTGGCCGTGGGCGTCGATTGCTCCTGGCGCATCGGATTCGTAATCTGCACGTTGTTATAGCCGGTCAGATCGTCGATATAGGTGCCCGCGCCTTCGGCCACCCAGAACACGATCGACGCCGCGTAGCCGAGCACCACGCCGATCATCGCCTCGCGCAAGCCGATTTCGAACAGCTTCACGCCATGCAGTTCCTGAATGAACGAGACAGGCTGCCCATACGCCACCCACGAACTGAACAGCACGACCACGGCGTTGCGCACGACGCCCTGCATCACGCCGTCCGCGGTGGGCGGAAACATGAACATGATGATGAAAAGCCGCAGCGAACACACGCCCAGCAACGTGATATAGCCGACGATCAGCGTGCCGAGTTGCGGCAGCGCGGAAACAATATCGTTCATGCGGCCACGCCCCGCTCGCGAAAGCGCCGCGCGAGTGCGGCTTCCTCGGCCTCTTCGTCGGCGGCGTCGCTGGCCGCTTCGTCCTGCTTGCGGCGAATCTGCGTGATGCGCTCTCCACACAGGTCGATGCGGCCCAGGTTCTGCTCGATCTCGCGGCGCGTTTGCGTCATCGCGTCTTCGCTCTCACGCACCCGTTCTTGCGCTTGCGCGAGCGCGGCGTCGAGCACGCGCAGCTTGTCGGCGACCACGTCGATATAGCGGCGGCACGCGGTCAGCGCGTCGGGCGCGAACGCTTGCGCGCCCGTCATCATCGATTCGATGCGGTGTTCGTAGAAGCGCAACACCTCGGCTTCGCGCGCGACTTCCTGCGCCTTCGCCTCGCGCGCGCGTTCGCGTTCGGCCAGCGCGTTGCGATGCGCGGCGAGCGTTGCGCGCAAGGTGTCGTCCAGACGGCGGCGGCGTGCGAGCGAACGCTCCAGCGCCATCACGCGGCGGCCCGCGCCGCTTCTCGTGCTGCTACTCGTGCCGCTTCTCGTGCCGACGCTTGTCTTTGCGTTCATGCTTGCGCTCATCCGCCGGCCTCCGCGAGCGCATAGAGCTGCGCTTCGGTGTCGCCCGGCGGCGCGTATTCGTCGGTGCGCTGCGAGAGAAACGCCTTGATCGCAGGCGCTTTCGCGATGGCTTCGTCGGCGAGCGCATTGCCGCCCGGTTGATATTCGCCGATCTGCAACAGCATCTCCACCTCGCGATGCTGCGCCATCAATTCGCGGATGCGCGCCGATGCGCCCACGAACGAACCGGGCACCACTTGCGGCATCACGCGCGACAGACTCGCGAGCACGTCGATGGCGGGATACTGATTCTTCGCCGCAATCTCGCGCGAGAGAATCATGTGGCCGTCGAGAATGCCGCGCACTTCTTCGGCAATCGGATCGCTACCGCTTTCGTCTTCGGCGAGCACAGTGTAGAGCGCGGTGATCGAGCCCGTCGCGCCCATGCCCGCGCGTTCGAGCAGACGCGGCAGCTCCGCGAAGATCGACGGCGGAAAGCCGCGCCGCGCAGGCGGCTCGCCCGACGCGAGTCCGATCTCGCGTCCGGCACGCGCGAAACGCGTGAGCGAGTCCATCATCAGCAGCACGCGCTGGCCGCGGTCGCGAAAGTATTCGGCGATCGCGGTCGCCACATAGGCCGCTTTGGCGCGCTCCATCGACGAACGGTCCGACGTCGCGCACACGACCACCGAACGCGCCATGCCTTCGGGGCCGAGAATCAGCTCGACGAATTCGCGCACTTCGCGCCCGCGCTCGCCGATCAGCGCGATCACATTCACGTCGCACGACGCGCCGCGCGCGAACATGCCGAGCAGCGTGCTCTTGCCGACGCCGGCGGGCGCGAAGATGCCCATGCGCTGACCTTCGGCGAGCGTCATCATCGCGTCGACCACGCGCACGCCGGTGGGCAGCGGCGCGTCGATCATGCGGCGGCTCATGGGGTCGGGCGGTGACGCGAAGATCGGCCGCATTTCATCGGATTCGATGGGCGGACCGCCGTCCACGGGCTCGCCGAGACTGTCGATCACGCGCCCGAGCAGCATGTCGCCGACCTTCACGGCGAGCGGCCGCGCGAGCCCGATCACGCGCGTCGAGCGCGAGATGTGTTCGAGTCGCGCGAATGGCGAGAGCAGCGCCACGTCGCGCGTGAAGCCGATCACTTCCGCGTGCTGCAGCAGCTCGCCATTGGGCGCACGCAACTCGCACAGTTCGCCGAGCGAGAGGTCGAGGCCGCCGACCTTGATGAGCGTGCCAATCACTTCGAGCACCTTGCCCGTGCGCGCCACCGCGGGCGCGGCGAGAATCTCGCGCTCGATGTCGTCGGTCAGGCGTTCGAGGTCCACGCTGTGTGCCGTCCACGACGCGCTCATACGGCCTCCGTCGCGGACGCTTCGCCTGCGCTTGCGTTATCGAACGCGTCAGGTGCATCTTGCGCCTCGGCCGACGTATGCGCCGAGCGCTTGAGCGCGCGCGACACCGCGCTGCGCATCGCGCGCAACTGCATGTCGAGGCTTGCGTCGACGGTGCCGAAGTCGGTTTCGCAGACGCAACTGCCGGGGTCGAGCTGCTTGTCCGCAATCACCGACATCGGGATCGCCTGGCCCAGATCGCGCCAACGCGCAGCGAGCCGGTCGAAGGCCGCTTTCGCGCCGTCGAAATCGCCGGGACAGACGGCCACGCGCAGATACGTCGCGCCGTCGACGATACGATCGACGGTCGCGAGCGCGCGCTCGAACAGCGCTTCGTGCGACTCCACGCGCACGATCTGCTCGACCGCCGTGGCGACGATATTCGCGAGGCGTTCGCGCATGCTCGACTGCAACCGGTTCTGCGCGTCGGCGGCTTGTGCGAGGCGCTCCATCCAGTCCGCGAGCGCGCGCTCGCAGCCGTCGCGATAGCCCTGCTCGCTCGCCTCGGCATAGTCGCGCTGCGCGTTCGCGACGATGTCGGCCGCTTCGTCCCGCGCGTGGTCGATCAGCGTTTGCGCCTGCGCGCGCGCCTCGTCGAGCAACGCGGCGCGTTCCTCGACGAGCGCGGCGCGCGCGGCGTCGAGCGAGAGCAGTTCGCCGAAGGTGTCGCGGCGCACGATGTCCGACGCCGCGCCGAGGCGCAGCGCAAGGTCGTTCGTCGTGCCGCCTGCGAGCGACGCGCCGGGTTCGAACACCGCGTCGCGCGCGCGCTTCAGCCAGATAGCCATGAGTACTCCGGTAACAGATCGGCAAGCCGCGCGAACAGACGCGCGCTGCCGGGCGCGTCGATGTCGGCGGGCGTCTGCGCGAGCCACGGCACCGGCGGCAACGCGCGCGGCAGCGCGAGACGCAGCAGCGTGAACGGCACGCAACGCGTCGGCGACACGGATGACGCGAGATCGCGCAACAGCAGCGCGCAGCCTTCGATCGCGAGCCTCGCCGCATCCAGCGCCGCGAGCGGCGGCATGCCCGCGCGCGCGATCAGTCGCGCGGTGTCGGGCGGCTCGCCCGCATGCGCGTCCTGCGTCAGACGATCGACGCTCACGCCCACCCAATCGGAAAGCTGCTGACGCGTGCGCTTGTCGATCAACCGGCGCACTTCCGCGCGGCGAAACAGCAGCGCGCGCATACGCAGCACCTGCACGCCGCGCTCGGCGGGCAGCGCGTCGAGCCAAGCCGCATTGGCGTGCGCACCGGCTTGGGCCGCGCCTTGCGTCAGGTCGGCAAAATCCGGCGGCACCACGCCCGCGGCACGCACCAGCGCGCGCGAACACGCCACGCGCGCCGCGATGCTGGCCGCCTGCATCGCCTCGCGCACGCGTTCGAGTTGGTCCGCATCGAGCTTGAGCAGCGCGGCGGTCCACGACGGATCGGCCCAGTCGACGGCCGTATCGACGTTGCGCTGCCAGGCGTTCAGCACCGTCGCCGCGCGCCGGAACGGCAGCGTCTGCGCCGCTGCGCCAGGCCGCTCGCGCGCGAGATCACGCACCGCGCGCCTGGCCCGGCTTGCGCACGCGGGCGAGCAGATTCCGCACGATGGCGCCCGGTTGCGTCGGGGCTGCAGCACCGGTTTCGGCGGCCGCATCGCCATGAGCTTCGCCGCGCGTCTGCGCGCCGGTCAGCATGCGCCGCGCGAGCATCAGCAACAGGCCGGCGACGACGATCGCCACGCCCGCGAGCGCCCCCGGCAGCCAGCCCGGCATGCCCGAAGGCGACGCGGATTCGATCTGCACCGGATCGGCAGGCACTGCCGTCACGCTCACCTGGTCATACGTGAGCCCTTCGACGCTGTGCATCACGAGCGTCTTGATCTGCGGCACGAGCGCGCTGACATCGGAGTCGCGCCGATACTTGATGAACACCGCCGCCGACGACGGCTTGATCGTCTGTGCGAGCGGATCGTTGTTCGGCAGCACGATCTGCACGCGCGCGTCGATCACGCCGTCGATCTTCGAGAGCGTGGAGGACAGTTCCTGCGACATGCCGTAGATGAAGCGCACGCGCTCCTCGGTCGGCGTGGAAACGAGACCGTCCTTCTTGAAGAGATCGCCGAGATCGTCATAGCGCTTGTGCGGCAGGCCGCGCGCGCGCAGCACTTCCATCGCGCGCGCGAGCTGGCCGTCGTCGACGTCGAGCGACCAGGTCTTGCCGCCGTCGTTGCTGTCCTTGTGCGCATCGACGCCGCGTTCGAGCAGCGCCACGAGCATCTCGTTGACGTCCTGCTCGGACAGATTGCCGTACAGCTCCTTCTTGCAGCCCGCGAGCAGCGCGCACAGCGCGAACGCGCTCGCGAGCGCCGCTCGCCGGAGGCGCCGCGCATGGAGATTCGAGGTCACAGGGGCTCCGTGAGGAGGGCCGCAAACGGCGGCGGATTGCGGCATGAAACGGGGTTTAACGCGGCGATCGGCGAGTAGCCAGCGCCTCGCGATCACTGATTCTTCATCAGCGTTTCGATGGCCGATTTCGACGAATCGACCACACCCATCTTCGCTTCGAGATCGAGCTGCGTGCTGGCGAGTTCGAGCGTCATGCGGATCGTGCCCGCGCTCATCTCGTTCATCGACAGCGTGGGCGCTTGCTGGGCGAGTTGCAGCGCGTCGTTGACGGTCTGCTGCAACTCGGCGTCCTGCGCGGCGACGAGCTTCGACGCCACCGCCGTGCCGTCGCTTTCCGGCGCGGCGGGCGCGCTCATGGGCGACTGCTGCATCATCGACTGGAACTTGTCGGCGAGCGCCTGCGGGGTGCCGCCCGCGCCGCCCGTTGACGACGCGCCGTCCGCCATCTGTTCGAGCGAGGCCTGCATGGCCTGACTGGCCTGACTGGTCGGATCTATGCTCATCTGCTGCTCCGTGGAACTGGGCTGCCGCGCACGCGGACGAATCAGGCGCGCAGGAAAGACGTTTCGAACGCGGGCGCTTGTGCAGATGGTTGCGACGCAGATTGCGATGTCGATTGCGACGCCGCTGCGTGCGCAGGCTCCGCATCGATTTCATCGCTGAACGTCGCGAGTTCGTCCACGGACGCGGGCGTGACGAACTGCCCGCCCGAGCGCTTCGTGCGAATCGCGTTGATGAGGTCGTCGCGCGCCTCCAGCGCACGCACCAGATGCTGCGTATCGCGCGAGGGATTCAGCGCCATCGCCTGCGCGGCTTCCTGCTTCCAGTCGGGATCGCCCTTCGCGGAGAGGCAGAACGCCAGCAGCGCGCGCGCATAACCGAAGCGCGGCGCGTTCTCGCCGACCTGACGCAGCACGTGAATCGCATCGTCCCAGTGACCGCGCACCATGTGCAGAATGCCTTCGAGCGTGTCGATTTCAGTGACGCGCGGACGCAGCACGCGCAGCGCGTCGAGCACGAGTTCGATGTCGTAGGGATCGGCCTGGACTTTCGGGAAGTCGCCGAGCAGCGCGGTCGAAACGGTTTCGATCAGGCCGCCGACCACGTCGGGGCTGCAGTTCAGATATTCCGGCGTGCTCGCGGACATGGCGTGTTGCTCCTGGTTGGGCGGGCGTGCCGTGGGGCGCGGCCCGGGTCGGGAAACATGGGCGCCGTGCGGCCGGCGCTCGATGTGGGCACATTAGCAACGGGTTGCGGGCAGGCCCGCGCGGCAGGCGAAGATGGGACCGGGGATGCGAAGCGGCTGGATGGCGGGGCGGGGCTGCTGCGATCAGCGGATCGACTTCGAGCGACATACCGCCATTCATCGTTGACGAAAACGGCGCGCCCGATTCGCACCACGCGCAACGCCTTCGCACCGCGTGCCGCGTCTGGCGAGCGCCAAGGCTATCGTCACCCCACCCGCGCCCTGGCGCCGAATCACGATCCTGCCGCCGTATGAGCGAAGAAAAGACCGAACAACCCACCGCGAAAAAACTCAAGGACGCGCGCAAGGAAGGCCAGGTCTCGCGCAGCAGCGACCTCACCGACGCCATTTCGATGGCGGCCGTCGTCGTGCTGCTCGCGGCCAGCGCGAGCCAGCTCAGCGACATCTTCCGCGCGGTGATGACGCTCGCGCTCGACTTCGTGCACGGCGATCACTCGATCGTGAACATGCAGACCCAGCTCTACACGATCGGCGGCCTCGCGCTCAAGGCGAGCGTGCCGATTGCGTGCGCGGCGGCACTGGCGGCGGTCGCGGCGGGCATCGGCCAGGTCGGCCTGCAGATCGCGACCAAGCCGGTCACGCCGAACCTCAACGCCGTCAGCCCGGGCGCGGGTCTCAAGCGCATCTTCTCGATCCGCACCGTGATCGAGTCCGTAAAAATGGTGGTGAAAGCGGCCATCATCTTCGCCGTGATGTGGATGACCATCAAGTGGCTCTTTCCGCTCATCGTCGGTTCGCTGTATCAACCGCTGCCGGGCCTCACGCGCATGTTCTGGGACATGCTGCTCAAGTTGCTGATGGTCGCGTCCGCCGTGTTCGTGCTGATCGGCGCCGCCGACGTCAAGCTTCAGCAATTCATGTTTCTCAAGAAGATGAAGATGTCGAAGGACGAGGTCAAACGCGAGCACAAGAATCAGGAAGGCGATCCGCGTATCAAGGGCGAGCGCCGACGCCTCGCGCGCGAGATTCTGAACTCGCCGCCGCCGACCGCGAAGGTCGGGCTCGCGAACATGATGGTCGTGAATCCCACGCACTACGCCGTGGCTGTGCGCTACGCGCCCGCCGAACATCCGCTGCCGCGCGTGATCGCCAAGGGCATGGACGACCAGGCCATGTTGCTGCGCCGCGCCGCGCATGAAAGCGGCGTGCCGATCGTCGGCAATCCGCCCGTCGCGCGCGCGCTCTACAAGATCGGCGTGGACGAGCCCATTCCCGAGGAACTGTTCGAAACCGTCGCCGCCATCCTGCGCTGGGTGGACGCCATCGGCGCGCGCAAGGACGCGCCCGCGTCCGATCGCGACGCCACGCCACTGCACTGATCCGCTGCACTGATCCCGAGTCAAAACGCCGCCCGGAGCCCGCCGCCATCATGTTCAAATCGCTCAGACTGCCCGCCGGTGGCGAAGTCGGCATCGTCGCGCTGATCGTCGCGATCATCTCGCTGATGATCCTGCCGCTGCCGCCCGCCGTGATCGACGTGCTGCTCGGCGTGAACATCACGATCAGCGTGACGCTGCTGATGGTGACGATCTATATTCCCGATGCGGTGTCGCTCTCCGCGTTTCCCTCGCTGCTGCTGTTCACCACGCTCTATCGTCTCTCGCTGAATATCGCGTCGACGAAATCGATTCTGCTGCACGCGGAAGCCGGTCATATCATCGAGAGCTTCGGCGAACTGGTGGTGGGCGGCAATCTGGTGGTCGGGCTCGTGGTGTTCGTCATCATCACGACGGTGCAGTTCATCGTGATCGCGAAGGGCTCGGAGCGCGTGGCGGAAGTGGGCGCGCGCTTCACGCTCGACGCGCTGCCCGGCAAGCAGATGAGCATCGACGCCGATCTGCGCGCGAACCTGCTGACCGCCGAAGAAGCGAAGCGCAAGCGCGCGACGCTCGCTGTCGAAAGCCAGTTGCACGGCGGCATGGACGGCGCGATGAAGTTCGTCAAGGGCGACGCCATCGCCGGGCTCATCATCACGATGATCAACATCGTCGCGGGCATTGCGGTGGGCGTCGCGTATCACGGCATGAGCGCGGGCGAAGCAGCGAACCGCTTTTCGGTACTCTCGGTCGGCGACGCAATGGTCTCGCAGATTCCTTCGCTGCTGCTCTCGGTCGCGGCCGGCGTGATGATCACGCGCGTGGCCGACGAGCGCCAGACGAAGCAAAGCTCGCTCGGCGACGAGATCGGGCGGCAGCTCGGTTCGAGTTCGCGCGCGCTCTATTTCGCCGCAGTGCTGCTGCTCGGCTTCGCCGCCGTGCCCGGTTTTCCCGCGGCGCTCTTCGTGCTGCTCGCGGGCACGCTCGCCTTCACGGCGTGGCGGCTCTCGCGCAAGGAGCCGCAAAAACAGGAGCACGAGCGCGAGGCGCTGCATGCGATGCAGCGTTCGGGTTCGAAGGTGGACGTGCCCGCCATCCTGTCGCGGCCGCCGCAATTCACCTGCCCGCTGGGCGTGCGTATCGCGCCCGATCTCGTCGCGCGGCTCGCCATGCCCGCGCTCGACAAATCGTTCGAAGCGGAACGCGCGCGCTTGCAGGAAGAACTGGGCTTGCCGTTTCCGGGCATCACGATGTGGTCGTATGCGGCGCTGCCCGCCTCCACCTGCGAGATCCTCGTGCACGACGTGCCGCAACTCACGCTGCAACTGCCCGCCGGACGCGTGATGCTGCCCGCGCTCGCCCAGCCCGCCGCCGATGCTTCGCCCGAAGACGCCAACGCCTGGGCCGCGCTCATCGAACGCTGCGAACCCGGCCCGCCGATCGACGCGAGCGGCACGCCCACGCACTGGCTCGAAGAGCGCGCCGTGCCCGCGAAGACGCCGGTATGGCGCGCGGAGCAAGTCATCGCACACGCGTCGGTTGCGCTGCTGCGCCGCCACGCGCCGCTTTTTCTGGGCATTCAGGAAGTGCAGTGGATGCTCGACCAGCTTGCCGCCGATTACCCCGGCCTCGTTTCCGAGGCGCAAAAGCGCTGCCGCCGCAACGCATGGCCGACGTGTTGCGCCGTCTGCTCGAGGAACAGATCTCGATCCGCAATGTCCGCTCGATCATGGAAAGCCTCATCACCTGGGGGCCCAAAGAGAAGGACATGCTGATGTTGACCGAGTACGTGCGCGGCGATCTCTCGCGCTTCATCGCGCATCGCGCCACGCGCGGCGCGCGCACGCTCTGCGCGGTGCTGTTCGACATGCCGGTCGAGCAGCACATCCGCCAGGCGATCAAGCAAACGCCCACCGGCAATTTCCTCGCGCTGCCGCCCGACGAAGCCACGCTGCTGATCGACCGCATTCAGTCGTTCGTCGGCACCGCGCCGCGCGACGGCGTGGCGCTCGTCACGTCGATGGATATTCGCCGCTACGTGCGCCGCATGATCGAGGCGCGGCTCGGCTGGCTCGCCGTGTACTCGTATCAGGAACTCGGCGAGCACGTCGAATTGCAGCCGCTCGGCCGCGTGTCGATCTGAGGCGCGCGACGTGACGTATATCGGCTCGCGCCATCTGCGCATCATTCCGGGCTCGGCGGATTCCAGCGACGCTCCGCACGACGCGAGCGCCGACGACTTCGACTACGCCGCGCTGCTCAAAGGCCGCCGCGCGTGGCGGCGTCCCGCGCGCGAGGCGCGCATGCGCGAAGCGGCATCGCAAGACGACAGCGCCGACGCAACGCGAGCAGCGCACGACGATGACGAGGACAATAACGCCCCCGCCGCGCCCACGCCCTTCGCCCACGCCGACGACTCCGCGCCCCACGGCGACACGCCCGATCGCGACGCCGACGCCGGCCTGACGAAGCAACGCAACGCGCTCGGCTCGCACATCGCGCACGCGGCGGCGCCCGCCGTCTCCGCCGTGCTGGTGCGTCAGCAGCGCGTGGTTGCGCTGCTCGCGGCGCTCGCGCGCCACATCGGCGCGTTCTGCGGCGACCCCGCGGTGGCTGAAGCGGGCAACTGGGAAGTCGAGTTGCCGATCGATCCCGCCGTGCTGCCGCACACCACGCTCTACCTCTCGCTTTCGCGTTTCCGGCTGCAGCTTCGTTTCGATACGCAGGCGCCGGAGTCCAGGCAATTACTCTTGGAGCACAGCGGTTTGCTCGAACGCGAACTGGACGCGATATTGCGCGCCTGGGGCGAACCCCGCGATATCGAACTCACATTCTGGTGACCTCACCGACGCATGAACGCGCCCTTCGCGGTACCCGCCACCGTCGATCTGACCGAAACCGGCTCGCCTCCGTCACGCACCCGTGCGTATGCACAGATCGAGGCGGCGCAGGTCGGCCCGCTGCCGTTGCCCGCGCTGAGCCGCGCGGACGCCCGCACCTCGCGCACGATCGGCGACGCGCGTTTCGCGCCGTTCGCGCGCGCGCAGCTCGGCGCGCAAACGATCGATGTGCGTGTGATCGATACCAATCGAACGCAGGCGCACGCGGCGGATTTCGCCGATCCCGCCATCGTCGAGATTGCATTGAGCGCGCGCGACAGCGCTGAATTCAAACCGGCTTCGTTGCGAATCGCACTGGATTTGCAGGCCTATCCTGCGCTCGCGATTGTTGCGGTTGTTGCGACCGGCGCGCGCTCCGACACGCCAGGCGCACACGGCGATGCCGCCGAACACGCGCTACGCGACGCCGTGGCCGGCGTACTGCTCGAACCGATGCTCACCCGCATCGGCGAAGTGCTGGCGTGCGATGCCCGCCTCGTATCGGTACGGCGCGCAACGTTGCAGGCGGACGTGCAGATCGCCCTGTCCTTCACGACGCCGATCGACACCGCAACCCCCACGCTACACACGCTGCGCATCGCGGCGTGCTCGCGCGCGCTCGATCTGATCGACGCCCGCCTGCGCGCGCCGGACACCCACCCGACATCCGGCGCACCGATACCCGACTTTCCCGCGCTCGCCTTACCCGGCAGCCTGATCGTCGGCATGAAACCGCTCGACGTGCAGACGCTGCGCTCGCTCGACGTCGGCGACGTGCTGCTGCGCGCGCTGTTTCCCTCGTGGACGGCAGCCACACTCGCAGCATCCGACACGCCGCAGCAGCTCGAAAGCCACCTCTACGACGAAGACGATGCGCCCGACGCGCCGCCCGCATCCTCCGCGCGTCCGCGCGCGCTGGCCGCGTGGGGTACGCCGGGGCTCGCGCGCCTGATCGCCGAAATTGCATTCGACGGGCCAGCGCCCGTCATCCTCAAGGAGCCGAACATGTCCGAAGAGCTTGACCCGGCGAACGCCGACGCCGGTCTCGCCGTCGATCAACCCGACAATCCGATCCACATCGGCGAGCTCGAACTGCCGGTGCAATTCGAAATCGACACCGTCGCGCTGCCGCTCGCGCAGCTTTCCACGCTCGGTCCGGGCTATGTGGTCGAGTTGCCCGTGCCGGTCGCCGACGCGCGTCTGCGGCTCGTCGCGCACGGCCAGACCATCGGCTACGGCGAACTCGTCACTGTCGGCGAACACCTGGGAATCCGAATCATCCGCATGGCGCACCGGCATGGTCCAGTTCAGTGATATCACGGGGCTGCTGCTCGTCGTCGTCACGATCAGCCTGCTCCCGTTCGTGGCGATGGTGGTGACGTCCTACGCGAAGATCGTCGTGGTGCTCGGCCTGTTGCGCAACGCACTCGGCGTGCAGCAGGTGCCGCCGAACATGGTGCTCAACGGCATCGCCGTGCTCGTGTCGATCTACGTGATGGCGCCGATCGGCATGGAAGCGGCCAAATCGCTCGAAGGCCAGCAGCTCGCCTCGCAGCCCTCGCAGGCGCTGATCCAGGCGTTCGGCGCCGCGCGCGAACCGTTCCGCGCGTTTCTGATCAAGCACGCGAAGGAGCGCGAAAAGCGCTTCTTCCTGCGCTCGGCGAGCGTCGTGTGGCCCAGGGAAGAAGCGCAATCGCTCAAGGAAAACGACCTGATCGTGCTCGCGCCCGCCTTCACGCTGAGCGAGCTGACCGACGCGTTCAAGATCGGCTTTCTGCTTTACATCGCCTTCATCGTGGTCGATCTCATCATCGCCAACGTGCTGCTTGCGATGGGTCTGAACCAGGTCACGCCGACCAACGTGGCGATCCCGTTCAAGCTGCTGCTGTTCGTGGTGATGGACGGCTGGTCGACGCTCATACACGGCCTCGTGATGACTTATCGCTGATGCCGCGCACGCAGTTTGCCGGAGAGATTATGGATACCGATACGCTGGTTCGTTTCACCACGCAGGGCATGTTGCTGTGCCTGACCGTCTCGCTGCCGCCCGTGATTGTCGCGGCGGTCGTGGGGCTGGGCGTGTCGTTTCTGCAGGCGATCACGTCGATGCAGGATCAGACGCTGTCGCACGCGGTCAAGCTCATCGCGGTGACGGTCACGATCGTCGTGGCGGCGCCGCTCTCGTGCGCGGCCGTGCTGCATTTCGCCAACGAAATCCTGCAGGCCGCCGTGCCGCTCTGATCCGCATGGAGCCACGATGAGCCGCATCTCGCACAATCCCGCGCACGACGCGGCGAGCGCCGGCGCGCAACGCGCCACCGACGCGCAGCAGCGCAGCGCCAACGCCCAGAACGCGCGTAACAGCGCGCAGTTCGCCGCGCTCTATCGCGGCGAAACCACCTTCACGTACGGCAGCGCGCCGCAATCGGGGCCGACGGTGAGTTCGCAGCGCGCGCGGCGCATGGCCGACTCGCTCGCGCGCAAGCGTCGCGCAGAAAAGCGTCAGCAGCGCAATCTGCGGCGCGGCGGCGATGACGAAGGCGCGGGCGAACGCGGCGGCGCGCATGGCGAACGGCTGCGCGTGACGCGTGACGGCGGCCAGCGCGGCGGCGGCGGCGGTCAATCGCAGGACGAGCGCGACGGCGATCACGACGCGTTGGCACTGCCTTCGGTCAAGCCGCGTCTCGCCGCGGCCATCCCGCCGCCCTCGGGGCGGCTCGAAGCGATCGCCGCGCGCTTCGGTCCCGGCGAGGAAGGCGCGCGCGCCGCCGCCGTGCGCGACGCGTGGGAAAGCGATCTGCTCGCGCTCCACAAACAGGTCGCGGCCAATCCGCAAACGGACGTCGGCGCGCTCGTGCATCAGCTCAAGATCGACTGGTTGCAGGTCGAGCAGCAGATCGGCGCGATGCCGCGCGGCGGCGGCATCGCGGCGCTGCGCGAGCGCGGTGGCACGCAGGCGGATCGTGCCGGACATTCCGCGGACACGCGGCCGTTGCTGCCCGAACGCGCGCGCCATTTCAATCTGCTCGTCGGCCTGCTGTGGAAAGACACGGACCTGCCTCACACGCGCGCACGCGGGGCGCGCGCGCTCGGTGCGCTGAACGCGCTGCGCAACGGCGTGCTGGGGCGCGCGGCCGCGGCACACGAACCGCAGGAGACGGCGCAAAACGCAAGCACTGACACAAGCGGCAACACCGCGCCGCCCGGCGCGTCGTCGATCTCCGCGTTCACGCGCGGCAGGGCGCGATGAACGTCGCTTCGCATCGCACGCGGCGCCTTCGCGTCGCGTCGGTGAGAAAGCTTGCGGACCGCCTAAATTAGCAACGATCCGGCCCGTCTTGCGCAGCCCGCGCGGACGTGCGGCCATCCCTCGAATCAGACGGTGCAAGCACGATGAAACTCCTGCGCATACTGACGGGCGTGCATGCAGGTGCGCAGCTTCAGCTCGCGCCAGGCACGCACCGCATCGGCGCCGACGACGACGCCGATATCCAGTTGAGCGACTGGCGCGGCACGAGCGCGCTGCTGCATGTCGATGCAACGGGCGTCGTCAGCGCGCAGCGTGAAAGCGGCGCGAGCGTCAGCGAGGAATCCGCACGCGACGACGCCGAAGTGGAAGCCGTTAAAGCGGCAAGCGAAGCGCCGCCGGAAACGGTGCTGCTGGTCGATTTCGTGCCGATGCAGTTCGACGAGATCGTGCTGTGCGTCGGCGCCGCCGACGCCGCGTGGCCCTCGGACCTCGACCTGCTTTCGATGTTGCTCACGCGGCCTGCCGAGGCGAAGTTCGCGGCCGCGCGCCGCAAGCAGCGCCGCTACATGGGCGCGGTCGCCGCCGTCTTCGTGCTGGGGCTCGTGGTGGCCGCCGCCTCGCTCGTCACGACCACGCAGATGAGCCGCGCCGCCGCGCCCGACAACGCCGGCGAGCGTGCGCAGCGCGTCAACGCGGCGCTGGCCTCCGCACAGGTGCGCGGACTCACGGCGCGCGCGCTCGGCAATACGGTGGTCGTGAGCGGCATGGTCGCGACTTCCGCCGACGACGACGCCGTGCGCGCGCTGCTCGATCGCGTCGCGCCAGGCGGTCTGTCGCGCAACTACGACGTGGCGCAGAACGACGCGCGCAGTATCGAGGACTCGCTCGGCATTGCGGGCGCGCATGTGCGTTACGACGGCGACGGCAATTTCGCCGTCACGGGCACGGTGGCCAGCAAGGCGGATCTGAGTGCGGCGCTGGAACGCGTGCGTGCCGACCTCGATTCGAACGTGAAGCATATTGCCGTCGATGTGGCGGAGTCGGGCGGATTCGGTTCGAACGCATCGAGTACCGCGTCGTACTCCGAAATGATTTCTTCCGACGACGTGCGCTACGCGCAAACGCCGGATGGCGTGAAGCACATTTATGCCGTCGACGTCCCCGATGCGAGCGCGGCGGATGCAGCGGCAACGCCCGCTTCGTCGGCGACCGCAACGGCATCGGAACCAACCAGCACGCAGGCGGCGCGCCCGCAAACTTCGTCGGTCGACGTCGCCACGGCCAGCCGCAGCGCGGAACACGTCGCGCAGCAAGTGACGCAAAGCGCGCCGCAATACGTGGCGTTACCCGATCCGTCGACGTTGCCCGGCGCCGCCACGTCCGCGCAAGCCCACTGAATCACACGTCAACACACTGGCGAACAGGAGAGCGACATGTACCAGCACCTCGAACCCTATGGCAGCGAGTTCAACGATCTGCAAAAGACGCTCGCCGATCCGGCGGCCGCTCCGCGCGTGGACGCGATCCGCGCCGCGCTCGAAGCCACCGCGCAGCAGATCAGCGAGACCCAGGTCGTCAATGAAGTCGACCGCAACAATCTCGCCAAGCTCTATCGCGGCTTTATCGCCGCGTCGCGCGTGATCGCGCGTCTGCAGGAAAAGCAGGCGCTCGCGCGCGGCTGATATCGATACGCGTCATACGTCTATTGCCGGCGCGGCGCTCGCCGCCGCGCCGGTCACCGGGCCAGTTCGCAAGCAGGCGCGTGCGCGCTTGCGAGGCGGCAATATCAGGCAGGGCCACGCCCTTTTTCAAGTTGTTCAATCGCAGTCAACGGAGGTCGATATGTCCGTAGGTTCGGCAGGTTCCATGATGCAAGGTCTCACCCAGGAAATGGACCAGATGACCATGATGTCCGCCCAGATGCAGGTGGAACAGAGCATGTACGCATCCGTTTCGAACGTCGCCAAGAGCGGCGCGAGCAATGTGAAGGACGCATCGCGCGGCGGCTAAACGCCCTGCGTGTGGCGCGCCGCTCTGTCCACGCCTGCGTGGCGGGCGGCGCGCCCTTCGCCACGTCACCCTTCTTTTTCCCGCGAGGACGATGAGCAGCGAACGCTATGCCAGCCTGGTCGCGGACCTGTGCGCGACGGTCGGTCTCGCCGACGTCGATCAGGTGCTGCGCACACGCACGATCGAGGTGGAAGGCTTCGACGTGCGGCTCGATTTTTTCGAGCGCGATCTCGACGCGATGTACGCGAATTTTCACTTCGGCACCGTGACGGCCGGGCGCACGCTCGTGGTGTTCCGGCTGATGCTCGAAGCCAATCTGCTGATTTACGCGCAGGACCAGGCGCAACTCGGCATCGACAGCGACACGGGCGGCATCGTGCTCGTGCTGCGTCTGCCATTTGAAACCGGCCTCGACGGCGAAGCGCTCGCCGACCTGCTCGCGCATTACGCCGATCATGGCCGCTACTGGCGGCAGAATATCGTCGAATCGAGCGATGAGATGTTCGAGGGCATCGCCTCGGGCGAGCTGTTCTGGCTCAGGGCGTAAGTGCGCGTCGTGCGCACTTCATCTGCGCACTGCGAATCGAACAGGATACCGAATTAAACAAGCGCGCCGCGCCGCGCCGCGACGCGCTTCAATCAAACCGGACGCGACGCTTCTTCGACGTTGTGCGCGCCGTTCTTGATGGTTTCGGCGATCGCCATTTCCGCCGACTGGATCGCCTGCATCACGCCGCCCGCGATCTGCATGCCCGCGCCCAGCACACCCGCCCCGCCGCTGACCAGCGGCGCCGCATCCTGCAACAAACTCGACGCCTTGCCGAACGCCGACTGCTGCGGCGCGAACGCCGGCGGCTGGCCATGCTGCACCGGCGCGACGGGCGCGCCATGCTGTCCGTTGGCGGCGGTGGCTGTGGGCGTCTGCGTGTGCGACGAACTCGCGTTGCCGGTCTGCGCGGTGTCGGGCTTCGCGGCGAACGACGCGCGCTTGCCTTTGCCCGCCGCCGCCTGGCCGCCCGTTTGCGCGCCGCTATTGAGCGCGGACAGCGTGGCGAGTTTCCCGTCTTCGGTTTGCGGCTGGGGCGTGCCCGGAAGTTTCGCGGGCGCGCCCGCTTCGTGCGCGGGCGTGGTATCCGGCAGCGGCGTGGTGCCGTGCGTACGGCCGATGGTGGGTGCATTCATCGCTGGGCGTCCTCCTCGATGCGATCGGTCGCGGGGCGACACGGCTGCACGTCACGCGCGCGAGCAAGCGCGGCGAGGCCCGCAGCCGGACGGATACGCTCGACCTTACAACGCTCGCACGCGCATCGCTGGCTCGGCGCGAACGCGTGTCGCGCGATGCGAAGCGCGCGACGCAAAGCGCGCGAAGCAAAGCGCAGCGATGCGGGCGATCGGCGCGGATCACAAGGTGCTTTGCTGCGCGCGCCGCGACGCTCCGGATCGCCGGATCGCCGGATCGCCGGATCTTCGCCACTTCGCGCCGTCGCGCGCGGCTTCGCGGAGCGGTCGCGCGCGCTGCCGCGATGCGCTCACACTCGCCCGGTGACTGACACGCCATCGCACTTCGGCCCATCCGATAGAACACGCGACGGCGCCCGCTTAGTCCACGACGAATCCACGACGAATCCACGACAAATTCACGACAAACTCACGACAGACCGGCACCGGGAGGCCCGCACCATGCGTTTCATTCCACTCGACCGCATCAACGCGCCGACGCTGCTCGTGCGCCCACTCACGCGCGCCGACGCGCCCGCGCTCTTCGACCAGATGCTCGGCGACGCCGACACCATGCGCGATCTGCCGCTCGCGCGCCACACGCGTCTCGACGATACGGCGGCCTTCATCGACGAAGCCTTGCGCGGCTGGCAGGACGGCACGCTGATCCGCTACGTGCTCGAATGCCAGCAGACGCAGCGGCTCACGGCGCTCATCGAACTGAAGCCTGCGCTGCCGCGCGTGGAGATCGGCGTGATGATCAGCCGCGACGGCGGCGCGCGACGGCGGCGCGCGGGCGTGCTCGCGCTTCAGCAACTGATCGACTGGCTCATGGAGCAACCTGGCGTCTACCGCGTGTTTGCCTGCTGCGCCGTCGACGGGCTCGCGCACAGCGCGATGGAGCGCCTCGGCTTCGTGCGCGAAGCGACGCTCGCGAACTACGAACCGCGCCCGAATCGCGGACTGCTCGCCGCCGACAGCTATCTCTACGCGCTCACGCGCGCCGCGCCCGTGCCGCCGCCCGCGCCCAATTCGGGCGTGGAATGGCTGCGCTCGACCATGCGCTGGGAACTGGCGGAAGCGTGAGCACGGCGCGCGCCATCCGGCATGCACGCACCGGCGCCGCCGGAATGAGCAAAATTGCACTCGCGAGGCATTTGTTCACAAATGCAGCGATAATGCAAACGTCTGACGAATAATGCAGCGTTTCAGCATGCGTTCCGCCATGGCGCAGCGCCACCGCGCTGCGAATTTTTCCCGAGACGCTTGCGATGTCCCTACCCCGGCTGACCGGTCAGGTCCTGGCCTTTTCCCGTTTCTGGCTCGCGCGCGACGCCGGTCTGCTGATCGCCGACGGCGCCGCGATCGACCTCGCCGCGCGCCCGTTCGCCGTGCTCGTGGCGCTGCTCGACGCCGATGGCCGCGTGGTGTCGGCGGCGGAACTGCGCGAGCTGGTCTGGAACGGCGCGCCCGTCGACGCCAACACCGTGCAGGCGCAGATTTCCGCGATCCGCCGCGCGCTCGACGAGGAGCGCGATCTGATCGTGACCGTGCCGGGGCGCGGCTATCGCTTCAGCGGCACGATCCGGCTGCTGGAGGCGCGTGCGGCGGCTTCGGGTGGCGAGTCTTCGTCGGCATCGGCATCGGCCTTCACGCGTAGCGATGATGCCGCGCAAGGCAACGCGCCCACGGCATCGACCGGCGCGGCCAGCGAATCCCGCGACGACGCCGGCCGCGCCAACCCCGACAGCCACGCCCCGGCCCCCGTCCCAGGTCATGAATTCGACCGGGCCTTCGCGCGCGCCGTCGAAGCCGACTTTGGCGCGCCGGGCGAGCGCATCGTCGATCAGACCGCACCGCGCGCCGCCGCGCCACGCGCCAAGCGGCTCTCGGCGACACGTCCCGCCGCGCCTGCCGTCGCCGCTACATCAGCCCACGCCGGCAGCCAACCGGGCGTCGCCCAGACGGCGTTGCCGGGCCACCACGAAGTGGATTTGCCCGCACCGTTGTCCGGGGCCGACACGGCCTCAGGCTCGGCATCGATGCCTGCATCGACGTCTGCGTTCGCCGCGTTCGGGCCGGCCGGCGTCGAGGCGGCGCTACGCGCCCAGTGCGGCGCGCCGCTCACGCCGTTCACGGGACGCCATGCGGAGCTATCCGAGTTGCTGGCCGTCGTGCCCGAGCGGCGCGTCGTCACGCTCACGGGCGCATCGGGAATCGGCAAGACGCGCCTCGCCGCCGAAGCGGCCAGCCGTCTGGGCTCGCATTTCCCCGATGGCGTGTTCTGGGCCGATCTCGCCTCGCTCTCGCAGCCCGAGCGCATCGCCCACGCGACCGGCGCGGCGCTCGGTCTCGCACCCGTGCCCGACTACGGTTCGCCCGCGGCGCTCGCAGCCCGCATCGGCGCGCGCCGCGTGCTGATCGTGATCGATCATTGCGACGGACTGGGCGAGGCCGCCGAGCTGACCATCGAAGCGCTGGTGGCCGGCGCGAGCGGACTGCACGTGCTCGTCACGGCGCAGACGCCGCTGTTCATCAGCGGGGAACTGCCGGTCGCCATCGCGCCGTTGCGCACGCCGCCTCATGGCACAGGCGTGCGCGAGACCGGCGCGGGCGCGCCGCTCGCCAGCCACGATGCGCTGCCCTTGCTGCTGGCGAAGCTCGGGCAACGGCTTGGTCAGTTGGCCGCTTATTCGCCAGTTCAATCGCGCACACAGCGCCCCACGCCTGCGATGCACGATCCGCAGACGCATCTGAGCGCGCTTCATGCCGCCGCTCAGGTGACGCAGACCGCATCACCGAATGATTCGGTCTACCTGGCATTGATGGCGGCGACACGCGTGTGTCAGCGCGTCGACGGCTTGCCGCTCGCGCTCGAACTGGCCGCGTCGGCCATCGCCGCGCGCACGCACGCATGCGCCTGCACGCCCGCCGTCAACACCGACCCAGACCCAGACCCAGACGCCAGCGCCAGCGCCGATGCCGCGCCACCGCTCTACGCCACGCTCGCCGCCTGCGCGCACGAACTCGACGCGCTCGTGACGCGCCGCGCGGGCGCTAGCCGCATCGCCTTGCCTCACGCGGAGATCGTGCGCGTGGTGCTGGAATGGTCGAGCGCCGCGCTCGACGAAACGGCGTCTGTCGCGCTGCGGCGTCTCGCGATATTCGCGGGCGCTTTTTCGCGCGCGGCGGCGCTCGAGTTACTGGGCGCGTTCGCGCTCCCCGACAACGACAAGCTCAATCTCGACGAGAACGCCGAAAGCAAGCCCGCCACGCTCGAACACGCGCTGCGCACGCTCGCCCATCTCGGTTTCATCAACGAAGCCGATGAAACCCCGGCGGCCAATTCCGTCGTCGCAACAGATTGCGCCCGCCTGCGCCTGCCGCCCGCGGTGCGGCGCTTCGCGCTCGAAGCGCTCGATCGTCATCGCGAAAGCCATGAGGCGAGCGCGCATCACGCGAACCATCTCGCCCGCATGCTCGCGCGGCGTGTGGCACTGCCCGTGCGCGAGCGAGGCAACGTGTCCGGCAACGCGTGCGGCAACCCCGGCGTCAACACGCAGATGCTGCGCCACGACATCGACAATCTGCGTGCCGCGCTCGACTGGGCGCTCGCGGCCAACAAGGTCGAACTGTGCGCGGAACTGCTCGATCAGGGCGCGCCGCTGTGGCCCGCGCTCGCGCTGACCGACGAGTACGTGGGCTGGATCCGCGCGGCGCTGGCGCGTGCCCAGGCCGCGCCCGTGCGTCTGATCCGCGACGAAATGCGCCTGCACGCCGCGCTCGCGCGCGCGTTGCCGCCCACTCACGCGAGCGCCGCCGAGATCGACGCGAACTGGTCCCGCGCCTACGCGCTCGCGACCGAATGCGCGGATACGCCGTATCGGCTCTACACGTTGTTCCGGCTCGTGATGAACGCGATCGATGCGGGCGACGTGACGCGCGCCGCGCCGCTCGTCACCGAATTCGGCGAGATCGCGGCGATTGCGCGGCATCCGGCGGCGCTCGTCAACGCGCACTGTCTCGAAGGCCTCGTGCACGCCTGGCACGGCGAATTCGAGTCCGCCATCGAGAAGCTCGCGCCGCTCGTCGATCATTACACGCCCGGCCGCCTCGCCTGCGCGGACGCCACGCCGGGGCAGGCGATCGCCGCGCTCAGCAAGCCCGCGTCGGGCGCGCTCACGCTCGCCGGGATCGACCACGAGACGCTGCTCGACGCCGAAGCGATGGCGCGCGGCTTCGGCCTCGCACTGCCGCTGGTGGCGAGCGCCGTGCTCGCGGTCGCGCGCTGGTTCGTCGGCGTGCCGTTGAGCGGCGCGCTCGACGTCTCCGACGACGACCCCGACCTGGCCGCACGCGGCGCCGCGTTCGCCATCGCCTGCGCGCTCGCCGTGCTCGACGGCGACACCGCGCGCGCCCAGTCGTGCTCGGCCGCGCTAATCGCCTGCGCGCGCGCGGGCGGACCGCGCCGCTGGCTGCGCGCAGGCCTCGACGTGCAACTCTGGCTCGACGCGCTCGCGGGCGACCGCGACGCCGCGCGCAGGCTGCTCGACGGCGTCGCGCGGCGGCTGGGCCGCGACCGCGTCTATCTGATCGATATCGCGTTCGTCGCGTCGCTGTTGCCGCGTCCACCGCTCGCCGACGATGCAGCGCTGGCCACGGCGCTCGGCGCCGCCGTGCGCATGGCGCTGCTGCGCGCCGAACGCGTCGGCGAACTCTGGCACGCGGCGGAGATGCAACGAATCGAGGCGGCGCTGCGCCTCGCGGCCGGCGAGTCCACGCAAAGCGTGCGCGCGCGGCTCGACGCGGCGCTCGCGCAGGCGCGGCGCTGCCATGCGCAGCGGGTCGCGCTGCGCATCACGGTCGACATCGAAACGCTCGACGTGCCGCGCGCGAGCGAACAGGTTCGGATTCGCTGACGGCGCTTCGCGTCGTGCTTCGGGGTGTCACAGTCGGTGCCTAACGTGGGTTGCATCGCGTCCCGCCGCCTGCCCACCGCACGCCCGACTCATGTCCGATCTCCACGCCCTCCCGCCGCCCCAGACGAACGCGACGCACGAAGCCGCCGGGCACGAGACCGCCGCGCTGACCGAGGCGCAACGTCAGGCGCAACGTCAGGCCCAACAGCAGGCGCAGGCGCAGGCGGAGCCGCAAGCCCAGCCGCAAGCACTCACCGAAGACTCGACGCTGGGCCGCTTCGCTCATGCGCTGTCGCGCACCGGTCAGCGTCTGCGCGCGGCGAAATTCGATATCAGCACCGCCGCCTGGCAGCGCAGTTCGCACGGCAAGCCGTTCGCGCCGACCGATTTCAAGGCCGAGGGCCAGCGCCTGCCCGAGCGGCCGGTGACGGCCTCGACCGTCGCCGCCACGCCGCTCGAAAACGGCGCGAAGACGGGCCGCGCGGCGCTGGCGAAAACGGCGGCGTCAAGCGCGCAGGCGTCCGCGCAAACGGCCCACCCTGTCGCCGCCACCGCCGCCGACCAGGGCGCGGGCCACGCGCTCGCGGACGCGATGGACGGCGGCCATGCGCTGCTCAGCTACGTGGCGCAACGTCTGCCCGGCCCGCGCGACGACGCCCAGGCCTCCGCGCGGCTCTCGCAGCGGCTGCACACGCTCGGCGCGCCCGCCGACGCCCCCGCCGCCACGCGCGGCGCGCTGCTCGCGCAGGCGCTGCACGGCGCGCACGTCGGCGACGCGCGGCAAGCGAACGACGTGCTCGACGCGCTCGGCGGACTCGACTTCACGCGCATGCAGTCGAGCGCGCCCGTCACGCCCGCGCAGAACCGCGCGTGGCATGTCGCGACGCTGCTCTCGCGCAGCGACGCGGGCTTCGAAGCGCTCGAACACTTGCGCGCGCAAGCGGGCGCCGCCGCGCCCGACGCTTCACAGGAAGCCGCGCAGCCGCCCACGCAGACAGCGTCGCAGCGCCTCGCCCAACGCATGATGCTGCAAACCGCCGATACGCTCGAACCCGCGATGAACGCCGCCACGCACGATGTCTCGCCCGCCGCCGTCGCCGCGCGCCACGCGCCCGCGCCCGGCGCATCGCTGAAGGACACGCCGCTCGCCTGGCGCGCGTACAACGCGGCATCGACGTTCTCGCGCTACGGCCGCCAGGCGCTCACCGACGACCAAAAAGGCGCGTTCTTCGCGTGGCGGCAGAACTTCCGCGAGGACGGTCCCGGCACCGAACTGTCGCGCGCCCGCGAGCGTCTGAACAAGTTCTCGGGCAAGACCATCGACCGCGCGGGCGACAGCCGCTGGAAAAGCTTTCTGCCGCGCCTGTTCGGCAAGCAGCGCTCGCCGCTCTCGGCACTGCGTTACGGCACCCAGGGCGTGCCGCGCAAGACCGTCGCCGACGAGCGGAAGGCGCTCAAGGAAGCGATGCAAGACGCGCTGCCGCCGCTCGTCGAGCGCCCCGAGATGCGCCCCGCCGCCGCGCTCGCGCACGCGCGGCCCGAACGTTCGATCGCCGAACTGGCGGCGCTGCACGTCTGGCTCGAAAGCGGCGGCTTCGCCAACGGCCGCCCGAACGCCGAGCAGCTCAGCGCCATCGCGCAACGCGCCGAAACCGTGGCCACGGAACTGACGCCGCGCGACGTGCCCTCGCCCGCCACGCTCGCGCGCGTGCGCGACGTCGCCCACCGCTGGGCCGCCGCCACGCCGCACGAACTCGCACGCAGCGCGCCGTTCAAATCGATCGCGCGCGGCCCGTTCGATCTCGAACGCCTCGCGTCGTGGGGCAAGGTCGCGCAGGTGCCCGCCGACTCGCCGTTCTGGGCGCAACTCGACGACCTGAAGCAGAAAGCCACGCCCGACGTCTCGACCGCCACGCCCGCCGATCCCAGGAGCGCCGACGATCTGCGCCAGTCGCTCAAGGACGTCGCCAACGGGTTGCAGTCGAGTTCGCGTCTGCGTCTGACCGATGGCGCGCGCCTCGGCGTGAGCACGCGCGGCCTGAGCGCGAACATCGGCAAGGTGCTGCATGCGGGCGCGGTGCCCGTCGCGCCGCGCCTCGATCTGCGCGCGTCGAAATCCCGCGAGGCCGTGGTCGAACTGAGCCGCGGCACGCAGGGCGTCGAGATGTTCCTCGGCACCACGAAAACCTCGGTGCGCCATGCGGGCGCGGGCGTGCTGGTGGGTTATGACTTCGACGTCGGCCTCACGCAGATGCGCGCGGGCCTGACCACGCAAGCGGTGCTGCATTCGCGCGAACTCTCGGAGCCGAGCGGCGTTTCGCTGCGCGTGGCGCGGCGCGTGAAAGACGACGGCACCGGTTACGACGACAACGCGATGCGCGAGAAACTCAGCGGCATCATCGATCATGTGTTCGACGAAACCACGCACGCGCACGCACCGGATTCGGGCGGTTCGCAAGGCACCTGGAACCGGCTCGCGCAGCGTTATTTCGACGACCCCGATGTGTCGGTGAGCTGGACCGACACGGTCGCGCGCACGGTCAAGCGCGGCGCGTCCGCCGACGTCGGCGTATCGGTCAAGCTGCCCGGCCCGGCTTCGTTCGCGCGCGTGGGCGCGACGGCCGGCGTCGGCTACGAACGCACCGCGAAACAGACGCTCGACTCGAAGGAAACCAGCGGACGCATGCAGATCGAGCAGCATCGCGTGGGCGCGGGCTCGCGATTGCTGGGACGCTTCGGCGCGAGCGTGAGCGCCACCGAAAACGTCGGCAAGGTGGGCGTCGGCTTCGCGTCGCTCGACGCGCCCTCGGGCACGCTGACTTTCGCCGACGACAGCCATCTCGCGAAGATCCAGCTCGTGCGCGAAGACGGCAAGCTGATGCACCGCGCCTGTCTGTTCGACACCGAGTATTCGAGCGCGCACACCTACACGCAGGCGATCGACGCGAGCCGCGAGCAATGGATCGATCTGTTTGCCGAACAGATTGCCGATGAGCAGCACACGCGGCGTCAAGCCGATCCCGACGTGCAGCTACGACCGCCGCGCGAACTCGCGGCCGAACGGCTCGATCAGCATCTGGGCGACGTGAAGGCCAATCGCCGGCCCAATCAGACTTACTTCCACCGCTATCGTTTGCGTCGCGACGCCGCGTCCCGGCTCGATACGGTCGCGGCCGTCAAATTGCAGTTGCCCGCAGACGCGCACGCGGAGCACGCGCAACTCGACGCGAAGTCGGCACGCATTCTCCAGGACCCTGCATCATGGATGCCCGCCGAATTGAAGGTGAAAGAACGCACCACCGTCACGCGCAGCCCCGGCCTGAATTTCATGGTGCAGATGAACACGCAGACGAGCGCGACCGGCGACCGCGAACTGTTCGCGCAGACCGTTCCGTTCGGCTTGCTCGAACGAGTCGATCAGCGCGCGCGACCGGACCCGAACGCGCCCGCGAATCAAACGGGCAACGGATGACGATGGCGCACGCAACGGCGGCGTCCGCGTCACGCGCGCGCGGACAATGCACTCAGTTCGCGCTGGGCCGTGACCGAGCGCACCGTCTGCGCGGCGAACACGTACGACAGCCCCTTGGTGCGTTGCGCCTGATTCGACTCGTAGCTGTAGAGCACGTGATTGGTCCAGCTCGACGGCGCTTCGAGCACGCGCGCGATCTCGCCGCGAATGCGCAGCATCTCCTGCTGCTCGGACTGCGTCGGCTCGTGCCCGCGCTCCTCGTACATGCGCAGCGCGCCGCGATAGGCGTTGATCTCGCGCGCCGCGCCCGGCACCATGCGCTGGCGCTCGCCGTGATACTGGTTGCTGCGCGTGGCGTTGAGCTTCACGCGTGTCTGATACGTGCTCAGCTCGTTCTGGTTGCCCTCCATCGACGTAACCCACGCGTCGTTGCGGCTGTCGATGTATTGCAGATAATCGCCCACGCGCGTGAACTCCGTGTCGCGATAGGTGCGCTCGGGCACGATCTCGCCGTGCTCCTCGTAAAGACGCAACGTCGAGCCCTTGCCCGATTGCAGCACCGTGGTGCCGATGCCATAAACCGGCACGCTCGAAAACGACAGCGAGTTGAACGGCCCCGGTCCGGACACGGGCACGGGCGGCGGGCTCGCCACCACAGCGGCGCTCGCGTTCGCCGCGAAGTTAAGACTGTTCGACGACTTGTTGACGGTGCGCGCACCGCTCTCGTCGGTCGCGTGTGCGACGCTGCGATTGCCGGTCACTTCGCCGCTCACGAACGCGCCCACCTTCACGTTCGCCGAGGTCACGTAGCGCACGCCGCCCGTGCCGGAGAGCGAGGCGTAATCGGTATGCGCCTTGTTCTCGACCCAACCGATCGAGAGATCCGGGTCCGCGAAATATTCGTGCGCCATGCCGTTCCACATCTCGTCCTTGTTTTGCGGCATCGTGCCGCCGGGCCCCGAACCGCCGATCGTGCGCACGGCGTCGCCGAGCTTGCCGCGCCAGGCGTTGTCGTCATTCGGATGATTCGTCTGCGAGTACGGCGCGCGGATCACCACGCCGCGCGGGCTGCTCTTGTCGCGCCCGCCCACGAGCGAGGGCGCCACGCTCGCCAGCACCTTGCCGCCCGCGAGACTCCAACCGATGAATCCCGACGCGCCGAGGTGCGCGGACTTACGCGTATCGGTGCCGATGAACACTTCGCCGTGGTGCGAGGTCGAGCCCACTTCGAGCACCGCATGACGGCCTTTCAGATAACGCACGTCCGGCGCGACCGAGGCGCTCGGCGCACCGACGAGGCCCAGCGCCGTGGCGAGGTTTTCGGAAATATTCGCATCGAGCCCGTAGACGCCGCCGCTCGACATCTGCACGCTCCACGTCTTCGGAATGGTGTCGATCAGATTGCACAGCGCGCCCACATTGCCTTGCGGCGTCTGCGGCGTTTCGATCGGGTCCTGGCGAATCGCCTTCATGCGGTCGAGGTTCTCGCGCAGCGAGCGTCCGCTGCCGGGGACCGCCGCGCCCATGTTCATGCCGGCGCCGGTCGCCCACTCATCGAGCGTCTGCGCGTTCAGTTTCTTCGCGCCGCGCATCTTCGAAAGCGACTGGAAAGTCGGATTGCTGCGCACCGTTTCCTTGTCGATATGCAGCGCCTGCGCGACGTCGCGCGCCATCTGAGCGCGCTGGAAGCGGCCGAGTTTCATGTCGTCGTGAAGCCAGCCCTTGGTGCCGATCGAATTCTTCCACTGGATCAATGCGGCGGCGCGGACCGCCTGCTCCAGCACGGGATCGTTCGGCTGCATGTTTTGCGTGGGCGCGGCGCTGGCGACATTCCCGTTCAGATGATTGACCACCGCATCGATCGAATGCAGCGTGCTGAAATCTTCCTCCGGATGATCCATCACGCCGCCCGCCGTGCCGAGACCGAGCGCGCCGATCGGATTCTTCTCGTGGCCGAACGCCTGCTTCACGCCCTGCTTGACGTCGTGCGTCATGGCCTGCTTGAAGCGCTGCGTCTGACGATTGAGCCAGGAGCCGGTGCGCGGCGCGGTGGTGTTGCGCTGCGCGTGTTTGACGAGCGAGTACATACGCCCCTGGATCTTGCCGACGTCGGCTTCGGCAATGCCGTTGCGATGCGCAAGATAGGCCGAGCGCAATGCGATGGGCGGTTGCGCGTGCGTGTCGTCGACGAGCGCCCGCGCGCAGAGAAACGCCTTGGCGTTCTGCGTCTGTCCGGCCAGTGCTTCGGATACCGTATCATTGGCAACTGGTGCGTTCGGCAAATTCAGACGCTCGGCGGCGGGCAACATCGCATTGGCGGCGTGCCCAAGTTCGTCGAGCGAAGCGGGTGGCGCGGGCGGCGCTGCACCGTTTGCAGCGGCGTTACGCGGCCACGCGGCGAGCAGCGCATCGGCGGCGCGCCAGGTCTGCCAGTCGGCTTCGTCGTGAATCTTGTGGTCACGCGCATCGACGCCGCCCTGCCCCGGACCGTTGCGCGGATTGATCGCCGGTCCCTGATCGACATCGCGCAACGCACCGAACGCCGCGTGCGAACGCGCCATCGCGCAGCGCGCCGCGAAGCCGTCCTGCTGCGCCTGCGGAGCGCCCGGCGTACCTTGCAGATTCGCGAGCGCCGCGCGGGCGCGCGCGACGTCGCCGCCGCTCGCCTCGGCAAGCGCATGGCCCAGATAGCGCGCCTTCGCGAGCGGCGGCTCGCCGCGCACGTTCTGCGGGATCGCGGCACGCACGTCCTGAATCAGTTGCGTGCGCTCCTGGCGCGCCTGCGCCGTGGCATGGGCGGGCAGCGGGAACAGTGTTTCGAGCTTGCGATCGAACGCATCGTCCTGCCGCAATTCCAGGTGCGCGCTCGATGCCGTCTCACGCGCGTTTTTGCCGAGCGCCGTGTTCACGTTGGTGGGGTGTTGCGACGCAACACCAAGCGGCGTTTTGGCGTTCGGCTTCGGCGTGCGGATCTGGTCGGCCGCCACCTCGACTTGCGGCGCAGGCCGCGAGGCACTGACGCTGCTCGACGCCGCGAACGGCGTGAGGTTCTGTCGAATGCCGCCGCCGCTGAGATTCTTGCGCAACGCGGACGTGGGCGGCATCGCCTCGCCATTCGCGGGCGGCGTTGCATTCGGCAACTCGTTTTTCAGCGACTTCAGGCCGCCGAGCACACTGTCCGGCGCACGCCGATCGGGCAGCGGATCGCTATTCGTCAGAGGCTGGTTCGCCTGCGGCGCCGGTGGCTGCGGGGCTTGCTGCTGGGCGGCGGAACCGCCGCCCAGCAATGATCGAATGTTGAAGTTGAACGGATTCCCCACAGGCGCTCTCCCGTCGATAGTCGGTTGTCGTCGATGGCTTTACGACGACGATCGTCCATCTTTGGCGGCGAAAAGCCGGGGCGCGCAGGCGAATGCGAACTCACGAAGCGTCACGCGAAGCAAGCCACGCCGGCTTGCTCACTTGTTGCGTTGTGCATGACGTGAATCGGCCGACGATTCACTGCACCGGCACGCGCGACTGCTGCCCTTCGCAATACGCGAGGTACTTCGTATAGGCGTCCTGCGGCGAGACTTTCGCATAGCGGCCATAAAGCCCGTCGACAAACTGGCTCATTTCCGCGAGTGCATATTGCTGACGCCCGATGGGCATGGCGCCCGCTACGCGATACGCCTTCTGCATTTCCTGCTCGCGCGTGATGCCCGCGTCGCGGTCTTGCGCGACGAGTTGCGCGTTATGCGCGCGTGCCTGGCAAATCGACGCGACGGGATCGGTCGTCGTTTGCGCGTGCGCGGCAGTAGACAACGTGCAAGCGATGAACGCGGCGGCGCTCAGCCGCGCCTTGAAACCGTGTGGGGAAGTCAATGTCGGCTCGTCGTGAATCGAGGCGCGCGCCGCAGCCCGCGCGAGGGTCGTCGGATTGAACGTCGAGCGCGGCAACATGCGCGGTCGACGCAAGAGCGCTCCATCATAGTCGAGTTTTTTCCGTCGCGATGCGCGAGTGGGAAATCGTGTTCGCGTATGCGAAGCGGTATGTCAATCCAACGCCCATGGCGAAAGGCGATGCATCGCGAATCGAATGCGCAGGGATCGGCGAATCCCGTAACGGATTCACGTATCATCGGGCGCTTTCCATCGCCTCCAACCACGATGAGCCTGTTCAGCACGCTCTTCCGCAAGAAACGTCCGGCTGACACTATCGACGCCACGTCGGCAGCCGCCAGGCAAGACATGCAGGACACGCCGAAGCAGGAAAGCGGCGGCGAGATCGCGCCCGAACTCGCGCATGCGTTGGCGGCGTTCAAGGCCGGTCGCTACGACGACGCCATCGCGTCAGCCACGCCGCACACCGGGCGTTTCGCCGACGCGAGCCGCTTGTGCGCACTCAGTTATTCGCAATCGCACCGTTATCCGCAAGCGTTCTCACACTGGCTCGCGCTATTCGAGCACGAACCCACGGCACACAACGCCGTGCAACTCGCGACGACCTCCGTCATGTGCGGCGAAGTCGAACGCGGAGAAGCGTGGCTGACGAAGTCGATGCAGGTGAATCAGGAAACGCACGAGCAGTCCGATGTGTCGGCGCGGACGAACTTTCTTTCGGCGCTGGTTCAGCGCGGCTATCTGAGCGAAGCGCTACCGCATATCACGTGGATGCGCGATGCCTACGCACATCTGCACATCACCGATTCCACGTTCCTGTACATGCGCGGCGTGCCGTTCTTCGAGACTTTTCTGGAAAAGAGTCTGCCCATTCTCGAAGGCAGTCTTTCGCGTGAAGACGTCGTGAACTGGTATCGCGAACTCAAGGGCAAACTCGACGAAAGCGGCGAAGCCCAGCTTGCTGACTGGATCGGAAAACTGCAAACCGAATTGCGCGCGAAACCGTAATTCGAGCGGAATGACGTGGGAAAATAAAAAGCCGCTAACCGAAAGGCTAGCGGCTTTTTTTACACAGACAGTTTTATCAATTCCAACGCGTCGCCTTAATTAATTTCCGACAGGCGACTTCACGCTCGGCGTAGCCAGCGTGTTGTTGGTCTTCGGCGCGGGGGTGGCGGTCGTGGCGCCGTTATTCATGCCCGGTTGTTGACCCATGTTCGAGCCAGGCGCGCTCATGCCGCTGTCCGAATTGGTTGCGCCAGGCATGCCGTAACCGCTCGTCGTGTCGTTCATCTGATTCGTTGCCGGATTGGCTGTCGCGCCATGACTCGACGAACCGCTGCTCATGCCGCCGCTCGTTTGTGCAAACGCGCCGCCGGACAGTGCCAGTGCCGCAACGGCTGCCAATAAAGTGCCAGTGCCCTTTTTCATGATCCGTTCCTCCGTGAGTTGGACAGGAAGATCGGCGCACGCAAACGCGCAGGCCCGATCATGACTTGCATTGCGCAATCACCGTGCCGCGCGACTTTTATTAGCGCTTCAAATTGAATATTCGTATCGCATCGAATGATTTTTTTCTCATTATTTGGGATTACGGATGATCAGTGTTTACACGAATGGGTCACGTCCTCGTTCTTTTCATAATATCAACGCACTAAATCGACAAGCGACGATACGAGACAACCACCCAGGAGGCACCGTGACGGGCATCCGGCTGAGCGGCGTAACGAAGCGGTACGGAGACACCGAGGTCATTACCGGCCTCGACCTCGACATTCACTCCGGTGAATTCCTTGTTTTCCTCGGCCCGTCCGGCTGCGGGAAATCCACCTTGCTACGCATGATCGCCGGGCTCGAAACCGTGAGCGACGGTCAGATCAGCATTGGCGAGCGGCGCGTGAACGAGCAGCCGCCCGGCAAGCGCGGCGTGGCGATGGTGTTTCAGCATTACGCGCTCTATCCGCACATGACCGTCTACGACAATATGGCGTTCGGTCTGCGCAATACGGGCGTGAACGCGGGCGAGGTCGACAAGCGCATTAACGAAGCCGCCCGCATGCTCGAACTCGGCACCCTGCTGCAACGCCGTCCGGCGCAGCTGTCCGGCGGGCAGCGTCAGCGCGTTGCGATCGGCCGCGCAGTCGTTAAGGAACCCGAAGCGTTTCTGTTCGACGAACCGCTCTCGAATCTCGACGCCGCGCTGCGAAATCGCACCCGGCTCGAACTCGCGCGCATGCATCAACGTCTGCACGCCACGATGGTATTCGTCACGCACGATCAGGTCGAAGCGATGACGCTCGCCACTCGCATTGTGGTGATGAACCGCGGGCGTATCGAGCAGATCGGTGCGCCGCTCGACATCTACCGCCGCCCCGCCACGCGCTTCGTGGCGGGCTTTATCGGCGCACCGGCGATGAATTTCATCGACGTCGAACGCGCAGGCGACAACGGCGGCAGGCTGACCGTTGCGCTGCCCTTCGACTCCGTGACCGTTCCCACCGCCGTCGCGACCGCCAGCCTGCCTGCGGGCAAGCTCACGCTGGGCGTGCGCGCCGAACATGTCGTGCTCGATCCGCAAGGGCCGATCACGGGCCGCGCCGAAGTCATCGAACGGCTCGGCGACCGCTCGCTCGCCCACGTGAGCCTGCCCAACGGCCAGTTGATCGTGGCCGAACTGCCGCGCGAGCGCGAACTCGAAACCGGCGACGAGGTCCGCCTGAGTCTGGACGCGGCGCACCTGCATCTGTTCGACGAGACGGGCGCGGCATATCATGGCCTCTGACCGCTCGCTCGCCATGCCGCTGCCGACCACCCGCGAGGACCGCCGCCGCAAGCTGCGCGCGCCGTGGTCCAACGCGCTGTTCGTGTTGCCTTTCGTGATCGTCTACGTGCTGCTGCTGATCGTGCCGCTCGCATTCGGCTGGTGGCTCAGTCTTCAACGCGTGGATCTGCTCGCGGGCACGAGCGACTTCATCGGTATCCGCAATTACCTCGACCTCGCGCTCGATCCGATCTTTCGCGGCGCGATGCGCAACACGTTCTATTTCGTCATTCTGACCGTTCCGGTTTTCGTGCTGCTCGGTCTCGCGCTCGCACTGGTGCTGAACCGCCCCGGCCGCTTCGGCGCCGCATTGCGCGCGCTCTTTTTCGGTTCGTCGGTGTTGTCGGTCACCATCGTCACGCTGGTCTGGAAGCTCGTGATGATGCCCGGAAACGGACTGCTCGCCGACGTGAGCCACGCACTCCATTGGCCCGAATTCCTGCCGCTGATGCACGAAGCCACGGCGCTGCCGGCCGTCGCCGTCGTCACGGTCTGGTGGATCGTGGGGCTGCCGATGATGCTCTTTCTCGCCGCGCTCCAGCAGATTCCGCAAGAGCTTTATGAAGCGGCGGCGCTCGACAACGCCACACGCTGGCGCGCCTTCACGAAGATCACCCTGCCTTCGATCTGGCGCACTGTCGCGCTTGTGGCGGTGATCGAAGCGGTGCTGCAATTTCAGGTGTTCGGCCAGGCGCAACTGCTCACCGACGGCGGCCCGAACAACTCCACGCGCCCGCTCGTGCAGTTCATCTACGAGACCGGTTTCCGCCAATGGTCGTTCGGTTATTCCGCCGCGGCGGCACAAGTTCTGTTCGCGTTGATGCTGATCGGCGTGGTCGCGCAAGCATGGCTGCTGCGTAAAAAGGAGAAGGCATGAGCACGCTCGCTTTCGAATCGCGGCCGCGCGGCGCGCTGGCCGGGCGTCTGGGCGATCGCCTGATGCTGGGCGCGGTCGTGGCGCTCGCCCTGCTGTGGATCACCCCGCTGGTCTGGGTGCTGTGTCTCTCGTTCAAGCCGAATGCGTTTCTCGAGCAGCACACCGACGTACTGTTTTCTCCGCCGTTCACGCTGCAAAACTACACGAACATTCTGCAGACCTCGGCGGTGGGCGGCTGGCTGGTGAACAGCCTGATCGTCTCGATCGGCCAGACGCTGCTCACGCTGATGATCGCGTCGCTCGCGGGTTATGGCTTTGCGCGCACGGAGTTTCCGGGCAAACGCTATGTCTACGTCATTTGCCTTTGCGGACTCGCCGTGCCCGAACAGGCGCTCGTGATTCCGCTGCATCATATCTTCGCGACGCTCGACTGGCACAACACCTACGGCGCACTGATCCTGCCGCGTCTTGCCTCGCCGTTCGGCGTCTATCTGATGACGCAGTATTTCAAGGCGGTACCGGTCGAGATCGAAGAAGCCGCGCTGCTCGACAATGCCTCGCGTTTCAAGGTGTTTTGGCGCGTCGTGCTGCCGCTTTCGCTGCCCGCGCAGGCCACGCTCGCGATCTTCACGTTTCTCAGCGCCTGGAACGATTATCTGTGGCCGCTGGTGTCCGCGTCGAAGCCCGAGATGTACACGTTGACCATCGGTCTCGCGTCCACGCAAGGCAATTTCGCGCAGTCCGAAGGCATCGGCTATCTGATGGCGCAGGCGATCTTCGCCGGGCTGCCCATCTTCGTGCTCTATCTGTTCTTCCAGAAGTACATCGTGGCGGCCGTGGCCGGCACGGCGGTTCGCTAGTCCCCGGCATCACTCGTCCGGCATGGCGTGCCGTTCCATGCACACATGCCTCCGATTTTTATTGATTCGTTATGCAAACAAAATAGCGTCCCGCGCGCGCCGTTCGATTCATTCGCGCCATCCGGACGTCCATAGGAGAGAGACATGAGAAGAACGTTGGTGCGCGGCGTGCTCACACTCGCGGCGCTCGGGCTCGCGGCAACCTTGACCGCGCCGGTGCAGGCCAGGACGGAAATCACGCTGTCGCGCTTTTTCGGCGCTTGCGACGCCGAGTACGGCAAGGTCAACGACGTGAGCAAGGCGTCGGGCGAGTGCGGCATCATCACGACGCTCGTGAATCAGTTCAACGCCACGAACAAGGAAGACATCGTCGTCAAGCCGCAAATCATCGAGTGGTCGCCGTATTACACGCAACTCGACGCGCGCATTCTGAGCCGCGATGTGCCGACCATTTCGGTCATGCACGAGGCCGTGCTCGGCGACTACGTGAAGCGCAATCTCGTCGAGCCGCTCGACGACGGTTTCAAGTCAGTCGGCATCGACAAAAACGATTTCACGCCGCATGCGCATCGCGGCGTCACGTTCGGCGACAAGACCTATGCGCTGCCGTTCGACACGCATTCGTGGCTCTGGCACATCAACGTGAATCTGTTCAAGAAGGCGGGCCTCGTGGATGCGAACGGCAAGCCCATCCTGCCGAAAACGCCCGACGAATTGCTCGCGCAGGCGAAGCAGTTCAAGGACAAGACCGGACTGCCCTACTTCGCGGTGCCGATCGCCAATGAATCGGCCGCGCAAACGCGTACGTTCTATACCTGGGTGTATCAGCAGAACGGCACGCTGTTCCCGAATGGGCCGACGAAGATCGACCTGCACACGCCCGCGGCTACCAATGCGCTCACGCTTTACGACAAGCTCATGAAGGCGGGCGACATTACGCCGGGGCTCGACTATGGCGCGGCGAACCAGGCATTTGAAAACGGCAAGGCCGGCGTGCTCATGTGCGGCACGTGGGTGATCGAGGACTTCACGAATCTCTCGAACAAGCCGGGCAGCGCGCTCGCAAACGGCTACGACGTGGTGCCGTTTCCGAACCTGTTCCAGAAGAAGGCCGTGTGGGCCGACGGTCATTCGTGGGTGATGCTCAAGGGCGGCGCGAAGGACGAAAAGACCCGCCACGCCGCGCTGGTGTTCCTGAAGTTCCTCTACGACCACGACGGCGACTGGGCTCGCACCGGCCATCTGCCCGCGCGTCAGTCGGTCATCACCAGCGCCGCGTTTAGCGCGCTGCCGCATCGCGACGCCATCAAGGAGATTTCCAGCACCGGCTATGCGCTGCCGAATACGGTGCCGCGCCAGTTCGCGATCCAGCAGATCGTGGGCGAGGAAATCAGCAATATGCTCTCGACCGGCAAGTCCGTCGCCGATGTGCAGAAGGAAGCGGAACAGCGCACGAACGCCCTGCTGGCACGATAAATTCGCGCGCAATTGATTCGTCATGCCAGGTAATCGAAGTAAAGGCGAGCAGGCAATGCGCGCCTTCCGATAACGCTCAAAGATGGATAGAGGAACACCATGATCGCTTCACGCCTCATTGTCGACCGCGACTTTGTCGTCTCCGATCTCGACCGGCGCGTGTTCGGCGCGTTCGTCGAACACATGGGCCGCTGCGTCTACACCGGCATTTTCGAACCTGGCCATCCGGAAGCCGACGAAAACGGTTTTCGTCAGGACGTCATGGCGCTCACGCGCGAACTCGGTCCGACGATCGTGCGCTATCCGGGCGGCAATTTTCTCTCGGGCTACAACTGGGAAGACGGCGTGGGCCCGCGCGAAAAACGTCCGCGCCGACTCGATCTGGCGTGGTACTCGACCGAAACGAATCAGTTCGGCACCAATGAATTCATCGAATGGTGCCGCAAGCTCGATATCGAGCCGATGTATGGCGTGAATCTCGGCACGCGCGGCCCCGACGAAGCGCGCCGTTTCGTGGAGTATTGCAATCACCCGGGCGGCACGGCGCTGTCCGATCTGCGCCACGAACACGGCCACGAAAAACCTCACGACATCAAGTTCTGGTGCCTCGGCAACGAGATGGACGGCCCATGGCAAATCTGCCGCAAAACGGCCGAGGAATACGGGCGCGCCGCGCTCGAAACGGCCAAGCTGATGCGTTCGGTCGATCCCACGATCCAGCTTGCGGCCTGCGGTTCGTCCACGCATGAGATGCCTACGTATGGCGCGTGGGAAGACCGCGTGCTCGATCATTGTTTCGAGCAGGTCGATTTCATTTCGCTACATACTTACTTTGAAAACAAGCGCGATTCGACCGCCGAATTCTTCGGCAATATCGAAGTGATGGATCTGTTCATCAAGGAAATCGTGGCGGTGGCGGACAGCGTGGCGGCGCGCAAGCATTCGTCCAAACGCATCATGCTTTCGTTCGACGAATGGAATGTCTGGTACAAGGCGCGAACGATCAACGATTTGCGCAAGCCCGGCTGGCCCGAAGCGCCGCGTCTGATCGAAGAAGTTTATAACCACGAAGACGCACTCGTGGTGGGCGGCGCGCTGATCACGATGATGAACAATGCCGACCGCGTGAAGACCGCGTGTCTCGCGCAGCTCGTCAATGTGATCGGGCCGATCATGACCGAGCCGGGCGGCCGCGCATGGCGTCAAACGATTTTCCATCCGTTCTCGCAGGCCTCGAAATTCGCGCATGGCCGCGTGCTCAAACCGGTGGTCGAATCGGCCTCGTATGAAGCGGAAACGTTCCCTGAAATCCCGTATCTCTGCGCGGCGGTCGTGGACGATCGCGCGACCGGCACGACGGCGATTTTCGCGCTCAACCGGCATTTGAGCGAAGAGATGGAACTCAATATCGAATTGCGCGGACTCGGCAAGGAACGCACGCTCGATCACGCGCTCGAGTTGTATCATGCCAACATGAAAGCGGTGAACACGGTGGAGGCGCCGTCGACGGTGGCGCCGGCGATCAACGACGCCGTGTCGGTCGACGGGGAACGCGTGCGCGCGAAGCTCAAACCGGGCTCGTGGAACGTGATTGTGACGACCGCCCGATAACACGGCGCGGACACGCCGTGCACGATGTCTACGAAGGGGAAGGGATGTTCGAGCGCGAACCGATCGTCGGCAATATCACGACGCAGATCGCCAAGATTATCGGCATGCGCGTGGTCTCGGGCGAGTTCGCGCCCGGCGACGCGCTGCCGGTCGAAAGCGAACTGTGCAGTGCGTATGGCGTGAGCCGCACCACCCTGCGCGAAGCCATCAAGCAACTGGCGGGCAAGCGTTTGATTGCCGTGTCGCCGAAAATCGGCACACGCGTGCTGCCTTTTTCCGACTGGAATCTGCTCGATCGCGACGTGCTCGCGTGGCGGCTCAATGCGCAATTCGACTCGAAGATCGTCGAGGACATTTTCGAAATGCGCATCTGTTTCGAGCCACGCGCGAGTTTTCTCGCAGCGCGTCACGGCAACGAGGACACCGTGCAGATCATCGAGCGGCGTTACCTCGAACTCGTGGCCGCCTACGATCAGTCGGCGCAGCATGGCGTGTCGGCGATTCGCGCGGCGGCGGACGCGAACCTGGAGTTTCACCTCGCGATCATCACGGCTTCGCAGAACGGCATGTTCATCACGATCGGCAATGCGATCAAGGCCGCGCTGCGCGTCTCCTCGGAGATGATGCAGCGCGAGGCCGCGCAGCCGAGCGAGGATCTCGTACTGCACGACGCCGTCCGCGGGCATATCGTGGCGCGCGAAGCGGACGCGGCGGCGGCGGCGATGACGCGTTTGCTGGAGACTTCACGCGACCGGATTCTGCGATACACGACGGCGCCGGTCGGGCCTTGAAGGGGTCGCGGAGGCGACGCGCCAATGCGCCCATCGGGGCGATCGACCGAAGGTTCGCGGGTTCGCGGTGCGCAGCACCCCGCGATCAACGAAGGCGATAACGGCACGCCCTCACGGCATCCGGTCGCGTATCGCCAGCAGCAGGTCGATGTGCCGCTCCACCAGCAGCGGAATCGCCGACTGGCCGTTGATCCATCGACCGATAGTGCGGCGGTCGTAGCCCGAATAGTCGGCGAACGTCACGTGAGTCCAGCCGAGGCGCGCGAGGGCGTAGGAGAGATCTGCGGGTTTCATGACTGTCTCGACGAAAACAACAAAAACGACAAAATGTCCCGCCTCATCGAGACTTAAAGCGACATTTTGTCATGATCGCGCCCGATTTGACACCCCGATTTGCGCGTAAAACGCCCGGCCGGAGACCGTCGAAAGTCATTCCGCGCGCGTTCGGGCGGTTGAACGCCCTCGCGCGACGGACTTTCGCCGCCCCCGCACCGCCCCACTCCGCTCAACGCCGCAAAGCACTCTCCGATCTTGCTGCCGGCTGCAAGAATCCCTTCGCCAGATCATGGTTAACCCCAGGGCGCGAAACTCCTAGACTCTGGTCATCGGTTGCGACAAATCAGCCCAACCGAAAACCAGAAAACCACGGAGGTAGTAATCATGAAGTCCCTGATCCAGGCCGTTGCAGTTGCCGTTGCTCTCGTTGTCCCGGTTGCTTCGTTCGCCCAGTCGAATGGCCCGCTGACCCGCGCCCAGGTTCGCGCCGAACTCGTCCAGCTCGAAAAGGCCGGCTATAGCCCGTCGCGCGGCAACGACCCGCACTACCCCGATGACATCCTCGCCGCCGAAGCCAAGGTTGCCGCGCAGAACAACGCCGTCGGCGGCGTGGCGAACGGTTCGGCCGCTTCGGGCGCGCCGGTCGCCGCAGTGCGCCCCGCCTACGACGGCATGAAGCCGGTCTACTTCGGCCAGTAATCCGCAGCATCGAAGCATCGCTTCAACGTTCACCGCCTCATCGATCCGCTCACTGATCTCCGTGATGCGCGATCTGGGGCGGTAGCGCCGAAGGTTTCAAGGGCCGGATAGTCGTCAGCGCGAGCCCTGCCGCCGCGAACGCGCACGCTGCCGAGACGAGCGCGACGGCGCGCAACGCGTCGGCGATCGCCTCGGCTTGCGCACGCGCGACCGGCGCCGCCAGCGGCGCGGAAGCCGGGTTCGGGTCCGAATCCGCGTGCGCCGCCGGTTCCAGCAACGGCGCAGTTTGCCGCGCCTCGCGCGGCACCTGTAGCGCATCGAGCCGCGCCGCGAGCGCCGCATCGTGCGCCCACACGAACACGATCCCCAGCACCGCAATCGCGAGCAGGCTCGCCACGCGCGCCACGGCGTTATTGATGCCGGACGCGACGCCCGTGCGATCGGCCGCCACCGCGCCCATCACGACCGTGGTCAGCGGCGCGACGGTGATCGTCAGCCCGATCCCGAGCACGACGAGCGCGGGAAAAAATCCACTCCAGTAGCCGCCGCCGCGCGCCCACGGCGCCGCCAGCAGCGCGAAACCGATTCCGGCGATGCCCGGCCCCACCGTCAGCAACGCGCGCGCGCCGAAGCGGCTCGTCAGACCGCCCGTGAAGCGCGAGAGCAGGCCGATGATCACCGGCACCGGCAGCAGCGCCGCGCCCGCCTGCGTCGCGTGATAGCCATGCGCGCGGATCAGCGTGAACGGCAGGAAGAACAGCGCGCCGCCCAGCCCGAAATACAGCAGCAACGTCACGAGATTCGCGCCGCTGAAGTCGCGCGAACGGAACACGTCGAGCGGCATCATCGGGTTCTCGCTGTGCGCCTCGATCCACACAAAAACGCCGAGCAAGAGCACGCCCGCGCCGATCGAACCCAACACACGTGCCTGCGCAAAACCGAGCGTCGACGCCAGCGTCAGCCCGAACGTGAGCGCCGCGAGTCCCGCGGCCGCCGCCAGCGCGCCGGGCCAGTCGAGCCGCTCGGGCGCATCGGCCTTGTGGCTGTTCGGCACCGAAGCCAGCGCGAGCGCAGTCGTCAGCACGGCGAGCGGCACGTTCAGGAAGAAGATCGCGCGCCAGGACAGCGCGTCGACGAGCCAGCCGCCCGCCACCGGCCCCACCGCCGACGTGATCGCGCCCACGCCCGCCCAGGTGCCGATGGCGCGTCCGCGCGCGGCATCGTCGAACACCGCGCCGATGATCGCGAGGCTGCTGGGCACGAGCAAGGCCGCGCCGATCCCCTGCACCGCTCGCGCGGCGATCAGCGCTGCCGCGTTCGACGCGAATCCGCACGCGGCCGACGCGAGCGTGAACAACGCGATGCCCGCGATGAAAATCGTGCGGCGGCCGAGTTTGACGCCCATCGAGCCGCCTACCAGCACGAGCGAGCCGAGAAACAGCAGATACGCGTTCACGACCCACTGCATGGCCGCGACGCTCGCGCCGAGTTCGGCCTGAATCGACGGCAGCGCCACGTTGACGACCGAGCCGTCGATAAAGGCCATACTCGAGCCGAGTATGGTGGCCGCGAGCGCGAGACGCTTGCGCCGGCACGGCCGGTCGACGGCCGTGGGCTGCGCGCGGATGACGAGTTCATCGCACGGGCTCGCCTGCGCGGCGACCGCGTGTGTGGACTTCGGTACGGATTTCGCGGCGGAAGTCGATTCGCGCTCGACGAGATCGGGATTGGCCACATTCGCTCCGTGTCGGCGTGGCGCTGGCTGGCGTCGCGATCGTCGCGAAGTTGCGCCGAATCAGCCGCACGCCCGCGATAATCGACGGATCGCCAGAAATTGATGACAATGCCACGCTCAAGCGTAGGTGAATCAAGCGCCGCATTCAAATCCGGCGCGCAATCAGGAAGACAACATGAAACGACTGCTCCTCGCTGCGCTCGCGGCCGCCTCATTCGTCACGGGCGCGCATGCGCAAAGCAACACGCCCGGCCCCGTGGCCACGCCGGCCGGCACCGTGCAATTCGTGCGCGACGACCGCGATTTCGTCGTCATGATCAACAACGAAATTTTCGATCGATTCGACGCCAAAACGCTCACCCATTTCGACGAAGTCGCGCGCGACAATCAAACCGTCACGCGCATGCTGGTGCAAACCGCGTTCGGCCCGCTGCTCTACGATTTCAGCCGCCGTCCGCCCCTCGTGCAACGCGCGAGCGCACGCCTGACCGTCAAGCGCGTCTTCTGGCAACCCGGCGAAGTCGTGATGCAAGGCCCCGACGGCTGGTATCGCATTCAGGACGGCAAGCTCACGAAACTGCAATCGACGAAATCGATCTATCACTGATCGACCACTGATCATTTACCGGTCATACACGCGCGATGGAAACTCAACGTCTTGTCATGCGCCCGCCTGAACTTCGTGATTTCGACGATCTGTACCGCATGTGGTCGGATCCGGAAGTCGTGCGTTTTGTGACCGGCGCGCCGCTCACGCGCGAAGACGTGTGGGCGCGTCTGCTTCGCAGCATGGGGCATTGGGCGGCGCTCGGCTTCGGCCACTGGATCGTCGCTGAAAAATCGACTGCGGCCTTTGTTGGCGAAGTGGGATTCGTGCGCTATATGCGCGGCATTAGTCCCACATTTGACGCGAGCCCCGAAATTGGCTGGATGATCGCGCGCCAGGCGCAACGGTTCGGTTATGCGTCGGAAGCGATTGCCGCCGCGCACGGTTGGGCGCATACGCGTTGGCCCGATACGGAAACCGTCTGCATCATTTCGCCCGAAAACACGGCTTCGCTGAAAGTCGCGAGTCGATTCGATTATCGGCAAGAGTTCGAAACGACCTATAAAAACAAGGTTGTTTCGGTGTGCAGGCGGGCGTATTCAGTTTGATTCAACCACATTCAGCGACGTTTTCTCTCGGCGAAATGCGGCTCGTTCGACACGCACGCCGTAAGAAACGCCATTACCGTTTTGACCGCTTCGGTGCGGCGTAAATCCGGATACGTCACGAGCCAGAGCGGCGTCTCGGGCGGCGCCGATTTCGCATCGAGTCGGACGAGTGCGGGATCGCCGTCGCCAATCAAGGTCGGCAGCAAGGCCACGCCCATGCCATTGCGCGCCGACACCTGCTGGCCCATCACATCGCTCGTTTCAAAAATAACAGGCCGCCCGTCGAGATAATCACGCAGCCAGCGCTGATGGCTCACGTGATCGAGCGCGGCCTCATAAGCGATGAATTCCCATTGATTCGCGGACCGCGCGGCGTAATCGCGGCTCGCATACAGTCCGAAGCGAATCGCACCGATGCGCCGCGTGACGAGACTCGCCTCTTTGGGCTCGACCATGCGAATGGCGATATCGGCGACGCCGCGATCCAGCGGCGCAATGCCCGCCGCGCCTTCCATCACGATCTTCACGTTCGGATTCGCTTCGCGAAACGCACGCATGTTGGGCGCGATGCAATGACTGCCGATCGTCGGCGGCACGCTGATGCGCACCGTGCCGGATAACGCAGCCGACGCCCGCAACGCATACGCCTCGACGGCCTGCGCGCTGTCGTGCATCGACGCGGCCAACGCGGTAATCGCCTCGCCTTCGTCGGTCAAACGCACGCTGCGCGGCAATCGATAAACGAGTTTCAGGCCCAGCGCCGTTTCGAGCGCCGCCACGCGCCGCCCGATGGTGGCGTGCTCGACCGCGAGCGCATTCGCGGCGCCGGAGAGCGTCCCCACGCGCGCGAGCACCAGAAAATAGCGCAAATCCTGCCAGTCGAACATAGCGACTTCCGCACAGAGTGTGTGAATAAACCGGGGATTCCCTTTGAATGCGCACCAGTCTAATCTGGTTTATCGAAGGGTGTGAAAAGCGCCATCCATGAACTCCGGAGATTCGCCATGATGTACGAACTCACCACTTTGTCGTCGCATATTCTGAAGCTTCCGCAAGTCATCGACCACGCGCAAAGGTGGCTCGATCAGGCGGACACGCCGGACCGTTTGCTCGGCATCTGGACATCGGAAAACGGCAGACTCGGCAGCGTGCGCTTGCTGCGAGGTTTCGCGAATGCCGATGCACTCGCGCAAGAGCGGATTCGCGAACTGCATCACGCCGATCCTTTTGGCGCGGCCAGCAGCGCATGCACATTCGAATCCGAAAGTTATGCCGCGTTTCCCTTTTTACCGGACGTGAAACCCGGTATTTTCGGGCGCTATTACGAGTTCCGCACTTACTGGCTGAATCCCGGCGGACTCCGGCCGACCATCGACGCATGGCAAGCCGCCATGCCCGAGCGCTCGAAACGCTCGCCGTTGACCGTGAATATGTTTGCGCTCGACGGCGCGCCGCGCATCACGCATATCTGGCCGTGGCAGAGTCTCGACGAACGCATTGCGATTCGCGCGCAATCCTACGCCGATGGAATCTGGCCGCCTGTTGGCGGGCCGCAGCAGTTTTACGAAGCCACATCCACGATCTGGATTCCGGCAGCGGATTCGCCGCTGCGCTGAGCGCGTCAGACGTTGCGGCTCATGGGGCGTGCGCCGCCAGGCGGCAGACCGAACAGCCGTCTGACCGCATTGAGAAACGCACCATAGGGCCGCCCCAGTGCGAGCATCATGATGGCCGCGCCCAGCACGCCGCGCCAGAATCCGCGACCCGATGCGCCGCTGATCGCGATGATCGCCGCGTAAATCGGCACCTGAAAACTCACGAGCGCCATGCTGTCCCAGAGCACGCGCGAGAGGTGGCCTCGTCCCGCAAAGCGCATCACATAGTCGCGCCAGATGCCATAGGGACGCGCGACGGGAATCATCAACGCCGCGCCCAGCAGACGCGCGTGCGCGACCTGATCCCACTGCATACCCGCAATGAATCGTTCGTTGATGATGCCCGTGGTGGTGAAGAACACGATGAGCGCGGTCGTGTCCGCGATAAAGGCGCGTCGGCGATCCACGTTGGCGGTGCACTGAATCGACATGTCGAAAACAATTGGACGGAGTGCGCAAGAATTCGCTGTTGCCGCACGAACCATACCCGCGCGTTGCTTAGACGATCTTTGTCGACAGCGCAGAGATCGCGTGCGCAAACGGATAAGATCCGGATCTGGTCGCATCCCGCTTGCGCGTCATGCTTTTGTGAAGATTCACGTTTTTCAACGCCAATTTTCGGATCACGCGATCGTCAGCGTATAGCTATAGAAAATCTCGTCGCGCTTCCACCCGAGCGATTCGTATAACGCTTGCGCTTTGAGATTGGTTTTTGCGGTGGTCAAATCCATGCGCACTTTTCTATCGCACTTCGCGTGCGCCGCTGCGGCCTGCAATAGACGCGTCGCGACGCCCGAACGTCGCGCGTGCTCCGCTACGAACAGGTCATACAGAACATAAATCGGCGCGGCTTCGACCGAGCAAAACGACGGGTAAAGTTGACAAAAACCGGCCAGCGCGTGATCACCGCCATCGCTGCCATCGCCACTATCGGCGACCAATATCACCGACTCGTTCGCCTGCGTTCTTTCAGCAATGAATTGCGTGGCGAGCGGCAGATTCGAAGGCTGCTCGTAGAACACGCGATAGTCGTTGAACAGACGCGCCACCGCGTCGAGATCGCGCGCCGCGTATTGCCTGATTTCCATATTCGCCTCGTCTATTCGCTCGAATGCGCGAGCGGATCATTCAGGAAGCCGCGACTATACGAGAGCTGTTCTGAGCGCGAAAGAGCCACGCGCCGCATTGCAGCTGGAGCCAGTTCGCGCCGCTCAGCATTCACGCGCCGAAGCGCTCCGCTATCGCATCAACAACCACACGCACACGCGATGTGCGCGCCAGATCCTCGTGCAGCACGAGCCACGCCTCGTAGTGTTTCGCGCGCCGCTTGTGCGGCCAGATCCGCACCAGTTCCGGATAACGCTGCTCGACATAGACGGGCAACTCGGCCAGCGCCAACCCCGCGCGCACGAAAGTGCAGAGCATGAGACTCGAGTCCATTTCCGCCACCACGCGAGCCTGCGCGCGCGATTCGCCGACGAGCGTTTCATCCTGCCGCGTCGTCACGCCGCTCTGATACAGCGCGATGTCGTGGCCCGCAAGCTGCTTCCCCGTGCGCGGCTCGCCATGCCGCGCGATATAGCTGCGCGACGCGTAGAGCCCCACATCCCAACTGCCGAGCCGCCGCACGATCAGCCCCGGCTGTTCCGGCCGCTGCGTGCGCACGGCAACGTCGGCTTCGCGCCGCGAAAGATCGAGCAGACGCGGCGTGGTCGTCAGGATCGCGCGCACTTCCGGATAGCGCAGATGCAACCGCTCGATCGCGGGAATCACGAAATCGATGGCGAGCGTGTCGGTGGTCGTCACGCGCACTTCGCCCGCCACGCGCTCGTCCGCGCCTTCGCTTTTGCGCGCGAACGAAATGGCGAGACGCTCCATGTCCTCGGCAGTTTGCAGCACCTGCTGGCCGCTTTGCGTCAGCTCGAGGCCGGACGTGGTGCGCAGAAACAGGCGGCTGCCGAGCGTGCTTTCGAGTCCGGCGAGACGGCGGCCCGCTGTCGTCTGATCGATATCGAGTTGCTGCGCCGCGCCGCGCAAGGTGCCCGCCCGATACACGGCGAGAAAAATTCGAACGTCGTCCCAGTTCATGTGCTTTGTGTCTTTTCCCGAGCAATCCCGATGCTGCAAATTTGCAGCTATCTGCTGCATTTGCATGCATTTTCACATGGAAGTCCGCTCGCTAGCATGACGGCTCACTCACTCGTTCATACGCATTCATGCCACGACGCTCTTTCATCCTGACCGCCGCGATGCTCAACGCCTTTGGGCTGATCGCCTCCGATATCTATCTTCCCGCCATGCCCGACATGGCGCGCGCCTTTGCCATCGCCGACTGGCGCATGCCGCAAACCGTTTCCGTGTATCTGCTCGCGCTCGCGATTGCGCAACTCGTTTATGGTCCGCTTTCGGATCGTCACGGACGCAAGCCCGTCGTGCTCGCGGGCATCGCGCTGTACATGGCGGGCTCGCTCGGCTGCGCGCTGGCGGCGAGCTTCGCGACGTTTCTCGCGTGGCGCGTGATCGAGGCCGTGGGCGCGGCATCCGGACTCGTGATCGGGCGCGCCATCATCGCGGATACCTGCAGCAAGCACGTGTCGGCGAAGGTCTACGCCGTGGTGTATCCGCTGGTGTCGTTGTCGCCGGCGCTCGCGCCCGCTATCGGCGGCCACCTGGCGGCGGCGTTCGGCTGGCATGCGGATTTTCTGTTCGTCGCGGCCTTCGCGGCCGTGGCGTTCGCGCTCGTCTGCGCGGTGCTGCCGGAAACGCATCCGCGCGCGTCGCGCAGCCGCGTGACGTCGCTTGAGGGGTTCGGCGCGGTGCTGCGCGACGGCGCGTTTCGACGCTACACCGTCGTCGTGTGCTGCATCTATGGCGCGTGGTTCGTCTATCTGACTCAATCGCCATTTCTGTTCGCGCGGCTCGGCCTCGGCGAAGCGCATCGCGGCTGGATGTATCTGCCGCTCACGGGCGGCATCATCGTCGCGAATCTGCTGGCGCGGCGCTGGCTCGATCGCTGGCCGTACGATCGCATCGTGACGATAGGCGTGGTCAGTTTCCTGCTGGGCGGCTCGGCGTTTCTCGTCGTGGCCGCGCTCGGCGTGACGACGATTCCCGCCGTCGTGTTGCCGATGTGTCTCGTCAGTCTCGCCAATGGCTCGGCGCTGTCGCTCGCGGTATCGGGTGCGATCGCCGCGCCGCACGGACGCGCGGCCAGCGCGTCGGGACTCGTGGGGTTCTGCCAGATCGGCAGCGCCGCCTTGCTGGCGAGCGGCGTCAGCGCCGTGTTCGGCACGAGCCTGACGGTGGTGGCGATTTCAGTTTCGGCACTCGGGCTGCTCGCGCTCGGTGCGTGCCTGAGCGGCCCGCGTGCCGCGGCCTTCGCCACTCGCGCCTGATTCGTCGCGTTTGCCTGGTCGCTTACAACCCTTCGACGATCGCAATCTGCGCGACGCAATGCCCGTCGCGCTTCAGTTTCGCCGACTGATACTCCGGCGAGTTATAGCAGTCCAGCGCCGTGTCCATGTCCTTGAATTCGATCACCACATGGCGCTGGAACGTCTCGCCTTCGAGCGTGCGCGACTCGCCGCCACGCGCCAGAAACACCGCGCCGTACTTCTTGAACGCCACCGGCGCGATGTCCGTGTAGTCCTTGTATTTCACCGGGTCCAGCACGGTGACGTGCGCAATCCAGTAAGCCGCCATCTCTTCCTCCTGTTTCCAGATCAGTCTCTGGCGCTCGCGCGCCGGTTCGTCGAACCCTAACCCAACGGGCCGTTTTTTCCCACGATGCCGGGCCTGCGCCGGATCGATAGGGTTAACACGCATGGTACGCCGTACTATGGCATACCACAATGCCTTCCATCATCAACGGACCCAGGAACCTTGCTATGAGCCTGATTCGCAAATCCATTCTTCACGTCGAAACCGTCTATGTGGATGGCGACAAAGCCGCTGCGAAGCCGCTCAAAATGATCGGCGCGGCCGTGGTCATCAAGAACCCGTGGGCAGGCCGCGGCTATGTGGAAGACCTCTCGGCGGACATCCGCGCGATCGCGCCGCAACTGAGCGAGCACCTCACCAAGCTGATCATCGACGAAGCCGGTTCGGGCGATGCGGTGGAAGCCTTCGGCAAGAGCGCCATCGTCGGCACCTCGGGCGAACTGGAACACGCGTCGGCGCTGATCCACACACTGCATTTCGGTAACACGTACCGCTCCGCGGTGGGCGCGAAGTCGTATCTGGCGTTCAACAACACGCGCGGTCCGGCGAATGCGCCGCTGCTGATTCCGATGATGGACAAGAACGACGAAGGCCGCCGTTCGCACTATCTGACGCTGCAATTTTCGATCCCCGACGCGCCCGCCGCGGACGAACTCGTGATCGCCATCGGCGGCGCGACCGGTGGCCGTCCGCATCACCGCATTGGCGACCGTTACCAGGACCTCGCAGAGCTCGGAAATGATCTCAAGAACCCTGCCGCTGTCAAATAATCGCGCCGCGCACTATCTGGAGCAGGGCGCGGGCGAGCCGCTGGTGCTGATTCACGGCGTCGGCATGCAGGCGCAGGCGTGGTATCCGCAGATCGAGGATCTATGGCGCGATTTCCGCGTGATTTCCGTCGATATGCCGGGCCACGGCGACAGCGATGCACTCGACGCCAACGCAGGATTGCAGCAGTTCGTGGCCTGGGCGATCGAATTCATCGAGGCGCTGAACGCCGGTCCGGTCAATCTGGCCGGTCACTCGATGGGTTCGCTGATCGCGGCGGGCGTGGCCGTCACGCGGCCCGACCTCGTCAAACGCGTGGCAGTCCTGAACGGCGTGTATCGCCGCACGCAACAGGCGCGCGATGCCGTGCTGCAACGCGCCGCCGAACTGCGCTCGGGCACCATCGACATCGACACGCCGCTCAAGCGCTGGTTCAATGCCGACGAGGCCCAGCGTCTCGCGGCGCAAAAGGTCGAAACGTGGCTGAAGTCCGTAAATCTCGCGGGTTACGCCACCGCTTACACGGCCTTCGCGCGCGGCGACGAAGTCTATGCCGACGGCTGGCACACGATTGCCTGCCCGGCGCTCGTGCTCACGGGTTCGGACGATCCGAACTCCACGCCGGAGATGGCCCGCCAGATGGCCGCCGCGGCGCACCACGGCCAGGCCGTCGTGATCGATGACGAGCGCCACATGGTGAACCTGACGGCGCCCGAAGCCGTCAATCTCGCCCTGCGCGCCTGGTTGCAGACCGCGCCGGTTGCGGAACTCACGAAGTCGGAAGTGTGAAATGAGCCAAGAGACACTCAAAATCAACACCCGGGAATTGCGCGACGCCTTCGGCGCGTTCATGACGGGCGTGACGATCGTCACGACCGCGCGCGACGACGGCCAGCCGCTCGGCTTTACCGCGAACTCGTTTTCGTCGGTGTCGCTGGACCCCGCGTTGCTGCTCGTGAGCATCGCGAAGACGTCGAGCAATTATCAGACGTTTTCCACCACCGGGCACTTCGCGATCAACATCCTCGCGGAAAACCAGAAGGAACTGTCGAACACGTTCGCGCGTCCGAGCGACGATCGCTTCGCGAACGTGAACTGGCAATTGAGCGCCAACCGCAATCCGCTGATCGACGACGTGAGCGCCTGGTTCGACTGCACCACGCACGCGATCATCGACGCGGGCGATCACGCGCTGATCGTCGGCAAGGTGGAAGCGTTCCACTCGGCCGGTTACGCGGGCCTCGGCTATTACCGCGGCGGCTATTTCACGCCCGCCAAGGTCTCGGCGGAAGTGATCGCGGGCCCGAAGGTCATCGTCAACGCGATCATCGCGCGCGACGACAAGGTGCTGCTCACGCGCACTGCCGACAACAAATGGGGTCTGCCTTCGAAAGAGATCGGCAAGGAAGGCGCGGACAAAGCGCTCGCCGCCCTCTTCAGCCAGTACCAGCCGGATGCGTCGGCGAGCTTCATCTATTCGGCGTACAACAACACCGAAACCCATTACCAGTACATCTCGTTCCTCTGCAGCGCGCCCGATGAAGCGGCGGTGGCCGGCGATTTCGTCAGCCTCGACGACATCGCGCCGGACCAGTTCGCGGACAGCGCGCTGGCCAGCATGCTCCAGCGCTATCGCAAGGAGAGCCAGCTCAAAAGCTATGGTATGTACTACGGCGACCACAGCAACGGCATGGTCCGGCCGCTTCTTTCCTGAAAGGTAACCCCATGCGTTTTTCGCTTTTCGTTCACATGGAGCGCGTCTCCGACCAGACGAGCCAGAAGCAGCTCTACGAAGAAATGGTCGAGCTGTGCCAGATCGCGGATCGCGGCGGCATGCACGCCGTCTGGACCGGCGAGCACCACGGCATGAACTTCACGATCGCGCCGAATCCGTTCCTCAATCTCGTCGATCTCGCGAGCAAGACGAAGAACGTGCGTCTCGGCACGGGCACCGTGATCGCGCCGTTCTGGCACCCGATCAAGCTCGCAGGCGAAGCCGCGATGACCGACATCATCACGAACGGCCGCCTCGAACTGGGCATTGCGCGCGGCGCATATTCGTTCGAATATGAACGTCTGATGCCGGGCCTCGACGCCTGGAACGCGGGTCAGCGCATGCGCGAACTGATTCCCGCCGTGAAGAAGCTCTGGCAAGGCGATTACGCGCACGAGGGCGAGTTCTGGAAATTCCCGTCGACCACGTCGTCGCCGCTGCCGCTGCAAGAACCGCATCCGCCGATCTGGGTCGCGGCGCGCGATCCGAACAGCCACGAATTCGCCGTATCCAACGGTTGCAACGTGCAGGTCACGCCGCTGCATTTCGGCGACGACGAAGTCGAAAAACTCGTCGGCCATTTCAATGCCGCGTGCGAAAAATTCAGCGAGATGCCTCGTCCGCAAATCATGCTGCTGCGCCACACTTACGTGGCGAGCAGCGAAGACGACGCGCAAGTGGCCGCCGACGAAGTCAACGTGTTCTACAACTACTTCGGCGCGTGGTTCAAGAACGAGCGTCCGGTCAGCAAGGGCATGATCAAGACGCTGAGCCCGGAAGAAATTGCCGCGCATCCGTTCTACACGCCGGAAGCGATGCGCAAGAACAACGTGATCGGCACGCCCGAGGAAGTCATCGCGCGCCTGAAGGCCTACGAGAAACTCGGCTTCGACGAGTACTCGTTCTGGATCGATACGGGCATGAGTTTCGAGCGCAAGAAGGCGTCGCTCGAGCGGATGATCAACGACGTGATGCCTGCGTTCAAGTGAGGTCTTGATTCCATGAGTGTTCATTTTCAGCTGTATATCGACGGCCAGTTCGAATCCGGCGCCGCGACGTTCGGCAGCGTGAATCCGGCCACGGGCGACGTGTGGGCGCAAATGCCCGAAGCGCGCCGCGACGAAGTGAACCGTGCCGTGAATGCGGCGAGCCGCGCGCTCAACGACGCTGCGTGGGCAGGACTCACGGCATCGGCGCGCGGCAAGCTGCTGCATAAACTCGCCGCGCTCGTCGAACAGGCCGCGCCGCGACTCGCTGAAATTGAAACCAACGATACCGGCAAGATCATTCGCGAGACGTCGAGCCAGATTGCGTACGTCGCGGAGTATTACCGCTATTACGCCGGTATCGCCGACAAGATCGAAGGCAGCCATATTCCCGTCGACAAACCGGACATGCAGGTCTGGCTCGAACGTCAGCCGGTGGGTGTGGTGGCCGCGATCGTGCCGTGGAATAGCCAGTTGTTTCTCTCCGCCGTGAAGCTCGGCCCCGCGCTCGCCGCGGGCTGCACGGTGGTGCTCAAGGCATCGGAAGAAGCGCCCGGTCCCCTGCTCGAATTCGCGCGACTCGTGCACGAAGCGGGCTTTCCGCCGGGCGTGGTGAACGTCATTACCGGCTTCGGCGCGGAATGCGGCGCGGTGCTCAGCAGTCATCCGAAGGTCGATAAAGTGGCCTTCACGGGCGGCCCGGACACCGCGAAGCATATCGTGTCGAACACCGCGAACAACCTCGCCAAGGTCTCGCTCGAACTCGGCGGTAAATCGCCGTTTATCGTGTTCGCCGACAGCGATATTCAAAGCGCGGTGAATGCGCAGGTCGCGGCGATTTTCGCGGCGAGCGGTCAAAGCTGCGTGGCGGGCTCGCGTCTGTTGATTGAAGCGTCGGTGAAGGACGAGTTTCTCGCGCGGCTGGTCGAGCGCGTCTCGCGCATTCGCGTGGGTCTGCCCAACGACATGGCGACGGAATACGGACCGCTGTGCACCGAGCGTCAATTGCGCAACATCGAAGCGGTGGTCGAACGTTCCGTGAAGCAAGGCGCGAAAGTGCTCGCGGGCGGCAAGGCGCTCGATCGCGGCGGCTTCTATTACGCGCCGACGATTCTCGATTGCAGCAGCGTGCCCGACGCGGACAGCATCACGACCGAACTGTTCGGCCCGGTGCTTTCGGTCGACACGTTCAGCACCGAGCAGGAAGCGATCGAGAAAGCCAACAGCACGGCCTATGGTCTGGCTGCGGGCATATTCACCACCAATCTCACGCGCGCGCATCGTGTGTCGAAACGCGTGCGCTCGGGCATCGTGTGGATCAACACGTATCGCGCGGTGTCGCCGCTCGTGCCGTTCGGTGGCTTCGGTCTTTCGGGTCATGGACGCGAAGGCGGCTTCGCGGCGGCGCTCGAATATACGACGACCAAATCCGTATGGCTGCGCACATCGGACGAGCCGATCAGCGATCCGTTCGTGATGCGTTAGGCGCGCACAGCGGCTTCGTGCGGGCTGCCCGCCGCGAAGCCGCAACAAAGCATCAAGGCGGCTCGCGCCACACACGCTGATGGCAGCATAGCCAGGCAATAAAGATGGAGACATGATGACCAACACGACGAACGACAACAGCGTTCTGACCATCGAAAGCAATTCGATCGAATACGTTTCGCCTGAACATCGGCACGGCAAGCCTGTCGATCTGTTCACCTTGTGGTTTTGCACGAACGTCGCGCCGCTGGCGGTAATTTCCGGCGCCACGTCGGTTCTGATTTTTCACCTCGATCTTGTAAGCGCGATTCTCGCGATTGCGGCGGGGCAATTCTTCGGCGCGATTTTTCACGCGCTCACCTCCGCGCAGGGCCCGCTCGTGGGCGTGCCGCAAATGATTCAAAGCCGCGCGCAATTCGGCCGCTACGGCTCGCTGCTTGTGGTCGGTTTCACCACGCTGATCTATCTCGGCTTCTTCGTGTCGAACATCATTCTCGCGGGCAAGACGCTGCACGCTGCGGCGCCGCCCGTACCCATTCCGCTCGCGACGGTGCTCGGCGCCGTGTTCGCCACGCTCGTGGGTGTGATCGGCTATAACTTCATTCACCGATTCAACAAGATTGGCGCGTGGTTCATGGGCGGCGCGCTCGTGATCGGCATGATTCTGATGGTGCCGAGCCTCAACGCCAGCGTGCTCCAGCAAGGTCATTTCAATCTCTCGGGCTGGTTCGCGATGTTCGGTCTGTGCGCCGTCTGGCAAATCAGTTTCGCGCCCTATACGTCCGATTATTCGCGCTATCTGCCGGAATCGACGGGTTTCGCCAAGACGTTTGCATTCACGTATTTCGGCACCTCGCTGGGCACGATCTTCGCTTTCGTATTCGGCGTGATCGCAGTGAGCACCGGACACGCCACCGACGCGATGCAGGCCATCCGCACGCAAACGGGCATGTTCGGCTATGTGCTGATTTTTCTTTTCCTCGTCAACATCATTGGCCACAACGGCATGAATCTGTATGGCGGCGTGCTGTCGTGCATTACCGCCGCGCAGACGTTCCGTCCCAGCTGGACGCCCGGCCGCAATGTGCGCATTGGCGTGTCGGCGATTTTGCTGGTGGCGTGTACCGCGACCGCGCTGTGGGCATCGAGTAACTTCATCGCCATTTTCCTGACCGCGATCTTCGCCATGCGCATCGTGCTCGCACCGTGGATTGCGATTAACCTCGTCGACTTTTATCTGGTGAACAAGCGGCACTATCTGGTGTCGGAAATCGTCAGCAGCACGGGCGGCATGTATGGCGCGTTCAACGTGAAAGCGCTGGCGCTGTACGTTTTCGGTATCGTGATTCAGGTGCCGTTCATGGAAGAGAGCTTTTTCCACGGTCCGTGGGCTTCGCTGCTCGGCGGTGCGGATATCTCGTGGATGGTCGGCCTCGTCGCCACCGCCCTCGCCTATTATCTGCTGGCGCAGAATGGCGGTTCGCGTTCTCCGCGCCGTTCTACCGCAAGTGCAACGGCATCGGAATAAACGCTTCACCTCGATTTACCGCGCTGAAAAAGCCGGCTCGTTGATCAAACGAGCCGGCTTTTTTATTGGCATCTCAAATGACAGTCGCCGTTTTCATGCACGTATTGGTCGCGCTAAGACTACCCCAGCGTGGGGTTATAACAGCCCGCGCTTCATGGTTCATGAGTCGCACTGTCCTGGTTATGCCACCGTCTTGTCGCGCAACAAGGTCCCGCTCGTTTCGCGTTGCCACCCGGACAACGATACCGCACGATCCGCCGGCTCGCTGTGTTCGTCCGAGCACTTCGAATCACATGACCGGGAGGAGCCGTGAATTTCAAGAAGACTTTTCTTATTGCCTCGATGACCAGCCTCGTTGCGACGGGGTCCGCACCCGCGTTTTCGGAGAACGCATCGCAAACGAGTAGCGCCGGTGCGCTTTCAATAGCCGCCTCTCCGCTGATTTCCATCACGGGCCACCCATTTGAAGGCTCAGTAACGGGTGCCACAGGTTCCGGGCTCATTGTCTCCAGTATTGTCGAAGGCACGACCGACACACTTACAGTGGTATTCAAAGCTGTCGCAGACGGCAGCAAAGCAACGGTAGCGGTGTCTACCAATGCAGCCAGGAAAGCGGGCCTGTCGGTGGGCGCCGCCGTGAACGTCGTCTCGGAAGCTACCGGTTATGCGCTGATTGCTTCCGGCCAACTGCTAGCCTTCATTCCCAACGAAGCGGGCAAGGCATTACTGCACCACTCCCGTGTGGACGCCGAATCCGGGCTGGTATCCGAATGAAACGCATTGTGAAACGCGGCGTGTTGCCCTTTGCCGCCGCCCTGCTGCTTGCCAGCCCTGTCTGGGCCGGACAAGGCTGCAGTGATAAACCGCTCGAACCCGGCACCGTGCGCACCGCATTGCAAACCGCCGCGCAATTGCAACAGCAACTCGATCAGCGAGCCCCCAAGGTGGCGCTCATTGCCCGTGTAGGTCAGGATTTGTCGCAATATGGCCTGCGCTACTCCCATATGGCCTTTGTCGCACGAGGGGCTGCTGGCGAACCGTGGCGGATCAGCCATCTGCTCAACGATTGCGGGCAAGCGACATCAGCACTCTGGCGCGAGGGTTTGGGTAATTTCTTTCTCGACGACATGTTTTCGTTCGATTCGCTACTGATCGTTCCTGATGCGAAAATTCAGGATCGTCTGGAAAAGCTGCTGCGTAATCCAGCGGCGCTGGAGCAAATGCATTCGAGCAGCTACAGCATCGTCGCGTATCCGTTTTCCACGCTGCACCAGAATTCCAATCAATGGGTACTGGAGATCCTGAGCGAAGCGCTAAGTGGCCAGCAGTTCGTAAAGCGCGCCGACGCCCAAGCCTGGCTAAAGCGCTCTGCGTATCAACCCGATGCGTTGAAAATCAGCACGCTCAAGCGTCTTGGCGGCCGCATGTTCAAAGCAAATGTGGCATTCGACGATCACCCGATTGATCAACGCGTGACGGGCAATATCGAGACCATAACGGTGGACTCGACGGTTCGGTTTTTAGAAAGTGCCGCGCCGCAAACGCAGGTAATTCCGATCTCCGCACCGCAAATGGTTGAGTTGCCGTTGCGAAACGCTACCGCAAGTGCAACGGCATCGGAATAAACGCTTCACCTCGATTTCCCGCGCTGAGAAAGCCGGCTCGTTGATCAGACGAGCCGGCTCTTTTATTGCCGATCAGAACTGGTGATACATGCCGATGCGCACCATCGTCTGATGATTGTTCGACGATGCCGACGCCACCGAGCCGTCGAAGATATCGGCATTCGATGCGGCGCCCGCGGCCTTCTGCCAGACGCCCATCACGTAGACCGACGTGCGCTTCGACAAGGCATACGCCGTCGTCAGCCCAACCTGGTGGTAAATCGGAATCGCCTGGCTGTAGCCAATGTTGCCGTGCGTGTAGACGTATTGCGCGCCCACGTACCATGCGGACGTGAGGTTGTAACGGCCCCACGCTTCATAGTTCGTGAAGATGACCGTGCCCTGCGTGCCGTTCGCCTCGTTGAACCTGGTGTTCGTGTAGTCGAGGCCGAGCGTGGCCGAACCAAGCGCGTAGTTGATGGCCGCGCCGAAAATCTGTTCGTTGGCCGGGTTGCCCACGTAGCTGAACGGACCGCTCGCACCGATTTCCGCGCCCGTCGTGTTGCTCACGTAATTGCCGTCCGTGAGCAGCGCAGCTGGCTGCTTCGCAAACAGATACGCGCCCGCAATCGTGAAACCGCCAAACGCGTAGTTTGCGCCGATGCTCCACAGACCCGTCGTGCCGCGTCCCGCCGCATTGGTATTGGTAAAGGAATAGAGGCCGCCAAAAGTGAGGCCGCCAATCTTGGGGCTCGCGTATTTGATCGCATTATCGACGCGGAAGGAATTGTCGGTATTGTCGATATCGCCGGCGTGCACGAGCGGGCCGCCCAGTTGGCCCGGCGCGGTAAGCGGCTGGAGATAATCCACCACTGAGTCGTATTGCCGCCCGAGCGTAACCGTGCCGAAGCGCGTGTCCGACAGCCCCACATACGCCTGGCGTCCAAACAGGCGGCCGCCCTGACGCATCTGGCCATTCTCCGTGCTGAAACCCGATTCGAGCCTGAACAGCGCGCTCAAACCGCCACCGAGATCCTCGGTGCCTTTCAAACCCCAGCGGCTGCCGTACGCGCCGTCGTACGTGCCATCGCGCATGCGCCACAGCGAATGGCCGCCGCTATTGCTCACATAATCGATCCCTTCGTCGATCACGCCATAGAGCGTCACCGACGATTGAGCATGCGCATTCGCCGCGACCAATGCGCTAGCGCCCACGACGCACGCGACGGATAATCTGTTACCCCGCTTTTTCATGCCCTCTTCACTCCTCGTTGAATGCGCGCGTACCCCGCCGCGAAACGGACGCACGCGCGGTTGTTGCGATACGTGATGGATTATCTATTTGTAATACGAATTAATCAGACGATGCGCGATGCGACTCCGTTAGCAGGAGTCGCACCGGTTCATACGATCAACTGGCGCGCCTCAACAAGACTTGCTCTTGTCCGCCTGCCAGCAGTTTTTCGGCGATTTCGGCAACACGGCGCACATGGGCGATAGCCGCGCCGCGCGCCGCTTCGATATCGGCAGTGCGGATCGCCGCGAGGATCTGATGCATTTCCTGCACCGCCTGATCGCCGCGATCGTCGGATGCAATCGTGAGCGCGCGCAGCCGGTTGATTCTCGCCGTGAGCGATTGCACGATCTCCCACGCCACAAGCTTGTGTCCGGCGACGAACATGCGCTCGTAGAACGCCGTCGTGAGCGCGCGCACCGCACGATGATCCTGCGCGTGAAAGGCTTGCTGAATCTCGCCGACGCGTGCAGAGAGTTCCGCAATGGTCGCGGCGTCGGCATAGTGCGCGCAGGCCGCAGCCGCTTCGCTTTCCAGCAGGCCGCGAATTTCGTAGATTTCGGCCGCCGTCGAGAGATCGAGCACGGCGACGATCGGCCCCTGGTTAGGCAGGATATCGACGAGCCCTTCCGTTTCCAGATGGCGCAGCACCTCCCGCACGACGGTGCGGCTCACGCCGAGTTCCTCGCAAAGCGCGCGCTCGACCAGCCGGTCGCCCGGCAGGAAACGCGCGTCGAAAATGGCGCTGCGCATTTTCTCGAGCGCGAGTTCCCGCAACGTGATGGTCCGGCGCTCGACCTTCAGGGACGCTGACATGTCTTGCATCGCGACTCCCGATCAGGCCTGCGCGAACAATCGCACGTCGCGCGTGTCCCAATCGATCCACGCATGCGTGCCGATGACGATGCCGCTGTCGCGATGATCGCCCGCCGGCATACGCACCGACATATCCTGCTCCCACGGCGTGGTCACCGCGTAGTGCATCGCATCGCCGAGATAGGTGATGTCACGCACCGTTACCGGCAACCCGGCCGCTTGCGTCGCTCGATGCGCGGCTTCTGTGGCGCGAATGCGGATCTGCTCGGGGCGCACCATCAGCGTGCCGTCACCGCCCACGGGAAGCGGGATATCGCTGGCCGCCGCGACAGCGTGACCGCTAGGAAACACCGCGCTCGCCTGTTCCGCCGCGCGGCCCGTGATACGCACCGGCAGAAAATTCGAATTGCCGATGAAATTCGCCACGAAACGCGAAGCGGGATTCGCATACAGCTCCTCGCCGGTTCCGCATTGTTCGATGCAGCCTTTATTGAAGACGGCAATGCGATCGGACAGCCGCAATGCCTCTTCCTGATCGTGCGTCACGTAGAGAATCGTCACGCCGGTTTCCTGATGGATGCGGCGCAATTCGAGTTGAATCTCTTCACGCAATTTTTTATCGAGCGCGGAAAGCGGTTCGTCCATCAGCAGCACCGGCGGGTCGTATGCGAGCGCGCGCGCAATGGCCACGCGTTGCTGCTGACCGCCCGAGAGTTGCGCGGGCATACGATCGCGAAACTCCGAAAGATGCACGAGCGCCAGCATCTGTTCGACTTTCTTTTTGATTTCCGCTTCGGGACGGCGGCGAACGCGCAGCGGAAACGCCACGTTTTGACCGACCGTCAAATGCGGAAACAGCGTATAACGCTGAAACACCATGCCGATATTGCGTTTATTCGGTGCGACCGACAGCAACGGTTTGCCGTCGAGCAGCACGCGGCCTTCGGTCGGCTCCTGAAAGCCCGCGACAATATAAAGCGTCGTGCTTTTTCCCGAGCCCGACGGCCCGAGGAAGGTCATGAATTCGCCCTTGCGCACATCGAGCGAAACCTGATCGATGGCGACAACGTCGTCGTAGGTCTTGCGCAAGCGCTGGATTTGCAGGAATGCGGAAGTCATGGCGGGTTACCTCTGTAATCGCGAGATCGGTTTAGCGCGCGCGGCGCAATACGGCGCCGGCCAGCATCAAAAGCGTCGTGAGTCCGACGAGCAGCGAAGACGCTGCCGCCACGACGGGTGTCAGGTCCTGGCGCAGCGTCGCCCAGATACGCACAGGCAGCGTCTGCAAGGTCGGGCTCGACATGAAAATGGACACCACCACTTCGTCCCACGAAGCGAGGAACGCGAAAATCGCCGCGGCGAAAAGACCGAGCCGGATGGCGGGCAAGGTCACGCGCAGTTTCACTTCGAGCGGCGACGCTCCGCAAATGAGCGCGGCATCTTCGAGCGCGGTGTCGAAACTCGACAGCGAATTGCTGATCGAGATAATCGAAAACGGCAGCGCGATAATCACGTGACCAATTACGAAACCGGTCATCGTGCCGTTCAGGCCAATGCGCAGAAAGAACGCGTAGAGCGCGACGGCCAGCACCACCACGGGCAACACCATCGGCGTGAGAAAGAACGCTTTGACAGCACTGCGTCCGCGAAATTTTCCGCGCACCAAGGCAAGCGAAGCGAGAAAACCGATCAGCACGGAAAGCACCGTGACGATCACCGCGAGCTTCGCGCTCGTCAGCAGCGAATCGAGCCAGCCCGGATCGGTGAACAACTGGCGATACCACTCCAGCGTCCAGCCCGGCGGCGGAAAAATCAGCCACTGCGAATCGCCGAACGACAACGCGACGATAAACACGATCGGCAACAACAGAAACAGGGCGACGGCAGCGCCGATCGCGAGCAACGCCCAACGCAGCGCGCCCAGACGGTCGAAATCGAGCAACATGTCAGAGCCCTCCGTTGACGCGCGCGCCGCCCGTGAACCGCAATTGCAGCGCGTACAGCGAGAGCGTGACGGCGAGCAGCACGAAAGCCGCGGCGCCGGCGAGTCCCCAGTTCAACAGTTCCTGCACGAGTTGCGCGACGAGTTCGGCGAGCATCATGTATTGCGCGCCGCCGAGCAGCGCCGGTGTGACGAAATAGCCGAGCGCCATCACGAACACCATCAGCGCGCCCGAGGCGATGCCGGGCATCGCCAACGGCACGAGAATGCGCCAGAACGCCTGCCAGCGACTCGCGCCGCACACGGCCGCCGCGCGCAAGGTGGACGGATCGATGCTGCGCAGCGTGGCGTGCAGCGGCATCACGAGAAACGGCAACATAATGTAGGTCATGCCGATTGTCACGCCGACGAGATTATTCACGAGCGCCAGCGGTTCGCTGATGAGTCCGGTCGCCATCAGCAGGCGATTGATCGGGCCCGTTGCCTGCAGCAGCACCATCCACGCAAATGTGCGGGCGAGCAGATTGGTCCACATCGAAAGCAGCAGAATCGAAAACAACAGCGAACTCAGTTTGCGCGGCGCAATGGCGAGCAGCCATGCAGTCGGAAAACCAATCGCCACTGTCGCCACCGTGACGACCGTCGCGACGAGAAAGGTATTGCCGAATACGCGCAAATACGTGGACGAGCCGAGCAACTGCTCGTAGTTATGCAGACCCGGCGTGGGCTCCAGCACGCTGCGCAACAGCAGCGACAGCACCGGCAGCATGAAAAAGATCACGAGGAGCACGATCCCCGGAATCAGAAGGCGGATGTTGCGCCAGTCGCGGCGCGCGCGCGGCGGCCGCGCCGGCGGATGGGCGACGGTACTCAAAGCGTTCGGCATGATGTCTCCTGCGGTCTCCTGCAGCCATTCAATCGCGATACGGTGCGATCAGGCGCGTGTCGTTATTTCGATTGCCAGGCGTACCAGCGCTTCGCAATCGCGTCGCGATTGTCGGCCCAATACTTCATGTCGAGATCGATCTGCGACGTCTTGTACTGGTCCGGCAAGGTCTTCGCGACCGCTGCCGGCATCATCGCCGCCGACTTCACGTTGATCGGCGCATAGCCCGTGTCCTGCGCGAATTTCGCCTGCGCCTGCGGGCTCGTCGCTACAGCGAGAAACTTCATCGCTTCGGCCTTGTGCTTCGCGCCCTTGGGAATCACGAGCATGTCGGCGGCCGTCAGGTTCTGATTCCACGACACGCCCACCGGCACGCCCGTCTGTTCGAGCGCATGCAGGCGCCCATTCCAGAACATGCCGATAGGCGCTTCGCCCGAAGCCAGCAACTGCTGCGATTGCGCGCCGCCGCTCCACCAGACGATGCTGCTCTTGATGGTGTCGAGCTTCTTGAATGCGCGGTCGAGATCGAGCGGATAAAGCTTGTTGGGCGGCACGCCGTCGGCGAGCAAGGCGATTTCCAGCACGCCCGGTGCGGACCATTTATAGAACGTGCGCTTACCGGGGAATTTCTTCGTGTCGAACAGGTCGGCCCAGGTTTGCGGCTGCGCGCCCTTGAAATTCGATTTGTTGTAGCCGAGCACGAACGAATAATAAAAGCTGCCGACCGCGCTGCCGCTCGAAAAACGCGGATCGAGATCGGCCTTCTTGACAACGTTGTAGTCGATCGGCTCGATCAGCCCGGCCTTTTGCGCGGCGTAGGCGAAGTCGCCTTCCACGTCCACGACGTCCCAGTTCACGTTGCCGCTATCCACCATCGCCTTGAGCTTGCCGTAGTCGGTGGGACCGTCCATCAATACGTTGACGCTGCTGGATTGCGTAAAGGGCTGCGCCCAGTCCTTCTGCTGCGAAGACTGCGTGGTGCCACCCCAACTCGTGAAGACGACCGGGTCCGCAGCGAGCGCGGGCGTTGCGGTAAAGGCGGCCGCGCACAGTGCGATCAGCGGCGTCATCATGAGGGTGCGTGTGCTGTTCATATCCATGTCCTTGGGAATCGGTGGTGCTCAATCGTGTAACGGTCGGGCCGGCGTCGAACGTCGCGCGGGCTTCACTTTTTGCTTCATTTACTTTAATTCGTGATCCTGATTGTCATACCGGATTGCGATCCGCTTTTCAGTCTCTTTTCAGTCGAGCGACTGCCGCACGCGATCAGTGAGCCACGGCAAGTGCCTGAACCGTGCCAGCTTCGTTATCGCCGACATAAATACCGAAAGCGTCCTCGCTGCGTTCGCGCACATAGCGCTGCAACATCGCGCGCACGGCTTCGTCGCGCAGTTTGCTCCACGGAATCTGCGAGAGCGGAACGATATGAATCGCATTGTCCATCATCGCCGCAGCGCTACTGTTCACGCGGCCGCGGTAATACACCTGCACGCTCGACGACGGCCCTTGCCCCGATTCGAATACCGCAAACAGGAAGTCGAGATGCGCCGCGAGGCCGAGTTTCGCGAGCACGCCGCGCAGGCTTGCCGCGTCGCTTGCCGGTTCGAGTTTGACGCCTGTGGGCAACTGGAATCCGTCCGGCGTTTCCAGCAGGATCAGACCGTCACGATGTTCGAGGATCGCGCCGACCTGCGCGCGCGCACCGGTTGCCGCCAGCGCGTCCTGCGAGAGACTGAAATTGACGTAGGCGCCACGGCAATAACCGAGCGGCGAAGCATTCGTATGCACGAAATCCACCACGCGCCCAATGAGAATGATGTGATCGCCCGCATCGACGACTTCATGCGTGCGGCAATCGAATATTGCCGCCGCGCCGTCCATCACCGGCGCGCCGGTCGCGCGGGCGCGCCAGTCCACCTGATCGAATTTGTCGGCCGATTTCGACGCGAATACGCCGGACACGCCCTTCTGGCTTTCCGCAAGCACGCTGACCGCGAAGTGATCGGTGGCGCAGAACACACCGTGACTCGACGCCGTCTTCGCAATGCACACGAGAATCAACGGCGGATCGAGCGACACCGACGTGAATGAATTGGCCGTGAAGCCGCGCGGCGAACCGTCCGGCTGAATCGTGGTGACCACCGTCACGCCGGTGACGAATGCGCCCAGCGCGCGACGAAACTCGGCAACATCGAAAATCGGTTCGATATTCGGCTCAGACATGATGCTCTCCACGATTCCAGATATTCGCTAAACGGCTTTTATGGCGGTGCGGAAAAATCGTTCATTCGCATTAAACCGAATGACGAATCCATTCCTGTCTTTGCGAATGAAAAGCTTCGCTGCGATGCCTTGCGTACCGGCTTGCCCTGCCGCCGTCGCCCGCCCTCCGTCGATTCGGAAGATTATGGTATGCCATACTATCGACTACCACGCATTCTAAATATTATGGAATACCATAAGTAGGCGCAGCACGCGGCTGGCACGAATGCCGCCGACCGACGGTCAAGGAAAGGTGCGACAAATGGGGAAGCGCTGGCGATGGGAAGACAGGCGCCGCTACGCCAGAAAGCGCGCTGGCCGCGCCTGCTGACGTGCGAAGACAGGCCACCGGACAGTCAGCCGGCAGCCAGAGGAGGTGGAGCGTTAGCGGGAAATCAGGCTTCGGGGGCTTCGCCGCGCGCAGCCAGGGCGGCCAGCGCGAGTTCAGCCGTCCGCTTGATGTGCGCGATCGAGGCCGCGAACGCCGCGTCGCCATCGCGTCGCTCGATTGCGTCGAGCATCTTGTTCATCTCGCGATTCGACTCGCCGCTGCGCCCAGGCGTGGCGATCGTCAGCGCCCGCAGCCGGTTGATGCGCGCATTGAGCGTCTTGACCACGGCGAGCGACACCGTCTTGTTCGCGCCTTCGAACAGCGCCTCGTAGAAGCGCTCGGTGTGCGCGAGCACGGTCGGCAGATCGCCGGACTTGAACGCGGCCTCGATCTCCTTGCGAATCTCGCGCAACGATTTAACGAGTTCGGGCGTGGATTGTTCGGCGCAGGCGCGCGCGGCGTTCGCCTCGAGCAGGCCGCGCAACTCGTAAATCTCGCTGACCTGAGCGGGATTGAGCTGCGCGACGACCGGCCCCTGACGCGCGATCACTTCCACGAGCCCTTCCGTTTCCAGGTGCCGCAGAACTTCGCGCACGATGGTGCGGCTCACGCCCAGTTCATCGCACAGCGTGCGTTCGACAAGACGCGCGCCCGGCTTGAAATAGCCTTGCACAATGGCGTCGCGCAGCTTATCCAGCGTCAGTTCCCGAAGGGTTTTGGTTTCGCGGACGATTTTTAGATCTGACATAGGGCGCGTAAGGTGAACGGAGAGAAATAGCCGGACGACGACCATTCGCCGACTTGGGATGCCATATTATCCCTCATACGGAAAGAGCGCCAGTTTTGTAAGCTATTTTCAATGTTCCGCGTCGGGCAGCCCTTGACCTGCAAAACCACTGCGCGGTGGCTTTTGAAGGGTGGTGTTGAGCGCGGTTGACCGTTAGTTGCAACGTTGGGCGGATAGAACGAACCGGCAATACGTTGATCTCCCCGCCCAGCCATCGCACCTTAACAACCTTGCTGAAGCCGGGAACATGAAAACGAGCTATTTAATTCGCAATGCCTGTTATTAAAATTTGCATCGGCATCGGCTCGTTGCGCAAATCAGATTCTTCGCGCGCGTGGACATGAAGCGGCCCAACTGCCGCATCAAACCCTGAGCTTCCCGCACCTTCCCCGCCACCTCACATCCGCAAACACGCCTCATGCAGCGTATTGAGCCGGCGCACCGGTTCCGCCACATACGGATTGCTCTCGTCCCACGCATAACCCGCCAGCACGGAGCTGATCATGCGACGAATCAGCGGCGTTTGACGCGGATAATAAATAATGTCCTGCAATTCGCCCGTGTACCAACGCTCGACGAAAGCACGGAACGTGTCGATGCCCTTGCGCAGCGGCACATCGTATTCAGCGTGCCAATCCACGGTTTCGCCGTTCAGCACGCGATCCACCACTTTCGCGGCCATATGCGCGGAACGCAGCGCGATCGTCACGCCCGAAGAAAACACAGGATCGAGGAACTCGCCCGCGTTACCGAGCAGCGCATAACCCGCGCCGTGCAAACGCTCGACATTCGCCGAATACCCGCCGATCTGGCGCACCGGCATGAGGAACGGCGCATCGCCGATCAAACGATTGAGCGTCGGTTCCTCGCGAATCAGCGTACGCAGGCGCGCTTCGCGCTCGGCTTCCGGCAGATCGAAGAACGCGGCTTCCGCCACGCAACCCACCGACGAGCGCCCGCCCGCCAGCGGAATCATCCAGAACCACACATCGCGATGCACCGGATGCGTCGCGACGCAAATCTTGTTGCGATCGAAATCGTCGAGCGCGAGGCCATCGCGCACGTGGCTGAAAATCGCCGCGCGCGTCGGCAAACCGGTCGGCGCTTCGAGATTCAGCAAACGCGGCAGCACGCGGCCGAAACCGCTCGCGTCGAGCACATAACGCGCGTGCACTTCATAGCGCGTTTCGTTCTCGTCGATGACTTCGAGCACCGGCGCATCGCCCGGATGCATCGCCAGCACGGTGTGACCGAATCGCACTTCCGCGCCCTGTTTTGCCGCACACTGGATCAGCAGTTCGTCGAACTTCGCGCGCTCCACCTGAAACGTCGTGCCCCAACCCGGCGAATGTTTATCGCGAAAGTCGTACGCCGTCGCCTGATCGCGCCACACGAACTGCGCGCCGTTCTTGTACTGGAAACCGGCTTCGACCACGGCCTGCAACATGCCCGCTTCTTCGAGGTATTCCATGCTCTGCGGCAGCAGGCTCTCGCCGATCGAAAAACGCGGAAAATGCTGACGTTCGAGCACCAGCACCGAACGCCCGCGTTTGCGCAGCAGTGCAGCCGCCACCGCACCCGAAGGACCGGCGCCGATGATCGCCACATCGACGCGCTCGCTACGGCCCGAGCCTTCCAATTGACTGTTCACTGCCGCTTCGCGGCGCTGTTCCCGGCTCTGTTCCATGCGTCCCTTCCTGTGCCTGGTTTGCGCGATGCGGATTCGTTGGCGAGTTCATCGCCTCGCACACCACGCTTGCTATTACAATGCCCGTTCTTGTTCACGACCGAATATGCATCGGGGAAAAATATGTCGGTTTCCGAATCAAATGTTGTGCCGTTCGTGCCGGAAACGGCCTTCGGCATCTGGTTTCTCCGCACCCACACGTGGGAGCATCATGTCCTGCGCGTGGCGATCAACGACCTCAAGCGCCTGATCGATCAACCGCTGCCGCACGCGCCCACGATCGTCGACGTCGGCTGCGGCCAGGGCAAATCATTCCGTTTGCTGGCCGAGGCGTTTCGCCCGCGCCGCATCGTCGGGATCGACTTTCACGAAGCGTCGCTCGATCTCGCTCAACAAGCGGCACACGCGGTTCAGCAGCGAGCGGCATCACCGTCGCAAGCGCACATCGAATTCGACGTGCTGCACGGCGACTGCGCGAATCTGCCGCTGCCGTCGGGCAGCGCGGACATCGTGTTCTGTCATCAGACGTTTCATCATCTGGTCGAACAGGAACGCGCGCTCGCGGAATTCCATCGCGTGCTCAAGCCCGGCGGCGTGCTGCTGTTCGCCGAATCCACCGAAGCCTATATTCGCTCGTGGGTCATTCGTCTGCTTTTCCGCCATCCGATGCAGGTGCAAAAGAGCGCCGACGGTTACCTTGCCATGATACGCCACGCAGGTTTCCGCTTCGCCGAGCACAATGTCTCGCTCCCTTATTTGTGGTGGAGCCGCGCGGCGGACTTCGGCCTGTTCGAGCGCCTTGGGCTGCACCATCCGAAGCCTGGCAAGCGTCGCGAAACGCTCGTCAACGTGGCGGCGGTGAAGGCGCAGTAATCCGCTCGACTCGGTGCGGCGCGCGCATTATCACGCGCAGTCACGCGCCGCCGCCCGAAAAAAACTAAAAAATAATTACTTCGCGCCCTTCAACGCCACCACGTCGCCCACCAGCGCCACGCCCGCGATCATCGCGCCCGCGCCGCACGTGAAGTCCGTCGGGCTTTCGGTCAGGTTGTTACGGTAATTGCTCTTGATGTTGATGACCGCGTTGCCGCCCTGCTGGCGCGCGCGCTCCTGAAGCTCGCGCACCGCCGAAAGAAACACGTGCTGACACGCTTCTTCATCGCTCTTGTTGAATGCGTTCGTCTTCTTGTTGGTCGCGATCGTACCCATCGTCTTTTTCACGGCCGGATGCTTCTGGCCCGCGAAGTACAGCGCAATATCGTCGCCCACTTTGCCCGGTTCACTTTGCAGCGCTTGCGCCACCGGATACGTGTCCACCGTATCGCGCGCCCAGGCGTGCGTCGTCACCAAAGCCGCGCAAAGCGCGGTCGTCATCCACAGCTTGTTCATTGTGACTCTCTAGTTGGATCAATGGGCCTGCAGCACCACGAGGTCGCCCTTCACGGCAATCGCCGCCGCGCTCGGGCTCACGCCGCAGGTGAAGTCGGTCGACGAATTCGATTCGTTCTCGTGAAAGCGCGTCGTCACGTCGATAACGGCGTTCGCGCCCTTCGCACGCGCGTCATCGCGCAGCTTGTCGATCGCGCTGGCGAGCGCCTTGTTGCACGACACGTCGGCGCCATCGGCGGAACGCGCGATACGCACGGAATGCGACGCTTCGCCCACGCGCCGCGCGACATCCGCGTGCGCCTCTTTGCCGAAGTAGACCGCGACTTTCGCGCGCTCCGCCGCTGCCGTACTAAATGCATCAGTCGGCGCCGCGGACAGTGCCGGCTGAATCGGCAGCGTCTTCAACTGCGTACCGCAAGCAGCCAGCGCGAGGCTGGCGAACGTGGCGGCGGTGAGCGTAAGGCGTGGTGTTCTCATAGTTTTCCTCGTGGTTTTCAGGAGCGCCTGCAACGTCATGACGCGTTCAAGATGCGCTCATGACAAATTCAGCGTGCGAAACATCAGGCTGGCGCAACTGCCGCCAAACCCGAACGACACCGACATCGCCGATTCGATCCGCGCCTCGCGCGTGACGCGCACGAGCGGCATGCTCGCGGCCAGCGGATCGAGTTCGTCGATCCCCACTGAGCCCGCGAGATGACCGTCGCGCATCATCAGCAAGGTGTAGATCGCTTCGTGCGCGCCGCACGCGCCGAGCGGATGACCGCTGAGCGCTTTCGTCGACGAAAATGCGGGCACGTCCGCGCCGAATACGTCACGCAGCGCGAGCAGTTCCTCGACATCGCCCGAAGGCGTGGAAGGCGCATGCGTGTTGATGTAGTCGGGACGGCACGCGGACTCCGCGAGCGCCGCGCGCATCGCGCGCGCGATGCCGCCCGCTTGCGGCGCGACCATCTGCGCGCCATCCGTGCAATGGCCGAAGCCCGTCAGCTCGGCGTGGATGTGCGCCCCGCGCGAGCGCGCGTGTTCGAGCGATTCGAGCACCAGCACGCCCGCGCCCGAACCGATCACGAAGCCGTCGCGCTGCGTGTCGTACGGCCGCGACGCGCGTTCGGGCGTGTCGTTGAAGCCGCGCGAGAGCGCGCCCATCGCGTCGAACATCAGCGTCATGTTGTCGTGCAGCGCTTCGCTGCCGCCCGCGAGCACGATGTCCTGGCGGCCGGTCTGGATCAGTTGCATCGCCTGGCCGATCGCGAGCGCGGACGTCGTGCACGCCGACGACGGCGAGTACGTCACGCCTTCCATGCCGAACACGTGCGCGAGATTCGCCGACGCCGTGCTGCTCATCGCCTGCGGCACCGTATAGGGTGGCACGCGATCCACGCCGCGCGCATTCGCGCACGCCATCGCCGCGTCGTAGGCCGACATCGTGCCGACGCCCGAACCCACCACCGCACCCACGCGCGGCTGCCGCAACACGGCTTCGTCGAGCCCTGCGTCGTCGATGGCGCTGCGCGCCGCGTGACACGCAAAGCGCGCCGTGTCGCCCATGAAGCGCTCGGCCTTGCGCGCGAACGGCGTCTCGTCGTCCACCGACGCGACCGCCGCCACCTGGCTTCCGAAGCCGCGCTCTCGCCACGCCGCCATGCGCGTGATGCCGCCGCGTCCTTCGCGCAACCGCGCGGACACGCCGTCGAGCGTGTTGCCGAGGCACGAGACGATGCCCATGCCCGTCACGACCACGCGCTGCAATCCATTCGACGCCGACGTTGCGTGCATGCTCACCGGACGCGCTTGAAGATCAACGACGTGTTCACGCCGCCGAACGCGAAGTTATTGCTCATCACGTAATCGGCGTCGATCTCGCGCGGCGCGCCCATGATGTAGTCGAGCGGCGCGCAGGCCGGATCGACTTCGTGCAGATTCAGCGTGGGCGCGTAGCGATTGCGCTTCATCATTTCGATCGTCCACCACGCTTCGATCGCGCCGCACGCGCCGAGCGTATGGCCGATATAGCTCTTGAGCGAACTGATCGGCATGCGCGCGCCGAACGTCTCCGCGGTCGCGTGGCTTTCGGCGATGTCGCCGCGATCGGTCGAGGTGCCGTGCGCGTTCACGTAGGCAATTGCGTCGGGCGCGAGTTGCGCGTCGGCGAGCGCCTGGCGCATCGCCACCGCCATCGTCGCCGCCGTGGGCTGCGTGATGTGCGCGCCATCCGAGTTGCAGCCGAAGCCCACGACTTCCGCGTGAATGCGCGCGCCGCGCGCCACCGCGTGCTCGTATTCTTCGAGCACGAGCGTGGCCGCGCCTTCGCCGACCACGAGGCCGTCGCGCGCGGCGTCGAACGGACGCGGCGTGGTGTGCGGATCGTCGTTGCGCGTGCTCGTGGCGTAGAGCATGTCGAACACGGCCACGCCCGGCCCCGAGAGTTCCTCGGCGCCGCCCGCCAGCATCAGCGTCTGCTTGCCGTTCGCGATCATTTCGTAGGCATAGCCGATCGCCTGGCTGCCCGAGGCGCACGCGCACGACGTCGGCACAATGCGGCCTTTCAGGTCCCAGAAGAGGCTCACGTTGACCGCCGTGGTGTGCGGCATCATCTGCACGTAGCTGTTCGACGTGACGTCGCTCATCGAGCCGGTTTCGAGCATCTTGCCGAACGCGCGCACGGGTTCCACCGAGCCCGCGGACGAACCGTACGCCACGCCCATGCGGCCGTCCTTGATCGACGCATCGTCGAGCAGGCCTGCGTCCGCCAGCGCGTATTCGCTCGCGCGCACCGCGTAGAGCGAGACCGGCCCCATCGAGCGCGTCTTCTTGCGCGGATAGTAGTCGGGCGTTTCGAACGCCGGCAGCGGCGAGGCGAGACGCGTGTGCAGCGCCTCGATGTAATCCCAGTCGTGCACGCGCCGCACCGCATTCACGCCGCGTTCGAGCGCGGCCTCGACCTGCTCCCAACGATCGCCGAGCGCGGTCACGCCGCCCATGCCCGTCACCACGACGCGCTTCATCAGACCATCCCTCCGTTCACGCCGATGACCTGGCGCGTGACGTAGGACGCCGCATCCGACATCAGGAAGCCGACCACCGCGGCCACTTCGGCGGGCTGGCCCACGCGGTTCATCGGCACGGCCTTGAGCGCGTGATCGAGCGGCACCTCGTCGAGCATGCCGGTATCGACGAGACCGGGCGCGACGCTGTTGACGGTGATGTTGCGCGTGGCCAGCTCGACAGCGAGCGCCTTGGTCGCGCCGATCAGGCCCGCCTTCGCGGCGCTGTAGTTGACCTGCCCGCGATTGCCCGTGACGCCCGACACCGACGCCACCGTGACGATGCGGCCGCCCTTGCGCGCGCGCACCATCGGCATGACGAGCGGATGCACGACGTTGTAGAAGGCGTCGAGGCCGGTTTCCAGCACGATGTCCCAGTCTTCGTCGGTCAGTGCGGGGAAGGCGGCGTCGCGCGTCACGCCCGCGCAGCAGACGATGCCGTAGTACGCGCCGTGCGCGGCCACATCGGCTTCGAGCGCGGCGCGGCAGGCGGCGCGATCGCGCACGTCGAATTGCAGCACGCCGGCCGAACCGCCCTGCGCGGCGATGCCGGCGGTCACAGCCTGCGCTTCTTTCAGGCCCGTGCGGCAATGCACGGTGACGGCGAAGCCGTCGGCGGCCAGTTGATAGGCGATCGCGCGGCCAATGCCGCGGCTCGCGCCGGTCACGAGTACACGCCGGATCGTGGTCGGGCTCGGAGTCTGGCTCATGCTCGGGAGTTTTCCTCGATGAAAGTCTGAAAATCGTGCGGCTGATACACCTTGATCGTGGCCTCGGCGCACAGCACGCCATCCTGTTCGATGGTGCAGCCGTAGGCGCCGTGGCCTTCGTCGCTGCGCAGCAGTTCGTTCACGCTCACGCGCAGCGGCGCGCCGGCCGCGAACGCGTCGCGCAGCGCCGTGAAGCGGCGCGTGCCGAGCAGCACGCCGGGGCGCGCCGCCTCGCCCGCGCGCATCGACAGCAGGCCCACGTGGGCCGCGATCGCCTGCGCCATCAGTTCGATGCCGATCCACGCGGGCATCGCGCCCTGCGCATCGGCGTACCATGCGTCGGCGCGCACGCTGGCTTCGGCGCTCAGCGATTCGTCGCTGCACGCGCACACGGCATCGAGCAGCAGCATCGTGCCGCGATGCGGAATGATCGCGTCGATCGGCGGAAAGATCTCGCCGCCCGGCGCGGCGCTCAGGGAGTCGGTCATCGTGCGAGCACCAGGGAAACGTTGCTGCCGCCGAACGCGAACGAATTGCTCATCACGTATTGGCTTTGCGCGCCCGCGCCGCGCGGCAGATAACGCGCGGACTCGACGAAATCGAGCGGCGGCAGCGTCGCGTCGGCCTGGCCGTCCCACCGATGACGCGGCAGCGCGACGTCGTCGCGAGCGAGCGTCAGCCACGCAAGACCCGCTTCGGTCGCGCCCGCCGCGCCGAGCGTGTGGCCCGTGAACGGTTTGGTGCCGCTCACGGCCACGCCGTCGGGAAACACGCGCGCCATCAGGTGCGCTTCCATCTGATCGTTCTTGAGCGTCGCGGTGGCGTGCAGGTTGACGTAGCCGATCGCGCGCGCGTCGATGCCCGCGTCCGCCAACGCCGCGCGCAACGCGATCTCGCCGCCCGCACCTTCCGGATCGGGCGCGGAGATGTGATGCGCGTCGCTCGACTCGCCCGCGCCGGCGAAGCGCACCGGGCCTTCTTCGCGGCTCATCAGAAACACCGCCGCGCCTTCGCCGATATTGATGCCGCGCCGGTTTGCGCTCATCGGATTGGTGCGTACGGCGCTCGTCGATTCGAGCGAGGCGAAGCCTTGCAGCGTGAGTTCGCAGAGCGTGTCGACGCCGCCAACCACCACCGCGTCGCACAACTGCGCGCGCAGCAGACGGCGCGCGGCTGCGAAGGCCTTCGCGCTGGACGTGCAGGCCGTGGAGATCGTGAACGCCGGGCCGCCGAGGCCGAGCGCGGCGGCGGCAAACGGCGCGACCGTGCCGATTTCCATCTGGCGGTAGTCGAAGGACTTCGTGTTCTTTGCCTCGGCGTCGGCGAAAGTGGCTTCGACCGCACCGATGCCCGACGTGCTCGTGCCCAGCACCACGCCGACGCGACCCGCGCCGAAGCGCTCGCAGGCCGCGTCGATGGCGGGCCGGATCTGCGCCAGCGCCGCCAGCAGCAGACGATTGTTGCGGCAGTCGTAGTGCGCGAGCGCGGCGGGCGGCGCGAACGCGGCCTGATCGAGCGATGCGAGCACGCGGCCCGCAAAGGCCTCGCCGATGCGCGTGCGGATCGGGCCCATGCCGGGCGCTTCGCCGCGTGCGAGCGCGGCGGCGATGGCGCTCACGTCGTCGCCGAGCGCGTTGACCATGCCGAGCGCGTGCAGATACACCGGCTGCGAAGTTGGCCGATGCGCTGCCTGAAAAGCGGCTTGCGCCATCAATTCGTTCTCCGTGAATTCGAAGGCATGCCGACCGGCGCGAGCAGGACCGACACCATGATGCCGAGCGACAGCGTCGCGCCGAAGCTCTTGAGCGCGGGCATCGAGGTCATCGCGAGCATGCCGAACGACAGCAGCGTCGTGGCGGCGGACAGCAGCACGCCGGTCCAGACCGCGCCGGTGTCGGCGTTCGCGCGCATCGCGCCTTCGCGCAGAAACACCGCGTAGTTCGCGCCGACGCCGAGCACGAGCATCAGCGCCAGCATATGAAAGAGGTTGATGCGCACGTGCGCATAGCCGAACACGGCCAGCGTCACGCCGATCGCGAGCCACACCGGCAACGCGACCGCGAACGCCGCGCGCCAGCCGTAACGCAGTGTCAGCAGCGCGAGCACCAGCACGAGCGCGCCCGCGAGCCACAGCGCGCCGTCCTCGCGATAGACGCCGAACAGATGCGAAACGCTCGCCGCCTTGTCGACGAAACTCACGCCCGGCAGCGTCGGGGCGAGCGCGCGCAAGGCGGGTTCGTTCGCGTTCGACACGCCTTGCGGAATCACGACCGCCGCGAACGCGCCCGGCGTGCTCGCGGAGCGGCCGAGCCACAGATGGCGGAACGGTTGCGACCACGGCTCGGCGAGCCATGCGTCCACGCTCAGCGCTTTGCCATCGGATTGCGCCCACGCGCGCGGCCATGCCTGCACGATCTCGTCGCGGAAACCCGCCGCGTTCAGCATCGCGCGCAACGCGGCCGGATCGTCGAAAGCGTGCGCGGCCAGCACGGCGCGATCGGCGCGCTGCTGTTTCGCGGACGGCACGAACGACGTGACCGACTGCCAGCCGCTCACGGCGGACGCGCCCGTGAGCGTGCCCAGCTTCGCGCACAGCGCTTCGGCGCGTTCGAGCACGTCTTCCGGCGACGCGCCGCGCACGACGAAGAACTGCGCGCTGTTGTCGACGCCGACCGCGCGGCTCACCACGCGTTCCTGCGCGACCAGCGAAGCATCGCGCTGAATCAGCAGATGGATGTCGTCGTCGCTGCGCAGTTGCAGCCAGCCTGGCGCGGCCACGATCGCCAGCGCGAGCGCGACGAACCATGCGCGACGCCCGCCGATCAGCGCCTGCCATCGCGCGAGCGCGGCGGCGGCCGCGGCGAACAGCGTGCGCGGACTGCGGCGCGCGGGTCGCGTCATCAGGCTCGGCAGCAAGCCGATCACCGAAGCAAAGGCCGTAAAAATGCCGACGATCGCGAAGCACGCGATCTGCTTGAGCGCCGGGAACGGCGCGAAGGTCAGGATCGCGTAGCCGAGCAGACTCGTGCCGAACGCGACCGCCAGCGCGGGCATCACCTCGCGCGCGCCGCGCCGCGCGTTCCACTGCTCGCGCGCGCCCAGATAGACGACGAAATACTGAATCGAATAATCGACGGCCTCGCCGATCAGACTCGCGCCGAACACCAGCGTGAGCAGATGCAGCTTGCCGAAGATCAGCAGGGTCGCCGCGAGCGCGCACAGAATGCCCAGTCCCGTCGACACGAAGCCCAGCGCGATGAGACGCGGCGAGCGGAAGATCCAGAGCATCAGCAACGCAATGCCAACGGCCGAGACGATGCCGATCACGTGCACGTCGCGCTCCGAGGCGCGCCGCGCCGACTCGGCGTAGAACACCGCGCCCGTGCGCGCGACGCTGACGTCGGGCCACGCCGACTTGAGCGCGTTTTCGCCTTGCGCCACGGCGCGCAGCACGTTTTGCTGCACCGACGATTCATACGCCGATCCCGTCAGCGTGCCGACCACCAGCACGCTCGTGGTCGCGCCGCGATGCGCGACCAGCAAGCCGTCCTCGACGGTCAGATTCGACGCCGCGAGCGGCAAGCCCGACAGCCAGTGCTGGAGCCAGCCGAACGGATCGTCGGCGAGCGAGGTCGAAAGGCCCGCGCCCGGCAGGCCGTAGAGGCGCTCGGTCAGCGCGTTGAGCAACGCGGCCTGACCGCCCGTGGCGTTCGTCAAGCTCGCGCGATCGTCGGGCGTGAGCAGGCCGAAGCGGTACGGCATGTAGAAGCGCGCGATGCGTCCGAGATCGAACGGCGGAATGCGCGCGGTCACCGAAGCGAAGGCGTGGCTCGCGCTCAGCGACGCGCCCAGTTGCAGCGCCGCCGCTTTCGCGTGCGCGTCGTCGTCGCTGGAAACCAGCAGCACCGCGCGATTGCCGAGCACGTTCGCGAGTTGATCGACGGCTTCTTCGGCAACGGGATCGGCTTCGGTCGCAGGCAGCAGCGCGAGCAGATTCGTCTGCAACGGCGACGGCCCCGCGAAACGCCAGCCGCAATAGAGCGCGGCGACCACGGCAAGCAACAGCCAGGCGGCGCGCAGCGCCCACTGCCGGCGCGCGGTGCGAGCGGTGCGTTCGACGGGTGCGGTGTGAAGCTCGGGCGATGTCACTACGGCGTTCCGAACAGTTTCTGGTCGGCGGGCGCGAGTTCGCTCACGGGCGCGCTGCCGCTGAACGCGTACTGCGTGACGTCGCCGTTCGCGAGCGTGATGCGCAGCCCTTGCAGGAACTCGCCGCCGTCCATTTCGATGCCGCGCAGCGCCTGCGCGATCTGCGGCTGGCGCGGCACGAGGCGCATCTGCCAGCGCGCGGGCGTGCCGCGCGCCTGGACGTCGAATTGCGTGTAGAGCCCGCTGAGGTCGCCGCCGAGCATCGCGCGCATCATCTTCGCGATTTCGGCCGCGCCGCGCGCACTCTGCGCGCTGTTGTTCGCCACGCGCTGACCGGTCGCGTCGATCGCGATCATGCCCGCGTCGCTCATCACCCAGGTCTTTTTATAGGGCGTGTCGATTTGCCAGATCACGCCGCGATCGCGGAAAAACAGCAGCGATCCCGTGCTGACGAGCGGCGTCTTGAGCGCGGCCAGCGTCTGCGTTTGCGTGAAGCGCGCACGCACGCCTTTCGCTTGCGCAAGGCGTGCCGCGATCTGCGAAACGAGCGCCGCGTCGGCGTCGTTCGATGCGTTTGAACCCGACGATGCCGATGTTGCCGCATACGCAGGCAGACACGCAACCTGAATCGCCATCATTCCCACGAGCGTCGCACGGCAAATCAACGTGCCCATGCGCGCTCCAGTTTCTCCTGCACGCACGGCGGTGAAACGAACTGCAATTCCTGCGTCGCGGCGTTCACCGCAACCTGAATCGTGTAGCCCTTGGTAAGTCGCGCGCGCGTGACGCAATCGAAGATTTCGTAGCCTATTTTCAGGCGATTTTCGTGTTCGAGCAGATGTGCGCAGACCTCGATCTGCTGCCCGTAAATGGCCGGACGCACGTACTTCAAATGCGCCTCGACCACGGGCCACACATAGCCTGAGGCCTGCATCTCGCGATAGTCGTAATCGAACTTGCGCAGCAGCGCCGCGCGGCCGAATTCGAAGTACTTCAGATAGTGGCCGTGCCAGCAGACGTTCATTGCATCGACGTCGTGGAACGGCACTTCAACCGTTGCGCTCGCGCTCAATACCGCTTTGTCCGCCACGCTCATGCTGCGTCTCCTTCACGCTTGCCGCCCTCAACGCCGATGAAATCGCCCTCGGCGATTTTCGCCGTCATCGCGCGCAGTTCGTGTTCGAGCGCGCGGTCTTCGTCGACGAACGGCGACACCGTCGCCACGTCCGTCATGAACGCGCGCAGCGGCGCGGGAATCACGGTGGCGGCGTTGCCGCGCAGACGCAATTGCGCGGCCTGCACGGTGGCGAGCGCGTGCGCCGCCGCGACCTGCTCGGTCAGTTGCAGCACGCGCAGACAGTCGCGCGCCGCAATCGTGCCCATGCTCACCTTGTCCTGGTTGTGCGCTTCGGTCGAACGCGAAAACACGCTCGCGGGCATCGTGTGCTTGAGCGCTTCCGCCGTCCACGCCGACGACGAAATCTGCACGGCCTTGAAGCCGTGATTGATCGGCGCGCGCGCGGCGCTCGCGCCCGTGAGGTTGCGCGGCAGGCCGTTGTTGAATTTGTCGTCGACGAGCAGCGCGAGCTGGCGATCCATCAGATCGGCGAGATTCGCGACGGCGTTCTTCAGGCCGTCCATCGCGAACGCGATATGGCCGCCGTAGAAGTTGCCGCCGTGCAGCACGCGCTCGCCGTCGGGATCGATCAGCGGATTGTCGTTGGCACTGTTCAGTTCGTTTTCGATGTCGCGGCGCATCCACGTCAGCGCGTCGCCGAGCACACCGATCACGTGCGGCGCGCAGCGGATCGAATAGCGGTCCTGCAGGCGATGGCCCGGCGTGTCCGGACGCCCGGCGAGATCGGCGCGAATCCACGCGGCCGCCTCGCCCTGCCCGGCATGCGGCTTGGCTTCGAAGATCAGCGGATCGAAATGCGCGGCGCGACCGTCGAGCGCCACCGTCGCGAGCGCGGTGAGGCGCGCGCTCAGGCGCGCGAGCTGCGTCGCGCGCGCGAACGCGAGGCATGCGAGGCCGGTCATGACGGCCGTGCCGTTCATCAGCGCGAGCCCTTCCTTGGGCGCGAGCGTAAGCGGCGCGTGGCCGAGCGTCTGCCAGGCGTCGCGCGCGCTGCACGACGCGCCGCGAAACTGCACCTCGCGCTCGCCCGCCAGCGCCGCCGCCACGTACGACAGCGGCGTGAGATCGCCGCTCGCGCCCACCGAACCTTCGGCGGGAATGCGCGGCAGCACGCGATGATTGATGAGATCGGCGAGACGTTCGAGCAGCACCGGACGCACGCCCGAGAGCCCGTACGCGAGCGAATTCAGACGCGCGGCGATCACGGCGAGCGCGGACGCATCGTCGAGATATTCGCCCATGCCGCAGCCGTGATAACGCGTGAGTTGCAGCGGCAGCGCCTCGACGAGCGCCATCGGCACGTCGACCACGCAGGCGTCGCCGTAACCCGTGTTGACGCCGTAAACCGTTGCGCCCGCATCGAGATGACGACGCAGGAACTCCGCGCCGCGCGCGATGCGCGCGCGCCAGGCAGCGTCGCCGCTGAGTTGCACGGCGGCGCCTTCGCGCGCGACCGCCACCACGTCCTCGATCGTCAGACGGCGGCCGCCGATCACCACGGCGGCGGTCGCGACGCGGTCGTGGCGCATGTCTTGGCTCATGTCGGCGCTCAGGTCATGTTCGGCCATTCGTCTTCCCACTGGGGCGCGCCCAGAAATCGTAAAAGTTGAACCATTGATAAGGCGCCTTGCGGCAATGGTGTTCGAGGCGGCTCGCGAAGCGCTGCGCCCAGTCCGCGATATGTTCCGCGCGGCCGCGTCGCGGCAGCTCGATGCGCTCGGCGAACGGCTCGAAATAGAGCCGGTAGCCGCTGCGCTCCTTCAGGCAGAACAGCAGATAGACGGGACACGCGAGCGCATGCGCGAGCACGTACGGCCCTTGCGCGAACGGCGCGGTCGCGCCGAGAAACTGCGCTTCGGTCAGACGTCCGCTTTCGTGCGCGGGCGTGCGGTCGCCGACGATCACCAGCAGCTCGCCGCGTTCGATGCGCTCCTGCATCATCAGCGCGGTCTGCGGCCCGAAGTCGCTCACCGGCACCAGATGCTGCATGAAATCGCGGTTCGCGCCCGCCAGCACGCTGTTGAAGCGCTTCGCGTGCTCGGTGTAGACGATGGCGGTCACCCTCGTCTGCGCGCCGCGCACGGCGAGCGCGCGCGCCATTTCCAGATTGCCGAGATGCGAGCCGATCACGAGCGCGCCGCGTCCGCTGGCGAGCAGCGCATCGAGCGCGCGGGCGTCGTCGATTTCGACGTCGGAAAAATCCACGCGGCCGGTCCATGCGGCGAGCTTGTCGAAGCCCGATTGCGCGAACGCGAGCATGTGCCGGTACGAACTGAGCCAGCCGGGGCGCGGCGTGCCGGGCTGCGGCGCGGCGTGCGCGAGCTGCACGAAATAGCGCTGCGACGCCTCGCGCGCCGGACGGCCCGTGAGCAGAAAATACGCGACGATCGGATGCAGCCAGAGCGACGTAAAGCGCCGCCCGAACAGGCGGCAGCTCAGCGCGAGCAGGCTCATGCCGAGACGGCTGCCGCGCTCGGCGCGCCGCCACCATGGCGCGGTGCTCGCGTTTGCGTCTGCGTCTGCGTCTGTGTTTTCGTTTTCACTTTCGCGACGCCGCGGCAAGACCTTGTGCGCAAGCAGCAGCGGCAGACGCGCGAGCATGCCCGCGACGAGCCGCGTGTGGCTGCGGCTGATCCGCACGTTGTCCCAGAGCACGTCGAAATGCGAGACGCCATCGGTCGCGTAGGTCACGGCCGTGGGAATCGACACGAACTCGACGCGCCGCCAGTACAGCCGCACCAGAATTTCGATGTCGAAGTCCATGCGCTCGGGCAGCTTCACGCTGTCGATCAGCGCGCAGGCGAGATCGAGCGGATAGAGCCGGAAGCCGCACATCGAATCGCGGATCGTGAACGACAGCGTCTCGATCCACACCCACACATGCGTCAGATAGCGGCCGTAGAGGCGCGCCTTCGGCACGCTCTCGTCGTAGACGGGCTGGCCGAGCACGACCGCGCGCGGATGCGCGGCGGCGGCGGCGAGAAAGCGCGGCACGTCGGCGGCGTCGTGCTGGCCGTCGGCGTCGATCTGCAAGGCGTGCGTGTAGCCCGCGTCGCGCGCGGCGCGCAGCCCCGCCATCACCGCCGCGCCCTTGCCGCCGTTCACGGGCAGACGCAGCAGCGTGAGCCGGTCCGCGTGGCGCTGCGCGAGATCAGCGAGCACCTGTTGCGTGGCCGCGTCGCTGCCATCGTCGACGACGAACAGCGGCAGGCCGTGCACGACCAGATTCGCCACCGTGCCGCCAATCGCGTCCTTGTGGTTGTAAATCGGAATGACGATGCAGGCCGCGAGGCTCATGCGGGCTCCCGGTACACGATGACGCCCGAGGCGCAGTCTCGCTCGCCGAAGCGCCACGCGAACGCGATGCGGCGGCGCGGCGCGTCGTGCCTGAGCACGAGCTTGAGCACAACGCCCGGCGGCACCGGCGCCATGAATTTCAGCTGCTCGATCGTGGCGAGCGCGCGTGCGCCCGGCACCCATTCGTCGGCGAAACGCAGCGACCAGTCCACCTGCACCACGCCCGGCAGGATCGGCAAGCCGGGAAAGTGGCCTGCAAAATGTTCGAGCGTCAGCGGCACGCGCATTTCGAAGACACGGGCGGGCAAAGCAGGCGGTTGATCGGCTTGATGGGTGGCGTCGGTCTCGTCCCATTCCGCGAGCAGTTCGAAGCCCTCTTCGCGCGCGGCGAACGCCTGCGCCACGGCGCGCGCCTGAATCTTGCCGCGCGCATCGACCGGCAGCGCACGACGGATGCGCCAGTGACGCGGCAGCACGACCGCATCGAAATACGCGGCGAGATGACGACGCAACGCCTTCACGAGCGCCACGCGACCTTCGCGGCGCAAGATCTCGCGGCCTTGCACGGACAGCACGACGAGCGCGCCGATCCGCTGACGCGTCGCGCCCGCAAGCGGCGCGGTCCGCACCTCGGCAATCGCCGGATGCAGCAGCAGACGACTCTCCAGTTCGCCGAGCGAGACGCGTTTGCCGTCGAGCTTGAGCACGCGGTCGAGCCGGCCGCGCAGACGGAAGCGGCCCGCTTCGTCGAACGCGGCCTGGTCGTCGGTGCGATGCCAGTCGTCGTGGCCCAGATGCGGCGAGCGGACTTCGAGCGCGCCGCCGTGGATCGCTTCGTTTACCTCATTGCTTTCGCTGAATTCGCCGGATTCCAGCGCCGCGCCCGCGCGCACGGCGATGCCGTGCATGGGCGTCCAGGCGTCGGTTTCGCTTTGTCGGCGCCACGCAATGCCGCCCGTCTCCGTGCTGCCGTAGATTTCCAGCGGCGCGTCGCCGAACGTCGCGGCGTAACGCAGCGCGGCATCGGCGGAGAGCGGTCCGCCCGACGAGAAAAACGCGCGCGGCACCGGCGCGAGCGTCGCGAAGCCCGGCAAATCGGGCCAACGCGAAAGTTGCGCGGGCGTCGACACCACCACGGTCGCGCCGCATTGCGCGATCCGCGACTGCAATTGCGCGGGATCGGCGCAGGTCGCGCGATCGAACGGCCGCCCCGCCGCCAGCGGCCAGAACACGCGGAACAGCAGCCCGTAGATATGGTGATGCGGCACGCTCGCGAGCACGGTCGCGTCGCCGAGGAGCGTGCCCCATTCGGCTTCGAGCGTGCGCACTTCGGCGTCGAATTGCGCGAGCGTCTTGTGGACCGGCTTCGGCGTGCCGCTGCTGCCCGAGGTGAACAGCGTGAGCGGGGCTTGCGGGTCGATCGCTTCAAACCATGCGCTCGATTCGCTCGATCCACGCGACGGCGATCCGGCAACAGCGCCATCGGCGCACCACGCGGCGAGTTCGCTGTCGTCGAGCACGGCGTCGTAAGCGTCGCGCAGATCGGCGAGATAACCGGGCGTGGCGTTGGCCGGAATCACCGGCACCTTGCCCGCCGCGAACACGCCGAACAGCGCGCACGCGAACACGTAAGGGTCCTCGCTCCAGAGCGCGATGCGTCGCGCGTCGCGCTCGCGCAAACGCGCGGCAATCGCACGCGCCTGCGCCTGAAACGTCGCGAAGCGCGTGACGCTCGCGCCTTCGATGCAGACCACCGTCTGCGCCTCGCGCGCCGACGCCGCGAGCAATGCGTGCAGCGCGATCACAGCGCCTCCTGTCGCGCCGCGCGCGGCAGCATGATCCATTTGCGCCACGCGATCTCGCCCACGATCAGCAGGCCGATCAGCGCATACGCGAGCGCCCCGTTATAGAGCGACCACAGTTTCGGCGGCCAGGCGAACGCCGTCCACGCGGAAAACGCGCCATTCGCGGCGAAGAATACGCACCAGAGCTGCGTGACGCGGCGCGTATAGCGCACGATATGCGCGGGCGGTTCGGGATAGGTCCGCTGCGCGAACTTCTCGATCATCGACGGACCTTTGACGAGCGTCGCACCGAACGCGACGAGCAGCCCGAGATTCACGAATGCGGGATACAGACGCATGATCCGCGCGCTATCGGTAAACACGATCGCCACCGAAGCAAGGTTCAGCGTAATGGCCACGGCCCAATCCACGCGCGTGAGCTTGCGCAGTTGCGCCGCGATCGCGCCGGTGCCCGCCACGCGTTGCAGCCAGAGCAGCGCGAGCAGCATCAGCCCGACGAGACGCGGCGACTCCCAGCGCCACGCGCACAGAATCACGACGGGATACGCGAGATTGGCGAGCAGCCGCAGCTTGCCCGGCGCACGCGCGGCGACGGGCGCGAGCGGCGCGTCGGCGTGCGCGGAACGAACGGTCACGGACGGCCTCAAGCCTGGGTCGCGAGCAGCGACTCCACAGCGGCGATCACGTCGCCCACCGTGCGCACCGACTTGAACTCTTCCGGCTTGATGCGGCGGCCCGTCATTTCCTGCAGCTTGATCGCCAGATCGACGGCGTCGATGCTGTCGAGATCCAGCTCTTCGAACAGGTGCGCTTCAGGCGTGACGCGCGACGGCTCGATGTCGAAATTTTCCTGAAAGATCTCGCGGATGCGCCCGAGAATTTCTGCGTCGTTCATGATTCAATCCCCCTTGCCTGCAGTGGCTTCCAGCGTTTCGTTTTCGTTGCGATGACCCGCGACCAGCGCCGCGAGCGTGGTGATCGAACGAAAATGGCCGCGTACGTTTTCGTCGTCGGCAGCGATGGTCAGTTGATAGTGTTGGCGCAGCACGATGCCGATCTCCAGTGCGTCGATCGAATCGAGCCCCACGCCGTCGGTATCGAACAGCGGTGCGTCGTCGTCGATATCGGCGGGCGTGAGATGCTCCAGATCGAGCGCCTCGATCAGGAGCTGCTTAATTTCCAGTTTTAAAGAATCCATAGTCGAACAGGTACTGGGTGATGTGCGCCTCGATGGCGCGCGTGACGTTGCGTGCAGCGAGCGCCGAGGGCATCTCGCGCGGCGCGAGCCGCTCCACGCCGATGGGCGCCAGCACGTTCACGGTCATGCGAAAGGGCCGCTCCGGCACGTGATACCAGCGCATCTGCTTGGTGAAGGCGGGCGGGTCGCAGTGCATCAGCACCGGCTGGATCGGCACGCCGGCCTCCAGCGCCGTATGCGCGAAACCGCGCGAAAACGCATGCAGACGATTCGGCGCGGGACTGCGCGAGCCTTCGGGAAAAATGATCATGCTGTAGCCGTTCGCGAGCTGGCGCGCGCAGTCTTCCACGAAGCCCTGCGGATCGGCGTTGCTCACGTACTCGGCCGCGCGCACGATGCCCCACAGACACGGATTGCTCCAGTGCGCGTTCTTGACGACGCAGCAGGCCGACGGCATCAGCGCAAGCAGCACGACCACGTCGAGATAAGTGGGATGGTTCGCGACCACGATGGCGGGCGTGCCCGAGCGCAGCGCCTGCACGCCTTCGACGTCGAGCTTCATGACGCCCATGCGCTGCAACGCGGCCACGAGCGCGCGGAAGAACGCGTGAATGATGGCCGACATGGCGCGCTGACGCGACGCGCGATGCGGCCAGACGCACGCAAGCGGAAACGCGACCAGCGAAAACAGCAGCCCGCACACGCCGAACACCACGAAACTGAGCGCCGTGGCGAACAGACGCCAGCCGTAATCAAGCCGTGCCGGCATGCCAGCTCCATTGCCATGTGCCGCCCGCGCCGTCCCACGCAGCACATTCGCCCGCGCTCAGGCAGTGATGCAGCGCTTCGCTCTGCGTCGCGAATTTGCGGAGCGAAGCGGGATTTTGCGTATGAGTTTGCGTAGAAGCATCGGGCGCCACCGAGCACGCGAGGCGGCCTTGCGAAGACTCGCCCGCATCGAGCAGCAACGCGAACGCGCCGCCCTGCACTTCCTGTTCGATATCGCCGTAACGCGCGTGCGCCGGTTCGTCGGCGTAAATCACGAGGACCGGCGCGCCCGGCTCGCTTGCGTATTGCGCGTGCGCTTCGAGCAGCGCGTAGCCCAGCGTTTCAGCGCCGGCCGAGACCGCCGTGGCGGCGGAGCGGTCGCCGCGCGCGATGCCGAATAACCCCGACATGGCGTTGAGCACCGAAAGACTGAACGCGTTCGGCGAGACCGGTTTGCTGGCTTCGATGTCGCCCAGAATGTCGGTCGTGCGGCGCAACTCGCCATGCCGCGACGCGAACACCACGCGCACCGGCGTGCTCGCATCGACGCAATCGCCCGCCACTTTCAGGGCCATCCGCGAAAGCGAACTCAGCCGGCGGCGCATCATCGGGTCGACGAATGCAACAGCCGGCGGGCTTTCCGAAGTGGAAGACCAGAAGGACCATCGCGCCACGGGCACGGTCCAGGCTAAATCAGGCATAGGAGGTGGTCTTGGCGACACAAGCGAGTGTGTCGCGCCCCGAACGGTGTATGTTTATTGTTCCCGCCCCGCGTCAAGGCAGGGGCGAGATCTCGCGCTCACTTTAACGGCATCTCATGAGCTTTATTTAGGGATATCGCCGAAATATTTTAGAATTCCGCGACTATAATCAATACTCACTTTTAAATCAATGGCTTAACAATGTTTTAACATCACCTTCAAATTGACGGCAGAAATAGCCCAATTCGTCAATACGATTCATTCCGCATAGTCTGAATCCGCGCGCCGCTCCGTTCCGCCCCTTATATGGCTGCGTTAGCAACTTTATAGTCATGGCACTCTGCGCGCAAAAACGTGAAGCCCGGCAATAAACCAGGCAGCGGCCGCGAAAGTCGTAAAATGTCGGGCTCACGGCAAGGTTGCGCGCTTCTGGCGGCTACTCTGCCTTTTTGCCGCCCCGCTGCTCGCTCGATGCGGGCCGGCACGCTTGTATCGGTCACTCGTGCTCACCTCATGTTCACCCTTTCCTCTGCCGCGCTGATGGCGTCGGGCTGCGCGATCGTGCTGCTCATGCCCGGACCGACCAACACCCTGCTCGCCGCCGCCGGCTTGAGACTGGGTTTTCGGCGCTCCGCGCATCTGACCGCTTTCGAACTGGCCGGTTATCTCGTCTCGATTACGGTCTGGGGCCTCTGCTTCACGCACGCTTCGCAATCGCTGAGCTGGTTGCCCAAGATTCTGCGCGTGGCCAGCAGCCTGTATCTCGCGTGGCTTGCAATACGTCTGTGGCTCACGGCCGATTCGATCGAAACATCGAACGTTAAAGTGATTGGCCCGCGCACGCTGTTTAGCGCGACGGTGCTCAATCCGAAAGCCATTCTGTTTGCGGGTTCAATTTTTCCGCCCGCGGCATTCGCCACGTTTTCAATCTGGCTGGAAGCCATGGCGTTATTCGCGATTCTGCTGATTCCAATTGGCTGCGCGTGGATTGCCATTGGCGCGGCGCCACGCGAAGGCCGTCTGCCGCTGTTGCGGCCCGCGATTATCCAGCGCTGTGCGTCGGTGGTCGTGGCCTTGTTTTCAGGTTCGCTGATCTGGGCGCTCGCGCATTGAGCGTCATTGAATTCGCGCACGCATAGCCGTGCGGCGAATTCAAACCGTTTCGTCGATACCGATTCACTGCGTATCGACAGGCGGAAAACATCGCGGCATCGCCGTGCTGTTCATTTCGACGATATTCGCGCGCATCACGCCGTATCTCGTGCGGCCCGACCCGCTGCCGATCGCCATCACTGAAGCGTATCCGTTCTACGTCCCCGGTGTGTCCTTACAGCGCGTAACGCTCCGCGCTGCTTTTCAATCTGTTTACGACGAAGTGCTTACTGAACAGTCGCCTTCGATACGCCAGGCCATCGCCGGAATAGCTATATGCGGCACGGGTGATCAATGGCGCAACTCACTACAACGCCTTACGATTCCCTACAGAAATCGAATTCGGCGACCGTTATTGCATGAACTGTCGTCATCGCGCCGCTATTGCGGCAGCCAACCCGAGTTTGTCGAGCGCCGATCCATGTCCCCTCCTGCACCCGCGACCCTGTCCGATCCGCCCAAGGCGGACGCTGCGGCTACGCGCGGCGCAACGGCATCGGCAATCGCCCTGGAAATCGTGTTGCGGACCGGCAGCGTACTCCTGCTGCTCCTCTTTCTCCACACGCTGCTGAAACAGTATCGACTCGACGAATCGCGCATTACCTTGCTGATTCTCGCGATTGGCGAAGCCGTGACGATTGCCGTCTCGCTGATGGCGCGCCTGCCGCGTGCGCGCGACTGGCATCCGTTCAGCATCTTCGTAACGTTTGGCGCGAGCTGGTATTTTCTGTTTGTCCAGTTGCGGCCCGGTATTCATCTGCTGCCGGATACCGTGGGCGCCACGCTGCAAATCGGCGGCGTGCTGTTTTCGATCTGGGCGAAACTCTGTCTGCGCCGCTCATTCGGGCTGCTGCCGGGCAATCGCGGCGTGGTCGTGAATGGACCTTATCGATGGGTCCGGCATCCGGTTTATCTCGGCTATTTCATCCGAGATATTGGCTTTCTGCTGCCGAATTTCGGCATCAGAAACCTCGCGGTGATTCTGTGCCTCTGGGCGCTGCAAATCAGCCGTATCGTGCGCGAAGAGCGGCTGTTGTCAAACGATCCCGCCTACCGTGATTATCGCGAGCGCGTGCGTTTTCGGCTGCTGCCGAGGTTCTTCTAAAGTAATCGCGCGCATTCGGGCGCGCATGCTGGCAATCAACCCGTTCGCGAATTGCTAAATGCCAAGGGTTGAAATATCCTGCGCCATTCACACGCGGATATTGCTCGCCATGTTCGAACCTGTCACGCTGATCACGGCACGCCTGCGCGTGCGCCCGCTCGAACAAACCGACGCGCGCGCGTTCTTCGCCATCTGGTCCGACGCACAAGCCATGCGCTATTTTTCGTTCGCGCCCATGCAGCACGCGCACGAAGCCGAAGCGCGCATCGAGAAAGTCCTGCAATCGGCCGCCAACGGCGAAGTGTTCGTGAGCGCCATTGAGACGCTGGATAGCGGCGAAGTCATCGGCGGTTGCGATCTCTTTCATCTGAACGCACAATGCCGCCGCGCCGAAATTGGCTTCAGCCTGCAACGGCGGCATTGGGGCAAAGGCTATATGAGCGAGGCGGCGGCGGCCGTCGTCGATTACGCGTTCGATATCGCGAAGCTCCATCGCCTCGAAGCCGATATCGATCCGCGCAATCTTGCTTCCGCGCGCGTGCTGGAGCGGCTCGATTTCGTGCGCGAAGGTCTGTTGCGCGAACGCTGGATCGTCGGCGACGATATCAGCGACAGCGCACTATACGGGCGATTGCGGCGCGATTGGCGCGCGGGTTTGAAATACGCCCAGCCTGCTTTTACCGAAGGATCGGGTTCATGACCGACCGTGAAGTCATCATTCCGCCTGCCATGCAGCGCATTGTCGAGCACGCGGGCTACGCGCCCGCCGTGAAGGTTGGCGCAACCGTCTATTGCGCCGGACAAGTCGGGCGCACCGCCGACCTCGACGTGATCGCCGATCCCGAGGCGCAGTTCCGCGCGTGCTGGGACAATCTGCGTATCGTGCTGGAGGCGGCGGGCTGCACATTCGACGATATCGTCGACATGACGACATATCACGTTCAGATGCAGGCGCACATGGCCGTCTTTCGCGAGGTGAAGAATCGCGTTTTCCCGCGCGGAACCTGCGCCTGGACGGCGATCGGCGTAGCGGAACTCGCGCATCCAGGCTTGCTCGTGGAAATCAAGTGCGTGGCGGTGCAGCGCGCTCAGGGCGCGGTGTAAGCGTCGACGTCGGAGTCCACGTCGGAATTCCCATAAGGCGTCGCATAGCGTGTAGCCGCCGCCATCAGCGTCTGGGCAATCTCCGCACGCAGGTGCGCTGGCGAAAGCAGTTCCACCGTGGGCGCGTGTTCGAGCAGCAGATTGCGCAACGCGCGCGAAGGCGTGAGTGTCGCCGTGAGAATAAAACCGCCCGCAACTTCCTCGATCACCTGATCGTCCGAGAGACGCGCCGCGCGAAACGCACTCGGAATGCCATTCGTCTCCGTCACGCGCAACACGCACCGCTCGGGCATTTCCGGAAACCATTCGAAAACGCGTTCGCTGCGAATGAACGCGGCGAGATCGAAATTCGTATCGCGCTTCAAATCGTAGCCGCGCGGTGCGACCGATTGCACACGGTCCATGCGTAGCAGGAAGGGCGCACCCTGCGCGCCGCTCGAACGGCGCAGACTCACGACCAGATACCAGAACGGCGCTTTCTCGACGATCGCATACGGCAGCACGAGATAGTCGCGCGTGGCGCCTTCGCTCGCGTCGGCGGATCGATAGGTGATGTGCAGCGTTTCGTCGCGATAGAGCGCAGCGCACGCCGTATCGAACACGGTCTCGTCGATTTCCGGTTCAAGCACCGGATAACCGGGCGCGACGCGCGCGGTCTTGCCGATCCAGGCCTGTGCGTCGCGCGTGCGGGAGTCGAGCGGCGGCACACCGAGCACGCGATTCGCGCCCGCGAGATATTCCCGGAAGTCGCCGATTTTTCCCGGCGGCAAATGGTGTCGCGCGAGTTGACGCAGTTTCAGCAGAGCCAGCGAAATATCGACGGTCGGCCGAATGGTTTCGCTCGGCCCGCGCGCGAGCAGTATCCACGTGGTATTGCGGCCGTTGCCGTCGCGCTCGATCAATGCATCTTCTTCGAGCTTCACAAATAACCGGCGCACGGTCTTCTCGCCCAACTCCGGCAGCCGCGCCAGCACCGCTTCCTTAAGAATATTCGAAGGCCACGCGCGATCCGGCTGCGTGCCCATGATGTCGAGTACGGTTTTTTCTTCCTGAGTAAGCATGGAGACTGCTGGTCATTTTTGTTTATCCCTGTGCTTATCGTCAGACCACACGAAAACTTTACGGTGATATTGGCGCATCGTCGCCGAATCACTTTTTCGTTTATCGCAATGATGGATTCAGCAAGGACGTCGTGCTTTACTTGAGCAAACGCCTCAAGTTTTGGCAAACGTTTGCCCGGTTTATTTCGGCGTTTTAACGGACGCGTGAAGAAAAAAATCATCGACGATTTTTCGTGCGGCGCTATAACCGCCCATGAGCGCGTCGATATCGGTGGCGAACGGACGACCGCCAATATCGCCGAATCTCAATGGAGAAAACACCGAGACTACCTCGCCCCGCCAATAGAGGGTGACGACCGCCACATAGCCCCCACGCTTGAGCGCATGAGGCACGGAGCCGACCATGACGCAGGACTCGACGGACACTTCGAACGTGTAACCTTCGTACTCGTAGTTGCGCAACATGATGCACACCATTCAACGGGCCGAAAGACCAGGCAGCAATTTCGATTCCCGCCCGGCCCGTCAACCCGGCGTCGCACACCGTCGCGAGTCTTCGAGACGATCGAGACGCGCAAGCAGTGCTTTCGCCTGCTTTTCGATGTGAATCGGCAAAAGCGGCATGGCCAGCAAGGTTCGCACTCGCGCGCGCCAGTAGTTCAGGCTGATGCCTGCGCCGGTCGCCGCGGCGCTGTCTTTCCCGGCCGTATGCTCGAGATGGCCCAGGATATTCTGGATGTGCGCCAGATCCTTCTCCGCGAAGTCATAGCCCACGATTGCCCCCGTTGTGTGCACAATAACCACCCCTGAATTTCTATCAGGATGACTAACGACGTACTCGCGTCCAGCGGCACCAGTCGTGATGATCCAGATGACGCAGCAAGTCAGCGCGTCGGCGTTCCCGGCGATAGTGCGCACGCGTGGACATCGCTACCAACGCCAGCACGATTGCACCGGCCGCCAGCCCGATCCAGGATTGCTCCATGTCCGCCTCCTCTACTTCGCCGTCGTCGTTATGTACGCTCGCGCACACAGTTCAGGCCGCCGTCCCGCCGTTGCATTTGCGACCTAGAGATTTCATTCTAACTTTGTTAAATCCGCGTGGAAGGGTGATGCGATTTGGGAGTTTCCCCAATATATGGAACGCCGGCACGCGTGAGTCCCCGATGGCTCAAGGCCGGCGCGCGGACATGACGACTATTTGACGTTCACGTGAACGCTTTAAGGCAATTCGCCGCCAGCGATAAACACGCGAACGCCCGCTCATCCGCGAGCGGGCGTTCAGCACGAATCATGCTGAAAAAAGCTGACTATTGGTGCGCACGAATGCTTCAACGGTTTGCGGCGCCTTGCCAGTCACCTGCTCGATAATATGGTCGCTGCCTTTAAACACACCATTGCGGTAATCGACGGCGACTTCAATGAAATGCTGGATCGCAAACTCCGGCAAATCGTAGCGTTGCAAATGCGCACGATAGTCGTCCAGCGTGCCGGGGTTATAGACAATCTTCCGGCCGATGACTTCGCTGATCTTCTGCGCGATCTCGTGATGATCGAGTTCGACCGGCCCGCACAGCTCGTAAGCCTTGCCGATATGCGCGGACGGCTGCGTGAGCACCGCCGTGATGAAGCGCGCCTGATCTTCCGCCGCGATCGGTGCGTGACGCCCTTCGCCATAAGGCAGCGTGATCTGGCCTTCCTTGACGATCGTGTCGCGCACCCACGGGAAAATCAGCCATTCCGAAAAGAACGTCGGACGAATGTGAACCGTCGGCACGCCCGACCAGTCGAGCACACGCTCGGCAATCCAGTGATCGCGGGCAGCATGGCTTTTCGCATCTTCACGCGCGGAGATTTGTGACATTTCCACGACCACGTCGAGGCCCGCGCGGCGCGCGGCGTCTGCGAAATACGCGGTGCCTTGAATGAAGCCCGGACGCACCGGGTAGCACAGATACGCGCCCGTCACGCCATCGGTCGCGCGAAGCAGATCGTCGTGATCGAGCAGATCGCCCACCACCACTTCGGCGCCCGCCTCGCGCAGCGCGGCGCTGCGCGCGTCTTCGCCGTGAACCATGGCGCGAACGTCGTGGCCCGCCGCCAGCAGATTGTTGACCGTGTAGACGCCGGTTTTGCCGGTCGCGCCGGTAATCAGGTATTTGCGCTTTTCCATGATGACTCTCCGTTCAGGTTGGGTTCAGATGCGGACAAAGAATCGGCTATCGATTCGATATCCTTATTAGTGCATATGCACATACGGCAGTAAAAAAATGCAGCGCGCGATACGCACCGCTCGTTCAGATCGTTTCGAGTTGTTGTTTGATCGTGTTCAGCAGCGAGGCCGAAGCCTCCGGGTCCGCGACGATGCGCGATAGCGTGAGCCCGCCCACCATCGCCGAGAATGCGAGCAGCGCACGCGAACGGCCCGCTTGCGCGTCCTCGCCTTCACCCGCGCGCTCACGGGGGCTGACGAGCAGATCGACCAGTTCGTCGATGCCGCGCGCGGCCACTTCACGCGTCGCGTCGTCCGCGCGCGCCAGTTCGCTGCCCATGCCCGCGATCGGGCAACCGCGCCCGGGCGCGTCGCGATGGCCGGTCGAGAGATAGGCGTCGACCACGGCCTTGAATGCGTCCTCGCCCGCCTGCCCTTGCGCGGCAGCCGCGAGCGTGCCGACGATGCCGCTCAACCCGGCCTCGCAGGCCTCGGCGACCAGTTGATCCTTCGATTCGAAATGGCGGTAGAAGCCGCCGTGCGACAGGCCCGCTGCGGCCATTACGTCGGCGACGCCGGTGGCGTGAATGCCGTCGGCCCGGAATGCCTCGGCGGCGACCGCCACGATGCGCTCGCGCGTTTCGGCGGTTTCGGCCCTCGATTTCCTCATGGTGCGCCTGCTCCGTGATTCGATGATTTAGATGCTAGTCGTCATCTAAATCGAAGTCAAGGCGCATTTCGCGATCATCCGGAGCGATGCAGGCGGCTCATAACGTTAGCAAACGCGTCGCGCTTGCGTTCGTCGCGCGGTCGGGATGGCGCAGCGGCGTGACCGAATCGAAATACGTTTCCAGCGCGTCGGCCGAGCGCTTGCCCAGCGCGGCGATCTGCTCGATCCAGTCGGGCTCCAGCGGCCACTGCCCGTCGACGATACGCGGATAAATCGTGCGCCCGAACGCATGCAGCGATTTCGCGCCGATATTGCCGCTCACGCCCAGCAGCCGATGCAGCGCCGTGTGCGCGGGCTCCGATTCCATCGAGCGCGCGCCGCGCACGAGTTCGTCGACGAGCGCGCGAATCTGCGCCACGCCGTCGAGAAAGGTCTGGTCGATCAACCCAAGCGCCGTCAATTCACCCAGTTGCAGTTCGTCGAGCAACTCGCGGCCGGTGGGCAGCGTGAGATCGTGCACCATCGGCGGCAACGGCGCCGGTTCCGCGCTCGCGGGCGACGCCTTCGCGCCGAGCCGCGCAATCTGCGTCGACACCGCCGCGCACAGCACGGCGGCCTGCACGGGCTTCACGAGCACGTCGTCCATGCCCACGCTCAGGCACTCGCGAATCGCCTCCATATCGGACTGGCCCGTGAGCGCGACGATCGGCACGTTCGCATACGCGTCCGTGCGCGCGCGGATCGCCGCCGTGGTGTCGGGGCCGCCCATGCCCGGCATGTTCATGTCCATGACAATGGCGTCGATGACCTCGCCCGCGCGCAAATGGTCGAGCACCGCGTGGCCGTGCTCGGCCTCGATCACGCGCGCGCCGCTGCGTTCGAGCCAGGCTTTGGCGATCGAGCGGCTATAGGTATCGTCGTCGGCGACGAGGATCGACTTGCCCGACAGCCGTTCGACGCCCTTGCGCGCCACGCGCCGGTCGCCGCTTTCGAACAGCGCCTGCAACGCGCCGATCAGCTCCAGCACGCTGCCCGCCTTGCCGAGCATGACGTCCATGCCCGCGCGGCGCGCGAGCACTTGCGCCACGCCGCCGGGCTGCGCCGCAAAGCCCGCGATCAGGATGTTCTGGATCGCCCGATGATTCGACGCGCGAATGCGCTCCGCGACCGCATAGCCGTCGAGCGCCGGCATGTTCGCTTCGATCAGCACGAGGTCGTAATGCTCGCCGCCGCGCTCGCGCAGCATGGCCAGCGCGAGCTGGCCGTTGTCGGCCTCGCTGACCTGTGCGCCCATGCCCGCCAGCACGCGACGCGTTTTCGCGCGCTGATACACGTCCTCGTCGCAGAGCAGAATGCGCTTGCCTTCGAAAACCGGACGCGCGCGATCGAGCATTTCGCGCTCGTATTCGGCCACTTCACGATCGGGAATCGCCGGAAAATGCAGCGCGAATTCCGTGAATTTGTCCACTTCGGAGCGGCACGCGATAGTGCCGCCAAACGCCTGCATCGCGCGCTGGCAATAGGCGAGACCGAGCCCCGTTCCCGCCGAATTGCCGGACGTGCGAAACGGCTCGAATAGATGCGCGAGCATCTCAGGCGCAATACCGGAACCGGTATCGCGCACGATAATGCTTTGCCGCTCGACCGTGAGCGTCAACGTGGACGATGCGCGCGCCGCCATGTGATGCAGCGCGTTCTTCATGAGATTGAAGAGAATGAACAGATAAACCGTTTCGTCGACCTTGAAGGTGAAGTCTTCACGCACGAGCAGCTTGACTTTGCTGCGTTCGTCTTCGTCGTCGAAACCGAACTCTTCAAGCGCCTTGCGCGTGGTGGCCGCCGCGCTCAGATACGCGAGACGGTCCGAGCGAATGGGTTTGGCGCTCACTTCGTCCAGCGTCATGGCGATAATGCGCAGACCGCGCTCGATCGACGTTTTGCCCTGCGCGAGATGCCGGTAAAGCGCAGCGGCCTTGTCGTGCGACAGCACCGCAGGACGATTCGGCTCGGTGGCCGCGGGCAGATTTTCCTCGACGTTTTCGAGCACGTGTTTCAACTGGCTCAGCGGATTACGCATTTCATGCGCAATAGATCCTGCAAGCGCCTGCAATACCCGATTCTTTTCAACGAAAATACGCCCGATGCTGATTGCATGACTGAATGCCATGCTGCACAACATCACCACGGGCAGCAAGGCGAGATCGGATTGATTGGCCGTGCTCAGCACAACAGGAACGGGCGACGTAACCACCGCCGCCACCGAACTGGTTGCCACGCCGACACCAATACAGGCCATCAGTAAAAGCGGACTGTCGATGCAGAGCGCCATGATAAAAATCATCATGACTTCCGTCATCATCCACATCGTCGAAAATCCATTACGAATAGCCAGAAACGTGCAGACGAACGGCAAGACGTAAATCAGGCAGGCGTGCCAGTAAAGCAGCAGGTAATGATTGAAACGCCGCGGCCAGTACGCCTGGAAGATCAACGGCACGCAAACGAGCGCCGCGCTCAAACGCAGGGCGAGATTATCGTAGGGCTGCGGCAGGACATAGGTCCAGACCAGGTAATAGATGGGGTGGCACAGGAGGCCCAATATGCCTCCCCATCGGATAGCCAGCCGGCTACGTTCCAGCATCTCCCCCATGCGCTCGCGCGACATCACGATTGGGCCTCCGTTAATCGTTATGGTCCTACCAGTTCCGGTTTGCCGTCATGGCGCATATCCATTTCGATCGGCAAGCCATTTTTCCCGTGAAATGGCCCGACTGAAAAACCGTATTTCTTTACCAGTCCATGCGTATAGGATACGGACCACACGGGCGGACTGCCGATAATGAAATCGGACGCAATGCCCTCTTGCCACGCGGCATAACCTTCGGCAAAGCAGGTATAGCAATCGCGAGTGGACGGTAAGCGGAACGGGAATGCCGTATCGAGCCCAACCGGGCCACGGGCAAAACACTCAATATATAGCGTATGGCCACGCGAAGCGAGTTCCGCTTCGACACTCGCCGCACGCGGATGCGAATCGTCAATCCAGAACTGCGCGCGTTTGAGGTCGGCGGCGGTCAAATACGGCACGCTGGTGCTGCTCGCGAGAATGGCGCCGTCGAATTGTGGCAGCGGCGTGTCGGGGCTGAAGGTATGCACGGACACTTTCGTGTGCCCCAGCAGATCCGAGGCCAGCAATTCCTTCGCTTGATCGTGCAACAAATTCACCTTGTCGGGCAGATCGATCAGGATCAGCTCCTTCGGTGCGTCCTTGTACGTCGCGTAGCGCGCGACCGTCGTGCCGAGCCGTCCCGCCGCGCCGAACAACGCGAGCCGCGTCTTGCCGAAATCGAGCCCGACTTCGTTGCAGCAGTGCATGGCCCATTCCTTGAGCATCGCCGCCGTGGCCGCGTGACCGGTCGTGATATGAGGCGGCTTGATCGGACGCGGCAGCGCGCCGTAATTGCAGGCATAAGGCGTGGACGCGCCCATCGCCACCATGTTCAGACCCGCGCGGCGCGCCAGTTCGAGTGCCGGAAAAAATTGCGTCTCGCGAAAGCGCTTGATGCCGCGCGGACTGCCGAGCCACATTTCAAGCGGTACGGGACAGGCGATATTCGCGCCGATCATTTGCGTGCCCGAATAAATCGGCGACGCAATGAAAGGCGGCGTGCGCCACAGCTCTTCCTCGAATGCCTCATTACGCGTCTTGACGTTATGGAATGAGAATGAAAGCGTCTCCCAGTCGGTGGCATGAAAAAGAAAGCCAATGCCGCCCTGACCGACCGGCAGGTTGTCGCGGATCGATTCAGGATGAATCGTACGTTTGAGTGCTAACGGCGCGTGGACATCGCCCAGGTTGACGTCGGCAAGCTTGAACTCCGCAGCGAGTTCGTGGTGATAAGTCGTGCTCATCTAATTTTCCTTGGGTTGAGGTTGCGCCTGAAATCGGCGCGGTATCGCCGCTCGTGCATGACCGGCGATCCTTCAACTCTAGAGAAAACCCATAGCGTGTGGCCGTCTGTTCGGGCGCATGACGATACTCGCCCGTTCGAATCATTCGTCTACCCGGATTTCGGCGATTTTTTATGCAATTTGGATAGCGTCGATAACGCATGCGAATAGCGCCCCGAATAAGCCCGCCTTAGAGAATTTCGGCACCATTTTTTATTGAGCGACCAGAGAATTTGCTATCTTTCCCTCCCGCCTTTTTGCCCCGAATTCCCGATCCCCATGCGCCCCATTCTGCTGAACCGCGTCACGCGCGCCGACGCGCCCGACCTGATTGCCGCGAACCTCGAAAGCCAGTCCCATCATCTGCCCTGGGTCACGTCCTTCACGGATCAGGCGGGTTTCGACGCCTGGTTCGGGCGCGGTCTGAGCGGCCCGAACGCGAGCCTGATTGCGCGCGAGGCCGCGAGCGGCGGCATTGTCGGCGTCATCAATCTCAGCGAGATCGTCGCTGGCGTGTTTCAGAGCGCGTATCTGGGCTACTACGGCATGGCGCGTTTCGCGCGCACGGGGCGGATGACCGAAGCACTGCGCGCCGCCGTGGCCTACGCCTTCGACGATCTCGGCCTGCACCGGCTCGAAGCGAATATCCAGCCGGAAAACAGCGCGTCGATCGCGCTGGTGCGCCGCGTGGGCTTCAGCAAAGAAGGGTTTTCGCCGCGCTATCTGCGGATCGGCGGCATCTGGCGCGATCACGAACGCTGGGCGATCGTCTCGGATCGCGACGCCTGAATCAGCTCTCGCGAAACAGCTGCTCGCACATGAAGTCGACAAATACGCGCAGCTTCGGCATCAGTTGCCGGTTCGAGGGCCAGAGAATCGAAAACTGACCGGGCGCGATCGTGTGGTCGTCGAGCACGGTCACGAGCGAGCCGCATTCGAGCGCCTCGCGCGCGAGAAAGTCGGGCATGAAGCCGATGCCGAAGCCCGCGATCACCGCGCCGCGCAACGCTTCCATGTTGTTGCACGTCATCGCCGCGCCGAGGTGGGGCGGCTCCGTGCCGTCGGCTTCGAGCGTCCACGGCTGCAATTTGCCCGTGGTCGGAAAGCGGTAGCGCACGCAACGATGCCGCGCGAGGTCCGCGAGCGAGCCCGGCAGGCCGAAGCGCGCCGCGTAATCGGGCGACGCGCACAGCACGAAGCGAAACGGTCCGAGGCGGCGCGACATCAGGCTCGAATCGGTGAGCGCGCCGCTGCGGATCACGGCGTCGAAACCGCCATCCACCACATCCACGAGACGGTCGTTGAAATCGAGGTCGAGTTCGATCTCCGGATACCGCGCGCCGAACGCGGGCAAGACCGGCAGCAAAAAGCGGTAGCCGATCACGGGCAGGCTCACGCGCAGCCGCCCGCGCGGCGTCTGCGCGGCCTGCGAAAGCATCGCTTCGGCGTCGCGCAGTTCGTCGAGAATCCGCTGGCAGCTTTCGTAAAAGCGCCGCCCCTCCTCGGTCAACGTCACGCGGCGCGTGGTGCGGTGAAAGAGGCGCACGCCCAGCGAGCGTTCGAGCTTCGCAATGGTCTTGCCGACCGCCGACGCCGAAATGCCCAGATGCCGCGACGCCGCCACGAAGCTGAGCGTGTCCGCCGTGCGCACGAACGCGACGATGCCGTTGAGATTGTCCATACCCCGATTTGATCCGATCTTTGCCGACGTATTGCGGAATATAGCGCCGCAATTTACGGAACGGCACCTTCTTTTTCGCCGATTGAATCCGAATTATCGTGACTCGCTCCAGCATTCAAGCACTCAGGAGGAGCGTGATGCAACCTTCCCACCCCGGCGACCCGGCGCGACGCCTCGTCGTGCTCGGCGCCGTCTGTATCGCGGCGCTCGCCATGCCGCTCGCATTTTCGGGCGGCGCGGTCGCCACGCCCGCCATCGGGCGCGATCTGGGCGGCAGCGCCGTCGCCATGAACTGGATCACCAACGCGTTCATGCTCGCCTTCGGCAGCCTGCTGATGGCGGCGGGCACGCTCGCCGACCGCTACGGCCGCAAGCGCATCTTCGCCTGGGGCGTGGCGGGCTTTACGCTCAGTTCGCTCGCGCTCGGCTTCGCGCCGTCGATCGTCGTCGATCTGTTGCGCGGCGCGCAGGGCATGGCGGCAGCCGCGGCGCTCGCGGGCGGCACCGCCGCGCTCGCGCAGGAATTCGACGGCCACGCCCGCACGCGCGCCTTCAGCACGCTCGGGGCGACCTTCGGCATCGGGCTCGCGTTCGGACCGGTGATCGCAGGCGGTTTGATCGCGCAGTTCGGCTGGCGCGCGATCTTCGCGACGGGCGCCGTGGCGGGCGCGCTGTCGCTCGTCTTCGGCGTGCCGCGCATGCGCGAGTCGCGCGATCCGCACGCGCGCCAACTCGACCTCGCAGGCACGCTCACGTTCACCGCGGCGCTCACGGCCTTCACATGCGGCGTGATCGAAGCGCCCACGCGCGGCTGGACCTCCGCGCCCGTGCTCGCGCTGCTCGCGGCCTGCGCCGTGTGCGCGCTCGCGTTCGTGGCGGTGGAAACGCGCGTCGCACGGCCCATGCTCGATCTCTCGCTGTTTCGCTATCCGCGTTTCGTCGGCGTGCAGGTGCTGCCGATTGCGACCTGCTACGGCTATATCGTGCTGCTGGTGATGCTGCCGCTGCGCTTCATCGGCATCGACGGCGTAAGCGAAACGCACGCGGGCCTGCTGATGCTGGCCTTGTCGGCGCCGATGCTCGTCATGCCCTTCATCGCCGCGGCGCTCACGCGCTGGCTCTCGGCGGGCGTGATTTCGGGTATCGGCTTGACGATCGCGGCCGCCGGTCTGCTCGCGCTCGGCAGCACGCTGCACGACGTGGGCGGCGCGACGCCTGCGAGCGCCGGCGGCGCAACCTGGGCGATGATCGCGATTGGCGTGGGCGCGGGATTGCCGTGGGGATTGATGGACGGTTTGTCGGTGAGCGTGGTGCCGAAGTCGCGCGCGGGCATGGCGACCGGCATTTTCAGCACGACGCGCGTGGCGGGCGAAGGCATCGCGCTCGCGGTCGTGAACGCGCTGCTCGCGGCGCTCGCGCAAGGGCATCTGCACGCGCTGACAACGCATGCCGATACGGCGACGCTCAACGCCGCGGCCGCGCGCCTCGCCACCGGCGATCTCGCGAACGCGAGCGCGCTGTTGCCGGGCGTCGCGCACGCGGCGCTGCAAGCGAGCTATCGCACGGCGTTCGGCGTGCTGTTGCAGGTGCTCGCGGGCATCACGCTGGTCTGCGCGCTCGCGGCGTTCGCGTTCCTCGCGCGCGTGCGCGCCCAGGACGAATGGCGCGACGCGCAAGCCTGCGAAGTCGGCGAAATCAGGACGAGCGCGCCGTGAGGATGCGCGGCGCGCGCGGCGAATGTCGAGCGTCGAACGTCGAACGTCGAACGTCGAATTTCAGCCGAGGAAACGCTCGGCGAGCTTCACGAAGTAACTCGCGCCCACGGGCAGCAGCGCATCGTTGAAATCGTAGCTCGCGTTATGCAGCAGACACGGACCCGCGCCGTGCCCCACCGCGCGATGATCGCCGCTGCCGTTGCCGATGAACGCATAGCAGCCCGGCTTCGCGCGCAGCATGAACGAGAAGTCTTCGGCGGCCATCGTCGGTTCGGCGGTGGCGTTCACGTGCTCGTCGCCGACCAGGTCGCGCATCACCTCGACCGCCAGCGCGGTCTGCGCGGGATCGTTGATCGTCGCCGGATACTGGCGCTCGAAATCGACCTCGCTCTCGCAGTCGAACGCCGACGCCGTCGCCGCCACCACCGCCTTCATGCGGCGCTCGATCAGATCGAGCGTTTCGTCGGAGAACGTGCGCACGGTGCCGCCGAGCCACGCGTCGGTCGGCACCACGTTGAGCGCCTCGCCCGCGTGAATCTGCGTGACGGACAGCACCGCGCCGTCGATCGGATTGCGGTTGCGCGTGACGATGCCCTGCAGCGCGCTCAGCACCTGCCCCGCCGCGAACACCGGATCGCGGCCCAGATGCGGCATGGCCGCGTGACAGCCCGCGCCGCGCAGCGTGATGCGAAAGAGGCTCGTCGAAGCCATCAGCGCGCCCGGACGCACCGCGAAATCGCCCTCCGGAATGCCCGGCCAGTTGTGCAGGCCAAACACGGCATCGCACGGAAAACGCTCGAACAGACCGTCGTCGATCATCGCGCGCGCGCCGCCGCCCGCTTCCTCGGCGGGCTGGAAAATCACGTTGACGGTGCCGTCGAACGCGCCGTGTGCGGCCAGGTGTTGCGCCGCGCCGAGCAGCATCGCCGTGTGGCCGTCGTGGCCGCACGCGTGCATCGCGCCCGCCACCGTCGAACGATGCGCGAAGGTGTTGGCCTCCTGCACCGGCAGCGCGTCCATGTCGGCGCGCAGACCGATGGCGCGCGTGCTCGTGCCGCGCGTGAGCGTGCCCACAACGCCCGTCTTGCCGACTTCGCGCGTGACCGCGAAGCCCCATTGTTCGAGCCGCCCGGCCACCAGCGCGGCGGTGCGCTGCACGTCGTAGCCAATCTCGGGATGAGCGTGAATATCGCGGCGGATCGCCTGCAACGCGCCGGCGTTCGCCTGAATGGAATCGATCAGTTTCATGCGGAGGAAAGCGGAAGAAAGCGCCGCGCGCCCGTCGCCGCACGAAGGCGGTACGGGCGCGCAGGCGCGTGAAATCAGATGTGGAAGAGCTGGGCGACGAGCGTCGCGCCAATGAACGTACCCGCGTTGGCGACGAACGACACCAGCACGATGCGCCAGCCGAGGCGGCGGAACGCCGGAATGTCCTTCGCGATCGAGAGGCCCGCGAAGGCCAGCATCGGCGTGGTCACGCCAAGGAAATCGTTGTGCGCGCTGAGGGCCGAAATCTGCGTGCCCCACGGGCACCACGGCGAAGTCAGGAACATCGCCACCACCGAGACCCAGCAGACGGCCGGAATCTTGCTGCCGGTCACGCGCGCGAGCGCGTCGCCGACGATGGTCGCGCCCACCATGATCGCGATGCCGGGCAGCCCGACCAGCGGCGTGGTGCCGTGCGCCATCCAGTCGCACACGAGCGCCATCGCGGCGGTCACGACCCACGCGAGCAGCTTGCCGCCATAGCCGAGCGACGGCGCTTCGGTCTGCAAGTCGCCGAGCGACGGACGCGCGCTCGCGTCGTCCTGGGTCGACGCCTTCGTCGTGCGGCCGATCAGCGGTTCGAGCACGCGATAACCCCAGACCGCGAGCGGCAGCGAGATGAACAGCGTGAAATACGTGCCGATGGTCGTCGTGATCAGATTGCTGGCCGCCGCGAACGCGAGCACCGACTTCGCGGTTTCGGCGTCCTGCTGCGCGGCGATCGCGCCCGACGCGGCCGCCATCATGCTGCCCGAGCCGACGCCCGAACCCATCGCCATCGCGAGCGGATCGAAGATGCCGAGGCTCGCGACGAAGCCCGCGAAGATCGCGATGAACACCGCGCCGAACACGGTGCCGGTCAGGTATTCGGCCAGCACGCCGCGCCCTTCGGCGGAATCCATGCCGTACTTCTCGCCGATGATCGCGAGGCTCGGCTCGCGGCCCACCGAGAAGGTCGCGCCGATCGCTTCGCGCTTGATGCCGAGCAGCAGCGCGAGCGGCAAGCCCAGCAAAATCGTGCCGACGAAGTGCCCGAACTCCTGGAACGCGAGCGCCCAGCCCGCCGCCGCGAGCTTCGGCAATGCGCTGCCGACCATCAGCCCGAGCTTCGAGACGAACAGCAGCAGCGCCGGTTGCAGAATGGCCGCCGCGAGAAACTGATTCGACGTGTCGAGACGCGCCGCGCTTTTCCAGCGCTCGCTCGCGAGGCCGAGCGCCGCGCCCAGCAGCAGCGCCCAGATCATCGGCAGCAGCACGACCTTGCCGGGCCCGATCTTGAACGTGAACGACCCGATTGCTTCCGCGATCAGCAGAATGCCCGCCGCGTACAGCATGACCTTGGCCGTGCCGCTGCCGCCGGCCTGCTGCCGTTCGATCCCCATGGTGTGCTCCATCTCAGTCTCCTTCGTCCAGGCCGCGCGTGCGCCCGTGTTACAGATAGCCGAATGCGGTCGGCGGCGCTTCCGCCGTCTCGACCCACACGCTCTTGGTCTGCGTGTACTCGTACAGCGCCTCGACGCCGCTCGAACGGCCATAGCCGCTCAGGCCGTAGCCGCCGAACGGCGACGCCACGTTGATGGTCTTGTAGCCGTTCACCCAGAACGTGCCCGCGTTGACCTGCGCGGCGACGCGATGCGCGCGCGCCACGTCGGTCGTCCAGGCCGCGCCCGCGAGGCCGAAGTCGGTGTCGTTGGCAATCGCCACGGCTTCTTCTTCGGTGTCGAACGGAATCGCCGCGACCACCGGCCCGAAGATCTCGGTGCGCGCCACGTCCATGTCGTTCGTCACGCCCGCGAGCACAGTCGGCGCGACGAAATAGCCGCCGTCGCCGCGCTCGGCCGAACCGGCCGCGAGCGTCGCGCCGTCCGCCACGCCGCGCGCGATCATCGACATCACGTGATCGTATTGCTTGCGATTGTTGATCGGCCCGACTTCGGTCGCGTCGTCGAGCGGCGCGCCCACGCGAATCTGCTTCGCGCCCGAGGCCACCATCGCCACGAATTCGTCGTACACGGCGCGCTGCACCAGCAGACGCGACCCGGCGACGCAGCTCTGGCCGGCGCCCGCGAAAATCGCGGCCTGGGCGGTCAGCGCCGCGCGCTTGAGGTCGGCATCCGCGAACACGATATTCGCCGATTTGCCGCCCAGTTCGAGCACGCACGGCACCACGCGGCGCGCGGCCGCTTCGGCGATGCGCGCGCCGGTCGCGGGCGAGCCGACGAACACGACCTTGCTGACCGTGCGATGCGCGATGGCCGCCTGGCCGACCGTGTGACCGAAACCGGCCAGCACGTTCACGAGACCGCGCGGCAGACCGGCCTGCTCGGCGATGCGTGCGAGCGCGAGCGAGGTGAACGGCGTCAGTTCCGAAGGCTTGAGCAGCACGCTGTTGCCCATCGCGACGGCGGGCGCGACCTGCCAGCCGCAGGTGAACACCGGCGCGTTCCAGGGCGTGATCTGCAGCACCACGCCGGCCGGTTCGCGGCGCGTGTAATTGAGGTGCGAAGTGGGCACCGGAATCACGCTGCCGTAGAACTTGTCGGTCCAGCCCGCGTAGTACTCGAACATCTCCGAGACCTTGGCGACTTCGCCGCGGCAATCGCGGATCGGCTTGCCCGAGCCCAGCGATTCCAGCCGCGCCATCGGTTCGACCTGGGCGCGGATCGCGCGCGCGACGTCGTTCATCACGCGACCGCGCGCCATGTGCGTGAGCGCCCACCATTCGCGTTGCGCGCGGCGCGCACTCGATGCGGCGTGATCGACGAGCGCCGCGCCCGCGTCGCGGTAGGTGAGCGAGGCGAGGCCGGTGGCCGCGTCGTAAAGCTGAACCGGTTCGCCCTGGCCTTCGACCAGTTCTCCGTCGATATACGAACCGAGCGTCTTCGCGCCCGGGAAGAAGTGCGCGAACGCGGCGAGCAAGAGGTCTGCGTGCTGGGTCATGTCCGTGATTCCGTGCTGATTACGTGCTGATGAGTGGGTGCGTGATGGCGAAAAGCGGCGGCGCTCAGTCCTGAGCCACCGTTTCGACGAACTCGACGATGCGGTTGAAATCCTCCGCGTCGCCAATCGACGCCGCGCTTTCGGCCCACAGACGGCCCGCTTCGCGCGCGACCGGCGCGTGGCTGTCCATCTTGTCGAGCAGCGCCATCGCGAGGCGCACGTCCTTGCGCATCAGCTTCATCGTGAAGCCGGAGTCGAACGCGCCATTGAAGATCCACGTCGGGTAGTTCGTGAGCGTCGCGCTGTTGCGGCCCGAGCCGCCGTTGAGCGCATCGACGAGCTTCTCGGGATCGACGCCCGCCGCGCGCGCCGTGCGCACCGCTTCGCTCGCGACCAGCAGATGCACGCCGGTCAGCAGATTGTTGAGCAGCTTGGTGACGTGACCCGCGCCGACCGGCCCGACGTGCACGCGTTTCGCGCTGATGGTTTCGAGGATCGGCGTGACGGCTGCGATATGCGCGTCCGCGCCGCCGAGCACCATCGTCATGGTCGCGGTGGCCGCGCCCTTCGGGCCGCCGCTCACGGGAGCGTCGATGAAGCCGATGCCGCGCTCCGCCAGCTCCGCGGCCACGCGGCGCGTGCTGTCCGGATCGGCGGTGGTGGTGTCGATCACGATCGTGCCGGGGCGCGCATTCGCGAGCACGCCGTGTTCGCCGAGCACCACTTGCTCGACGATCGCCGAGGTCGGCAGCGAGAGCAACAGCACGTCGGCGTCGCGGGCGATCTCGGCGATCGACTCGCGCGCGCTCACCACGCCCTGCTCCGCCAGCGCGGCGGCCACGCCCGGCGCCGCGTCGAAGCCCAGCACGTTAAAACCGCCGCGTTGCAGCGAGCCGGCCATGCCGCGCCCCATATTGCCCAGACCAATCACGCCTACCGTTTTCATGCGCGTCTCCAGAAAAACCCTTGGTTCGGCCGGCGGCAAAGCCCCGCCGGCGCTCGATTGACCTCATGTTCGGCGACGCGAGCCGTATAATCAATCTCATCCAATATTGGTTTTGTTCTAATTTTTAGAACACTCGCCCGATCCTTTACCCCGAGCACGACGATGAGCGACACCCTGACCGACAGCCGGATCGTCTATTTTTACGAGGCGGTGCGCTGCGGCACGATCCGCGCGGCCGCCGACTGGCTGGACGTGGCGCCGTCCGCCGTGAGCCGCCAGATCGGCCTGCTGGAGCAGGAACTGGACGCTGCGCTGATCGAGCGCCACGCGCGCGGCGTCACGCCCACCGAGGCCGGGCGCTGCGTGATCGAATATTTCCGCGAGCAGCTCGCGCACCGCGACGACCTGCTCTCGCGGCTCGAAGAATTGCGCGGCATGAAAACGGGGCAAGTGAACGTGGTGCTGGGCGAAGGCTTCGTCTCCGACCTGCTCGCCGGACCGATGCAGCAGTTCTGCCGCCAGTTTCCGGGCATCCGCGTGAATCTGGACGTGGGCGGCACCAATGACGTGATCCGCAAGATTTCGAACGACGAAGGCGAAATCGGCCTCGTCTACAATCCGCCCGCCGAGCCCAAGCTCGTCTCGCGCGCCTCGAAGCGGCAGCCGATGATGGCGATCGTCGGGCCGGATTTTCCGCGCCGCACGCACAAGGTGCTCACGGTGCAGCAGATTGCGGCGTATCCGCTGGCCGCCACGCATCCGTCCTATGGCACGCGGCAAATGCTCGAAGCCGTCGAATACGCGGAACGCGTCAAGCTCGCGCCCACGGTCACAACCAATTCGTTCGCCATCCTGAAGGAATTCGTGCGCTCAGGTTTGGGCGTCGCGGTGATGCCGTCATTCGCCGTGGCCGCCGAATTGCAGGCGAAGGAACTGTTCGCGATCGACATCGCGCATCCGATTCTGGAGAACGCCGAAGCGCATATGGTCACGCGCGTGGGCCGCAAACTCTCGGTCGCCGCCAACAAGATGCTGCAATTGATGACTTCGCAGATGCGGGCATTTCGTTGAGGCGTTAGTGTCCCGCGGTTAATCTTCCACCATGCCGCGCTTCGCATCGTAAGCGCGCAACGCGTCACGAAGCGCGGCGTCGGTCCAGTTTTCCTTGAGTGCCTGACGCACGATAGCTTGCTGGCTCGGCGGCGCGAGTCCGCCCAACGGCGGGTCGCGGTCGAGATCGGTGGGAAACGGATAGCCCTCGGCGCACGACGCGATCACCGCTTCGATTTCCGCCGCCGACCACGCGCCGCTCGCTCGCGCCTCGCGCAACACGGGAAACACCGCTTCGCTCATGCGTCGCCGGTTCACGGTTTCCATCGCGCGCCCGAACGGCGACGACACCTGCAACAGATTGGCCATGCGCTGCACGTCGGCGGTGCGATTCGCGCCCGCCGCGTGAAAAAGCGCCGGGTTGAAAAACAGCGCGTCGCCTTTCGCAAGCGGCAACTGCACGCAATGCGCCTCGAAATACGCGCGAAAATCCTCCCGCCGCCACGCGACATAACCGGGCGCGTAACGTTGCGAATGCGGCAGCAGCCTGGTCGGCCCGCTTTCGACCGGCATGTCGCTGTGCGCCACCGCGCCCTGCAACGTGAGATACGCCGATACGCGATGCACGTGCGCCGGAAAACGCTGCGCCTCCTCCACGCTCAAAAAACCGAGGTGATAGTCGCGATGCGCGCGCTGCGCTTCGCCGCCCGGACGCACGACGTTGACCTGCGACGTCATCTGATAACCCGGCCCGAGCCACGCTTCGGAAGCCGCCGCGAGCACCGGATTGGCGAAATAGCGCGCAAATACTTCGGGCGCGCGCACGCAGAGTTTCTCCTGCGCATTCCAGATGCGGTCGTTCGCGCCCGCCTTCGCGAAGTGATCGCCCGCACCAATGCCTTGCGTGCGCTCGCTCGCGATGATCGTCTCGAACACGGCGGTCGCGGCATCGACGGGCGCGGGATCGACATACGCGCCGCGCAACACGAACACGCCCGCGCCTGCGTCGAGCACCTGCGCCCACTCGGCCAGCAACGCGGCGCGGCGCGCTGGATCGGCGAGACTGGCCGCCAGCGCCGCGCAATCGTAGAGCGGAATCTTCTGCTGAATCTCGCTCGTGAAACGGGGGACGTGTGCCGGCTGTTCGATCAGCGCGGCGAATTCCTCCAGCGAGCACGCCTGCTCCGTGTAGGCGTGCGCCGTTTGCACCGCCTGCGCGGCCATTTCGATGCCTCGGTGATTCATCGCGTCTCCTGCGGCTTTTATCGTGATGAAACCCAGCATAGCGGCTCGCGGCGGCGCTGGGCTATCATGAATCCATCAAAAAACCATCAAGACCGAGGTGAGGTTCGTGGCGCACCGCTTTCTGGTCAAGGAGATCGCGCTTCAGGCCGGCGTTGGCCCGGCCACCGTCGATCGCGTGCTCAACGGCCGCGCGCATGTGCGCGACCATACGCGGCGGCGCGTCGAGCAGGCCATACGCGAGCTGGAAGATCAGCAATTGCAGATGGCGCGCACGGGCCGCAAGCTCGTCGTCGATGTGGTGGTCGAAGCGCCCGCGCGTTTCGCGAACGAGATCCGCGACGCGCTCGACGCCGAATTGCCCGGCCTGCATCCCGCCGTGTTCCGGCCGCGCTTCGATCTGCGCGAGACCATCGGCACCGAAGAAGTCGTGGCCACGCTCGCGGCGATTGCGCGGCGCGGCAGTCACGGCGTGCTGCTCAAGGCGCGCGACGTGCCCGCCATTGCGGCCGCCATCGGCGAGCTGCAACAGCGCGGCATTCCGGTCATTACGCTCTTCACCGATCTGCCCGATTCGGGCCGCGTGGCCTATGCGGGTCTGGACAATCGCGTGGCGGGCGCGACGGCGGCGTATCTCATCGGGCAATGGACGCGCGCACAGCGGGGCCGCGTGCTCGTCACGATGAGCGACGAACGCTTTCGCGGCGAGGAAGAACGCGAAATCGGCTTTCGCCACGCGCTGGAGGCGCGCTATCCGCATCTGGAGATCGTCGATGCGAGCGGCGGGCACGGACTCGACGCGCCCACCGAAGCGCGCGTGCACGCGGCGCTTGCGCAGCATGGCGAAATCGCCGCGGTCTATTCGATGGGCGGCGGCAATCCCGCAATCCTGCGCGCGCTCGCGCAACGGCAACCGAAACGACAACCGGAGCGGAAACAACATCCGGTCTGCTTCATCGGCCACGATCTCGACCGCGACAACGTGCGTCTGCTGCGCGATGGCCAGATTCACGCCGTTCTGCATCATGAATTACGGCAGGATCTGCGCGCGGCCTGCCATCACGTCATGGCGTTTCACAAGCTGCTGCCGGCTTCGGCTGTGTCGACGTCTTCGTCGGTCGTGGTCGTGACGCCGGAAAACATTCCGGCGTCGGTCATGGCGCGGCTCGGTTATTCGACCGCTTATTCGACCGAGTCGTGAATATCGGTGAGACGGATCATGTGCGGCTTCACGCTCGCGTCGTCGTCGGATTCGGCTTGCGCGGGCGGATGAATCAGCGCGTCGAGCCGCGCGCGCGTCGCGAGAAATTCCGGGGACGTGAACTGCGCATAGCTGCGCGGACGCGGCACCGGCACCTCGATCAGCTCCTGCACTTCGCCTGGATTCGCCTTGAGCACCAGAATGCGATCGGCGAGAAAAATCGCTTCGTCCAGATCGTGCGTGATAAAGAAAATCGTGATGTCGACATTGCGCCAGATATCGAGCAGATGCGCCTGCATCTTCGCGCGCGTCTGCGCATCGAGCGCACCGAACGGCTCGTCCATCAGCAGGATGCCGGGCCGGTTCGCGAGCGCCCGCGCAATCGCCACGCGCTGCTTCATGCCGCCGGAAAGCTGGTGCGGATACGCATTGGCGAACTTCTCCAGCCCCACGAGATCGAGCCATTGCAACGCTTCGCGCTCCGCCTGCGCCGCGCCCTGACCATTCATACGGAGTCCGAACATCACGTTCTTCTTCACGGTCAGCCACGGAAACAGCGTATAGCCCTGAAACACCATGCCGCGATCGGCGCCCGGTCCGCGCACGGCCTTGCCGTTCACGCGCACTTCGCCCGAGGTCTGCGTTTCGAGACCCGCGAGCATACGGATCAGCGTGGACTTGCCGCAACCCGACGGCCCGATCACGCAGACGAATTCGCGCCTGTGCGTGGTGAAGCTGACGTTGGACAGCGCGGTGTGCTCGCCTTGCGGCGTCGAAAAACGCTTGGTGAGATTGCGCACTTCGAGAATCGGCTCGCGTGCCTTCAGGCGCGCGAAACGCTCGCGCACGGCCTCGGATTGCAGGAGATAGTCGGGAACGGGCTGCGGATTGAACATGGCGGCGTCCTGTGATGTGAAAACGCGATGCGTGCGCGAACGGTGAGCGGTGCTGTGAGCCTGGAAACTGTCAGCCTGGAAAATCAGGCCTTCAGCGTGCGGTCCCACGGAAACAGCTTGCGTCCGAGGAACGCGAGCACGATGTCGGTGCCAAGCCCGATGATGCCGATCATCATGATCGCGGCATAGACGTTGTCGAAATGCTGGTAACGCGCCTGCTGCGTGATGTACCACGTGATGCCCGAACTCGTGCCCACGAGTTCCGCCACGATCAGATAAGTCCACGCCCAGCCGAGCAGAATGCGTTGATCGCGATACAGGTCCGGCAAAATGCCCGGCACCACCACATGCGTGAGCAGTTTCAGACGCGACGTGCCGAGCGTCATGGCCGCTTCGAGCAGGCCGAATTCGAGCTTGCGCGTGGTGTTCGCAATGATCAGCACCTGCTGGAACAGCGTGCCGATCACGATAATGGCGATCTTCGGCGCATCGTAAATGCCGAGCACGGCCACCATCAGCGCGCCGAATGCGGGCGCGGGCAAATAGCGGAAGAACTCGAAGAACGGTTCCTGCAAGCGCGCGAGCACGCTATACGTGCCGCACACGATGCCGACCGGCACGCCGATCAGCGAAGAGACGAGAAAGCCCCAGAAAATAATCTGGATGCTGTGCCACAAACTCTGATGCAGCCACACGCCGTCCGCCGAAGCGGGCGGCGTCGTGAACGCGGTGTAGAACGCGCGCAGCACTTCATGCGGCGCGGGCAGATACACGGGATTGGCGGGCACGCCCGTCGGCAGCGCCGTGTGTCCCTCGCGCGCGTGCGCGAGTTCGTCGGCGAAAATCGCCTTATCGACCCGCATGCCCGGCTGGAAATAGTCGACGCTGCCGGGCTGCGTAATCAACATCTGCGGATGCCAGACGAAAGGCGCGTAACTCACCACGCACCACACCAGCAGCGGCAGCAGAAACGAGCCGAGTCCCAACATCCATTTGCCGCGCGGCGTCAGCTCGCGGCGCACTGCAAACACTCCGGTCTGGCTGATCTCTGCCATGAATCTCTCCTGCTGGTGGGGCGGGTTGTCACGCGCCAATACGCTTGCGCTCTTATTTCAAGCGCTTATTTCAGCCGCTTATTTCAGGCTGCTCGTGAGCGACGGATCGACATAGGCGCTCACGTCCTGCGGCGCCTTGTAGACCTGATACTTCACGTTGAACGCATCGGCCGCGCGGCTCGAACCGTACAGCGACTTGAAGCCGTCGGCGTTCACATAAGCCTGTTGCGCTTCGGGCAGCGTGAGCAGCTTCGTGCCCTTGAGCAGAGGCAGATATTGCGCAGGCGTGAGGCCCACGCGCGCCGACATGATCTTCACGGCGTCGCCCTGCGTGGCCGGATCTTCGATGTAATGCACCACGCGATACCAGACCTTCGCGAGCTTCGCGTAGTCGGCCTTGTGCGCGGCGAGGCTCACCGGATTCACCGCCAGCACGTCGTAGATCAGGCCCGGTTCGTCGGCGGACGTGAACACCGGACGCGCGCCCGGCACCGCGCGCTGCGCTTCGCCCGCGTTCGGCTGCCAGGCCGCGATCGCCGCCACATCCGACGATGCGAGCACCTGCGGCGTCTCGGTCGTCTTCGCATTCACGAGCGTCACATCGCTCTCCTTCATGCCCGCGCGTTGCAGCGCGTCGAGCAGCAGCAGGTGATCGACCACGCCGAATTCCACGCCGATCTTCTTGCCCTTGAGGTCCTGAATCTTGCGCGCGGGCGGCTTCGCGATGACCATGTCGTTGCCGTTCGAATAATCGGTGATGAGCGCCATCACGTTCTTCGCGCCGTTCGCGCCCATCGTGAGCGCGTCGCCGTTGGTCACGAGCACCGCGTCGAGCTTGTTGGCCGCGAATGCATCCATCGACGCGGCGTAGTCGAACCAGTCGAACTTGACGTCGAGGCCCGCTTCCTTGAGCCAGCCCTTGTCGATCGCGACCTGCCAGGCGACCCAGCCCGGCCAGTCGCTATAGCCGATGCGCAGCGGCGCGGCGTTCGCGGCTTGCGCACCGGCGGCGAAAAGGCCCGCCGCGAGCGCGAGCCCCGACGCGATGCGTGCGAACGTGAAGTGCTTGGTCTTCATTGCGGTTCTCCAGGTGTAAAAAGTGCAGCGTGGGTTCGGTTGATGATGTCGTTGTCGGTGGAAACGAAGCGGGTTCAGGCCAGTTGCGCCGCGCTGCGTCGATACGCGCGCCAGCCGCCAAACGCGCTGATATCCTCCGCGCCGTCGAGCGCGAGACGCTCGCACAAAAAGCCCTGCACGAAGCCACCATTTGCGAGTTCGAGCGTGCCGATGCCGAGCGGCGACGGGATCAGCGCGACGAACGAACCGTAGTGCTCGACGGGCATCTCCCAGACTTCGACTTCGATTGCGTGGCCGTCTTGCGCCACGCGCACGAGGCCTGGCTTTTCGATGCCTTGTGAAGCGGCTTTCGGCAACGCATAAAGGCGATAGTGTTTCGATGTCGTGGTCGCGGCAACGAGCTTCGCGGCGCGCGACGTCAACTGTGCGTTCAACGGTTCGCCACTCAGATGCGCGCCGACCACGGCCACGCGCACCGTCGCAGGCGCAACCGACGTCACCGTGGCATTCGACGCCGCTTCGCCCAGCCACGCACGCGCGATATCGAGCAGCTTCGCGTCTTCGTGCGCGCGGCCGACGAAGGTGATGCCGAACGGTTTGCCCGCGTGCGCGCCGCTTTCGCAGCGCCCCGCCGGCACAGCCAGCGCGGAGAGATCGAGCAGATTCACGAAGTTCGTGTAATAGCCGAAGCGTGCATTCACGCCGATCGGATCGGCTTCGAGTTCCGCGACCGTGGAGGTGGTCGGCGAAGTCGGCGTGACGATGGCGTCGATCTCGGGCCACACGCGTTCGGCCTGCATACGCAGCGCAGCGAGCGTGTCCTGCGCGGCGAAGGCATCGGCGGCGCTCCAGCGTGCCGCGCCGCCGATGATCGCGCGTGTGACCGGATGCAGCGCGTCGGGATGCGCTTCGTAAAACGGACGAATCGCGGCGAGTCGCTCGGCAACGAACGGCCCTTCGTAAAGCAACCGCGCCGTCGCGAGAAACGGCTCGAAGTCGATCTCGACGAGTTGCGCGCCCGCTGCACGCAGCGCGTCGAGCGCCGCGTCGAACGCCTGCGCGTACGACGCATCGCCATAGAATTCGCGTTGCGACGCACGCGGCACGCCAAGGCGCAAGCCCTTAAACGCGGCGTGCGCGCCCGGATCGCCCTGCCACGCGCGCGCATACGGATCGTTCTGCGCCACGCCATGCGCGCTTGCGAACACGCGCTGCGCATCGTCGGCGGTATGCGCGAAGATCGACACGCAATCGAGCGATCGGCACGCGGGCACCACGCCCAGCGTGCTCAGCACGCCCTTGGTCGGCTTAAGCCCGACGAGACCATGAAACGCCGCCGGCACGCGGCCCGAACCGGCCGTGTCGGTGCCCAGCGAGAACGCGGCGAGGCCCATCGCCACCGAGACCGCCGAGCCCGAACTCGATCCGCCCGACGCATACTCGGGATCAAGCGCGTTGCGGCACGCGCCATACGGCGAGCGCTGCCCCGACAAGCCCGTGGCGAACTGATCGAGATTGGTCTTGCCGACCGGAATCGCGCCCGCCGCAATCAAACGCTCGACCACGGGTGCGCTTTTCTCCGGCAAGTAAGCGTAATCGGGACAGCCCGCCGTGGTCGGCACGCCCGCGAGATCGATGTTGTCCTTGATCGCGAACGGGATGCCGTAGAGCGGCAGCGTGGCCGGGTCCCGGCTCGCGAGCGCATCGGCGTAACGCATCATCTCGTCGCGCGTGAGGGCGCGAATCCAGATGCGATGCGGATCGTCGCCCGCCGTGTGCGCCGCGATGCGCTCGACGAGTTGCGCGGGCGTGAGGCTGCCGTCGAGATAACGCGCGCGCAACGCGGCGATCGTCATCGGCTGACCGGCGGCGTCCGGTGTCGTGGAAAGCAGATTCATTGGCATGCGGCCTCCTCGCCGCTCGGGCTCGTCGTCGTGCTGTCGGTTGTCGTTGCGCTCACGCGGATCGCCATCAAACGCTGGCCCGCCGTCACGGCGTCGCCTTCCTGGCAGGCGAGCGCTTCGATCACGCCGCTCGCGGGCGCGGCGACCGTCACTTCCATCTTCATCGATTCGAGGATCGCCACGTCCTGGCCTTCCTCCACGGCGTCGCCATGCGCGACCAGCAGCTTCCACACGCTGCCCGATACGTCCGCGCCAATCGCGCGGCAATCGTCGTCGAGTTCGGTTTGCGACTGCGCATTCGCGCCGCCTTCCGCGCCCGGCTCGCCGACGTATTCGGCCTGGCCCGCCTCGCGCCAGCGCTCGCGTTCCGCTTCGAACGCCGCTTGTTGCGTGGCTTTGAACGCGGCAATCGACGCGGCTTCGTCGCGCAGAAAACGCTCGTATTCGCCGAGGTCGAACACCGATTCCTCGATGTGCAGACTGCGCCGCCCCGCAATGAATTCGCTGCGCCACTGCGCGAGTTCGCTCTCGCTCACTTCGTAGAAGCGGATCTCGTCGAAGAAACGCAGCAGCCACGGTTTGCCCGCCTCGAATTCCTTCGTGGTGCGATAGCGATTCCACATCTGCACCGTGCGGCCGACGAACTGATAACCGCCGGGGCCTTCCATGCCGTACACGCACAGATACGCGCCGCCGATGCCGACCGCGTTTTCGGGCGTCCACGTACGCGCCGGGTTGTACTTCGTGGTGACGAGCCGATGACGCGGATCCACGGGCGTGGCGACCGGCGCGCCGAGATAGACGTCGCCGAGACCGAGCACGAGATAGCGCGCGTCGAACAAAATGCGCTTCACGTCGTCGATGCTGTTCAGCCCGTTGATGCGACGAATGAACTCGATATTGCTCGGGCACCACGGCGCATCGGGCCGCACGCTCTGCATATAGCGCTCGATGGCCACGCGCGTCGACGGGTCGTCCCACGAGAGCGGCAGATGCACGACGCGGTTCGGCACGCGCATTGCATCGACGGCGGGCAATTGCGTTTCCGCATGCTTGAGATGGTCGAGCAGCGCGTCGAGCGAGAGCGTGCCCGGATCGATATGCACCTGGAGCGAACGAATCCCCGGCGTGAGATCGACGATGCCGGGCAGGCGATGCTCAGCGAGCCAGTTCATCAGCGCGTGCACGCGAAAACGCAGCTTGAGGTCGAGCACGGGCGGCCCGTATTCGATCAGCAGATTGCGATCGCCCGAGCGGCGATAGACGACGTCGACTCCGCTTTCGCCGGTGCTTTCGCTGCGATGAAGCACACACTCGTGCGTCGCGTTCTCCTTCGCGGGCACGAAGCGCACCGTATCGCCGGGACGCAACTGGCCGAGCTTCCACAACTCGTCGCCCACCACCGTCACGGGACATACGAAGCCGCCGAGACTCGGGCCATCGGGACCGAGAATCACCGGCATGTCGCCCGTGAAATCGACCGCGCCGATCGCATAGGCGTTGTCGTGAATATTCGACGGATGCAGGCCCGCTTCGCCGCCGTCCGTGCGCGCCCATTGCGGCTTCGGCCCGATCAGGCGCACGCCCGTGCGGCTGGAGTTGTAATGCACAGTCCAGCGCGCGTCGTAGAGCATCGCGATGTCGTCGGGCGTGAGGAAATCGGGCGCGCCGTGCGGGCCGTCGAGCACCGCGAGTGCCCATTCGTGCGTGAGCGCGGGCACGTCGCCGGGCGGCAGCGTCGCGCCCGCCTCGCCCTTGCCCGCGCCCGGCGCGAGATGCAGCACATCGCCCTTGCGCAATGCGCGGCCCGCGTGGCCGCCGAACTGCCCGAGCGTAAACGTCGCCTTGCTGCCGAGATAATCGGGCACCTGCAGGCCGCCGCGCACCGCGAGGCACGCGCGCACGCCCGCGCCCGTCACGCCGCCAAGCTTGAGCACGCTGCCGGCGCGCGCGCGCACGACTTGCCAGAACGCCACGGGCGCGCCGTCGAGCGACGCCGCGAGCGGCGCGCCGCCGAGCACGAACAGCGTCTCGCAGTTAAAGCGCAGCGTGGCGCCGACCATCGTGAATTCGAGGCCCGCCGCGTCGGCCGCGTTGCCGAGCAATGCGTTCGCGAGCGTGAACGAACGGTCGTCCATCGGGCCCGAGGGCGGCACGCCCACGTCCCAGTAGCCCAGGCGTCCCGGCGTCTGCTGCACGGTCGTCTGCACGCCGCCGTCGAGCACGTCGACGGTGTGCGGCGCGAACACGAAGCGGCCGAGAAAACCCGTGGTCTGCTCGCCCGCCGCAAAGGTCGCCGATCCGACCACGGCGCGCAGATAGTCGAGATTGGTTTCGATGCCGTAGAGCTGCGTGCGGTCGAGCGCGTTCGCGAGCGTGGCGAGCGCCGCTTCGCGCGTATCGCCGCTGGCGATGAGTTTGGCGATCAGCGGATCGTAGAACGCGCTGACTTCCGTGCCCGCATCGACCCAGGTGTCCACGCGCACGTCGTCGGGAAAACTCACGTGCGTGAGCAGCCCCGAACTCGGCTGAAACTGGCGATTCGGATCTTCGGCGTAGATCCGCACCTGCACACTCGCGCCGCGCGGACCTCCGCTCAGCGACTGCGCGAGCGCGTCGAGCGGCGCGAGCGTGCCCTCCGCCTGACGAATCATCCACTCGACGAGATCCACGCCGTAGACCTGCTCGGTCACGCCGTGCTCCACCTGCAGTCGCGTATTCACTTCGAGGAAATAAAACGCGCGCGCGTGCGCGTCGAACACGAACTCCACCGTGCCCGCATTCGCGTACTGCACGGCGCGCGCGAGACGCACGGCGGTTTCATGCAGCGTGGTGCGCTCCGCCTCGCTCAAACCCGGCGCGGGCGTTTCCTCGATCACTTTCTGATTGCGGCGCTGCACCGAGCAGTCGCGTTCGCCGAGCGCGATCACGTCGCCCTTGCCATCGCCGAAAATCTGCACTTCGATATGGCGCGCGTGCTCGACGAATTTTTCGAGGTACACGCCCGCGTTCGCGAAGTTGCTCTGGCCGAGCCGCGCGACCGAGGCGAAGGCCGCTTCGAGTTGCGCGGCGTCGCGGCACAGCGACATGCCGATACCGCCGCCGCCCGCCGTGCTCTTGAGCATGACCGGATAGCCGAGCGAAGCCGCCGCATCGAGCGCGGCCTGGACGTCGGCCAGCAAGCCGGTGCCGGGCAGCAGCGCCACGCCATTCGCTTCGGCGATCTCGCGCGCCGTGTGCTTCAGGCCGAACGCCGTCATCTGCTCCGCGCGCGGGCCAATGAACGCAATGCCCGCGGCTTCGCAATCGCGCGCGAACGCGGCATTTTCCGAAAGAAATCCATAACCGGGATGCACGGCCTGTGCGCCGGTCTTGCGCGCCGCGTCGAGAATGGCCGCCGCGTTCAGATAGCTCTGCGCGACCGGCGCGGGCCCGATGCAGACCGCTTCGTCGGCGAGCATGACGTGCATCGCGTGACGATCCGCTTCCGAATACACCGCCACCGACGCGATGCCGAGCCGCTTGAGCGTGCGGATCACGCGGCACGCAATCTCGCCGCGATTGGCGATGAGGATCTTGTCGAACGCCATCACGCCTCCCACACGAGCAGGCGCACCGGCGTCGGGTTATAGCCGTTGCACGGATTGTTCAGTTGCGGACAGTTCGAAATCAGCACGGTCACGTCTTCTTCGGCGCGCACTTCCACGTATTTGCCGGGCGCGGAAATGCCGTCTTCGAACGTGAGTTTGCCGAGCGGCGTGACCGGCACGTTCATGAAGAAGTTGATGTTGCTGACCAGATCGCGCTTGCCCAGTTGCGAAGCCGCGCCGCACGAGCAATGCGCGAGCGCGTTCAGATAACTGTCGCGACAGCTGTGCATGTGGCGCTTGTCGAGCGCGTAACGCACGGTGTTGCTCTCGGCCGCGCACGCGCCGCCGAGCGTATCGTGACGCCCGCAGGTGTCGGCGACGATGGTGAGCATCGGGCGGCCGAGATTCGACATCAGCACGCTGCCCGCGCTCAGATACAGATTGCCCTGCGTGCGAATGGTGTCCTGCGCGCTATAGCGCTCGGCGGGATCGTCGCTGCGATAGAACAGCGTGTCGACGGCCTGATTGCCTTCGAGATCGACGATACGCAGCGTCTCGCCGCGCTTGATGTCGTAGAGCCACGGCTCGCCCGCGGGCAGCGTGAAGTCGTAACGGGCGGTGCGCGCGTCGAGCGCGCTTTCGATGATCGGCATGGCGGCTCCTCAGGCGAACAGGCGGTCGGTGTTGGTGAACGCGCGGCCGTTTTCGGCGCACGCGTTGCGGCACGGATCGTCGGCGGGCGCGGAGGACTCCGCGGGATAGGCGCGCCATGCAATCAGCTTCACCGGTTTCGGCATGTACTCGCGTTGCGGATCGAGCGGATGCGGCGCCGTGGAAAACGCCGCCAGCGTGTTCATCTCGAAGCGCAGATCGAGCGCAGCGCCCGCGCGCGAATGGCCGCTCACATAGCTGAGCGCGCCGTCGTCGCCCACGGCGACCTTGCTGAAGAAGTTCACGTTCGCCGCAAGATCGCGCGGCCCGAGGCCGTACTTCGCGAGTTCGAGCACGAGGCTGTCGCGGCCATTGCGGATCATCTCGTTGCGATGCGCCTGATAGCGGCGCTCGCCGTATTTGCGCGCGAACAGCGCCGCGTCGCCGACACCGCCGAGCGGATCGTGCCAGCCCAGCGTATCGCCCGTAATCGAGGCGACGACGCGGCCCATGTCGGTATGCAGTGCGTGGCCGCGCGTGAGGTGGGCCGTGTGCTGCGCCTTCAGCGTGTCGGCCATGTTGTAGCGTTCGAGCGGATCTTCCTGGCGATGAAACACGGCGGCGAGATTCGCGCCGCCTTCGATATCGACGATCCGCAGCGCGAGGCCGCGACGCAGAATGCCGGACCAGTGCGTGCCCGCGGGAATCACGGCTTCCCAAAGCGGCGCGGCGACCGGCGCGAGGTCGTTGAAATCGTCGAGTTCAGTGAGGAGGCTGGACGGCATGGAGGCTCCGGGTGGCGAAGGGAATAAGCGTGAGAGGGCGACCGAACGACATCGCGACCTCCCGGGCTTTTATCCCTCCGTGGAGCCTCATCGCCGCCTTGCGTGCAAGGTGGGAGACGAGACCGGATTGCTCTCGGACCAGGCATCGGCACACTCCACAAACTGCGCGCCGACCGGAACCCTAGCGATCCTAAGATGATGCAAATTGCTTCGCACCTCTCGCAGGCTGATGTAGCGAGATCCGTGCCAATGTTCTTGGCGTGGCGTGAAGTGCCTTATGCGGCGGCGCTTTTCAGGCGATTCGATCCGCGTGAAAACGCGTTGGGCGAATGGCGCGTTGCACCGCGAAGCGGCGCTCGCTTGCCCCAACATGGTGATCGGCGCGACGCCGATTTGCGCGCGGCACATTTTCTGTGCGGACGTTTTCTTTCTCTCCGCACGTTCAATGCGTTGATACGCGCATGACAAGGACGCTGCGCGATTGGCATGGCTGTTGCTCGCAGCACAGCGTTCAATCCGAATCATCCACGGGAATCCGCATGAGCCGAGCAACGCGATTTCGACAATTTCTCTACGCGCTCTTCGCGGCGCGCTTCATTGAGTTGCAACGCGCCGACGCGCGGCGTTAAATCCCATTTCTTCACGCGCGCGTTATTCAATCTGTTTTGCAGCTAGCGTTTCCCCGCACCGGACGCCTCGCGCGCGCGGTGTACGATGCGAATGAGCCGCATGTGCTGCGGCCTCGTTCGGGGAACGCGCCATGAAAGTGTCGTGGCAACGCCGCATCACCTTGTTCGTCCAGCGATTCTGGCAGCCGACCAGCGCGTGCATGACCTGCATGCCGGGCAGTTGGGCCAACGTCATGAGCCTCGCGCATTGGGCGATCGCCTTCAAGACCGGTCTGCTCACCGGCGTGCTGGCGCTGCTGCTCACCTTCACGCCGGCGGCCAGACTCTTCGCGAATCGATATGGCAACGCGCTGCTGGTCGGTTGCCTGACCACGATCGGCGACGCGTATTCGCACACGAGCCACTACCGCATTCCTGTTCTGGAGCACCTCGTCACGGGCGCGATCTCGGGGCTGTTCGCGCTCGCCGCATCGTATCTGTTCGAGGACCGCGCGCGCCGCATCCGCACGGTCTGGGTGCGTATCTTCGGATGATTCGATTCGCCCGGTTTCGATCAGATTGAATGCCATGCCCCGCGCTCACGCCGCACGCGGCGATGCAACGGGCGGCGAGCCGTCATGGAACAGACCCGCGAGTTGCGTGCGCAATTCCGGCGAATCGGCATGATGGTGAACAGTGACCGCGTGCTGCACGGCGGCTTCGAGCAGTTCCTGATCGGAATCCGCCGAGATGGCCACCGAGCAGTGCATTTCGCTGGGAAATTCCCGGCAATCTATATACTTGCGAGTCATGGCACGACTCCTCGTTAATCAATTAACTCCAGTCCGATGCATGCCTGCAAAACGCTGCGGTCATGCGACAAAATTATAGGTTCTCAGCATTCCAGTTGCTAAAATAAGCAGAAGACGACGCTGCGCACGCACTTAAAAACAAGCGCAGCGTGCGTTATCAAACGGACGCTTTACATTATTAGTCAGGTTATCTAATCAATCAGGCGGCGTGTCCGGCTACCTGAATTCAATCCGGCTGCGTTCACAAAACGCGCCCCGGCCGGACTGCGCGGCCTCGCCTCCTTCGTGCGCCTGCTGCCTTCCCGAAAGCACGGCATTTCCGGCTTTCCCTACGGGACGCACGCTGCGTCCCACTCACGACTCCTTCCGCATGCTTCGCCACGCGCCGCCGCTCGCACGCATTCGCCACGCCCGTCGCGCCATGCGGATTCGCGAACTGCCGAATGAGAGGTGTGCAATGTCCAGCTTGTCGAGCGATTCCATCGAAACATTCAAACGCGCGCTGCGCGGTCAGGTGCTGCAACCGGACGACGCGGGCTACGACGCAGCCCGCCAGCTCTGGAACGCGATGATCGACCGGCGTCCCGCCTTGATCGTGCGCTGCCAGGGTTGCGCCGACGTGCGCCAGGCCGTCGCGTTCGCGCGCGAGTCCGGGCTCGCGCTCGCCGTGCGCGGCGGCGCACACAACATCGCGGGTAGCGCGATGTGCGACGACGGCCTCGTGATCGACCTGTCGGCGATGAAATCGGTGCGCGTCGAGCCGGCCACGCGCCGCGCGTTTGTCGAGCCCGGCGCGACGCTCGCCGACTTCGACCACGAAGCGCAGGCCTTCGGCCTCGCCACGCCGCTCGGCATCAACTCCACCACGGGCGTGGCCGGACTCACGCTGGGCGGCGGCTTCGGCTGGCTGAGCCGTCGCTTCGGCATGACGGTCGACAATCTCGTGGCCGCCGACGTGGTGACCGCCGACGGCAATCTGCTGCGCGCGAGCGCCACCGAGCACCCCGACCTCTTCTGGGCGATTCGCGGCGGCGGCGGCAATTTCGGCGTGGTGACGATGTTCGAATTCGCGCTGCACGCCGTGGGACCGGAAGTCTATGGCGGACTGGTGGTGCTGCCCATCGCCGCCGCAAAGGAAGCGCTGCAACGCTACCGCGAAGCCGCCGTGGCGATGCCTCGCGATCTCACCGTCTGGAGCGTGCTGCGCTTCGCGCCGCCGCTGCCCTTCCTGCCCGAGGACGTGCACGGCAAGCCCGTGATCGTGTTCGCCATCTGCTATTCGGGGCCGCCCGAGAACGCGGCGGCGGCCGTCGAACCGGTCCGGCAATTCGGCACCGCGTGCGGCGAACATCTCGGGCCGATGCCCTATACGGCGTGGCAGCAGGCCTTCGATCCACTGCTGACACCCGGCGCGCGCAATTACTGGAAGTCGCACAATCTCGCGCAATTGCCGGACGGCCTCATCGATACGCTCACCGCCGCCATCGACACACTGCCTTCGCCGCAGTGCGAAATCTTTTTCGGCCAGATCGGCGGCGCCACCACGAGCGTGCCGCCGGACGCCACCGCGTATCCGAATCGCGACGCGCTCTTTGTGATGAACGTGCACGGCCGCTGGACCGAACCCGACGACGACGCCCGCTGCATCGGCTGGGCGCGCGACTTCTTCGAAGCTTCGGCGCCGTATGCGCTCGGCAGCGTCTACGTGAACTTCCTCACCGACGACGAACGCGCGCGCGTGAGCGACGCCTACGGGCCGAACATGGAACGGCTGATCGCCGTGAAAACGCGCTACGACCCGCACAACCTCTTCAACCGCAATCAGAACATCGCGCCTGCCGCCAACACCTGATGTGCGGATCGTTATCCACGTTCGCCGGGTTCGAACACACCTGGCAATCCTCAGGAGAATCGTCATGCTGACTTATGTGGTGCTCGCGCAATTCACCGATCAAGGCATCCGCACGGTCAAGAACAGTGCGCAGCGCGCCGGTCAGGCCGGCGAACTGGCCCGCACGTTCAAGTGCGAAATGAAGCAGATCTACTGGACGCTCGGCCAGTACGATCTGGTCACGATCGTGGAAGCCGAAGACGAAGCGGGCTTCATGGCGTTCGGTCTCGCGCTCGGCTCGGCGGGGAACATCCGCACGCAAACGTTGCGCGCGTTCGACAAGGACGCCTTCAGCGCGATGCTCGGCAAGCTCGGTTGAGCCGGGACGCTCAGTGATGACTCCATACCGGCAGTTCGCGCGGCATCATGCCGGCGTCCTGCTGATCGCGCTCCGATGAGGCGTTCTCATAGCGCGCGCTGCGCTCGTTCGCGGCGCGCGCGAGCCACCACCTGGCCTCGCGGCTCGATGCGTCGATCGCCAGCGCGCGCGCCGCGTCGTGACGCACGCAGCCCCACTGGCCTGCGCGCCCGCAGCGGTGCGCGTAGGCGAGCAAGGTGTCGCGATCCTGCTCGCGGGTCGTCAGTTCGGCGCGCATGCGCTGGGCGGCGTCGTTGTCGGGCTGCGCGGCCAGCGCGCGGGCGAGCGCGGCGTGCGCCGCCGCGAGGCGGTTCTGGTCGAGGTACGCGCGCGCGCTGGCGAGATTGGCGGTCACGTCGGACCGCGCGCCCGCTGCCGATTTCGATGCCGGCGACGTCCGCGCACCGGTGGCGGCCGCGGAGGTCGACGTGATCGGCGGCTTGCTGCCGGACCGCGGCGCAGGCACCGCTGTGGCAGCCGCGGCGGTGGCGGCGGCCACAGCCGGCTGTGCGCCGGAACCCGCGTCGGCGGCCGGCGACCGTCCGATTACCGCGCCCTCGGCCACCTGCGCCGCGGAAGCCCGCGCGCCGTCGTCGCCGCGGTGGCCGATCAGAAACGCTGCCAGCACCGCGAGCGCCGTCAGGCTCGCGCACGCCACGAGCGGCACGCGCTTGCGACGCGCGAAATCGGCTTCATCGTGTGATTCGTATTCAAACGTCCGGATCGGAGTTTCGACGCCCGGCATGCGGGCGGGCGCGACGCGCGCGCCCGCATGCCGTGTCGGCGATAGTGCGGTCGACGCGGCCACGCCAGGCGGTGCAAGCGCGCCCGTCGCACCCATTGCCACCGACGACAACGTTTGCGCGCCGCCTTTGCGCGTCTGCACAACCGGCGCAGCCAGTCTATTCACGCCGCATCGCGGGCAGAAAATCAATGGCGCGTGAAAGGCGGCGCCGCAGCGCTCGCACTGCTCGCCTTGCTGAACGGCGGTGTCGCTTCGACCAGGTTCGCTGAACATGGGAAGTACTAAACGATGGAAGGAGGATCGTCGAAAATCGCCTGAACGCCCGTCGCCAAAAGGGGCCGCCTCAATATGGGCCACTTCGTGGGCAAGATCAATCGGAGGATTCCGCCAGCGTGGCGGATACAGACAGGCCGCTGGCGCGAGAAGCCGGGCGCGCAGGCACAGAGAAGCGCGCGTGGCCGCAATGCCGGACAAACCCACTCGGGTATTTAGAGGCAAAGTCTCAAAAAACAGACGCTGATAAGCCGCAAACCCCGTCGCTACGAATGCGCGTCATTTTGCCGCCCGCGACCCATCAGTCCCTGGTGTGACAATGCTCGAAACGAACCAAGGAGTCATCCGATGCTGTCACCCGCCGCGGTATCCGACATCGTTGTACGTCGTATCGGACGTACCCCTACGGCGCCCGCCGTTTCGGCATCCGCACGATGCTCGGGATGTGCGATGCGCCACCTTTGCGTGCCCCAAGGCATGGCATCGGACGACATGCCCAAACTCGAAGCGGTCATCTGCAGCGCGCGCCGTGTGCGCCGCGGCGAGTCGCTCTACCGTTCGGGCGAGCGTTTCGACAATCTCTACGCCGTGCGCTCCGGCTCGCTCAAGACCACCATCGTCCATCGCGACGGCCGCGAGCAGATCACCGGCCTGCGCCTCGCGGGCGAAGCGCTCGGTCTCGACGGCATCGCCACTGACGTGCATGCGTTCAGCGCGGTGGCGCTCGAAGACAGCTCGATCTGCATCATTCCCTACGACGCACTCAAGACGCTGTGCCGCGAAGTCGGCACGATGCAGGATCGCATGAACCGCCTGATGGGCGATCAGTTCAACCGCGAAGCCTCGCAGATGATGGTGCTCGGTTCGCTCTCCGCCGAGGAGCGCGTGGCGGCTTTCCTGCTCGACGTGTCCGATCGCAACGCGCAGCGCGGCTACTCGCACGCCGAATTCCATCTGCGCATGTCGCGCGAAGATATGGGCAGCTATCTCGGCATCACGCTCGAAACGGTGAGCCGGATTCTGTCTCGTTTCCAGAAGCGCGGTCTGATCGAAACGCAGGGCAAGTTCATTCGTATCGACGACCTCGAAGGTCTGCGCGCGCTTTAAGCTTCCCGCCCGGCGTTCACTGGTTCGCGGCGCGCCGCTGCCGATAGTGAATCTGCGCGGGCACGCGCAGCGACTCGGGCGCGGCCTTGCCTTCGAGCAGCGAGAACACGCAGCGCAGGCTGTGCTCGGCGAGTTGCCCGCTGTCCTGCACGATGGCGTCGATCTGCAACGGCAGGCAGTCGAGCAACTGATGATCGTCGAAGGTCATCAGGCGGCCCGGCGCCTGCGCGAGCCGGTGCGCTTCGTTAATAAACTCCAGCACGCCTTCCAGCAGCGTGATCGAGCCCGCGAACAGCGCCTCGGGATAGCGGCCGTGCGTCTCGAACCACGCCTTCATCAGCGCATAGCCCGACTCGCGCTGATAGTCGCGCTGGAACACCCAGTCGTCCTGTTCGGCCACGCCTTGCGTCGCGAGCGCGTGCCGGTAGCCCGCCAGACGGTCGCGGCTCGCCGACAGTTCGGGCTGGCCGCCGAAATACACCACTTCGCGCGCGCCTTTCGCGAGCGCTTCGCCCACCAGCGTCGCCACGGTTTCGGCCGCGTCGGTCACAACGTAAGGAATCGTGCTGGTTTCCACGCGGCGGTCGGCGAACACCAGCGGCAGACGCTTGACCCATTGCTCGTAGCGCGGCGCATCGGCCGTGCACGGCACCACCACCACGCCGTCCACCTGATGCGAAACCAGATGCGCGATGCCTTCGGTCTCGCGCACGGGGTCTTCGTCGCTCGTCACGATCACGAGCTGATAGCGATACTGCTCGCGGCACTGCGATTCGAGCGCCTGCGCGAGCGCGGCGTGCGCGGAGTTGGTCAGGTCGGGAATCACGAGGCCGAGCGTGTTGCTGCGCCGCGAACGCAGCGCGCGCGCCGACTGCGACGGCGTGAAATGATGATCCCGCGCCACCTGGAGCACGCGCTCGACGGTAGCCGCCGAAATGCGGTAACGCTCGGCGTTGCCGTTCAGCACCATGCTGGCCGTGGTGCGCGAGACTTCCGCAAGGCGGGCGATGTCGTCGATGGTCAGACGCTCGAACTGGGACACGCGGGCTTCCTGCTGGCTTGTGGGTGAAATCGATACGGCGGCGCGCTTTACAACGTCTGCGTGAAAAGCACCGGCGCGGCGCGCGTGAGAGAACGGCGTGAAAGATGCGCCCCGATCGTGTCGGGGCGCATGAGACGCAACGGGCGCGGGTCTTCGCGCCAGATGGTACTACGGAAAATTACTGCTTGTAGAGATTCAGCGGCACCGGAATGAACTTGTCGACCGGCTGGCCGTCGACGAGCTTCTTCGCGGTCTGCACGCCGTACTGGCCGATCAGTTCCGGCTGCTGCTGCACGGTCGCGGCCATCTGGCCGGCCTTCACGGCGGCGATCGCGTCGTCGGTGGCGTCGAAGCCCACCACGGCCACGTCCTTCAGGCCCGCCGCCTGCAGCGCCTTGACCGCGCCCAGCGCCATTTCGTCGTTCTGCGCGAACACGCCCTGGATGTCCTTGTTGCTCTGGATGATGTTTTCCATCACCGAGAGACCCTTCGCGCGGTCGAAGTCGGCCGGCTGCTTCGTGGCGATCTTCACGCCGCCCTTCGCGGCGATCTCGTCGTCGAAGCCCGCGCCGCGCTCGTTGGCCGCCGAGGAACCCGGAATGCCTTGCAGCTCGACGATATTGCCCTTGCCGCCCAGTTTCTCGACGAGGAAGTCGGCCGCCATCTTGCCGCCGGCCTTGTTGTCCGAGGCGATATGCGAGCTGACTTCAGCGCCGTTCACGCTACGGTCGAGCGAGATCACCTTGATGCCCTTGCTGGTCGCTTCCTTGACCACGTTCGCCACCGCCGACGAATCGGTCGGGTTGATCAGGATGACATTGACCTTCTTCTCGATCAGGTCTTCGACGCTCGCCTGCTGCTTCGCGGGGTCGTTCTGCGCATCGACGGTGATGAGGTTCACGCCGTCTTTCTTCGCTTCGTCCTCGGCGCCCTTTTTGAGCGAGACGAAGAACGGATTGTTCAGCGTGGAGATCGACAGACCGATCGTGACCGCGCCGCCCGAGGCAGGCGCCGCCGCCGATGCGCCGCTCGCGCCCGCGTCGGACGAACCCGACGAGCCCGGACCTTCCTTCGAGCAGGCCGCGAGGCCCAGCGCGAGCGAACCGGCGACGAGCGCTGCAAAGAGTTTCGAGAACGTCGGCGATTTCATGGTGGTGTTCGATTGCTGCATAGTCATCCTCCTCGTATTTATGTGTGGAGTTGCATCGATGGTGATTCGGTTAATCAGGATTGCTTTGCAATTACAACGCTGCGCTTACGACTTCTTGTTACCGCGATCGATCAGCACGGCGAGCAGGATCACGCCGCCCTTGATGACCTGCTGATAGAACGACGACACGTCGAGCAGATTCAGGCCGTTGTTCAGCACGCCGATCAGCAGCGCGCCCACGAGCGTGCCGAAGATCCAGCCGCGCCCGCCCGTGAGGCTCGTGCCGCCCAGCACCACGGCGGCGATCGCGTCGAGCTCGTAGCCCGTGCCCGCCGTCGGCTGCGCCGAGTTCAGGCGCGACGTAAGGACCACGCCCGCGAGCGCCGACATCACGCCGGAGATCGTGTACACCCACAGTTGAATGCGATCGACCTTCACGCCCGAGAGCTTGGCCGATTCCGCGTTGCCGCCGGTCGCGTAGACATGGCGGCCGAACACGGTCTTGCGCAGCAGCACCCAGAACACGCCGAACATCACGAGCATCAGCACGACGGGAATCGGAATCAGACGCGCGACATAACCGCCGCCGAGCAGCGAGAAGAAGTCGCTGTTGAAGCTGCTGATCGGGCTGCCGTTCGAGACCACCAGCGCGAGACCGCGCAACACCGTCATCGAGCCGAGCGTGGCGATGAACGGCGCCACCTTGCCCTTGCTGATGACGAGGCCGTTGGCGAGACCCATCAGGCCGCCCGCCGCGAGGCCCGCGACGGTCGCGACCAGCGCATTGGTGCCCGAACTGAGGAGCGTCGCGATGATCACCGACGACAGCGCCAGCACCGAGCCCGCCGAAAGATCGATGCCGCCGAGCAGAATCACGAGCGTCATGCCGAACGCGATCAGCGCGTTGATCGACGCCTGCCGCATCACGTTGAGCAGGTTGTCGACCGTGAGGAAGTCGCGGCTCACGATCGACAATGCGACCGCTATGATCAGCAGCGCGATAAAAGGTCCGAGCTTTTGCAGCGTCGCCTTGCTGCTGGGAGTCATCGTCAGTTGCGCCATGTCGAATCTCGCGAATGTGCTGTAGAGGTGCTGTGTTTGAAGTGCGCGGCCTGGACTCAGGCCGCCGCTTGCGGCGCGTCGTGCTGCGCCGCATGGCCGCCTGCCGCGGCCGTCATGATCTGTTCCTGGGTGGCGCTCGCCGCCTCGAAAATGCCGGCCTGACGACCCTGGTGCATCACGAGAATGCGGTCGCTCATCGCCAGCACCTCGGGCAGTTCGGACGACACCATCACGATCGCCACGCCCTGCTCCGCGAGCTGGTTGACGATCGTGTAGATCTCGGCCTTGCCGCCCACGTCCACGCCGCGCGTGGGTTCGTCGAGCAGCAGCACCTTGGGCGGCTTCGCGAGCCACTTGGCGAACACCACCTTCTGCTGGTTGCCGCCGGAGAGCGACTTCACGTCGAGTTCCGCGTCGCGCGTGCGCACGCGCAACTGCTTGATGAGGCCGTTGACCGCGCTGCGTTCGGCCTTGTCGTTGACGAAGCCGAGCTTCGCGTAACGGTCCAGATGCACGAGCGTCGCGTTCTCGCGCACCGACATGCCGAGCACGAGACCTTGCCGCTTGCGGTCTTCCGTGACGAAGCCGATGCCCGCCGCAATCGCACTCGAGGCGTCGCGCACGTCGAGCGGCTTGCCGTCGAGCTTCACGGTGCCCGCGCGCTTGCGGTTCGCGCCAAACAGCGTGCGCAGAATCTCGCTGCGGCCCGCGCCCATCAGCCCCGCGATGCCGAGCACTTCGCCCGCGCGCACCTCGAAGCTCACGCCTTCGATATGGCCGTCGTCGGCGAGATTCTCGACCTGCATGCGCACGTCGCCCGGCGTGTGATTGCGCTTCGGAAAACGCTCGCCGAGTTCACGGCCCACCATCAGTCGCACGATCTCGTCGAAATTGGTGTCGGGAATCGCGCGCTCGCCCACGAAGTGGCCGTCGCGCAGCACGCTGATCTTGTCGCAGATACGGAAGATTTCTTCCATGCGGTGCGAGACGTAGACAATCGCCACGCCGCGCGCCTTCAGTTGCTGCATGATCTCGAACAGCGTGTCGATTTCGCGGTTCGTGAGCGCGGCGGTGGGCTCGTCCATGATCAGCACCTGCGCGTTCAGCGAGAGCGCCTTGGCGATTTCCACGAGCTGCTGCTGGCCGATCGACAGCGTGCCTGCCTCGGTTTGCGGATCGATGCGCTGCGCGCCGACCATGTCGAGCCACGTGCGCGCCTGCTTGCGCATCGCGGCGGTATCGACCATGCCGAAACGGCTCGGCTCGCGGCCGAGAAACAGGTTCTCCATCACCGTGAGCTGCGGAATCAGATTCAGCTCCTGGTGGATGATGGCGATGCCCGCGCGTTCGGCGTCCACGGTGCTGCGGATCTGCACGGCTTGACCGTCGATCAGCACGGCGCCCGCGTCGGCCTGATACACGCCGCTCAGAATCTTCATGAGCGTCGATTTACCGGCGCCGTTCTCGCCCATCAGCGCGTGAATCTCACCCGCCTCGATGTGGAAATCGACGCCTTCGAGCACCCGCACGGGGCCGAACGCCTTGCCGATGCCCTGCATCTTCACTTGCATCATCGACCTCCTAGAAGATCACGCCCGAATGCAGGATCACATTCGCGTAAGGGCTGCATTCGCCGGTGCGGATCACCGCTTTCGCTGCACGGCAGCGGCGCTTGAATTCTTCGTGCGGCACTTCTTCGATGACGACCTGCGCAGCAGCCAGCTCGCGCTCGCGTGCGACCACGGCGGCGTTATGCGTCTGCGCCTCGCTCGCGAACACCGCGCGCTCGGCCTTGAAGTCGGCGAGCACGCTGTCGAGCACGTCGAAGAAGCCCGGCACGCCGAGCGACATCGACAGGTCGATGCATTCGACGCCCTCGGGGATCGGCAGACCGCAATCGGCGATCACGAGGCTGTCGGTATGGCCCATGCCGGCCAGCACGCGCGCGATGTCGCGATTCAAATGTCCGTGTTTTTTCATCGCGTATTACGCCTGCTGTTTCAAGAGTGCTTCGAGTTCGGCGAGCGTGGGCATGCCGCCCTGCGCGCCCGCACGCGTGACGGAGAGCGCGCCCGCCGCGTTCGCGCGGCGCACGGCTTCACTCATGCCCAGATGCCAGAAGGCCGCCAGCGCGCCGTTGAAGGTGTCGCCCGCGCCGGTGCTGTCGACCGCTTCGACGGTGAACCCCGGCTGATGCGCGAGCGTGCCGTCGGCCTGCGTGAAGTACGCGCCTTCCTTGCCGTGCGTCATCGCAATGCGGCCCGGACGGCTTGCCAGCGTGCGCGCCCAGTCGGCTTCGGGCTGCTGCAGCGCGGCCGCGAGTTCGTGTTCGTTGGGCGTGAGCAGCGTGGCCAGTTCGACGAGTTCGTCGCTGAGCGCCACGGCGGGCGCGGGATTCAGGAAGAACGGCTTGCCGTGCTCGCGCGCGCGGCGCGCGGCGTGGATCACGGTCGCCATCGGCACTTCGAGTTGCGCGAGCACGACGTCGGCCTGTGCGAAGGCGTCGCTCGCCGCGTCGATATGCGCAGGCGTGAGTTCGTCATTCGCGCCCGGCACGACGATGATCGCGTTGTCGCCGCCCGACACCGTGATCGAGGCGATGCCGGTGGCCTCGCGGCCGGTACTCACATGGCGGATGTCCACGCCTTCGCGCGCGAGCGTCGCCTTCATCTCGTTGCCGAACGCGTCGTCGCCCACGCAACCGATCATCGTCACGTCGGCGCCCAGACGTGCCGCAGCCACCGCCTGGTTCGCGCCCTTGCCACCGGGATGTGTCGAGAAACGCGTGCCGAACAGCGTCTCGCCCAGGCGGGGAAACGTCTCGGTCGCGACGACCATGTCCATGTTGATACTGCCCACCACTACGACGCGCGCCATGGCACTCCTTTCGACGGCTTTCGGCGCGTTATCCGCGCCTGCGATTTTTCACCGTGCTAAAACGTAATCAGCTTGGGAGCGCATTTATAGCAGAGTTCTGGCGGACGAGAAATAGCCCCAGGGTAATACCGGATAGGTTGTCCGAAATGAGGGAACGGACGCGCGCAATATGGAGAAAAACTACATGATTTAAGTAGAAAAACTACGCGCGCTCGATGCAAATCGAACGCGCGCGAATACTGCTTTGATAATCCGGATTGCTGATTATTTTTCGATGTTTTCCAACACCCTTATTGCGGAATCAGACGACCGAGCGGCGCGAGCGGACCCACCGGCGTGAGATCGAACGTCATCAACCCGTTTTCGACCAGCGGCAGCGTGTCGAGCGAAGCCTTGGCCTCTTCCACGGTCGCGGCGTTCATCAGGAAGATCACACCGGGCGTGTCGTGACGAAACCAGAACTGGTCGATCTTGCCGTCGAGATAGAGTTGAAGCGTGTGCGGCACTTCCTTCGGCATGATGCGTTGCTGCTCTTCATCGGTGAGCGGCTTGACGATCGTTCCGACTGCGAAAACCTTCATGGGAAATCTCCTGTATTCGAGCGTCGTTGCGACGTGCAACGGAGATCACTGTAGCGTTGCGGCCGGAAAAGCAGTATCGTCGCAAATGACAACTTTAGGGTCATTTACGCCATGCGCATCGCCGTGCTCGCCCTCGACGGACTCTTCGATACCGGACTCGCCGTGGTGCTCGACACGCTGCGGGCCGCCAACAATCTCGGCGCGCGCGTGACGCGCGGCGCGCCGCGTTTCGAGGTGAGCGTGGTGGGCATGCGCAAGCGCGTGCGTTCGGGCCACGGCTTCACGATTCCGGTGCAGCCGATCACGGCCGACCTGAAGCCCGACTGGGTGGTCGTGCCCGCGCTCGCGGCCGTCACGCCCGAGACCCTGCTGCCGGCGCTTGCGCGCGCGGACGTGCGCGACGCCCAGGCGCAGTTGCGTGCGTGGCGCGATCAAGGCGTGTTCGTGGCGGCGTCTTGCATCGGCACCTTCGTGCTGGCCGAAGCGGGTTTGCTCGACGATCGCGACGCCACCACCACCTGGTCGCTCGCGCCGCTGTTCCGGCAGCGCTATCCGCGCGTGCGGCTCGACGAAACGCGCATGCTCGTGGCCACCGACGCGGGCGCGACGGCGGGCGCGGCGATGGGCCATCTCGACCTCGCGCTATGGCTGGTCCGCAAGCAGAGTCCCGAACTCGCGACGGTGGTGTCGCGCTATCTGCTCGCCGATATCCGCAGCTCGCAGGCGCCGTACATCATCCCCAATCATCTCGCGCAGGCCGACCCGCTGATTCAGCGCTTCGAGCAATGGTCGCGCACGCACCTCAAGCGCGGCTTCTCATTGCAGGAAGCCGCCGGCGCGCTGGCCACGAGCCCGCGTTCGCTGCAACGGCGTTGTCAGGAAGTGCTGGGGAAATCGCCGCTGGCGTACTTTCAGGATCTGCGCGTCGAGCGCGCGCAATCGCTGCTGCACGGCAGCGGTATGGACATCGACGCGATTGCCGCCGAAGTGGGCTACGAAGATGGGGCGACGCTGCGCACGTTATTGCGTCAGCGTCTCGGGCGCGGCGTGCGCGATCTGCGCGCCGCGCTGCGTTGAATCGATACGAATAAAAGCGGCGGCGCCGTTTATACCGTCGATGGCGAATCAGCCTTCGACAGTTGCCGCCGACGAAGCGAGCGGCACGATCGACGGCAGCGCGCTCGCCATCACCTTGTCGCGGCCCGCGGCTTTCGCGCGATAGAGATTTTCGTCGGCAGCCCTAAGCGGATCGACAGCGAATTCATCGCCGAAATCGCTGGTGAACGCACCGATCGACACCGTCACGCGCTTCGCCTGCGTGCGCGCGCGAATGTCGAGACTGCGCACGGCCACGCGCATCGCTTCGCCAATCGCAATGGCCGCGTCGCGCGCGCAACCGGGCAACAGCACCACGAATTCTTCGCCGCCGTAGCGGCACACGGCGTCGTCCGTGCGCCGCAAACAGGCTTGCAGCGCATCGGCGATCAAACGCAGACAGACGTCGCCCGCACCGTGCCCGTAGGCGTCGTTGTATTGCTTGAAGTGATCGACGTCGACCATCAGCACCGAAAGCGGACTCGCGCGATGACGCGCGGAAAGATGTTCGCGCGCATACGCGGCGTCGAACCAGCCGCGGTTGTAGAGGCCCGTCAAGGCGTCGCGATTCGCTTTCTGTTCGAGATCCTCGTTCATCTTCGCGAGCCGCGAATAGAGCATCGCGATCTCGACCAGCAACGCGGCCAGCAATGCCGACGACGCGATCATCGACGCCCCGCGCGCGCCATACCAGCCGATCGTGTAGCGCGCCGAACCGGCGAGCGTGAGGACGACATCGGCGAAAAAGGCGAGCAGCGCAATCGTCAGCCAGATGTCGAGCACCGTGCGCAGACGGCCCGAGACGAGTTGCGCGATGAGGGCCGCCACGCTCACGAACACGACCAGCGCCGTGACGGGGCTGTGCTGAAGCGCGGCATACGAGCCGTCGCGGATCAGCGCGGGCAGCCAGTCGCTCGCGCGCACCGCGACGAGACAACCGAGCGCGCTGGCGCCGAGCGCGAGCCACACGAGCGAACGTGCGTGCGGAAGGCGCAGCGCCGCCTTCTTGCCCGCGAGACGGCGCAGCGTGAAGCCGATCAGCACGATCGCCGGAAAGCCGCCGTGCCAGAGCACCCAGACCCACACTGCCGTCTGCTTGCCGGCGCCCAGCAGGCCGGTAGGCGAGAACACGCCGGGGAAAATCAGCAATTGCACCGCGCAGGTCAGGCTGCTGAACGCGTACGCCGCCGACAAGGCCGCGTCGAGCGGCGACTTGCCCATGCGGTAACGCACCCACATCAGCAGCGCAGTAATCGATTCGGTCACCACGACCGCCGTGCAAAAAACAGGCACGAAAGGCAGACACGCCGGCAAAGGCGTGGCCGCGCGCGGCAGAATCGCCGCGACCAGCAGTCCGATGCACAGCGCCATGCCCACGGCAATCCAGCGATGCAGGCGCGTCGGACGCCGAGAAGTGATCAACTTATTCATTCTTTTTACAAACGGCTTGCGAAAGGAAGCGCGGCGCAGGTCTTGATTCGACACCTGGATAACGACCGCCGCACCGCGCACCTTTAACACGAATACGGCGTATTCGCGATCAGTTTCGTACCGGCTCTACGCTTTCTTCGATGAGCGGCCAGACCAGCGCCTCGAATTGCGCGCGCGGCACCGGCGCCGAATAATAAAAACCCTGCGCGAAATCGCAGCCCACGGCCTTGAGAAAATCGCGCTGCTCGGCGGTTTCCACGCCTTCCGCGATGACCTGCAGCCCGAGTTTGTGCGCGAGCACGACCATGGCTTCGCAAAGCGCCTGATTGTCTTCGTTGACGCTGAGATCCTGAACGAACGAACGGTCGATTTTCAGGTAATCGATATCGAAACGCTGCAAATACGCGAGCGACGAATAGCCGGTGCCGAAGTCGTCGATCGAAATCCCGATGCCCGCGCGCCGGAAACTTACGAGTTTCTCGTCGATTTTCGATTCCGCCTGAAGCAGCAGACCTTCGGTGATTTCCACCACGACGCTCTGCCCCGGCACGCCTTCAATCGCGAGATATTCAGACCAGCGCGAGCACACGAGACTGTCCTGGCGCACCTGAACCGGCGACATGTTCACGCCAATCTGGAAACACGACTGATATTGATCGCGCCATTGGCGAACCTGCTGCACCGCTTGCCGGAATACCCAGTCGCCAATCGGCACGATCAGCCCGGTATCTTCCGCCAACGGAATGAAATCGAGCGGGCTGATCATGCCGCGCTCCGGATGCAGCCAGCGCAGCAGCGCTTCCGCCTTGCAAATCTTCCCGGTCGCAAGATCGACAATCGGCTGATAAAACACCTGAAACTGATTGCCCGGTAGCGCGACGCGCAAATCATTGGTGAGCCGCAGTCGCTTTTCGGCTTCCACCTGCATGTCGGGCGTGAAATAGCTGAAACGATTGCGGCCCGCGCTCTTTGCGGCGTACATCGCCTGATCGGCGTTCTTGAACAGCACATCGAGTTCGCGCGCGTCGTCCGGATAAAACGTCACGCCGATACTCGCGGAAATAAAGACTTCGTCGGCGCCCAGTTTGAACGGCTCGGCAAGCTGCGCAATGATGGCTTTCGCCATGCGCTCGACGCTGTCGGGATCGTCGAAATTCGGCAGAATGACGGTGAATTCGTCGCCGCCCAGACGCGCTACCGTGTCGATGTCGCGCACGCAATCGCCAATGCGCTTGCCCGCTTCGATCAGCAATACGTCGCCCCTGTCGTGGCCGAGCGAATCGTTCACTTCCTTGAAGCGGTCGAGATCGATCAGCATGAGCGCGATGCGCTGCCCCGAATGGCGCGAATGCATCGCTTCGCGGTCGAGTCGATCGAGAAACATCTGACGATTGGGCAGGCCGGTTAATGCGTCAAAATTCGCCTGTTTCCAGATGGTGGCCTCGAACGCCATACGGTCGGACAGATCGCGGCCTACGGCGAGCACGGAATTCACCACGCCCGCACGATCGATTTCCGGCGTAATGCGAATATGCGTGCATTGCTCCTCGCCGTCCTTGCCGACCCAGCGCAGTTCGAATTGCGCACTTTTACCGCTCGCAAACACCTCGCCGATTTTCTTTTCGTAAACCAGCGCGTTAGGGCCGCCCGGCAACTCCGAAGGCCGCTTGCCGAGCGAGTCGGTCAGCGTGCATCCGGCCGACGCGCAAAATGCCGGATTGGCGTAAATGCGCCGCGCCTCGCGGTCGTAGCGCGTGATCGTATCGGGCGAATTCTCGATCAGCGTGCGCGACTCGCGTTCGCGTGTGACGAGCTCCGCCGTGCGATCCGCCACGGTCTGCTCAAGCGACGCATTGATTTCGTTGATCTTCTGAATCTTCTGCTGAATCGCGTCGTGCATGCGTTCGAAACGCAGCGCGAGGCGCCCGAGTTCGTCCTGCCCGCCGGCCTTATCGCTCGCGTGCAGCGTGTCGTCCACATTCGCGCCCGCGTCGTCGCCGGAGTCGTGCATCTTGCGCACCAATTGACGCAACGGCGCGGAAATACTGTGCGAAATGAAATACGCCAGAAAGATCGACAGCAGGAAACCCGAAATACCGACGAGGACGATCTGGTTGCGCACGGTCTGCGCCTCGACAGTCAGCTTTTTCTCCGCGATCGTGCTGACCACATACCATGTCGTGCCGGGGACTTTGGAAAACGCCGCCAGATAGCGGCCGCCGTGCTTCGTCGCCAGCATCACGACGCTGCTGGTCTCGCCCGATTGCGCGCTGCGCGCGATGGTTTCGGCCAGCGCGGCATCGGGCGCGGCGTCGGCATTCGCGGACGCGTTATCGGCGCGCAGAATGATCTTGTTGTTGCTCGCGTCGAAGATATCGATTTCGGTACCGCTGCCGGTGGCCACGTCGTTGAAGATCGTCGAGAAATACTCGGGCCGCACGATCAACACCAGATTGCCGATCTTCTGGTTATTGGTCTTGTCGAAAATGACGCGCACCATGCCCAGATTCTGTTGCCCGACACCGTTGTCGTAACTGCCCCAGTATGTGCGCTCATTCACGCCCTGCGCCTGCACGACAAGATTCGTCACGCCTTGCGTGAGCTGCGCGAACGCCTGCGTATCCAGCACCTGGTTGTTGCGGTCGAGCAGATACTTTTGATTGATGTAATCGACCGAACCGTAATGGTCCAGCAACAGCCGCGTCATAGCCTGACGCGCCTCGCTCTGTTCCTTGAGGCGGCCACTCGAAGCGCGCGCCAGCGCACCCTGCACGCGATCGGACAGCACGAGCAGATTGCTTTCCGTTTCGATCTGCTGCATGCGAAGCTGGATATTGCGCGAGACCTGTTTGACGACTTCCTTCGAAAAGATCTCGGCATTCTCCTTGATGGCCGCAATCGATTTCACATAGGAAATGCAGCCCGACACGAAAATGGGCAGCAGCGACAACAGGATGAATGCCGCAATCAAGCGATAGCGAATTTCGACCCGTCGCAGCAAATCCTGAGAGAGATAGTCGAAAGCGCGTCGTAGCGAAACGGGGATGGCGATCATTTGTAGTGCATCTTCGCTTCGTTTTTTACCGACGCATCGAGGCGCTGCGCGGCCTGCCTCGGCGTCATTTTCTTGAGCAGCACGTCCTGCATCAGTTCATGCAGCAATTCGATCGTATTCGACGGCAGCGTCGAGTAATACGGACTCGCCGTCACAGCGTAGCGGCTCACGGCATTCGTGTAATCGACAATTTCCGGATCGCTCACCGCTGTGCCCGCGCCGTGCTGAAACGGCGAAATGTTATGACGCTTCGCCTGCAGAACCGAAAAGCCCTTCGCGGCGATGAATTCGAGGAAACGCATGGCGGCCGCCTTATTGCGCGTTTCGCAAACGGCGAAACCCGTTTCGCTGCCGAGCACCGGCACGACTTTCTCGCCGCGCGCGTTCCATGGCGGAATAAACAGGCCAACGGGAAATGCGTTCCCGTGCAGCATGGGGCCGGCGGCCCAATTCCCCTGAAATGCCATGGCGACCTTGCCTTCCTTGAAAAGCCGCATGCCTTCGTCGTAACCCGTCGACATGTAATCCGGCTGTACATAACCGCGCGCGGGAATCAGCGCCATCTTTGTGAAGATATCGGCGACTTCAGGCGTATTCAGATCGAGCGAACCATCGGCCATCTTGTTGCGCCAATCGGGCTCGCGCGCGACGACATTATTCGCGAAGCCCGAACTGAACGGCCCATTGCCGAGCATGTTGGGAAAGCCGCCATTCCAGACGACAGGCGTCGATCCCGCGCGCTTGAGTTTCGCACAGTCCTGCAGAAATTCGTCGAAATTCGCGGGCGGTGCAGTGATGCCGGCTTTAGCGAACATATCGCGGTTGTAGTAAATCATCGTGGTCGCGACGCCGCCGGAAATGCCAAAGCCTTTACCGCGATGACTCGTCCAGTCGCGCTTGAGCGGTTCGAGCATGCTCTGCCATGCCGCTGTGTGGCTGAGGTCGGCGAGAATGCCCTGATCGGCCAGTTCGGCCGCGTACGCGTTGGGATTGACGCTCACGAGATCGGGCAAGGTGCCGGCCGCGATGCGCGGCTTGATGTTCTCCTCCACCGAATTGCCGACCATGAACTGAACGTCGACGTGCACGTCCGGATTCTGTTTGCTGAAATCGGAGGCGATGCGCAGCATCTCTTCGGGCCAGTCCGGCGCCCAGACGAGCGCGGTGATGCTGGTGCGCGCTGGGGCCGACGTGGCGACCGATGCGGCATCGCGCGAGTGACAGGCGCCCAGAAACATCGTGCAGATCAAACCGGACAGCAGGCAGGCAAACTTGATTCGTCGCACGTCATGCTCGCTTTCGAGTTCGAATTGAACCGCCGTGGCGCGGCAAGCGTGTGGACGACACGGCCCGCCCCTCGATCGGCGCGCCAGACAGCGTTGCCTTCAAATGGCATACGGATTCAGCCGGACGCTGGATAACCGTATCTGCATATCGGCAGGTTGGGTGAAAGCTTTAGTGGGGGGGGCTCGGTTGATTGAGCGGAGCGTGGAGTTCGAGCGCTCGTGCGGTGAGGGTAAGGCGAGGTAAGTATTGCTCGGGGCGTTGATGTAAACGTTTGCTTTCTTTTCAGAAACTTTTTACTAGCGGGATTTAAAGCTAAGGTACTCGTGGATACGGTGAATGTGCGAGTGGTCTCCTAACAAGGGGAACCGTCCAACGGGCCGCTTCATCAGCAGCCCGCAGTTATCCGGACTATGAAGTGATGCACCTATACATCAAGGGGAGATTCGCGCGGCCACCCGTCATCCGACCATCTAGAATCGGCGAATCTGCTTTATCCCTTAGACGTGACATCACCTCGTCCTCTCCGCTCTACTACGATACTTGAAGACCGTTCAAAAACTGGTCAAATGAATTACAGACGAAAAAGATATCCTTAGTATCCGCAGTAATTTGAAGCACTGCACCGCAATCATTACCCGTCGTCGCGATATAAAAAATATTACTCCCTTGATCATATGCAAACGGGATAGCATCCGACAATCCGAAATCTTCGGCCAAATCCTTTTTCATCATTTCGATCGTCAGCGCACCATATTTCAGCGGAAAGAAGCCGTGAAATGGGAATACATGATCCAGACCAACGACCCTCTCCACATCTACCGGGTATCCGCCATTATGGCCAAGATAATGACGCTTGAACGCTTCCGGCAAACGAATCTTGGTGACGTGTTCGAAAGCGTCGAGGTCGTTTTCCGACAAACTCTGTTCTGTGTCTTCGTAGCGCATTCTTATCTCCTGCACGGGTGTGAGTATTTTTGACCGGTCGCGGCTTGGTACTGGCTAACCCCTCCCACATGAGGAATGCCATTATGCGCCTCTTGCTTTACGAGTTGCATTGTCCCAGTGTTGTCCTCAGGGTTGTAGTCGTCAACGTGATGCCACACGTAACCACGTGGGGTCGTTTTTTGCCCCAACGCAGCCATCGACGCATTTTGAAAATCAGTCTCGTAATCGCCGGTGTACGTGATAGTCTGGATCGGATTCGCACCATTTTTATTGTACAGCGCGTTGCTATTGGAATAGTCAAGGCCGCCGTTTTCGTTCCGCGACACGCCACTGAATCCGCGATCTGCAAGCTTCTGGAGGGGGCAAGTCGCGAGCCCCAACGGATCAATCCACTGCACCGCATTCGGCGCATACTGATAGACGTTGATTCCACCCGCCAACCCAATCGGATCCTTGCTAACAAACCGCCCAGTGGCCGGATCATAATACCGATACCGATTGTAATGCAGCCCCGTCTCTTCATCGACGAACTGCCCCTGGAACCTCAGCGGATTCTTCACTGCCTCGCCGCCGCTCACAGCAGACGCACGCTCGATCACTTCCGGCGCTTCGCCCCAGGCCTTATACGTCGCTTCCCACACCACCTCGCCGGCTTCATCCGTCATCATCAACGGCGTGCCAATCTGATCGCAGTGATAGAACATCATGCGCGCATCGACATTCGCTACCGGCACACGCTGTAACGGATCATCCTCCGGCATATACCGGTCGCCCTCACGACGCACCGGCGTCTCGATCCCGGCAACCGGCGCAGCCACATACTGCGCCATCGGCACGAAACTCCGCGCCTCGTAGACATAATGCGTGCTTCGCTCGTCGGTTGATTCGTATGCCAGCGCTTCGCCGTCCCAACCGAACACCGTCTCCACGCCGTCCACGACTTTCGCAATACGTCGCCCAAACGGATCGTAGAAATAACTCGACACGCTATGCCGCGACGGCGCATCGACACTCGCGCCACTCAAGCGGTCATACGCATCCCACTCGAACCGCCGCGTGCCAGCCGACGAACGCTTCTGCACAAGATTGCCCTGCGCGTCGTAATCGAAGTGCGTGCCCGCATATTCCCTGAGCAGATTGCCCAACACCTTCGGCACCGAAGCCGGCAGCGTGCTTTCGCTGCGCGCGGCAAACGAATAGCCGGGTGCACGATCAGGCTGCACAGGATCGACGATATTGCTCGCAGGATCGAACGCAAAGCGCTCCTTGCCGCCCGGCCCGATCGCTTCCAGCAAACGCCCCACCGGATCGTAACGATAATCCGTCACGCCCTTGCGGCTGTCCTCGATCTGCGTGAGTTGTCCCGCCGTGTCATAGCGATAGCGCCGCGCGCTCAACGGCGCAGGCGCTTTCTCGCGTTGCACCGTCTGCCTTTCGATACGTCCCGCCGGGTCATAAAGCGTGCTATGACCAATACGGCTCGACAGCGTACGGCGAATCTCGCGATGCAAGTCGTCGCGCTCGATTTCCAGGCGCTCTTCGCCATCCACGAGCAGTCCGTGCACGTGTCCCGAGCCAGACATCAGCCAGTCGATCGCATGACCATCCGGGCGCACCGTGCGCGTGCGATTTCCCAGTTCGTCGTAGCTGTGATGCCAGACGTAACTGCGCGACACGCCGAACACGTCGTACGCGTGATGCTCGCGCACGAGATTGCCCACCGGATCGAAGAAACGTTGAATGCGGCTATAGCGATTGCTCGCGTCGATCAAGCGGCGCGCCAAACAGGAGCGCCTTCAGGCTGCTTACGCAAATAGCCGCATACTGAAAACTGACTTGATATATCGGTAGGCCAGGAAAGAACTTCGACAAGAAATGCCGCTGAGAAAATTGATTCCGATTTCGTATTAATTGACGGTCGATCGCCCTCCGAAGGCCCGAACATGAGGCCCGTCGGCGGATGCATGGTCGGCGAGCCAACGGGCATTGCCGTCTGACTATGTTTTCGGCAGACTCCGCTTGAGCCGGCCGCCGCTACCTTGCTCAGTGACCGCCGGGCCAACCGTTCGACGTCATGCCTTGCGCTCGAATTCCCAGACCGCTGGCTGCGGACGATGTGCGCCGCTGCGGTCTGGACCGAACACCTCGGGCATACGATCGCCTTCACGCATCATCACCCCTGGCACATTGTGCCCCTTCGCTTTCCAGATGCCGGTTTCAGGGCAGAGTTGCCCCGTGCGCACCGTCTTGGGTCCAATGTCATCAAGGGGTTGCGCGTTGCCATTCGATTCGTCAAAATCCCGCGCGAAGTCAGCGAGGTCTTTTGGATATAACGGATGATCCCGGAACGCGCTATCGTCCATCTGCAGCAAAAGTGCCACAGCGGCGGCTTCAATGGCCCAGTAGCCGACATAGGTACCCTTGCCCCCCCTTCGGGCGTCAAGATGACCATCATGCCAGGAAGCGTCCACCATTCCTGGATACCACGCGTCGAGATACTCCTGCAGATCGTTGACGGGCTCGTGGCTGGTCTCACGATACAAGCTAAAGACGAGTGGCCGATAGGGTACATCGTGATACCAGTTGTCGACGTTGATCCGTCCTTCCAGCTCATAGGCCAGCAGATCCTCATACAAGGTATCCCTGCCCCGATAGGAAGGATCGAACATGGCGACTAGCCGAGGAAGCAAATCACGCCTGTGCAGCAGATAGCAAAAGCCAATCAACTGCATCACTGTTTCATACTCGCCAATTTCTTCGAATATCAGTGGCGGCTCGGTCGCGTCATGCAAGCTCAAGCGTTGGGCAATCGCGTAGCTTTCATACGCATCCACAACCAGATCGAGCCCGCCCCGTAACACTGAAATATCCGCGCCCCCCGTGTACATGAGCAGGAAGCGCCGATATACATCGGCGGCGTAATAACGCTGAGTGATCGCTTTTCGCTCCGCCTCATCGCTACCCGTCGGAGCCGTATTTTCCGACCAGTACGCGATGCTGTCATTCAACAGACCCAAACGCCAATTGAAATAGTCCTCGTCAAGAAAGCGTTGCCGCCGCTTCGAATCGAAGTCTTCGCTCATATCAGTAATCTCATAGCACTACACTATTTTATCCGGCTCGCCTTGAGTTTAACCGCCTGGTCAACCTCGCCCTCTTTGTAGTGGTGAGTGACGGGGAGATCGTGATCCGTATGTTCATGTTCAGCGCCGGTGGCCAGGGCTTCGACGTGCTGGATAGCCGATGGAAGATAGAACGGGACATACAACAGATGTCGCGCGTATCCCGACCTGAGTATGCTTTCCACCAGACTCTGGTTCGGCACCGCAGCAGGGAGTCTTCCTTCAATCCACTGGTGACTCATCTGGACCCGAGCAATTTTCGCGCTGCCAGGTCCGGATGACGCTCCCCCGCCCTTCGCGCTCGCTCCGGTTGCCGATTGGTCGCCACTGGTTTGCTGCTTCCTCTGCGGACCACTGACGTACCCGCCTGGCTCGCGCTTTCCACTACCCATCGAAGGTTTGCCTCCTCCTGGCTTCCCTCCCCCTGCGGCCGACGGCGTCGGCACCGCGTTTTCCGCAGGTTCGAGCAGGTCTTGGGCTGGAGGACGGACCGCCTCCTTGATCGTGCCGAGCTTGCTCGCAACGCCTGGCTTGGCATTCGGGTCCTTGAGCTTCCGGGTCGTCGTTGATGACTTGATCTCAACGATAGCAAAGTCCTTGAGCTGATTGTTGGACGGCGCGGCACGCCAGACCCCATCGAGACCGTGGCCACGCGCCTTGAGGTCGAACAGCTTGTTCAGCTTGCCATAATCGTTGAGTTTCCCCATGACGCGAAGGCCCGGTTTCTCAGTCCATTTGCCGGCCAGCCCCTTGTCATGCCCCTTCCAGCCGTTACCCCAATTGAGCTTTTCATAGCAATAGTAATCACCGATGTGTTCGCCCAGGATACCGGTGATACTCGTCGTGATATCGGTGACAGCAAGCCTGGCATTCACCACTCCGCGCGAAGGCGTCGAGACCGGCCGCTCGTGTCCTGCTTTAGCCTCTTCGCCCTTTGCGCCAGGCTTCGCAGTGGTCCGGTGATCTTCCAAAGTGCTCATTGCAGACGAGTTTGGCTGCTTCCTGCGCCAATGCAGCAACTTGCGTTGAACGAACTGCGCGAGCCAATAAGGCAGGTTTGTTTCCACGAAGGCCAGCGCCTGCATGAAAGTGACCTGAACGCCGGACGGCATCTCACGATACAACCACGACTTCTGAATATGCACTCGCGCATCAATCAGATACTTCTTTACGCCGGTTGCGTCGAACAGTTTGTCGATTAGCGTTTCCGGGCTGGTCTGAATGTGCGCCTGCTGGAGAACGAGACGCAGAATATCGAAAAGTAACGGACCATATATTTCCGACCTGTGATTGACGAGGCGGAACGTGCGCTTGACGCCCGCTCCGACCACCGGAACCCAGCCAACGACCGAAAATACAAGGTCAATACCGGCCTCGATTTTCGTCATCTCGTCTGTGCTCGCTCGCGCATTCCACACAGTCCAGACGCTCTCGGTCGTGTCGTAAACGTTCTGTGCAACATAGAACAACGGCACGGCGTTCGTTGCCATAGACAAGCTGATTTCTTTGACGGCATCCTCTATTGCCTGTTGGTCGTTTTTGTTCATGACACGTCCGGACGACCAGAGAATTTGTTGAAGAGGCTATATAGGTTTTCGTCCGTAATGCCGTGGTGTCCAGCTTGATGCAGTTCCTTGAGAACGTCAGACTGCGCAATCTCCTGAGCTGCGGGAACGGACTGGGGCGTAAAAGACCGAACATCTTCACCAAAAAACACCTTCGCCGCGCCGTCCGGCACGTCCCGCAGGACGGCGTGGCCGCTTCCGTCGAGTTTGCCAGCCAAGGTCGTTCCGTCCTCGAACACCACTTTGTAGGGAGCCTGCGGTACAGGCTTGAGATTGCCGTCCGTGAGATTGAGCTCAAGCTTGTTGTGGAGATCGCCCTTCGCGAGCACGGGCAGGTCATACGGACTGCTGGTGGGGCCGTCAAGTGCGTGCTGCGCGCCCTTGATGTCGATGTCCCGCGGTGCGTGAATCTCGATGTTGCCGTCCTTTATACGAATATACGCACCGCCACAGGTCAGCAGAATTTCCTGATTCGCCGCTACCTCGATGCGCTCCGAAGCCGAAATCAGCCGTAGCGTCTTCTGCGCCGTCACCTCGATATTGTCCGACTGCGCCTGAATCTCGAACTTGCCTTTGCCCGCGAACAGTTTCATGCCCGCCGTTTGCGCAAAGAGACTCAGCTTTTCGCCGATACTCGCGAGCAGCGACTTACCCGCCGCCACATGCGTGCTTTGCTTGCTGACGAACGTGATCTGCTCTTTAGCAGCGACATGCGCCGAATCCTGCGTAGAAAGCGCAATCCCCGACGGACTCGCCATCAGCATCACCGGCTCGGTGAACGCATTCGCGCTGCCCGTTCCGCCGCCCGCGGTATTGCCGCCCGATGCGCTGCTGCTCGCGCCTTGTTGCGTCGATTGTGTCGATTGCGTCGCGCTCGCAAACGTCTTGAGCGCCTGCGTGCCGTCCTGCAGCGATTCGGCCTGATGCTTCTCGCTCGCCTGCGACAGCGCGTCGATGGTTTCCTGCGCGCTTTCCAACTGCGTTTTCGCTTCGCTCACGTCGAGCTGCTGACTCGTCGCGCTCTTCGCATAGGTGCTCACATAGAGCCCTTGCCCTGCATTCACCGCGCCGAACGCATCCGACTTCAGATCGAAGCCGCTGCCCAGATACGCGCCGCGCGAATTGGCGCTCTGCGCAATCAGATGGCCGAGTTGCAATTGCGAATTCGCGCTCGTGCTGTAAAGCTGCGCGCGATTCTGGCCCGTCGCATCGTCCATCACCATCTGGTTGTAGCCGCTGCCGCCGAATTCCTTCGACTTGTAGCCGGAGAGAATGCCGTTCGAATGCCAGTTCGGATTCGTGTCGCCGTTATAGACGCGCGCCGTCACGATCGGTCGATCGCAATCGCCGTCGAGCCAGCTCACGACCACTTCTTCGCCGATACGCGGCACGTGCACGCTGCCGTAACTGCCACCCGAATCGGACATGGCCACGCGTATCCAGCACGACGCCGCTTCGTCGCCCGCATTCAGACGGTCCCAATGAAAATAGACTTTGATGCGGTTTTGCGTATCGGTATAGACTTCTTCGTTTTCCGGGCCGACCACCAGCGCCGTCTGCATGGTCATCTTCGGCTTGCGATGCTCGAGCGGGCTGCGATACGGCACGGCCTTGCGCTGCGCCTCGATCTGCACGAGCAGAAAACCCGCGCTGCCGTCCGTGGCTTTCACCGCGAGCGCGTCGCTGCCGCTCGCATTCGCGGCCTTGATCGCCGCCAGCTCGCCTTGCAGGCTGTGCGGGAACGTTTGCGTCTGCGTGGCCGAAACGGGCAGATTGTTGTCGATGAACCAGCGCGCCTCGATCACGGCAAATTGCCGGTCCTGCTGGCTGTCCGTGTCGTGCACCGGATGGCCGTCGAGTTCGAACCAGCGCCCCGCGTCGAGATTGCGCACGGCGCCCGCGCCTTCGAAACGCTTCGAGCGCGACTCCCACTCTTCCATGCGCGTTTCGCTGAGCGTGTCGCCACGCGACTGATCGCCGTAGGTGTACGCGCCCGTATATTCGTAGACTTCAGCCTGCTGCGGAAGATCGCCTTGATTCGCGTGCGTGGGCACCGAGGTGCCCTTCGGATTCGCGACCGTGCCCGGCGATTTGTAGTCGAACGTGCGCGTCGTGAGCGTCACGCTTTGCAAAGTGCGCGTGCCGCTCCATTGCACCAGCGCATTGGTTTCGCTATTCACGCCCGATCGGTAAAAATTAACCGATTGCGGATTTAAAGCGGGCAATGCGTCGATATTATCGGTAATTACGACCGTGTGCGATTTCCCATCGGCGGCCTGTTCGAAATAACTGAAGAGGCCTTCGGATTCCATAATCCGCTGGCAGAAATTCCAGTCGCTCTCGTATTGCACGCAAAACGAACGCGTGGGCAAGACATGTTGAATGGCGAACCGGAAAGCGCCGCGCGCCTGAGGATGCGCATTGAATACGTCGGTGAGGATGGCGTCGGCGGTTTTATCCTGCCAGATGCGGGCGTCCGAGCGATAGCGCAGGAAGTGCTGCCAGGAGGCGAATTCGAGCTGATAGCTCGTCAAACCGCCGTCCGCGCCCAGCCGGCGGGCCGTGTGGACGTAGCCGTGATGCGGCAGATAGGTCTGATCGGCCTGTTGCAGCCACAACGTCACGGGCTGCGCGATCAGCTGTTTCAACTCGACGTTTTCGTTCGTGGAAACGACATCGAGTGTAAAGCCGTAATCGCGGCCCATACGTGCGTGACCCACCGCGCGTTGCGGTAGAAGCACATTATCGCCGAGTGGGGTATCAAGCTTGATTAGCCGATCGGTTTGCGCCACGCCCCCGGTAATGGCTGCAATGAGATCCTGCGCCCCCATTCCTGTCCTTTTCTGGTCGCCATTTAAACGCTCAGCATTATCTTACAAAATTTTCCGGGAAATACATTCAGCCCTTTATTATTTCCGCTTTTAACGTCATTGATGCGTATTGAATCGAGTGCATTCGCCGATCCGCGTACTTGGTTCTGTCACAACCACTTCCGGCTCTTTCGCGACAAAAGCCACCGCACTGAAATATGGCCTGCGTAGAATGTCCGCTCTCCTTCCCGCGAGTGCGTCATGAAAGTCACGATCGCGTATATCGAAGAACCGCCGTTCGGTTGGACCGATGTCGCCAGCGGCCACGCCACGGGCGCCGATATCGAACTCGCCGAATGCGTGCTCACGGCGATCGGCATCACGCAGATCGCGTATCGGGCGACCACCTTCAGCGCGTTATTGCCCGGCGTGCAGGCGGGCGACTGGGACATGAATGTGCCGCTTTTCGTCACGCCGCAACGTGCGCATACGGTGGCGTTCAGCACGCCGGTCTGGGCGATCGGCGACGGGTTTTTGCTACGCGCGGGCAATCCGAAATCGCTCGTGAATTACGCAGCCGTCGCGCGACGCGACGATGCGCGGCTCGGCATCATCGCGGGACAGGTGCAGCACGATTCGGCGCTTGCGGCTGGCGTGCGCGATCGGCAGATCACCTTATTCGATCAACAGTCCGAAGCAATTTCCGCACTGCGCGAAGGACGTATCGACGCTTATGCGAGCACCGCGCTCGGCAATCGCATCCTTGCGTCGCGTATCGGCGATGCGAATCTCGAAGCGGTGGATCACGCCAACGCAAGCGCAAGCGCCGGCACGAACACAAAATGCGCGCCGCTCGGCGCATTCTCGTTCAACCGCAATAACACGCCGTTGCTCGCCGCGGTGAACGCGCAGTTACGCGCGTATCTCGGCAGCGACGATCATCGCGCGCGCATGGCGGCGTATGGCTTGTCGAGCCAGGAAATCGACCCGGTACTGGCCTGAGCGTTTCCTGCCCGATACGCCTTAACGCCACGCCTGCGTAAACTCGCCAATCACCCGCGTCAGATGCGCCTGCATCGCCGCGCGCGCGCCGGCGGCATCGCGCGTCATGATCGCCGTGAAGATGCGCTGATGCTCCTCCTGCGACGCCGCGCGCAAGGCCGTGGTGTGAAAGTGCTCTTCGATCTTGCGCCATAGCGGATCGGCGCGCGAACTGTCCCACATCGCCGCCACCATGTGCCGAAGCACGGCATTGCCCGACGCCTCGGCGATCGCCAGATGGAAATCGCGGTCCGCCGCTTCGTTCGCGGCCTTGTCGTCCATGTTCTCGCGCATCGCGCGCAACGCGGCGAACAGCCGGTCGAGATCGGCGTCCTTGCGCTCGGTGGCGGCCAGCGCCGCGATCTCCGCTTCGATCAGCGCACGCGCGCGCAGCGTCTCGATCGGTCCGGGTCCGCGCGGCAATTCGAACGCCGCCGGCAGCGGCGCGACCTGCTCCGCCACGTAGATGCCCGAGCCCACGCGCACTTCCACCGCGCCGCGCACTTCCAGCGCGATGATCGCCTCGCGCACCTGCGTGCGGCTCACGCCGAAGCGTTCCGCCAGCGTGCGCTCGGAGGGCAGGCGCGCGCCGGGGCCGAAATCGCCCGCAGCAATGAGTTCGTAGATCTGTTTCGCCAGGCCGACATAGGACCGGTCGGCCGCTTCGGCGTCTGCCACGCGAGACGCGGGCGTGAGGGAGACGTCGGTCATCCAGTGTTCTCGAAAAACCGCTGGCCGCCCGTCGCGGCCACGCTGGCCGAAATGGTACACCACTTTGCACGGCCATCGGCTCGCGCGCCGGAATCTGCGACGGGGCGCGGCGTCGGCTGGCGCGCCGCAGTGGTAAACCACTATCTCGCCTCATTGGTTGACCAATTATATTTCTGGTGAACCAAGGCAGACGGACCACGCGTTCGCCGTCGCCGCATCCCGCAGGAGTCCGCTTTGAAAATGTCGTTCCGTTGGTATGGCGAGTCCGATCCGGTCCCGCTCCAGTACATCCGCCAGATTCCGGGCGTGACGCAGATCGTGTCGGCCATTTACGACGAGCCGGTCGGCGAGGTCTGGCCGCCGCACAAAATCGCCGCGCTCAAGGCGACGATCGAAGCCGCGGGCCTGCGTTTCGAGGTGGTCGAGTCGGTGCCCGTGCACGAGGACATCAAGCTCGGCAAACCCGGCCGCGACCGCCTGATCGCCAACTATCAGCAGACCATCCGCCATCTGGCTGCGGCCGGCGTGCAGGTGATCTGCTACAACTTCATGCCGGTGTTCGACTGGACCCGCACCGAACTGGCGAAGACGCTCGAAGACGGTTCGACCTGTCTCGCGTTCAGCACCGCGGAAGTGGAGCGCATCGATCCGAGCCAGGGCATTTCGCTGCCGGGCTGGGACGCGAGTTATCGCCCGGAGCAATTGCAGGCGCTGCTCGCGGACTATCGCGAGATCGACGAAGCGCGGCTGTGGGAGCACCTCGAATACTTTCTCAAGGCGATCGTGCCCGTGGCCGCCGAATGCGGCATCAAGATGGCGATCCATCCCGACGATCCGCCGCGCCCGATCTTCGGTCTGCCGCGCATCGTGAAGAATCGCGACGACCTCGCGCGCATCGTGAAGATCGTCGATCACCCGGCCAACGGCCTGACGCTCTGCTCCGGTTCGCTCGGCGCGGGCCCGCAGAACAACGTCGAAGCGCTGGTGCGCGAGTTCGGCGCGATGGGCCGCATTCACTTCGCGCACATCCGCAACGTGAAGATCACGCCCGAGGGCGATTTCGAGGAATCCGCGCATCTGTCGAGCTGCGGCTCGCTCGACATCGCGGCCATCGTGAAGGCGTATCACGACACCGGCTTCACGGGCTACGTGCGCCCCGACCACGGCCGCATGATCTGGGGCGAAACCGGCAAACCCGGCTACGGCCTCTACGATCGCGCGCTCGGCGCCGTGTATCTGAACGGGCTCTGGGAAGCGATGGACAAGGCGCCCTGACGCCGCACGAACAACAACGCCGCGCCCACGCAGGCGCGGCCGCCAGTCACGATCCAACGAAGCGGAGACCTTCGATGCCAAGAATCCGATGGGCGATGATCCTCATGTGTTTCCTCGCCAACGTCATCAACTTCGTCGATCGCGCCAATCTCGCGATCGCGGCGCCCAGCATCCGCACGGACCTCGGGCTCGACGCCGTCGGCATGGGCCTCGTGCTGAGCGCGTTTTTCTGGACCTACGCGTTCCTGCAATTGCCCGCGGGCTGGTTCATCGACAAGGTCGGCGTGCGGCTCGCGCTCGCCTTCGCGGTGGGCTGGTGGTCGGTGTTCACGGTAGCGACGGGCGCCGCACGCGGGCTCGCGCAGCTCGTCGGCATGCGCCTGATGCTGGGCGTGGGCGAAGCCGCCGCGATTCCGTCGTTTGCGAAGGTCGCGTTCAACTGGTTTCCGCGTCGCGAACGCGGGCTCGCGAGCAGCATCTTCGATAGCGGCTCGCGCGTGGGCTCGGCGCTGTCGCTGCCGTTCGTCGCGTGGCTGATCTCCGCCGTGGGCTGGCGCGGTTCGTTCGCGGTCACGGGCGCGCTCGGCGTGGTCTGGGCGCTCGCGTGGTGGTTCATCTATCGCGACCCGGAGCGTTTTCGCGGCATCGCGCCCGCGCAGGTCGCCGCCTTGCTGGCCGAACGCGGCGTCCCCAACGCACCGGATGCACCGGATGCGCCGGACGCGCCGCGCGTGCGCTGGATCGACCTGTTCCGCTACCGCACGGTGTGGGGCATGATGATCGGCCTGTTCTGCCTGAATTTCGCGATCTACTTCTTCATCACCTGGTTTCCGAGCTATCTGCTGCAATCGCGCGGTTTTTCGCTCGCGTCGCTGGGCACGCTCGGCATGCTGCCCGCGCTGCTCGCGATTCCCGGCGGCTGGCTGGGCGGCTGGGTCTCCGACACGCTGTTCAAACGCGGCTGGAGCGCCACCGCCGCGCGCAAGACCTGTCTCGTGGGCGGCATGATCGCGTCGTCGGCGATTGCGTTTTCGGCGCTCGTGCAGGACGTGTGGCTCTGTCTCGGGCTGTTCGCGCTCTCGTATGCGGCGCTGTCGTTCGCAGGCGCGAATGTCTGGACGCTCGTCGGCGAAGTCGCGCCCACGCCCGCGCATGTGGCCTCGCTCGGCGGCATCCAGAACTTCGCGGGCAATCTCGCGGGCATCTTCATCACCACGTTCACCGGCGTGATGCTGACGATCACCAGGGGCTCGTTCGTGGTGCCGCTCGTCGCGGCGGGCGTGCTGTGCCTCGTGGGCGCGCTGTCGTATCTCTTTCTGGTGGGCAAGGTCGAGCCGCTGCCGCCGCTCGCGCCGGCGCGCAACCGTCACGCGTTGAGCCGCGTGGCGCATTGAAGCGCGTCGCAGTCGTACGCGCCGACACACCTCGTTGCGCTCGCCTGTTTGCTTCGCGAGCGCAAGCCATCGTCCTATTTGTCTAAAGAATTCCCGCGCGATGCCGATATTCCATGCGGTTCGCCGTGCAAGCGCCGGTCAGAAAAGCGCGCGCGGCGTGGATTCCGCATGACGGTGGTGTGCATTGGACACAACAAAAAAACGGGTAATCGGGAGCTTGCTGTCGCTGGGGATATCGACGGGGACGTCGGCGGCATGCGCCATCAATACGCAGAGCGCGCTTTTCGCGCCCGCTGCGGCATCGGCCATTGCCACGCAAACTGACGTGGCTGACAAATTGGCGCCTGCCGCGCCGATCACGCCAATCACGCCAATCACGCCAATCCCGCCGCCAGCGCCGATCACGCCAACGCCCGGCCACTTCGCCTCGCTATCCGCCGACGGCGTGCGCCGCACGCTCGCCGCACTGGACACGCGCCCCGCCGCGCGGCCGCCCGACTATGGCATGCTCTGGACCGATACGATCGACGACGCCGACCGCCGCGCCGTCGCCGTGATCCACCGCACCACGATCGAACGCGCACCGCAATGATGTCGGCGGGCCACGCCGCCCGCGAGCTTTCCCTCACGTTCCATTAACGGGCGCCCGCTATACTGGGCGCCACATTCGTCTGACAAGTCGCCGGAGCGCGCGCCATGTGGTCATCCGTATTTCCCTCGCCGGTTGCACCCATCGAACGGAAGCGCTTCCATCTGCGCTCGCTTGAGCTTCAGCGGCCGCTCTCGTTCGTGACGATGGCGCTGTCGATCGGCACTTACGCGTTGTTCGCCGTCGCGCGGCTGCTGCTCGTCGATGGGCGCTATCCGTTCTGGGTCACCGTGCTCGCGGCCATCGGTCTCGTGCTGCTCGTGCTCGCGATTCCGCGCACGCGCACGACCGCCGAGTTCGGTTTTATCGGCGTGGCCTATGTGGTCATCATGCAGTGCGCGGCCAATACGCTCGTGCGCGGCACCGGCGCGCCGCTCGCGTGGATGCTGCCCGCCGTGGTGGCGATCACGCTGTGCGCCGCGCCGCTGTGGCTCACGCCGCGCCATTTCGTGGTCGGCAACGTGCTCTATTACGTCGCGACGCTGCCGTTCGTGCTCACGCTCTCGCCCGAGCAGCTCGCGATCTTCGGCGTCTGGGTGACGATCTCGCTGAGCACCGCCGTGGTGTTTCATTTCGGCTTCTATCACTTCCGCTTTCGTCACTTCCGGCTCGAAGAAGAACTGACGACGCTCGCGGCCACCGACCCGCTCACGGGCGTGCAGAACCGTCGCGCGTTTCTCGACGCGGCGGCGCAGACCATCGAGCAGCGCACGGCCGACAGCCCGCCCGTCGCCCTCCTCTTCGTCGACATCGACCAGTTCAAGTCGATCAACGATCAGTTCGGCCACGGCGCGGGCGACAAGGCGCTCATGAACGTCGCACAGACGATCGTCGCGCTCGCGCCCGCCGGCACGCTGATCGCGCGCATCGGCGGCGAGGAGTTCGTCGCGCTGATGCCGGAACAGGCCGACTGCCCGATTGAACGCTTCGCAGAATCGCTACGTGCCGAGATCGCCCGCCTGCCGCGACCGGAAGGTTTCGTGACCGCGAGCATCGGCGTGGCGCGGCTCGCGCACGGCGACACCGTCGCCTCGCTGCTCGAACGCGCCGACGAAGCGCTGTTCCGCGCCAAGCAGGCCGGCCGCAATCAGGTCGCGTTCGAGCGCGGCGTGCTGCGCGTGCCGGTGCGCAACACCGCGAGCGACGCGCCCGCGCCGCTGCGCGCGCGCGACCTTGCGAGCCATGCGATGCCGCATCTGCGCTGGCGCAACGTCACGCTGGTCTCGCATTTTCAGCCGCTCTGGAGCCTGCCGCGCGAGCAGTTGATCGGCGTGGAAGCGCTGCTGCGCGGCGAGGACGACGACCATCAGCTGGTCGCGCCCGTCGTGCTGTTCGGCGGCCTCACGCCCGACGAGCTGATGGCGCTCGACGTGCTCGCGCACCAATGCCATCTGCGCAGTGTCGGCGCGCAGTTGCCCGAGGGCGCGCGCCTGTTCCTGAACGTGCTGCCGTCCACCTTCGTGCGGCCCGGCTACGAACTGGAACTCGCGAGCCTCGTGCACGACGCGGGCCTCGACACCGGCGACATCGTGCTCGAACTGCTCGAAACCGACGACGCCGATCCGAACGAACTCTCGCTCGCCGCGAACCGCTATCGCGATTGCGGTTTCCTGATCGCCGTCGACGACTTCGGCGCGCGCTATTCGAACCTCGACCGCCTGCTGCGCATCCAGCCCGATCTTGTGAAGCTCGACGGCGAATTGATCCGCGCGCGCAACCGGCGCTCGGGCCGTCCGCTGCTGCGCGACCTCGTCACGTTGCTGCATCAGGCGGACATCGTCGTCGTGGTCGAAGGCGTGGAAACCACCGAAGAACTGGTGCTCGCCGTGGAAGCCAAGGTGGATATCGCGCAGGGTTATCTGCTCGGACGGCCGAGCGCGTCGCTCGCGCCCGGCGGCGCGGCGCCCACGCGTATCGATCATGCGTTCGACGTAGTCGCGCTCGCGCGCTCGACGCGCATGGGCCAGTTCGATTCGACGATCCGCCCGTATCTCGACGCGCTCACCGACGCGGGCAGGCAGGTCGAATCGGGCGTGCCGTATCCGGTTTCGCTGGCCGCGCTGCTCGCGCGTCCGCTGTGTCTGCGTGTGTTCGCGCTCGGTCCGACCGGCCGCGCGACGCTGTTCGAAGCGCGCGGTGCCGCCGATGCGCCGCCCGTCAATCATCTCTATGGCGACAAGCGCACGAGCGCGGTCGTGAGCGGACGCTGGGACCATCGCGCGTTCTTCTGGAAGGCCGTGCGCCAGCGCGGCAGCGCCGTCTACTCGGGGCCGATGCTGTCGCCGATCACGAGCAATCTGTGCATCATCGTGTCGATCGCGCTGCGTGTGAACGACATGCAGGTGCTGCTCGCCGTCGAACTCGACTGGGCCACGCCGGGTTTGCCGTGGCCCGAGGCGGCTTGAAGCGGCTTGAACGCGCGCTGAAATAAAACGGCCCGATGCGTGATGCGCATCGGGCCGTTATTCTGGAGCCGACGAACCGTCCGCGTCAGTCCGATGTCGCGAGGAACGGCGACGAGAACGCGCGCGGCGGGAACGGTTGCGAGCCCGACTGCGGCGAGAAGCTGTAGCGCAGATACACGGCGGCGAGCCACTCGCGATACTGATACGCGTTGCCGAGCGAAGCCATCGCGCCGACCGCGAGCTGCGGCCCGAGCTGATACTCGCCGCTCGCGTAGACCGAGTACGCGAAGCCGGTCTTGCTCTGCCCCGGATAGGTCGCGTTCGGGTCGAGCGTGGCGGCGGCGGAGCTCACGCTGTTCATGTTGCTACTGGCCGCGCCTTGCAGGCCTGCATCGAGCGGGAAGTACGGCACCGCATCCTCGCGATAATGCTGCACGCCGATCGAGCCCTTCAGATCGAACGAGAACGGCCCGTTGCGGCCCGCGTATTCGACCGGCAGGTTCAGGATCACGTACTGCTGCGGACTGAAGTAGCCGCCCTGACCGTAGGTGTAGTACGACTGGTTCTTGTCGAACATCATCCACGTGGTGTTCACGCCCACCGTGAAGGTCTGGTCGGCGTCCTTGTAGACGCGCGTGTAGAAACCGCCGCCCGCCTTGCCGCCGACGTTGTCTTCCACATGGTGGCCGTTGTAGAACATGGCCTCGCCGTTCACGTAGAGGCCGTTCGTGCCGTCGTCCCACGACAGCGCGGCGCGGCCGCCCGATTTCATCACGCCGCCCCATTCGAGGTTCGCGCCCGCGTCGCGCGCGCCCGCGTAGGACAAGAGACTGTCGGTGACCGCGCGGCGCGTGATGGCGAGCGAGTACGAGACCTTGTCGGTGATGCCGCCGTCGTATTCCGCACCCGCCGTCACGTTCTGATAGCGGAAACCGACCGGCGTCGCGCCGATGTCGGCCTTCACCGACTTCGTTTCATAGCCGATCGAGAGACCCACGCCGCTCGCCGTCTGCGAGCCGAAGCCGGTGCTGCCGGCCTTGCTGCCGCTGAGGCCCGAGCCGAAGCGCGCGAGCGTCGGCAGGTCGGTGGCGGCCGTGCCGGCGTCGAGCGTCACGGGCGTCGCCGTCACGACGATATGCCCATTGCCCGCCTTGATGCGGCCTTCGATCGGCGCTTCGATATCGGTGAGATTCGAGAGGCCGTCCTCGCCCGTGCGGTTGCGGAAGATCACGCCGCCCGAGATCGTGCTCGACTGCTCGCGGTTGATCTGCGCGAGTTCGTCGGCGACACCAAGCGTCTGCGAATTCGCGATCTGTTGCGGCGTGGGCGTGGCATTCGCGGCAGCGGCGGCAGGCGGCGCATACGGCTGCGCGTAGCCCGCGGGCGGCTGCGGAATGTAGGCCGGCGCGCCGTATTGCTGCTGCGCGTACGGCGGTTGCGGCATGTAGCCGCCTTGCTGCGGGTAGCCTTGCTGCGGATAACCGCCTTGCGCGTACGGCTGCGGCGCGTAACCCTGTTGCGGATACGGCTGCTGCGGATACCCACCCTGCGCGTAACCCTGCTGCGGATATTGCGGGTAGCCGCCCTGCGGATACCCACCCTGCGGATACGGCTGCGCGTAGCCCTGCTGCTGGGCGTACGCGGCGCGGTTATTCGCCTGCTTGTTCTTCGACGTGCGCTTCGACGTACGCGACGACGGCGCGGCAGGCTGCGCATAACCGCCCTGTGCGGCCTGAGCGGCGGGCGACATCGGCCAGGGCGTCGCGGCATACGGCTGCTGCGGATAACCCTGCGGATACGCCTGTTGCTGCGGATAGCCGCCCTGCGGATACGCCTGCTGCTGCGGATAGCCACCCTGCGGATACCCGCCCGGCGCGTATTGCGCATACGGCTGCAACGGCTGCGCCGTCGCGGGGCCGCCCGACGCGCTGGAGCCGGACGTATCCGGCCCATAGCCGTCCGTCGATCCGGCGGGCGCCTGGTAGCCCGAGGTGGAGCCGGCGGGCGGCGCCACATAAGGTGCAACATACGGCGCGGGCTGCGCCGGAGGCAGGGAAATAGGCACGGTCGGTACAGGAGACGAAAGTTTGGACCACGACGGCGAACTCGGCGCGGGCGTCGCAAAAGCGCTCGCGCCGCTCGTCGCGCCCGCCGTGTTCGCGTCGCTGGCGGCATCGACCGCCGTCTTGCCCTCGAAGGGATTGGTGCCCGGCAGCGGATTCGCGCCCAGCGGACGGCTGAGCGCTTCCCAGCCGCGCGGCACGTTGGCGGCGCGTCCGGTCGCGGCCGGCCGCGCGCCGACAGGCGTCGTGCTCGCGACGAGCGACTGCTTGAGATACTGCGCGGCGAGCGTGAGCTTGCCCTGCGCGCGATACATGCGGCCCACGGCGGCCAGCGTTTCGGGATCGTCGGGCGCGCTGCGCAAGGCCGTATCGGCGAGTTGCCCGGCGTAGTGCCAGGACTTCGCGCCCGCCGCCGCGTAGAGCGCCGCCAGTTGCAGGCCGTGATCGTCGGGGCGGCGCGCCAGCGCGATGCGATAGCACTTGAGCGCGTTGGCCGGATCGCCCGCCGACGAATAGAGCCGCGCGAGCGACGCCTGCAAGTCGGGGTTGTCGGGCATCGCCGCGAGCCACGGCGCGATCACCGAATACGCACCGGCGAGATCGCCGCTCGTGCGCACGGCGTCCGCGCGGCGCACCACGATCGCGAGATTGAGGTTGTCGAAGTCGGTGCGCTGGTCGGGCGTGAGCTGCATCGTCTGCAGGCGCTGCATGACCTGGCCGAGCATCTCGTCCTGATGGCTCGCGAGCAGAATGCCCGCGTACTGCAGTTGCAGGCCCGCATCGCCGGGCGCCGCCGACATCGCGCCTTGCACGAGCCACAGCGCGCGGTCGGGCGCGCCCGCGGCGACATAACCGCCCGCCAGTTCGCCGATCAGCGCCGGATTCGCCTGCGCGACCGGCTCCGCGCCGCTCAGCAGCGCGAGCGCCTGCTGACGCTGCCCGCGCTTCGCCATCTGCGTCGCGAGATCGACTTGCTGACCGAGCCACAGCCGATGCTGCAACTCGGCCATCGCCGTCGTGCGCTTGTCGGCGGGAATGCGGTCGAGCATCTGCAGGCCGTTGCCGTAGTCGCGCGTCTGCTCGGCGAGCAGCGCGCTCGCATAGAGCGCGTCGACCATGTCGGGATGCGCGGCGATCAAGCCGTCCATCATGCTGCGCGCGGTGCCCACCGCGCCCTGGCGCACGTAGATGCGCGCGAGGTCGAGACGCAGCCACGGATCGTCAGGATTGCTGACGAGCGCGCTTTCGAACAGGCTGCGCGCGCGGCCCAGATCGCCCTGCGCTTCGGCGGCGCGCGCCTGGGCCGCTTCGGCCGTGCCGCGCAGACGGTCGAGACCGCCCGCCTTGCTCTGCTGTTCGGTCGTGAGCTGGTTCGCGAACTGCAGCGCTTCGTCGCCGCGCCCTTGCGCCGCGAGCGCGCCGACGAGCCCGCGAATCGCGTCGGGGTTGTCGGCCTGACGGCGCAGCGCCATGCGATACGCCTGCTCCGCGCCCTGCGGATCGTGATTGGCCAGCAGCAGCTCGCCGAGCATCACCTGGGCCGTCACATCCGAAGGATTGAGCGCAATCGCGCGCTCGAACAGCGACTTCGCTTTCGCAACTTCGCCGTTGCTCTGCGCGCCCAGCGCCTCGCTGGTGTAGGTCCAGTACGAGGCGCTTGCGAGCGCCTCGCGCCAGCGCGCCGGATTGCCCGCGCGCGACGCGCGTTCGAGGTAATTGCGCGCCTCGGGAAAGTGTTCCTGCTTCAGTTCGACCACGCCCATGCCGCCGAGCGCGTCGGCGTCGTTGGGCGAGTTCGCGAGAATCGCCGAAAAACGCGCGCGCGCCGTCGCCAGATCGTTGCGGTCGAGCGCGGCGAAACCGTCGGCGACCGCGCGGCCGCGCGCATCGTTCGCCTGATCCTGAGCGGCGCGCTCGCGCGTGGCCTGATCCTGCACGACCATGCTTTCGTAGCGCGCCTTCACGGCGGGATCGTCGGGCGAGAGCTTCAGATAGGCGTCGAAACTCGGCTGATCCGAGGGCCGCGCCGCGAGCCACAACAGCGCCTGACGCCAGCTCTGACGCGCCTGCGGTCCGACCTTGCTGTCGTTGGCGAGCACCTGCAGACGCGCGATGCCGTCGCGGCGCGTGGTGTCGCGATACGTGAGGTGCTGCGCGTAGGCGAGCGCATAGCGCGGATCGTCGGGATTGTCGCGCGCGAGCTGGTCGAGGCCCTTGCGCGCCTCGTCCCAGCCGTTGGGCGTGGCCGCGAGCGCCTGGTAATACTCGAGCCGCAGTTGCGGCGTGGCGGGCACGCCGTTGAGCGCCTTCTGATACTGTTCGACCGCCGACGCGCTCTTGCCCATCTGCGCGAGACGCCGCGCGTCGTTCACGGTCTGGTCGCGCGGGCTCGATTGCCCGAGGCGGCGGCCCAGATCGTCGATGCCGGGATAGTTCGGCGCGACCTGGCGCAGTTGTTCGAGATAGGACTCGGCGCGGCCGCCGTCCTTGCGGTCGGCCATCACCATGCCCATGCCGAGCAGCGCGTCGGGCTGCTTCGCGTCGAGGCGCAGCACCTTCTCCCACGCCTGCTCCGCGAGGTCGCCGCGGCCATGCGCCTGCCAGTACTTGCCCTGATCGATGAGCGCCTTGAGCGCGTCGTCGGCGGCGTGCGCGAGCGGCGCGTGCGAGAACGCAACCACGCCCGCCAGCGCGAGCGTGCGCGCCAAAGCGCCGAACGGCTTGCGCGGGGTGGGCTTCTTCTGCATCGGTTCTGTCGTTTTACTTGTCTTCAGCAACGCGCCGCGTGAGCGGATCGAGCGCGGGGTCATCGGCATGCGCCCTCCCACGCGGGCACGAGCCGCCCGTTCGCGTCGAAGCGATAGCGGCCTTCCACCGCGCCCGCGCCGAACAGGCCGAGCACGCGATCGTAGTACACCGGTTCGCGGCCCGGCGTCGCGCCGTCGAGCGCGGCAAGACGCGAGCGGGCGAGCGCGAGGCTTTTCGTGTCGCCGAGCGCCGCGAAATACGGCGCGAGCGCGCCCCAGTAGCTGAGCGGCCCTTCGCCGCTGCCGACGCCCGTTGCGGCCGCCACCTTCTCGGGCGGCACGCCGGTTTGCGCGACGCGATCGGCCATGCCGCGCACGGCGTTCAGCCAGGGCTTCGCGAGCGGGTCGGCGGCATTCGCGAGACCGGCCCAGAGATAGACGCGGATGGCGTCGTAGCTGCCGACGTCGCCCGTTTTCGGATCGACGACGAACTGCCCCGCGTGCCACGCCGCCCAGTCGGGCGCGAAGCCGCGCGGCGAGGTGCCGGAAACGAGCTTGTAGCCGTTCTGCGCGAGCGCGCTCCACGGGCCGCCCTTGAGCGCGCTCGCGAGACCGCGCAGCACGGGCAGCGGCGAATAGCTCGGATTCAGGCGCGTGACGTCGCCGTTGACGAAACCTTGCGGCCCCGGCAGCAGCATCGGGCCGAGGCCCGCGAAATCGCTCACTTCGCGTTTGGCGATCTGCGCCGCGAGCGCGGTGCCGAGCGCCGTGTATTCGGGCGCGCGCCACAGGCGTCCCGCTTCGAGCAGGTCGTAGGCGATCCACACGTCGGAATCGGAAGCCGGATTCGGATCGATCACGCCCCAGCTGCCGTCCGGTTTATGGCCCCACTGCCACGCGGGCAGACGCACGTTGTCGGCGTCGAACTGGCCGCCCGCGAGATTGGCGCGCAACCAGCCGAGCATGCGGTCGAAGCCCGCGCGGTCGTTGGCGACGAGCGCGAAGAACATGCCGTAGGACTGGCCTTCCGAAGTGGTCTGCTGGACCGGCGTGGTGGCGTCGAGCACGCGTCCGTCGGCTTGCACCGTGCGCGTCATGAAGGCGCGATACGCCGGCCAGTCGCCGCACGCCGGCGCCGGGGCAGACTGCGCGCGGGCCGGGCCCGCCGCCGTGGCGCACAGCAGCGCGACGGCCAGCGCCGACGCCGCCAGCGGCGAACGCGCGCGGCGCGCGGTGCCTCGTGGGCTCGGTTGGGTCGGCATCATGTCAGTCCTTGAGGCGGCGCGCGGCGATGCCGCGCAGCACGCGATAGAACAGCGCCGCGATCACGATCGCCGCGAGCACGCCCGCGAGCAGCAGCAACAGCGGATGCGACGACAGCACCCAGCGCGCGTATTCGAGCGGCGAGAGCTTGCCGACGTAGTAGGTGTCGCCGTTCGACGTCACCGTGACCGAGCGGCCGTGCACGACGGCCATCGCGCCCTGAAGCTGCGGCAGCACGTCGGCGTCGAGCAGCGCCGAGGTCATGTCGGCTTCGGACTCGCCCGGCGAGCTGATCAACGCGACCACGCTGCGGCCCGACTTGAGCGGCGACTCGAAACCCGCGATCAGCGCGCTGCCGCCGTTGCTCACGAGCGAGAGGTCGGCGCGCGCGGGCGTGCGTTCCGCACCGTGCGAGCCGTGCCACCAGTCCTCGACCTTGAAGCCGATGTCCGAGAGCGTGAAGGTGCTGGTGTCGCCATCGCTCGAAAACGGCATCGACTTCGCCCAGCGTTGCAGCAGCGGCTGACGGCCGGGGCCGCCGAGCAGCAGCAGGTCTTTATCCGCGAGACGGTCGATGTCGCCGGGACCGGCCACCGTCACGCCCGTGACCGGATAACCCGTCGACTCGCCCATGCGGCCCATCGCCAGCAGGAACAGGCTGTAGTCGCCCGAGGTGGGATCGTCGGGCAGGATCGCGGCCGTCTGCGAGAGGTCGGCCATGCGCGTGAACGGGAAGCCGCTGTTCGCGAACGCGGCCAGATCGGGCAGCGCCATGTAGTGCGGGAATGACGACAGGTCGATGGTCGAATCGGGATCGATCGAGCCCTCCACGTTCGGCATCAGGCGGCCCGAGCATTCGCCCGTGTTCGGGATGTCGTAGAAGTAATGCAGGCGCAGTTGCGAGCGCGGCGTGAGCAGCAGCGGCGGCACGTAGACGATGCGGCGCGTCACGCCCGTGGTGTACGCCTGCGCGCCGAAGCGGCCGAGGAAATGGCCGAGGCTGAAGCGCGACGGATCGACGGCCGGAATTTCCAGCGCCTGCACGAAGCTGTTGTTGACGCTGATGTTCAGCGACGAGCGGTCCGGACGCGGACGCACCGTGTAGCGATAACGCAGGTCGAGCGGCGCGCCCTTCGTGTTCCACATGAACATGTCGGGCGGCACGTGCAGATTGATCGCGATCGCACCGGCGTCGTAGCCGGTCACGGACAGCGCGCGCTCGTCGGCCAGTTCGCCGAAGCGCACCGGACGATTCGACGGCAGCCAGTTCGGCGCGTCGTACGGCGTGCGCGGCTTGAGCGTCACCAGTTGGCCGATCGTCACGCTGGTGCCGGAGAGCGTGTTCTGGCCGAGCGCGAGCGCGCTGGCCGCGGTCTTCAGTTCCTCGCCGTTGCGGCCGAGCACGAGCAGCAGTTCGCCGCGCGCGGGCGCGGCGCGTTCGGCCACCGCGATGGTCGGTCCGCTGATGGCGGGCAGCGTCACGCCGTCGAGATGCGAGTCGGCGAGCGCGAACACCACCGCGTTGCCCGAGAGCGGCGCGTTGCCCACTTGCGCCGGGAAGACCGCGCCGCGATAACCCGCCAGCGAGCCGAACCACGAAGCCAGCGTGCCCGCGGCTTCGAGCGTGGCCGCGTCGGGCTTCGTCGCGAACACCATCGGCAATTCGAGCCGGCGCACGTCGCGGCGATCGAAGAACGGCTGCGGCAGCGCGCCCAGATCGGGCTTCGTCGGCAACGAGGCGTAGGTCAGGTCGAGCGAACTCGCGTTGCTGACCGTGGCCCAGAGCACCGAATTCGCGGGATCTTCGCAACTGCGCGTGTAATGGCCGATCAGCTGCACGTTCAGGTGATTGAACTCGGTGATGAAGCGCGGATCGAGCGGCACATCGCGCGCGACGGTGGTGCCGCCCTGCGATTGCGGCACCGGCAGCGTCGCGGCCACTTCGCCGTTGATCAGCACCTTGAGCTGCGAAAGCTCGGGCAGCAGCGCGGGCGAATAGCTGTAGATCAAATGCAGCGTGGCGCCGGTCACGACTTCGTCGTTACGCACCGAGAACGGCACGCCGTTCTGGCCGTCGGTGCCGCGCAGTTGCAGCGGATCGAGCGCGCCGAGGTCGGCGAACGTGAGCGTCTGACGACGGCCGCCGGGCACCAGCGTGCCGGGATTCGCGGTCGTCGGCGGACGCATGCCCAGCAGCTTCTGCTGCTCGGGCGGCAGCGGCGGCGACGGCAAGGCGAACGCGGGCTGCGCGCCCGCTTGCGGATCGAAAGTCTGCGCGGGACCGGGCGGCGGCGCGGAACCGACCGAGGTCGCGCCGTCGGCGGCGCTGTGGTTCGCGCCCGGCAGCGGCGGCGGTGCGTCGCTCGGCGTGGTGGATTTCGCGGCGGCGTTTGTGGCGTTCGTGGCGTTCGTTGCATTCGCCGCGGTATTGGCCGATGCCGCCATCGCCATCGGCGCGAACGTCATGAACGGCGCGGCGCACAGCTGCACGGCGAGACCGCAGACGAGCGCGCGCGCGAGGCGCGGCAAACGCTGCGCGCCGGTTGCCGGCATCGCGTCGAAGTCCTGCGCGCGCTGTGCATCGATTCGAGGCGCCGCGAGACGCGCGCTCCCCTGCTCGCCCGAACGCGCGTGCGGGCGTGACAAACCGCTCCCTTTCTTCATGTGTCTTAGCTGTCTTGTTGTCCGGTCCGCTTGCCGCCGCGCTTTCCCCAGGCGCGCAAGTCCGCGTATAGATGCTGGAAGAGGCCGCCGATACCGCCGAGGCCCGCTCCGAGCACGTTCGAGAGCGCGCGCAGCGGGGCGTCGGCCTGACGGCCCTCGGCCCAGCCGGTCCACGCATCGGCGCGCGAAAAGGTCGTCTTCACGAAATCGAATTCCTGCGCCTTCGTCATTTCGAGGAACTGCAGGCCGGCGCGCCCCGGCGCCGAAAAGCTCACGGTCGCGCGAAACGCGTATTCCTCGTCGCCGCGAAACAGCGACACCGTCACCGTTTCATGCAGCGGAATCGCAATGTTCTGCGGCAGCGCCACGCCCACGCCGCCCTCGGAGTAATCGAGCGTCTCGCACGCAAGCGTGCGGCCCGTGCCGAAACGCAGCATCACCGGCATCTTCATGGCCACGCGGTGCACCGCGCGCACCTGCTTGTGCTCGTTGGCGGCGGCCACGCTCGCGCCGAGAATCAGCATGTTGTAGGCCGTCCACGCGAGGTTCAGCAGCGTCGTGTTGACCACGCTCTTCACGTGCCAGTACGCGTGGATATGCCAGAGCCCGACCAGGAAGCCGATCAGGTTCAGCATCAGCAGAATCAGGTACGGGCGCGAGATCGCCCAGTCGAAATAGTTCTCGGCGATCTTGCCGCCCTTCGCCGTCACGTTGAACTTGCCGAGCTTCGGGTTGATCAGCGCGAGCAGCGTGGGCGCGGTGATGTACGACGCGAGCACCGACTCGTAGACCTCCGCCCAGAACGAATGGCGGAACTGGCTCTGCATGCGCGAGTTCGTGACGTTCGCATGGAACATGTGCGGCAGCGCGAACAGCGCGATGGTCGCCGCCGACGCCTGGATCACGTGCGCGCCGAAGAACAGGAACGAGAGCGGCGCGGTGAGGAACACGAGACGCGGGATGCCGTAGAAGAAGTGCATCATCGCGTTCAGATAGCACAGGCGCTGGCCGAACGAGAGGCCCTTGCCCATCAGCGGATTGTCGACGCGGAAAATCTGCGTCATGCCGCGCGCCCAGCGAATGCGCTGGCCGATGTGGCCCGAGAGGCTTTCGGTCGCGAGACCGGCGGCCTGCGGAATCGCCAGATACGCCGTGGTGTAGCCGAGCCGATGCAGCTTGAGCGCGGTATGCGCGTCCTCGGTCACGGTTTCCACGGCAATGCCGCCGATCTCTTCGACCATCGAGCGGCGCAGCAGCGCGCACGAGCCGCAGAAGAACGTGGCGTTCCAGAGATCGTTGCCGTCCTGCACGAGGCCGTAGAACAGCTCGCCTTCGTTCGGCACCTTGCGGAACGTGCCGAGATTGCGTTCGAACGGATCGGCGGAAAAGAAGTGGTGCGGCGTTTGCAGCATCGACAGCTTCTTGTCGCGCAGAAACCAGCCGAGGCAGACCTGCAGAAACGAGCGCGTGGGAATGTGGTCGCAGTCGAAGATCGCGAAGTATTCGCCGTCGGTGATCTTGAGCGCTTCGTTGATGTTGCCCGCCTTGGCGTGGCGGTTGTGCGCGCGGATCGTCCAGTTCACGCCCACTTCTTCGCAGAAGGCCTTGAAGTCGGGACGGCGGCCGTCGTCGAGCACGTGGATCGAAAGCTTGTCGGACGGATAGTCGAGCGCGAGCGCCGCGTAGATCGTGGGCTTCACGACCGAGAGCGGTTCGTTGTAGGTCGGAATGAAGATGTCGACGGTCGGCCAGTCGGCGCGCGAGGCGGGCAGCGGCACCGGCTTGCGCTTGAGCGGCCAGGCGGTCTGGAAGTAGCCGAGCATCAGCACGAGCGCGGCGTAGACTTCGGCGGACACCAGCAGCAGGCCCCAGACGGCGTCGAGCGGACGCGTCCAGTACGTGGTTTCCGTGAGACGCCAGTACATGTAGCGGCCCGAGGCGATCACGGAGAGCATGATCATCACGAGCGTGGCGTAATGACCCGCGAAACGCCGGAAGAACAGCGCGCAGACGAAGCAGCAGATCGCGAAGATCAGTTGCTCGCGGTCGGGCAGCGGCACCGTGAAGACGAAAAACAGCGCGCACAGCGAGAACACCGTGAGGAGCGCCATCACCGGCAGGCTGCCCCAGAAGCGCGCGTCGGCGAAACGCTCGAGGCGCGACGTGCCCTTGCCGCCGTCTTCCTGCGCGCCCGCGCCGGGACCCGACTCGATCGTGCTCATGCCACGCTCCTGCGCGACGGCGCGCGATCCGACTCCAGCGCGTTCAACAGCCATGCGCCGAACGCGCGCATGTCGGCGGCGGCCTGGCACAGCGGGTCGTAGCGCACGACCGTGGTGTTGCAGGCGAGCGATTCGCTCACGCCTTCGTCGTCGTGCACGACGCCCGGAAACATGTGGTCGCCGAGCATGTCGCGCAGCACGCGCAACACGTCCTTGTTGAGCTGGCGCGACTGATCGACCTGATTCACCACATAGCCCTCGCCGCGAAACTCGGGGCGCGGCGCGGCGTAGGCGTCGATCATGCGTTGCATCTGCGGGATCGCGGCGTACGACGCGGCGTCCGCGAGCACCACGTTGACCGCGAAATGCGCGGCGCTGAGCGCGGCGCGCGTGTACGCGGACGAGCCCGGCGGCGTGTCGATCACGACGATGTCCGGTGCGTCGAGGCGCAGCGACTCCAGACCGCGCAGCAGCCATTGCGGGTTTTCGTCGAGATGGCGCTCGAACAAATGCTGTTCTTCTTCGATCAGCGCGCCGAACGCGAGCACCACCACGCCGTCGCTGCCGTCGACCATCGCGCTCTGCCAGGGCGCGCCCGTGAGCGCCGCGCGCGACAGGCCGTCGACGCTGTCGAGCGGCACGCCGAAATACAGGCGCAGCGAGTTCTGCGGGTCGAGATCCACCGCCACCACATGGCGGCCCTGCGCCGCGAGCACCGAGGCGAGATTCGCCGCGACGGTCGTCTTGCCGACGCCGCCTTTCGCCGACACCACACTCACCACTTTCATGGCCCGCTCACTCCCTTGAGAAACCACGGACGGCGCGGCGCGGCTTCACTGCTGCCATCACGGTTGCCGGTGTTGCTGTTTTTACCGATGTTGCCGACGTTGCCGCCCCGCAGCCGGTCGAACAGATGGTTCAGGCGTGCGGGCGCGGCGTCGGGCGCCGGTGCGTGCGGACGCGCGCCACCCTCGCCCGCACCCACGCGGCCGAAGAGTTTCTTCAGCGGCGTGGCGTCGACGGCGGTGGTCGCATCGATCGCATCGATCGCACCCCGCGCGGCGAGAGCACGCGGCGTGCCTGAGACGCGCGAGGCATCGGCTTGAATGGCGGGCGACGGGTTGAGCATTGGCGCTGCGGCTTGCACCGGCGCCGGCTTTTGCATCGACGCGAAAGCCGGCGCGCCCGCTGCGCCCAGCGCCGACGCCGGTTGCGCAAAGCGCGGCGCGAGCGGAGGCAAAGCGCGCACCGCTTCCGTCGACGCTTCGTTCGCTGCCGCATTCGTTGCGCTTACGTTCGTTGCGCTTACATCAGACGTATTCGCGGCGGACCCAGACGGCGTCACGTCGCCGGTCGCGGGAATCGCGAAAGCGAGCGGCGCGGCATCGGCTTGCGCATCGGCGGCCGATACAGTTTGCGAGTTCGGGTCGGCTTTCGCATCGCCTTTCGCTTCGTCCTGTGCACCGCGCAAGGCGGGCGTCGGCGAAAAACGGAATGCACTGCTCGTGGGCGCAGCGGGCTTTTCCTTGCGGATGACCGGCGGCACGTCGCGGCGCGGCGAGCGCGTGAACAGCGGCGCCGACTGGCGCAGCGTCGCCTGGGTGTCGTCGCGCTGGGCGCGCGGCAACTTCACGCGCAGTTCGGGCGCCTGCGGTGCGCCGGGCTTCGCTTCCGCCGCCGACAGATCGACCTCACGCGGATCGATCATGCCGAGCAACGGCCAGCGGCCGCGCGCATCGCGGGCCTCGTTTTCCATACGGATTTCCCGATAACTGCTCGCGTCTCCGCCGAACCGGTCGAAGAGCGCTTTGACATCGCGCGAGGTGCTCATGAGACGACTCACTGGCCGTGGCCAAAATCAAGGACTGACAAAACGGTACGAGCTCATTGCACAAGCTCGGTAAAAGCTGCCGATCACAACCGGCAACCCGAAACGCGCGCCGCACGTTCATCGCGCGGCGACGCGCGCCGGAGCAACGCGCGGGCGACAGGTGTCTATAACGGCACGCGCGGCGCCCGACTTCAGGCTGTTGCGCGCGCGAGACGGAATTCGACGACGAAACCTTCGTCGGGCACGTCCGCCTGCGCCACCACCAGTTCGGCCGCGCCCATGGCGTCGAGCCAGGCCTGGTAGCAGCCTTGCAGGAAGGCGGGCGTCCAGGCGAGCGCCGCGCCGCCGAACGCCGCGAGCGGCGCGCCGTAATGGATGATGCGCAGGTAGTCGCCTTCGTCGGCGAGTTCCACGTAGCCCCACTGAATGCCCGACCAGTGCGCATTCAACGCATCGGCGAGGTCGTCGGTGGACTCGCACGGCGGCAACGCATGGCTTTCGGCGAAACGCGCGCCGACGCGGAACATCAGTTGACGCAGTTCGTCAGGGCTCAGCTGGGACTCGAATTCCGCGGCGAGGGCCCGCAACAGGCCGCGCCACTGGGGGGAAAGATGTTGCTCAAGCAGAAAATCGACGACGGTCGGCATGGGCAGGCTGGTCCAGTTCAGGTCGGAAACGCAAAGGTTTTGCACACTTCGCAACACGGCGTTCGTGGCTCGCACGTGACGTGCCACAGGCCCCCGCCTGACTACCGCGCGCATTGAAAGCTATTTGAAATATCGAGCGCAGTCTGATAAGCAATCGCAACATTTCAGACTAAGCCTTGAAATGTTTCATACAAAATCAGCACCGCCTTCTCGGAAGCCGAAGTATAACGCACGCATATATTGTTAATCCGACGATATTTCTGCCAAACGCTTGATAGCTCCCCTTTTAGAGACAGCCGGCGTTACCGATTCTTTCATCCGACTGTCACTTTTTTGTAATACGAAAATGCCGCACGATCGTTCGCCGGAACGGCTGTCGGACGGGCGTGTGGCGCGGATCCGGGGTGCGGCATCGCGCCGCGCCGCCGGACCATTCGCCGCTCGCGGAATGCTCTTATGTGAGCACGATTCATCTCGATGGCGGGAATAGTGGCGCGTAATGACGAATCGTTATTCATCTCGTCGAATAATTCGCGACGGACAGACGGTATTCAAAACGAATGAGAACGCCGCCCGCATGCCGCCTCGCGCAGAAAGATTGCGTAAGAGGCAGACGATAGATTGAGTAAGACGCAGTCTCGATAAGTCAGGGAACCGCTTTTTTGCGATGCAGGACGCATTTTGAGACGACTTCGTCGCGTGCGCGTCTTGCCCGCCGGTCTTAATGCATCGACGCCCCGCATTTGGGATTTTATTTATTGAAAAAAGGAAAGTCCGCACTGAATTGGCGCGTAAAGTCCAGCGATTTAATTAATCGAATTGCTTTCTGCGCCTTTAATGTGGAAATGACGCGTTTTCAGCATGCTGGAACAGAGCATGCTTGATTGTCGGCGCGCGTTTTTTCATCGGGAGACCTGTCATGCAAACCGGATTCGCCACGGGCTTTTCGCACGTCAAACCGCAGGACACGGATTTCAAGGGCGGCGGCCTGCGCGACTTCTTCGTCTATCGCGACCTCGGCATTACCGAGGCCACGCACGGCAAAGTGGTCGCGCAGCTCGTCAGGGCCAACGAAGCGCCCGAAGCCGGCACGGGCTGGCATCGCCACGAGGCGGACTTCCATATCGTCATCATGCTCAAGGGCTGGGCGCGCTTCATGTATGGCGATCGCGAAACGCTGGTCGAGGCGGGCGATTGCGTGCATCAGGCGCCGGGCATCGCGCATTTCCTGTTCGATTATTCGCCCGACATGGAGTACCTGGAGATCGTGAGCCCCGCCGACTTCAAGTCGATCGACGTGGACGCGCCCTGCGAGGTGCCCGCGCCCACGCCGTGGCAGGAGGACGCGGCACCAGCGGCGCCGTGACGCGGCGGCGCGCCGTCGCGCCGCTTGTATCGACGTCTAGGCCTGCGCGGCGCGCGCGATGACGGCTTCCGCGTGCGCTTCGGCGGCGAGCAGCGCGCCCAGCGTGACCTGACCCGCGTCCGCGGTGGCCGACGTCGTCGAAGCCGCGCCGATGCGCCGCGCGCGCGGCTCGTGATCGTGGATCGTCGCGCGCACCAGCGGGTAGATCTGCGTGTCCCAGCGGCGTCCGTTGAACACGCCGTAATGCCCCGCGCCGGTCTGCACGTGATGCGTCTTCATATAAGGACGCAGGCCGGAGCACAACTCCTGCGCGGCCACCGTCTGACCGACGGCGCAGATATCGTCTTTTTCGCCTTCGATCGTGAGCAATGCGGTGCGCCGGATCGCATGCGGTTCGACGAGGCGCTCGCCCACCTTCAGCTTGCCGAGCGGCAGCGCGTACTGCTGGAACACCGCGCTGACCGTCTCCAGATAGAACTCGGCCGTCAGGTCCGTGGTGGCGAAATATTCGCGATAGAACACGCGGACCGCGTCGGCTTTCGCGGGGTCGCCCTTCGCGCGCTCGTGGCGCATCTCCTCGAACGAGGCCAGATGTCGCTCCAGATTCATCGACATGAACGCGCTCAACTGCACGAAGCCCGGATAGACGCGCCGCTGCGCGCCGGGAAAACCGCCCGGCACGGCGCTGATCAGATTGCGCTCGAACCACTCGATCGGCTTGCTGTTGGCGAGGTCGTTGACCTTGGTCGGATTCACGCGGCAGTCGATCGGCCCCGCCATCAGCGTCATGCTCGCGGGCTGCGCGGGATCGTTGTCGGCGGCCATCAGCGAGACGGCGGCGAGCGCGGCCACGGTCGGCTGGCAGATCGCGACCAGATGCGCGTCCGGCCCGATGCGGCGGATGAACGCCATCACGTGCTCGACGTATTCGTCGAAACCGAAACGCCCCGCCGACAGCGGCACGTCGCGCGGATTGTGCCAGTCGGTGATGTAGACGTCGTGATCGGCGAGCATGGTGCGCACGGTGCCGCGCAGCAGCGTCGCGAAGTGGCCCGACATCGGCGCGACCAGCAGCACGCGCGGCTGCGGCGCGGGCGTGTCCTTGCGAAAGTGCAGCAGCGAGCCGAACGGCGTGCGCTTGACAACCTCCTCCGTCACCGGCGTGCGCACGCCGTCCACCTGCACGGCGTCGATGCCGAACGGCGGCCGCGCGTGCGTGAGCCCGGCCATTTCGATCTGTTCCCAGCAGGCGTCGAGATAACGCGCGTCGATGCCGGTCGCGAAGGTGGGCCACGCGGTGGGCCACGCAGCGGACCACTCAGCGAGCGCCGCGCGCGCGAACGAGGCGGCGGCGCGCCACGGGCGCGTGAAATCCGCGAACGCCTGATAGGCCGGATAGGCAAGCAGGTTCATGGGCGCAAGCTCCTGATCGGGGATGAGCGGCAATGGGCGCAAGAGAGGCAATAGCTATGCCACTCGCGGTTCGGCAGGCTCGTGCGCGCTCATTGGCACGGTGCTTGCAATTTTTCGGTGACGGCTCGACGGACAAACGGCGCAAGGACGACGAACACACGGGCGAAGGATTCGCGCATGCGCGGCGCGTCACAGCGCGGCGCGGCTTCACGGCATTGTTACGTTCGTGTGATATCCGTACGACCGGCCCGTGACTGCGCGTGAGCGCACGTGAAGGCGCGCACCGCGAAGCCGTGCGCTTTCGGGCGCGGCGTCCCTTCGCGGTGCATCGCGCCCGAACGCTGTGCGCCGCGCTACAGATTGGTGTGATGCGGGTGTGATGCCCGAGGAGGCCGCATGGCTAGTCAGACAAGTCAGACGAATACGACCTTGACGATCAGCAGCCGCAATTATTCGTCGTGGTCGATGCGCGGCTGGCTGCTCGCGAAACTCGCGGGTCTCGAATTCGAAACGCTCGCCGTGCCGATCGACGACGCCGCCGCGCGCGCCGAACTGCTGCTGCTCTCGCCGTCGATTCTCGTGCCCTGCCTGCGCCACGACGGCAACGAGATCTGGGACACGCTCGCCATCTGCGAATACCTCAACGAAATCCGCCCGCAGGCGCATCTGCTGCCCGCCGACCGCAAGGCGCGCGCGCACTGCCGCTCGGTGTGCGGCGAAATGCACTCGGGCTTCGGCGCGCTGCGCTCCGCGCTGCCGATGAACCTGCGCGGCCACTTTCCGTCGTTCCGCATCTGGTCGCGCGCGCACGACGACATCGAACGCATCGTGACGATCTGGCGCGACTGTCTCCAGCGCTACGGCGGCCCCTGGCTGTTCGGCGAGATCGGCGCCGCCGACGCCATGTACGCCCCCGTCGTCACGCGTCTGCTCACCTACGACGTGCCGATCGACCCCGACATCGGCGAGTACTGCATGCGCGTGCTCAAACAACCGTATGTGGCCGAATGGATCGCCGCCGCGAAGGCGGAAACGGAGGACATCGACGAGCTCGACATGGAGTTCTGAGCGGCGCGCCTTGCCATGCTCGCGTCGGCATGGAAGTTGCATCGGGCGTTCTGGCCCGAAACGGAAGCACGCGACCGCAAGAACCGTATTTAGAACGAACCAGCAGCGGACGGAAGAACTATCTATGACGCAAGCCTTCTTCAACGAGATGTTCGAGCAAGGGCAATTCGACGTTCGGGGCGTGGCCGCCACGGCGTTCGCTCAGGTGGGCGAACCGCGCGCGCATTACCGCGAATTCTTCGCGTGGATGCGCGGCCAGAGCGAGCAGCAGATGCACAAGAAGCGCGCTGAAGCCGACACGATCTTCCGGCGCGTGGGCATCACCTTCGCCGTCTATGGCGAGAAGGACGTCACCGGCGCGGGCACCGAGCGCACGATTCCCTTCGACGTGATTCCGCGTATTTTCCAGCGCGACGAATGGAACAAGCTGGAGCGCGGCCTGCGCCAGCGCGTGAATGCGCTGAACCGCTTTATCCACGACATCTATCACGATCAGGAGATCGTCAAGCGCGGCATCGTGCCCGCCGACCAGATCCTGAACAACGCGCAATATCGCCCGGAAATGCAGGGCGTGAACGTCGCGCGCGACATCTACGCGCATATCGCGGGCATCGACATCGTGCGCGCCGACGAGGGCGAGTTCTACGTGCTCGAAGACAATCTGCGCGTGCCGTCGGGCGTCTCGTACATGCTCGAAAACCGCAAGATGATGATGCGGCTCTTTCCGGATCTGTTCGTGCGCAACCGCATCGCGCCCGTCGCGCATTATCCCGACCTGCTGCTCGACACGCTGCGCGCCGCCGCGCCCTCGGGCGCCGACAATCCCACCGTGGTCGTGCTCACGCCGGGCATGTACAACTCGGCGTATTTCGAGCACGCGTTCCTCGCGCAGCAGATGGGCTGCGAGCTGGTCGAAGGTCAGGACCTGTTCGTCGACAACGACTATCTGTACATGCGCACGACGCAGGGGCCGCAGCGCATCGACGTGATCTACCGCCGCGTGGACGACGACTTTCTCGACCCGCTCGTCTTCCGTCCCGATTCCACGCTCGGCGCGGCGGGCCTGATGAACGTCTACCGCAAGGGCAACGTCACGCTGTGCAACGCGGTGGGCACGGGCGTCGCCGACGACAAGTCGATCTACCCCTACGTGCCCGACATGGTGCGCTTCTATCTGGGCGAAGAACCGCTGCTCAACAACGTGCCGACGTGGATGTGCCGCAAGCCCGACGATCTCCAGTACGTGCTCGATCATCTGGCCGATCTCGTCGTGAAGGAAACGCACGGCGCGGGCGGCTACGGCATGCTGATCGGCCCGGCGTCGACGAAAGCCGAAATCGAGGCGTTCCGCGCGGCGCTGCTCGCGAATCCCGACAAATACATCGCGCAGCCGACGCTCTCGCTCTCGACCTGCCCGACGTGGGTGGAAGCGGGCATCGCGCCGCGCCATATCGATCTGCGTCCGTTCGTGCTCTCGGGCAAGGAAGTGCGCATGGTGCCGGGCGGCCTCACGCGCGTGGCGCTGCGCGAGGGCTCGCTCGTCGTCAATTCCTCGCAGGGCGGCGGCACCAAGGACACGTGGGTGCTCGAACGCTGATCCGCGAACTGTGCAATCGCGCAATCGCGCAACCGCACAATCGGTCAGGAAACCGGATCAAACGGTCTCATGCCGGTTGCGAAGCAGCCGAGTCCGAAGCCGACGCCGAAATCACGCGATGAACGAACCGCAATTTGTCGATGACCGGCGGGGCCAGCGCGAACGGATAGCCGTCCGGCATGCCGAGGCTGCGGTTCAGGCTGTTCAGCACGTAGGTGAGCGGAAACCAGCGCGCCATCAGGTTATCGAAGCTCGCTTCGTCGACGGGCGTCTGGTCGAGCAGCACCGGTTCGTCGCGGCGCTCGGGCAGCAGCGCGAGCCCGCAGGCGGTGGCCGTGTCGAGCGTATCGACGATATGCAGGTAATGCGCCCACGTTTCCGCCCAATCCTCCCACGGATGCACGGACGCGTAGGCGCTCACGTAGCGCTCGGCCCAATCGGGCGCGGCACCGTTGGCGTAATGCGCGGCGAGCGCGTCGGCGTAATTGGCGCGCTCGTCGCCGAACAGCGTGCGAAACGGCTCGATGCGGCGCGTCTCCATCACAAGGCGGTCGAAATAGTAATGGCCGACTTCGTGGCGGAAATGGCCGAGCAGCGTGCGATACGGTTCGTGCAGCGAGACGCGCGTGCGTTCGCGATGAGCGTCGTCGGCTTCGGCGATGTTCATCGTAATGAGACCGTGATCGTGGCCGGTGAGCACGCGCTGGCCGTCGCCGGTGTCTTCGAGAAACTCGAATTGCAGGCCGTGTTCGGGATCTTCCGCGCGTGTGGCGAGCGGCAGGCCGAGCGCGGTCAGCGTGGCGAGCAGACGCCGCTTGGCGGTTTCGAGCCGATACCAGTAGACGCGGTTGTCGGGCCGCGAGAGATCGGGAATCGTGCGCGTGAACTGGCAGGCGCGGCAGAGCGTGTCGGGCGAATCGGCGGCGATCATGCCGTTGCAGATATTTTCGACCGCGTAGTTGTGACATTGGCGGAACAGCGCGGCCGCTTGCTCGCCCTCCGCCGCCGCGGCCTGGCGCTGGATGCGCCACAAGCCGTCGCCCGCCGCCTCGAACGCGTGCATCTCGCCGCTTTGCGGCACGTAGCCGAGCCGCGCGTCGCAGCGTTCGCAGCGCTCGTTCTCGAAAAACACCAGTTGATTGCAGTGATCGCAGTGAAAGGTTTTCATCGCCGCCGTCCCGGGGTGAGTGTGCCGCGCGAGGCGCATGCTGCGCGCGCGCAGCCTCGCGAAGCACGCGGCGTGCCGCGCGCGGCTGTCACATCGCGCACTCGTTGTCCCGGCATCATAGCCACGCGCCGCGCGCGCGCCCTGTTTCATCGTCCACGTCGATCGAGGAGTCGGATGTGTCCATCCGTGTCGCGTTAAACCATGTCACGCAGTACCGCTACGACCGGCTCGTGCATCTCGCGCCCCACATCGTGCGGCTGCGCCCGGCGCCGCACTGCCGCACGCCCATCGTCTCGTATTCGATGCGCGTGGAGCCCGCCGATCACTTCGTGAACTGGCAGCAGGACCCGTTTTCCAACTACCAGGCGCGGCTGGCCTTTCCGGAGCCGATGCGCGAGTTCCGCGTGACCATCGATCTGGTCGCGGAAATGGCCGTCTACAACCCGTTCGACTTCTTCCTCGAACCGGGCGCCGAGCACTTTCCGTTCGCCTACACGCCCGAGCTGGCCGCCGAACTCGCGCCCTATCTCGTGCGCAGCGAGCCGACGCCGCGTTTCGCCGCCTTCATCGAGTCGATCGACCGCACGCCGTCCGCCGAGACCCGCACGATCGACTTTCTGGTCGGGCTCAATCAGCGCCTGCAAAGCGAGATCGGCTATTTGATCCGCATGGAGCCGGGCGTGCAGACACCCGAGGAAACGCTGGAGAAGGGTTCGGGTTCGTGCCGCGACACCGGCTGGCTGCTGGTGCAGACGCTGCGCCAGCTCGGGCTCGCGGCGCGTTTCGTGTCGGGTTATCTGCTGCAGTTGAAGCCCGATGTGAAGGCGATCGACGGCCCGGTCGGCGCCGAATACGACTTCACCGACCTGCACGCGTGGTGCGAGGTCTATCTGCCGGGCGCGGGCTGGATCGGCTTCGATCCGACTTCGGGCCTGCTCGCGGGCGAAGGCCATATTCCGGTCGCCTGCACGCCGGAACCGGGCAGCGCCGCGCCCATTTCCGGCGCGCTCGACGACTGCGAAGTCGAATTCGAGCATTCGATGACGATCGAGCGCGTGCTGGAAACGCCGCGCGTCACCAAGCCCTACACCGACGAGCAATGGGCGGCGATGCAGGCGATGGGCGCGCAGGTGGACGCCGCGCTGACCGGCCAGGACGTGCGCCTGACGATGGGCGGCGAGCCGACCTTCGTGGCCGAGCGCGACCGCGATGCACCGGAATGGAACACCGACGCGCTCGGCCCGACCAAACGCCGCTACGCCATCGCGCTGATGGACAAACTGCGCGCGCAGTACGGCGCGCGCGGCTTTCTGCACATCGGCCAGGGCAAGTGGTATCCGGGCGAGCAGTTGCCGCGGTGGGCGCTCTCGCTGTTCTGGCGCGCGGACGGCCAGCCGTGCTGGCACGATCCGTCCTTGTTCGCCGACGAACGCACGCCCACGCATCACACGGCCGCCGACGCGCAGCGCTTCATCGCGCATCTCGCGGGCAAGCTGGGCGTCGAGCCGAAATACGTGCAGCCCGGCTACGAGGACACCTGGTATTACCTGTGGCGCGAGCGCCGCCTGCCCGTGAACGTCGATCCGTTCGAATCGCGTCTCGACGACGAACTCGAACGCCTGCGCCTGCGCCGCGTGTTCGACGCGGGGCTCGACGCCGTGACCGGTTACGTGCTGCCGCTGGTGCGCGAGCGCGCGTCGTCCGCGCTGCCGGCGCTACAGTCGCCGCGCTGGGTCAGCGGTCCGTGGTTCTTCCGCGACGAGCGCATGTATCTGATGCCGGGCGACTCGCCGATGGGCTATCGCCTGCCGCTCGACTCGCTGCCGTGGGTGGCGGCGGCCGACTATCCGTGGCAGCACACGCACGATCCGTTCGCGCCCGCCGAGCCGCTGCGCAGCGCCGCCGAATTGCGCATGCAGTATCGCGAAGGTTTCGAGCTGGGCGCGCAGGCATATGGCGATGCAGGCGGCGCGGTGGGTGCTGGTGCTTCCGCTGACGGCAGTGGCGATGATGAAAGCCCGCGCGGCCTCGCCGACGACCGGGCCGCCCACGCCAACTTCACCGATCGCTACCCGCAACGCGGCGAATCCGCCGCCTGGATCCGCCGCACGGCGCTGTGCGTCGAAGCCCGCGACCCGGCGCGCGCCGCCGGTCCGAAAGCCGAAGCCGACGCGTTCGGCAGCGGACAAGGCCAGTTGCACGTCTTCATGCCGCCGCTCACCGAACTCGACGACTATCTCGACCTGCTCGCCGCCGTCGAAGCCACCGCCGGCGACCTCGCGTTGCCCGTCGTCGTCGAAGGCTATCCGCCGCCGCGCGACGCGCGCCTGAAAATGCTCCAGGTCACGCCCGACCCCGGCGTGATCGAGGTGAACATCCACCCGTCGTCGAACTGGGAAGAACTGGTCGAGCGCACCGAATTCCTCTACCGCGCCGCGCACGAAACCGCGCTCTCGTCCGAGAAGTTCATGCTCGACGGCCGCCACACCGGCACCGGCGGCGGCAATCACCTCGTGCTCGGCGGCGCCACGCCCGCCGACAGCCCGTTCCTGCGCCGTCCCGACCTGCTCGCGAGCCTGATCGCGTACTGGCACAACCATCCGTCGCTGTCGTATCTGTTTTCGGGCCTCTTTATCGGGCCGACGAGCCAGGCGCCGCGCGTCGACGAAGCGCGCAACGACCAGGTCTACGAGCTCGAAATCGCCTTCGCGGAGATCCAGCGGCAGGTCGATCTGCTGCGCGGTTTCGGGGACGCCAGCATGAATGGCGGAAGCGGCGCGCCCGTGCCGCCCTGGCTGATCGATCGCGCGCTGCGCAACATCCTGATCGACGTGACCGGCAACACGCACCGCGCCGAGTTCTGCATCGACAAGCTCTATTCGCCCGACGGCCCCACCGGCCGCCTTGGCCTGCTGGAACTGCGCGGTTTCGAAATGCCGCCGCACGCGCGCATGAGCCTCGCGCAGCAACTGCTGCTGCGCGCGCTGGTGGCGCGCTTCTGGCGCACGCCGTACACGCAGCGCCTGACGCGCTGGGGCACCGAGCTGCACGACCGCTTCATGCTCTCGACTTTCGTGCAGATGGATTTCGACGACGTGCTGGCCGAGCTGCGCGACGCGGGCTTCGCGCTCGACGCCGGCTGGTTCGCGCCGCACTTCGAATTCCGCTTCCCGGTGGTGGGCGAATTGCAGACGAGCGGCATCGCGCTCACGCTGCGCAACGCGCTCGAACCGTGGCACGTAATGGGCGAGGAAGGCGCGCCCGGCGGCACGGTGCGTTACGTGGATTCGTCGGTGGAACGTCTGGAAGTGCGCGTGCTGGGCCTGAACGAAAGCCGCCATCTCGTGACCGTCAATGGCCACGCGCTGCCGCTCCAGCCGACCGGACGCGTCAGCGAAAGCGTGGCGGGCGTGCGCTTTCGCGCGTGGCGCCAGGCGGCGTCGCTGCATCCGACCATCGGCGTGCATGCGCCGCTCACGATCGATATCGTCGATACGTGGAGCGGCCGCGCCATCGGCGGATGCCAGTATCATGTTGCGCATCCGGGCGGCCGCAATTATCAGACGTTTCCGGTCAACGCGTACGAGGCGGAGAGCCGGCGGCGCGCGCGCTTCTTCACGACCGGGCACACGCCCGGGCCGTTCGAGGCCGCGCCGCCCTCGCGCAGCCTTGAGTTTCCGTTTACGCTGGATCTGCGGCGTGGCTGATTTCTGCCGATAACACGGTTGACTGACACGCCAACCCAAGCCCCAACCGAAGACGCGCCCCGCTTGCCGGGGCGCGTCGCCATTAGCGCCCAGGCGCAGCAGCGACGATCTTGCCGACTCAATCCACCCTGCCGTTCGATTCCGCCGCCGACGAAGCCCTCGCGCTAGCGCCGCTGCGCTCGCTTCCCGTGCGCGAGGGCCACTGGGACGAACTGCGCGCGCCGGACGGCGCCTTGCGCGAACCGTGGCGCCAGTTTTTCGCGCTGCTCGGCAAGGCGGGCGCGGCGGGGCTCGACGGCGCGGCGGCCTCGGTCGCGCGCCAGGTGCGCGAAAACGACATCACCTATAACGTCTACGCCGATCGCGGCGGCCCGCGTCCGTGGTCGCTCGACCTGCTGCCGCTGTTGATCGACGAAGACGAATGGGCGCTGATCGAGCGCGGCGTGGCGCAGCGCGCGCGGCTGCTCAACGAGATCGTCGCCGATATCTACGGGCCGCAGACGCTGCTCGCGCGCGGCCTGCTGCCGGGCGCGCTGGTGTTCGGCCACCCCGGCTATCTGCGCGCGGTGAAAGGCTACACGCCGCCGGATCGGCAGTATCTGCAGATCGTCGCGCTCGACCTCGCGCGCGCGCCCGACGGCCAGTGGACCGTGGTCTCGCATCGCACCGAGGCGCCGTCCGGGCTCGGCTATCTGCTCGAAAACCGCCTGATCGTGTCCAGCCTGTTCGCCGAGCCGTTTCGCGCGATGCGCGTGCACCGGCTCGCGCCCTCGTATTCGCAACTGATCGCCACGCTCGCGGACGCCGCGCGCGCGATCATGCGCGCCGACGAGCACAGCGCGCGCGGCGGCTCGCCGCATATCGTGCTGCTGACGCCTGGGCCGTTCAGCGAGACCTATTTCGAGCATGTGTTTCTCGCGCGCTATCTCGGCCTCACGCTGGTCGAGGGCAAGGACCTCACGGTGCGCGACGACATGCTCTACCTGAAGACGCTCGGCGGCCTGGAGCGCGTGCATGCCGTGCTGCGCCGTCTCGACGATACGTTCTGCGACCCGGTCGAACTGCGCGCCGACTCGACCATCGGCGTGCCCGGACTGCTCCAGGTGATGCGCGCGGGCAACGTGATGGTCTCGAACGTGCCGGGCGCGGGCTTCGTGGAGTCGCCCGCGCTGCACGGCTTCATGCCCGGCATCGCGCAGGCGCTGCTCGGCGAGCCGCTCGTGCTGCCCGGCGTGCCGACGTGGTGGTGCGGCGAGGACGCGGCGTGGCGCGACGCGCTCACGCAATTGCCCGAAGCGCTACTGGTGCCGACCTGGCCCGGCGGCGCGCACGCCAGGGACAGCAAGCGCGCCACGCCGCCGGGCCTCGCGGCAGGCCCGCAATTGCTCGCCGACTGGCGCGCGCGCATCGAGCAACTGCCCGACGCCTTCACGGTCCAGCAGCCGTTGAACTACAGCTACACGCCGCGCTACGACAACGCCGCCGACCAGGACCGCGCCGACGCCTCCGGCGGCGCGCCCATGCTTGGCGCGCGGCCCGCGGTGCTGCGCGTCTACGCCATCGCCGACCAGACATGCGGCTGGCGCGTGCTGCCGGGCGGCTTCACGCGCCTCGCGGCCGAACATCAGGAATCCGTATCGATGCAGGTGGGCGGCAGCAGCGTCGATACCTGGGTGCTGTCGAGCCAGCCCGGCACGGCGTTTTCGCTGCTGCCGACTCCGATGAAGCCCTCCGATCTGCGCCGCGAGCATCGCCGCGTGTCGAGCCGCGCCGCCGAAAACCTCTTCTGGGCAGGCCGATACGGCGAGCGCGCCGAAAACGCCGTGCGCCTGTGCCGCCTGATTCTCGGCTCGCTCGAAGGCAGCGACGCCGAGGAACTGTTCGGCACCTTCACCGAACTGGCCGCCGCGAGCGGCCTGGTGACGGTCGCGGGTGCGACGACTCCGGCGAACACCGAGGAACCCCTCGCCGGTCGCCGCCGCGGCCTCGACGGCTTCGAGCGCGAGCTGGTCGCCAATCTGCACGAAAGCGCGCGCGCCCCCAGCATCGGCCAGATGCTCGCGAGCCAGGCCTACGCGTGCGGCGAAATACGCGGGCGTCTGTCGAGCGATCACTGGCGCACTGTGCTCGCCGCGCGCAACGACTTCCGCGACGCGCTGCAGGCGCTCTCGCTCGCCCCCGCGCCCGCGCGCCAGGGCGTGCTGCTCGAATTCCGCCAGCCCACGCCGTACGACCGCATGGCGCTGATCCGCGCGCTCGACGCGCTCGCCACGCAACTGAGCGCGATCAGCGGCTGCCAGGGCGACCGCATGACGCGCGACGAGGCCTGGCGTCTGCTGTTCGCGGGCCGCCATATCGAGCGCGTGGCGGCGATGGCGGGCGTGCTGCGCATCGCGGCGCACGAACGCACGCTCGCCACGCCCGCCGGTTTCGACGTGCTGCTGCAACTGTTCGACAGCACGCTGACCTATCGCACGCTGTATCCGGGACGACTCGAAGTGCCCGCGCTGCTCGACCTGATCGTCACCGATCCGACCAATCCGCGCGGCCTCTACGGCGTGTACGACCGCCTGCGCACGCGTCTCGACGAAATCGCCCAGGCGGCGGGCGGCCCGCGCCGCGAGCCGTTCGCCGCGCAGCTCGCGCCCGTCGACGCGCTGCCCGATCTCGAAGCGATCTGCGCCCCCGGCGAGGACGGCCGCTATCCCGCGCTCACCGCGCTGTGCGACGCGCTCGCCGCACGCATGGCGGCCGCCTCGAACGAAATCAGCGCGCGCTGGTTCAGCCACGCGATGCCGCTCGCCGCGCAGGTGTGGTCATGAGCGGCACGCGCCTGTCCGTCACCCATCGCACGACCTATCGCTATTCGACGCTGGTCGAAACGGCGCAGCATCTCGCGACCATCCGTCCGCTCGAACTGCCGTGGCAGCGCGTGCTCGAACACCGCGAGCGCATCGAGCCCGCGCCCTCGTATCAGACGAGCCGACGCGACGCATTCGGCAACGACGTGCTGTATTTTTCGTTCGACGCCCCGCACGACTATCTGCAGATGACGATGGAAACGAGCGTGCTGCTCGCGCCGCGCTACGACGCGCTCGACGCCGACGCCACGCCCGCGTGGGAAGACGTGGCGAACGCGCTGCGCTACACGGCGGGCGGCGCGTTTCATGCGGAGTCGGAGTTTTGCTGTGCGTCGCCGAATATCGCGCTTTCGCCCGCGTTACGCGCGTATGCGCTGGAGAGTTTCACGCCGGGCGCGCCGGTGCTGGCGGCGGCCATCGACCTGATGCACCGCATTCATCGCGATTTCGACTATCGTCCGGCGGCGACGGCCTTCGACACACCGGCCGCGCGCGCCTTCGAACTGCGTCACGGGGTGTGCCAGGATTTCGCGCAGGTGATGATCGGCGGGCTGCGCTCGCTGGGTCTCGCGGCGCGCTATGTGAGCGGTTATCTGCGCAACGATCCGCCCGAGGGCGCGACGCCGATGATCGGCGCGGATGCCTCGCATGCGTGGGTGTCGCTGCACGTGCCGCAAGCGGGCTGGATCGATCTCGATCCGACCAACGACGTGCTCGCCGATCAGGGCCACGTGACGCTCGCGGTCGGACGCGATTACAGCGACGTGTCGCTGCTGCGCGGGGTCATTCTGGGCGGCGGCGCGCATCGCGTCGACGTGGCCGTCGACGTGCGGGCCGATCCGGACGGCGTATAAGCGCGGTCGGCGTAATCAGCTCAAGCAGCACGAAAACGGAAGCTTAGCTGCCGGCCAGCGTGCCCGTATCCATCGACGCCACGAGCTTCGGCTGCGGCTGGCACTCGCACTGGCAGAGGTCGTTTTCGAGCGCGACCACCTTGCCCATCACGGTCATCGTGTGCGGACCGCCATCGGAGACGATCACACCCTGCTTCGAGCAGGTCTGGCACATCACCGGCGCGCCGATATAGGCGAGCGGACGTCCGTGATACGACGATCCTTCGATACCGTCCATCACGACGCCGTTGTGGTCGGTCTTGTCGTCTTTGAGGATGAATTTACGGGTCATCTCCAGGGCCTCGGGAATGGGGTTCCGGCGTTGCGCCGATGGGACGGGAAATATACCAGCGTTTTCCTTTCGCTTCCTTTCCGGGCGCCGCGCTCGGGCGCAATGTGGACGCAATACGTTGGAACGCGTGCGCAAAACCGCTCGTGGCGGGCATGGCGGGCCTGGAGAAACAGGTCCGAGTGACGAGCGCCACGCGTCCGTGAGATGCGGGATTTCGAAGGAAAACGCCCATTACAAACCCTCCTCTCAGGTAAGACATAACAAGGAAAATCGCGAGAAATTTCATTCACGCGGACCGCAATGCCGCGCTTCACATCAACAGGAAACCTTTTCCGGACGACAAAGCCCGGCCAATGCATCCGCTCGCGCGACCTCGCGATTCGCGCCGAAACCCCTTGATTGACAGGCTTTCCAGTCGATCAACACGCACTGGAAAAGCACCGCTTCACGCAACGTCCAAAGACCTTTCGCGCACAACTTTCCAGCACCGCAACACGCCAAATCCGAAATCATTACCGTGAAAGGCCGCTTTCAGCGACTTTTCACGCGTCAGTCTCGTCGCGAAAAACGCTCGCCTCGCGCTTCGTTCCACCCGCATTCGCGCGCCCGCGCCGCCTCGCGCAACGCCAGCTCCGACAAGGCTTGCACCGAACACTACACCGTCTCGCGCCCGCCCTCGTCCAGCCGATTTCAACCCGCGTTTTTCGCGCTCGCCCGCGCCCGTTTTCCTTCCGCTTCTTGCGCATTTGTATACGACCGGAAGGACTCGTAAGGCTTGAATCAAAGGCCCCATTGATTATTGCTTCACGCAACAGACGTAGACGCGAAGATGCTATCGCCGCTCGTCGACTACTTCCCCTATCGGCGTAACGCGGGGGCGCGCACCCCTCTACGTGCGCCCCCTCCTTTTTGTGTCAATCCGCCCAGGAGGCCCATCATGACCAGCCCTATCGGCTCCAGCAGCGTCGGCCACTCGTCGCCCTTGACGACGTTCGACCCTAACCGCAACAAGAACTCCGGCAGCGCAGGCTCCGCCGGCAACCATTCCGCCCAACCGGAAACCGTGCATCCCGGCACGCCGGTCGGTCCGCTCGGCCACAACATCAATACCACCGCATGACGAATTCGCTGTCGCAAGAGGCGCCGCTGAAGGCAAAGCGCGCACATCACCTGTCGCGTGCGGCATTGCATGGGCTGCGCGCCGCTGCGGTGATTGCACTCGCCTGCCTCACCCTGCCGCTCGAAGGTTGTGCGGTAGCGGCATTACCTTGCCGGCTCGTCTCGGCGACGGTGAAGATCGTGCCGGTGGTTGGGCATCCCGCAGCCGTGCCGTTCGACGCGTGCGCAGCGGCTATTGACTGATCGAGGTCCACTCGATGAAACGGGCGTCTCTGACTGCTTTCCTGACCTGCGCTGCCGCTGCAGCGCTTGCCGGCACGCTGGCCGCACCGGCGAGCGCCGACACGAGCTTCGAAGGGCGCATCACGCCGCTTCCGACGCCCGTCGTCAGCGCACCTGTCGTTGCGCCTGCCAGCGCGCCTGCCATCGTGCAGGCGAACGCCGCATCCGCGCCTGCGCCCGCGCCGCAAAAGACGGCCAGCGCACAGGCGCCGCGCAACAAGGTCAAGAAGCGTCGTCCGACGCCCGTCACCGCGGCGGCGCGTTCGCGCGCCGTCGCCCTGGACGACACGCCGTTCTCGTTTCGCGGCATTGCGCTCGGCGTCACGCTGACTGAATTGCGCGAGGCCAACACGGTCCGCGCCACGCCGCACGAAAGCGCGCTGGTTTGCGAAACCGACGTGGCCGGCGGCGACATCGGCATGCCGTTCAAGAGCTATGCGAGCCTGACGATCGCGTGCCGCTGGGCGCATCGCACGCCGCAAGGCTGGACGCCTTCGCATGCCGTCGTGGACGGCGTGCCGGCGAGCGATCACGTGCTGCGTTTCGCGCACGAATCCGCGGGCGAGCCGCTACGTCTCTATGAAATGTCGTTTGTCGTCGATGCCGCTACGGCGTTCGATCTGCGCGATCTGCTGGCCTCGCGTTACGGCGCGCCGCGCATGGCCGGCGATCCGTCGCTGCCGCTGCTCGAATGGGACAACGCGTCGAGCACGATCACGATCTGTCTGATGCCGAACGGCGGTCACGCCACCCTGACTTACCTGCTTAAACCCGCGAGTCCGCGCGCGAAGGGCATCGAACGCGCGCTCAAGATCAGCCAGTTCGACGAAGGCTGATCGCCACGCACGCCCACTGACCCGACGACGCCTTCACGCGAGCGCTTCTTACTTATGCTTTCCAATCAATCGCACTCCTTACCTTCCTGCAAGCACTTCGCGCGCCTTTCTTTTGCGCTGCCGCGTGTGCTGCTGTGCGCATCGGCATTCGCTGCGTTCTCGGGGTGCGCGACCTCGCCCGAATCGATCGTCAACACGCCGATGACGCCGCCGCTCGCCGAACCGCCGCTGAACGTCAACACGGGCGGCTCGATCTATCAGCAAGGCACCGCCATCGCGTTGTATGAAACGCCGCGCGCGCAGCGTATCGGCGACGTGCTCACGATCCGCCTCTCCGAAACTTACAACGGCGCCGACACCGCGGCCGCGTCCGCGAAACGCGACAGCACCATCACCGCCACCGCCGCCGATCAATCGACGGGCGCGGCAGCACGTCTCGCGCGCCTGTTCAATATCGGTTCGGCGTCGACGACGTTCAACGGCACGGGCAGCCACACGCTGTCGAGCGACATGACGGGCACGCTGGCCGTGACGGTCATCAGCAAGACGCCGACGGGCAATCTCGTGGTGTCGGGCGAAAAGATCATTGCGATGAGCGGCGAGCATCAGCGTCTGCGTCTCTCGGGCATCGTCAATCCGAACGACGTGGAGTCGGACAACTACGTCGATTCGAGCAAGATCGCCAACGCGCGTATCGAACAGGTGGGCCACGGCATGCTCAACGACGCGACCACGGTCGGCTGGCTGCAGCGCATGTTCCTGAGCGTGCTCACGTTCTGATGTTGCCTTGATGCTGCATTCCGATGCTTGCCTCAAGCATCGGGCAAGCAAAAACGGCGCGCCTCGATGGCGCGCCGTTTTTATTTCATCGCGAAGGTTCAGTCAGGCCGACATCGCTCGCCGACTGAACTGAACCGCGCCGCTCACTCTTCCTGCGCGGCGTCGGGCATGTCACCCGCGTATTCGCTGTAGCGCTCGGCGAAACCGACTTCGCCGTCCGGCACGAACACGTAGCCGTGTCCCCAGACCGTCTGCAGATAACGCGGCTCGGACGGATCGGTTTCGATCAGCCGGCGCAAACGCCAGATCGCCACGTCGAGACTGCGATTGCGATAACGCCCCGCTTCGCCGTAGACGATTTCGATGATGCGTTCGCGCGACAGAATCGTCATCGCGTGATTGACGAACAGCTTCAGGAACGCGAATTCGCTCGAACGCAGCGGAATGCGTTCTTCGTCGCGATACAGCTCGCGCGAGCGGAAATCGAGTTCGTACGGGCCGAAGCGGAACGAGGCGCGACTTTCCGGCGCACCCGTCGAGTTCGACACGCTGCGGCGGCGCATGACCGTGCGGATACGCGCGGCCAGCTCGCCTGGATCGAAGGGCTTGCCCACGTAATCGTCGGCGCCGAATTCGAGGCCGAGCACGCGGTCGATCACCTCGTTGCGCGCGGTGAGCAGGATCACAGGCAGGTCGTCGCCGCTTTCGCGCAGCGCGCGCAAGGCGCTGATGCCATCCAGCTCCGGCATCATGATGTCGAGCACCACGACCTGCGGCCGCTCGGTGCGCAACTGCTGCTGCAAGGCGCGCGCGGACGGCAGCTTCGTCACGGTGAAGCCGCGCATTTGCAGATATTCGGCGGTAACGTCGCGCACGACGGGATCGTCGTCGACGAGAAAAATATTATTTGCCATGCACAAATCGTAAGGGACGCAAACGGACCGGCATAGGCCCGCCGCCTTTCCATTCCTTTCCTGAATATGCGGCGTGAAAGACTACAGGCCGCGCGAAGCGGACTCGAACGTCGAACCCAGTTGCGTCTGATCCACCACCATGCTGTCCAGCAGGCCCTTGAGCTTCACCGCCGCGCTAGAAAAGCGGTCGGTGCCGAGCCCGCGCACTTCGTAACGCGCTGTCACCGCAATATGGTTATGCAAGAAGATCGTCAGATTGATGGTGGACAGATACGCGCGGCTGTCGTCGCTGAACGTCGGCTTGCCGTATTCGATCGACGCGTTGTAAACCAGCCGCCCCTCGCACGTGACCGGCTCGGTACCGGGGCTGTAGACGTCCGAAGTCACGCCGCGCTGCGCCAGCACGAGTTGCAGCGACGGCACGAAATCGGCCGACGTCACCATCGGATTGTTCTCGATGCAGATCGACGCGATATTCACCGGTCGCCCGGTCACGAATCTCGGCGACGAGTAATTCGCCGCGACCGCATAACCCGCCTGGATCACGGAGCCCGTAGCATCGGCGGCGGTGATCAGCGTCCAGGCGCAGCCATTGAGCGCGAGCGCAGCGCCGAGCGCGGCGGCAAGGCGGGCCGCGCGGCGGACGTTGGAGCGAAAAGGATGGGGCATGGGAACGATGACATGACGCGTCGATGGGCTGCGCGCGCGATGCGAAGGGATGCAGGCGGCAGGGCTCGTCATGCATCATCAAGGCAAAGCGCACCACACGATGGGCGGGACATCGGCCATTGTTGACAAGCGCTTTCCAGTTCTTCGCAAATCTCACGCGAAGTAAGGACCGGAAAGCATGCTGCACGGGTTCAGGCCGTCGAAACACCCGCACAACTTACCGCACGCGTAATGGATGAAATGTTTCGTAAGCGGTGGACGCAATCGACCCGTTGAGCGCCGCTTTGCGCCAGAGGCGCTGAGCTATTGTTCTCATCGCGGCGCCTCGCGCCGTGGCGACGCCGGACTAGCCGCCCGTCGTCCCCCGCTATTTCATACAACATCGTGCCTGCCATGAATCGAGAACAGAAAATCCGTCGCGCTCACTCCCTTCGCCGCGGCCTGAACGTCGCTGCGCTCGCGCTCTTCGCGTCGCTCGCCGGTTCGCCGTTCGCTCAGGCGGCGAGCTTTCACTGCCCGCACAACGCCTCGGCGTCCGAGCGCCTCGTGTGCAACGATCCGACGCTGTCCGCGCTCGACGACAAACTCGCCGCGCTCTATCACAGCGCGCTCGACGCGACGCCCGACACGACGGCGCTCGAAGCCGACCGCGTGAGCCAGTGGCAATGGCGCCAGCACAACTGCAAGGACAAGGCTTGCGTGACGGACTGGTATAACCGCCGCATCGCCGAACTTCAGGGCGATCTGCAACACGGCAAGCAAGCCAGCGTGCAACGCGTGAAGGACGGCGTGGTCGATCAGCACCTCGCGCCTTCCGCACAGGACGCCGTGCTGGAAATGAAGGGCATCGACGCTGCGCCGAAGGGCCAGAGCGACAAGCCGGCCCCGACGGCCGACGGCTCGAAGGCCGCGCCGAAGACGGGCGCGAAGCTCGCCGGCGCGCACACCGACGCCTCGCTGCATCTGGAAAAAATGCCGAGCGGCGTTGCTGCCGACGCGCGCCAGAAGCATCTCGCCGATGCACATACGCACGCCATCCCGGCTGACGAAGTCGCGCCGGCGAAGTCGGCCAAGCCGGCCGCCACGGCGGAAACCTCGGCCAAGGCCGCCAGCATGGCGGGTTCGGGCACGGCCTTCGCGAAGGCCGCGGGCATTGCCTCGCTCGACGCACCGTCTGCCGCGAAGCCGGCCGCTGCTGCCGCGCATTCGTCGGAAGAAAAATCCGCTGCCGCGACCGATTCGACGCAAGCCGGTCAAGCGCCGGTGCAGGAAAGCGCACTCGCCGCGAAGTAAGACAGGGCGCTCGCGGCGAATGGGATACGCAAGCCCGCGCCGCGAAAACCCACCCCAGGTAAGCCCGAGTAAGAAATAGAAAGAACGCCGCTATTCTGTAAGCCGTCGATAAGCATTAAAATTTCACGATGAGTCCACACGTTCTCATCGTCGACGACGATCCGGTCGTGCGCGATCTTCTCTCCCGCTTCCTGCGGGCCAACGGCTTCGAAGCCTCGGTCCTGCACGATGGCACGCATCTCGGTCAGCGTCTCGAACGCGAGCGGCCTGCTGTCGTCGTGCTGGACGTCATGATGCCCGGCACCGACGGCCTGCGCGCCCTCGCCGCCCTGCGTGCGAAAGGCGACGACATTCCGGTGATCTTCGCGTCCGCACGCGGCGCGGTCGCCGACCGCATCGCGGGCCTCACGCTCGGTGCGGACGATTACGTCGCCAAGCCGTTCGATCCGCAGGAACTGTTGCTGCGCATCCAGACCGTGCTGCGCCGTCGTGGCGCGGTACCCGCGGGTGCGCCGGAAGCACGCGAACGCTGCCGCTTTGGCCCCTTCGAGCTCGATTTCACGACGCGCACGCTGTTGCGCGACGGCGAGCGCGTGGCGCTGCGCGACGGCGAATTCGCCTTGCTGAAGGTCTTCACACGACACCCTTACCGCGTGCTCTCGCGCGTGCTCATTCACGATCTGCTGCATGCCGACGGCCTCGAATTCCACGAGCGCAGTCTCGACGTGCCGATCTGGCGCCTGCGCCGCGTGATCGAAGACGATCCCTCGCAACCGCGTTTCGTGCAAACGGTACGCGGCAAGGGCTATGTGTTCGTGCCGCTGCGCGAAGGCGAAGCCGCCGACACCGACGCCCACGGCGCCGAGGATGCCCAGGATCCCGACGGCGGCGCATGATCGCGTGAATGCATGAACAATCCGTTGAATACGCTGTTCGGGCGCATGGCGCTGATGTCGGCGCTCGTGCTGTTCGCGATTCAGGCGTGCTGGTTCGTCGTGTTCGCGCCGCAGCCGCGCCGCCATGAAGTCGAGGGCTTCGAGCGCGGCCTGCTGCTGATGCTGCACGCCGCCACCGGCGCGGCGCCCAACGAGCTCGAACTCGCACCCGCGTTGCGCGTGCATCTCGTGCCCACCTGGAACATGCCCGCCGACGTGAAGCTCGAGGTGCCGAAGCGCGAGCCGCTCGCGGACCTGCGCCGGCAACTGCTGCGCGACCTGCCCGCCGGCACCGAAATTCTCGCCGACACGCGCAATCGCGCGACGCTCTGGGTGCGCTTTCCCGGCCATCCCACGTGGATCGTCGCGCCGATCGACCTGCCGCCGCCGCCCAATCTGGTGCCGCAATTCGCGTCGATGCTCGCGGTCTCGCTGCTGCTCGCGCTGCTCGCCGTGTGGCAGATGCAGCGCCCGCTGTCGATCGTCGCGCAGACCGCGCGCGCGTTCGGCTCGGGCAATCGTCCGCCGCCCGTCGACGAACTCGGTCCGCGCGAACTGCGCGAACTGATCGGCTCGTTCAACGGCATGATGAAACAGCTCAACGAAGCCGACGACGATCAGGCCATCATGCTCGCGGGCGTGGCGCACGATCTGAAGTCGCCGCTCACGCGCCTGAAGCTGCGCGCGAGCATGCTGGGGTCCGAGCGCGAGCGCGAACAGTTCACGCGCGAAGTCGATTCGCTCAACGACATCGTGCAGCAGTTTCTGGAATTCGCGCGGCAACGGCCGGAATCCGGTCCCGAAGTGGACGTGGATTCGCTGTTGCGCGAGCAGTTTTCATCCGATACGGCGGAGGAGGAAGACACGCTGTTCCGTCTCGATCTGCGCGCCGGTGCGGGCTTTCGCATGCCGCGCACGCTGCTCGACCGGCTGGTGTCGAATCTCGTCGACAATGCGCTCGAACACGGCGAACCGCCGGTGGAAATCGGCACGCGCCGCGAAGGGTCGAACTGGATTATCGAAGTCCGCGATCACGGTCCCGGCATTCCCGCCGAACGCGTGGCCGCGGCGCTCAAGCCGTTCGTGCGGCTGGACGAAGCGCGCGGCGGCGAAGGGCATTGCGGACTCGGTCTCGCGATCGTCACGCGTCTCGTGCGCAATCAGGGCGGACGCTGCGAAGTGTCGAACCATCCCGAAGGCGGTCTGCGCATCAAGATCGCGTTTCCAACCGCCTGAGTTTGTCGGCCCGGAAGGTGTGACGGGCGCTCGCGGGCGCCCGTTCCTTTTTATGTCTGGCGAAGCGCGCCGCTTACACCACGAGGCGGCCGCGCAGCAGATCCACCGTCGTCGAAGACAGCCCGAGACCGGCGTTGAGATAGCGGTTCAGATCGCCGAACCCTTTTTGCAGCGCATCGAACGCGCTTTGCAGATAGCTGGCCTGCACGGGCGGTGCGAGATTGTCCTCGTCGACGCCCGTCGAGCGCCACGCGTTCGTCAGCAGAAAATCCTTCACGACGATTTCCAGCGGCACGTTCGCGATCAGCAGCAGCAGCGCGCCCGCCCAACCCGCCACGTCCACGCCCTTTCCGCCCACCACGACGACCGGCCCGCCGGCCTGCGCGATCTGCTCGAGCAGCGCGCCGTACGCCATGCACTGCGTGTGACCCATGACGAATTCGCGCCAGTGCGCCTGCATGGCCGAATCGAGTTCCGGACCCGACATCCCGGCGAACGACGGCGGCGCATGCGTGCCGAGCACGTTCAGCGAAACGTAGCTCGCGGTGCTCAGCGGCGTATCCGGCAAAGCGTCGGCTTCCACCGGCGTGCGCAGATCGTAGATGCCCGCTAGCCCGATGCCTTCGAGCGTGGCCGTGTCGGCCGTATTCGCGGTCAGCACGTCGGAGCGATAGAGGATGGCGCGGCGAAAATGCGCGCCGTCGCTCGTCGAGTAGCCTGGCGCCGCGCCGCCCACGTCGCGGAAGTTCGCCACCGAATTCATTACCGGCGTGGGCGCGTCCTGCGGCCCGTCTCCGCCGGTGTAATCGCCGCCGCACGCGCTCAGCAGCGTGGTGCCGCAACCGCTCAGCGCCAGCACGCTCATCGTGCCCTTGAGCAGCCGGCGGCGCGGCGGACTGGCAGGCCCGGCCCCGCGCCGGCACGCGAAGTCGCCGGACAAGGGCGCGGGCACGCCCTTGCGCGCTTCCTTGCGCGAAGAAGAACTGGCGGAGAAACGAAGAATCATCGGTTAGCAGCTAAGGTATGAGGCTCGCGCGCGTGGGCGGGGCCAGCCTCTGCAACGGCGGGGCGTCGCATGCATTCGGAAAAACGAAGTTTACCGGCAGATGACCCCGAAAAGGTTACGACGCAAGACTCGGTAATAATTCGTAGGAAACCGCAGCGACTATAAATGCGCCGTCGCACGCATGCGGCGGCGTCATAAATCGCCATAAAAAACGGGGGTCGATCTGTTCTTTTCACCCGATTCTTTCCAGAACTTACCAATTCCTATAATCGTGAAAGCAAAATAAGAAGCGGCGCCCATTCCTGTGGCGGTTTCGCCCGAAAATGCCCGTCACGGCCCGTAATTCCTTATTAAATCCTGTAAATTCTTTCTAAATATTATTCTTGACGCTCGTTTGCGCGCTCCTATAATCGCCCGTGAATTCAGGCATTTAGGCCTGATTGTCGCGGCAGTAGTCACTGCCCAGGAGTTCTAAGTCATGTACAAAGGCAGTGTGACCGAGGAAGCGCGCGAGGTTTTGCGCGCAATCGAGCTGATCCAGCTTGGTGCTCGCATGCCGGTGCTCGAAAAGGAACTGACGCTCTCGAGAAATCGTCTGATTCGCCTTTATCGCGAACTCAAGAGCGCTTCGCCGCCCAAAGGCATGCTTCCGTTTTCGGCCGACTGGTATTTCACGTGGTTACCGAATATTCACGCTTCGCTTTTTTACAACATCTTCCTGTTCCTGAAAGACGAAGCGAAATGCAGCCGGCTCGATGCGCTCACACGCGCGTACCGCCTCTATATCGAGCACTGCGAATGCGCTGAATCCGAACGCGTGCTGAGCTTCACGCGCGCGTGGACGCTGCTGCGCTTCTTCGAGGGCGGTCTGCTCGCGCTCACGCGCTGCACGGTCTGCTCGGGCCGCTTCGTGCGCCACGCGCGCGATGCGATGAAACCGGCAACCTGCTGCATCTGCGCGCCGCCTTCGCGCGCCGGCGTCACGCGCGCGATGCTCGCCAGCCGCGAACTCGCGCAAGGCGCGGCAGATACGGCCGATTCGAGCGATACGCCGGATACGCCGACTTCGTCGAGCAAACGCAGGGGCACGTCACCGCTGAGCGAGATTTCCGAAGCGATGCGCGATACGCTCGCCGAAGTGAAACGCGCGGTCGATCCGAAGCGCAACGCGGCGGCGGGATCGTCGGGCAACGCAGCGGGCAAGCCGACCAGCCACCCCTTCCTGCCCAGGTCGATTCCCGTCTAGCGTCTGGCCCCGGCACTGCCGGCCGCATTCGCGAAACGGACCACGCAAAAGCGCGCCCCGGCGCGCTTTGCCGCTTTACAGATCTTCTTTTTCCGTCGCCGCCAGCAACGCGCGAATATCGCTCGCGCACAGCCGGCACACTGCTTTGCCATCCTGACTAATGTGCTGCGCCTGGCGGCTCTCGCACAACTGCGCGGCCACTTCGATCGCATGCTCGTGCGCCGCCTGCCAGATTTCCCAGGCAATCTGCGCGCCGCTCTGGGCATATTCGTCGTTGGGGGCGCGTTCGAGCGCGTCGGGCTGTTGTGCATGGGCACGCACGTAATGCGCGCGGTACAGCGCCTCGAACACCATGCGCCGCGAAGGCCGCGTCACACGGGGCTCCCCGTCGGGGTTGCCGTTGTTCCGCTGCGCGAGTGCTTCGTCCACATTCGCCTCAAGGAGTGCTGTTTCATGCAAACGACATTGTGACAGGCCAAGCTGGACAAGGGGTCTCGGAATACCGCGAATTTCTTCGCGTTATTCGTGGACCGCACCAGGCGGACAACGTGGGATTATGGTTGCCGTGTAAAAAAATAGAAGGAACCGACCATGCAACTCGGGGGTACGACGTCGTTTTCCGGCGGGGGCGCCACGACGCAGAGGTTCAACGACGGCGCGGATGACGCGGCGGCCGCGCAAGCGGCTCAAGCCGCGCAGGCGACGCCCGACATGAAGGCCTCCGCGTCGACCGGCAGCACGGACGACGCGGTCACGTCGCAGGACGACGCCGTGCGGATCTCGCCGCGCGGCTATGCCGCGGCGGCCAACGACGACAGCATCGCGGACGACGGCAACGACACCAGCGTGGACGACAGCGGCGACAGCGCCACGGCGGACGCCAGCGCGGACGGCGCCGACGGCTCGGAGACCGGCATCGACAGCACGGACGGCGCACAAACCGACGGCTCCACGGACGGCAGCGGCGACACCGCGCCGAACGCGCAGCCCGTCAAATCGCTCGTCTACGGCGCGTTCGGCCTCGAACGCCCGGACCAGGCGCCCGATCCGAACCAGGCTTACAGCACCGGCCGATGGATCGCGGCGGCCATTACGGTCGGCGGCATCGTCTCGCTTTTCATCTGACGCGAGGATCCGGCGCAAGTCGCGTCACGTTTTGAGTCGCGGCTCGAATTGCGACCCGTTACGCATAAGACGAATGAAAGGCGCTGCGTCGGGTCACCCGGCTCGACTACAATCGCATTTCCACAAGAATCAACGCCCGATTCATTTGCCGGGAATGCGATGACCAGCGCCGCCCTCCACTCCACCTTCTCCATTCTCTTCGTCGACGACGACGAGATTTCGCGCGTGCACTTCGCGCGCGCCATGCATGGACTCTATCCGGTACACGTCGCGCGCGGCGCGGAGGAAGCCATGAGCGTGCTCGCGCAGCATGGCGCGGAGATCGCGGTGCTGGTGACCGACTTCCGCATGCCCGAGCGCGACGGCGACCAGTTGCTGGAGGAAGTCGCGCAGAAATATCCGCAGATCGTGCGCATTCTGGTGACGGCGTATGCCGACAAGGACATGCTGCTGAACACGGTCAACACGGGCAATGTGTTCCGCATCCTCGAAAAGCCGCTGCGCATGGAGGCGGTGCGCGACGTGCTGCAACAGGCGGTGGCGCGCTATACCGAACGCGAAACGCGTCAGCAGCGGCTGCTGGCAATGGATGAAACACTGGCGTTTCTCGCGCATGAACTGAACACGCCGCTGGCGACCATCGCGCTGTTCGCGCGCACCATCGAAAACGACGTGTCGGGCGAATTCGACCCCGACTCGCAAACCCGCATCGCGAGCGCGGCATCGTCGATGCTCAACAACACGCAGTATTGCCTCTCGCTGATCTCGTCGTTCTGGGCCACGCTGCACAAGAACAGCGGATCGCCCTCGCTCTCGCGCGACGGCACGCGCGAAGTGAGCGCCACGCGCCTGATCGCCACGCTGCTCGACACCTATCCGTTCGCCGCCGCCCAGCGCGACTGGATCACCGTGGACGTGCAGCAGGACTTCGTCGTGCGCGCGATGCCCAATTGCGTCGCGCTCGTACTTTCCTCGCTGCTGTCGAACGCGTTGCGCGCGCTCACGAACGCCACCGAGCCCGCGCTGCATATCGAAGTGCTCAGGAACAGCGAGCATGAGATTCGCGTGCGCGACAACGGCACGGGCATCGCGCCCGACGTCAAGGCGCGTCTGCTGCAGGACCCCGTCACCACGCACGCCGAAGACGGCGGTCACGGCATGGGCATGATCTTCTGCAATCGCATCATGCGTTCGTTCGGCGGCAGCCTGCGCATCGACTCCGACTGGGGCGAGGGCACCACCGTCACGATGGGTTTCGGCAACCCGCACAAGCCCAGCGAAATCCACTGATTGCCGCGTCGCGATCGCCGTTCTCTGTATTCGCGCGGCCGAAGCGTCACTCGTCGTTCAACGCATCGCGATACCCGTTCGCCGACGCCGACGCCACGAAATAGCGCTGCAACGCATCCGCCGACCGGTTGCCGAGTGTCGTGACCTGCGCGAGCCAGTCGGCTTCCGTGGGCCACTGTCCGTCGAGCACACGCGGATAAATCTGCCGCACGTACACGTGCAGCGCCTTCGCGCCGATGTTCCCGCTGATGCCCAGCAGCAGATGCAGCGTGAAATGCGCCGCCTTCACATCGCCGGCCTGCGCGCTGTCGGCCAGTTGACCGATCAAGGTGCGGATCTGCGCGATGCCTTTGAGGAAGGTCTGATCGAGCATGTCGAGCGACGCCAGTTCTTCCAGATGCGCCTCGTCGAGCAGTTCGGTATCGATCGCAACGGACGGCGACGTGGCCGGGGTCGATGCGCGGCCGGATGCGTTATCCGCTGCACGGCTCGCTGCATGGCCCACCGCGCTGCTCGACGCAAGACGCGCACGCGCAACCGGCGTGCGCGGCGTTTCCGCGTGTTCGTGCGCACTCGCGGCGGGCGTCTGCGCGAACTGCCGCGCGAGACACGCATAGAGCGCGCCCACGCGCACCGGCTTGATCATCACTTCGTTCATGCCCGCGTCGAGACACGCGCGCAACGCTTCCATATCGGACTGGCCCGTCAACGCCACGATGGGCGCCTTCGCGTACGCGTCGTTGCGCGCGCGGATGGTCGCCGCCGTTTCCACGCCGCCCATGCCCGGCATGTTCATGTCGATCACCAGCGCGTCGATCGCGAGGCCCTGGTTGAGCCGCTCCAGCACGCCCAGCCCGTTCTCCGCTTCGAGCACGCTCGCGCCGCAGCGTTCGAGATAACTCTTCGCGACCATGCGGCTATAGGTGTCGTCGTCGGCGACGAGAATCGTCTTGCCCGCGAAGCCGTCGAAGCGCCGGTTGCGGCGGCTGCGATCGACGTTCTCCATCAGCGTTTGCAGCGCGCTGATCAGCTCGACCATGCTGATGGATTTACCGATCGTCTCGTCCATGCCCGCGCCCTGCGCCAGCACCCGCGCGACGCTATGCGGCTCCGACGTATAGCCCACGATCAACGCATTCCAGTTCGCGTGCGCGCGGTCGGCGCGAATGCGCTCCGTGGTGGTATAGCCGTCGAGGCCCGGCATGTTGATGTCCATGAGGATCAGGTCGAACGGCGCGGCGTCCTGCAGCAGCGCGAGCGCCTTTACGCCGCTCTCCGCCTCGCTCACCTGCGCGCTCACGCCGGACAGCGCCTGGCTCACGCGCGCGCGCTGGCCCGCGTCGTCGTCGACGAGCAGGATGTGCTTGTGCGCGAAGAACTGCGTGGCGCGCGCGAGCACCTGCTGACGATGCGTCGCGACTTCGGCCTCCGACACCACCGGGAATTCCAGCGTGAACTGCGTGAACTTGCCGACTTCCGAACGGCAGCCGATGCTGCCGCCGAACGAGCGCATGGCGCGCTGACAATACGCGAGGCCGAGGCCCGTGCCGGCCAGGTTGCCGTGCGTGCGGAACGGCACGAACAGATGCGACATGATCTCGGGCGCGATGCCCGGCCCCGTGTCGTGCACGATGACCTTTTGCCGTTCGACGGTCAGCGTCAGCGTGGCCGACGGATTCGCCGCCATGTGATGCAACGCGTTGCGGATCAGGTTGAACAGCGTGAACAGGTAAACCGTTTCATCGACCTTGAACGTGAAGTCCTCCAGCACCACGAGCCGCACTTTGCTGCGCTCCTTGCGGTCGCTGAAACCATATTCGTCGAGCGCCTTGCGCGTGGCGGCCGCCGCGCTCGCGTAGGTGAGATTGTCGGAACGCACGGGCTTGGCGCTCACTTCGTCGAGCGTCATGGCGATGATGCGCAGACCGCGATCGATCGCGAGCTGGCCATGTTCGAGATGCTGCGAAAGCGAGCCCACGCCGCTCGACGACGACACGGCGGACGGCCGCGTTTCGGTCATCGTGGGCAGCGCTTCTTCCATGCGGTCGAGCACGTAGCGCAACTGGCTCAGCGGATTGCGCATCTCGTGCGCGATGGTGCCCGCGAGCGCGCGCAGCGCCTCGTTTTTCGCCTGCGCGGTGATGCCCTTCATGTTGCTGTGGCTGAACGTGACACCCGCGCAAATACCGAACGCGAACACCGGCAGATACACGAACAGCAGCATGTGCGAATCGACCGCGAGCAGGCGCGGATCGACGATCCACGCGCACAGAATGGCCACGCCGACGCCAATGACCAGATTCGCCGCCAGCGCGACGAACGACGGAAAAATCGCGATCAGGAAAAACACCATGCCCACTTCGGCCATGGACCACAGCATCGAATAATGGCCGCTGAGCAGATACCAGGTGAAGAAAAACGGTAGCGTGTAGGCTACCGTCGCAAAGTAATACCACGGCAGGAAACGCGCGGCGCCGGCGGGCCAGAAGCGGCGCAGCAACAGCAGCACGCACGCGATCGAACCCACCACGCGCATCGGCAGATTCTCGTTGGGCTGCGGGTCGACGAACGTCCACCAGAACCAGTACAACGGATGACCGAGCGCACCAATCACGCCAACGGCCAGCACGCTGTAATCGGACACGTGGTAGGCGTCAATCACCCGCTGCTTCAACACGCGGATGCCTCCTGCAATGGCTCTCATATTGTTCTCGATATGCGCTCAGTCAGTCTCAGAAGATGAAGCTGCTGACATTGAATGACATGCCCGCGCTGCCCACCCAGCAGAGCGCCCGGTCGCCGCGCTTGAGCGCGCCGCTTTCCTTCGCCAGCGAGATCGCCGCGGGAATGGAAGCGGATACCAGATTACCCGTGTCGGGATAGACGTGATACATCTTGTCGTCGATGCCGGCCTTCACGCCGTAACCGTGCCACGCCGCCTTCGACGAGGCATGCGTAAACACGATGTCGATGTCCTTGCGAGGCACCGCCAGTTTCGCGAACACGTCGATCAGTTCGTCCGAGTTCTTGTGCAGATCGTGACCGTACGATGTAAAACGCATGTCGCCGTTCTTGCCGATCCGTTCGGACGGGTGACAAAACCCTTCGTAGCCGGGAATGGGGATCGTGCACAAGTCGGAAACCTCGGGCTTGCCGCGAAATTCAAAACGGAAATTATCAGGCTCTTTCGCCACGACGAGGGTTGCGGTGGCGGCTTCGCCTATCGTGAACGATGGTAATGTATATTCGACCTGCGCGTGGTTCTTCAGTTCGAAGTTGGCGGGATAGAGCGGGCCGCCGTCGAGCATGTTGAATTCGGCGTTGACGATCATCGCATTGCGATACTGGCCCGCCTTGAACAGGCTGTCCGCAATCGACATGGCGCGCGTCCAGCTCATGCAGGCATCCACCACGTCGAAGCATTCCGCATTCACGAAGCCCAGCGCGCTCGCCATCATGTGGCTGTTGCCCGGCTCCAGAAAACCGCGGCCAATGCCGACGAAAATAAACAGCTCGATCTGCTCGGGCCGCAGATACGATTCCGAGAGCGCTTTGCGCGTGGCCATCGCCACATGATCGATCGGCGACTCGTGCTTGCCGCACCAGCGCCGGTTCACCAGCCCGCTGCGGTCCAGCAGCGTCTTGATGGTCCGCAGCGTTCTGTCGACATCGCCTTCGAATCCCGAGGAGTGAAAGCGAATCAGATCGACGACTTCTTCATTTGAAACGACCCGTGACGGAAGGCTCACAGCGACATTCTTGATAAGCATAGAAAATCCGTGAAAGACGTAGATGGATGAACAAGAAAGATTGCGCGCGCAATGCACGCAGATATCGCAACGCGCGATCTCCGGCCTTGCGGCCCTCGTACATTAGCGCTTCCATCGTTATTCACGAATTGCCTGTGAGGCTGGCCAGTCACTTTCGAAAGGGCGATCTATTCGGTCGCCGCCCTCGGCGCTTCATCGATTCAAATACTTTCCTTTCATTACAGCCACACCGGATAACGGCAAGCCGCATTTGAAACTTGACCAGGTGAAATGCGGATGCCGGACAGCACGCCGCCGTCCGGGTCCCGCGGCGCAAAAGCTGATCGACGAAGCGAAGACGTAGTGGCGGATGTCGCGGCGCTTCCGGGCACTTCAGCACGAAGGCGCCGGGCCCGCCGTGCAATAGCCTAGCGGCGCGCGCCGGGTATCGACCAGGGGCAGCGCGGGCGCGGGCGCGCGCACGGGCAGCGCGGGCGCGCGCACGGGCAGCGCGATCGCACCGCACCATTCGGTATGGCTTTGCCCGGCGTGGCAGGGCATCGTGGCTTCGAGCCGTTCTTCGGCGTCCATCTCGCGGCGCTCGCGCGCGACCACGGCGGGCCGCAATTGCGCGTCGAGCCATGTCGCGAACCCCAGGACGCAACCGGCCACCACCATCAGCACGATCACGCGCGGCTTGTTGGCGCGCAGCAGCGCGAGCACGCGCGCCGCTCTGGTGTTGCCCGGCCGGCCTGCCGGATTGTCCGTATTGGCTTGCTTCTGGATGGCGGCCCGCTCGCCCGCCCCTTCGATCATTCTGGTTGCCACGCTTTCTTCGTCTTGCTGGGGTGCTTGCTGGAATTGTTGTGTGCGTCGTCGGGGCGACTGGCGATACGCCGCCCCACCTGGTTATCGGCACCACCGCGCATTACGAAAGGGCCAGAATGAAATATATTTTTTACAACGCGGCTCTGGCAGATCCGTCCCGCCGGGCGAAAACCCGCGCCGTCCCGGCCGGACACCGCCGGGCATGCGGATTGCTTTCCCGCGCGAGCCGCATGCGCTCGGGATTCCCGAGACATTCACGCAATCCGCATCCTTTTTGTATGATTGCGTTGTATCGATTTGACTTTCTCTTTATCCACGATGGGGCGGGGTTCCCACGCGCGGAATTCGCCATAAAAGCCGGTCGATATACCCGACGACCGTGCCTTCGCCCATAAAAATCGGAAAAAAATGCAAGCCGTGAACGCGATCGACCCGCTGCGCTTCAGACGCATCATTCAAAGAAACGTCGCGCTGCCACTATTGGCGGGGCTGGCGACCGCCATCGCCTTCGTGGCGCTGATCGTCTACCTCGTTTCGACGATGAGTTGGGCCGAGCACTCGGAACGCGTGATCGGCGACGCCTACGAACTGCTGCGCATTCAGGCCGACCGCGAGTCGAGCGTGCGCGGCTTTCTGCTCAATGGCGACGAACCCTCGCTGTCGACCTACGAGGTCGGCAAACCGCGTTTCGCCGCGCAGTTGCAGACGCTGAACGGGCTCGTCATCGACAACCCGCCGCAAATCGAGCGGCTCGCCCGCGTGCGCGCCATCGCCGCGCAATGGGACGCGTCCACGGCCGAGGCCATCCGTCTGCGCCGCAACCACGACAGCGTGCTCGCCACGGTCGAAAACGAACGCGGCAACGCCAGCGCCGACGCCATCCGCCGCGAATTCAGCGACTTCCTCACCGAGGAACTGCGTCTGCGCCAGGAGCGCACCGCGGCGGCGCGCCAGCTAACCGTCGTGACGGTCGCCGTCTTTCTGGCGCTCACGCTGCTCGTCAACGGCCTGCTCGCCTGGCTCGGGCGACGCGAAATGACCTCGCTGTCCTCGACTTACGACGACGCACTGCGCGGTCAGGCCGAGCAGTCCCAGGCGCTCGCGGAACAGGTCTGGCTGCGTTCTGGCCAGCGTCTGCTGGCCGAGAGCGGCATGGGCAAGGAAGCGCTCGCCGAAGTGGGCGGCGCGATGCTCGATTGCCTCGCCGGTTATCTGAGCGCGAGCGTCGCGACGCTCTATGTGCGCGACACCCGCGAAGGCGCGCTGCGCCGCGTGGCCACCTTCGGTTTCGGCGACGAAAGCGCGTACAACGTGCCGCTGCTGCAGGACGGGCAGACGCTCGTCGGCCAGGCCGCCGCGTCGCGCCGCGTGATCGAACTGAAAGACGCGCCGGCCGGTTATCTGAAGGTCGAATCGGGACTCGGCTCGACCACGCCCGCCTCGCTGCTGATCGCGCCGATCGACGCCTCGGGCCGCATCAACGGCGTGGTCGAACTCGGCTTCATGCGCGCGCTGCTGCCGCGCGACAACGAGTTTCTCTCGCGCGTGAGCAGCACGATGGGCGACCTCGTGGAAGGCGCGGTGTCGCGCGAGCGCCTGCAGGAGTCGTATTCGCAGTCGCAGCAACTGAATCACGAATTGCAGGTGCAGCAGGAAGAACTGCGCGTCGCGAACGAAGGGCTCGAAGAACGCGGCCGCGCGCTGATGGATTCGCAAACGCGGCTCGAAGCGCAGCAGGTCGAACTCGAACAGACCAACGTGCAACTCGAGGAATACGCGCGCCGGCTCGAAACGCAAAAGAGCGAACTCGAACGCGCGCAGGGCGACCTCAAGCGCAACGCCGACCGCCTCGCGCAAGCGAGCCGCTACAAGTCGGAATTCCTCGCCAACATGTCGCACGAATTGCGCACGCCGCTCAACAGCTCGCTGATCCTCGCGAAGCTGCTGCAACAGAATCGCAGCGGCAATCTGAGCGAGGAACAGGTGCGTTATGCGGCCACGATTCACGCATCGAATACCGACCTGCTCTCGCTCATCAACGACATTCTCGATCTGTCGAAAGTCGAAGCCGGGCAGATTCAGCTCATGCTCGAAACCGTGCCGCTCGAAAGCCTGCTTTCGTCGCTGCGCGAAACATTCACGCCGCTCGCGCGCGAAAAGCACGTCGCGCTCTCGATCGACCGTCTGCCTGGCGTCGCCGATCAATTTACGACCGACGGCCAGCGCGTGCTGCAAATCCTGCGCAACCTGCTGTCGAACGCGCTGAAATTCACCTCGCAAGGCGAAGTCTCGCTGACGGTGTCGCCGGTCGATGCGGGCTCCGTGCGCATCGACGTGCGCGACACCGGCATCGGTATCGCCGAAGACAAGCTCGACATGATCTTCGAGGCGTTCCAGCAAGCCGATGGTTCGACGAGCCGTCAATATGGCGGCAGCGGTCTGGGCCTGTCGATCTCGCGCGAACTGGCGCGTCTGCTCGGCGGGCGCATCGCCGTGGCGAGCGAGCCCGGCGTGGGCAGCGTCTTCACGCTGTGGCTGCCGCTCGACAGCACTGCCGCCGTCGACAGCGAAGCGCAAGCCGTGCAGGCGCTGGCCAACGCGAGCGCCTCGGCGGCGCAAGCGGGCGCGCAGGCGCGCCGCGACAGCGCCGTGCTCACCACCGCGGACACCTACACCACAACCGCCCCCGCACACGCGCCTGTCCACGCACGCGCCGCCACGCCGCCGACATCGGCGCCGTCCCACGGCGAAGGCGCGCAACCGATCGACGACGACCGCGACCAGCGCACGCACGGCAGCCGCGCGATCCTCGTGATCGAAGACGACCTGCCCTTCGCGGAAATCCTGCGCGACCTCGTGCACGAACTGCAATTCGATTTCCTGCACGCCGCCGACGCGGCCACCGGCTTCGCGATGGTCAAGGATCAGGCTCCCGTGGCCGTGCTGCTCGACGTGGGCCTGCCCGACCGCTCGGGTCTTTCGGTGCTCGAATGGCTCAAGAGCGATCCGGGCACGCGCCATATTCCCGTGCACATCGTCTCGGCCACCGACCACGCCGACAAGGCGCTGCATCTGGGCGCGATCGGCTACACGCTCAAGCCCACCGCGCGCAGCACGCTCGAAGCGGCGATTCGCCGGCTGGAGTCGCGGCTCGAACAACGCGTGAAGCGCGTGCTGGTGATCGAGGACGACCACGCGATGCGCGAAAGCATTCGCGCGCTGCTGGTCGGCGACGGCGTGGAGATCGTGGCCGTGGGCACACTTGCCGACGCGCACGCGCAGATCGCGCAAGGCGCGTTCGACTGCATCGTCACCGACCTCACGCTGCCCGACGGCACCGGCTACGACCTGCTGGAAACGCTCGCGGGCGAAGCGGGCGTCGCGCCGCTGCCGGTGATCGTCTACACGGGCCGCATGCTCTCCGACGACGACGAGCAGCGCCTGCGCCGCTATTCGAAGTCGATCATCATCAAGGGCGCGCGCTCGCCCGAGCGGCTGCTCGACGAAGTGACGCTGTTCCTGCATAGCGTGGAGTCGTCGCTCGCGCCGGAACAGCAGCGCATGCTGCGCGCCGTGCGCCAGCGCGACGACACCTTCGAAGGCAAGACCATCCTGCTCGCCGAAGACGACGTGCGCAACATCTTCGCGCTCTCGCACGTGATCGAACCGCTCGGCGCGAAGCTGCTGATCGCGCGCAACGGCCGCGAGGCGCTCGACCTGCTCGACGGCAAGGACGATGTCGATCTCGTGCTGATGGACGTGATGATGCCCGAGATGGACGGCCTCGCCGCCATGCGCGCGCTGCGCGCGAATCCGCGTCTCGCGCGCCTGCCCGTGATCGCGCTCACCGCGAAGGCAATGGCCGACGACCGCATGCGCTGCCTCGAAGCGGGCGCCGACGACTACGTTTCCAAACCCATCGACGTGGACAAGCTCGTGTCGCTGTGCCGCGTCTGGTTGCGCAAATAGCCCATGACCGACACCACGACCAGCGGCGCCCGGCAGACCAGCGTATTCGACATCGAATTGCGCCTGCTGCTCGAAGCGATCTATCTGCGCTATCAGCACGATTTCCGGCACTATTCGCTGCCGTCGCTGCGGCGCCGGCTCGAACAGGCGCGCCAGGATTTCGGCGTGGCGTCGCTGAGCCAGTTGCAGGATCGCGTGCTGCGCAGCGCCGACGACTTCTCGCGCCTGTTCGGCTACATGACGATCCAGGTCAGCGACATGTTTCGCGATCCTGAGTATTTTCTGGCGCTGCGCCAGCATGTGCTGCCGGTGCTGCAAACCTATCCGTCGCTCAAGGTCTGGGTCGCGGGCTGCAGCTCGGGCGAGGAATTGTGGTCGCTGAAAATTCTGTTCGAGGAAGAAGGGCTCGCCGAGCGCACGCTGTTCTATGCCACCGACATCAGCCCCGAAGCGCTCGAACGCGCCGAAGCCGCGATCTATCCGGTGGACCGCTTCGCAGGCTTCAGCCAGAACTATCTCGCGGCGGGCGGCAAACGCACGCTCTCCGACTACTATCACGCGGCCTACGGCAGCGCGCGTCTGTCGAGCGCGCTCAAGGAACGCGTGGTGTTCGCCGATCACAGCCTCGCGACCGACGAAGTGTTTCTCGAAGCGCATCTGGTGTCGTGCCGCAATGTGCTGATCTATTTCGATCGCCCGTTGCAGGATCGCGCCATCGGCCTGTTCGAACGCGCGCTCGTGCGGCGTGGTTTTCTCGGTCTCGGCAGCAAGGAAAATCTGCGTTTCTCGAAGCGTCACGAAGCGTTCGAGGAATTCCGCGCCGCCGAGCGCATTTACCAGAAGCGTTGAGCGGATCACCCACCATGCCAGGCTCACGCGCTAAATCCGCCCTGCTCGCCGCCGCCAGCGCGGCGCTGCGCGCCACGCGCGGCGGCAAAACGCGCTCGGGGCAAACGGCGCAGGCATCGAGCGCTGCATCGACCCACGCATCGCCCCCCGCATCTTCCGATGCGAAATTCGACGCCGTGGTCATCGGCGCATCGGCGGGCGGCGTAGACGTGCTCGGCCAGTTGCTGCCGATGCTGCCTGCGCGTTTCGGCGCGGCCGTGCTGATCGTGCTGCATCTGCCGCCCGCCTCGCCGAGCTTTCTGGTCCAGGCGCTCGGCGTTCGCTGCGCGCTGCCCGTGAGCGAGCCCGACGCGGGCGAACCGATCCAGGGCGGGCGCGTCTATATCGCGCCGCCCGACTACCATATGCTCGTGGACAGCGACGCGAGCGTCGCGCTGTCGATCGAAGGCCCGGTGCGTTTTTCACGCCCCTCGATCGACGTGTTGATGGAATCCGCCGCCGCGGTCTACGGCGCGCGGCTGCTCGGCGTGCTGCTCTCGGGCGCGAACGACGACGGCGCGCGCGGCCTCGCCGCGATCCGCGCGGCGGGCGGCACGACCTGGGCGCAGGCGCCCGACACCGCCTACGCGCCGCAAATGCCGGAGGCGGCCATCGCCGCCGGCGCGGTCAACGAAACGCTGACACCCACCGCCCTCGGCGCGCGCCTTGCCGCGTGGCCGAGGCTGTTACCCGCTTCACCCGGATGAATCGCATGTCCCTGCCTACCGTAAATGTTCTGATCGTCGACGACATCGAGCACAATCTCACGGCGCTCGCGGCCCTGCTCGCGCGTCCCGAAGTGCATCTGCTCGTCGCCCGCTCGGGTGTGGAGGCGCTCGAACTGCTGCTCGAACACGACGTCGCGGTGGCGATTCTCGACGTCAACATGCCGGGCATGAGCGGCTTCGAACTGGCCTCGCTGATCCGCGGCAGCCCGCGCACTTCGCACGTGCCGATCATCTTCCTCACCGCCACGTCGCAGGACGCGATCCGCACGTTTCAGGGCTACGAAGCGGGCGCGGTGGACTTTCTCTACAAGCCGATCGAGCCGCGCATCGTGCAGTCAAAAGTCGGCATCTTCGTGCAGATCGAACTGCAGAAGCGCCAGCTCGCCGATCAGCTCGCGGCCACGCGCCAGATGCTCGAAGCCAACGAAATGCTGATGGCCGTGCTGAGCCACGATCTGCGCACGCCGTTGTCGGCGGTGATGAGTTCGGCGGAATATCTGATGCGCGCGTCGAGCGACGAGAAGATCGTGTCGGTGGGCAAGCGCATCGAGCATTGCGGACGGCGCATGTCGCGCATGGTCGAGCAACTGCTCAATCTGGCGCGGCTGCAAGGCGGACGGCTGCCGTTACGGCGCACCGACGTGCAGCTCGACGCGCTCTGCCAGGCCGTGATCGAAGAGTTTTCCCCGCACGCCGCAAACGGACGGCTCGCCTATGCGCCGCACGGCGATCTCGGCGGTCAGTGGGATGCGGATCTGGTGGCGCAGGCCGTGTCGAATCTCGTCAGCAATGCGCTCACGCATGGCGAGCCGGGCATGCCGGTGCACGTGCGCGTGGACGGCGCGTCGCCGCATGAAGTGCTCGTGAGCGTGCACAATCGCGGCGCGATTCCCGCCGACGTCGTGCCGCTGCTGTTCTGCGCGTTCAGCACGGCGACGCGCGCGGGGCATCAGGGTTCGGGACTCGGTCTCGGGCTGCACATCGTGCGCCTGATCGCGCGCACGCATGGCGGCGACGTCAACGTGGTCTCGAACGAGCAGGACGGCACCGCGTTCACGATGCGTCTGCCGCGCGCGGCGCGTCGTCAGGTCGATCTCGACGAGAGCGAAGGCGCGCGCGCGTGAGTGAGTATGTGAGCGAGTGGATTCGCGCGGCGTGTCGCACCGCGCGAATCACACTTAAAAGCCCACCTTAGAAGCGGTGACGCAAGCCCGCCGCCACGACCACCTGATTGCTGTTCGACGACGGCGTGAGCGTATAGACCGACGCATCGAACGCCGCATTGCCGCGACCGCCGCTCACGCTCTGGAACACGCCTTCCAGATAGACATCGGTGCGCGGCGTGATGACCTTGTCGATCTGCGCCACCACCTGATTCCACTTCGGACGCGCCGAACGCGAACCCGCATCGAAACGCGCCTGCGTGTACGTATAAGCCGCCGACAGGTACAGCGAAGGCGTGACCGCGTAGCGGCCGTCGATCGAGAAGTTATCGAAAATCAGCGTATTGCCCTTGAGCGCCGTGGTCGAGCCGCCTTGCCACACGCCCGTGACGTCGTCGGTGGCCGAGTGCGTCCAGCTCACGCCCACCGAGTGCGGACCGAATGCGTAGCGCGCGCCCAGCGCCCAGATCAGCTCGTCGCCGCCCGTGATCGTGGCCGAGCCATCGGTGCTGCTGACTGCGCCATCGGCGTTCGCCACGTTGCCGTCGCGATTGATCTTGAGGATTGCCGCGCCCGCCTTGAACGGCCCGTTCGCATACGACAGACCCGCGCTGTACGCCGCGTTATTGCCGAAGCTGCCCGCCGTGTTCGAGAAGCCGTACATCGCGCCGGCCGTGAAACCGCGATAGGTCTCGCTCGTGTAGCGCACCGCGTTGTTGATGCGGATGTTCTGGATCGAATCGTCGTTGTCGTACGGGTGCATCGCCAGATTGCCGCCCCAGCCCGAACCCGCCGCGCCCAGCGGCGTCACGAAAGTCAGGATGAAGTCGTACTGGCGACCCATCGTGAACGTGCCGTAACCATTGGCGCGCAAGCCCACATACGATTGACGGCCGAACAGTTTGCCGCCGTTGCTGGTCTTGCCGTTGACCGACGAGAAGCCGCCTTCCAGCATGAAGATCGCCGACATGCCGCCGCCGAGATCTTCCGCGCCGCGCAGGCCCCAGCGCGACGCACTGAGATTGCCGCTATTCATCTGCACGCCACCGCTGCCCGGCGAATTCGCGCCATTGGTGCGCTGATTGCTTACGTAGGATATCGAAGTATCGACGAGACCGTAGAGCGTGACGCTACTCTGCGCGTGGGCTGCGCCTGCGCTGAGGCCGCCGAGACAGGCGATCAGGATTTTCTTGTTCATCGTGTGCTGGTCTGTTTGCGTTCGGACGCCGCATGACACCGCCGCGCGGCGCACCGGGGAACTCGTTGTAATTGGAGATGCACGAGCGCTCGTGCATCGCGCCGATTGTCGCGGGTGTCGCGTCGCGAATTAATAGGGCCATCGCGAAAGCACCATTCCATAAAACGCAAGGAATCGAGTCGCAACAAAGGTCGCGCACGGTTTTCGCTTGATTTGGAAACGAACATTTCCTATACTCCCGCCATGACATCCGAAACGTCTTCCAGAGCCCAGGCGCGCAGCCCCGGCCGCCCGCGCGAATTCGATATGGACAGCGTGCTGGACGGCGCCGTGCGGGTTTTTCGCGAGCGCGGCTATCACGCGACCTCGGTGGGCGACCTCGGCGACGCCACCGGCCTGACTGCGGGCAGCCTGTATAAAGCCTTCGGCGACAAGCGCGGCGTGTTTCTCGCGGCCTTCGAACGCTACGTGCAAACACGCAACGCCGATCTGCGCCAGCAGCTGGATCGACAATCTAGCGGATTCGAAAAGATTCGCGCCGTGTTGCACTTCTATGCAGCGTCTTCGCATGGCCTCGAAGGACAGCGCGGCTGCCTCGTCATTTCCAGCGCCACGGCGCTCGCCACGCTCGACGAGGAAATGGCCACGCTCGTCGAATCCACCATTCGTCACACTGAAGCGATGCTGCGCCGTCTCCTGCAACAAGGGCAGGAAGACGGTTCGATCAGCTGCGAACTGCACGTCGCGGCCATGGCGCGCACGCTGCTCGCGCTTTTACAGGGTTTTCGTCTGCTCGGCAAATCGGGGCGTTCGGCGCACGACATGCATTCTGCCGCCGACGAAGCGCTGCGCCTGCTGACCTGAAAATTTTTTCGCCAATTAGGAAACGATTATTTCCAATATAGACGATGACGATCATCGCCATTCATTTCATTATCGCAACGGGAAACTCGCCATCATGACTACACCCTCGCCCGCCGGCGCGCCGCGCATCGTGGACCCCGGTCCCGCTTCATCGCCGGATGCCGTGCTCGTCGGCTTCGAGCATCGTTACGCGACTGTCGACGGCATTCGTCTTCACTACGTAACAGGCGGCAAGTCGGACGGCGACGTGCTGGTTCTGCTCGCCGGTTTCCCCGAAAGCTGGTACGCGTGGCGCAAGGTCATGCCGATCCTCGGCGAGCGTTATCGCATCATCGCGCCGGATCTGCCCGGTCAGGGCGATTCGGATCGCCCGCTCGACGTTTACGACACGCAGTCGCTGGCGACCGTGCTGCACGCGTTGCTCGGCAAGCTCGGCGTATCGCGCTATGACCTCGCGGCACACGACGTGGGCGCGTGGGTCGCGTATCCGTATGCCGCGCTGTTCGGCGACGAAGTGAAACGGCTCGCACTGTTCGATGCGGGCATTCCCGGCATCACGCTGCCCGACGCCCTGCCGCTCGCGCCCGAGCGTGCGTGGCGCACGTGGCATTTCGCATTTCATGCGGTGGCAGACCTGCCCGAAGTGCTGATCGAAGGGAAAGAGCGCGCGTATCTCGACTGGTTCTTGCGCCGCAAAACCGCGAATCCGCAAACCTTCCTCGACACCGATCTCGACGAGTACGAACGCGTCTTCAAGAAAGATGGCGGCTTGCGCGCCGGGCTCGCCTACTATCGCGCCGCCGCCGAATCGGCGCGGCAGAACCGTGCATTGAGCGCACGCGGCAAGCTCGGCATGCCCGTGCTCGCGCTCAGCGCCGATCACGGTTCGATCGCCGATATGGCCGCGCCGCTGCGCCCGTACGCCGAATCCGTGGAAGGCGTGATGATCGCGCAATGCGGCCACTTTCTGCCCGAGGAACAGCCCGTCGCGGTCGCCGCGGAACTCATGCGCTTCTTCGCATAGCGGCGGGATCGCCGCGCGAAAGACGGCCCATAACGCCGTTACGCCGGAAAAATCCCCGCCACCGAGCCGTCGAACGTGCCGAACACCTGCATCGGCGCACCGTAACAACGTTCGAGCAGATCGGTGCGCATGACGTCGCGCGGCGGGCCGTCGGCGATGGCGCGTCCATCGGCGAGCAATACGAGGCGGTCGGCATGACGCGCCGCGAGATTGCAGTCATGCGCAATCGCGAGCGCGCCAATATTCCATTCGCGCGTGAGACGGCGCGCCGTCGCGAACAGTCGGTGCTGCTGCACGAGATCGAGCGCCGCGGTTGGCTCGTCCATCAGCAGATAACGCGGCGGCATCCAGTGGCTGTCGAGCGTCCACAACTGTGCGAGCGCACGCGCGAATTGCACGCGCGCAAATTCGCCGCCCGACAGCGTCGTGACGTTGCGCTGCGCGAGCGGCGCGACGCCCGCGAGCGCGAGCATGTCGTAGGCGAGCACCTCGGGCGAATACGGCAGCGCCGGGCCGTCGAGATGCGGATAACGGCCGAGCTGCACCACGTCGCTGACCGGCACGGGATAGGTGTTCGGCACGCTCTGCGCGAGCACGGCGCGCAGTTGCGCGAGGCGGCGCGGCCCGATGCGGCGCACGTCCTCGCCATTGAGCGTGAGCGTCGCGCGGCTGTGCGAATCGGGGAAACCGTGCAGCGTGAAGTCGCCCGCGAGCGCCTTGAGCAAGGTGCTCTTGCCGACGCCGTTCTGCCCGAGCACCACCACGAACTCGCCCGGCGCGACCGTCAGCGAAAAATCTTCGAACAAGGGCTGACCGCCCTTGCCGCGATAGCCGATATGCAGGTTCTGAATCGAAAGCATCGCGTCCCTCACGCGCCGAACTGACGGCGGCTGCGCACGATCAGCAAGATGAAAAACGGGGCGCCGAGCAAGGCCGTCAACACGCCGAGCGGAATCTCGGCGGGCGCGACCAGCGTGCGCGCCGCGAGATCGGCGGTCACCGTGAGCAGCGCGCCGAGCAGCATCGAGCCCGGCAGCACCACGCGCTGATCGGGTCCGCATGCGAGGCGCACGCAATGCGGCGCAACGAGGCCGATGAACCCGATCTGCCCCGTCGTCGACACGAGCGCGCCCACCGCGAGCGCGCTCGCGAGCAGGATCGTGTGCTTCACGCGGCGCACGGGCACGCCGAGGTAATGCGCTTCCAGTTCGCCGAGCTGCATCGCGTTGAGCGAGCGCGTGTGCGCGGCGATCATCGCCATGCCCGCGAGCACGAAGGGCGCGATGGTCGCGAGCGTTGACCACTTCGCATCGGCGAGACTGCCGAGACTCCAGAAGGTCAGCGAACGCAGTTGCGCGTCGGTCGCGAGATAGGAGAGCGTGCCGATCACCGCACCCGCGAGCGCATTGGCGGCCACGCCCGCGAGCAGCAGGATCGGCAGCACGATGCGTCCGTTCGAGGTGGCGAGCCGGTACACGGCGAGCGTCACGACGAGCGCGCCCGCGAACGCGGCGCACGCCGTGAGGCGATCCGCGCCGAACAGCTCGGCCATGACGGGCGGCAGCGCAAGATGCGCGGCGAGATGCGGCATCAGCACCGCGCCGAACACGATCAGCAGCGACGCGCCGAGCGCCGCGCCGCTCGATACGCCGATCAGGCCCGGATCGGCCAGCGGGTTGCGCAGCAGCGCCTGCAACGCGCTGCCCGTCGCACCGAAACCCGCGCCGACGAGCAAGGCGAGCACGACGCGCGGCAAGCGCAGTTCGAACAGCACGAGCGCGGCGCGATCGGTCTGCGCGTTCGTCGGCGCGTCGGCGCTGATAAACGCGTGCCAGAGGGCTTGCGGCGAAACGGGATACGCGCCCATGCACACGCCGCCGAGCACGGCGAGTGCGAGCAGCGCCGCGAGCGCGCCGAGCACGTAGGGCGTGCGCGAGCGCGGCGCGCTCGCGGGAAGATGCGCGCCCGCGGAGGGCGGCGCGACGCTGAGCGTCTGGAAAGTCGGCCTGGACATGACGATTGGGTGATTCGGGTAACGCGCTACGGCTGCTTTAAGTCAGTGAAAAAACGATGGCGATCAGGCTTGCGCCAGGCTGCGGTTGAGCGCATCCACGGCGTCGGGCAAACGCGGGCCGAAGCCGAGCAGGAACAGCGCATCGAGCGCGACCACGCGCGTCGCGCGGCCTGCGGGCGTCAGCGAGAACCCTGCGGAATCGAGCAGATGACGCTTGCTGCCGGCGGCTTTCAAGGCGTCGTCGGTGGTCAGCACGATGTCGGGTTGCGCGGCAACGAGCGCTTCGGGCGTGAGCGCGCGATAGCCGGAGAAGCCCTGCATCGCGTTGCGCACGCCCGCGTAGGCGAGCATCGCGTCGGCGGCCGTGTGCTGGCCCGCGACCATCGGCTGGTTGCCCGTGGGGCTCATCAGGAACAGCACGCTCGGCGGCGTTTTTGCGTCGCGCTTCGACGCGTCCTGCGCCGCGGCGATGCGCGTCGTGGTGGCCGTCCACGCACGGTCAAAACGCGCAAGCAAGGTCTGCCCCGCGTTCTCCGCATCGAGCGCGCGCGCGACGCCGATGATCTTCTCGCGCACCGACGCCACGTCGTGGCCTTCCTCGAAGCTCACGAGCTTCACGCCCGCGCCCGCCACGCGTTGCAGCACGGAAGGCGGCCCGGCTTCCGCCGAGGCGAGAATCAGCGTGGGTTCGAGCGACAGCAGACCTTCGGCGGAAAGCGCGCGCTGATAACCCACCTTCGGCAGCGACTGCGCCTCGCGCGGATACGTGCAGGTCGTGTCGCTGCCCACCAGCGCGTCGGCGCGTCCGAGCGCGTAGACGATCTCCGCAAGCGCGCCGCCGATCACCACCACGCGTTGCGCCGTGGGCGCGGCGGCCTTCGCCACCGTGACGCCCTGGATCGCGCCCGCCGCTGCGAGCAGCAGCCCGCCGGTACCGATCAGCAGACGTCGGCGTTGCACATCGAAACGATCGTCGCTCATGCTGCACCGCCTTGCTCATTGCGCTCAATGCGTGCGAGCGCGCGCACGGCGTCGCGCCAGTCCGCGAGTTCCGGATTGCCGGGCTTGCGCGCGCCGAACAGCATGGCGACGTTCTCGCCATCGGCGTCGAACAGTTCGACCGAAGTCACGACGCCGTCGGTCGTGGGCTTGCGCACGACCCACGCCTGGGCGACGAGATTCGTGCGCAGATGCAGGCTGAAATCCGGATCGAGCACGTTGAGCCACGGCCCCATTCTGCGGATCGTCTGCACCGGTCCGGTATGAATCTGGATCATCCCGTGATTGCCGACGAACACCATGATCGGCAGGCGCGTGCGCGCGGCGCTTTCGAACAGCGCGTCGATCGCATCCGTCGAGATGGGCTCCGCGTACTGCGGATCGGCAAGACGCAAGGCCTGCACTCTCGTCACACCGAATTTCTTCAGGATATCGAAGAATTCGTGCGTATCCTGCATCGCGGCCCAAGCGGCGCGAAAGCCTTCCACGTCGATCTGCGCGTCGGCGCGTTGCGGCGCGCGTGCGGTCGCGCGCACGACGCTCAACCCCGCGACTTGTGGCTGCGCCGTGTGGCGCTCGATCAGCGCGTCGAACGCGGCATGATCGCTCGCGTCTCGCAGATACACCTTCGTGACTGCCACGCCCTGCGCGTCGAAAAATTGCAGACTCTTGCGCACGCCGTCGTCATAGGTCTCGCGCACCGCGAACGCCGACGACCACTTCCCGTAGAAAATCCGCAGATCGATCGCGCGGCCCACGGTGAGCCCGACCTGACCGCTGCGCGTCATCTTTTCGAAGCGGCCGGTTTTCTCGTGCACGGCGGCTTCGTTGCGCGTCAGCACCATCACTTCGCCGAGCGTGGGCATCGCTTCGAACAGCTCGACGAATCGGTCGTCGAGACGCACGACGTGCTCGCCGACGAAAGCCGCCAGCGCTTGTGCCTCACTCACGCCGAGTTCCGCCGCGGCCTCGCGGTGACGCAGCTTGCGCGCTGTGCGCAGCTCGTTGAAGGCGTCGCGCAGCAGCGCGAGCGACGCGGGATGGGACGCGGTGGGCGTCGTCGCTTGATTCATGATCTCGGTTGCCTTGTTCGGTTATCAAAAGTCGATTTTCATCGCCACGTTGAAGTTGCGGCCCGGCGCGGTGTAGGCGTCGATCTTCGCCGCGCCGTCGCTGTCGGCCAGACCGCGCACGTCGTTCCAGATCCAGTATTTGCGGTCGAACACGTTGTTGATGCCCGCCGTCACGCTCACGTGGCGCGTGATGTTGACGCCCGCGTGCAGGTCGAGAATCGTGTACGACGGCGTCGCGAAGTACGACGACGAGGACATCTGCGACTTGCTCTTGCGCGAGTTGTAGGTGAGGTCCGCGCTCGCGAACCAGCGTTCGGTGGGCGCGTATTTCACGCCGAGCACGACCGCCAGCGGCGGCACGGTGTCGAGGCCGCTCGTCACGCCGTCCTTGGTCTCGGTGCCGTGAATCCACGCGAAGCCGCCCGTCACTTCGAGCGCGTCGTTCACGTACCAGTCGGCCTTGCCTTCGAGGCCCTGGATCGACGCCTTCGAGTAGTTCACGTACTGCACGGTGTACGGATTCGTCGCCGAAGTGAGGCTGCCGCCCACCACCTTGCTGTCGATGAAGTTGCTGTAGCGGCCCGCGAATGCGGCGGCGCTGTAGTTCACCTGGCCGTGGCCCACGCCGAGCTTGCCGCGCAGACCCACTTCGACGGAGTTGCTCGTTTCCGGCTTCAGGTTCGGATTGCCGACCTGCTGGTAGTACAGCCCGTACGAACCCGCCGGGTTATAGAAGCTGTTGACCTGATACGCGGACGGCGCGCGGAATCCATGCGCGTACTGCACGTAGGGCACGAACGCGGGCGAGACCTCGTAGAGAATCGCGAGGCGCGGCGAGACGGCGTTGCCCGTCGAGGTCGAGGTCGGCTTGGTCGAACTCGCGGACATCGACTCGTAAGTCGCGTCCGGATGCGGCGTCATGTCGTAATAGTCAAAGCGCACGCCCGGCACGACGCTCAGCTTGTTCCAGCGGATCTCGTCCTGGATGAACGCGCCCAGCGAGGTTTGCGTGGTCTTCGGGAACGCCTCGGGATAACCGTCCGCGTTGCTCGTCCACTCGCTGCTCGCCGAGCTTGCCGTGCTGTAGTGCGAAACGCTCGCGTCGAAGCCGTAGGTCAGCTTGTGTTGCAGCACGCCGGTGTTGAACGCGCTGTCCGCCACCACGCTGCCGCCGAGAATGTTGTCGCCGTAGTCGTTGGTGCGCGAGCGCGAGGACGTCGCGCCGCTCGCGTTCGCGCCGGAAATATCGAGCGTCTGGCGCGTGGACGCATTGCGGTAATAGAGCGACGCGTGCAGTTGCTGGAAGTACGGATTGGTCGCGTCGCGATGGTCGAAATCGAGCTGCACGCGATTGCTGTTCACCTCGTTGCCGGTGACGTAACCGTTGGCCGTGTAGCCGCTCCACGTATACGCGCCGCCCAGTTGCGAAAGCCCGTCGCTTGAGTTCGCATTACTAAGCGTTTCCGCGGTCAATTTGAGCGTGTCGTGCGGCGTCAATTTGAAAACGAGCTTGCCGAGCGCGCTGCGGTTGTTGTACGTGAGCGGGTCCGGCGTGGATCGCGATGCGCCCAGCGTGTTGCTATCGCCCTTGTTATCGGTCTCGTGACCGTGGCGGCCCGAGAGCGCGATCATGCCCTGCACGACGTCGCCGCCGAATGCGGCCGTGGCCGTCGAGCCCCAGCTGCGGTCGGTCGAGTCGTAGCCCGCCTTCAACGAGAAGTACGTCTTCTTGTTGTAGATCGCGAGCAGATCGCTCGGGTCCTTGGTCACGAAATTGACCGCGCCGGTGAGACCGTCGCTGCCGTACAGCGCCGAGGTCGGGCCGCGCAGCACTTCAATACGCTGATACAGATCCGTATTCAGATAGTCGCCGCGGCCCGCCGAACCCGAGCCGAACGCATACGACTGCGGCAGCGGCACGCCGTCTTCGAGCAGCAGCACCTGGTTGCCTTCGAGCCCGCGAATATTGATGCCTTCATTGCCCGCGCGTCCCGTCGACCCGGTGATGCCCGCCGGACGATAGACCGAGCGGCGCACTTCCACGCCCGGCTCGTACTTGAGCGCGTCCTTGACGTCTTTCGCGTTGTTCTCGTCGATGTCGTCGCTGGTGATCACCGAGACGGTCGCCGCCGTACGGTTCGGGTCCGCCGTGCCGCCGCGCGTGGCCGTCACGGAAACGGCCTTGAGCGCCTCTTCGCGGCGCACGCGTTGCGGATTCGCGCTTTCGACGGCGTTCGCGGCGGCGTTCGCGGACGTGCTGGCATTCGTGGTCGCGCTCTGCTGCTCGGCGGGCTCGCCCGCCTGTGGATCGGCGGCGAGCGCATGGCCGGCGTGCATCGCACAGATCTCGGCGATCAGCGCAGGCAACAGGCGCCGCACCAGGCGTTGCTTCAAATGCATCGTTCTTCCCCGTAGTCAAAATCGAGGCTTTCGTTGTTCTTTACATGTCGAAAGCGGGCTCAATCCTACATTAGATGCGAATACTTCTCATTTACTTTTTAAAACCCGGATGGTCTGAGTGGGCAAAACGCATGGCGACGAAGGCGCGCACGGAGATGACGCGCCGCCTGTAAATCCACGATTTATCAATCAGTTAGCGAGATTCAGAAAGGAAGAAGCCATGTAACTCGAAGTCCTTTGAATGACATTCGAAAGCCCATAGAAATGACCTTGTATGCGTTGTGGGTATGTATTGCACTCATCCGCACAGCTTCTTGCGAGTTCTTTCTTTTCCTATCCGCTTTCCTTATCGTGCCGCGCGCCCGCCGCGATCTCGCGCGCGTGCTCGCGGCGTCGCGCGCGTCACGTGGCGTAGGGGCGGCGCGCCCCTTTTTCGCATCGACTAGCCGCCGCGCATCGTCGTGACCTTCGCTACAGACCGGCAGCGGCGCACGGCTCTATGGTTTACCCACCCTTTTTTGCGGGCATCGCTTCTCGCTATCGTTCGCCCCATCAGCGAATCCCGCGCGCCGTCGCGTTTTGCGAAGACGCATGCATGACGCAACGTCGTACGCCATTGCGCATCGCCACACGATCTCTCCAGACGATTTAAGCAGGATTGCTAATCGATAGAACGAACCCGACCGCGCCTCCAGAACGAACAGACAAACACCGACTATCCAACGACGACAACACCAGGAGACGAAACATGAGAGCACGACACCGGCAGCGCCTGCTCCAACCTTTTCACCAGGCACGCACACGCATCGCGTCCTGGCTCACGCTCATCGCGATCGGCTTCGGCGCGGCTGTGCTCGCCGCGTGCGGCAGCGGCGGCAACGTCGATACCGGCTCGACCGCCACGGCCAACGCGCCGTTGGCGGTCGTCGCGCCGGTCACCGATTGCGCCAAACTCACCACAGTCGATATCACCGATATCGGCGGCTCGGGCAGCACCATCACCTCGGCTGCCGTGACGACCGCCACCATCAACGGCGCGCAGGTCAACTTCTGCACCGTGAAGGGCACGCTCGCGCCGTCGAACAGCTTTGAAGTCGCGTTGCCGGTCAGCAGCTGGACGCAGCGTTTCGCGCAACTGGGTTGCGGCGGGCTCTGCGGCACGCTCAGCGATCCCACGCAGCAAAGCTCGTTCAGCTTCAGCTACACCTGCCCGCTCGTGCAGGAAGGCGGCTTCGTGACGGCGGCGACCGACATGGGCCACTCGGGCAACAGCACGACGTGGACGCAGAACGCGCAGCAACGCGCCGACTTCGCCTATCGCGGCCAGCACATCACCACGCTCACCGCTGAAAAGCTGATCAAGGCCTACTACGGCCAGGCGCAGAAGTACGCGTACTTCATCGGCTGCTCGGACGGCGGACGCGAAGCGCTGATGGCCGCCCAACGTTATCCGACCGACTACAACGGCATCGTCGCGGGCGCACCGGCGGCGCACTTCCAGATCCAGAATTCGCTGTATCACGGCTGGAGCGTGGAGTCGCAAAGCACGACCGGCGACAGCACCGGCAACGCCATCCTCTATGCCGACAAGGCGCTCGTGCTGCACAAGGCCGTCGTGGCCGCATGCGGCGGACAGGCAGGCGTGCCCGACGGCTTGATCGCCGATCCGCGCACCTGCAACTTCGACCCCGCATCGATTCAATGCGCGAGCGGCGCGACCAGCACCAGCAACTGCCTGACCGCCGCCGAAGTGAGCACCGCGAGCAAGATCTACGGCGGCCCCGTCGACGCCACCACGGGCGAGCGCATGCTGGCCGGATCGCCACAACCTGGCTCGGAAGAAAACTGGGTGGGCGTCGAAGTGCCGACCACGAATTCGACGGACGCGCCTGTGCCCGTGACGAGCCTCTTCAGCTACATGATCGTCTCGGGTGCGTACAACCTGATCTTCACCGGCTCGCCGACGATGCCGACCGTCGACACCTTCGGCTACAAGGACGCGAGTTTCTACACGAACTATCTGCAGGCGAATCACCCGCTGAACGACGCGACGAATCCCGATCTCTCGGCCTTCAACAAGGCGGGCGGCAAGCTGATTCTGTGGCACGGCTGGGCCGATCAGCATATCTCGCCGCTGTTCACGATCCAGTATTACGAAGCGATGCAGAACACGATGGGCGCATTGACCGTGAACGATTTCGCGCGGCTGTATCTGGTGCCGGGCGTGGGTCATTGCGGCGGCGGCGAAGGCTTCCCGAACATCGACCTCGTTTCGCAGATCACGGCCTGGGCCGAGCACGGTACGGCGCCGAACGCGGTGATGACGTACCAGACCGATTCGTCGAACGCGGTCACGGCGAGCCGTCCGGTGTATCCGTATCCGGCCGTCGCGCAGTATGCGGGCAGCGGCGACTGGCACAACGGCGCGAACTGGACGCAAGGCGCGGCGCTCTACAACGAGCCGACGCATAGCTGGGCCGGTTCGAGCTTCTACACCTCGTACACGCCGACAATGCTCGGGGTCGCGGCGCCGTAATTCTCGCGCTAAATCTTCGTAAATCGAATCGCCGGACCGGTGCGGTTGTGCCGGTCCGGCGATTCGTCGTTCAAGCCGTTGCGTGCGTCGGCTTCAATGCGACGACACGAAGACCGCATCGTCGAACGCCTCGGGAATCGAGAAACTCTCGCGCATGCGCTTCGTTTCCGCGGCCGGCGACAAACCAAACAGGCGCTTGAATTCGCGACTGAACTGCGACGCGCTCGTATAACCGACCGCATGACACGCGGCTTCCGCGGTCAGATCCTGGCGCACCATCAGCAGACGCGCCTGATGCAGCCGCGTCGACTTCACATACTGCATCGGCGAAACCTGCGTGACGGCCTTGAAGTGACTGTGGAAGCTCGGCACGCTCATGCCCGCTTCCTCGGCCAGTCGCGTCACGTCGAGGTCCTGCGCATAACCGGCGTGGATCAGCCGCAGCGATTTGCCGATGCGCCCGAACTGCCCGCGCGTCGACAGCGCCTCGCGCATCGAGCTGCCTTGCGCGCCCGTGAGCACGCGGAAATACAGTTCGCGCAACAGGTTCGGCCCCAGCACGGCGGCTTCGAGCGGACGATGCAACGCTTCGAGAAACCGCAGCACGGAGGATTGCATCGCATCGTCCATCGGCGTCGACATCATGCTTTGCGGCGGCTGCACCGGTTCGGCCGGGCCCGCGCGGTCGATCTGCATCGCCAGTTCCGCGGCCAGCGTGAAGTCGAGGTGCAGATACAGCGCGAGCAGCGGGCGCGCCTCGCTCGCCTCGGTTTCCATATTGAACGGCACCGGCACGGAGACGGCCAAGTAATGGCGTTCGTCGTAAAGATAAAGTTGATCGCCGAAATAGCCGCGCTTGCGGCCCTGGCAGACGATCACGATACCCGGATCGTAGAGCACCGGCGTGCGCGCGAGCGGCCGGTTCGAGCGCAGGACGCGCACACTCGGCAACGCGGTGAGGTTGTAGCCTTCGTCGGGCGCGAGGGCGCGCAGCAACGCGATCGTGCGTTTCTGGATGCGTTCCTGGGTGCGTTGCTCGCTACATTCAGCCGCGCCGACCGGCTCGGTCTTGCGGGACGGGGTGCGCTTGGCATTCATAGTTTCAGGCAAGAATATTCTGGAATTGGGCCTTAGCCGGTCTCGGTATCAAGACTAGTATGCATGCATCAGTCACCAACCGGGAGAAACGCAAATGGCATCCAGCAAAATTCTGCTCATCACGGGCGTTAGCAGCGGTTTTGGTCGCGCCCTCGCGCAAGAGGCGCTCGCGGCGGGTCACACGGTCGTCGGCACGGTGCGCAGCGCGCAGGCGCAGAGCGAGTTCGAGACGCTGCACGCACGGGCCGTGGCGCGCGTGCTCGACGTTACCCACTTCGACGCAATCGACGCCGTCGTCGCAGAGATCGAATCGGGCGTCGGCCCCATCGACGTGCTCGTCAACAACGCCGGTTACGGCCACGAGGGCGTGATGGAAGAATCGTCGCTCGAAGCAATGCGCCAGCAATTCGACGTCAACGTATTCGGCGCGGTCGCCATGATGAAGGCGGTGCTGCCCTTCATGCGCGCGCGTCGCCGCGGCCACATCCTGAACATCACGTCGATGGGCGGCCACATCACGATGCCGGGCATCACTTATTACTGCGGCAGCAAGTTCGCGCTCGAAGGCATTTCCGAGTCGCTGGGCAAGGAAGTCGCGCCGCTCGGCATCGCGGTCACGGCGGTCGCGCCGGGTTCGTTCCGCACGGATTGGGCGGGCCGCTCGATGCAGCGCACGCCGCGCGCAATCGCCGATTACGACGCGATCTTCGATCCGATCCGCCAGGCGCGCGTGGAAAAGAGCGGCAAGCAACTCGGCGATCCGCGCAAGGCGGCGCGTGCGATGCTCGTCGCGATCGAGTCCGAGACGCCGCCCGCGCATCTGTTGCTGGGCTCCGACGCGCTCGGTCTCGTGCGCGGCAAGCTCGCCGCGTTCGAAAAGGAGATCGCCGCGTGGGAAAGCGTGACGATCTCGACGGACGCATCGGACAGTTAAACGAAACGCGCGCGATCTACGCGCGCAGTTCGTCTGCGTCTGCGTCGGCGGCGTCCGCTTCATCGGCGCCGTTGTCGCTCCATGCGGGGAACGGATCGCGATATGCGATCCACGCCTGCGGCCCTTCGGCCATTTCGGCGTCGGTGAGCAGACAGGCATCGAGCCGCGCGCGCAAGCCCGCTTCGTCCATCTCCATGCCGATCAGCACGAGTTCCTGGCGCGCGTCGCCCACTGTCTCGTCCCAGTTGCCTTCGATGAATTCGAGCGACTCCTCATCGGTCGGCCAGCGATGCTTCGGCACCGCGGCCCACCACAACCCTGCCATGCCGTGCCGGCACACCGCGCCCGCCTGCGACCACGACGCCGCGTGCGTCGGCCGGCTCGCGAGCCAGAAAAAGCCTTTCGAGCGCACCACGCCCGGCCATTCCGAATTGATCAACGCCCAGAAACGCTGCGGATGCAGCGGCCTGCGCGCGCGCCACACGAAACTGGTGATGCCGTATTCCTCGGTTTCCGGCGTGTGCTCACCGCGCAGCTCCGCGAGCCAGCCCGGCGCTTTCGACGCTTCCTCGAAATCGAACAGACGCGTATCGAGCACGCGATCGAGCGGCACGCGGCCGAATTCCGCGACCTCGATGCGCGCACGCGGATTGAGCCGCCGCAGGATCGCCGTCAGCCGTTCGAGCCCCGCGTCGTCGATCAGATCGACCTTGTTGAGCACGATCGCATCGCAGAACTCGACCTGCTCGATCAGCAGATCGACGACCGTGCGCGTGTCCTCGTCGCCGAGCGATTCGCCGCGCGTCTGCAGGCTGTCCTGCGAGCCGTAGTCGCGCAGGAAATTGAACGCGTCGACCACCGTCACCATCGTGTCGAGACGCGCGACGTCCGAAAGACTCTGGCCGCTTTCGTCCGCGAACGTGAAGGTTTCCGCCACCGGCAGCGGCTCCGAAATCCCCGTCGATTCGATCACGAGCTGATCGAAGCGCCCTTCGCGCGCAAGCCGGTTCACTTCGAGCAGCAGATCCTCGCGCAGCGTGCAGCAGATGCAGCCGTTGCTCATTTCCACGAGCTTTTCGTCGGTACGCGAGAGTTCCGCGCCGCCGTTGCGCACGAGCGCGGCGTCGATGTTCACCTCGCTCATATCGTTGACGATGACCGCGACGCGCCGCCCTTCGCGGTTGTTCAGGATGTGGTTGAGCAGCGTGGTCTTGCCCGCGCCCAGAAAACCGGACAGCACGGTGACCGGCAAGCGTGAATCCATCGGATGACTCCTTCGACGAGTGTGGGGATCGGGGCGCTAGCCCGAATAATTGTTATGTTATAACATTCTCTACGAAGCCAGCAACGACGGAATCGGGCCTCCGGGCGGGCCGCGTGCCTTACAATTCTGTCGCCATGTCCGGAAGCTGGTGCAAATCCAGCGCGGTCGCGCCACTGTGATCGGCCTTCGCGCCGAAAGTCAGACCTGGGCATCGGCGCACATCAATCGCATTTTCGGGGCGCGAAACCCCTGGAGAAATCAGCATGTCTGCACCGGACACCTCGCGGCGCGCGTTCGCTCGCCGCCCGTTCCTCGTCTCGAACGTTCATTCGCGCGTCGGCATCGGCTTGACGTTGGTCCGCTAGGCGTTCGTCGCTCCGTCGCACTCCGTTTCGCTGCCCGCTTTTCGCTTTCGCGTCGATCGCCTCGACGCGGGCCTGCGTACGCGCTCGCACGCCGCGCGCCCCGCACACCTCGCATAACAACAACGCACACCGTATAAGCATGGACGTATCCACACCGCTTTCGCGCGCGCGGCGCTTCGCCGTGCACGGCACCTTCGCCTGCTCCTGCCTCGCTCACGCCGCTCACGTTTTCGCGCAAAGCGACAGCGCTTCATCCGCCGACGCCGCGTCTTCAACCGCTTCGCCATCGACCTTGCCCGCCGTGCGCGTGAACGCCGCGTCGTCGCAAACCGCGTCGTCCGGCAAGCCGGACCTCGCCACGCCGCTCACCACCGGCAGCCGCCTCGGCCTTTCCAGCCTCGACACGCCCGCAAGCGTCGACGCCATCGGCAGCGCGCAACTGAGCGCGCGCGGCGACAACAACGTGACCCAGGCCGTCACGCGCGCCGCCGGTTTCGCCACCGACGCCGCGCCCGGCAACGGCGGCACCTCGGTCTCGGTGCGCGGCTTCAGCGGCCCCGAATCGGTGACCACGCTTTACGACGGCCTGCGCATGTACGCGGGCGCGGGCACCGTGTCGTTCCCGTTCGACACGTGGTCGGCGGAACGCATCGAAGTGCTGCGCGGCCCGGCCACCGTGCTCTACGGCGAAGGCGGCATCGGCGGCGTCATCAACGTCGTGCCGAAAGCGCCGCAACGCGACGATGCGACGACGATCCAGCTCGGCGCGGGCACCTATGGCGAAAAACGCGTGGCGCTCGACACGACCGGCGCGCTCGGCCCGATGCTTTCCTACCGCTTCTATCTCGCCGACGACCGGAACAACGGCTGGCTGCCGCGCGGTGAATCGCACACGACCGCGCTCGGCGGCGCGCTGCGTCTGGACGTGAATCCGCGTCTCTCGTTCACGCTCGATTACGACTACGGCCGGCAAATGCCCGCGCGTTATTTCGGCGTGCCGGTGACGGACGGTCAGCTCGATCCCGCGCTCGAACGCCAGAACTACAACGTCGGCAATGCGTCGATCGCGTACTTCGACCAGTGGACGCGCCTGAACACGCAATGGCGCGCCGCGCCCGGCATCACCGTGCGCAACCAGCTCTACTATCTGGTCACGAACCGTCACTGGCGCGACAGCGAAAGCTACACGCTGATGGGCGACGGCAACGTGCAGCGCAGCGATTACCTCGAAATCCTCCATCACGAACGGCAGGTCGGCGATACGCTCGACGCGACCTTCGACGGCCATCTGCTCGGCCGCCAGGACCGCCTCGTCGTGGGCGCGGATTTCAATCAGATTTCGTTTCTCGACACCAGCAATTCTCCCTACGACGGCTCGTCGATCGTGCCGCAATACGGCTTCGATCCGGGCGTGTTTTCGAGCCCCGATCCGACCGTGCCGCAATTTCGCACCAGCACGCGCCAGGCGTCCGTGTACGCCGAAAACCGCCTTGAACTGACCGACCGCCTCGCGTGGATCGCGGGCCTGCGCTACGACCATATCGACTATCACCGCGATACCTTCGCGACGGTCAGCGGTCCCGCGTCGTCGTTCGATCGCACCTTCGCGCACACGGGCTGGCGCACCGGCCTCGTGTTCTCGCTCACGCCGGATCTCTCGGTCTACGCGCAATACACCACGGGCGCCGAGGGCGTGGGCTCGCTCGTCACGCTCTCGAAGTCGAGCAGCAACTTCTCTCTCGCCAACGGCGAACAATGGGAAGCGGGCGTCAAGCAGCAGTGGTGGGGCGGCCGCGCGTCGTGGACGCTCGCGTTCTATCAGATCGTCAAGCGCGATCTCCTGAGCACCGATCCGTCGAATCCCGATCTCACGCAGCAGGTCGGCAAGCAGTCGTCGCGCGGCGTGGAATGGACGGGCGCGCTGCAATTGGGCGGCGGCTGGTCGATCGACGCGAACGCCTCGTTCCTGCGCGCGCGTTACGACGATTTCAACGAAAGCGTGAATGGCCAGAGCGTGTCGCGCGCGGGCAACGTGCCGTACAACATTCCCGAGCAGACCGCGAACGTGTGGCTCGACTGGGCCTTCATGCCGGGCTGGCGCGCGGGCGCGGGCGTGCATTACGTGGGCCGCCGTTACGGCGATACGGCGAACACCGTGTCGATTCCGAGCTACACGCTGATCGACGCCTCGGCGTCGTGGCGCGCTACGCGCAACCTCACGCTCGCGCTCTATCTGCGCAATCTCACGAACCGCACCTACGCGGTGACGACGCAGAACGACGGCGGCCAATGGCTGCTGGGCGCGCCGCGTTCGGGCTGGGTCACGGCCACGTTGAGTTTCTGATTCATTTCCTCAGGATGCCGAATTATGACGTCATTGCAGATCGACGGACTCGACTGGTCGCCACACGATGAACGCGGCGAACGCGGCGCGCGTGCGCTGCTGCACGCCATCGACGTCGACGTGAAGCCCGGCGAATTCGTCGGTCTGATCGGGCCGAACGGCAGCGGCAAAACCAGCCTGCTGCGTTGCGCGTTTCGTTACGCGAAGCCGCAGCGCGGCGCGATCACGCTCGACGGCGACGACGTCTGGGCGCAGAGCGCGCGCTGGAGCGCGCAGCGCATCGCGGTGCTGCTGCAGGACGCGCCCGATGATTTCGGCCTGAGCGTCGCGGAAGTCGTCGCGATGGGACGCACGCCGCATCAACGCGCGCTCGCGGGCGAAACGGCCGAGGACCGCGAACGCATCGAGCGCGCGCTGCTCGACGTCGGGCTCGCCCACGCACGCACACGGCCCTTCGCCACGCTGTCGGGCGGCGAGCGCCAGCGCGCGCTGCTCGCGCGTGCGCTCGTACAGGCGCCGCGCGTGCTGATGCTCGACGAACCCACCAACCATCTCGATCCACGCCATCAGATCGATTTGCTCGCGCTCGTGAAGCGTCAGCGCATCACGACGCTCGCGACGATCCACGATCTCAATCTCGCCGCCGCGTTCTGCGACCGGCTGTTCGTGATCGACGCGGGCGAGATCGTCGCGCGCGGCACGCCGGACCAGGTGCTGACCGAAGCGCTGCTCAAGCGCGTTTATGGCGTCGATGCGATCGTCGATCGCCATCCGGTGACGGGCGGGCCGCGCGTCACGTTGATCACCACGCATTCGGAGTCGAACGCATGAAAATGAACCGAGGTTTGCGCGCCGCTGTCGCGCTGCTGCTCGCGTGCGCGAGCGCGGCCGCGCACGCGGGCCACTATCCCGTCACGGTGCGCAGTTGCAATCGCGACGTGACGTTCACGCAGATGCCCGCGCGCGCCGTGAGCAACGACGTGAATCTCACGGAGATGATGCTCGCGCTCGGTCTGCGCACGCGCATGGCGGGCTTTACCGGCATCAGCGGCTGGAAGACGGCGGACCCCGCGTTGCAGGCCGCGCTGCTCGGTCTGCCCGAACTCGCGCGCCGCTATCCGTCGCTCGAAACGCTCGCTGCCGCGCACGCCGATCTCTACGTGGCGGGCTGGAATTACGGCATGCGCGTGGGCGGCCCGATCACGCCGCAAACGCTCGCGCGCTTCAATATCGCCACCTATGAACTCACGGAATCGTGCTCGCATGTGATGCCGCGACCGGCCGCTTCGCTCGACGATGTCTATAACGACCTGCGCAACCTCGGCGCGATTTTCGATGTCGAGGCGCGCGCACGGATGCTGATCGCGTCGATGCAATCGCGCGTCGCCGATGTGCGCCGCGTGCTGAATGCCAACACGCAGACGACGCCGCGCGTACTCGTCTACGACAGCGGCGAGGACAAGCCCTTCACGGCGGGCGCGCTCGCGATGCCCACGGCGCTGATCCGCGCGGCGGGCGGCCGCAACGTGATGGACGACGTCGCGCAAAGCTGGACCCAGGTGAGTTGGGAAAGCGTGGTCGCGCGCGATCCGCAGGTGATCGTAATCGTCGATTACGGCGCGGTGACGGCGGCGCAGAAGGAAGCGTTTCTGCTGAGCTCGCCCGCGCTTGCGAACGTCGCGGCGATTCGCGCGCGTCGCTTCGTCGTGGTGGCGTACGACGCGGCAACGCCGGGCGTGCGCAACGCGCAAGCCGTCGAAACGATCGCGCGCGGTTTGCATCCGGAAGCCTTTGCGGCGCACAACAACACACCGGGCACGCCATGAACGCACGCCCTTCGGACACATCCGCGCCATTGACGCTGCCCTTCACGGCGATCGTGTCGCTCGCGTGCGCGCTCGCCGTTTCCATCGTGCTCGCGGTCGGCTTCGGGCCGGCGCACATCGCGCCGCTCGACGTCGTGCGCACGGTGGCTTCGCACATCAGCGGCGGCGCGCAGATCAACACGATGATCGACGATATCGTCTGGCAAATCCGCCTGCCGCGCGTACTGCTGGGCGCGCTCGTGGGCGCCGCGCTCGCGCTGTCCGGCGCGGTCCTGCAAGCCGCCACGTCGAACCGTCTCGCCGATCCGCATCTGCTCGGCGTGAGCGCGGGGGCAAGCGTCGGCGCGGTCGCGGCGACGCTGTGGCTCGGCGCGGCATGGGGCGCGCTGACCTTGCCCGCGTGCGCCTTCGTCGGCGCGCTCGCGGCTACTGCGCTTGTGATCGATTGCGGCACGCGCGGCGCGCGGCTCGATGCGCAGCGCCTCCTGCTCGCGGGCGTCGCCATGTCGTTCGTGCTGATGGCGCTCGCGAATCTGCTGCTCTATATGGGCGATCAGCGCGCGTCCGCCTCGGTGCTGTTCTGGATGCTCGGCGGCCTCGGCCTCGCGCGCTGGAGTCTGCTCGGAATCCCCGCCGCGTTCGTCGCCGGCGGCCTGCTTCTGCTGATCGCGCGCCGTCGCGAACTCAATGCACTGATGAGCGGCGACATCGTGGCCGCCACGCTCGGCCTCAATGTGGCGCGCGTGCGCCGCGAGTTGTTCGTCGTGTGTTCGTTGCTGACGGCGGCCATGGTGGCCGTGAGCGGCGCGATTGGCTTCGTGGGACTGGTGGCGCCGCATATCGCGCGGCGACTCGTCGGCACCGATCATGCGCGCGTGCTGCCCGCCTCGGCGCTCGTCGGCGCGTTGCTGCTCGTATGGGCCGACGTGACCGCGCGCACGCTGATCGCGCCCGACGATTTGCCGGTTGGCGTGGTGACGGGATTATTCGGCGGCGCGTTTTTCGTGCTGTTGATCGGGCGCGGAAAATAAGCTGCATCGCCATTCACACGACTTCGGCGATGCAGCGTCATTCACGATTTATTTAGCGCCGATCTCATGTTCCGCGAGATTCAATTCGCGCTCGCGCTCGCTCGAGGTTTTCGCAATCGGCGGACCGGAAAAGCGGTGACGCACGCCGCCCACATACCAGATCGCGAGCAGCACGAGCAACAGGCTGACGATCAGATACAGGACTTTCTCGTTCGGCGGTTGAATGCCGACATAAGCGAGAATCAGCGCGCCGCCCACCGCCGCAATCGCAAACGGCTTCGAGAATTTGCCCAGTTGAAACGGTCCTTTCTCGGTCCAGGTGCGGCCTTCGGCGAAAATGCCGGCGGCAATCGGCATCGCATACGAAACGAACAGAAACACCGCACTGCCCGCGCTGAGTACCGTGAAGGCGTCGCCATAGAGCGTCGCGGCAATCGCGAGCACCGCCGACGTCCAGATCGCCGCGCCCGGCGTGCGATGCGCGGGATTGACCTTGCGTAGCCATTTCGATCCCGGCAGACCGCCGTCACGCGCAAAGGCGAACATCATGCGCGAGGTCGAGGTGACCGCGGCCAGCCCGCACGCGTAGTTGATAAAGAACATCAGCAATTCGATGCTGATGCGCAGCGGCGTGGGAATCGGCGCGAGAATGGCCTGGAAAAAGCCCGTTCCCTGTTTGACCGCCGCGCCGAGACTCGGCATCACGAGCACGAATGCGCACACCATCACGTAGCCGAACGTCGTCGACCAGAACACCGAACCGACAATACCGCGCGGCACGTTGCGCGCCGCCTGATGCGTTTCTTCGGACGTATGCGCGGACGCGTCGAAGCCCGTGATCGTATAGGCGGTCAGCAGCAGACCCGAGAGAAACGCCATCGCGATCGTCTGTTTCGGCCACGCGCTGCCGTCGGTGCCGGTGAAATTCGTGAACGTATAGAGCCGCGAGAGATCGATCTTGACCGGCGAATACGCCAGCAGCGACACCACGAGCACGACCGTCACGACGAAAATCAGGTAGCCGGACAGATCGGTAATCTTGCTCGTAATGCGAATGCCGCGATGATTCAGAAACGCCTGCGAAGCGGTAATCAGCGTGAGGAAAATCGTTTGATCCCACCAGCCGAGCGAATCGGGATTGACGCCGAACATTGGCGCAATCAAGGTGCGAAAGAACGGATCGTAGGTGCCGTAATTGATCGCGGCGACCACGAACACCAGACCGAGCAGATTCAGCCACGCGGTGAGCCAGCCCCAGGTCTTGCCGCCGAGAATCGAGCCCCAGTGATAGAGACCGCCCGCCGTGGGATACGACGAGGCGATCTGCGCCATCGCCGCCGCCACGACCAGCGCGAACAGCGAGCCGAGCGGCCAGCCGAGCCCGATCGATGCGCCGCCCGCCGCCGAAAATCCCATCTGAAACGACGTAATGCCGCCGGACAAAATGCAGATCAGCGAAAACGACACCGCGAAGTTGGAAAACGCGCCCATGCGGCGCGAAAGCTCCTGCGCGTAACCCATCTTGTGCAACAGCGAGACATCATGATCGGCGGATTCGGCCGCCGGTTCGATTGCATTCGCGTCCATATGACGATCCTTCAAGCGAGAGGGTGGAAACGTCGAACTGGTGATGATTTAATCCGTATTCCGTATCAAGCAGCCGTAAAACAGTTATCGACGAACAGATGCGCGCCGTTAATGAAACTCGCGTCGTCGCTGGCGAGGAACAGCGCGGCCTGCGCCACTTCCTCGGGCTTGCACAAGCGTCCCTGCTGAAGCGAGAGCGCCGCTTCGCTGGCGTCGAAACCATATTGCGCGAGTGCGCTGATTTCGCGCTGGCCGTGGGGCGTGTTGATGAAGCCCGGGCACACCGCGTTGCAGCGGATGCCGCGATCGCGATACTCGACCGCAATCGCGCGCGCGAACATCGCGCACGCGCCCTTGGTCGTGCAATAGAGCACTTCGAGCGGCGTGGCCGCGACCGACGAGATCGACGCCGTGCAGACGATCGAGCCCTTGCCCGCTTCGAGCATGTGAGGGAGCACCGCGCGCGTCATCATGAACATGCTTTTCACGTTGACGTTCATGAGCCAGTCGTAGTCGTCGTCGCTGGTGTCGAGAAACGGCTTCACGACGATGCTGCCCGCGTGGTTGAACAGCGTGTCGATACGGCCAAAACGCCCGATCACGCCCGCCACGGCGGCGTCCACGGCGGCGCGCTGCGAGACGTCCGCCACGAACAACTCCGCCACGCCGCCTTCGGCGCGGATGCGCGCGACGATTTCCTCGCCCGCGCCGCGATTGACGTCCACCACGGCCACCTGCGCGCCTTCGCGGTGAAACAGCAGCGACGCCGCGCCGCCCGCGCCCGTCGCCCCGCCCGATACGATGGCCACCTTGCCCGCCAGCTTTCCTGCCCTTTCCGTCATTCCCGGCTCCTATGCGCATTCACGGTACGCACAAGTTAGGTGCACCGAAAATCGGCCACTATCCAAATTTGGCAAAAAAATAAAATTGCCGTAAAAATCAGGAATCGCGAAAATCGGCAACGCATTGCTGCGATGCACGAGCGCCGGGCGCGGATCGTGCGCAGCCGCGTCCGCGCGTTGCTCCGGTCGATCGCCATTTTGCGGCGCCAGCCGAGGCCGTCCCGGGAGACTCCATGGAAGCGGGCTACTCGCCGAACGAGGCCATCCAGTTTCGGAACTGTCACAGCGTCGACGAACAGGCGGCGCTGCTCGACGCATGGAACCAGAGCTATTGCCAGCTTTCGCGCGGCACGTTCAACGGTTCGGTGACGTCGTTCATGGCGGGCGGCGTGAAAGTGCTGGTCGAGCGGCTGAACCGCACGGTTTATCAGCGGGGCGACGTGGTCGGCCATAAATTCGCGCTGGGCATTCCGTTTCAGCTCGAAGGGCATGCGCTGCTTTCGGGACAGACGAGTCACCTCGACGCGCTGCACGTGTTTTCCGGCCGCGACGGCTTCGAGTTTCTCTCGCCGGACCGCCATGTGTTCGTCAACCTCGAAATGGAGCCCGCCGCCGTGACGGATTTCGCCACGCGTGCACAGCTCGAATCGATCATCGCGCGCATCGGCGCGAAGGCGGGCGTGGTGAATATCGCGCCCGCGCGGCTCCAGCAATTCCGCGACGTGTTGAGCGTGCTGCTCGACGACGTGGTTCGCGCGCCGCGTTTGCTCCACGACCGCGAGAGCGTGAGCGCGCTGGAAAAAGCCATTATTTTCGGTCTGAGCGAAACACTGCATGATTTCCCCGATATCGCGCAGCACGAACGCGGCGAAGCGCGCATCGCGCGAAACTGGCAACTGGTGCGCAGCGTGCGCGATATCGTCGAAGGGTCGCCCGATTGCCCGCTCTCCGTCGCCGAGCTGTGCGCGCGTATGCACGCGAGCCGACGCACGGTGCAGTATGCGTTCGAAGAGACGACCGGCATCAGTCCGCTCGCGTATATGCGCGCCGTGCGTCTTGCGCGCGTGCGCAAGGAACTCGTGCATGCGGCCACGGTGACCGAGGTCGCCACGCGCTGGGGATTCTGGCATTTCGGCAATTTCGCCAGTGAATACCGCGAGCAATTCGGCGAGTTGCCGAGCGAGACGTGGCGCAGGAATCGCGCGTGAAGTCCATGCCGATTGGGCGGCACACGAATTCGATGCGTACGCAACCAATATGGGGCGCACCCCAACCTTTCCGGGCAGAAAGAATCGGCAATAAAACGTAATGCCGGATGTAATCGCCAGGCGACTTCGCTCCGGTAGAGTGCGGACATTCCGCACCTTGCAGCACAATAATGACCTCACGCCTGTCACGACGGGAATTCATCAAACTGACCATCGCCGTGGGCACCACCGCTTCGGTCTTCGACGCGAATTCCCTCGCCCTCGCCAACCCCGCGCCCTGCCAGCTCACGCCCGAACAGGAAGTCGGTCCTTACTGGATCGACGGCGCGCTGATGCGCAGCGACATCCGCGAAGGCAAGCCCGGCGTGGCGCTGACGCTCGACATCGTGCTGACCGACAAGCGCACCTGCGCGCCGCTCGTGGGCGCCGCCGTCGACATCTGGCAATGCGACGCGATGGGCATCTATTCCGGCTACACGAAAACGGCGGCCATGCCGCCGCCGCCCGATTTCGCCTCGGGCGCGCCGGGCCGTCCGCCTGCGGGGATGCCGTTCGGCGTGCCGCCCGGCGGTTTCCAGGGTCAGCCCGGCCGGCCGCCCGGTCCGCCGCCGCCCACCGATCACCTCACCTTCCTGCGCGGCATGCAGCACACCGACCGCAGCGGCGCGGTCAGGTTCGAAACCATCGTGCCGGGCGTGTATCCCGGGCGCACGAATCACATCCACTTCAAGGTCCGCACGCCGGATGCGCAGCACGCGAAAGGCACGCACGTCTCGCACGTCGGCCAGCTCTTTCTGCCCGAAGCGCTGATGGTGCAGCTGATGCAAACCGATCCATATCGCGCGCACTCGATCCGGCGCACGACGTCGCGCGAGGACCCGGTGTTCACGGACCAGCACGGTTCGAGCATGATCGCCAGCGTGAATCCGTTCACCGTGGATGGTCGCGTCAAGCCTCTGCGCGCGCGCGTGGAAGCGGTCGTCGATCCCGACGCCACGCCGCAACCGGTCGAACCGCGGTTTGATCCGAACTTCGGTCCGCGCGCCGATTCGCACTTCGGTCCGCCGCCGCGCTAACGCGCCGCGCGTCCTCCCCGATCGCTCACGGAAAAAGCGGCCAATCAAACTCAACGGTTTTTGGCCGCTTATTTTTGGCCGCTTAATCTCGTCTCGTTGCCGATATGTTCAACACGCGCGAGCCGATACGGCAGGAGGAATGCGTGAGCGTCATTGCCCAGATTTCGGATATTCATGTGCGGCCGCGCGGCCAGCGCTATCAGGATCTCGTCGATTCGAACGCGATGTTCGCGCAAGCGGTCGCCACGCTCAACCGACTCGATCCCGCGCCCGATTTCGTCCTTATCAGCGGCGACCTGACCGACGAAGGCCGGCCCGACGAATACGCCATGCTGCGCGAATTGCTCGCGCCGTTGCGGCTGCCGTATGCGGTGATGCCGGGCAATCACGATCATCGCCGGTTTCTGCGCGAGGCGTTTGCCGATCACGCGTGGCTGCCGCGCGAAGGCGAACTGCATTTCGGCATCGACGCAGGCGCGATTCGTCTGCTCGCGCTCGACTCGACCGTGCCCGGTTTTCACCACGGCGAATTGAGTCCGGCTTCGCTCGACTGGCTCGAACGCGAACTCGTCGAACATGCGCGGCGGCGCGTGATGATCGCGTTGCATCACCCGCCGTTCGCGACCGGCATTCCTTATCTCGACCTGTACGGCATGACGAATGTGAAGCCGCTGCGCGATCTCGTCGCGCGTCACGCCAACGTCGATCGCATCGTTGCGGGCCACGTGCATCGTTCGATGCACGCGCGTCTTGGCAACGTGCCGGTGTTGACGTGCCCGAGCACAACGACGCAAATCGCGCTGCGGCTCCAACCCGACGCCGATCCGGCGTCATACATGGAACCGCCCGCCTTCATGCTGCATCGCTGGAGCGACGACGATCGCGACGGTGAAAGCAGCGCGGTCTCGCATCTTTGCTATATCGGTCAGTTCGACGGACCGCTGCCGTTCGCGTGAGCGTCGCGCGGCTTGATCAGAACGTGTCCCAGCCGTCGTTGTCGATCAGCGCAGGAGCGGAAGCGGGAGCCGGCGCGGCCGCAGGTTTTGCGGGCGCGGCGGTCTTGCGCACCGCCGTCGCAGGCGCGCGCGTGCTCACTTTGCGCGGCGCAACGCCCGCAGCACGAACCGGCGCGGCCGCCACGCTCACCGCCTGAAACCCCGCCTCGGCGTCCAGATGGAAAAACGCAATCGCCTGATTCAACTTCACGCCCTGATCCTCGAGCGATTTCGACGCGGCCGCCGCTTCCTCCACCAGCGCCGCGTTCTGTTGCGTGACGTCGTCCATCTGCGTGATCGCCTGATTGACCTGCTCGATCCCGCGGCTCTGCTCGGTCGACGCGGCGGCGATTTCGCCCATGATGTCGGTCACGCGCGCGACGGCCTGCGTAACTTCCGCCATCGTCCGGCCCGCCTCATCCGCCAGCGACGAACCGTCCTGAATCTTCTGCACCGACGCGTTGATCAGTTCCTTGATCTCCTTCGCCGCGCTCGACGAGCGTTGCGCGAGGCTGCGCACTTCGCTCGCGACCACCGCGAAACCGCGCCCCTGCTCGCCCGCGCGGGCCGCTTCCACCGCCGCATTCAGCGCGAGAATGTTGGTCTGGAACGCAATCCCTTCGATGATGCCGGTGATGTCGGCGATCCGCGTGGAGCTCGTGCTGATCTCGCCCATCGTCTCGACCACCTGGCCGACCACCTGATTGCCGCGCCCCGCCACTTCCGATGCGTTGTGCGAGAGCGCGCTCGCCTGCTGGGCGTTTTCGGCGTTCTGCTTCACGGTCGAGGTCAACTCCTCCATGCTCGCCGCGGTTTCCTGCAACGACGCCGCCTGCTGTTCCGTGCGCGACGACAGTTCCGTGTTGCCCGACGCAATCTGGCTCGCACCGGTGCCGATGCTGTTCGCGGACGTGCGGACCTGCCCGATCAGGCTCACGAGGCTCGCCTGCATCTCGCCCATCGAGGCAAGCACGCTACCCGCGGGCGCGCGCTGCGCACCCGGCACCGGACGCAGATCGCCCGACGCCACGCGCTGCGTGACTTCGCCGAGTTCGGCCGGTTCGGCGCCCAGCGCGCGCAACAGCCCGCGCGTGATGAGCACGCCCGCCAGCACCGCCAGCGCGACGGCGGCGAGGCAAATCGCGATCAGCAGCATGCGTTGCCGCGCGAATTGCTCCGCCGATTCCTGGACCTGTTGCGCCGCGCGCTCCTGGGTGAAATCGGCGAAATCGTTCGACGCCTTGATCAGCGCCGCGAGCAAAGGCCGGCATTTCGTGTCGATTTCGGCGATCGCGGCGTCGCGTTGATTCTTCAGCGCCAGCCGGTCGATATCGAGCGCGACCGGACGATACAGCGCTTCGATGCGCGGCAGTTCGGCGGCCAGGCTGCGGCCTTTTTCGTTCATGTCGGACGCGCTCGCAACGAGGGCGTTGAAGGTGTCGAGATTGGTTTCGACGCGCCGTTCGGCGTCCTCGACCGCGGCTTTTTCGAGCGCGACGTCCTCGGGCGTGGTGACCAGCACCAGATTGCGCACCGCCATCGCACGATCGTCGACTGCCGTGCGGACCGCGACCGCCGCCCTGGCGCGCGCGTCGATCCCGCTGACGTAGCCCGCGAAGCGGTTATTCGCGGCGTTCAATTCGTGCAACGACAACGCGGACACGATCAACACGATAAAGGCCAAAATCCCGAACGCACCCGTGAGCTTTGCCTTCACCGACAATCGATTCAGATTCATATTTTTTGTTTTCCATTTCTATGAAGGGGCAAATAAGGCGGACGGTCGCTTTTACGATGCCCAATTCACGCAACGGAACAATATGCGTCTGCGCCCCCGGCAGACGTATGCGCAGAGCATATGATTTTACTGAGTCCGCGTGAATAAACCGCAGAAAAACCGTCGTGAAATCAACGCGCAAACGTTAGCGGAATATTGTATTTTTCTATGAGGCATATTTACCGTATAGAATGCCGGCTCCAATAAAATGTGCCATACGTGCGCATCTTTAATCCCGAAACGAATCAATCGGAAAATATTTCCGGATTAATACCGGAGCGCGCCGCTAAAACCCACGACCCGATACCGCTGGCAATAAGTGGTAATAAAAAGTGGATACGAACGCAGCCATTCACAGACGCAATTCGCTGTGTCATTATCGGAGCATGGAACTCCGTCACGAACTCGCCCGGTTTCATCATCATCGCGGTCGCCACACCTTGCGCCGGGGTTCGTTACGTCCATCGCTCTGAAGCCGCCGGCTTCGGACACCAGGAACCAGGCGCCAGATGGCGCCTTTTTTATTGCCTACGGAGAAAAACATGACTATGCTTCGCGGAACCCGTTTCGTCACCGGCCAGTCGGCCGCCGTCATGCGCTCGCTCGAAAACCGCTTCCGGAGCTACCTTCATTGATCGTGGCGCTGAAGAAGCGATCGTCCCGGCGTTGTGGTCGCAAGACACCTTCGTCGAGAAAGCCGGCGGCAGCGAAATCCTCCAGCAGATGTGGACGTTCACCGATAAATCCGGTCGGCCATGCTGTCTGATTCCGGAAGCCACCGCGCTCTTTCAGGAACAGGCGGTCAATCTGCTCGGCGGTGCGCGCGAACGGATGCTCTTTTATATTGCACGGTGTTACAGGTACGAGCGGCCGCAAGCCGGTCGATACCGCGAATTTACGCAACTCGGCTTTGAATATCTATGCGCGGAACCTGAACGCGCGGCGGCATTCAGCGTCGATGTCGCAACGGGGTTTCTGGATTCATTGGGTGTCCGATATGATCTCGACCGTGCCGCGCGCCGGGGCTTGAGCTATTACCTCGGCGGCCAGGGTTTTGAAATGCGCTGCGCGGCGCTCGGCGCCCAGCAGCAGATCGCGGGCGGTGGCGCGTATCGCGAAGGCGCGGGTTTCGGCATCGGTCTCGAACGCCTGGTGCTCGCGATGTCGTCATCGTCTTTGGGCGAGTTAAACGCGCCGGATGATCAATCGTCTTAAAGTAAACGTTCGGCGCGAGTTGGCGGTCTGGCGCATGTCGGTCAATCGACGCGCTCGCCTGCTCGCGCCGGCTCTCTCTGATTGAAAAATGCTGCGTGCATCCCGCACCCCGGGCGCGCAGCCGTGCTATCGTTGCGGCATGCGATTTGCGACCTGCAAAGTGCAGCACAGTCCCTCGCATGAAGGAGTTTTTAAACGTGGATGAACGTAAACGGGAAAGCATCGTTGCTTACCTTCGCCGCAGAATGGAAGAGTTCGGCATCGAGCCGGACGACATCGCGGCCTCGATCGCTGCCGATCAGCTTCGAATTCGCGCCGCGCGTTATCAAAACGCGGCGGGCGACACCTGGGACGGTCAGGGTGAAATGCCGCAATGGCTCGTACAAGTGACTAGCGCCGGTCAGGCGCTGGAGCACTTCGCCATTCGCAAACCGGAAGAGCGCGCCGAAGCGCCGCGCCCGCGCGTCGACTGGGCCAACGACCCTTTCGCCGGCAGCCGCCTCGCGACCGTCAGCGCCGAACGCCTGTAAATCACCCATTCACCGTCAATCAGCAAGCGAGCCGCGCCGGCGCTGAATCGCACCGCGCGGAGATGTTGCGCGCCCCTGTCATTCGCCGCTGTTCAATCGTGTTTGGGTTGTATTTGGGCTTTTCCCCAGGCGGGTTTTCGCTGATCGGTTTTATCGCTCGTTTTTGTCTTTTTCGTCTATTGAGCATTGCGCCATTCGCCATGATTCGCCGACCATGAATCATCGGGAATAACGCATCGAGTGTTTCCGCCGGGCGCCAACCTGCCCGCCATGAATCCAGCCGCATCCTTTCAGCGCAATGCGGCCAGATAACCGGTTTCGCGATTGCCTTCGTGCGTGCCCGCGGCCACCGCCACCCGATTACGCCCCGCCGCTTTCGCAACGTAAAGCGCGGCGTCCACGCGCGCGATGGCGCTCTCCAGGCTTTCGGTTGCGCCGATGCTGTCCACGCCCGCGCTGAGCGTGCAGGACACGCCGTCCGTGGACGAACACTCGACGGCCACTCTCAGCGCATTGGTCGACGCCTCCGCCTCGCGTCTCGTGACATCGACGAACGCGACGGCGAACTCCTCGCCGCCCAGCCGCCCGAACAGATCGCACGGCCGGATCTGCGCAGCGACGATCCGCGAAATATGCGCGAGCAGCCGGTCGCCTGCCGCATGGCCGAAGCTGTCGTTGACCGTCTTGAACTTGTCGATGTCGAGAATGGCGATCGCCATCGTGCCGCCGCGCGCGCGCCGGTGCGCGAGCAACGCCTGCGCCCGCTCCATGAATGCGCGTCGCGTGAGCGCGCCCGTCAATTCGTCGACGGTGGCGAGCTTTTCCATTCTGCGCAGAATGCGTTCGTGCGCGAGCATCACCATGCCCGTCGACATGCACGGCAGCGAGACGATTGCGAGCCCGAGCAGCGCGATATTCCACGGCGACGGTTGCAAAAACGACAATGCCGGCGCAAGGCCCAGCACGATCGCGACGATACGCGCGAGATAAACCAGCGCGCCCAGCCAGGCGGCCACCGCGATCAGGCGGCAGGCGTAGCTCGCGCCGTCACGCGCGGCGTGACGCAACGCGAGGCTGCCCACCACGAAGCGGCCATACACGAAACCCAGCGAGACGATCACGCCGCGCGCATTCGCACTGGGCGCAACACGGGTGAAGTAGACCAGCGCGGCTACGGCGAAGACGAGCGCCGCGCATTCGTCGCGACGCACGGGCGGCACGTCGAAGAATCGCCGCGTGCCCTGCACGAGCAGCAGCACCGCGCCCAGCGTCAGCGAACTCACGCCGACGATCGTCATCGCGCCCGCCTGCATTCCGCCGATCAGAATCCACGTCGCCGCCACGCCGAGCAGCGCATAACCCACGCACCAGCGGCCCACGCCCGGCACCGACGCGCGCACGAGCGAACCCAGCACGGCCACGCTCATCAGACACGAAACGATCAGGATCGCCAAAAGAGCGAAAGCGCTGGGCATGAGAACGAATTCAGGCGGCGATAAAAATCAGAGGAAAAAGCGATCAGGGAAAACCACGTGTTATGCCGGATCGCGAAAGACAATCGAAATCTTTTAAAAGCTGTTTAAAACCCGCGCGGCGACATCTGGCGCTCGGGCTGCACCCGTTTGATGCGGGACGCCTATCGTATCGCACGTCACGTCTGAAAAAATGACGATCGAAGCCAGGCGGTTCAATTCATGCACGCGAATGCGCGGATGCAATGCGCGTCCGCCGCGCGCGCGCATCCGTATATCGTGAAACCCTTCGCTTCACGCTCATGACGCCAGCCGACTTTCGCCACGCTCGTTGTCCGTACCGCCCGCCGCCGCGCATCGGGCGGTCGATGCTATATTCGGGCCCATGTCCTCCAGCGGGTGCGCCAGCGCGCCCTCCTCGCATGAGTGATCCGTCCGGCGGCCTCGACGACAACGCAGCCTCGCCATCCGCACGCGCCGAGGCGTCCGACGCGGCGCGCCGCGCGCGTCTGAACCAGTTGCTCGACGCCACGGCGCGCGGCGAGCAGCGCGCTTTCGCCGAGCTTTACCGGCTCGCCTCCGGCCATGTCTTCGCCGTGCTCGCGCGCATGGTTCACGACCGCGCCGAAGCCGAAGATCTGCTTCAGGAAGTGTTCACGGCCGCATGGCGTCGCGCCGATACGTTCGATGCCGCGCGCGGCGGCGCGATGACCTGGCTCGTGACGCTCGCGCGCAACCGCGCGATCGACCGCCTGCGCCAGCATCACGAAAGTCCGCTCGACGACGCCGTCGCGCACGCCATCGCCGACGACGATCCCACGCCCGCCGCCCGCGCCGAAGCCAGCGAGGAATGCCAGCGGCTCGAACGCTGCATGGCGCAACTCGAACCCACGCAGCGCGGCGCGGTCCGCGAAGCGTTTTTCAGCGGCGCGACTTACAGCGAACTGGCGGAGCGTCTGAGCGTGCCGCTCGGCACGCTGAAAAGCTGGATCCGGCGCAGCCTCATGCAACTCAAATCGTGTCTGGAATCATGAGCACGCCCGCCGATCACGATCCCGACCTGCTCGGCGCCGAATACGCGCTCGGCGTGCTCGACGCGAACGAGCGGCGCGCGCTCGAACACGCCGCCGAAACCGATCCCGTCCTGCTCGCCGCCATCGAACGCTGGCAGCGCCGCCTCGGGCCGCTCGCCGAGGAACTGCGTCCGCTGGCCGTGCCCGCGCGCGTGTGGACCCGCATCGAGCGCGATCTCGGCTTCCTGCCACCGCGCCGCACGCCGACGCAAGATGCGGGACCGTGGTGGAACAGCTTGCGCCTGTGGCGCTTCGTGGGCGTCGGTGCGAGCGTCGCGGCGCTCGCGCTCGCGCTGGTCAACGTGGTCGTGCTGCGCGAGATGCAGGCGATACACGAGGCCGCGGGCCCGGCGCCGGTGGCCGCCGCGCCCGGCGGCGCCTATATGGTCGCGACGATCGCCCGCCCCGACGGCATCGCCCACTGGACCGCAACCGTCGATCTGCGCCGCAGCGAAATGGTCGTCGTGCCCGCCGTGAAGCCGACCGTGCCGGCCGGACGCGCCACCGAACTCTGGCTGATTGCGCCCGGCGAAAAGCCGGTCGCGCTCGGTGTGTTCCCAGCCGATGCGCCCGCACACATGAACCTGCCCGCCAGCGTGGTCGCGAAGCTCAGCGCGCGCGCCGTGCTGGCCGTCTCGATCGAACCGACCGGCGGCTCGCCGACGGGCCAGCCGACCGGCCCCGTCGTCGCTACCGGCACGATGCACGCCACGGCCTGAGCCCCCCGCCGCGCGTCGGCGCGGCGCGTTCGTCCCTCGCGACGATTCCGCAGCACTGGCGCTGCATCCAAACGCCGCGCTCGTCCGTATCTCCCGGCATCAGCCTCCTCACGGAGTCTCCATGCCGATCACCACCGCCGTTCTTGCCACGTTTGGCGCGCTCGTCGTCGCGTTCGGCGTCGTCTGGCTCGTGCAATTGCGCACCGGCAACGCGGGCATGATCGACCCGGTCTGGGCGCTGTCGCTCGGCGCCGTGGCCGTCTTCGCCGCCCTCGCCGGTCCGGGCGCGATGCTGAACCGCGTGGCGGTCGCGTTCGGCGGCGGCGTGTGGGGTCTGCGGCTCGGCGCGCATCTCTGGCGACGCAACCGTCGCGGCCCGGAAGACCCGCGCTACGCCGCGCTGCGCACGCGCTGGGGGCGCCACGCGCCGGCGCGCATGCTCGGCTTCTTCATGCTCCAGGCAGTGATCTCGCTGCTGCTGTCGATCGCGTTCTTCGTGCCCGCCTGGCAGGCGCACACGCCGTCGATTCCGGCCATCGTCATCGCCTTGTCCATCGGCTTCGCGGCGCTCGCGGGCGAAGCCGCCGCCGACCGCCAGTTGCGCGGCCATCTCGCCGATCCCGCCGCGCGCGGCCAGGTCTGCACGCGCGGCTGGTGGCGTTACTCGCGCCATCCGAATTACTTCTTCGAATCGCTGCACTGGTGCGCCTACACGGTCTGGTCGATCGGCCAGCCCTGGGGTTGGGCGACGCTCGTGCCGCCGTTCGCGATGGCGTGGCTGCTGCTCAAGCTCTCCGGCGTGCCGCTGCTCGAAGCGCGGCTCGTGCAGACGCGTGCCGGCTATCGCGACTACATGGCGACCACGCACGCGTTCATTCCGTGGCCGCCGCGCCACGCGCACGCCGACGACGCCTCACATCGCCCTTCGAGGAGCCCGCGATCATGACCGTGACCGTTCCGCCGTTGCAGGATTCGCACGACCGTCCGCACGACACACCGCACGACACGCCGCCGCCATCGAGCACTTACGACACCTCGCTTGCGATCCGCCTGTGCGAACGCGGCTGGCTGCCCGATGCGTTGATCCGCATGGGCATGCGCACGCTGCTGCGCCGCCGTCTCGCCGACGAACACGCGCACGACGGCACGCGACGCGCCGAAGCGTTCGAAACGCTGATCGACGAACTGCGCGCCAGCCCGATCGCCATCGAAACGCAGGCCGCCAACGCGCAGCACTACGAGATTCCGGGCGCGTTCTTCGCGGCGCATCTCGGGCCGCGCCTGAAGTATTCGTGCGGCTACTATCCGCGCGGCGACGAAACGCTCGCGCAGGCCGAGGACGCCATGCTTGCGCTCTATGCAGCGCGCGCGGAACTCGCCGACGGTCAGCGCATCCTCGACCTCGGCTGCGGCTGGGGCGCGCTCACGCTCTGGCTCGCGCAACGTTATCCGCATGCGAGCATCGTCGGGCTGTCGAATTCGCACGGGCAGCGCGCGTTCATCGAGCGCCGCGCCAACGAGCTGGGGCTCGCGAATCTGCGCATCGTGACCGGCGATGTCGCGCGCTTTGAGTTCGCGCCCGGCGAGCCGCGTTTCGACCGCGTGCTGTCGATCGAAATGTTCGAGCACATGAAGCACTACGGCCTGCTGCTCGCGAAGATTGCGCGCTGGCTCGACGACGACGGCCGACTCTTCGTGCATCTGTTCGCGCATCGGCTGCTCGCGTATCACTTCGAGGTGCGCGACGGCAGCGACTGGATGTCCCGTCATTTCTTCACGGGCGGCACGATGCCCTCGGCGCATCTGCTGCTGCGTTTTCAGGACGATCTGCGCGTCGAGCGGCAATGGTGGATCGACGGCACGCATTACGCGCGCACCGCGAACCAGTGGCTCGCCGCGCTCGATGCCGCGCGCGCCCAGGCGCTGCCGCTGCTCGACGCGAGCGGCAACCCGCGTCTCGCGTTCCAGCGCTGGCGCATGTTCTATCTGGCCGTGGCCGAACTGTTCGGCTATGCGCGCGGCGAGGAGTGGGGCGTCGCGCATTATCTGCTGCGCAAGCGCGCGGCGCGGCCTGGCACCAGCGAGTAAGCGCGATGCCGACGATGCTTTTCATGCCTGATTTCAGGCGCGATTTCATGCGTGATTTCATGCGATCCCTGCGGCGTGTAACGTTCTTCGCGCCGCTATCGCTCGTGGCATGCATCGCGCTCGGCGGCTGCACGAACGGGCCGCCCAATCCGAATCCTCGCGCCGACCAGCCGCTCGAACCGGTCAGCGTCGACCTGCCGCGCTACATGGGCCGCTGGTACGTGATCGCCAACATTCCGTATTTCGCGGAACGCGGTTTCGTGGCGAGCCGCGCCGAGTGGACGCTGCGCGCGGACGGCCGCATCGACGACGCCTTCTTCGGTCGCAAAGGCGGCTTCGACGCGCCCGAAAAGCACTACCGCTTCGTCGATGCGGTCGTGCCCGGCAGCGGCGGCGGGCGCTGGCGCGTGCGCCTGTTCTGGCCGATCCACGTCACACAGCTCACGCTCTATGTCGACCCGGATTATCGCGTGACGATCCTCGGTTATCCGGGCAAATCGCTCGGCTGGATTTTCTCGCGCGAGCCCGAGATGGACGACGCGACCTATCACGCACTGCTCGCGCGTCTCGATGCGATGGGCTACGACAGCACGCGTTTTCGACGCGTGCCGCAGTTTCCCGCGCAATTGGGTCAGCCGGGATTTGCTTCGCCGTAGTTTCGCGCGACTTTCGCGCGCATCGCGTGCATCCGCGCGCGCCTTCCGTCCGTATCTGCACACAAGGAAGTCTGCACGCAGCAGTCACCGATTCCATGACGACAACGCACGAATCAGGGAGAAAAACGCATGGAACCCGCCCAGATCGCCGACGCCACGAGCGCCGCCTTGCCGCCGGGCCGCCGCGTGGCGGTCGTCGGCGGGGGTATCGCCGGGCTGGCGAGCGCGTGGCTGCTCGCGCGTCGCCATCGCGTCACGCTGTTCGAGGCGGCCGCGACGGCGGGCGGCCACGCGCATACCGTCGACGTCGCGCTCGACGGACAGCGTCATCCCGTCGACACCGGTTTTCTGGTGTTCAACGAGCGCACCTATCCGAACCTCGTGGCGCTGTTCGCCGAACTCGGCGTGCGCGTGCATCGCAGCGAGATGTCGTTTTCGGTGTCGATGGACGGCGGCGCGCTGGAGTGGGCGGGCACGAATCTGAACACCGTGTTCGCGCAGCGCCGCAACCTCTTTTCGCCGACGTTCATCGGTATGCTGCGCGACATTCTGCGTTTCAACGCCGCCGCCGAACATCATCTGGAAACAGCGCGGCGCGAGCGGCTTTCGGTGGGCGAACTGCTGACGGCGGGCGGCTACGGCGCACCGTTCCAGCGCCACTATCTGTTGCCGATGGCCGCCGCCATCTGGTCGAGCGCCGCGCGCGACGTGCTGCGCTTTCCGGCCGCGACCTTTCTGCGCTTCTGCCTCAATCACGCCTTGCTACAGGTGAACAACCGGCCGCCGTGGCAAACCGTGGCGGGCGGCTCGCGCGAATACGTCGCGCGCCTGCTCGCCACGCTCGACGACGTGCGCCTGAACACGCCCGTGCGCGCGGTGCGCCGCGACGCGTCGGGCGTCATGATCGCGACCGATGACGCGGGCGCGGAACGTTTCGACGCCATCGTGCTCGCGAGCCACGCGCCCACGACGCTGGCCTTGCTCGCCGATGCCGACGACGCCGAACGCGACGTGCTCGGGGCCGTGCGCTATCAACGCAACGTGGCGCTGCTACACACCGACACGGCGCTGCTGCCGCGCCGCCGACGCGTGTGGTCGGCGTGGAATTACCTCAGCCGTGCGTCGGCGCATCATGCGGGCAGCGACGCCGATGCGCAGCCCGTCTGCGTGAGCTACCTCATCAACCAGTTGCAGCCGCTGCCGTTTCGCACGCCCGTGGTGGTCACGCTCAATCCGGTGAGCGAACCCGCGCCGCACGCCGTGCTCGGCCGCTACGTCTACGAACATCCGCTGCTCGACCTCGCGGCCATCGACGCGCAACAGCGCCTGCCCGATCTGCAAGGGCGGCGCGCGACGTGGTTCGCGGGCGCGTGGACCGGCTACGGCTTTCACGAAGACGGCCTCAAGTCGGCGCTGCGCGTGGCGCGCGACTTCGGCGTGATGCCTGCGTGGGGCCGCCCATGAGCCCACGCGCCGATCTCGCGCGCGGCGCGCCGCCGTTCGCCCGCCCCGCACGCCCAGGCGAGGATGCGCACGCGGCCTGTCTGCTCACGGGCCGCGTGGTGCACGAACGCCTGCGCCCCGCACATCACGCGTTCGCGTATCCGCTGTTCCAGATCTGCTGCGATCTCGACCGCCTCGACGCGCTGCAATGCGGGTGGTTCGGCATCGACCGTCGGCGCGTGTTCTCGCTCGATCCGCGCGACTATGGACCGCGCGATGGACGCGCGCTCGCGCCGTGGATGCGCGCGCGTCTCGCCGACGCGGGCATTCCCGCCGATGGCGCGATCTGGTTGCAAACGCTGCCGCGCATCTTCGGTCACGCGTTCAATCCGGTGAGCTTCTGGTATTGCTACGACCGCGCGGGCCGCCTGCGCGCGCTCTACGCCGACGTACGCAACACCTTCGGCGCGCATCACGGCTATCTATTGAGCGCGCCCGATCACGCGCCGATCGGCAATACGACCGAGCTGCAGTGCCGCAAGACCTTTCACGTTTCGCCGTTTTGCCGCGTCGAGGGCCACTATCGGTTTCGCGTGCGCCAGCACGGCGCGCGGCTTGTCACCGCGATCGATTACGTCGATAGTCTCGGCGTGCTGCTGCGCACCGCCATCGCCATGCGCGCCGAACCGCTCGACGCACGCCGCGCATTCGGCGCGCTCCTGCGTCAGCCGCTCCTCACGCCCGGCGTCGTGCTGCGGATTCACTGGCAGGCGCTGCGCCTCTGGCTCAAACGCGTGCCGTTTTTCGGCAAACACCCGCCTACACCCCACGCATCCGACGCATCCTTGCGCCCCACCGATCACGAGGCCCGCTCATGACGCTGCTCCGCCTGCCCACGGCCGCGCACCCGCCGATGCCGCTTGCGGCCCGTCTCTTTCTTGCCTTGCTGCGCAGGATCCGTCACGGCCATCTGACGCTGACGACGCCCGACGGCGCGCAGCAGGTGTTCGGCGATGCACGCGACGTCCCGGCCGCCGCGCTGCGCATTCACGACTGGCGCGCGTGCCGGGCGATCCTTCGCGCGGGCGATATCGGTTTCGCCGAGGCGTTGCGCGCGCAATGGCTCGACGCGCCCGATCTCACCGCGCTGATGCGCCTCGCGATCCGCAACGAAGACGCCGTCGCCACGACCCTGCACGGCGGCCCGCTCGCGCGCGTGTGGTACGCGCTGCGCCATCGGCTGCGCCGCAACACGCGCGCCGGCAGCCGACGCAATATCCACGCGCATTACGATCTGGGCAACGCGTTCTACGCGGCGTGGCTCGATGAAACGATGACCTATTCGAGCGCCTGTTTCGACGACGACGCACACCGTCCGCTCGACGAAGCGCAGTGCGCGAAGTATCAGCGCATCATCGATACGCTCGCGCTCGCGCCCGGCATGCGCGTGCTCGAAATCGGCTGCGGCTGGGGCGGTTTCGCGTTGTATGCGGCGCGGCAAGGCATCCATGTGCGCGGCGTGACGATTTCGCAGGAACAACACGCGTGGGCCAGCGAACGCGTGAAAGCGGCGCAGCTTGCGCATCTCGCGGAGATCGAGTTGCGCGATTATCGTGATCTTCGCGAAAACGACGGCCAGTACGATGCGATCGTCTCCATCGAAATGTTCGAAGCCGTGGGCGAAGCGTGGTGGCCGACGTATTTCGACACGCTTTCGCGTCTGCTGAAACCGGGCGCGCGGGCGCTCGTGCAAACCATCACCATCGACGATGCGCATGTCGAACGTTATCGCACGTCGAGCGACTTTATCCGCGAGATGATTTTTCCGGGCGGCATGTTGCCCGGTCCGCAGCAATTCGTGCGCGCCGCGCAGCAGGCGCAGCTCGAAGCACGCGCCGTCTTTGCATTCGGACGCGATTATGCGCAGACCTTGCGTCTGTGGCGCGCAAGTTTCGAAAGCCGACTCGACACCCTGCGCGCGCTCGGTTTCGACGATGCGTTCATTCGCATCTGGACGCTCTATTTCGGCTATTGCGAAGCCGCGTTCGACGAAGGACGCACGGATGTGATGCATTTCGTCGTGCAACGCTGTGACGGACATCCTCGCGCTCATCCCCGCGCACATCCCCATTGACACGCTTTTTGGCGCGGGTACCATGAATCCACCGGTTAAAGCGTGCGTGGCGCTGCGCATTTCCAGGCCACCGCTTCGCTATTCAACCGGCATCCGCTCAACAGTCCGACGCTCCTGTGCTTCGACCCGTGCGCCTTAGATCATGAAAATTCGTGGCCCCTTGATACAGTACGATCGAGGACGTGGCGGCTTTCTCGCCATGCGCAGCACGATTGTTTCAGGCGCCAGCCACGTCGCCCGGCCGTGCAGCTATTGCTCGATCGACACGGTCATCTCCATTCGCTCCGTGCGCCGCCATCATTCGGCTATGAGCTGCGATTTCATCGGCGTTCGTAAAGACGAAATCGCCTCCCTGCTGCCCAAGCCCTAGCCTGCTGTCCGCCCCGTTCGTCTGATATCGCGCCGCTTCGCGTTGTGCGGCCTTGCTGCGCGCCACGCGATCGCACGCGATGCCGGTCATCACGTACGCCTCGTCCGTTCACGCGGATGCCGGGCGCGAAGACGCGCATACCGTCTTCGAATCAACTCCAGGGAAGCAGGATGAAACTTCACGACACGCTCCAACGCACCGTCCCCGTGACGTGCGCCGCCACGATGCTCGCGCTCGCCGCCGTCCAGCCCGCCATGGCGGACGACGCACAGGTCAACGTCTACAACTGGTCCGACTACATTGCGCAGGACACGGTGCCCACGTTCGAGAAGCAGACCGGCATCAAGGTGCGTTACGACAGCTACGATAGCGACGACACGCTGCAAGCCAAACTGCTCGCCGGCAGTTCCGGTTACGACGTGGTCGTGCCATCGTCGGCGTATATGGCGCGGCAGATCGAGGCCGGCGTGTATCAGAAGCTCGATAAATCGCAATTGCCGAATCTCGCGAATCTCGACCCGCATCTGATGAAAATGGTCAGCGACGCCGACCCCGGCAATCAATACGGCGTGCCGTGGGCGTGGGGCACGGACGGCGTCGCGTACAACGCACAGGAAGTGCAAAAGGCGTTCGGCGGCGCGACGCCGCCCGATTCATGGGCGCTGGTTTTCGATCCCGAGAATCTCTCGAAACTCAAAAGCTGTGGCGTGTCGTTTCTCGATTCGGCATCGGACGTATTTCCCGCCGTGCTGCAATATCTGCATCGCAATCCGAACAGCACGAATCCCGCCGATTACACCGCGGCCTACGAAGTGCTGAAGAAAGTGCGCCCCTATATCACGCAGTTCAATTCGTCGGGCTATATCAACGACCTCGCGAATAACGACGTGTGCATCGCCGTGGCGTATTCGGGCGATGCCGGTATCGCGCGTCGGCGCGCTATCGAGGCGAAGCGCCACTATCAGATTCAGTTCGTGAATCCGCAGGAAGGCGGTCTGCTCTGGTTCGACATGATGGCGATTCCGAAAGACGCGCCGCATCCCGAAGCGGCGCTCAAATGGATCAATTACATCGAAGATCCGAAAACGAGCGCCGGCATCACCAACGAAGTGTTTTATCCGACCGCGAATCGTGCGTCGTATCCGCTGGTTCAAACGGCGATCATGAAAGATGCCAGCACGTTTCCTTCCGACGAAGTCATCGACAAGATGACCGTCATGCGTCCGCAACCGGCGGCAATCATGCGGCTGCAAAGCCGTTTGTGGGCGCAGTTGAAATCGGGCACGTAAGGGCTTGATTCGCCGCCGCGCGCCGCTTTGTTTCTCTCACCTTTTTATTGCCAACATCATGCGCATTCTGGATATCGTCGATTACTCGCAACCCGCGAAAGAAACGCTCGAATGGGAGCCGAAGCCCGAAGTCGTGCTTTCCGGCCGACCGCGTCAATCGGCCGACATGCATTTCACGAGCCCGTGCGGACAATTGTCGACGGGCATCTGGACCAGCGAACGCGGTTGCTGGCGCGTGAATTTCACGGAGAACGAGTATTGCGAAATTCTCGAAGGCGTCTCGGTGCTGCGCGATGAATCGGGTGCGGAAAAAGCCGTGCGCGCGGGCGACCGCTTCCTGATACCCGCCGGTTTTCAGGGGACGTGGGAAGTGGTCGAGCCGTGCCGCAAAGTGTTCGTCTCGGTCGAGTTCAAAGGCTGAGCGACGCGTCGCGCAAGCGAGGCGGATCGGTGACGATCGAACGCAGCGCGGCGCGCGCCTGATGGGGCGTGCCGCGCAACGCGGCGAGATCCGGCACCGGGCGCGCGAGCGCGGGTTCGCGCGCGAACGCGACTTCGAGCGCCTGCGCCGCGTCGAGCAGGCGCGCGTCGCCGCGCATCGGCCCGATCAGTTGCAGACCGAACGGCATGCCCGCGTGATCGATGCCGCAAGGCAGCGACATCGATGGATTCGTCAACACCGTCACAACATAAGTGAGCGCGACCCATCGATAATAATTTTCGAGCGGCGTGCCGTCGATCGACTCGCAATGCGAGGTCGTCCACGCAAACGGCGTGACCGGCGAGACCGGCGAAACAATCACGTCGTAGCGCGAGAAATGCGCCTGAAACTGCCGATACAACGCCGTGCGCTGCGTCTCGGCGCGCGCAACGTCGGCGAGCGTGAGCGCCCCGCCCATTTCGTAATTCGCGCGCGTATTCGCGCCGAGCAGCGACGGATCGCGCTCATAGGTCTCGCGCAGGCTCGCAACGAATTCCTGCGCGCGCACGACGTCGAACACGCGATGCGCTTCGCGCAAATCGATGTCGATCGGCTCGCACTGCGCCACGATGCGCGAGAGGCGCTCGATCTTCGCGCGGAACGTGGCGCGAATCGACGCATCGACGGCGCACGCGCCAAAATCTTCGGTATAGCCGATGCGCAGCGCCGAAAGATCGAGGCGCGGCTCGCGCGCGAAGGCGTCGAGCGTCGCGGGATAGCTAAGCGGATCGGCGCTCGCGTGACCGGCGACGGCGGCCAGTTGCAGCCGCACATCGGCGACGTTGCGCCCCATCGGGCCGCTGACCCAGTTCGGCGCCCAGCCCAACACGCGGCGTTCGGAGGGCACGAGCCCCGGCGACGCGCGATAGCCCACCACGCCGCAAAGCGCGGCCGGAATGCGCAGCGAGCCGCCGAGATCCGAACCCGTGGCGAGCGGCAGCATGCCGGTGGCGAGTGCGACCGCCGAGCCGCCCGACGAACCGCCCGCGTTCAGCCGCGTGTCGAACGGATTGCCCGTCGCGCCCCAGACCGCGTTGCGCGTGTTCGCGCCCGCACCCATTTCCGGCACATTGGTTTTGGCCGCGACGATGGCGCCCGCCGCGCGCAAACGCGCGACGAAAGCGTTATCGCTGACCGGCACATGATCGCGATACAGCGGCGAGCCGTAAGTGGTCAGCAAGCCGCCCGTCTCTTCGAGATCCTTCACACCGATCGGCAAACCGTGCAGCACGCCCAGCGCTTCGCCACGCGCGACAGCCTGTTCGGCACGACGCGCTTCGTCGCGCGCGCGTTCGAACGCCGTGGCCGCGAGCGCGTTGACGGCAGGCTCGATCGATTCGATGCGCGCGAGACACGCATCGAGCAATTCGACCGGCGACAACTCGCCGTTGCCGATCAGACGCCGCGCGTCGACGGCGGATAAATCAGCCAGTGAAACAGACATTCGAACCTTCCATCAAGCCGCCAGCGCGCGCGCCGATTGATCGACGCAGGCGACGATCGCATCGCGCGTGTTGAGCAGATGCACGCGCGTCTGCTCCTGCACGGCGGCGGCGTCGCGCGCGCGCCAGGCCGCGAGCAGATGCGCGTGCTCGTCGTTATTGCTCGCCATGATATCCGGCTGCACGTACATCGACAGCGACACATACGGACGCGCGAGCAGCGACAGCCCGCGCACGACTTCGAACAGCCGCGTGTGCGCCTCGCACTGCATCAGATGCTGATGAAAATCCTCGTTGAGCAAGGCCCATTGCTCGGAACTGGGCGCGGCCTGGCTCATGGCATCGTGGCTCGCCTGCGCCGCGTCGAGTTGCGCGGCGCTCGCGCGCAGACACGCACGCGCGGCAAGCATCGGTTCGAGCAGCATGCGCAACTCGTAGATTTCGCTGACGTCGTCGGCGGTGAGGCCGCGCACTTCCACGCCCTTGTTCGGATCGATCGCCACCAGCCCTTCGGCGCGCAGATCGCGGAACGCTTCGCGCACGGGCGTCGTGCTCACGCCGAGCCGCTTTGCCACTTCCTCCTGGCGCATGCGCGTGCCCGCCTTGTAGACGCCCTGCAAAATCTCCGCGCGCAGCGTGCCGAGTACGTATTCCTGAATCGTGCGATACGGCTTGCCCATGCTGTCTCCCTGGTCGCTCTGGTCGCTCTGGTCGCTCTGGTCGCTATCGTCGACGCTACGCGATCGCCTCGGTGCTCGCCGCGGCAAGCTCAAGCTCGCGCCGCGCGCCGATCACCTGCTCGATCCACGCCGCCACGCGCAGCGTCTCAAGATCCTCGCCAAACGCGCCGATGGTCTGGAAACCCAGCGGCAACCCCGCATCGGTCCAGCCCGACGGCACCGTCACGGCCGGCATGCCGAGCAGACTCCACGGCGCGCAGAACGTGGGGTCGCCGGTGTCGTCGAGACCTTGCGGCGCGACGCCCGTGGCGGGCACGCTCACGAGCGCGTCGCAGCCCGCGAGCAGTTGCGCCGAGCGCGCGCGCCATTGCGCCTGCAATTCGAGCGCGGCCTGATAACGCGCCTCGGGCATCGCCGCGCCTTCATCGACGAGCGCACGCATATGCTCACTCAACTGCTCGCGATGCGCGCGCGCCTCGGGCCCGACCGCGTGCCACGCTTCCACGCGCAGAATCACCTGCAACGCGTCGACGATCTGTTCGAGATCGGCCTCGAATTCGATCTCGGCGATCTCCGCGCCCGCCGCGCGCAACTGCGCGAGCGCGGCGTCGAAATTCACTTTCTGCATGTCCTGCAAACGCGCATCGAACGGCGTGCGTACGACACCGAGACGCGGCGGCGCAGCGAGCGGCGCGAACCACGCCTGCCAGGCGTCGACGCTGTCGATCGCTTCCACGCGCTGCGCGACGAACAGCGCGTGCGCGAGCGCCGCCACTTCCACGTCGCGCGCGAAGAAGCCGATGTGATCGAGCGACGCGGCGAGCGCATGCACGCCCTCGCGCGAGATCGTGCCGTAGCTCGGCTTGTAGCCCACCACGCCACAGTACGCGGCGGGCCGGATCACCGATCCCACCGTCTGCGTGCCGAGCGCAAGCGGCACGATGCCCGCGCCCACAGCCGCCGCCGATCCGCTCGACGATCCGCCGGGCGTATGATCGCGACGCCAAGGATTCACGGTCGGCCCCGGCTGACGCCAGGCGAATTCGGTCGTCACGGTCTTGCCGAACACCAGCGCGCCGAGTTCGCGCAGTTGCGTCACGATCGGCGCATCGGCTTGCGGACGATGGCCGCGCCAGATCGGCGAGCCGTAGCACGTCGGCATATCGACGGTGTCGATCAGGTCCTTCACGCCCACGGGCAGACCCGCGAGCGGCGCATACGCGTCGGGCTCGACGTACGCATCCGGACGATGCGTGAAAACGTGCAGCGATTCGAGCGCCTCGGCGCGCGCCACGGCTTCGTCGAGCCGCGCGCGACTCGCGGCCGGATTGCCGCGCTGCGCGATCAGCGCCGTCACGAACGACGGGTTGGCTTCGTTCATCCTGTCCTTCCATTCGAAGCGTCGGCGCAGCGCGCCGACGCGATAACGGGCGTCGCGGCGCTTACTTCTTCGCGGCGGCCGCGGCAAACGAATTGTCGACGGCACTTGCATAGCTCACGCTGCCAGGCTTGATATTGCCGATCGACTCCTGCAGATCGAGCGCATTGCGAAACGCCTGCTCGGAAATCTCGGGCGTCGGCGCGTAAATGTTTTGATCGATCAGGCGGCCCACGGCCGCGTCGACGATCTTCGCGTCGAGCGAGGGAAATTCCGTCTTCGCGACCGCCTTCGCCGTGTCCGGCGATTGATGAATCAGCGCCTCGGCCTCGCCGATCGACTTCACGAACGCCGCCACCATCTGCGGCTTGTCCTTGATGGTCGACGCCGCCGTGTCGATGGTCGAGAACGCATAGCCGCCCGGATAGGCCTTCGGGAAACCGTACACGACCTTGTAGCCCTGCGCGATGCCGGTGTCCGCCTGCGGTTCGTAGACTGCCGCCGCCTGGCTGCGGCCCGCGCTCACGGGCGCGAGTTCGGTGCCCAGTTGCACCGTGTTCAGCGACACCTTCTCGATCTTCTGATCCTTGATGAGCCGTTGCAGCAGATACGTGCTGGTCGAAGGCGGCAGCGCCGTGGCGACGCTCTTGCTCGACATGTCGCCGGGCTGATGCACGCCCGCGTCGGGCGGCGCGATCACCCACACCGGCACGCCCGCCACCACGTTCGCGACGGCCATCACGTTCGCGCCCTTGAGGTTCGCGAGCACGGCCGTCATCGGATCCTGCAGCGAGAAGTCCGCATGGCCGCCGATCACCGCCGCCACGCCCGCCGCGCCGCTGCCCGCCGTGACCTTCTTCACGTCGAGACCGTTCTTCGCGAAGATCCCCTTGTCGATCGCCACGTAAAGCGGCAGATACTGAATCGACTGAAAAGCCTGATACACCGTAACCGGTTCCGCCGCCCGCGCGGACACCTGAACGCTCAACCCCGTCACTGCCGCCGCAATGGCAATCGCGCTTACTCGTTTCATCGTGTTGACTTCCATGAAATGACCTTTGCTTCCGTGAATTGGACGATCCAGCCCAGCAGCGTCGCCATCAGCGTGAGCACGATAATGCCGAGCCACACCGTATTCAGATCGAACAGCGATCCGGCGACGAACACCTCATGCCCGAGTCCTGCCTGCGAAGCGATGTACTCGCCCACCACCGCGCCGATCAGCGCGAAGCCGATGTTCACGCGCAGCGTCGAGAACACCCACGGCAGCGCGCCCGGCACGATCAGCTTCGTGAAGATCATCGAAGGCTTCGCGTTGAACGAGCGGAACAGGTTGAGCAGATCCTTGTCGACTTCGCGCGCCGCCGCACACGACGAGATCATCGCCACGGCGAAGGTGGAAATGCCCGCGAGCCAGACTTTCGACGTCATGTCCGAGCCGAACCAGATGACGATCAGCGGCCCGAGCGCGATCTTCGGAATACTGTTCAGGATGACTGATAATCCTTCAGCGACGCCTGACACGCGCGGCACGAACCACAGCAGCAGCCCGAGGCCGATTCCGAGTCCGCTGCCCACCACGAGGCCCACCACCGTTTCGTAGAGCGTGACGAGCGTGTCGGGTATCAGCGTGCCGCCGTTCAGGCCTTGTTGCGCGGCCTGCCAGATGCCCGCGGGCGAGCCGAGCAGCTTGCCGTTGATCCAGCCCGCCGTGACCGCCACCTGCCACAGCGCGATCAGCGCCACGACGATGAGCGCGACCGCGCCCGTGGTGCCGAGCTTCGCCGCGCGGCGCGGCTTCGCGCGCCGCCGTGCGGGCGCGTTGGAGGAGATCGCAATATCGCTCATGCCGTGGCTCCCGCGTGCTGGATGGTATGGCTGCGCAGTCCGTTCCAGACGCGCGAATGGTAGGTGCGGAACTCGGGCGCCTCGCGCGCCGAGACCGCCGTGCGCGCGCCATGCGTGGTCAGGCGCACGTCGATGTCGTCTTCGATACGCGCCGGGCGGCCGCCCAGCAGGATCACGCGGTCGCTCATCGCAATCGCTTCCTCGATGTCATGCGTGACGAGCACGACGCTCGTGCCGCTCTGCTGGCGCAACGCCATCACATCGTCTTCGAGAGCGAGACGCGTCTCGTAGTCGAGCGCGGAAAACGGTTCGTCGAGCAGCACCAGCGTGGGATCGACCAGCAGCGTGCGCGTGAGCGCCACGCGCTGGCGCATGCCGCCCGAGAGCGAATGCGGATACGCGTCGGCCACCGCGCCGAGGCCGTAACGCGCGAGCATCTGGCGCGCGCGTTCGAGGTCGGCGCGCTTGACCTTGCGATACAGCTCGATGCCGAGCACGGCGTTTTGCAGCACCGTGCGCCACGGCATCAGCAGGTCTTTTTGCAGCATGTAGGCGATGCGCCCGGCGCTGCCGTCGTCGCGCTTGCCCACGCTGATCTGCCCCGACTGCGGCTTGATGAGCCCCGAGACGAGATTGAACAGCGTGCTCTTGCCCGCGCCGCTGCGGCCGACAATCGAGACGATCTCGCCGCTGCGCACGCTGAAATCGAGCCGTTCGAAGATCGGCACGTCGACACCATCGGCAGTCCGAAATGCGTGACTGAGTTGCTGGACCTTCAGGCGGTCCGTACCCGACGCATGCGTCGAAGCGATGTTCCCCGCGTGCGGGGTTGCAATGGCTGAGACACTCATGGACATCCTCATCGGTACGTGGCGTACGTTTGTGCTGTGCACAACACATAGTGCACAGTCAAAAAACCACGACGCAAGTGAAAAAATAAATTCCGCGCAATCGGGAATTCACCTGCTCGATGATGGTGCGTCAATGCGGATTCGCGGGCGCGAATCGCACCAGAGCGGCGTGCAAACGCCGTGCGATGGTGCGTTTTTCGGGGAGACGTGTGAACAGGAGGCGCGCGTCGAAAAAGAAACCGCGCGCAAACAACGAGACTAGCGAAATCAAAATAGAAACGCCGCCAGCGAGATCGCGGGCGGCGCGTCTTACTGCCGGAATCGACGATTAACGGATACCGCCCGCCGCCAGCAGATGCTCGCCGGTTAGCCAGCGCGCTTCGTCGGAAGCGAGGAACACCGCCACATCGGCGATATCCTGCGGCTGACCCGCGCGGCCGAGCGGCGTCTTCGCGATGAAGTCCGCGGCCATGTCCGAGCCGGTGATGCCCGCGCTGTGCGTGCCTTCGGTTTCGACGTAGCCGGGATTGATCGCGTTCACGCGGATCTTACGCGGGGCAAGCTCCAGCGCCAATACGTTCGTGATCGCGTCGAGCGCGCCTTTGGTGCCGGTGTAGATCGCGCTCGCGGGCGGCGTGATGCGCGTGACGCCCGAACTGATATTGATGATGCTTGCGCCTTCGCCCAGATGCTTCACGGCCGCCTGGGTGACGAGCAGCGGCCCGAGCACGTTGGTGTCGAACTGGCGATGGAACTCCTCGGCGGTGATGTCCTCGACCGGCGAGAACGCATACACGCCCGAATTGTTCACGACGATATCGAGGCGGCCGAACGCGTCGATGGCCGTTTGCACGAGCTTCGCGGCGTCGGCGGGCTGCGAGACGTCGCCGCCTGCCGCCGTCGCCTTGCCGCCCGCAGCCTGAATCCGCTCGACGACCGCCAGCGCGCCGGATTGGCTGCTCGCATACGTCACCACGACCGACGCGCCCTCTTTCGCGAGCGCGCGGGCGATCGCCGCGCCGATTCCCTTCGATGCGCCCGTAACGAGCGCGACCTTTCCTTCGAGCCTGGCCATGACAAACCTCCAATGTGGATTGAACCGTTCGCTCGCCGCGCTGCGGCTTGCGTCGGTGCCGAACCACAATGTAGAGGGTGCCAGTGCCGCGAAAAAGGGCCTGGCGACGAATGGAGTGGCCGCATTTGCCGAACAATGCGCGTCGTGGACAAAGCCTCGACAGCGCTCAGTCTTCGTGTGGAATCCCGTCGATCGGGCACTCCGCCGTGCCGGGCGTGCTGCGCGTGAGCGCTTCCACGCGTCGGCGCGTGGCCTCGGGGTCGGCCACCCAATCGCGATAGAAACCGAACGGGCAATCCGCCACGCCGTTCGCGCCGTCGCCGGAATGGATCGTGCCGGTATAGCCGCGATGCAGCAGCTTGTACAGATGGTTCTGCGACTGCATGTTGCGGCGCGCGTCGCGGATCATGCCGAGCGACAGTTCCGCGTATTGCACCCCCATTTCCTCTTCGCCGCATTCGCCGAGCGTGCGCCCGTCGAAGCCCACGATCGCCGAGTGGCCGAAGTACGAATACACGCCGTCCCAGCCCGTGGCGTTCGCGACCGCCACATAGGTGTTGTTCATCCACGCCATCGCTTTCGCGACCATCACCTGCTGCTCTTTCGCCGGATACATATAGCCCTGGCAGCGCACGATCAACTCCGCGCCGTTCATCGCGCAGTCGCGCCAGATCTCCGGATAATTGCCGTCGTCGCAAATAATCAGGCTGATTTTCAGGCCTTTCGGACCGTCCGACACATACGTGCGATCGCCCGGATACCAGCCTTCGATCGGCGTCCACGGCATGATCTTGCGGTACTTCTGCACGATCTCGCCGCGATTGTCGATCAGCACGAGCGTGTTGTACGGCACCTTGCGCGGATGCTCCTCGTGACGTTCGCCCGTGATCGAGAACACACCCCACACATTGGCCTTGCGGCACGCCGCCGCGAAAATATCGGTCTCTTCGCCGGGAATCGTCGACGCCGTATCGAACATCTCCTGGCGGTCGTACATGATGCCGTGCGTGGAATACTCGGGAAACACCACGAGGTCCATGCCCGGCAAACCCTGCTTCATGCCGACCACCATATCGGCGATACGGCGCGCGTTGTCGAGCACCTCCGCCTTCGTGTGCAGACGCGGCATCTTGTAGTTGACCACCGCAACGCCCACACAATCGCGGCTGCTCGAAATATCACCATGTCGCATGATGCTTCCTCCTTGAATGCGTTGATGCCACGCGCGAAGGCCGCCGCTTGCGGGCAGCGGTTCGCGCGCGGCACACCTTAGTGGCTGATCATCCAGGGCCGTCCCGCCGGCCGTTTGAGACCGTCCGACGCCGCGCCCGCGAGCTTCGCGGCGCCGCCCGAGCAGCAACTGCACCCCGCACGATGACGCAGCGGCGGACCGTCGCCGGACTGACGCGGCGCGTGCGCGGCGCGTTCGTTGGTCGCGTGCGCCGCGCGGCGCGTGTTCGCCATCAGCGCCAGCGAAGGCGCACTGATGACGCGTCCGCCTTCCGCGCCGCAGTCGGGACAACGGCACGGTTTTTCGCGGTCCGCAATGCGGCGCATGACGGAGAACGGCCCGCAGCTTGCGCACTCGAAGTCGTAGATCGGCATGACAGCTTCCTTTGAATGACGTCGGCGAGAATCCGGAATCAGGCCTTCACGAGATCCGGCGAACACGGCAGATCCACGCCGCCCTGAATGTGCTGGATCGGGCCGTCGGCGTTCGGGCGAATGTCGAAATCGAAGATCTGCGTGGGCAGCCACAAGGTCGCGCACGCATTCGGAATATCGACCACGCCGCTGATATGCCCCTGCACCGGCGCACAACCGAGCAGCGAATACGCCTGCGCGCCGGAATAGCCGAACTTCTTCAGATATTCGATCGCGTTCAGACACGCCTGGCGATACGCGGTGGTCACGTCGAGATAATGCTGGCCGCCCTGCTCGTCGACGGAAATGCCTTCAAAAATGAGGTAATCGTTGTAATTGGGCGTGATCGGGCTCGGCTGGAACACGGGATTGCGAATGCCGTATTTCGCCATGCCGCCCTTGATGACGTTCACGCGCATATGCACCCAGCCCGCCATTTCGATCGCGCCGCAGAACGTGATTTCGCCGTCGCCCTGGCTGAAGTGCAGATCGCCGACCGAAAGGCCCGCGCCATCCACGTAGACCGGGAAAAACACCTTCGAGCCGCGCGACAGATCCTTGATGTCGCAATTGCCGCCGTGCTCGCGCGGCGGCACCGTACGTGCGCCCTGCGCGGCGGCTTTGTCGCGTGCTTCGCCCGCGAGCTTGCCCATGTGCGCCGTGGCCGCGAACGGCGGATTCGCAAGCGGCGGCACGCGTTCCGGATCGGTGGCGATCAGGCCGGTTTCGCGCGCATTCCACGTTTCCAGCAGTTTCGGATCGGGCAGGCAGCCGATCAGACCCGGGTGAATCAGGCCGGCGAAATTCACGCCCGGAATATGGCGCGAACTCGTGTAGACACCGTGAAAATCCCAGATCGACTTTTGCGCGCTCGGGAAATGATCGGTCAGAAAGCCGCCGCCGTTCGTCTTCGAAAAGAAGCCGTTGAAACCCCACTGGCTGTCCGCTTTCGCGCCGATGTCGAGCAGATCCACCACGAGCAGGTCGCCCGGCTCCGCGCCGTGCACGCCCACCGGGCCGGAGAGAAAGTGCACGATCGACAGGTCGATGTCGCGCACGTCGTCGGCGCTGTCGTCGTTCTTGATGAAGCCGCCGGTCCAGTCGTAGGTTTCGAGGATGAAGTCGTCGCCGGGCTTCACCCAGCAGGCCATCGGAATGTCGGGGTGCCAGCGGTTGTGCACCTGTTCGTTTTCGTAGGCCGACTGGTTCAGATCGACCTTGATGAGAGTGTCGGGCATTGCGTTCGCTCCTGGGTTCGCGGATTGACATACGGCGCGGCGCGCGAACGCCGCGCCGCGCTCAGACGGAGAGGTATTCGCGGATGCGGTCGGTGTCGCCCGCATCGCGCGTGCTTTGGTGCACGAAGCGCCCGCCTTCGATCACGAAGAGCCGGTCGGCCACGTCGAGCGCGAAGCTCAACACCTGCTCCGACACGACGATGGCGATGTTGCGGCTCGTGCGAATCTGATTGAGCGCCTTGGCGATGTCCTTGATGACCGAAGGCTGGATGCCTTCGGTCGGCTCATCGAGCAGCAGCACTTTCGGGTCGGTCGCGAGCGCGCGCGCAATCGCGAGTTGCTGCTGCTGGCCGCCCGAAAGATTGCCGCCCTTGCGCTTGCGCATGTCGAACAGCACGGGAAACAGCGCGTAAAGTTCGTCGGGCACGCGCTGGCTCTGCGCGTTTTCGAGGCCCGTCTGAATGTTTTCCTCGACGCTCAGCGAGGCGAAAATCTGCCGGCCTTGCGGCACGTAGGCGATGCCTTTCGACACGCGGCGGTAACTCTCGTCCTTCGAGACGTCGGCGCCGCCCACGCGCACCGTGCCGCGATTGGCGGGCAGCATGCCGATCAGCGCCTTGAACAGCGTGGTCTTGCCCATGCCGTTGCGGCCCATCACGGCCACGCTTTCGCCTTGCGAAACGGAAAAGCCGATGCCGTGCAGCACTTCGCTCTGGCCGTAGCTGACGACGAGATCGTCGACTTCCAGCATGATGTGTTCTCCGTGTTGTCGTTCAGTGGCCAACTCAGTGGCCCAGATAAACGTCGATCACGCGCGGATCGGCCTGCACCTGCGCCATCGGCCCTTCCGCGAGAATCTTTCCCTGATGCATGACCGTGACCTTGTGCGCGATACGCTCGACGAACGCCATGTCGTGCTCGATCACGATCATCGAGCGATTGCGGCAGATGCGGTCGAGCAGATCGGCCGTCAGTTCGCGCTCGCGCACGCTCATGCCCGCGATCGGTTCGTCGAGCATCAATAGTTCGGGATCCTGCATCAGCAGCATGCCGATTTCGAGCCACTGTTTCTGGCCGTGCGAGAGCAATCCCGCTTCCATATCGAGCGCGGCGGCCAGACCGATTTCGTCGGCGACGTCACGCACGCGATCGGCCACTTCGGCGTCTTCGCGATAGGCGAGCGCGCCAAACACGCTGCGTCCGCGCGGAAACGACACTTCGAGGTTCTGCGCCACGCTCAGGTTTTCGTAGATCGACGGCGTCTGGAACTTGCGGCCGATGCCTTTGCGCACGCGGCGAAATTCCGCGAGATTCGTGATCTCCTCGTTGCGGAATTTGATGCTGCCGGCCGTTTCCTTCGTCTTGCCGCAAATCAGATCGAGCAGCGTGGTCTTGCCGGCTCCGTTCGGTCCGATCACCACGCGCAGCTCGCCGCGTTCGAGATAGAGATTGAGCGAATCGATCGCCTTGAAGCCGTCGAACGACACGGTCAGGTCTTCGATCGCGAGCAGAAAGTCGGTATTGCTCATGCTTCATGCCTCCTTGTTCGCCGCGCCGAGCAGCCGCCGCACGCGCGGGCGCACGTGCTCTTCGTAGAGGCCCGCGAGCCCGTTCGGAAACACCATCACCACGCCGATGAACATCGCCGCCATCAGATAGAGCCAGAGATTCGGAAAGCTCTCCGAGAACCAGCTCTTGCCGAGGTTGACGAGAATCGCGCCGTACACCGCGCCGACCAGCGACATGCGCCCGCCGATGGCCGCGTAGATCACCATTTCGATCGACGGCACGATGCCCACGAACGACGGCGACATGAAGCCCACCTGCAGCGTAAACATCGCGCCGCCGATGGCCGCCAGCATCGCCGCGAGACAGAACGCGAACACCTTGAACATGGCGACGTCGTAGCCCGAGAAGCGCACGCGGTCTTCCTTGTCGCGCATCGCGAGCAGCAGCGTGCCGAGCTTGCTGCGCTGGACCCAGCGGCAGGCGAGCAGCGCGCCGATCAGCAGCGCGGCGTTCACGAAGTACAGCACCAGCTTCGCGTGATCGGTGCGAATGTCCCAGCCGAGCAGCGTGCGCAGGTCGGTGATGCCGTTCACGCCGCCCGTATAACCTTGCTGGCCGATGATCAGCACCGAGAGAATCAGCGCGACGGCCTGCGTGATGATCGCGAAGTACACGCCGCCCACGCGCCGCTTGAACATCGCGTAGCCGATCACGAACGCGAGCGCCGTGGGCACCACGAGCACCGCGAGTATCGAGAACGGCAAGTAGTGAAACGGCTTCCACCACGCGGGCAGCGCGGTGAGCTGATTCCAGTCCATGAAGTCCGGAATGCCGGGCGTGGTCTGCGTGCGCGTGGCGGCCGGATCGGACGCTTCGAGCTTGAGAAACATCGCCATCGCGTAGCCGCCGAGGCCGAAGAACACGCCCTGGCCGAGACTGAGCACGCCGCCGTAGCCCCACGCGATCACGAGGCCGATCGCCACGAACGCGTAGGTCAGGTACTTGCCCATCAGGTTCAGGCGGAACGTGTCGAGCGCGAGCGGAAACACGACCACGATCACCAGCGCGAGCAGCACGATGCCCGCGTAGCCCGAAGCGTCGAGCCACGCGAGGCGCGCGCGCCAGCCGGCCGGCGGCGCGCCCTGGCCGGATCGCGGGGATACGCCGCCCGCCGTGGGTTGGATGGGTTCCATGTCCATCTCCATACGAATGAAGCTGTGTGAATGAGGCTTGTGCAAAGACGTACGCTTTAACGCGGCTTCTGCGCGGCTTAAACGCGCCGCACCTTCGAAGCGAACAGACCTTGCGGACGCAGCATGAGAATCACCACGACGGTCAGCAGCGTGAGCACGCGCGCAATCGAGCCCGAGAGAAAGAACTCGCTGATCGACTGCATCTGCGCGATGCCGAACGCCGACGCCACGGTGCCGAGCAGACTCGCCGCGCCGCCGAACGTGACCACCAGAAACGAATCGACGATATAGAGCGAGCCGCTCGTCGGTCCCGTCGAGCCGATCGCCGTGAAGGCCGCGCCCGCCACGCCCGCGATGCCGCAGCCGATCGCGAAGGTCATGCGGTCGGTGCGCCGCGTGTTGATGCCCGCCGCGTTCGCCATCGGCCGGTTCGCGACCGTGGCGCGCACGCGCAGGCCCCAGCGCGAGCGATAGAGCGCGAGCAGCAGGCCGCCCGTCATCAGCAACGCGAGAAACATCACGAACATGCCGCTCACCGGAATGTCGAGGCCGGGCGTGGGCTCCCACGAACCCATCAGCCAGTCGGGCAGCGCCGGGCTCACTTCCTTCGGCCCGAAGGTCGAGCGAAACACCTGCTGCATGCCGAGGCTCAGGCCCCAGGTGGCGAGCAGCGTGTCGAGCGGGCGCTTGTAGAGATGGCGGATCAGCGCCCATTCGGCGAGCCAGCCCGCCGCGAACGCCAGCGCGAACGCCGCGAGAATCGCGAAGAAGAAATACACGGGCGTGAATGCGTGCCAGACGTTCTGCGAGAACCACGAAAACATGTAGACCGTATAGGCGCCGATCGTCATGAATTCGCCGTGCGCCATATTGATGACGCCCATCTGGCCGAAGATCACGGCGAGCCCGAGCCCCATCAGGAGCAGGACGCTGAAGAGGCTCAGACCGGCGAAGCCCTGCATCAGCGTGATGTTGAAAATATCGGTAGCGGACATCGAACGCTCCTCGCGCGGCGGCGTCGTGCGCCGCCGCGCCGCTGCGGTTGACGGATTACATGTAGCCCTTCGGGAACGGATTCGGCTGGATCGGCTGCTCCGACTGCGCCACGACCTTGAACTGACCGTCCGCCTGTCCTTCGCCGATCAGCGAACGGCTCCACAGGTGATGGTTCGGATCGACCTTCGCGTAGCCTTGCGGCGCGTTCGCCACTTCGATACCGGCCGAATGCGCGACCACCTTGTCGACGTCGAAACTGCCCGCGCGCTCGCACGCGGCCTTCCAGATCCACGGGCCCAGATAGGCGGCCTGCGTGACGTCGCCGATCACCGACTTCTGGCCATAGCGCGCCTTGAACGCCGCCACGAACTTCTTGTTGTTCTCGTTATCGAGCGACTGGAAGTACTTCATCGACGAGAAGAAGCCCGCGAAATTCTCGCCGCCGATGCCGAGCACTTCGTCTTCCGTGACCGAGAGCGTCAGCAGGAACTGCTTCTGCGGCGTGATGCCCGCGGCCTTGAGCTGCTTGTAGAACGCCACGTTCGAGCCGCCCACCACGGTCGCGAAGATGCAGTCCGGGCGCGCGAGCTTGATCTTGTTCATCAGCGAGGCGAACTCGGTCGTGCCGAGCGGGTAATACTCCTCGCCCACCACCTTCGCGTGCAGATGCTGTTCGATATGGCGGCGCGCGATCTTGTTCGACGTGCGCGGCCAGATGTAGTCGGAGCCGATCAGGAAGAAGGTCTTCGCTTTCTTGGTGTTCGAGGCCCAGTCGAGCGCCCAGAGAATCTGCTGGGTCGCTTCCTGGCCCGTGTAAAACACGTTCTTCGACTGTTCGAGGCCTTCGTAGAAGGTCGGGTAATAGAGCAGGCCGTTGTCCTTCTCGAACACCGGCAGCACCGCCTTGCGCGAGGCCGAGGTCCAGCAGCCGAACACGGCCGCGACGTGATCGTTCTCCAGCAGCTTCTTCGACTTTTCGGCGAAGGTCGGCCAGTCGGACGCGCCGTCTTCCTGAATGATCTGTACCTTGCGGCCCAGCACGCCGCCCATCGCGTTGATCTGCTCGATGGCGAGACGTTCGGCCTGGATCGAGCCGGTTTCCGAAATCGCCATCGTGCCCGTGGCCGAGTGCAGCTGGCCGACCGTCACCGTGGTGTCCGTGACCGCGAGGCCCGTGGTGTTGACCTTCGCGGTGGGCGGCGTTTGCGCAAACGCGCCGCGCGAGAAGCCCATCGCCATCAGCGGCGCGGCGGCCAGGCCACCGAGCATTTTCCGGCGCAGCGGCGAGGGCATCGGGGCATCGTCATCGAATCGATCGTCTGCGGACATCACGTTCTCCTTATCGGGTGCCCGGCGCTGAACGCTGCGGGCTGGGTCGAGGGTTGGACGCAATGTAGAAAGCCAAATTGACGACCGGAATACGTCGATTGACGTATTCCCGGCGCGCGCACTGGAATGTAATTTGCATCGCACTGCGATCCCGCGCGCCGCCGCGGTTTCCGCCGCTTTCGCACCAATCCGGAACATCGTCATGTCCCAGAGTCACCCGTCACTGGGCGCGCCCAGCACGCAACGCATCGTCAAGGTGCGCCGCGACTACAACGCCTGGGTCGGCGACGAAACCCTCGAGGACTACGCACTGCGCTTCACGCCGCGTTCGTTCCGGCGCTGGTCGGAGCTGCGCGTGGCCAACACCGCAATCGGCGCGGTGTCGTTTCTGGTGCTGGAGGCGATCGGCGGCAGTCTCGTGGTCAACTACGGCTTCACCAACGCGTTCTGGGCCATCGCCGCGGTCTCCGTGCTGATCTGGCTGACGAGCCTGCCCATCAGCTATTACGCCGCGCGCTACGGCGTGGACATGGACCTGCTCACGCGCGGCGCGGGCTTCGGCTATATCGGCTCGACGGTCACCTCGCTGCTTTACGCGGTGTTCACGTTTATTTTTTTCGCGCTCGAAGCGGCCATCATGTCGCTCGCGCTCCAGCTTTATTTCCACATATCGCTGGCGATTGCCTACGTGGTGAGTTCGCTCGTGGTGATCCCGATCGTCATGTTCGGCATCACGCTGATCAACCGCCTGCAAAGCTGGACGCAGCCGCTCTGGCTCGTGCTGTTCGTGCTACCCTACGCCGCCGTGCTCTGGCATCACCCCGATCTGCTCGCGCAGTGGACCACCTTCGCGGGCTTCGCGCCGCAGGGCCGCGCGTTCAGCCTGATCGCGTTCGGTCAGGCGTCGACGGTCGTATTCGCGCTGATCGTGCAGGTCGGCGAGCAAGTGGACTATCTGCGCTTTCTGCCGCCGCTGACCGCGAAAAACCGCACGCGCTGGTGGCTCGCACTGCTCTCGGCGGGACCGGGCTGGATCGTGCCGGGCGCGCTCAAGATGCTCGGCGGCGCGTTTCTCGCCTTCGTCGCGCTGCAGTACGAAGTCGATGCGAGCCACGCGGCGCAGCCCACGCAGATGTATCTCGTTGCCTATCACCTGCTGCTCGATCCGTTCGGGCTCGCGAGCTGGGCGCTGCCCGCGATGACGCTATTCGTGATCGTCTCGCAGTTGAAGATCAACGTGACCAATGCGTATGCGGGCTCGCTCGCGTGGTCGAATTTTTTCGCGCGGCTCACGCACAGTCATCCGGGCCGCGTGGTGTGGCTTGTGTTCAACGTGATGATCGCGTTGCTGCTCGTGGAAATGGGTGTGTTCGACGCGATCGGCAAGGTGCTCTCGCTCTACGCGAACATCGCGATTGCGTGGGTCGGCGCACTGTTCGCCGATCTCGTCATCAACAAGCCGCTCGGTTATAGCCCGCGTCATATCGAGTTCAAGCGCGCGCATCTCTACGATGTGAATCCCGTGGGCGTGGGCGCGATGCTGATCGCGGCCGCCGTCGCGATGCTCGCGCACAGCGGCCTGTTCGGCGTGCTCGCCAAGGCGATGTCGTCGTTTATCGCGTTCGGCGTGGCGTTCGCCTGCGCGCCCGTGCTCGCGGTGATCACGCGCGGACGCTACTACATCGCGCGCGCGGCGCAACCGACCGGCGACGCCACCTCGCTGCGCTGCGCGATCTGCGAAAACAGCTTCGAGCCCGACGACACGGCGTACTGCCCCGCCTACGGCGGCACGATCTGCTCGCTGTGCTGCTCGCTCGATTCGCGCTGCCACGACCGCTGCAAACCGCACGCGCGCTTCGCCTCGCAGGCCGACCGCGCGCTGCATCGCGTGCTGCCCGGCGCGCGGCTCGGTCCCGCCGCGCTGCGTCTGATTCACTACGCGAGCCTCGTATTCGCGATGCTCGCCGTGCTCGGCAGCGTGCTCTATCTGATCTGGTCGCAGAGCGCGACTTCAGTGGCCGCAGCCGATTCGATCGTCGGCCCTGCCATCGGCCACGCGATTGCGAGCAGCTTTCTGAAGATCTTTCTCGCGCTCTCGCTGGTCGGCTGCATCGCCGCGTGGTGGTTCGTGCTGGAGCGCGAAAGCCGGCGCGTCACGCAGGAAGAATCGCAGCGGCAAAACGAATTGCTGATGCTCGAAATCGACGCGCACCAGAAAACCGACGCGGCGCTCAAGCGCGCGACCGCCGCGGCCGAATCGGCGAACCAGGCGAAAAGCCGCTACGTGTCCGGCCTGAGCCACGAATTACGCACGCCGCTCAACAGCATTCTCGGTTACGCGCAATTGCTGCTGCAGGCGAAAGACGAACTCACGCCCACGCGCTACAACGCGGTGCGTACGATCCATCGCAGCGGCGAGCATCTGCTTGCGCTCGTCGACGGTTTGCTCGACGTCGCGCGCATCGAGGCGGGCAAGCTGCAACTGAATATCGCCAAGGTGCCGCTCGCGGATTTCGTCGCGCACGTGACGTCGATGCTGCGTCCGCAGGCGCTCGAAAAAGCGCTCGCCTTCGACGTGCAGACAGTCGGACGCCTGCCCGCCACCGTGCGCACCGACCAGAAATGCGTCGGCCAGATCCTCACCAATCTGATCGGCAACGCGATTCGCTTTACGTCGAGCGGCACGGTCACGCTGCGCGTGAGCCACGTGCTCGACACGCTCAAATTCGAAGTCGCCGATACCGGCCCCGGCATTCCGCCCGCCGAAATGGAGCGCCTGTTTTTACCGTTCGAGCGCGGCGTGGCGGCGCACGCGCACGATCACGGCGCGGGCCTCGGCCTCACGATCTGCCGCTTGCTCACGCAGGCGCTCGGCGGCAGTCTCGAAGTGGACAGCGAAGTCGGGCGCGGCACGCGCTTCGTGGTGCGCCTGTTCGCGCCCGCCGTCGACAGCGCCGCTGCCACGCATACCGAACTCGCGTCGATACGCGGCTACACGGGCGCGCGCCGCGCGATTCTCGTGGTCGACGATCTCGACGATCAGCGCGGCATCGTCGTGCAGTTGCTCACGCCGCTCGGCTTCGACGTCGCCGAAGCGGCCAGCGGCACCGACGCGCTGCGCTGGCTCGCCACGCATACGGTGGACGCGATCATCATGGATATTTCGATGCCGCTGATGGACGGCTACGAAACCAGCCGGCTGATCTCGGAGAACCAGCTATCGAACGCGCCCATCGTGCTGCTCTCGGCCAACGCGTTCGCCGACGACCGCGAGCGCGCGAGCGCGACCGGTTGCGCGGGTTATCTGGTGAAGCCCTTGCAGGTGAATCTGCTGCTCGACAAGCTCGCGCAATTGCTCGCGTTCGAGTGGATCGCGTCCGAGACGAGCGCGCCCGCGCTGCCGGACGCGACTGCGGCCGACCACGCGAAGCCCGCATTGTCGACTTCGGACGCGCCGCCCGCGCCTGCCGCGTGGCCGCCCGAACTCATCGACCATCTGCATGCGCATCTTGAAGTCGGCTATGTGCAGGGCGTGGTCGAACAGCTCAATGCCGCGCACGCGACCTGGCCCGCGTTGCAGGATCAGATCGACGTGCTGCGCGCATTGGCCGAACGTTTTCAGTTAAGGGAACTCGAGCATGAACTCGACCGACTTGCGCGCGGCGCCACTTGACGCGCACGCCGCGCTGGCGCCAACGCCACGCACGGACGACGCGGCCGTCTGGCTGCGCGACCGCCCGGTGGTGCTGATCGTCGACGATACGCCGGACAACCTCGCGTTTCTCTCCGATACGCTGCAGGCGCACGGCTATGCGGTGCTGGTCGCGCTCTCGGGCGAGGACGCCCTCAAGCGTCTCGCGCGCGTGACGCCCGACGTGGTGTTGCTCGACGCGATGATGCCTGGCATGGACGGCTTCGAAACCTGTCGCCGCATGAAGCAGGACGCGCGGCACGAGCATCTGCCCGTGATCTTCATGACGGCGTTGACCGAGACCGAGCACGTGGTGCGCGGTTTTCGCGTGGGCGGCATCGATTACGTGACCAAGCCGGTGCGGCCCGAGGAGTTGTGCGCGCGCATCGGCGCGCATGTGCAGCGTTCGCGCGCGCAGCTTTACGCGCAGGCGGCGCTGTCGCTCGACGCGCGCGCGGCGTTGATCGTCGGCGCGGACGGCACGATCCGCTGGCAGAGTCCGCAGGCCGCGCATCAGATCGCGGCCTACGACACCGGTCGCACGGATACAGCCACCATCCGCGATGCCGACGATGGCGACGATGCGCAGCCGAAGCTGCCGCCGTCGCTGCGCACCTGGTTCGTCGACTGGCTCGCGCGCGGCGCGCAAAGCGACGCCGTCCACGAATTCACCTCGGGCCACGTGCGGCGCTCGGCCAGCGCGACGCCCGCACCGGAACCGGGCGAGTGGATCGTCATCCTCAAGGAAACCGACGACACCGTGCATCGCAATGCGCTCGCCGAGCGCTTCGGTCTGACCGCGCGCGAAGCCGAAGTGCTGCTCTGGGTCTCGCGCGGCAAGACCAACCGCGATATCGGCGACATCCTCGGCATGGCGGCGCGCACGGTGAACAAGCATCTTGAACATCTGTTCCGCAAGCTGCATGTCGAGACGCGCGCGGCGGCGGCGGGCGTGGCGATCAAGACGCTCGATCGCGCCTGAGATCCGCGTAAAACGGAACCTTTTGGTACCGTTTTGTGTGCATTCTCGTTAGCACCGCGAAGCCGGTTCGTCAGCCGAATGCAACCCTGCCGTAAATATTTGCACCGATACAACACGCATTGATTGTAGGTAATTACCCGTAGTAGGATGCGCAACTCAATTAATAATGATTCGCATTTAGCTTGGGGTTCTTTTCAATGCGTCACCGCCAGATCTACGCTGCACTGCTGCTCGCCTTCTCCGCCACCCCAACGCTCGTGCTCGCGCAAGCCGCTTCCGCCGATGCCGCCAGCGCTGCATCAGAAAGCCCGCAGAAAGCTGGCGCGGATGCGCCCGCAAGCGCCGCCGGCAACGGCGAATTGCCCACGGTCAAGATCAGCGCGAGCGGCGCGCCGCGCGCGGCCTTCGACATGCCCGCCGCCGCGCAGGTGACGAAGTCGTCGGTGCCCTTGAAGGAAACGCCGCAGTCGATCAGCGTGGTGACGCGCGATCTGATGGACGCGCAGCAGGTCCAGACGCTCAACGACGCGCTGCACGACGTACCCGGCGTGATCTCGGGCACCTATGGCCGGCGCGGCTGGGACGACTTCATCATTCGCGGCCAGACCGCGTCGGATTCGGTCTACCTCGACGGCCTGCGCGCCGCCATCAACAACCGCTTCGCCGAAGAGACCTTCGGCCTGCAGCAGATCGAAGTGCTCAAGGGTCCGGCCACGCTGCTCTCGGGCCTCGTGCTGCCCGGCGGCATGGTCAACGAAGTCAGCAAGCGCCCGGTGGACTACACCTTCGCCGATGTGGACGCCACCGTCGGCAGCCACGGCTACTACCAGGGCAGCGTCGACATGGGCACGCCGCTCTCGGAGAACGGCAAGGCCGCGTTCCGCATCAACGCGCTGGCGATGAATTCGAACGACGCCACCGATTACGTCTGGTCGCGCAATCGCTACATCGCGCCGTCGCTGTCGCTCGATCTCGGTCCACGCACGGAATTCACGATCCTGACCAGCTATCAGGAACGCAATTACATCCGCCAGCAAGGCCTGCCGTGGTCGGGCTCGGTGCTCGCGAACAAGAACGGCAGCCTCTCGCGCAGCACCTTCACGGGCGAGCCCGACCAGCAGCCGTACTCGGGTCACGAGGCGCGCGTGGGCTACAGCTTCGCCCATCACTTCGATTCGGGCTGGACCGTCAACCAGAACTTCCGCTGGCAGCAGTTCTCGCTCGGCGGCCAGCTGGTGGCCAACGGCAAGGTCGCCTCGAACGGCTATACGCTGAGCCGCACGGCCACCGATTCGCAATGGTCCGGCGACACGATCTCGCTCGACAACAACGCGCAAAAGACCTTCGATACCGCGCTCGGCCGCCACGAAGTGACCTTCGGCATCGACTACATGCGCGGTCGCGAAGACGCCGCCTCGACCACCTGCACGGTCGGTTCCATCAACATGTACGACCCGGCTTACACGGGCACGATCACCTGCCCGTCCACGCCGAAGACGCATACGTACACCACGATCCGCGATCTCGGCTTCTACGCGCGCGACCAGATCGCGCTCGGCCAGCGCTGGCGCGTGCTCGCGGGCGTGCGTTACGACAACGCGTCGAGCGACGTGCTGAACGAACTCAAGGACACGCGTAGCGGCAATCCGTCGAGCGCGACCACGGGCTCGGTCGCGCTGATGTACGAACTGCTGCCGGGCGTGCGTCCGTACGTGAGCTACGCGACTTCGTTCTATCCGAACAGCGGCGCGGACGTGAACGGCAGCGCGTTCGATCCGGAAACGGGCAAGCAGTGGGAAGCGGGCGTGAAGTTCGACATCGAAAAAGGCCGCACTAGCGTGACGGTCGCGGCGTTCGATCTGCGCCGCCGCAACGTGCTCGAAGACGATCCGAACAACGACGGCTACAGCATCGCCGTGGGCGAGGAGCATTCGCGCGGCTTCGAATTCAGCTTCAACACCGCGCCGACCAATCACCTGAGCGTGACGGGCGGCTATGCGTACACCTCGGCCGTGATCGCCGACGACGGCGGCCAGACGCCTTCGACCGACGGCACGCGCATCAACAACGTGCCGCGTCACAGCTTCAACGTGTTCGCGCGCTACAAGCTGCCGGGCGAGCTGTATCGCTGGGAAATCAACGGCGGCGTGCGCGGCCAGAGCAGTATGTACGCGTACGGCTACACGATTCCGGGCTTCGTGGTCAGCGACGTGGGCGTGGGCTATAGCGCGCCGCGCTGGCACGCGGCGCTGCGTCTGAGCAACATCTTCAACCGGCATTACTACACGGGCGGCTTGAGCAATGCCGTGGCGCTCGGCGACGACCGCGCGGTGATGCTCACGCTCGGGTATCGCTACTGAGCGAAGACTGAGCGAAGACTGAAGGAAGTGAGGCGGCTGCGCGCGGAGGTTGTGCGCAGCCGTGAAAGGCCATCAGGAAGACGGTAAAGAACGCAGCGTCAGCCGCGTTTGCGCAGCGGATCGAGCAGGCTGCGCAGACCGTTGTGGTCCATTTCCTGCATCAACGCAAGCAGACGGCCGATCTCGCCAGGCGGAAAGCCTTCGCGGGCGAACCAGTTCAGATAGTGCCCCGGCAGGTCGACGATGAGCCGACCTTTGTATTTGCCGAACGGCATGGCGAGGGTGACGAGGCGTTCGAGGTCTTCGACTTTCATGAGAAGCGGCGGAAAAGCAGGCAAGCGGGTGAACGCATGATACCCGCCCTGCTCCGCCGCTTCACGTCATCAGAACGTTTCCCAGTCGTTGCTGTCGTCCTTCGCGACGACAACCGCTTCGCGCACAGGCGCGCGCGGCTCGGTTCGCGCCTCGGTTCGCGGCTCTGCTCGGGCCTCGATCTGCTTCGGCTTCGGCGCGGGCTTCGCGCTGGCCGCGCTGCCCGCACGCTTCATGCTGGCCTGGCTCGACTGGCTCGCCGGCTTCGACGCCAGCACGGGACGGCGCAGCGGCTCGACGCCCGCCGACATCGCGCCAGAACCGCCCGCGAGGTGGAACACCGACACCGCCTCGCGCAGACGCTGCGCCTGATCCTCGAGCGACTTCGCCGCCGCCGCCGCTTCCTCGACGAGCGCCGCGTTCTGCTGCGTGACGTTGTCCATCTGCACGACGGCCTGATTGACTTCCTCGATGCCGGTGCTCTGCTCCTCGGCGGCCGCCGCGATTTCGCCGACGATGCCCGACACCTGGCGGATCGAGTCCTTGATTTGCGACATCGACGCGCTGACCTGCGAAGCCTGATGCGCGCCGCCTTCGATCGTCGCCACCGACGCACCGATCAACTCCTTGATCTCCTTCGCCGCCGCCGCCGAGCGCTGCGCGAGCGAACGCACTTCGCTCGCCACCACCGCGAAGCCGCGGCCCTGTTCGCCCGCGCGCGCCGCTTCCACGGCCGCGTTGAGCGCGAGAATGTTGGTCTGGAACGCGATGCCTTCGATGATCGTGGTGATCTCCGAAATCTTGCTGGAGCTTTCGCTGATCTGCGACATGGTCGCGACCATCTCCTCGACGGTCGACGCGCCGCCGTCCACGACCTGCGTCGCGTTGCTCGTCAGCTCGCTCGCGTGGCGCGCGTTGTCGGCGCTCTGGCGCACGGTCGTCGTAATCTGCGTCATGCTCGACGCGGTCTCTTCGAGCGACGCGGCCTGCTGCTCCGTGCGCGCCGAAAGATCGGTATTGCCCGCCGCGATTTCGATCGACGCCGACTTCACGCTCTCGGTCGCGTCGCGAATGCCGCGCACGGTGCCTTCGAGCTGGTCGCGCATCTCGCGCAGCGAAAAGATCAGGCTCGACGTGTCGTCGCCCTGCACCTCGACGCGTTGATCGAGACGGCCTTGCGCGATGTTGCGAGCGATTTCCTGCGCGTAAGCCGGCTCGCCGCCAAGCTGGTTCAGAATGCTGCGCCGGATGAGAATCGAGAGCCCGATCGAGATCACCAGACCCGCAAGCGCGAGCGCCAGCAAAGTGCCGCGCCCCGCGTCATAGGTCGAATGCGCCGACGCGGCGGCGCGCTTGTTCTTGTCGACTTCGTAGTCGCGGAAACGGCCGATCGCATCGGTCCACGATTGCAGCGCGGGCGACGTCTGCTGGTTGAGCATGTCGGCGGCCGTGGCGTCGCCCTTCATGCCAAGCGCCGCGTTGTTCATCACGAGCGGTTCGGCGGCCTGCGCGAGCTGGTTGATCTGATTGAGGAGTTCGCGCTCCTGGTCGTCGGTGTCGTCGCTTTGCTGGAGCAAGGCCGAGACCTGCGTGATGGCGTCGTGATAGCTCGCGAGTTTTTCGTCGACGCTGCGCTTTTGCGCTTCCATGCCGGCGGTGTCGTGCGTGACGATCAGGCGTTGCATCGCGAGCGACGCGCCCTGCGCCTTGCCGAGCGCGCGGCCGACGAGGCCGATCTTGGCCGAGCCCGAGTCGAGCCCCGAGGCGATCACGGTGTTGAGCGAATGCAGGACGACGAGCGACGCCCCGACGACGATGGCGAACAGCACCAGCAGGACGCCGAAAGCGACTGAGAGGCGCGTCCCTACGTTGAATCGCGAAAGCTGCATGAGAGACAATCCCCGAAAATGAAAAAAGGTGTCTCTTCCGTTTGCTGTCGCCCCTAAAGACCAAGGGTTGTTGTGATGGCCGGCGCCGCCGCCCAGCTTGCCGTTCTGGCGCAATCGATGTTGGAGGTGTGTGCTTTGCGCCGCGACAGTCGCTCTATCGGCAAGTCTGAGCCAAACTTTAGACGAATACCTCGAATGGCGGCGCAGGCCTTATTCCACGGGCCGCAGATGGCGCGCGAACCACTGCGCCGCGCGTTGGCTGGTGGTGTCGAAATGCTCGACGTAGGGCGTGAAATGGCCGCCGGCGATCATCTCCAGCTGCTTGGGCTGGAGCGCGTCTTCGTAGGCGCGCAGGCAGAGGTCGGTGGCGGTCAGCGTGTCGGCGTCGGCGACGATCATCAGCAGCGGCGTCGGGCTGATGCGCGCGATGTACACGCCCGGTTCGTTTTCGCGCGAGCGTTCGGCGCTGCGCAAGGTCACTTCGTTGCGCCAGGCCGGCGCGAAGGCCGCCGTTGCCGCGAAGAACGCGTGGCTGTCCGCGCCCGCCATCGCGCAAGGTTCGGCGGGATCGGCGCTGGTGGCGGGCAGCATCGCCGGTGCGCCGCCCGCGAAACGCTGGGCGCGGTCCGCTTCGAAGCGGGCCAGCAGCGCGGACACCTGATCCGCGCGCGTGCGCCGCAACGCCGACTGATAGCCGCTGATTTGCGGCACCTGCGAGACCACGCACTTCACGCGACGGTCGATCGCGGCGACTTCGAGCACGTGACCGCCGCTGAAGCTCGATCCCCAGATGCCGATGCGCGACGCGTCCACGTCGGCGCGCGTCTGCACGTAGCTGATCGCGTCGCGATAGCCGCGCTTCTGCGACACCGGATCGACTTCCTGGCGCGGCAGACCTTCGCTTGCGCCGAAATTGCGATGATCGTAGACGAGCACGGCGAATCCCGCCGCGGCGAACACCTCGGCGTAACGGTCGAGATATTGCTCCTTGACCGCCGAAAAGCCGTGCGCCATCACGATGGCCGGATGCGGTCCCGTTTGCGCCGACGGCAAGTAAAACCAGCCGCGCAGGCGCGCGCCTTCCGAATCGAACTCCACGTTTTCACGTTGCATCGCGTATTCCTCCTGAGTTGAGCGTTTCAGGACGATACGCAGACGCGGCACGCGCTGCGTCGCGCGGCCGGACATCCGCTACGCCGGATCGGACAGCTTGCAATCCGCCGCATTGAAATACGCGCTCGGCGTCGCGCCCGTCACGCGGCGGAACATGGCCGCGAACGCGCCCGGCGTGTCGTAACCGAGCGCGGCGCTCACGTCCGCGACCGGCATGCCGCTCGCGAGCAGCGGCAGCGCGTGCTGCACGCGCACGAGCTGACGCCAGTGCACGAACGACAGCCCGGTTTCGGCGATAAAGAGCCGCGCGAGCGTGCGCGTGGATGCACCCGCCTCAGCGGCCCAGGCGTCGAGCGTGCGCGGATCGCCGGGCGCGCGGAGAATCGCGCCGCAGATGTGCTTGAGTCGCCGGTCGCCGCCCGCGGGCATACGCAGCGGATGGCCGGGCACCCAGTCGATTTCGGCGAGCAGATGCGCGATGACCAGCGCGTCGCGGCCCGTGGGTTCCTCGTCGACGGGAATCGATGCCGCGCGCACGATCAATTCGCGCAGCAACGGCGTGACGTTGACGGCGTGCGGCGTCGACGGAAAACCCGGCGGGCAATGTCCGTCGCGGATATACGGGCTGCGCAGCGAGACCGCGCCGCGCGCGCGCATGGCGTGCGGCGTGTCGGCGGGCATCCAGAGCGCGCGTTGCGGCGGCACGAGCCAGAGCGTGTGCGCGACCGTCACTTCGAGCACGCCGCGCGTCGCATAGATCAGTTGCGCGCGTGCGTGACGATGCTCGCCGACCTCGAAGCCGTCCGCGTATTCCTTCGCGAGCACCGAAGCGGGACCGGGCGCGCGCTGATAATCGGCGGGATTCGTGCTCCGCGCGGGCAAGTTTGAAGAGGGCGACGAAAGCGGCGCGTTGCGTGAACGGCCTGACGAAGCGGCGGACGGCATGGGCGCGGACGAGCGGTGCAAAGGCCAGCAGTATAGTGCGGCCCCGGCGAGCGCGCCCGCGCCTGCGCGGCTTCAGAACTTGTGCAGCAGGCCCACGCGCCAGACCATCTGGTTGCCGCTCGACGAAAGATCGGCGGACCCGACGATATGCGCCGCGTCCAGATCCGTTCCCGTGCTGCCGTTGGTGTGCTGCCACGCGCCCTGCGTGTACACCGAGGTGCGCTTGCTCAGGCTGTAGCTGAGCGCGAGCGCGCATTGCAGCCAGTACGGGCTGGTGCTCGCCTGCGTCTCCTTGAACGAGCCGTGCGTGTACGTAAGCGCGCCCGCCAGCGAGAGATCGGGCTGAATGAAGTACTGGCCGTTCAGTTCGAAGTTATCGAATTTCCACGACTTCCAGGCATTGCCGCCGATGTCGCTCACATAGGCGTTCGCGGTGGGATCATCGACATCGACGTGCGAATACGCGAAGCCCACGTTCGAGCCGTCGGAGAAGGTCCACTTGACGCCCGCGTTGACATTCTGTTGCGACGACGCCGTGAACACCGCATCGCTGCCCAGCGCGCCCGCCGCCGTTGTGCCGCCATGGTTCGTGCGCATATAGGCCGCCGCCGCGCTCAGCGAACCGGCGGACCACGTCACGCCCGCGCTGTAGTTGCGGTTGTCGGCGAAGCCCGTCGAATTGCTGAAGCCGTAGACCGCTTCGACCTGCGCGCCGCCGAAAACCGGCGACAGATACTTGACCGCGTTGTTCACGCGCGTGTCGTAGTCGGCGTTGTCGTTGTCGAACGGGTGCGCGGCGAGATCGCCGATCGTGCTGCCCGCCGCCGTGAACGGGCTCCACAGATCGACGGTGGCGTCGTACTGGCGGCCAAGCGTGAGCGTGCCCGCCTGTTGCGAGGCGAGGCCCACGAAAGCCTGACGACCGAACAGGCGGCCGCCCTGATTCGCCGCGCCGGTGGACGCATTGAAGCCGTTTTCGAGTGTGAAGATCGCGCTCAGTCCGCCGCCCAGATCCTCGACGCCCTTGAGGCCCCACATCGACTCCTGGCTGTCGCCGCTGACCATCGCGAAGGCATGATGGCCCGCCGCATTGGAGGTGAAGTTCACGCCTTCGTCGATGGCGCCGTACAGCGTCACGCTGCTCTGCGCATGCGCCGCCGTAGCGCCGAGCAAGACCGTAGCGAGAATGGCGCTCGCGCGCGCTATGGTGTGTTTTTTCATGAGAGGTGGCTTTGTCGTTATCAACATCTATTTGGATGACTAATTATTTGCAGGCGAAGAACGAATTTTTTTGCAGCGCGGCGCGGCCCGAGTCAGATCCGCCCGCCGCCCCGCATTACCTCCTCAGAAAGTCGTGACGACTTCCGGCGTCGTGCTCGCGCTGCGCACATCGGGCGGTCCGGCAAAGCGGTTGCGCACACCCAGACCGAACCACAGCAGCGTCATCACGCCGATCAATCCGAGGCTGACGTAAAGCACTTTCTCGTTCGGCGGCTGGCAACCCACGTACACCAGCACGGAGCCGCCCAGCACGGCCAGCAGCGCCACCGGCTTCGACCACTTGCCCAGATTGAACGGGCCTTTGCGCGTCCACGTACGACCTTCGGCATTCAGGCCCGCCGCGATCGGCATCACATAGGAGACATACAGGAACACCGCACTGCCCGTCGAGAGCACGGCGAAGGCGTCGCCGTAGAGCGTCACCGCGATGGCGAGCGCAGAGCACACCCAGATGGCCGCGCCCGGCGTGCCGTAGTCATTCACCTTCTTGAGCCAATCGGCTCGCCTTCCGAAACCGTGAACTTCGAAGGCATGACTCGAATCGAGATTCACGGCCAATGTTCGATGGTCATCGACGCGGCCCGCTCGCGCCTGTTCGGCGTTGAACGCGCCGTGGTCATCGCACGGTTCGCCCCGCTCGAAGCGGTCAAGCGCGTCGGCGTGACCGGACTTGTCGATGCGCTCGCGGGCGGCTCGCCAGTCGGCAACCTCAATGCGCTCGAATCGCTGGTTTGGCGTCGCTACGTTCCAAAGGGCTATCGCGACGGGTATTCGTTGCGCGCAATCGCCAAACGAACCGGCGTGTCGAAGTCAACCCTTGCGCGTGCATCGGAATGGATCGACGGTCAATGCGACGGCTTTGAACCTCGCGCGCTTCGGCGTCTCGAAGAAACCTTCGTGCCGCACGGCGTTTGAGGCGCGATAGTGTTGGAGGCATAACCGCGGTTCAGGGAAGCTTTGCGCGTAACTTGTCGCGCCAGTTCGGCGGAATGGCGACTGTGCCCGATGCGTCATCGCCCCCCCGGCGAAACATGACGGCGCTTTCGTCGGGCATGAATACGGGCAAACTACCGTCCATCGAATCGAAATCGGTTCTGGCTAGAAGCGCGCCGCTGTGTAACTCATACAATCGTCCGACAAAGGAAACAACGTTTCCATTGGCCCCTGTTTCACACGCTTCGGCGCGATATCGGCCGCTAGGCGAAGTAACCGAATAACAGTCGTTTGCTTTCGCGCGCTCCCGTGCATCGAATATGTATTGCACGACAATAAACGCGACGACTATTGAGACGCCGACAACGACGATGCGACGAACGCGCTTTGGCACGCTCATTTCATCACCCTGAATCTGATTGGATCAATCTTCACAACCCGGCAATCAGAGAACAGCACCATATCGCCGCCCGCGTTATGCGCGTCCTGCCAACGCCGGAAGTCGCTGTTATGCACGGGCCAGAATGTGCGACCGTGTGGGCCTTCTGGCCTGATGATGTAATTACTCCAACTCCCCCAGTTCGCTTTTTGTGCAACGAACCCTTCCGGTACAAGACAGATTCCATCCTTGTTCCAGTGTCCGAGATATTGCGGTCCACCTTCGCCCGGATCGTCAAAAAACGAATAAGGATTCTTGACGTATATAGCTACCTTGGTTATCGAAACTTCGATTCCGCCAATGAATAATGGTGTAAATGTCGCTTCGGCAATTGCCGCATACATAGCGAAGCCGCCCAGCGCCCCGGCAAGATCATCCGGCTTACCGTGGCGAAGCATTGCGCCGAAGAATTGTGCCGCCTTATCGAGCGCAGACGTATCTACTTTTACATATTGAAATTGGAAATTATTGTGTAGCGCGTGAATATTTCCCCCGACTAGATCTAGCGTATTGATTCGCTGTCGATGACGGTATGGATAGACACCGCTGACGAGAGATTCCCGTGTGTTGGTGCTTAAGTAGTTAGAATTCTGCAAGTTTTTAAACCCTGATTGCGTGCGCGGATATGAAAGCACCCAATCAAGTTTTATGGTTTCCTTGTCGAAGCGATCAGCCGGGTATACGCCTGTTTTCCCGTCTCGATTGATTCCATGTGGCTTCTGAAAGCTGTTCATCGCCTGATTCTTTGGCGCATAGGCAAACCACTTTCTCAGCAACGCAGCCGACTTGTGCCAACCCATCTTTGACATGGCACCAGGAATTTCAGTGACTTCGAACTTTTCATCGGTCGTGAATGTTTCGGGGCCGCGTGTTATGTCGGGAGAATTTCCGCCTTCTCGGTTCGACCACCAGATATCACCAGATTGTTGCCGCCATTCCCCGTTACTCGGCGTATAGACGGTTAATTCTTGCGCGCTCATAGAGTTCATCAGGAAACCTTTGGAGCGTTCCTTATAGCACTGTGCGTTCACGCAAACCACTCCAAAGCGTCAACGGCTGTCAAGTTTCGAGTTCGCCGTATCATGGTCAACTCCGATGCACTTTATGCGCAGCACATGCCCCCCGCGATATGCAACGCTTGCACCTACAGTCACATGTGAAGGTGCGCCGCCTTGAAGCTGACGTTGACCGCATGGCCGATGTACTCGCGTTGATCGTCACGCTTGCCGACAGCGACCCCGCGCCGTTCACGCCCGCCGACACCCTGACCGAAATCGCGCGGCTCGGGCGCGCCGCGTTGATCGGCGCAACACCGCCCGACACGTCGCCTTGACGGTCAGGAACAAATCCTCTAGCCTTTCGTCAGGTTCGAAGTAGTGTGTTCGCAAGACCGAAAAGCCCCGGAACGGGGCTTTTTTCGTTCATGGCGGGCCTCGGAAGGGTCGCGGAGCACCCAAGCATAGGCGACCCCGTTCATCGCCTAGAAAGCCCGCCAATCGAACAGACAGAATTCCGAAATAAATAGATAGCAGTCCATACATATTCGTATAGGTCCGCATATACCCGGAAGCCCCATGAAACCCACGCCGACGCCGACGCCCCGAACACGCGAACGGAAGTGGCGTCGTATCATGGCGCGACAACTCGCGCACCATCCGCTTTGTAAGCATTGCTGGGATGAAGGCGGGTTTGTTGTCGAAGCAACGGAGCATGAGTTCCTGCGTGTAGCCCATGCTGCCGAGAATGCTGGCGTCGTGATCCGCCGCATCCGTCTTCGGGGTGGGTTCCATCCTGATCTCCTGGTCGGGTCGGCCCGCGTGCGCCTGGCGCGCGCGCCGGTTTGCCTGCGTTGCCGGTGTGTTGTCGTGCGTGTTTTAGTTGGTTGTGCTTATTCTTATTGCGCGGCGACGACTTGCGCGTCGCCGGGTGCTGCGGACTGCTTGTTTAAAGCGCGATCGTTCAGCGAGAGCGGCAAAAAGCGGCCCGCCGCAGCGGGCCGTTTGCTTCAGGGGAACTTCGCCATGATGTGGCGCGCGCACGTGTACTCTTCCAGCGCGAACACCGACATGTCCTTGCCGTAGCCCGACCGCTTCATGCCGCCGTGCGGCATTTCGCTCACGAGCGTGAAGTGCGTGTTGATCCACGTGCAGCCGTATTGCAGTTCGGCGGCCACCTTGAAGGCCTTGTTGACGTCGCGGGTCCAGACCGAACTCGCGAGGCCGAAGTCCGAATCGTTGGCCCAGTCGATCGCCTGCTCCGCGCCGTTGAAACGCGTGACCGACACCACCGGCCCGAACACTTCGCGGCGCACGATCTCGTCGTCCTGACGCGCGCCCGCCACCACGGTCGGCTCGTAGAAGAAGCCGCGGCCGTCGGCGAGCTTGCCGCCCGTCGTGATCTCGATGTGCTTCTGGCTCGCCGCGCGCTCGACGAAACTCGCCACGCGTCCGCGCTGGCGCTCGGAGATCAGCGGTCCCATCTCCACGCCTTCGAGATGCTGCTCGCCGTAGCGGATCGAACTCACGGCGCTCGACAGATCGGCAACGAGGCGATCGTAGATTTTGTCTTCCGCGTAGACGCGGCACGCGGCCGTGCAGTCCTGTCCCGCGTTGTAGTAACCGAAGGTGCGCAGGCCGGCCACCACTTCGTCGAGATCGGCGTCGTCGAACACGATCACGGGCGCTTTGCCGCCCAGTTCCAGGTGCGTGCGCTTCACCGTGCGCGACGCCGCTTCGAGAATGCGCTGGCCCGTCGAGACATCGCCGGTGATCGAAATCATGCGCACTTGCGGCTGCGTGATGAGCGGCGCGCCCACGGTGTCGCCGCGTCCCGTCACCACGTTGATGACGCCTGCCGGAAAAATCGCCGCGATCAGTTCGGCGAGCTTGAGCGTGGTGAGCGGCGTCTGCTCGGACGGCTTGAGCACGACCGTGTTGCCCGCCGCGACGGCGGGCGCGAGCTTCCACGCGGCCATCATCAGCGGATAGTTCCACGGTGCGATCGAGGCGATCACGCCCAGCGAATCGCGGCGGATCATGCTCGTGTGGCCCGCCAGATATTCGCCCGCGACTGGGCCGTGCTGCGTGCGGCACGCGCCCGCGAAGAAGCGGAACACGTCGGCGACCGCGGGGATTTCGTCGTTGAGCGCGCCGAGATACGGCTTGCCGCAATTGAGCGATTCGAGCCGCGCGAATTCGGTGGCGCGCGACTCGATGGCGTCGGCGAGCTTGAGCAGCAGCGTGGCGCGATCCTTCGGCGTGCTGCGCGCCCACGCGGGCCACGCGCGGCTCGCGGCGGCGGTGGCCGCCTGCACCTGTTCGAGCGACGCCTCGGCCACGAGCGCGATCACTTCGCCCGTCGACGGATTGAAGATGTTTTCCTTGCTGCCGTGGCCCGGCACGAATTCACCGCCGATCAGCAGGTTCGTTTGCATCGATTTTTCCATTTGCTCTCTCTTCGTTGAGCCCACGCTCTTGAGTGTCGGTCTTGTCCGCGATGGCCGCGCGCTGTTCAGCGGCTGCTGCCTGCGGTGCTTTCGGTGTCGCGCGTGAGATACCACGCGCCCAGAATCGGAATCATCGTGATGGCCATCACCATCAGCGCAACCACGTTGGTCACGGGGACGTCGCGCGGCCGCGAAAGCTGGTTCAGCAGCCAGATCGGCAGCGTGCGCTCCTGCCCCGCCGTGAACGTCGTGACGATGATCTCGTCGAAGCTCAGCGCGAACGCGAGGATCGCGCCCGCCAGCAGCGCCGTGGCGATCTGCGGCAGCACAACGTAGCGGAAGGTCTGCCAGCCGTCCGCGCCCAGATCCATCGACGCTTCCACGAGGCTCGCGGGCATGCGCCGCATGCGCGCGACCACGTTGTTGTAGACCATCACCACGCAGAACGTGCCGTGCCCGACCGCGATGGTCCAGAAGCCCAGGTCGAGATTCGCGGTCTTGAACGCGGACAGCAGCGCGATGCCGGTGATGATGCCGGGCAGCGCGATCGGCAAAATCAGCGCGAACGTAATCGCTTCCTTGCCGAAGAAGTTGCGACGGTACAGCGCGCCTGCCGCCGCCGTGCCGAGCAGCACAGCGAGCAGCGTCGCGAGCGCCGCCACTTTCACCGAGAGCCACGCGGCCGCGAGCATGTCGTCGCGCGCGAAGGCTTCGGTGAACCAGTGCAGCGTGAAGCCCTTGAGCGGGAAGCTGAACGCGCTGGTTTCGGTGTTGAACGCGTAGAGCGCGACCACGAGAATCGGCAGATGCAGGAACGCGAGGCCGCCCCAGGCGGCGCAGCGCAGCAGGCGCGAGGGTTGGGCGTCAGAGCGCATCGAAGGCTCCCAGGCGTTTGGCGACGGCGAGATACACGCCGATCAGCACCATCGGCACGACCGTGAAGGCGGCGGCCATCGGCACGTTGCCGATCGAGCCTTGCATCGTGTAGACCATGGTGCCGATAAACAGGCCGCTCGGTCCCACCAGTTGCGGAATGATGTAGTCGCCCAGCGTGAGCGAGAACGTGAAGATCGAGCCCGCCGCGATGCCGGGAAACGCGAGCGGCAGGATCACCGTGCGGAAGGTCTGACGCGGATGCGCGCCGAGGTCGGCGGACGCCTGCAGCAGATTGGCCGGAATGCGCTCGATGGCGGCCTGGATCGGCAGGATCATGAACGGCAGCCAGATATACGTGAAGACGAGGAAGCGGCCGATGTTCGAGGTCGACAGCGAGTCGCCGCCGATCACGGGCACACGCAGCAACGCATCGAGCGCGGCGCGCAGATGCAGCATGTCGATGATCCAGTAGAGCACGCCGCCTTGCGCGAGAATCACGGTCCACGCGTAGACCTTGACGATGTAGCTGGCCCACATCGGCAGCATCACGGCCACGTAAAACAGGCCCTTTTTCCAGCCCCTCGCGTAGCGCGCCATGTAGTACGCGACCGGAAACGCGAGCAGCGCGCTCGCGATCGTCACGCAACAGGCCATGCCGGTCGTGCGCAGGACCACGTCGAGATTCGCGGGGTCGCGGATCAGCGCCACATAGTTCGCGAGCGTGAAGTCGGGGCTCACGGCCATCGTGAAGTCGTCGAAGCGCCAGACGCTTTGCAGCAGCAGCGCGAACAGCGAGCCCAGATAGACCACGCCGAACCACAGCAGCGGCGGCAGCAGCAACAGCAACAAATACAGATTCGCGTGGCGATGCAGGAAGCCGCTCGCGCGGCGTACCAGGCCGTCGCGTGGCGGGACGGCGCGCGGGACCGCGGCGTTCGAAGTCGTGGTCATGCTCACCCCCGCAGCTCCAGCGTCACCATCGCGCGGCGCGCCCAGGCGAGCGTGACGGCGTCGCCGACCGCGGGCAGCGTCGTCGTCGCATCGTCCTGATTCGCGATCGTCACGGCGAGGCGCTGGCCCGCATCCGAACGCACCTCGAAGCGGCTCGTCGCGCCGTAGTACTGGATGTCGATCAGCGTGCCGGGCAACTGCACGTCGTCGGCGTTTGCGGGCGATGCGCCGCCGAAACGAATGTGCTCGGGGCGAATCGCAAACGGCTGGGCCGCGCCGAGGCGTTGCAGCGAGGCCGCGTCGGCGATCACGTTCGAGGTGCCCACGAAATCCGCGACGAACGGCGTGGCCGGACGCGTGTAGAGATTGCGCGGCGTATCCACCTGCTCGATGCGGCCTTTGTTGAACACCGCGACGCGATCCGACATCGACAGCGCCTCGCCCTGATCGTGCGTGACGTAGATGAAGGTCACGCCGAGCTTGCGCTGCAAGCTCTTGAGTTCGATCTGCATCTGCTCGCGCAGCTTGAGATCGAGTGCGCCGAGCGGCTCGTCGAGCAACAGAATGCGCGGACGCCGCACCAGCGCGCGCGCCAACGCCACGCGCTGCCGCTGGCCGCCCGACAACTGGCCGGGTCGGCGCGCGCCATAGCCGCCGAGCGCGACGAGTTCGAGTGCCTCTTCCGCCTGACGATGGCGCGTGCGTTTATCGACGCCGCTCACCAGCAGTCCATAGGCCACGTTGTCGCGAATATTCATGTGCGGGAACAGCGCGTAGTCCTGGAACACGGTGTTCACGTCGCGCTGATACGGCGGCAGGCCGGTCGCGTCGCGAGCATGCAGGACGACGCGGCCCGCGCTCGGCTGCTCGAAGCCCGCGATCAGACGCAGACAGGTCGTCTTGCCCGATCCCGACGGTCCGAGCATCGAGAAGAATTCGCCGTCGTGGACGACGAGCGAAACGTCATCCACGGCGCGCACGCCGTCGTAGTGACGCGAAACCCTGGAGAATTCGACTGCGCTATTCATGATGTTTCCTGCCGGTTGCGGCTGCATTCTTCTGCTTTCGATGCCGTGATGCGAAGCGATCCGGGCGCGGCTGAAGACGCGCCCGTGGCTCTATCGACCACCCATGATCGAGATGAAATCCTGGGTCCATCGGCTGTACGGCACGCACTTGCCCTGCGAACCGCAATTGGCGACCGGCGTCTTCCAGAAGTGAATCTGATCGAAGCGGTCATAGCCGTTTGCCGCGCAGAAGTTCGAACCGCCCACCGCCGCCTGCTGGCAACCGCCCTGGATCACCGGATTCGAGCCGAACCATTCGGCCAGATCGGCCTGCAATTTGCGGTTCAGCGACCAGTTCATCCACTTGTAGGCGCAGACCGGATGCGGCGCGTCCGCGTGCATCATCGTGGTGTCGGCCCAACCCGTCGCGCCTTCCTGCGGAATCGTCGCGGCGATCGGGAATTTCTCGGCTTGCAGCGAGTTCACCGCATAACCCCATGCGCTCGACACGGCCACGCCTTCGTTCTTGAAGTCGTTCATCTGCACCGTGACGTCGTGCCAGTAACGATGCACCAGCGGCTTTTGCGCGCGCAGCACCTTGAGCACTTCGGCGTATTGCGCTTCGTTCAGCTCGTACGGGTCCTTGATGCCGAGCGCGGGATTCTTGTGCATCAGATAGACGGCGGCGTCGGCCACATAGATCGCGCCGTTATAGGCCTGCACGCGGCCCTTGTTGCTCTTGCCGTCCGGCAGCGTCTGCTGCTCGAAGACGACCGACCACGAAGTGGGCGCCTTCGGGAAAATCTTCGTGTTGTACGCGAGGAAATTCGCGCCCCACTGATACGGCACGCCGTAATGGACGCCGTTGACCGTGTGCCACGGCGCGTTCTGCAGCCGCGGCTCGATCGTGTTCCAGGCGGGAATCAGCGCCGTGTTGATCGGCTGCACCTTCTTGCCGTAGACGAGCCGCAGGCTCGCATCGCCCGATGCGGTGACGAGGTCGTAGCCACCCTGGTTCATCAGCGAGACCATTTCGTCGGAGGTCGCGGCCGTCTTCACGTTCACCTTGCAGCCCGACTCCTTCTCGAAGCCGGTGACCCAGTCGTATTTCTTGTCGGTGTCGCCGCGCTCGATGTAACCCGGCCACGCGATGATGTTGACCTGGCCTTCCGGCTTCCCCAGTTGCGTGAGCGGACCGGCCGCGCTGGCCAGCCCCGTGTTGACGAGCGCGGCAAGGGCAATGGCGGCAGCCATGTAAGGGGTGTGCGACATGCTCCGATTCCTCGTGGTTGTGGCCCGGGCGGCGTACCGGAAAGCCCCGTGGGCAAAGGGTTTGAGGCAATACGATGATGGACGGAGCTATTCTAGGAGGCGGTCGTTTTTGACCGATAGGCCGAAACCCAGATACGAGCTATCGGTAATGCCGAAGGCTATCGCCGTACAAGTCGACGAAAACCTGCTCGAACGTGGCGACGCAACGGGTTGGGAATCGAGGCTCGCCCGTATGACACGGAGCTTTCAGACCCGGCGAAGCACCGTGGATTCGCCGCCCGGCGGGCCTCTACGGATGCGGCGGCGCCGCAGACGGACTCCGTAAAAACCCGAACGAGAGTGCGTAAAAATCGCGTCAATTTCGGCGAAAGCGAACGCTCGGAGAACGATATCGATATTTCAGATCGACGATTTGCTGTGCGTGCGCGAGTACTCGCGGGCCACGACGAGGAAGTGCTGCACCATCTCCGGCAGCGTGAGGCTGCGCCGCCAGGCGATGCCGATATCCACGGTCGGCATCTCGCCGAGAATCTTGCGCACCTCCAGCCGGTCGCCGTCGAGCGACCACGGGCGATACAGCACATCGGGAAGAATCGACAGGCCCGCGCCGGTGGCCACCAGACTGCGCACCGCTTCCACCGACGCCGTGCGCATCACCGTGTTCGGCCGTAGACCCGCCGCGCGCCAGAACGCGGTGGTGTTGTCTTCCAGCTCGTCCACTTTCAGCATGATCATGCCTTCGTTGGCGATCTCCTGAAGCGAGATGCTGCCGAGCCCGCGCAGCGCGTGATTCGCGGGCAGCCACAAACGCCACGCGGCTTTGATCAGCGATTCGGTTTCGATGGCCTGACTGTTCTGCACGTTCGAAACGATCAGCACGGCGACATCCAGCTCGCCGTTGACGAGCAGATGCTCGATGTAATCGCGCTGATCTTCGACCACCTGCACTTCGACTTTGGGAAAGACGCGCTTGTAGTGGTCCAGCAGATAAGGCAGAAAGTAGCCCGTCATCAGACTCGTGACGCCGACGTTCAAGCGGCCCGTCTTGGTGTCCGGGCGCGCGGAGAGCGCTTGCTGGGCGTTGCGGACGGCGGCGAGGATCTGATGCGCGTGACGCAGGAACTGGTGGCCCGCGTGCGTGAGCACCATGCCGCGCGCGTGACGCACGAAGAGCTGCGCGCCGAGTTCGCTTTCGAGGCCTTTGATGGCTTCAGTGATGACCGACTGCGAGATGTTGAGTGTCTGCGTGGCGCCCGTCACGGATTCGGCTTCCGCCACCGCGATAAAGTAACGCACGCTTTTGACGGAGAGGCTCATGGGGGTGGTGCGGGATTTTGGGATTGGGGGAGTATATAACCTGTCCGTTTTCTATCGAATATCTGATCAAGCGGCGCAGTCAGTAGCGAGGAACATATACCGGACGACGAAGTTCGGCCAAGAGCGGCCCCTCTTCCTCGCTGTTCGTCGAAATTTGATCCATACGGCGCGGCTGAACACATCAAAGTCAGAACGTGTGCGAGATATCGCGTACCGTAAGCGCTTTGGCTTCCTCTCCTTCCATCCCATGATCACTGTCCGGACACTAGACGCCCATGACGCGGAGCAATTCAAAGCCTTGCGTCTTCTCGCCGTCGACAACTCCCCCACTGCCATATGGCCTACCCGCCAGGAGGAAATGGCGCGCTCGATCGCGGAGATCGTAGGCCGCATTCGTTCGACGCGAACACAGGCCGTCTTTGGTGCGTTTGAAGTTGACGTGCTGGTCGGCTTCACGGGCATTCGTCGCGAGCCGCTATCTCAAGTGAGTCACAAGGCCACCATTTGGGGCGTGTTTGTCAACCCTTCATACCGCGGGCGGGGAATCGCACAAACACTTTTAGCCGCAGCTACAGCTCACGCGACCGACGAGTGGAACACCATCCAGTTGATGCTTTGTGTCAATGCGGAAAACCTGTCAGCGAAGAGGCTTTATGCGTCGCAAGGCTTTCAGGTGTTCGGCGTGGAGCCGCGAGCGATGAAGGTCGAAGATCGCTTCTATGACGAGGAGCACATGTTCAAAACGCTGCTCTAGCGAGTCGCCTCCTCACTTCAAGCTGCCTCTAGCCGCACAGGAAGGCGGATTCAACCGGTCAGTCGACATCGTCTCCTGGATCGTAGACAATCAGCGCCTCGATCCAGTCGGGGTCGTCATGTGCCGGCCGGCCGCGACCTCATTCGAGAAAACGCGAAGTGCCTACTTCTGCGCCTACGCCAGCAACACTAAAAAGGCGTCAATGTTCGTGGGCAGTTGAGCAAAGCGCTGATCAAGCGCGGCTGTGCCGTACGCCTCTTCCAACTGGCTCCATTCAGCACGCAGCAATGGAAGAAAGCAAAGGTCGCTGTTTCCAAGTGAGTCCCTGCATAGCCGTGTATCAATCTCTGCATTAGCAAGCTGAGCGATGGCCACCACGACGATAAAGCAGTCCTCTCGTGATGCCCTGTACGTGACGTCGCTAGTATGTCCTTTGTAGCTCAGCCTGACGGTAAGAGCGGCGACGGGGGCAGGGAGAGAAATCATGTGCTCCGGATCAAGCAGATGGTTCCACTGACCAACAATCTCTTCCGTGTCGAGTCCCCAGTCCACCGTTAAGAAGGCATCACGGTGGCGCAAGAGTTGCCAATCTTCAGCGCGCCAACGGCCACGCTCCGACGGCAGAGCGAGTAAGCTGCGCACGATATCGAGCTTCGCCTTACCGCCAGGATCAGCGAGGGTCTCTGTCTTTGTCGGAACGGTTGTAATGGGAGCGTGCCTAAAGAGACGGCTTGGCATCTTGACCATTGTTGGAGCGCTGCTGTAATTGTCAGGCTATCTTACAAGAATTCCGCCTTGCGAAATCAACAGTGCTGAGCGACAGATTTTCGATGCACAGAATGACCACACAGGGTCGCTTATGCTTTTTGCAAAGGATGGCGTGCCCGCGGCGATCGCCACGCTTCGTCGTCGGGCGCTGCCCGGCCACAACCGGTCGTTCGACATCGCTGGCTGGATCGTTGACAATGCCGGCTGTGGATAACGTCGAGATCGGAAGAATGGATAAGAACCGAGCGTTTCTGCTGCCGTTCGGAATCGACCTAAGGGTTGAAGACGGAATCGTAAGTATCGAATCTAACTTGCCGGATGCACTACCTAGGTTTAGCGATCCCGTGGAAAACAGGCGTATCGTCGGGATTGTTAAAGGCGTCGAGCAATTGTTGCTTTCGCTCGCCCGCGTCGGTATCGGCTTGTCCAACCCGCAGTTCGCGGAGGCAATCCACGATTGCGTATCTAACCTCCATTCAGTTCGATCGACGCGTCGTCCTAAATCGCCGACAATCCGACGGTGGAGCGACAATAAGGGATGAGAGATGGGTTCATGGGTTCGGTGCAAGTGTGATCGACTTGTTCATAAGAACCTGTTCTGCGGAACGGGCATATCGTTGCTTGCGACGGAAGAATTCCTTGATTCAAACCACGAGGGAAGAAGCGCAGATGATCTGATCTCTGATCTCGTTCGGCGGTCTGACCTCCTTCTCACCTGCGGAAACTGCGGCCGGAAAATCTTAGTGAGGGAGACAAAAGACGTATTCGAGGTCCGGTTCTTCAAACCAGAACAAGACGAGTAGGCACGAATTGGCGCCGGTTCGCTCCCAGTCAATCGGGAGGGAAGTGGCATTTCAAGGTCGGCCAGGAGCGGGCATTCACGAGATCCATCACAAAACGCCGCCATTTAGACCACGGACATTGATCGATGTTATTCGGTTCGAAATCTGAGTTTGCCATCGAAGCCATGATCGAACCTGGTCTGGTCCCGCCTTCCGCCGTCTACGGGCGAATGCAAGTATGGTGCGCGAATACGTCGATAGGCGATTTTTCTAATCCTCGATGTTCTTTGTATCCGGCATATCTAGGATTCAAACAGCTCGTGGCGGCCCTTCCAGATCTTTGGCGAAGTGATCTGGACAATCTGAACGACGAACAGTTAATCGATCGTCTTGATCGGCTACTGTACGGGGCTCAAGGCGATCAATTGCTTGAAGATGACGTTCGAACCGCCTTCGAATGCGAGCGCGATTGGGAGAAATATGGCGTTTTCAATTTCTTGACGAATTGGGGCGAGCAATTCGACCGGGAAGGCAAGGCTTTCATTTTCTGCCCGCCGGCACAAGCGGCGAAGATTCTTATTCTGCGACGTGGCTCCGACACGATTCTGCCCTTGCATGCAGCAGTGCCCGCCGCCGCCGCCGCTATCGATAAGTTCCTCAGGTGGTTTGATGAATCAGCAGCGCTGCTTGCCAACCCAAACTCGATCTAGGCGCATACGTTGAACGGTCGCTTTGGGGAAAGTCAAAGGTCAGCAACGGGTCGCACTCAGACTCTCCCCTCTATCTTGACCCGCACCATGCAATACGCGCAAGCGGCACCCGACCACGAAAGGACGTTCGACAGCGGGCGTAAAACTGTTGACATCGCAAACCGCCGAATATCACCATTATCGCGCGGCGAGAATTGGCCCACCGACGGCAATACTGAAAACGTGAGTCGCCTAACACGTCATCAAGGAGCAGAGTCGTATGAAAACCGATTGGCATCTGATACGTGATGTTTTGAATGCCGCGATCGACAGTTGCGAGGCGTTGGAATCGGCAGGGTACGCCGAAGAGCACCGGGCTCGGACGATCATCGTGAATGGACGACCGGTTAGCGTTCAAGAGTTCTTGACCAGCGCGTGGACATTGCCCGAGAACGTACGCTATGCGGTGATTCGCCAGCGGCACGACGCAGGACTCGACAGTCCCTACATTCCCGAGGCGGCGAGAATTCTTATTGCCGTCGCTGCCGCGTGCGCGGAAATTGTCGGCGCGGGAAATAGCCCGCCCGGTATCGAAGGGATGCAAAATATGGCAGCGTGGTATCGCAACCACTTCGATCCCAACGTGAAGGCGGCGATCGATGGCATCAGCGGACCATATTCGAGTGCAACAACTCCATAACGCACAAGGCAGGCCGACGGATCTGGATATGCGGAGAGTCATCCGCGTACTCGCCGCGCTAATCCTCGGTTGTTTCGACTGAGTAATTTAGACGATAAGCCAGATTGACCTTGTATCGCGATGGCCGCTTCGGTGTGACTCTGCGGCCTCTTGTGGGTCGACGTGTATCGCGCACCGGTCCACGCAGGCTTCATACGGCCAGCTTCGCTAACGCCATGAAGCCCTCGAGATCGTCAGCATGCGCATCTGGAATGGATGCGGCCGTTCGGGGCGCTCCCCGCGCTATACGCCCAACGCTGTAACACGCCCCCGACTCATAAGGTCAAACTCCCCCGCCCGATCACGCCATCCAATCCACTCAAACCGCGCCCGCCAGATGAAAGCGCGACGCCGGATGCCAGAGTTGCACCGCGGTCGCCACATCGTCTCCGACCCAGGTGCGCCGCCATAGCATCAGGCAAGGCTCGCCGATATCCATCGCGAGATGGCGGCGAATCTGCGCATCGGGCTTGCGCGCGTAAATGCGGAATTCCGCGCGCTGGATCGGCGCGACCCGCACCATGTAAACGTTCGGCGTTTCCAGCGTGAAGTCCTGCTCCAGATAGTGCGGAAACACGCGCGGATTCACATAGCGGTCCTCGAACTGGATCGGTTCATCGTCCTCCATATGGATGATGGCGGAATGAAAAACCGGACCGCTGTCCAATTCGAGTTCGTCAATCGCCGTAGGCCAGCCGCTCGCTTCGAGCGCGATCACGCGCGCCGCGTGTCGATGACCGCGCGAAGCGATTTCATCCGCGATATTGCGGATATCGAGCACCGTCGATTCGTAATCGCGCGGCGCGACGAATGTGCCCGATCCCTGCACGCGCGTGAGCACGCGCTCCGCGGTCAGTTCGCGCAACGCGCGCGAGACCGTCATGCGCGCCACCCCGAACTCCTTCACGAACTCGGTTTCCGAGGGTATTGCATCGCCGGGTTTCCAGGTGCCGTCGGCGATATGCCCCATCACGTAACGCTTGATCTGCTCGTAGGGCGGCGCGACCTTGCGCGGCGCGGACAGCGAGCGCCGCATCGCGCTGTCGGCCTGCATCGGAGCATTCATGTCCGTCATGTTCTCGTTGCGCCTTGAATGGCTTTAGCTGCCGACCACGCCCGGCATCGCATCGTTGGCCGACGCTGCACCCGCACCCGCCACGGACTCCACGGGCGCGGGCGTACAGCGCTCAAGCGTCGAAGGGAAATCGCACGGATCGGGCAGCGGCGGCGGCCCGCCGTCGGCGATCAGGTGGAAGGCCAGCGTCATGTCCTCCGCGAGCGGGCGATCGTCGCAATAGGTCGGCAGGACGGCGCGCACCTGCGTATAGAGCGCTTCCGTGTATGGCGCGCGCGACGCCGCGAGCGGCTGGAGATCGTAGGCCTGCGCCGCCGCCAGCAGTTCGATGCCGACAATGCGACTGCTGTTTTCGATGACGGCGAGCGCCTTGAGCGCGGCGGGCGTCGCGTGGCACAGGTGATCTTCCTGCAAGCCGGACGTCACCCCGCCGTCGAGACTTGCCGGAGCGGCTTCGCGACGGTTCTGCGCGACCAGCGCCGCCGCCGTGTACTGCGCGATCATGAAGCCCGAACGCGTGCCGCTCGCTTGTGCGAGGAATGCGGGCAGTCCGCTCACAAGGGGATTCACGAGGCGGTCCAGTCGTCGCTCCGCCATCGCCGCGACCTGCGCGACGGCCGCGGCGAGGCTGTCCATCGCCAGCGCGATCGATGCGCCCACCGCGTGCGCCTGCGAATACACGCGCGGCTCGTCGAGCGTCCCGGCGACAATCGGGTTGTCGGTCGTCGAGGCGAGTTCGCGATTCACCACTTCCGCCGTCGCGGCCAGCACGTCGCGCGCCGCGCCGTGCACGTGCGGAATCGTCCGCATGCTCAGCGGGTCCTGAGTGCGCCGGCCGAGCGCCGCTGCCAGCAGGCCGCTGCCCGCCAGCGCCGCGCGCATACGCGCGCCGACTCGCGCGAGCCCCGGCGAAACGCGAAACGCCAGCGAGCCCGCGTCGAACGCCGCCATCTGGCCGCCGAGATTTTCGAAGCTCATCGCGGCGACGGCATCGGCCCAATCGAGCAGCCAATGCGCGCGCTGGAGCGCGAGCGCCGCGAGCCCCGTCACGCACGGCGTGCCGTTCACGAGGCTCAAGCCTTCCTTTGCTTGCAGCGATAGCGGTTCGAGCCCGAGTCGCCGCAACGCGTCTGCGCCGCTCATGCGTTCGCCGCGCCAGCGCGCGTGCCCCGCGCCCACGCACACGAGCGCGATGTGCGCCATGTGGCTCAGGTAACCGACCGAACCGAGCGCGGGCACTTCGGGCAGGCAATCGGCCTCGAGCAGCGCCACGAGCCGTTCGACGAGTTCGACGCGCACACCCGAATGACCATGCGCGTAATTGTTGATGGCGGCGGCCATGATCGCGCGCGTTTCCTGCGCGCCCAGCGGCTCGCCCACGCCCACCGCGTGGCTCATCAGAATGTTGTGCGAGAGCGCATGCTGCTCGGCCGGCGACACCACCACGTCGCACAGTGCGCCGACGCCCGTGTTCACGCCGTACGCGCGGATATTGCGGGCAATGATCTGCTCGACGAGCGCACGCGCGGCGCCGATGCGTTCGCGCGCGTCGGGCGCCAGTTCGAGCGGCGCGCCCGCGGCGACGGCGCAGATTTCGCGCCAGTCCAGCGGGCGCGTGGAACGGATGACTGACATGATGAACTCGCGCTGGAAATCAGTGAGCGTTGCGGTCCTGGTGGCTCGACACGAACTGGCGGAAGCGTTCCGACTTGTGTTCGCCGAATACCTCGTCGGGCGTGCCGTCCGAATCGACCTGGCCTTGATGCAGAAACATCACGCGATTCGACACATGTTTCGCGAACCCCATTTCATGCGTGACGACCAGCATCGTGCGGCCTTCGTCGGCGAGCGCGCGCATCACGCGCAGCACTTCGCCCACGAGTTCGGGATCGAGCGCCGAGGTCGGCTCGTCGAACAACATGACCTTCGGATGCATCGCAAGGGCGCGCGCGATGGCCACGCGCTGCTGCTGGCCGCCGGACAGATGCGCGGGATAGTGCGCGCGCTTGTCGGCGAGACCGACCTTGGCGAGCAGCGCTTCGGCTTCCTCGACCGATTCCGCGCGCGTGCGCTTGAGCACGCGCATCGGCCCTTCGATGAGGTTGTCGAGCACGGTCATATGCGACCAGAGATTGAAGTTCTGAAACACCATGCCCAGTTGCGAGCGCACGCGGTCCACCTGCCGGCGGTCCTCCGGTTGCAGTTTTCCGTCGCGGCGGCGCTTCATTTTTAGCGCTTCGCCGCCGAGCGATACGGAACCGTCATCGGGCATTTCGAGCAGATTCAGGCAACGCAGAAAGGTGCTCTTGCCCGAGCCGCTCGCGCCGAGAATCGAAATCACATCGCCTTCGTGAGCATCGAGCGAAATACCTTTGAGGACGTGATGGTCGCCAAACGACTTGTGAATGTTCTTCACGGACAGGGCGACCGGTGCAAATGCGTTCATACGTTTCTCCGGGGAGATGCGCGGCTCACGAAGCGGCGCGGCGGGTTTCGAGTTGCGTGGCAGCACGGCGCGCTGACACGGGCGCGGCGCGCAGATGGCGCGACAGGCGACGCTCCAGCAGCCCGATCAGGCTAACCACGAGGAAATTCAGGCACAGATAAATCAGCGCGGCGCAGGCGAACACTTCGGTGGTCCGATAGGTTTGCTGAATGATTTGCTGCGCAACGCCGGTGACTTCCCACACGGTGACGAGGCTCGCGAGCGCCGTCGACTTCACGAGCAGCACGGCCTCGGTCGAATACGCGGGCAGGCACTGACGCAGCGCGATCGGGCCGATGACGCGGCGCAGCAGCGAGAAGCCCGAAAGGCCGATGGCATAGCCCGCCTCGATCTGTCCGACCGGCACCGCCATCAAGCCGCCGCGAATAATTTCGGCGGTATAGCCCGCCGTGCAGAGCGCGAGCGAAAGCACGGCGCACACATACGGCTCGCGCAGCACGGGCCACAGAAAACTCTCGCGAATCACGCCGAACTGGCCGAGACCGTAATAGACGAGAAACATCTGGATCAGCAGCGGCGAGCCGCGAAACACGAGGATGTACGCGCGCGCAAAGCGATTGGGCAGCCAGTGCGGCGAGACGCGCATCGTGACGACCACGAGCGACAGCAGCCCGCCGATCACGAGCGAGGCGAAGAACAGACCCAGCGTGACCGGCACCGCCGCGATCAGCTGACGCGTGGTGTCGAGAAGAAAGTCGAAGTCGATTTGCATGATGGGGCCGCTCTGGCGTCAGTTGCGCGCGAAGTTGCGTTTGAAGGAGCGGCCGACGATCGCTTCCGCCCGGCCGAACACGCGGTTCGATACCCCCGTCATCGCGAGATACAGCGCGCCGCCCACGACGAAGAACAGGAAGTACTGATGCGTCGATCCCGCCGCCACCTGGCTCGCGCGCAGCAATTCGACGAGACCGGTGACCGAAATCAGCGCGGAATCTTTCAGGCTCAGTTGCCAGACGTTTCCGATACCGGGCAATGCGAAACGCAGCACCTGGGGAATCAGGATGCGGCGCGCCATCGTGAGCGTGGGCATGCCGATCGCGCGCGCGGCTTCGAGTTCTCCGCGCGACACCGCCTGCACGGCGGCGCGATAGACCTCGGCCTGATACGCGCCGGAAATCATGCCGACGGCGAATGCGCCGATCACGAACGGCGGCACGCCGATAAAGCCGTCCGCGCCGAACCACTGCCCGATCGAGGACACCAGCGACGAGCCGCCGAAATAGAACAGATAGATGACGAGCAGTTCCGGCACGCCGCGAAACACCGTCGTGTAGAAGTCGCCGATCACGCGCGCCGTGCGAAAGCGCGAGAGCTTGGCGGCCGCCACCATCGCACCGAACACCGCGCCGATCGCGAGCGCTGCGATCGTCAACACCACCGTCATGAGCGCGCCGAGCAGGAGCACGCCGCCCCAGCCTTCGGTCCCGAAACCGAGCATTTGGAAAAGAGCCATCACGCCACCTCAAGCAAGCCTGCGAAACCCACCGCGCGACAGCCGCCGCTCGCTCCGGAGCCGGCGGCCGCGCGCGCTCACGCGACGCGCGCCAATCAGGGCGTCACGTCGGTCTTGAACCACTTCTCCGAGAGCTTCTTCACGGTGCCGTCGGCAATCGCCGCCGTGATTGCCGCGTCGAACTTCGCCTTCAGGTCCGCGTCCTGCTTGCGAAACGCGAGGCCCTCGCCGGGTCCCCAGATCGGGCCGCCGATCTTCGGGCCGGCCGCGACGGTGGGCACCGCCTCTTTCTTGTCGGCGTTCGCGGCGTAGTAAGTCACGTCGTCGAAGGAGGCATCGATACGGCCGTTGGACAGGTCGAGATCGCGTTCCGGCGAGGTCTTGTAGACGCGGATCGAAGCAACGTCCTTGAAGTTCTCGTTGATGAAGCGCGTGTACACCGTGCCCGACTGGATGCCGATGGTCTTGCCCTTGAGCGCGGTGCGCAGCGCCTGCACGGCGGGCGCGTTCGATTTCGCGTCGGTGTCGAGCTTGAGCGCCGCCGCGGTCGGGCCCGCCTTCGGCAGGATCTTTGTGTCGGTCACGGCGAAGGTCGCCGGCGTGGACGCATACGGCTTCGAGAACGCGATGATCTTCTCGCGCTCGGGCGTGATCGAAATCGCATCCATCAGGACGTCGAACTTTCCGGCCTGGAGGCCCGGAATCATGCCGTCCCAGTCCTGCGCCACGAGATTGCACTTGAGCTGCGCGCGTGCGCACAGATTCGCGGCGAGTTCGGGCTCGAAGCCGCCAAGCTTGCCGCCCGGCAGCGTCATGTTCCATGGCGCGTAGCCGCCTTCAAGCGCGATCGTCACATCCTTCGCCTGCGCGGCGCCGCCGAACAGGGCCGTGCCGATGGCCGCCCCGATCATTCCCTTGGCCAACTTGCTGTACTTCGACTGCATCTCGATGCTCCTTTGATTGGCGAAACAGCGGAACGGCTCGTGAGGCGATGACGCCTCGCGTGTTGTCTAGACAAGATGCGGGAACAAAATAATTGAAGCAAGCGGAATTCTCAGAAATTCACCCGCTCCAGGGTATGCCCTGGACATTGGGCCCGCTTCAGACAGCAGGAAGCGCGTATTCGTCGGACGCATGCCCCAGAATCGTGCGGGTCGACAGCAAATAGAAAGCGTCCGTGCGGCGCATGCACACAGTTGACTAGACGAGATCGCGCGAGCGAGATGGCTTGCGGTGCGGAGGCTGCTGCACGACGCCGCCGGGCCAACAGACGAGCGTTGAATCGCGCACTTGATAGATTACAAAAAATACAGCCAGAATGATGCCGCGACGAGTGATGGCGATCCGTATGTATGTATCTGCATACATCCCTACCCAATGACACTCCCGAGGATTTCGAACATTGCCGAAAAACCGCATTCCCCTTCGAAACGCCGGCCAGAAAAATCACCCAGAACCTGCCTCCAACCCTCGGGAGCCGCAAATGAAGTCTCTTTGGCGCTTTTTTACGCTGATCCATGGGCTGATGGCGGCTCTCTTCACATGTGCCGCGCTGATGTTGATTGCGATTGCCGCACACACCGGATGGACAGCGTTCACACACCAGTGGGACCAGACAGCCGCGCTATCGATCATCGAAGCGCTGGGACTGCTGGCCGGCGCCGTTGTGGCAATCCAGATTGCCGAGACGATCGTCGAAGAAGAGGTCATCCGGGAAGCGGACGTTAGCGGACCGACTCGCGTACGACGTTTCATGTCCCGGTTTCTTGTCGTTGTGGTCGTCGCGCTTGCCATCGAGGGACTCGTGGCGACATTCAAGGCGCTACATCAGGATCCCTCGCAGCTCTGGTTTGCGGCGGCGCTGATCGCGTCCACTGCCTTGCTGCTTGCGGCCTGGGGGGTGTTCGTCCACCTGAATCGGTCGGCGGAAGAACTGGAACCGGAAGCCATGGAGAAAGCAAAACGCGAAGACGCGAAGATCCAATAGACCCGCACTCAACGCACTTCTCCGGCACAAAAAACGCCGCGCGGTTTTTAGCGCTGCCGTGCCAATACCGGAGCGTGCAGATAAAAAAACAGCCGGCAATTGGCCGGCTGAAATGTCGTAGCGATGCACTTCGCTACGCGATTTGCGATTTGCGATCCGGGGTTATCGGAATCGCCCTTAAAGTCACGACTTTTTCTTGTCCTTTTCCTGATGCGCCGGCGCCTTGGCAGGTGCATGTTGCGCCGTCACCTGCGCATGTGCGGCCACGGCATTACCACCACGTTGCTGGCCGCCGGGTTGAGCGCCGGTGTGCGCGGCTCCAGCCGCCATATGCGGATTGCCCGTCGCATGATCCGGCAGATGACCTTCGTGATGCGCCATCACGTTATGCAGTTCATCTCGTCGATGGAAAACGTCTGCGCGATGATCGCCATGTGCATAGAATTGGCGATGGCGTCTGCCATCCGGACCGATAATCCAGATGTAGGTCGAACCGCCGATGAAAACCACATCGCTATCGGCAACGACCGCGATCGACGCGTCATAAGGCATGGGGGCGTAGTAGTCTTCGACCACGACGGGCGCAGGCGGCGGCGGAGCGAGCACGCTCTGAATCGCCGCGCCCACGTTGGGATCGACGACGAGTTGCCCCTGAGGGTTAGTCACACAGCCTGCAAGCAGCGAAAAAACGGCAAAAGCCGCGCAGCGCGTGGTTGTTATTTTCATGGTCATTCCTCGATGCGGTCATTTTTTGTTTTCGATTCTGTATCAACGACCCCCGCATCGATTTCTTAAGAACTTATTGATAAGTCTATATTTCTGATCGTTACAGCTCCGCCACGCACAAAGCGTTCGCGGCGCGCGTTCGTGGAAGCCTCGCAATTGCCCCGTTCATTCGCGATCGAAGCCGCGGACATTCAACGTTCAAAGGCTCGATATGGCGGATGCCGATGCCCGCATCCACCCGCGCGTGTCGAAGGCGAAAGAGCAATCGATCACGAAGCTCACCAGAGCCTTGCACCAGTATTCGGACACGTCGTGCGATTGCGCGATCATTGCGCCGTCGCGAAACACGCGACACAGCGGCACATCCGTGCGGATGTCGACGTCATCGCCCATATCCGTCATGAAGGGATCGCCAGCGCGCCGCACTCACGCGGCGCGTGGCGTCGATGCGTTAGCGCGGCGAAGCGAGCACGCTCGCGATCACGCCGGTCGCCACCGCTGCCAGCACGTAGTCGCCGTTCACGCCGACCCAGTGATAGCCGCGCGGCGGTGCGGAGAGTCCGTGGCCGCGCCAGTCGTCGACGACATAGTTGCGATCGCGGTATTCCGGCGGAATGCGGTCGCCTTTGTGCCAGTCGTTATGCGGCACCGGACCGCCCGGACGGGAAATCGACGCGTCATGCATCGGCGCACCATGCCCCGGGTTGCCGTGAGGTGCGCCATGCGGCGCCCCATGCGGCGCGCCGTGGCTCGCGCCCGGATGACCCTGACCATCGGGTCCACCGTCCTGATGCGGTTGAGCGTACACAACAGCCGACACACCGAACAACGAGCAAATAAGTGCACTCGCAACAGCTTTGCGATACATAAAGATTCCTCCCTGGGTTATGACTGAGTCATGCTCGCGTCCCGGCTGGATGTTCGCTACACGCCGCCGGTCGCAGCAAAAGGTTAGCAGAGGCAGCTAGCCCCCGCAGAAAAGCACACACTCGCCTGTCGGCAAGCACGCCACGTTCCGCGGCCGACGCCCATGCCAGTCGTTTTGCCGCAAGCCGTCGCCGGTACGATCGTGTGCGCGTTTGCGGCACACAATCCAGCCAATATTGGCCGGACAAGGCGCAATTCAAATGCCTGTATCATGAGCGGTTTTTCGATGACGCGGTCGGCGCGCCATCAAACCCGAGGTAATGCCCTATGTTCGGCCGATTCATGCCCAGAGACGGCAATTTTTTCGAGATTTTCAATGCCCATGCCCGATATATCGTGGACGGCAGTCATGCTCTCGAAAAGCTGATCGAGAATCTCGACGACGCGGAGCGACACCGGCGAAACATCAAGATCAACGAAAAGTCGGCCGATAAACTGACTCGCGACTGCAACGATCTGCTGCACAAGACCTTCATCACGCCGCTGGATCGCGATCAGATCCAGCAGCTCATCAACACGCTGGATGACATCATCGACGTGATTGAGGATGTTGCGAACACCATTACGCTGTATGACGTGCAAGCGTTGCCCGACGATGCGATCGAGTTCGCGCGGCTGAGCACGAAGACAGCCATTCAGGTTCAGCAGGCCGTCAGCATGCTTTCCGACATGAAGCAGGCAGATCAGATCCTGCGATGCTGCAAGGAAATCGACGAACTCGAATCCGAAGTCGACCGGTTGCTGCGTATCGCGATCTCGCGGCTATTCCGCGAGGAAGCCGATGTCAAGACGCTCATCAAACTGAAAAGCGTCTACGAACTGCTTGAAACCATTACCGATAAATGCGAGGTCGCCGCAACCATTATCGAGGGCATTGTGCTGGAAAACGCTTGAGCGAATTCAACCATGCATCCGATTCAACTCGCTCTCTGGGCCATCATTCTGCTCGTCGCGATCGCCCTCCTGTTTGACTTCATGAATGGGTTTCACGACGCCGCCAACGCCATTGCGACCGTGGTGTCCACCGGGGTGTTGAAGCCGCAGCAAGCGGTCGCATTTGCGGCGTTCTTCAACGTCGTTGCGTATTTTGTCTTTCACCTCGGCGTGGCCGCCACCATCGGCAAAGGCACGATCGATCCCGCGATAGTCGATCAGTACGTGGTGTTCGGCGCACTGATCGGCGCCATCGGCTGGAATTTCATCACCTGGTACTACGGCATTCCCTCCAGTTCGTCGCATGCGCTGATCGGCGGACTGGTCGGCTCGGCGCTGGCCAAATCCGGCTGGGGCGCGCTGAATCTCGACGGCGTCATGAAGACCGTGGCCTTCATCGTCATCTCGCCGGTGCTGGGTTTCGTGCTGGGCTCGTGCTTCATGCTCGGCATCGCCTGGCTCTATTTCCGCGTGCCGCAAAGCAAGGTGGATCGCCAGTTCCGCAGCCTGCAATTGATCTCGGCGGGCCTTTACAGCCTCGGGCACGGCGGCAACGACTCGCAGAAGACCATCGGCATTATCTGGATGCTGCTGATCGCCGCGGGCTATGCATCGCACAACGCCGTCGCGCCGCCGCTCTGGGTGGCCGCCGGATGCTATGCGTCGATGGGACTCGGAACCCTTTTCGGCGGATGGCGCATCGTGCGGACGATGGGGCAGAAGATCACGAAGCTCAAGCCGGTGGGCGGTTTTTGCGCCGAACTCGGCGGCGCGCTCACCTTATTCGTCGCCTCGGGGCTCGGCATTCCCGTTTCGACGACGCATACCATCACCGGCGCGATCGTCGGCGTCGGCGCCACGCAGAAGCTCTCCGCGGTGCGTTGGGGCGTGGCGGGCAATATCATCTGGGCCTGGGTGCTCACCATCCCGGCTTCCGCGGCGATGGCGGCAATGGCCTGGTGGATCGGGACCCGGCTGCTTTAAGAAAACGGCCGCCGTTTTTTATCGCATCGAATCGCGCCATTCTGTGTGACACTAGTGTTACATCCAGACGCCGATCGCAAGGCGCCCCGTCAACGGGGCCCCAAAGTCGTGCAGTAACCGTCGCCTATCGTGTTGATCCTTCTGAATCTGCTTTCCGGTGTGTCGCTTCTGGTGTGGGGCACACACATCGTTCGCACCGGCATACTGCGCGTGCTCGGCGCCGATCTTCGCGCGATCCTCGGCCGCAGCACGGGTAGCCGCCTCAAGGCCTTTCTTGCCGGGCTGGGCGTCACCAGCCTCGTGCAAAGCAGTAACGCCACGGCGGTCATCATCTCGTCGTTCGCCGCGCAAGGCATGGTGTCGCTGGCCAGCGGCCTGACCATCATGCTGGGCGCCGACGTGGGCACCGCGCTCATGGCGCGGGTGCTGACACTCGATCTGTCGTGGCTGTCTCCGCTGCTGATACTCGCCGGCGTACCGCTGTTTCTCACGCGCAAGCAGACGCGCGCCGGCCAGACCGGGCGCACGCTCATCGGGCTCGGTCTGATCCTGCTGGCGCTTCACCTGATCGTGGAAGCGGCGCAACCGATGATGCAGGGCACGAGCGTCCGGGTGATGTTCAGCGCCCTGACCGGCGACACGATGCTCGATGCGCTCGTCGGCGCGGCCTTCGCGATGCTCTCGTATTCGAGCCTCGCCGCCGTTCTTTTGACCGCGACGCTCGCCTCCTCCGGCGTCATTTCGTTGAAGGTCGCCTTGTGTCTCGTGGTCGGCGCGAATCTCGGCAGCGGTCTGCTCGCGCTGATGAGCGCATTGCCCCAAAACGCCGCGGCGCGCCGCCTCGCCGTGGGCAGTTTCGCCTTCAAGCTGCTCGGCGCGGTGATTATCCTGCCGTTCGCCTCGTTGCTCGCACGCGCATTGCCGGTCATCATTTCGAATCCGCGCGAGGCCGTGGTCGGCTTCCATCTCATCTACAACACGGTGCGGTGTTGCGCCTGCCTCACGATGGTCGACCGGGTCGCCGCCATCTGCCGTCGCTTGTTGCCCGACCGGCCGCAGGTGGCCGGCGAACTGCGTCCGCTCCATCTCGACCCCGCCGGGCTGGCCACGCCGGGACTCGCGCTGGCCAACGCGTCGCGCGAAGTGCTGCGGATTGGCGACATCGTCGGCGTGATGCTGGAGAACGTGTCGGAACTGCTCAGACGCAACGATCTCGCCGTCGCGCGCGAAACCATGCGCATGGACGACGACGTCGACCAGCTCTACGCCGAAGTGAAAAGCTATCTGACGCTGATCTCGCGCGAGCAGCTCGATGAAGCCGAAAGCCGCCGCTGGACGGACATCATTTCCCTCACGATCAATCTCGAACATGCGGGCGACATCATCGAGCGCATCGTGAGCGACATCGAAGAGAAAAAGATCTCCCAGCGGCTCGCGTTCTCCGAGGAAGGACTGGGTGAACTCGACGATCTGCACGCGCGGCTGGTGAGCAATCTGCGGCTAGGCCTGTCGGTGTTCCTGAACAACGATCTGCGCTGCGCGGAGCAGCTTCTGGCCGAGAAGGAACGCTTCCGCGATCTGGAGCGCGTGTATTCCCACAAGCATCTGGACCGGCTGGCAGGCCAGTCGCTTCGCAGCGTGGAAACCAGCGCGCTGCACCTCGATCTGATCAGCAATATGAAGCGGCTGAATTCGCTGTTCTGCTCGACGGCGTATCCGGTGCTCGACGCCGCCGGCGCGCTTCATGAAACGCGCCTGCGCAAACGTTCGCTCGACAGTCTGCACACGAAGGAGTGACGCCGCTGTTCCTGCTCGCCGACGTGTTCCAGACGGTGCCGCAGACGGTGCATTCGCGGCGCGCCCGCGCCGCCATATCCGTTATAGCGGCGCCAGGCGCTCCACGACCTCGTCGAACGACGGTCTGTGCTCGACGCTTGCGGCCAGACAATCCGTAACCAGCGCCTGAAACGCCGCAGCCAGCTCGCCAGCCTCCCCCACCAGGCGAGACGCCAGTTCCTCGAGCAAACACCCGAACGCCCGCACCTCGATCCGCTCGAGCGACTGCGCCAGCGACTCGTCGCGCGCGTCGAACAACGACGCCGCGCCAAAATCCCCGAGCAACGCGTGCCCCGCGCCGTCATGCAGAATATTGTGCGCATACAGATCGCCGTGCATGATCCCGCGCCGATGCAGATGCCGCGCCGCCGACGCCATTCCGCTCGCGATCCGCAGCGCCACGGTCCGGTCGAACAGCGTATCGGCGGCGTACACATCGCGCGTGCACGAATCGAGACTCGGCGGCCCGGCGAGATTGCCGAACGCCGGATCGATCAATGCCATCACGAGCCCATGCTCGCCGAGCGGATGCCCCGTGGCCTTGCCCAGCACGGGAATCAGATTCGGATGCGGCCCCGCCTGCAAACACGCCGCCATTTCCAGTTCCGGCAATCCGTCGCTGGTCACCGCGCCCTTGAACAGCTTCACGGCGACCGCTTCGGCCGGATGCCCGTCCTTCAACAGACGCGTCGCGCGATGCGTCACGCCCGACGCGCCCTCGCCCAGCGTTTGCCCGAGCGCGAGCGTATGCCAGTCGATATCGGGCACCGAGGCATCCGTGAGCGCAGCCTGTTCGCGCGTCGCATTCAGCGGATTGCCCGCATAAGCCAGCCACGCGAGCCGCGGCAGACGCAACAGCCAGTCCGGCAACGCGTCGAGCCGGTTCGCCGACACCCGCAGCAGTTCGAGCCGCTCGCAGGCCGCCATCGTCTCCGGCAGCGCGCGCAGCCGGTTGCCCGCCAGCATCAGTTTCTGCAATTGCGGACGATCGCCGATTTCCTGCGGCAACGCATCGATGTTGTTGTCGGTCAGGATCAGCCAGCGCAATGACGGCGGCAGCGCGCTCGCCGCAACGTGGCGAATGCGGTTCGCCTTGAAACCGACCATGCTCAGCGACGCGCAATCGCCGAGCATCGGCGGCAGCTCGGTGAACGGATTATTCGACGCGAACAGAATGCGCAGATGGCGCAGCTTCGGCAGGTCGTCGGGCAGCGAAGTCAGCGCGTTGCCCGAAAGGTCGAGCACTTCCAGCGTGTCGGCGAGATCGAAAATCTCGCGCGGGAATTCGGTCAACCCGCAAGCGAGCTTGAGCTGTCGTGCGCCGGCAAGGCGGCCGGCGCGCAGTTGTTCGAGGGTGGCGGTGGTCACGCGTGGATCGAATCGGAGAATGGCAGGGAGTGTCGGATGCGCGCAGGCGGCGTCCATGCTGCCAATTCTAGCGGGAACGATCCGCGAGGGCGGCGATGGCGCGATTTCACGCGTGTCGAACGGGGCGCGATCCCTTCGCGAGCGCCATGTCGGCGGGCAGAAATGACAACGGCGCCGCGTGAGCCTCCACGCGGCGCCGTTGCTGCATCACGTCTGATTTACGGGCGGCGCGCGCCGCCTGCGTCCTCGGTGACGCTCACGCGTTGCAGACGCGCGTCGGAGGGTTGCGTGTCTTGCGCGCGCTCCGCGTCGTCGTCCGTTGCGACCTGCGAGAGATCGCGGCCGCGCGTTTCGGGCAGCATCAGCGCCGCCGTCACCACGAGCAGATACGAGACGCACGCGCAGATGCCCATCGCCGCGCCGAGTTCGAGTTTCGCGCTCAACACGCCGACCATCGTCGGCATGATCGCGCCGATCGCGCGGCCCGCGTTGCCGCACAGCCCTTGCGCCGATGCACGGATGCGCGTCGGGAACAGTTCGGCGATATACGCACCGGTGCCCGCCGCCGTGCCCGATTGCAGCGTGCCCAGCACGAAGCCGAGCACCAGCGTGACCGGCAGCGTGATGTGCACGAGCGTGTACGTGGCCACGGCAATCGCCTGCAGGCACGCGATCACGATGAACGTATAACGGCGGCCGAAGCGATCCGCCATCCAGCCGTTCAGGAACGCGCCCGCGAACGAACCGAGAATGTTGATCGCGAGATAGCCGCCCACGTTCGTGATCGACAGATGCAGCGCGAGTTTCAGATACGCCGGCAGCCACGTAATCATCACGTAGTTGCCGCCGTAGATGCCGAACGTCAGCAGGATCGCCTTGAAGGTGGTCATGCGCGTGGGCGCGGCGAACACTTCCCAGATGCTCGGGCGGTCCTCGGCGTGCTCGCGCTGGATCTGCGCGAACACCGGCGCTTCCTTGATGTGTCGGCGAATCCACAGCACGAGCAGCGTCGGCAGCAGGCCGATGGCGAACATCACGCGCCACGCGAGCGCCGGTTCGAGCGTGTTGAACAGCAAGGTGGAGAGCAGCACGGCCACGCCGTAGCCCACGGCCCAGCCCGCCTGAAGCGAGCCGACCGCGCGGCCGCGCACTTGCGGACGGATCGTTTCGCTGATGAGCACCGCGCCCACGGCCCATTCGCCGCCGAAGCCGAGGCCTTGCAGCCCGCGCGTGATCATCAGTTGCCAGAACGAGTCGGTGAACGCGGAGAGCAGCGTGAACGCCGAGAACCACAGAATGGTGATCTGCAGGATGCGCACGCGTCCGTAGCGGTCGGCGAGAATACCCGCGATCCAGCCGCCCAGCGACGCCATGATGAGCACCGTCGTGCCCAGAATGCCGGCCTGGCCGCGCGTCATGCCCCAGAGGGCGATCAGCGTGGGAATCGCGAGGGCATACATCTGCGTATCCATCGCATCGAGTCCCCAGCCGCTGAAGCACGCCCAGTAGGTGCGCTTCTCCGGCTTCGTCAACTCGGTGTACCACTTGAACATGCTCTGTCTCCTTCCACCTGCCTGATGCCGTGCCTCACTTGCCTGCATGCGCCGAAGCGCTACGACAACCGCGACAACCCAGCGAAAACCACTCAGTCGATATAGCGCAGCCCGAGCTTTTCGAGCGGCTCGCGCATCTTGTACATGTCGAGGCCGAGCACGCCCGAAGCGAGCTTCGCGCGTTTTTCGCCTTCGAACGATTCGCGTGCGATGGCTTTATCGAGCGTATCGACGGCCTTCGCCGACGGCACCACGACCACGCCGTCGTTATCGGCCACGATCACGTCGCCCGGATTCACGAGCGCGCCCGCGCACACCACGGGAATATTGACCGAGCCGAGCGTCGCCTTGATGCAGCCCTTCGACGAAATGGCCTTGCTCCACACCGGGAAGCCCATTTCCTGCAGCACGCTCACGTCGCGCACGCCGCCGTCGATGATCAGCGCACGCGCGCCGCGCGCCTTGAAGCTGGTCGCCAGCAGGTCGCCGAAATAACCGTCGGTGCATTCGGCCGTGATGGCCGCGACCACGATGTCGCCGGGCTGAATCTGCTCGGCGGCCACGTGCATCATCCAGTTGTCGCCGGGATGCAGCAGCACCGTCACGGCCGTGCCGCTCACCGGCGCGCCCGCGTAGATCGGCCGCATATACGGCTTCATCAGGCCGACGCGGCCCATGGCTTCGTGCACGGTCGCGCTGCCCAGCGCGCCGAGTTCGTCCGCCGCGCGGCGTTCCGCGCGGGCGATGTTGCGATACACCACTCCGAGTTCAGTCATGTTCAACGTCCTTGTGCCTTGAGCGTGGCGTCGAGGCGCGAATACACGCGACGCGCATTGCCTTCGTAAATCTTGTAGCGCTGGTCCGGGTTCATGTCCGCGGCTTCCACGTAGCGCTTCGTATCGTCGAAATAATGGCCCGTTTGCGGATCGATGCCGCGCACCGCGCCGATCATTTCGCTGGCGAACAGAATGTTGTCGACCGGAATCACCTTCGTCAGCAGGTCGATGCCCGGCTGGTGATACACGCAGGTGTCGAAGAAAATGTTTTTCAGCAGATGCTCTTCGAGCAGCGGCTTTTTCATTTCCTGCGCGAGACCGCGGAAACGGCCCCAGTGATACGGCACCGCGCCGCCGCCGTGCGGAATCACGAATTTCAGCGTGGGGAAATCGCGGAACAGATCCGACGTGAGGCATTGCATGAACGCCGTCGTGTCCGCGTTCAGATAATGCGCGCCGGTGGTGTGGAAGCACGCGTTGCAGCTCGTGCTCACGTGCACCATCGCCGGAATGTCGTACTCGACCATTTTCTCGTAGATCGGATACCACGAGCGGTCGGAGAGCGGCGGGCTCGTCCAGTGGCCGCCCGAGGGATCCGGATTCAGATTGATCGCGACATTGCCGTACTGCTCCACGCACTTCACGAGTTCGGGAATACAGGTGGCGACATCCACGCCGGGGCTTTGCGGCAGCATCGCGGCTGGAATGAAATGCTCCGGAAACAGCTGGCTCACGCGGTAGCACAGCTCGTTGCAGATCGCGGCCCACGTAGCGGAGACTTCGTAATCGCCGATGTGGTGCGCCATGAAACTGGCCCGCGGGCTGAACACCGTGAGGTCGAGGCCGCGCTCGCGCATCAGGCGCAACTGGTTCTGCTCGATCGACTCGCGCAGCTCGTCGTCGCTGATCTTCAGCTCGGAGACGGACGGCATCTCCGACGGGCTGTTGATGCCCGCGATCTGGCGGTTGCGCCACGTTTCCAGCGCCTTGGGAGCGGTCGTGTAGTGACCGTGGATGTCAATGATCATCAGTATTCCGTACTACATGAAAAATTCTTGAAACGGTTCAATGCGAGGCGCCCACCGTCGCGTTCGCCGCCGCCACGCTCGTACGCTGCGCGAACAGGATCGCGATGGCTGCGAGCACCGCCGGCACCGCCAGCGTCGCGAGAATCGACTCGAAACCCCAGCCGAGACCGAGCAGCGCACCGCCGATCGCCGAGCCGAAAATGCTGCCGAAACGGCCCATGCCCAGCATCCAGCTCACGCCCGTGGCGCGCGCCTGGGTCGGATAACGGCCCGGGGCAAAAGCATTCAACCCCGTCTGCGCGCCGCTCATGCAGAAGCCCGCAGCAAACACCAGCATCGTCAAGCTCGACGACAGCGCGCCCACCGACGCCACCGCCAGCACGCACAGCCCGCCGCCCACGTAAGCCGCGCTGATCACCGGCGCGGGACGCGTCTTGTCCATCAGCCAGCCGACGATCACCGCACCGATCGTGCCGCCGATCTGGAACATCGCCGTCACGTTGGCCGCGACCGTCACCGAAAGGCCCGCGTCCTTGATCAGCGTCGGCAGCCAGCCCGTCAGCAGATAAATCACCAGCAGGCCCATGAAATACGTCACCCACAACAGCAGCGTCATCGCGCCATAGCCCTGCGAGAACAGGATGCCGATGGGCTTGCGCGACGGCACCGGCGGCTCGTTCGAGATGAAGCGCTCCTCACCCGTGAAGCGGCCTTCGCAGACGCGGTTCAGGATCTGCGCGATCCGCGCCGAGGCCGCACCACGCACCGCCAGCAGACGCGCCGATTCCGGCAGCAGCCACAGATGCAGCGGGATCATCACCAGCGGCAACGCACCGCCGACGATCAGCACCGCACGCCAGCCGTGCGTCGGAATCAGCCAGCCCGCGACGAAACCAATCAGCGCCGAGCCCAGATTGAAGCCCGTGAACATGATGGTGATCATCAGCGCGCGCTTGCGTTGCGGCGCGTACTCCGACAGCAGCGTCGTCGTGTTCGGCATCGCCGCGCCGAGACCGATACCGGTCAGCAGACGCAGCACGGCCATTTCAGTCGGCGTGCTCGTGAACGCTGTCGCGATCGTGAAGATCCCGAAGACGAAAATCGACGACAGCAACACCACCTTGCGCCCGAAGCGGTCCGACGACGGACCCGCCACCAGCGCGCCAATCACGAGGCCGAGCGGCGCCGCGCTCATGACGAGGCCAAACGCGGGGCGGGAAATCGCCCATTCGTGAAGAATCGGCGGCGCGACGAAACCCATGATCGCCACGTCCATGCCGTCCGCCGTCACCACGAGAAAACACAGTGCGACCAGCAACCACTGGTACGCCGTAATCTTCTGCTCGTCGATGAAGGCCTTGATGTCGATAACCCTGCTCCCCGCCATTGCCTCGTCTCCTCTGTCATGGCGGTGCTGCCCGCACATTCGTGCTACGCGCACCGCGAATTCATCTTGTCTAGCCGCGCTCGCCGGATTTTCCGGTCGATTGGCGCTGACAATAAGGAGACCGCCGACCCGAGGCTACTACGGGTTAACCACAAGTCAAGCGGCCGAACGTGGAATGCAAGGGGCAGCGCGACGCTTTCCGCGCCAGGCTTGCAAGCCTGAAAGGCAAGCCGCATAAGGCCTGGCGCGGCTTGCGGCGGATCACAGCGCGGTGCCCGAACGCAGTGGCGCGCGAACCAGTCGATAAACGAAACAGATGGGGATTGCAAGACTTCGCAATCGGGCTCCGCGCGGGGGCATGAAATCGGAGAAACCCGCTGAATTCGATCGAAGGGCGTGCGGGTGTCCGTGCGGCCGGGTGGAGATCGTCTGTCGAAAGCGTAGGTGAAAACGATCAGGCGGGCACGGCGAGCGCCTGTCGGCCGGACTAACGACAGGCGCATGAAAGCGAACGCCTTGCGATCGAAGGCGCTTGAATCGTTCGGAAAACTGATCAAATATGTGCCGCCTTTAGCCAACTGGCGATGCAGTAACGTGTTCGTACGAAGTCAGGCGAATTAAAACGCGCCTGGGGAAAAACGGTTCGGCTTCCGCGAGTCGCCCAACTTTTGGCGCGCGAGTTTTCTCGTCGCGCGATTCAGGGCTAACTGGAAATGTAGGGAAATCGAGTGGAATTGGCGCAGTGCAGCAGAATGCACCACGCGATTGCAGATTGCAGATTGGAGGAGCGGAAGATAAACCGACTCGCTGTTGAAGTTAGCTGTTGATGTTAGCTGTTGAACTGAGCGGTCGAAACGATCAAGCGGTGAAGCGGTAAAGGAATTAACGACCGTAGCCGGCATTGCGCCATCGAAAAGCGAAGCAGCGCTCCGCCAGCCACGGTTATTCGACCACCATGTGGCTTTATTCTGCAGCCGCTGCCGGTGCTGCAGCAGTCGTTGCCGCCTTTGCAGCCGTCTTGCGCGGCGCACCGCGCTTTTTCGCAGCGACGGTCTTGCGTGCGCGCGTGGCGCCAGCCGGTGCTGCTGCGCGACGGCCAGCGGCCTTCTTCGCTGCAACCGGCTTCTTGGCAGCAGCGCGTTTTGCTGGTGCTTTCTTTGCTGCGGCGGCCTTGCTTTCCACCGCGCCGGCGATCAGGAATTTCGAGCGGTCTTTCACGTCGCGAATCCAGGCCGGTGCACGGCCACGGCCGGTCCACGTTGCGCCCGTTTTCGGGTCGGCGTATTTCGGCGCGACCGGCGCGCTTGCACGCCGCGTTTTAACGACGCCGTTCGCGGCCTTGACGCCCGGCTTGCGACCGCGCCTTTTCCCGACAAAGCTTTCGATATCGACGAGGCTCAAGCCATGCTTGTGCATCAGATCGCGAATTTTCGCGAGGCCGACCGAAGTCTGCTTTTCCGCAATGGCGGTCGCCTGCTTCTGGAGTTTTGCAATTTTCGAGTTGATCGAGTCGAGCGTAACCATTCTTCCCTCCCTGTCAGGAATGCGTCTGCCGGCTCTGCCTGAAAAAGACTTCTTTGGCATCTCGAAGTTTGGCCGGAGACATTGTGGCGATATCATTGCGCCACGCAGATTATGAAGGCAAATCGGCAACACATGCAAATTGCGTGTCCGTATTCGATCAATAGACGGGCTGAAATTGACTTTTTCGCCACGAAAATCTTTCGAACGCTTTCACCACAAGCTAACAGCGAACGAAATACCCAGTCATTTTTCTCTTCGCATGCCATGTCGTGCGCTTGATGAAGCCGGTCCGCAGTTTCAAAAATTGAAACATACGACGCTTGTGCATGCGCTTGCGCAGGCTTCTATCGCCGCGAAAAAAGTGCTGCGCCGTCTTTGCCGCATTTTTCATGCAAGACCGGCATCGTGATTTCGACTATCGGTAGTCGCGCACGTCTGCGGTTGTGTTTTTCTTTTAAGAACGATGATCCGCCAGGACGCCAATGGCCGCCAAGGGCGATTCGATTCGCGCTTGAGTGGCGTGGCGAAATGAAGCGATCGATACCGTCGATCGCGACTTCGCAATCGTCATCGCACACGATAAGCGGTTGCGATTGAAGCGCGTTTTTGCACCGGCTTGTGCGCCTGGCCGTTCATCTGATAGCGCGTGGCAAAAGTGAAGCGACGATCACGTGAAGGCACAAGATCTGCGCCTTCCAGCCCAGAATACCCATCGAGGCACACCGCTTCATGCGCACATTTTTTGGCAAACGGGATCGTCATTGTCTACAAATCATATAATGACGCGAAGAACTGTCCTTCGCGGACGCTTTCCATCGCCGAACGCAAGCTCACGCAACAGCCGATCAGCGCCGCGTCGCGCCGCACGATCACCACCAAGAACGCACGCTGCGTCTCGGTGTGAAAGCGATTTGCCGTTTCGTTTGCGCGCAATATAGTCAGTTGCATATCGGTGGCGAACGAAGCCGGACTCGATACACCCCACATCCGAGATGTCGGCCAACGAGCGCTGATTCGTGATCGCGGATGCGGCGTTGTCATGCGCGAACGTGCAACAGGTGATACGCTGCGAACCGGTCTCATCTGAAAGATGGCAAACCGCCGGGCAATACACCGGCAACATCACTGGCCAAATCACCGGCCAAATCACCGACCGAACCAAACTGACCGAACGCCCACTGAACCGCTCAACGCCCGCTCGCGGTCACCCAAAGCTTTCGTCTGCGCATTCGCTTCACACCGTCTTTTTGCTTGCTTTTTTGCACTTGATTTGTGCATTTATTTTGTTCATTTAACCTGCAGCCTCCGTCAACCCGCTTTCCACCACGCCAAATGGGCAAATCGCCCATCCAGTACGCAATAAGTCTTTAGAAAAATTCATGAGTGCCTCTGCAGAAACCCCTGTTCGGGAAGAACACGTCGAGCGCGTCGTGGCGCCGATCGAGCCGCCGCACGGGCTCGGCATCGCCGAACTGTCGCTTGCCCTGGGCGGATTCGCCATCGGCACCGCCGAATTCGCCGCGATGGGCATCCTGCCCGAAATGGCCGGCGATCTGCACGTATCGATTCCGCAAGCGGGCCATATGATCAGCGCGTATGCGGCGGGCGTGGTCGTCGGCGCGCCGTTGATCACCGTGTTGCTCGCGAGAATGCCGCGGCGCGCGCTGCTGATTCTGCTGATGCTGCTTTACGCGATCGGCAATGGCGCGAGCGCGATTTTCCACAGCTACTCGCTCGTGCTCGTGAGCCGCTTTATTGCCGGTCTGCCGCACGGCGCGTATTTCGGCCTCGCCGCGCTCGCCGCCGCCGCGCTCGTGCCGCCGCACAAACGCGGCGCGGCCATCGGCAAGGTCATGTTGGGACTGAGCGTCGCGAATGTGATTGGCGTGCCGGTCGCCACCTGGCTCGGTCAGGGCCTCGGCTGGCAGGCGTGTTTCGCGGCGGTGGCGATCATCGCGCTCGTCACGGCGGGCATGATCGCGTGGTCGGTGCCGGCATTGCCGATGTCGAACAAGGCGAGCCCGCTGACCGAACTCGGCGCGCTCGGCCGCCCGCAAGTGCTGCTCACGCTGCTCGCCTCGGCGGTCGGCTTCGGCGGCATTTTCTCGGTTTATAGCTATGTGGCGTCCACGCTCACCGAAGTCACGCACGTCGCCAGCTATCACGTGCCGTGGGCGCTTGCGCTGATCGGCGTTGGCATGATTCTCGGCAATATGGCCTGCGGCTGGCTCGCCGACCGCTGGCTCAAGCGCACCATGTTCGGCATGTACGCGTTCACGGCGGTCATCCTGCTCGTGTTCGTGGTCGCCGCGCCGCATCTCTGGGCGATGCTGCCGATTCTGTTCTGCGTGGGCTTCGGTTCCGCCTGCACGCCGGCGTTCCAGTCGCGCCTGATGGACGTGGCCGGGGACGCGCAATCGCTCGCCGCCGCGCTCAATCACAGCGCGTTCAATATCGCCAATGCGCTCGGCGCGTGGCTCGGCGGCATTGTGATCGCGATGGGTTTCGGCTGGATCGCGACCGGCTGGGTGGGCGCGATTCTCGCGGTGCTCGGCATCGCCGTGTTGATGGTGTCGTTCTCGCTCGACCGCAAGGCGGCCTGAGCGGCGCGATCACGTATGATGTTTCGCGAGGTCCCGCTCGTGGCGGGACCGTCGAGGAACCGAACACCATGCCGTCTTCCATCCGCAATTCGCTGGTCTGGATTTTCGACGCCTTCGAGCGCGAACCGAATTACGTCCGCAAGCTGATGTTCGGCTGCGACGCCGCCTATCTCGACGGCCTGCTCTGTCTGATTGCCGCCGATCGCGGCGAGCCCTGGAGCGGCATGCTCGTGTGCACGTCGAAAGACCGTCACGCGGCGCTGATCGACGCGATTCCGGCGCTGCGCCCGCATCCCGTGCTCGGGAAATGGCTGTATATCTCGCAGGCCGACCCGGCCTTCGAAACGGTCGTGGAGGAGTTGACGGCCCTCGTGCTCGCGCGCGATGAGCGCGTGGGCGTCGAGCCCAAGCCGCGTAATCGCAGCCGCAAGAGCCTGTTGCCGAAATAATGGCGCAACGGACAACGCGCGCACCACGGCGCGCGTTGTCTTCACTTCAATACTGCATCACTGCGTCACTGCATGTGCTGGCCGCCGTTGATCGGAATATTCGCGCCGGTCACGAAACCTGCGTCGTCCGAACACAGAAACAGCACGAGCGCCGCCACTTCGTCCGGATTGCCGAGACGGCCCATCGGAATTTGCGGCAGGATCTTCGAATCGAGAATGTCCTGCGGAATCGCGGTGACCATTTTCGTCGCGAGATAACCCGGCGAAATCGTATTCACCGTCACGCCCTTGCGCGCCACTTCCAGCGCGAGCGATTTGGTGAAACCGTGCATACCGGCTTTCGCGGCCGCGTAATTGGTCTGTCCCACCGCCCCCTTCGACCCGTTCACCGACGAAATATTGATGATGCGCCCCCACGCGCGCTCCACCATGCCGTCGCACAAGGGCTTCGAGATATTGAAGATCGAATCGAGATTGGTGCGCAGCACCGCGTCCCAGTTCACCTTGTCGAGCTTGCGGAACGTCATGTCGCGCGTGATGCCGGCGTTGTTCACCAGAATGTCGATCGGACCGATTTCGCTCTGAATCTTGTCGGCGCCGCGCTGGCACGAATCGTAATCCGCCACGTCCATCGCATACGCATGAAATCCGCGGCCCGCCGACTCCATGCGCGACAGCCAGTCCTTCGCTCCGGCGTTATCGGGTGAATGCGTGACGACGACCTTGTAGCCCGCGTCGTGCAGGCGCACGCTGATCGCCTCGCCAAGACCGCCCATTCCACCCGTTACCAATGCAATACGATTAGTCATCCTGTATATCCGCGAGAGTCATACTTCATATAATGGCGTGACACCACTCGATGGTTCGTCACGTTGTTCGTTGCCCGGCAAGCGTCGTGTGTGTGGGGACGCCGCAAGCAAGCGCGCGCGGGTTTTACTAACGTCTGATATTGCGCGAACACTTTTTTGGGGCCCGCCGGCACGCCGGCGCCGTGCGGGACCCCATCAACCTTAAAGGTGGATCAGCCGCGCTCGAGCGCGAGCGCCACGCCCATGCCGCCGCCAATGCACAGCGATGCCAGACCGCGCTTCGCGTCGCGGCGCTGCATTTCGTGCAGCAGCGTCACCAGAATCCGGCAACCCGACGCGCCGATCGGATGGCCGATCGCAATCGCGCCACCGTTCACGTTGATCTTCGACGTGTCCCAGCCCATCTGCTTGTTCACCGCGAGCGCCTGCGCCGCGAACGCCTCGTTGATCTCCATGAGATCGAGGTCGCTCGCCGACCAGCCCGCACGTTCCAGGCAGCGCTTCGACGCCGGTACCGGACCGATGCCCATCACCTTCGGATCGACGCCCGCGCTCGCGTACGCCTTGATGCGCGCGAGCGGCTTCAAACCGAGTTCTTCGGCCTTCTTCGCCGACATCACGACCACCGCCGCCGCGCCGTCGTTGATCCCCGACGCATTCGCCGCCGTCACCGTGCCTTCTTTCGCGAACGCGGGCTTCAGGCTCGCGAGCGATTCCGCCGTCACGCCATGACGCACGAATTCATCGGTCTTGAACACGAGCGGATCACCCTTGCGCTGCGGAATTTCGACCGGCACGATTTCGTCGTCGAACCGACCGGCCTTCTGCGCGGCTTCCGCCTTGTTCTGCGAGGCTGCGGCGAACGCGTCCTGTTCCTCGCGCGTGATGCCGTATTCCTTCGCGACGTTCTCGGCCGTGACGCCCATGTGGTACTGGTTGTACACGTCCCACAGGCCGTCGACGATCATGCTGTCGATCAGCTTCGCATCGCCCATGCGGAAGCCGTCGCGCGAGCCCGGCAGCACATGCGGCGCCGCGCTCATGTTTTCCTGACCGCCCGCCACGACGATCTCTGCGTCGCCCGCGATGATCGCGTTCGCGGCCAGCATCACCGCTTTCAGGCCCGAACCGCAGACCTTGTTGATCGTCATCGCAGGCACGGCCGCCGGCAGACCCGCCTTGATCGAAGCCTGACGCGCCACGTTCTGGCCCGAACCGGCCGTCAGCACCTGCCCCAGAATCACGTCGCTGACCTGCTCGGGCTTCAGTCCCGCGCGCTCCAGCGCCGCCTTGATGACGATGGCACCCAGATCCGGCGCCGCCACCTTCGCGAGCGAGCCACCGAACTTGCCTACCGCGGTGCGGGCGGCCGAAACGATCACAATCTCAGTCATTATCCATTCCTGCGTTAGAAGTACTCACGAAATCCGCGATGCATATTCACGCTGATCGAACGACCCACCACGCATGCGATGACATGATCGACGCAGCGGTTTGAGGTCTTATCACATGCGAATGACGAATCGGTGAAACCGCGAAAGACGCTGAGCACACGACGTCGTGCGCAGCGTCATTCCGCGTGACGTAAAGCGAAGGATTATTGTTTGGCGGCCGCGCTGGCCGTGGCGGCGGCCGTGTCGAATTGACCTTGCGTCGCTTCGATGGCCTGACGGGTCATGCCGCGAATGCTCTCGGCAGCATTGCCGAACGCGGAAAACGTGGAGCGCATGGCCGCGATAAAGGCTTCCGAACCCGCGGGTGCATGCTTTGAGAATTGATCGGTCAACGCCTTCAGGCCGCGCTCTTGCTGCGTGGCCTGCGCTTGCACGACTTCGGTCCATGCGGCTTGAGTCTTCGTGGCGATGTCGAATAGATGGCGGCTATACGAGAGGCTTTTCGCGGCCAGTTGCTGCGAGGCGCTCACTTGCTGCGTGAAGAATTCCACCGGGCTGCCGGTTTGCAAGGCGCCCTTGAACGCGGCTTCGTTCTCGTTGAGCGCCGCGCGCGCTGCCTGCATGTTGAGCGCGATCACGGCTTCCGCGCCTTGCCATGCGGGCGTGATCAGAGCAAACCAGGTCGCGACGCCGGATGCGTAATTGGCGCGAAGATGCTCGGGTGCGGAAACAGTCATCGACGATGCTCCATGATTAGAAATGCTAAATGGATTGACTAAATGGCGCATCCGAAAAGCGGCCCGGAACGTAGCGTTCGATCTCTCATTTCAGCGGCCTGCTCGATTCGCGGCGCCATTTAGAGATTTGATTCTAAGCCAGAAATTTAACAATTTTGTGCAACACGGAATTAGGTATTAACCCTGGTGTATTCGGGATGGGTTTATTTTTTGCGGTTGTCAGGCAAATAAAGAATAGCCCTTGAATACAGGCTAAAACGTATTAGCGAGCGTTGAACGGCCCAATACCGCAGCCGGACAACGCATCGCCATGGGTTGGAGGTCAGACGATCAGAAGCCGTGAATTATTGCGATGCGATAAATCATCTGGTTTTCTCCAGACGAAATATCGGCCGAACCCGGAATGTTCGCGTAGTCGAATTGGGTACCGGTGTGGGCGCTCACTGCATGCTGCCATGCGCCTTCGAGATAAACGGACGTACGCGACGAGAGGTCGTAATTGAGCTTGAGGCTCACCTGATGCCATTTCGGGCGGAAGCTGCCCACGTTCGAGGTGAGATTCGCCTGGGTGTAGGTGTACGCGCCGCCGAGATACAGCGCGTGCGTGAAGTGATAGAGCGCATTGACTTCGACGTTGTCGAACTTCCACGCGTGCCACGTGCCGCCCGCGGGCTGCGTCGAGCCGCCGTCGGACGTGAAATAGGCGTTAGCGGTCGGATCGTAGACATCGACATGCGAATACGCAATGCCGAGCAGCCAGTCCGCAAACGCGTAATTCACGCCCACGCCGATATTCTGCTGCGACGACGCACTGAACGTGCTGTCGTCGGAGACTGCGCCCGAGGTGGTGCCGGGGTGATTCAGCTTCAAATACGACGCCGCGACCGTCAAGCCGCCGTGCACGTATTGCGCGGCGAAGCCATAAAGGCGGTTATCCGCGAATCCGCCTGCCTGATTGCTGAACGCATACATGGCTTCCGCGCTGAATCCGCGGTAGGTCGGCGAAACGTATTTGACAGCGTTATTCGCGCGAAATGAGTAGTCGGTGTTGTCGTTGTCGTAGGGGTGCGCAAAGATGTAGCCGGTCCAGTTGCCGTTGGCCGTCGTCGGCGAAAACATGTCGACGCTCGGATCGTACTGGCGGCCCAGCGTCAGCGTGCCGTACTGGTCGGATGCGATGCCCACCCATGCCTGACGCCCGAACTCGCGGCCGCCCTGGCTATTGCGCCCGGTATTCACGTCGAAGCCGTTTTCGATCTGGAAGATCGCGTGCGTGCCGCCGCCGAGATCCTCGCTGCCCTTCAATCCCCAGCGGCTACCGTAGTCATACCCGCTTTCCAGTTGATACGCGCTTTGGCCCCGGGCGTTGCTCGTGTAATTGAGCCCGTCCTCGATCTTGCCGTACAGCGTCACGCTGCTTTGTGCGTGGGCCGCACCGCTCGCGACCAGCGCCATGAACAGCAGGCCGCCGCTCTTTCCCCATGTTCTTGCGTACAAATCCGATCTCCCCGATTCAATGGGAACGGCACGGCGCGCAAGCCGTGTCGATCCGTTGTTGATGAAGGGAGGAGTGTCGAATACCGAAATTTTCGCACTAAGTGCTTGTGCGAGAAGAGACCTTTGCGAGATCCGGTGGAATCAACGCGTCCTTCAGCGCGGCTGCGCGACCGATGCGATCGCATCGCGACGCACTTTGTCGATGTACTTGCCCAGCGCGACCGTGGAAATCACGCCCACGGCGAGCGTGATGGCGAAAGCGGCGAGATGCTCGAGCGGCGAGTTGTGATGATTGAACATGTGCGTGGCTCCGTTGTGCGTCGTTAAGCGCGCTGCGTTTTGGGCGGCTGCATCAATCCGAGGCGGACGAGCACGCAGCGCAAAGTAATCTATGTCGGCATCCGGACAGGCTGTGTCCGGATGCGCGAACGCGTTCGGACACAGCTGCTGCACGCTGCCGTCGCCCGGCTTGCGCCGCGCCGCACATCCGCACGTCCGCCGCCGCACGCAGCGGTACAATGCCTGCAATCCAAGCAGGCCTGCGGGTACGGGACGTGAGCGAGTTTCAGGGTGAATTGACGGCGGGCGCCGATGCCGACGCGCAGGCGAGTTTGAACGAAGGCTTCATCCTCACCCGCCATTGGCGCGACACGCCCACGCATACCGAAGTCGACTTCTGGCTGGCCACGCCCACGGGGCCGCGCCAGTTGCGCCTGCGCGCGCAAACCTCGGTGGCCTTCGTGCCCGTCGAGCAGCAGGACGCGGCACGCGCTGAATTCGACGCAAAACCCGGCGTGGAATGGCGCCCGCTCGCATTGAAGGACTTCCATCAGCGGCCCGTGTTCGGGCTTTACGCGCGGCAGTATCGGCAATTGTCCAGCGCGGCGAAGCGGCTCGCGAAAGCGGGCGTGAATATCTACGAAGCCGATATTCAGCCGCCCGACCGCTACATGATGGAGCGTTTCATCACCGCGCCCGTGCTGTTTCGCGGCACGCCCGACGCGCGCGGCGTGCTGATCGACGGCGAGATGAAACCTGCGAGCGATTATCGCCCCGCGTTGAAACTCGTGTCGCTCGATATTGAAACCAGCGCGCGCGGCGAACTGTATTCGATCGCGCTCGAGGGTTGCGGACAACGTCAGGTGTATATGCTCGCGCCCGAAAATGGCGACGCGAGCGGGCTCGATTTCGATTTCGAGTATTGCGACACCCGAGCGCAGATGCTGGAGCGCCTGAATGCGTGGATGGCGCTGCACGATCCCGATGCGATTATCGGCTGGAATCTCGTGCAATTCGATTTGCGCGTGCTGCACGAACATTCGCGTCAATATGGTGTGCCATTGCGCCTCGGCCGCGGTGGCGCCGTCATGGAATGGCGCGAGCACAGTATCAATCAGAATCACTATTTCGCTGCGGCGGCGGGCCGATTGATTATCGACGGCATCGAGGCCCTGCGTTCCGCGACCTGGAGTTTTCCGTCGTTCAGCCTCGAATCGGTGTCGCAAACGCTGCTGGGCGAAGGCAAGTCGATCGACAATCCGTATCAGCGCATGGACGAAATCCAGCGCCGCTTCGACGAGGATAAACCCGCGCTCGCGCGCTACAACCTCAAAGACTGCGAACTCGTTACGCGCATCTTCGAGAAAACCGAATTGATGGCGTTTTTGCTGGAACGCGCCTCGGTTACGGGCTTGCCCGTGGATCGCAGTGGCGGTTCGGTCGCGGCTTTCACGCATCTGTATTTGCCGCGCATGCATCGGCTCGGTTATGTCGCGCCCAATCTCGGCGACATCGTGGGCGAAAACAGCCCCGGCGGTTTCGTGATGGATTCGCGGCCCGGCATTTACGATTCGGTGCTCGTGCTCGATTACAAGAGCCTGTATCCGTCGATTATCCGCACGTTTCTGATCGATCCGGTCGGGCTGATCGAAGGCTTGCGTCAGCCCGGCGACGAGGCCTCAGTGCCCGGCTTTCTCGGCGCGCGTTTTTCGCGCACGATGCACTGTCTGCCCGAAATCGTGCGGCAGGTCTGGGAAGGCCGCGAACAGGCCAAGCGCATGAAAAACGCGCCGCTTTCGCAGGCGCTCAAGATCATCATGAACGCGTTTTACGGCGTGCTCGGTTCGACGGGTTGCCGTTTTTTCGATCCGCGCCTCGCCTCGTCGATCACCATGCGCGGCCACGAAATCATGCGTAAAACGCGTGAATTAATCGAGTCGCAAGGTTACGACGTGATTTACGGCGATACCGATTCGACCTTCGTCTGGCTCAAGCGCGCGCATTCGGAAGAGGACGCCACGCGCACGGGCCGCGAACTGGTCGCGCACGTCAACGCCTGGTGGGAAGCGCATTTGCAGACGCGCTTCGGTCTGGAAAGCGCACTCGAATTGCAATTCGAGCGTCATTATTCGCGCTTTCTGATGCCCACGGTGCGCGGCGCCGAGGAAGGCAGCAAGAAGCGTTATGCGGGCCTGTCGCGCGCGAAAGACGGCAGCGAAGAAATCGTGTTCAAGGGACTCGAAACCGTACGCACCGACTGGACGCCGCTCGCACAACAATTCCAGCGCGAACTGTATCGCCGCGTATTTCAGCGCGAGCCGTACGCCGACTATATTCGCGACTATGTGCAGCAGACCTTGCGCGGCGAATTCGATGACCAGTTGGTGTTTCGCAAACGGCTGCGCCGCCCGCTCAGCGAGTATCAGCGCAATGTGCCGCCACATGTGCGCGCCGCGCGTGTCGCCGACGAGTTCAATCGCCAGCTCGGCCGCCCGCTGCAATATCAGAATGGCGGCTGGATCAGCTACGTGATGACCACGGCCGGTCCCGAACCGCTCGAAACGCTCAGTTCGCCGCTCGATTACGCGTTCTATCTCTCGCGTCAGTTGCAGCCGGTCGCCGATGCGATTCTGCCGTTCCTGCGCGAAGAATTCGAAACCGTGATTTCCGGCCAGGCGAGTCTCTTCTAGTTTCCGAATTCACGCAGATTAACGCGACTTCAAACGCGCTTTGAGATTCGCCCGCACGTCCGGCCATTCGTCGTCGATGATGGAAAAGCGCACGGAATTGCGTTTGCGTCCATCGGGCATGATGCGTTCGTGGCGTACGATGCCTTCCTGTTTCGCGCCGATGCGCAAAATAGCCGCGCGCGATTTCTCGTTCAATTCGTCGGTGGTGAATTGCACGCGCACACACTGCAACGTGTCGAACGCATAAGTCAGCAGCAGATATTTCGCCTCGGTATTCGCCGCCGAGCGTTGCATCGACGCCGAGAGCCACGTATGGCCGATTTCGAGTTTGCGATTCGCGCGGTCGAGTTTCCAGAAGCGCGTGCTGCCAATCACACGCCCCGTCGCGCGCTGCACGATCGCGAACGGCATGACGGTGCCTGCGCGCTCGCCTTCAAGCGCCTTGTCGATATAGGCGTCGGCGGTGCCCGGTCCCGGCACCAAGGTCACTTTGAGATTCCAGAGTTGGCCGTCGGCGGCGGCATCGATCAGGGCACTCGCGTCATCCGCGCGCAGAGGACGCAGTTCGACGATGTCGCCCGTCAGCGTCGGCGTTGAATGGGAAGACGTGTCGTTCATGATGGTTCGTGTGTTGGCGTTCGGCGCGAGGTAGCGTGCTGTTCGTGGTCCTCGCGGCGCAGCAGGCGGCCCGCGTTCGCGATCACGACGAACGTGCCTACGTTATGCAGGATCGCCGTCGCCACCGCACCCAATGCGCCCAGCGCCGCCAGCGCGATCACGGCCACCGTCCACGTCAAGCCGATCGCGGCGTTGGCCGTGGCGATGCGGCGACAGCGGCGGCCCAGCCGGATGCAGTCGGGCAGGCGGCGCAGATCGTCGGCGAGCAACACCACGTCGGCGGACGCCACGGCGATGTCGGTGCCGCGCTCGCCCATCGCCACGCTCGTCGAGCCCGCCTTGATCGCGAGCACGTCGTTCAGGCCGTCGCCGACCACGAGCGGATGATGCCCCGCGTCGATCTCGCGCAGCACGTAATCGAGCTTGTCGTGCGGCAGCGCCTGCGCCACCACAGTCGCGATGCCGACCTGCGCCGCCAGCTTGTGCGCTACGTCCGCGCGGTCGCCGGTCACGAGCGCTTCGCGTGCGATGCCGAGCGCGCGCAGATCGGCGAGCGCCTCGCGCGCCTCGGCGCGCAAGGTATCCGCGAAACCGAACCACGCGAGCAGCTTGCCGTTTTGCACGATACCCGCGCGCGGGCCGTCGAATTCAGCGGGCGCGGACGGCAGCGCATCCACGTATTGCGCGAGCAGTTCGTCGCGGCCCAATACGGCTTCGCCGTTGCGCGTGTTCGCGTGCACGCCGAGGCCGCGAAGCTCGCGCAGATCGTGCACGTCCTGCGCCTGCGCTTCGGCTTCCGCATTCAGACCGTCGCGCACCAGCGCGCGACACACCGGATGCGCGCTGCCTTGCGCGAGCCGCACGGCCAGCGCGCGCGCCCGCGCTTCATTCACGCCAGGCTGCCACGCGATCTGCGTGACGCGCAGCTCGCCGTGCGTGAGCGTGCCGGTCTTGTCGATCACGAGCGAATCGATCTCGGCGATCTTGTCGAGAAAAGCCGCGTTGCGAAACAGCATGCCGCGCCGCGCGCCCGCCGCGATGCCCGCAATGGCCGTCGCCGGGGCGGCCAGCACGAGCGCGCACGGGCAAGCCGCGACGATCACCGCGAGCATCGCCGACGCGTTCGCGCTCACGAACCAGACAATCGCCGCGATCAGCAACACGAGCGCGAGATATGCATCCATATAGCGTTCGAGCGCCTGCGTGATGGGCGGCTTCGCGGCTTCCGCGCGCTGCATCAACTCGACGACCTTGCCGAGCGTCGACGCCTCGCCCACCTGCGTGACCTCCACGCGCAGCGGTCCGTCGAGATTGATCGCGCCGCCGTAGACGCTCGCGCCTTCGGCGGCGTCCTGCGGCAGCGACTCGCCGGTGATCGGGCCGTTGTCGACGCTCGACCGGCCTTCGCGCACGCACCCGTCGGCGGGAATGCGTGCGCCCGGCAGCACGTCGACGAGATCGCCGGGACGCAGCGCGTCGTACGCGACTTCCTCGATGGCGCCCGTCGCGCTCACGCGCCGCACGATGCCCGAGGTAAGCCGTCCGAGCGCGCGGATCGCTTCCTGCGAGCCGAGCACGCTGCGTTCTTCGAGCGCGTGGCCGAAGGTCATCACGATGGGCAGCAGCGCGGCGGTCGTCATGTCGCCGACGGCCCACGCGCCCAGCATCGCGAGCGCGATCAGGCGGTCTGTCACGCCGTGCAGACTTGGCGACTTGAGGCTGTGCCACGCACCTGCGAACACCGGCGGCGCGACGACGATCGAAGCGGCCGCCGCGAGCAATTGCGCGAGCGTCGTATCGCCCTGAACGAGATGCGGCCACGCGAGCGAGAGCAGCAGCAAACCGCCCGAGATCAGCGCGAGCAGCGTGTGGCGCGTGATCGCGCGGCGCTCCTCGGCGGACATCGCGAGGCCGGGCGCGAGGTGATCGGCGTGGGCTTCGTGCGTATGGTGAGGCGCCGCGTACGGGTCGAGGCTCGCTTCTTCGCGTTCGAGCGCTTCCGTTTGCGTATTCATCGTCATGGCGCGCGTCCCGGCAATACGAGGCTCGACGCGTCGTTCGGATCGAGCGTCGTCACGCGCGCGGCCCTGGCCAGCACGGCCTGCACGCGCTCGCGATACGCACGCGCCACCAGCCCCGGATCGTGATCCTGCGCGAGCGCCGCTTCGAGCTGCGCGATCGTCGAGGTTTCGGATTGCGCCGTCGCCACGCGTTCGGCGGCGCTCGCCTGCGCATCCTGCACGATGCGGTCGGCGTTCTGCTGCGCGCCCTGGCGCGTTTTCTCCGCGATCGTGCGCGCCTTCGCGACATCGCGTTCGGCGTTCTGCATCGACGTCAGCACCGCATTGAACGCATCGATCGCCGAGCCCGGAAACGACGCCTGCACGTCCACGCGCGCGACTTCGATGCCGAGGCTCGCATGCGCGGCCGCGAGCGCATCGAGATGACGCTGGATCGCGCGCGCGAGATCGCCGCGCAACTGTTCGCGGCGCACGGCCATCTGTTGATCGGCGGCCACCATTTCGGGGCGCGCGACGAGAATCGCGTCGAGGTCGCGCTGCGCCGTCGTCTCCACGACCGCCGCGCTGACGATGCGTTCGAGCGCGTCGTCGAGATGATCGAGTTGCAGCGCGTAGGCGTAGGGATCGGCGACGCGATAGAACAGCGTCGCGCTCACCTGCACCACGCCGCTGTCGCCGGTCAGCACGTAGCCCGAACCGGCGAGCGCGTCGCTGTCGAGGCCGGGCGTGGCGCTCGCGCGCGGATCGCGCGACAGCGACACGATGCGCCGCTCCAGCACGCGCTCGCTGCCCGGCACGAGCAGCACGCTCTCGAACGGACGTGGCCACGCCACGAGCAGGCCCGCGCCCTGGCTGCGCGCGAACGCGCCGAAACGCGTGACCACCGCGCTGCTGTCCGCCGGAATGCGGCGCACGTTCGAGGTCGCCCACGCGAGCGCGGCCAGCACCGCCAGCACGGCGACGAACCAGAACGCCAGGCGCACGGCCTGGGCGCCGGGTCCGAGCGCGGGGAAGTCGTCGCGTGTGCTCATCGGGCCTTTCCAGCGGCTTTGGCGCTCGCGTGCGTCGGCGGCGCCGTGAAGGTCGTGCTCGCGCCGCCCAGTCCCGGCGGCCCTTGCACGAGCGCGCGGAACGGCGCGGCGTCGGTGCGCAGAATCAGATTCGTGTTCGTATTGACGACCGACCCGAGCGTGTCGAGCGAGCGCAGCATCGTATAAAGCTGCGGATCGGCGGCGTAGCTCTTGCCGTAGATCGCGGCCGCGTCCTTGCGCGATTGCGCTTCGAGTTCGGCGGCCTTCACGTTGGCGTCGGCGATCAGCACGCGCGCGTCGCGGTCGGCGTCGGAGCGGATCTGTGCCGCTTCGCGCGCGCCTTGCGCCGTGCGCTGCGCGGCCACGGTCTCGCGCTCGGCGCGCATGCGCTCGACGGTCGCCGCGAGCGTCACGGCGGGCAGCGTGAGCTTCTCCAGCCCGACCTGCGTGACGTGCACGCCATACGCGGTGTACACCTGCGCATCGACCTGACGGCGCAGCTGCTCCTCGAATTCGGGGATATGAACCTGCGTGGGATCGGTATTCACCAGCGAGGCGAGATCGAAACCCGCCGACGTCGTCTGCAACGCGGAGCCCACCAGCGAGCGGATCTGCCGCGCCGCTTCGTCGGGCTCGTTGCGCACCGCGCGCACGAAGCGGCCGATGTCGTTCGCGTTCTCCGGCACGCGCCACGCCACGTACGCCTGCACGATGATGCGCAGACCGTCGCGCGTGCCCACGTCCTGCAAGCCGCTCGACGTCGTATGCAGACGCAGATCGACGGGCACCGCCGCTTCGATCGGCGCGGGCCAGCGCCACGCGAGGCCCGGCTTGAGCAACACGCGCACGGGATCGCCGAAACGCGTGACCACCGTGGCCTCGCCTTCGCGCACCTGCACGAAGCTCGCGACCACGAGCGCGATCAGCACGCAGAGCGCGGCCAGCGTCACGCGCAGCACGAAACGCGGGCGCGGCGCGGGCGCGCCCGCCGCGCCGTGCGCGTGGCCGTGATGACCGTGATGATGATGTGAATGCGCATCGCCGTGCGCGTGATAGTGGCCCACGTTCAAATACCCTTGCTCAAGGTTCGCTCAAGTTTGAACCGGTTGATCCGGTCGAATGCCCGCTCAATGTCGCGCCGCTCACCATGCCGGCCTCACGCCCGCCGCCGCCGTGGCCGGCGTGAACGTGCGCAGGTCGATGGTCGCGCGGTTGCCGCTCGCGAGGCGGTCGTCGATGATCGTCACGCTCGCGTTTTGCAGGCCTTTTTGCAGGCGATGCAGGTAATACTCGAACGCGAACGCGGGGCCGCCGAGGCCTTGCGCGATCACGTCGGCGTCGAAATCGATCTGTTGCACGCGGGCGGCGGCGAGCGTGTCGGCGGCATCGGCGCTGCCTTGCGCCACCGCTTCGATCGCCTGCTGCTGCGCGCCGCCGAGCGTGGCCGCCGCGAAGCCGCGCGCTTGCACCACGCTCGCCTGCGCGCGAATCTGCGCCGCCTGCACGCCGTGATAGGCCGCCGCCGCGCCCGCCGGCGGATGCACGCTCTCGATCACCACCGCCATCACTTCGATGCCGCTCGCGAGACGGTCCAGCTCGCCCTGCACGCTCGCGCGCAGCGTGTTCGCCATCGCGGTCTGCGGCGTGTCGATCAGCGACTGCAAGGTGCGCGAGGCGAGATAGCGCACCACGGCGCGGTTCGCGATTGCGCGCACGGTTTCGTCCATATCGACGGCGCGATAGAGCGCCGCGCGCGCCGCCGCGTCCGAGAGCGCGATGCGGTAGTCGAGGCGCACATCGGCGCTCACGACCTGGAAGGCCTGCTGATCGCCGCTCGTGCCCGCGATCACCTGAGTGGTTTCCCACGGATGCGCGACGTCCCAGAGGCGGTTGAGCTGATCGGGCGGCGCGGCGTCGGCGGCGACGGGCGGCGCGGCCTGGCTCGCATCGTTCGCGCTGCCCGAGACGATCAGTTGATGCACCGCGCCGTTGTCGATCACGCGCGTGCGCCCGAACGGCCAGGGCAAGCCGACGTGCAAGCCCGGTTGCCAGACGGCGACCGGCGCGCCGAAGCGCTCGTACACGGCGCGCTGATCCGGCCCGAGCACGGCGACGCCGCCCAGCAGCCAGCCGAGCACGACCACGGTCGCGATCGCGGCGGGCAGCAGGCGCACGAAACTTTGCAGCGCCCAGTTCTGGCGCAGATCGATGCCGTAACGCATGCGCAACTGCGCGCTCAGCGCCGCGAAGGGCCGCGCCTCGACGCGCAGCGCATTCGCGAGCGCGCTGTGCAGCAACCCCGTATCCGATGACGATGACGACGCCGGTCCCGCAACGAACGCGGCCCACACCGAACGCGCCGCCAGCTCGACAGCGACGAGGCCGCTCAGCACGGCGACGAGACGCACGAGCCAGGTCAGCGCCTCGCCCGTCTGCGCGAACCAGGCCGCGCCCGCCGCCGCGCTCAACGACGCGACGAGGATCACGCGCAGCAGGCCGGCCAGCGCAGCGGGTTCGCGCGAATCCTGTGCGGCTTGTGACGCTTGCGCCGCTTGCGCCGCTAGCGAAGCGCGATGCGTCTGCACGCGTTCGGCGTACAGCGCCGCGAACGCCAGCAGCAACGCCGCCACGCCCGCGACGAGCAACGGCGCGTGCGAGCCGGCCGACGCGGCAACAGACGCATCGGCCATATTGGAGAGATCGGCGGAAATGGAAACCGTCGCGGCACCCGGCGCGGGCATCGTCCACGCGAACACCGCGAGCGCAATCGACACGAGCGCGCCAAACGGCACGACGGCGGGCCGCCACGGCAATGCGCGCAACAAGGCTTGCCACTGCGCGCGCTCATCGTCGGCGGATGAGGCTTCGTGCTGCGCGGCGGCGGCCTTCGAGCGGTCATGCCGGAACGCGAGACGCGCGAGTTGCAGCAGCGTCTTCCAGAGCGGCGTGCTCGCGTGCCTACGCTGCATGGCGAGACGCGTGCCGATCACCGCGAGCAGCAGGTTCAGACACGCACTCGCCAGCACCGCGCACGCACGCGCATCGATCATGAGACGCGGCGCGAGCATGGCGGCAAGCGCGAGCCCGGTCCACACGACGACGAGTCCCGCTGCGCAGCCGGCCAGCTTCGCATGACCCGCGCGGGCGGCCAGGCCGTACCCGGCGTCGCGGTTGTCGCGCGCTGCGCGATGCACCATCGGCAATCCTTACATGGAAATTACGGAGATCGGGCGCGCAAACGTTGTCTATTCACGCGCCCCGAAACGCGCGCCCAATGTAGCGCGCTCGTTAAGGAAACTCAACATTAATAGACCGCCGCTGAAGCCGTGAGCGCGTGTCAAAACGGTCCGCATGCATCGCTGAACGGGCATCGCGTTCACGTACGACAGCGCGCTATCGACGCACTTTCGGCGCACTTTCGGCGCACAATAGCCGAGGCGGTGCGGGGGACAGGCAGGACTCGAATTCAAGCGGACGGCAAGCAGGCGATGGGCGGTTCGAGCGCCTGTGCGAGGCTGTCGTCATCGACGCTCAATCCAACATCGGCCATACGCTATGGACGGCTTGCTGATCGGACCGGCAACACGCAGGCAGGCGATCGCCGCAGCGCTCTGCGCGCTCGCGATCCTGCTCGCGCTCGCCCTCGCCGCGCCCCGCGCGCGCGATGCGCTGCCGCCCGTCGCGCCCTTCATGCCGATGTGCGCGCTCACCGTCTTCACCACGTCGGGCATCGCCGCCTTTCTGCTCGGCGGGCGTTTCGCGGCCACGCGCCTGCCGATGCTCGGCGCGCTCGGCGGCGCCTACGCGTTCACGGCCATCGCCGTCGCGCTCCAGCTCCTGATGTTTCCTGGCGTGTTCACGCGCAGCGGCCTGCTCGGCGCGGGGCCGCACAGCGCCGCGTGGATGTGGGTGTTCTGGCACGCGGGCTTCCCGGTCTTCGTGATCGTCGCGGCAAGCGTGCGCAACCGCGCGAACGCCGTGACATCGTCGATGGCGACGGCGTCGACCTTTGGCGGCGCGCGCGGCTGGCTGCTCGTGGCCGGTCCCGCCGTGCTCGCAGCGCTGCTCGGCGTCCTCGTGATCCAGGTCGATTTCGCGCAGCCGTGGCCGGTGGCGCACGTCGCCGCGCCAGGCGGGTTGAGCGTTCAGGGCAATCCGCTTGCGGCGCACGCCGTGGGCATCGTCATCGGCGTGCTGAATCTGGCGGCCATCGCGGTCGTGCTGCTCAAGGGGCGGCTGCGGCTCGTGCTCGATCTGTGGATCGTGGTGGCGCTGCTCGCCTCGTTCGTCGATGTCGCGCTCAACACGCTGAGCGTCGAACGCTTCACCCTGGGCTGGTACCTTGCGCGCGTGTTCAGCATGTTCGCGCCGGGCGTGCTGGTGTGCGTGCTGGTCTGGGAAGTGACCGCGCTCTACCGGCGGCTCGCGCAGGAGCACGCCTCGCTCGTGCACAGCTCGGCGCACGATGCGCTCACGCGCATCTACAACCGCAGCTATTTCGACGAGCAGTTCCGCCGCGAGGTCGAGCAGGCGGCGCGCGCGGACCGGCCGCTGTCGCTGGTGATGATCGACGTCGATCACTTCAAGCAGTACAACGACGCCTACGGCCATCTGCACGGCGACGCCTGTCTCGGCGCGGTGGCGGGCGCGCTCGCGAGCACGCTGCGGCGGCCCGGCGAATTCGTCGCGCGCTACGGCGGCGAGGAGTTTGCGCTGGTCCTGCCCGATACCCCCGCCGACGAAGCGGGCACCATCGCCGAACGCGCCCGCGCGGCGGTGGCGCGGCTCGCGATCGCCGCGCCGAGCCCGGACGGCCACGTGACGGTAAGCGCGGGCTGCGCGACCCGCAGTCCCTTGCCCGTCACCGTCGACGACACGCCGAACGCCGGCGCCCTCGCACTCATCGAAGCCGCCGACGCCGCGCTCTACGCGGCCAAGCGCGCCGGTCGCAACCGCATCGCGCGCGCGGACGCGAGCCTCGCCTGAGGACGTTTGCGTGACGATCGCGCTGCCTCATCGCCGCCGTCGATTCACCGCGCATGACGCGATTTCCCGCGCCGCGCGGCCCGCGTCGCACCGCGCGAAAGCCGTGCTACGCTAGGCCTCTTCCTCAGCGGGAGACGTCCATGGCCGACATCGCACACGTGTTCGTCCTGATGATGGAGAACCGTTCCTTCGATCACGTCTTCGGGCTAGCGGGCCTCGAAGGCGTCGCGCCGCCGCCCGCTTCGTGGGGCTTCGCCGCGGGTGCGCCCGACCGCATCACGACCGACCCGCCGCACGAATTCGACGACGTGGCCGCGCAGATCGCGGGCACGCCGCCCATGAGCGGCTTCGCAAACGGGCCGAACGCGGCTGTTGCGATGCAGGGCTTCGGCGCGGGCGCGCTGCCCGTCGTGGACCAGCTCGCGCGCGAGTTCGTGCTGTTCGACAACTGGTTTTCGTCGATGCCCGGACCCACCTGGCCCAACCGCTTCTTCGCGCATGCGGCGTCGTCGGGCGGCCTCGCCAACAGTCCGGGCGGACTGACGAGCGCGGCCTCGGAAACCATCGACAGCCTCGGCTTTTCGTTCCAGAACGGCACGCTGTTCGCGCGCCTCGCCGCGAGCGGCAAGCGCTGGCGCGTCTATCACGCCGACGCCTTTCCGCAGGTGCTGGCCATCAAAGGCCTCGTGGGCGGCTTCTTTCACGGCGACACCTTCCGCACGATCCGACCCGGCAGCGCCGACGACGCCTTCCAGCAAGATCTCAACGACAGCAGCGGCTACGACATCGACTACACCTTCATCGAGCCGAGCTACGGACTGCTGAGCGCGAATTTCGCCGATGGCAATTCGCAGCATCCGGTCGGGTCGATGTCCTCGGGCGAGCGCTTCATCCAGTACGTGTACGAGACGATCCGCAACGCGCCGGCCGTCTGGGCGCGCAGCGCGCTGCTGGTGACGTGGGACGAACACGGCGGCTTTTTCGATCACGTGCCGCCGCCCGCCGCCGAGCCGCCGGGCGACGCCGATCTGAACAGCCATCGCGCCGCCGTGCCCAGCGAGTTCGCGTTCGACCGGCTGGGCGTGCGCGTGCCCGCGCTGCTGATTTCGCCGTGGGCGCCGCGCGGACGCACGGGCAGCGCGCTGTTTCCGCGCGCGGCGGGCGCGCCGCAGGACACGGCGTTCGACCATGCGTCGATCGTGCGCTCGGTGCGCGAGCTGTTCGGCCTTGGCGCGCCGTTGACGCAGCGCGACGCGACATCGCCTTCGTGGCTCGGCGCCTTGCTTGCCGCCCCGCGGGCAAGCGGCGACGACGGGCCCGCGCGGTTGAACGTAACCGGCGCGGCCGCTGCCACTGCGCCCTCGCCCGCCGACGCCGCCGCCCCCGCCGTGGCGCGCGCGCCGCTGGCCGGCGTGGCCACGCCCACGTTCAATCAGGTCAGCGGATTCGCGTCGATTGCGCACGCACTCGATCTGCAAATGGCCGAGGACACGAGCGACGTCCCCGCCATCGAGGATCCGTCGCTGTTCGGCGCGCGGCTGCGCGGGCAGTCGCCGGGCTCGGCCATGCCGCGCGCCGCCACGCCCGGACACCCGACCGCGCAAGCCGTGGCCGACTATGTCGCCTATATCGCGAAGCAGACCGACGCGCATCGGCGGCGAAGCGGACGTCGCTGAGCCGCGCGCAATGCGTCAGCGTGCGCGATCGACGCGATCGACGCGATAGCGCTTCGGCGGCGGCACGGGCTTCGCGCGGCGCGCCGGACGTTTGGCGCGCCGCGCGCCGGATTGCGCCGCGGCTTCCCGCGCCGCCACCGGCTCGATGCGCACACGCGCCGACCCCGCGCCCGAATAACCGAGCACGCGCGCCGCGCCGAACGACAGGTCGATCACGCGACCGCGCGCATACGGCCCGCGATCGTTGATGCGCACGACCACGGAGCGCCCCGTCGCGGGCAGCGTCACGCGCGCGAACGAGCCGAACGGCAGCGTGCGATGCGCCGCAGTCAATGCGTACATGTCGAAACGTTCGCCGTTCGCGGTGCGATGGCCATGGAATTCGCGTCCGTACCACGACGCGATGCCGGTCTGAAAGCGTCGCTGCGCGTGCCGCATGCGCTCGACATGCTGGCCGGATACCGCGTGGTGCGACGCGACACGCGTGTGCTTCTGCGCAGAGACTGCGTGCCCTTCGCGCGTCTCATGCCTGATCGGCGAAACCGGCGCGGGCTTGCGCGCCTGCGCCGTGCCCATCAACGCAACAAGCAGCGGCACCAGCGCGACGCGCCAACGCCGCGCGACGGGTGCGTTTTGGCCCCGCGCGCGCCCGAGCGCCACGGCAGACTGGATCTTCTTCAACGTGTTCCCGAGGGTCTGATTGTTCTTCCGCCCGCGCCTGGCAGGCGTGCAGCGTGCGCCCGGTCAGGGCTGCGTGAGCGGCCCCGAGCCGGCAGGCAGATGCGCGAGCGGGTCGACCGGCTTGCCGCCTTCGCGCATCTCGAACTGGAGCAGCGCTTGACCATCGGCGCGTGCCCCCATTTCGGCGATGGACGCGCCCTGCTGCACCGGATCGCCTTCCGCGACGAGCAGGCGGCGGTTGTTGCCGTACGCGGTCACATAGCCGTTCTCGTGCTTGACGATCACCATCAGCCCGTAAGCCTTGATGCTGTCGCCCGCATACACCACGCGCCCGGGCGCGGCGGCGCGAATCGGCGTGCCCGCATGACCGGCGATCTCGATCCCGCGTGCGCCATCGGCACCGAACTCGCGCACGATCACGCCGCTCACGGGCCACACGAAGCGACTGCTCGCGCTCGCCGACACCGCGCCCGCGGACGGCTGCGCTTGAGCCGACGCGCCGTCATGCCACGCACGCCAGTCCGGCGGCCCCATGCGCAGCGTCTGCCCGGCATGCAGCGGCGCGTTTTCCTCCAGGCTGTTCCATTGCGCGACGTCGCGCGCAGTGCGCCCGAAGGCGAACGCCACGCTCTGCAAGGTGTCGTTGGGCTTCACGCAGTAGTAGCCCGCGATCACGCCATGGCACGCGGACGCCGCGCCGCCGCGTTCGAAGTCGCCGTCGAACGCACAACCGGACAGCGTCGCGGCCGTGGTCACCGCCACGGTCGCTACCAGACCACTTGCCCACCCCGCGCCGCGTCCCGGCCTGACCATGAACGACCCCAGCCACGATTTCATTGATTCGTCATCCTATGTTTATCGGCAATGCAGGCGGCGCGTCGATTCGACGGAGGCCGCCACGCGGCCAGTCGAATGCGCAAGCGGCGCAAGTCCCGTTCGGGAGCCTGCGCCGCTGTGAAATGCGCCGCTTCAGGCGGCCATGACGTTGGCGTTAGTGCTGAAATGCCGGCGCCTGATCGAGCGGCTGTGCGCGATCGGCGGGCGATTGCATGGCGACGTCGCGGCGGGCGTGGTGCTTGCCGCTGTGCTTGTGGGCGTGCTTGTGATGATGGCCGGCGGACGCGGCGGATGCCGTCTGCGTGAAGGCAGCGGCGGAAACGAAAAGGGCGAGGCTGGCGATCAGGATGCGCTTCATGGTGTGACTCGATAAAACGGGATTAAGAAGGATCGAGAACCAACCAAGCGATTGGCCCTCGCCCGCAAAACGCCCACCTTATCGCCCAGTTGACGCCCCGCTCTCACACCTGACAATCCTTTACAACAATGCGCGAAACCCGACCATCTCTGCAAATTTCCCTTAAATTGCGGGGCCGTTTTGCGCGTCGCGGATGACCTTCGCGATCGCCTCAGAACACGCCGAGTGCGAGTCCCGCCGCCAGTCCTTCGCCGAGTTCGGCGCAGCGCGCGAGATCGTCGGGGCCGATGATCTTCGGCGCGAGAATGCGCTCCGGCGTTTGCGCGTGCGTGCACACGATCATTCCTTGCGCCACGGCTTTCAGCCGCCAGCCCGTCGCGATGCGTTCGATCTGGCGCAGCGCGTTTTGTCCGTCGCTGCCCGCGCAGATCATCGCGGCATAAGGACGCCCGCTTACGCGGTCGAGTGCCGCGTAATAGCAGCGATCGAAGAAGTCCTTCATCAGCCCGGACATCGATGCGAGATTCTCGGGCGTCGCGAACAGATAGCCGTCGGCGGCCAGGACATCGTTTGGAACGCTGGCGTCGGCGCGTTGCAGACGCACGTTCACGCCCGCCTGCGCACGCGCCGCGCGCGCGGCCGCTTCGGCCATCTGCTGCGTGCCGCCCGTCATCGAGTGATAGACGATCAATAGCGTTTTCATTGCGTCTTTGTGAGCCTGTTCGCTTCGCGAAATGCCGATGATACCGTGCGCGCCCGCGCCCACAGCGCGCGCCCGGCGCTTCGCAGTATTATCAGGCGATGCCTACCTCTACCTATGTCGCCCTGCTGCGCGCCGTGAATGTCGGCGGCACCGGCAAACTCGCCATGACCGAACTGCGCGCGATGTGCGAAGCGCTCGGTTTCGCCAACGTGCGCACCTATATCGCCAGCGGCAATGTCGTGTTCGACAGCCGCATCGCCGCATCGAGCGTGAAGAAGCAACTCGAAGCGAGCCTCGAGGCTTACGCGGGCAAACCCGTCGGCGTGCTGTTGCGCAACGCCGCCGAGATGGCGGCCATCGTCGCCGCCAATCCCTTCGCCGATGCGCCGCCCGATCGCACTGTCGCGATCTTTCTCGACACCGCGCCGCCCGCGAACCTGCTCGAAACGGCGCGCGGCCAGCAAGCGGAAAGCATCGTCGCGGGCAAGCGCGAAATCTACGTGCAGTATCCGGACGGCATTGGCCGCTCGAAGCTCAAACTGCCCGCTGCCGCCGACGGCACCGCGCGCAATATGAACACCGTCGCCACGCTCGCGCAATGGGCCAATCAGCGCGCCGAATAAAAATGAAAGCTCGCTGACGCCTTCGCGAAGCCGCGGTGCAGCACGGCTGTCACGCGTCTGTCTTATGATGAAACGCCATGCACCCGGAGATGCAGACGATGACGCTTCCCTACGGTTTCGCAAAAGGCAAGATCACTTCCGCGCCGCAACTCAAGCCCACGCAGCGGCCGCATGAAGTGCAGTATCACCTGCATTTCGGCCTCGATGTGGGCGGCGCGCAGTGGGATGTGGCGGTCAATGTCGGCACCACCGACGCCGACGACCTGCTCAAATACAAGCTGCTCTTCGATTTTCGCCACGCCATGTTGCAGACGCTGCAAGCCGATGCCTCGGGCGAGCAGAATCTCACGGGCCAGCACGCGCTGCCCGCGCTCGATTTCCAGCGCAGCGACTTTCTCGCCAACACCGGCGCATGGCGCAACAGCGACGTGATGGACGGCACCGATGCCGTCGAACCGGTCGCCACGCTCCAGCGTCTTTTGTTGCGCGCGCAACAATCCAGCTACGACGTTTATGTGTATGGCCGCTTCTACAGCGAAGGCAACGGCGTCCACGACGTGCACATGAATCAGGGATCGAAAGGCGAATTCATTCATCGCGCGGGCAACGACCGCAACGATCACAACGACATCTGGCAGGACGGCGCGCTGCTCGTCGACGTGGGCGCGCCGCAATGGGCGCTCTATGTGGCCGCGTTCGATCAGCAATATCTGCCGACCGACGATCTCGGCAATCCCACCGCGGACTCGAAACCGATCGCCTGAGCGGTCAGCGCGATTCAGCCCCGCCGCAAGATAAGCGCGGCAATATGCGCGACATGTCAGGCCGATCGTTGATACAGCGGCGCGGGCTATCGTAATATACGCGAAGTTATATCGACGCTTTGTCGATTTTTCCGGTCGATTTTCAGCCGATCCCCTGTCGATCGCCGTCAGGCCGCCGCGCGGCCCGGAGCCTCCACGATGAACCTCGCGCCCCACGCCGCTGCGGCCACTTCCACCGATCACACCGATCACACCGATCACACCGATCGCACCGATCCTGCCGACGAAGACGTCGTACTCACGCTCTCCGGCAGCGTGGTACGGCCTCAAACGCTCACGCTCGCAGCCTTGCGCGCGATGCCGAGCGTCACGTGCGCGCCCTTCGATCTGCGTTGCTACACCACGCAGCGGTTCATCCGCACGGTCGAGCCTTATCGCGGCGTGCTGCTGACGGCGTTGATCGAGCACGCGGGCCTGCACTACGAAGCGCCCGGCGACTTCAAGCGCATGATCTTTCTGGCCGTCGGCCATGACGGCTATGCCGTGCCGTTCACGTGGCACGAGCTGTTCAACTCGCCGGTGGGCGAGCAGGCCATCGTCGCCTATGAATGCGGCGGCCAGCCGCTCAGCGCCGCGGACGGCGCGCCCGTGCTGTTCTCCGGCGCGGACAGCGTGCCCGCGCCGCGCCATCTGAAGCGTCTCGCGCGCATCGAAACGCGCGTGCTTGCGCCTTGAACATGCCTTGAGCACGCCGCTCAGGCGAGCGCCGCCATCGCGTGCTTGAGGCCCATCACCGCGCGCGCCGACGTCATACTCCCGCGCTCCGGAAAGAAGCCAAGTTCGACGCCCTTGTGCTCGCCGTGCGCAAACACCGCGCGGCATGACGCGTGCACCTGCGTCGCGCCGCTCGCGCGCACGATGCCCGCCACGTTGAGCGCGTCGATGCCGCTGCCCGGCATGATGCCGATGCGGTTCGCCGCGTGCCGCACGAGGGCGTTCAGCGCGACGATGCCATCGGCCGCGCGCGCGGCGCCGCCCGAGGTCAGAATGCGTTCGAAGCCCAGCGCCACCGCTTCTTCGAGCGCGCGCGCCGGATCGGGCACGAGATCGAAGACGCGATGCAACGTGGTACCGAGCCCGCGCGCGCGTTCGCACAAGACGGCCAGCATCTGCACGTCGAGCTGACGATCGGCCCGCGCCGCGCCGAGCACGACGCCCGCGAGACCGGCCGCGCGCATGGCGTCGATATCGGCGAGCATGGCTTCCGTGTCGGCGGGCGACCACGCGAACGAGCGCGCGTGCGGCCGGATCATCGCGTAGACGGGAATCGGCGCGTGCGCCGCCGCCGCGATCAGGCCGGGCGTCGGCGTGAGGCCCCCCAGATCGAGCGCCGAACACAATTCAATCCGATCGGCGCCGCCCGCGACGGCGGCGTCGAGTCCGTCCACGCTGTCCACGCAGATTTCGAGCGTTATAGGCATCGGCGATCCTTGTTTCATGAGGTGAAAGAGCGTTGACGAGGCTTAGCGGTTTGAAGCCTGGCGCGCGAGCAGCGCCGCGCCGATCAGGCCGCCATCGGCGCTGAAACGGCCGGGCACCACGAGCGGTTCGTCGCGCCGATGCAGCACGTGCGAGCGGACCGCCTGATCGAGCCGCCCTATTAGCGCGGGCGAACCGGCGAGCCCGCCGCCCACCGTCACGCGCGACGCGCCCGTGACGTTGACCACGGCAGCCAGCGGATCCGCGACCAGTTCGAGCCAGACGCCGATCGTGCGCACGGCGGCGCGATCGGCGTGCGTCCAGGCATCGAGGATCGCGTGGCTGTCCAGCGCGGGTGTCGGCGAATCGGTGGTCGATGCCGCGTTCAGGAACACATGCAGCCGCTCGATCCCGCGCGCGCCGCCTATCGTATCGACACAACCGCGCTGACCGCAGCCGCACGCGAAGCGCGGCACGTACAGCGGCTCGGGCTCGCCTTCCGGCTGACATTGCGTGTTGACGATGGGACCGTGCCCCCACTCGCCCGTCACGCCGCCCGCGCCCTGTATCAGCTGTCCGTTCGCGACGAGGCCGCCGCCGACGCCCGTGCCGAGCACGGCGGAGAACACCACGCGATGACCGGCGCCCGCGCCGGCCACGGCTTCCGCGAGCGCGAGGCAGTCAGCGTCGTTCGCGGCGAACACCGGGCGGCCGAGCCGCGCGCCGAGTTCGCTCGCGAGCTTGCGGCCCGTGATACAGGGAATATTGGCGGAAAACGCGGTGCCGTCGGCGGGATCGACGAGGCCCGCAATCGATAGCGCGAGCGCCGCATCGGCGGCACCGTCGACATGCGCCGCGAGCATTGCACTCAACGTATCGACGAATTGAGTCCAGTCGCGCGCGGGCGTGGGCTGCTTCGCGAGCGCGACGAGTTCGCCCGCGTGCGTGCAGGCGGCGAGGCGGATGAACGAGCCGCCGATATCGGCGGTATAGAGCGTGCGCGCGCCCGCGAGTGCGGGCAGGGCGTGATCCGGCATGAAGGGCCTCTCGCAGCGCCGCCCGCGCGGCTTGCGCGCGCCGCGCCGGGCGATCCCGGCCGACGCCTGTGAGCGGCAGCCCTCACACTTTACGCGGCGCGCCGTGGTCGAAGCAAACGCGCCGCGTTCAGCGCCTCAGACCGCCGCCGGCGCTTCGCGGCGTTGCGCCGGCTGGCATTGCGTCACGACCTGGGCGAGACGGGCGATGGCGTGATCGACATCGGCTTCGGTCGTGTAGCGGCCGATGCTGAAACGCAGCGTGCGGCTCGCGGCGTCGGCGTCGAGACCGATCGCGCTCAGCACGTGCGAAGGCGCGCCCGATGCCGAGTTGCACGCCGACGTGGACGACACCGCCACATCCGCCGCCAGCATGAACGGGAAAAAGCCCGCGTGGCCAATCGTGAGACTCAGCGTATGCGCAATGCGGCGCGCCGCGCGCGCGTTCTGCGTGACGCCGTCGAGACGCAGCGCACCGTCGAGCAGACGCGCGGCCAGTTGCGCGATGCGCTGCGTATCGGCGTCCATGCGCTCGGCGGCCAGCGCGCACGCCGTGCCCATGCCGACGATCTGATGCGTCGCGAGCGTGCCCGAACGCAGTCCGCGCTCATGGCCGCCGCCGTGCATCTGCGCCGCGATGCGCGCGGCGGCTTCGCGGCGCACGTACAGCGCGCCGATGCCCTTCGGCCCATAGACCTTGTGCGCCGACATCGACAGCAGATCGATGCCGAGCGCGTTCACGTCGATCGGCGTCTTGCCGAGCGCCTGTGCGGCGTCTACGTGCAGCAGCGCGCCCGCCGCGTGCACGATCGGCGCGATGGCGGCAATGTCGGTCAACGTGCCGATCTCGTTGTTCACGAGCATCAGCGAAACGAGGCCCGTGTCGTCGCGCAACGCGGCCTGCACGGCGGCGGGCGTGATGTCGCCGTGCGCGTCGGGACGCACGAAGCTCGCTGTCATGCCGCGCTTTTCGAGGCTCGCGACGGTATCGAGAATCGCCTTGTGTTCGAGGCAGCTGGTGATCAGATGGCGACGGTCGGCGGCGTTATCCGCGTAGCCTTTCAAGGCGAGATTGTTCGATTCGGTCGCGCCCGAGGTCCAGACGATCTCGTCGGCGTGCGCGCCGATCAGCGCGGCCACCTGGGCACGCGCGGCTTCGACGAGCGAGCGCGCCTGCATGCCCGCCGCGTGCGAACTCGATGCCGGATTGCCAAACGCGCCTTCCATGCCGAGGCATTCGCTCATGGCGGCGATCACGCGCGGGTCGGCCGGCGTGGTCGCCGCGTAGTCGAAATAGTGCAGTTTTTCAGCCATTCTCGTGGTACTGGGAAGAGAGATTTCGAGACTCGAATGGCCATCCATGCTACGCGGCAGCGACGAGAAAATGATTCCAAATCGCTCGCCGATTTCGGGCAAACGCAGAATTATTTTTTCTTTCGTGCCAGATCGCACGCGTCTCGCGTGTCTTTAAAACGAAAAACGGTTAAACCGGCGCTTCGCCGAGATGCTCGGTATGCATGTCGCTCAGGCGGCACAGCAAAATGCCGTAGCCCGTGAGATGCCCGAGATACACGCTGGTGTAGATGCCTGCCGCGGGCAACGATTCGAACAGCGTCTGGAGCGTGGCAAGCCGCAGCGGCTTGTCGTCCAGTCCGGGCCGTTCGACTCGCAGATCGGCGACATCGGCGAGTTGCCGGTGCGCGGCAGCGAGCAAACCGAGCCCGCGCAGATATTCCGTTTTCCAGTGCCCGTCGAGCGCTTCGAATTGCGCATGAAACGTGTCGAACGTTTCGAGAAAATTAACCACCGAATCGAACAGTTCGTGATAACACCAGAACAGCGGCAGGCGCGAACGATTGCGCTGCAAATGCGGCGACACCCACGACTGCGCGAGATCCGCTTTCAATAGGTCGTGCGCCTCTTTCAGATTGCTGCTCGATTTGCGCAGCGCGGCCGTAAGCGACTTCAATTGCGTGCGGTCGAGTTTCTCTGCGGCGATTTGCGTGAGCAACGCCGTCGCTTGTTCATTGCCGTTATTCACGAGCGTATTCGCCCAAAAACCATGATCGGGCGGAAACACAATCTGCTGGATCACGAAACCGAGCAGCATGCCGAGCACCACGCCAATCAGGCGTTGTTCGAGCAGCGGAATATGTTCGCCGGTATAGAGCACGAGCGTCATGGGCACGGTGATGCTCGTCATCTGAAACACCGAGGGACGCAGACTCACGATCGCGAAGATCACGATCGGCAGCAGCAGCACGCCCAGCCATAAATGCGGCGCGGTCAGCCAGATCAGCAATGTGCCGATGGGCATGGCCACGAGATTCGAGGTCACGCGCTTGTAGAAATAACCGCGCGCGGCCGAAATCGAACTGCCGAGCGCCAGCGTGAGCATCGCCGAACCGGCGAGCGCGACGGCCGCGTCGGGATAACCGAAATGGTAGGGAATGGCAAAACCGATCCACAAGCCGAGCGTGAGCTTCGTGTACTTCGCCATTTCCGATAACGAAAAGCGCGCGAACGAGCGGCGTAACGGCGTTAAGGGTTTGTGGACGTATTGGGATGGCGTCATGGGTGTCGATCGGTACAGGCGATATCAGGATGCTAATCGAGCCGACGCATTTTCCGGCAGCCATTTACGCGATGACGTGGCGCTATTTTCCGGAGCCGCGCCGATGACCCGTGGTTATCTTCCAGTTAGCGCACCGCAAGCTTTTATTTGCACTGCACCATGCGTTTTTCTTCTTGAATCGTCTGACGAATTCGCGCAACGCCCGCCCAATCAGCGTTTTCCCGAATTCGCCAAGCTTGCGATTTATTTTCAATTTCTTTCGAGTTTTTATCCCTTACCGTCTTGCAAGTTGTTTGGCGTTCGCATTGCGAACCTCATTATGATTACTGAGCAATGGGGTAGGCCCATGACGATAAAAACCAAGGTCTCGATATGTCTGCCTACGTGCAATCGTCCCGATCTGTTGATTCGCTGCATTGAATCGTGTTTGCAGCAAACACATACAAACATCGAAATCGTGATTGGCGACGATTCGCAGGACGACCGTACGGCGGCTTTAATCGCCGCGCGTTACGGCCGAAATAAGCGCATCGCGTATCGGCGCAACACGCCTCCGCTCGGACAGGCGCGCAATGTCGCGAGTCTGTTCGCGCGCGCCACCGGCGAAAAGATTCTGCTGATTCACGACGACGATTTGCTGGTCGCAAACGGCATCGAAAGGCTGCTGGCGCAATGGACGCGTTATCCGGATCTACAGGTCGCGTTCGGCAATCAATATGAAGCCGATCATCGCGGACGCATCGATCTCGCAGGCAGCCGGCGGCTCAATCTCGCGTTTCATCGCACGCCCGCGGCGGCCGGTTTGCTGGCGCTGCCCGGACGCGCGGGCATCGTGCAGATGTTCCCGAACAACGGCTGGCTCGCCGACGCCGCGCTCGTCAAGCAGATCGGCTATGGCGGTCACGACGAAGTGTGCTGCGACTTCGTGTTCGGCACGCAGTTGTGTCTCGCGGCACGCAAGGTCTGTTACGTCGACGATTACGTGTCGGTCTATTGCAAGACAGACGTGTCGGTTTCGCAGGCCACGCGTCACACGCCGAATGCCGCTTCGCTCGCGGCCTGGCGTTTCGTGCAGGCGCTGGCCTTGCCGCCCGCACTCGAACCCGCGCGACGTATTGCTTTGCGGCGGCTCGTGCCGATCGTCGTGTCGCTGCATGCGCGCAATCGCGAGGCGCGTATCGGCCTGAAGCTCGCGCTGCGCAATCTGCGCGCGTATCGCTTCGGCTTGAGTCCGCGTCTCTACTATCACCTGCTGATGATCTGGCGCAGCGCGCGGCGCGTGAATCCAGCGTTGCCGTCGCTGGATTTCGACGCGAGCGAACAGCCCGTCGACATCACGCGCACGCGACTTCCTTAGGATGCCGATATTTTTGCTATGAGCCCATGACCTTGTGCGCGTCGGACGGTCCGGCGCGGTCGGGCGTGCCCATGGTTTCGAGCGCGGCGTCGTGATGCAGCAGCAGCGCGGCCGCCGCGCCGACGAGGCCCGCGCCCGCGAGGCACAGCAGCCCCGCGCCGAAACCGCCCGTGCTGTCCTTGATCCAGCCCATCGCATAGGGGCCGAAGAAGCCCGCGAGATTGCCAAGCGAGTTGACCGCCGCGATGCCGCCCGCCGCCGCCGCGCCTGAGAGAAAGGCGGCGGGCAGCGTCCAGATCACCGGCAGGCAGCCGAAGATGCCGAAGCCCGCCACCGAAAGCGCGAGCATCTTGAGCACCGGATTGTCGAGTCCCGCCGCCGCCGCAATGCCTGCCGCGGCCACCGCGAGCGCAAACGCCACGTGTTTCTTGCGTTCGAGACGCCGGTCCGAGTGACGGCCCCAGAACACCATCGAAATCACGCCGACGATATACGGCAACGAAGTCACGAAACCGGTCTGCACATTCGTGAGCCCGAACGCCTTGACGATCTGCGGCAGAAAGAAACTCAAGCCGTAATTGGTGGCGTTCGCACCGAAATAAATCAGCGCCACGGCCAGCACGCGCGGATTGATCAGCGCTTCCACCACGCTGAAGGTATGGACCGCTTCGCGATGCTTGCGCTCCTGCGCCTGACGCGCGACGAGCCATTCGCGTTCGTCGTCGGCGAGCCAGGTCGCTTGCGTGGGTTTGTCGGTGAGATAGAACAGCACGACGAAGGCCAGCACGAGCGCGGGCGCCGCTTCGATCAGATAGACCCATTGCCAGCCCGCGAGTCCGGCGAGGCCGTCCATCGACAGCAGCGAGCCCGACACCGGACCGCCGATCACCGTGGAAAGCGGAATGGCCGCCATGAAATAGCCCACTACGCGCGCGCGATATTTGGCCGGAAACCAGAGCGTCAGCAAAAAGATGATGCCGGGGAAAAAGCCCGCTTCGGCAATGCCCAGCAGAATGCGCAGCGTATAGAACACGTGCGCGTTCGACATGCCGCTCCACTGCGCGATATGCGGAATGAACGCCATCGCGCCCGCCAGCAAGCCCCACGTAAACATGATGCGGGCGATCCAGCGCCGCGCGCCGAAACGTTCGAGCAGCAAATTCGACGGCACTTCGAAAAAGAAATACGCAATAAAGAAAATACCGGCGCCAAAGCCAAATGCGCTCGCCGATAAATCGAGCGCCTTGTTCATTTGCAGCGCAGCAAAACCCACATTCACGCGATCCAGATAGGCGATGAAATAGCAGACGATCAGGAAAGGCACGAGGCGTGCCGTCACGCGGGTCATCGTGCGCGTTTCGAGGTCCATCGGTTGTCTCCTTCAAGGCTGGCGTCTCGCTCCGCCGCACCTGCGCCGAATCCGGGCCAGTCCGTATCATGTGGTTACAGACTAGGCGCTCGCGCGCCGTTGCGAAAGGCGCGTTTCATAAAACGTCCGTTATGTCATCGAGTACCGATCGACCGTCGAATGACCGTGGGCTTTCTGCCGCATTGCACCTTAAGCGCAGCTTTTTTTCATTCCGGCTACTATGGCCGTTCGATTTTTATATCGGGCGGCATCGCCGCAAACCCAACCTGATTCAGGAGCACCAGAAATGTCTTTCCGCATGACGATGTTGGCGGCCGCAGTCGTGGCCGCGAGTGTGGCCAGTGCAGGCGCGCAAGCCCAGGTCGCCGGCGCGCAGCCGCTGAGCGTGACGGTCGAACAGTCGCAGGCGCTGCTCGAAGGCTGGAGCGTGAAGAAGAGCGTGCTCGGCAAGGCCGTCTATAACGACGACAACGTCAAGGTGGGCACCGTGCGCGACCTGATCGTGGCGCCGGACGGTTCGGTGTCGGCGGCCATCGTCGCAGCGGGCGGCTTCCTCGGCGTGGCTGCGCACGACGTGGCCGTGCCCATCGCTTCGCTCGAAGTGCGCAAGGGCAATCTCTATCTGCCGGGCGCGACCAAGGAAGCGCTCAAGGCTACGCCGGCCTTCCAGTACGCGAAGATCGAATCGCCGCCGAAGCCCAAGCGCATCGACAACAAGCAGCAAGAACAGCAGCAATAAGCAGTAGCAAGCAGCACGACACGGGCGGCGCAATGCCGCTCTCGCACGCCAGCGTATGTATGACGCTGGCGTGCGGTCGCGAAAACCAGTTGTTTTACCTATGGCTCGCGGGCCGCGCTGTCTAGCCGCCCTGCGCCATCTCCCGCAGTTCGATCCCTTCCCACGACCCGCGCGCGCACAGCGCCTCGATCGTTTCGCAGATCGTGCGGCGCACCGCCAGCGACGCCGAACTCACCGGCAAGGCATTCGGCCAGCAGATGCTCGCAGGCCGCCGGATCACCGGATCGACGATGCGGCGCATTCTGGGCCGGTCGGCGCTCGCCCGCAGCGCCAGCGCCGAAGCGGGCAAGATCGTGCACGCCGCGCCCGACTGCGCGAGCGACAGCAGAATCGGCAACGAATCCACATCGGCGATGATATTCAGCGGCACCTGTTCGCGCGCGAACGTACGCTCCAGCAGCAGGCGCAAGCCGTTCGCCACGCCGGGCGCGACCATCGGCACGTCGGCGAGCGAGGCCAGCGTGACGGTGCGCGTGCGCGCCGACACGCCGCGCGGCTCGCCCAGCAGATACAGCTCCTCGTCGAGCACCGGCAGCGCGGAGATGCCTGGCGTGGCCGTGTCGCGAAACAGAATCGCGAGGTCGAGCCGCCCGTTCGCGAGCAGTTCGTTCAGGTAGCCGCTCATGCTCTCGAAGAATTGCAGGCGAATGCCCGGATAACGCTCGCGCACACGCTCGAATACCGGCATCGCCAGCACGGACGTCATGGTCGTCGGAAAGCCGATGGCGACCGTGCCCGACTCCGCGCCCACGCCGTCGCGCACTTCCTGGCGCAGCTGTTCCATCTGATGCAGCACGAGCCGCGCATGGCGATAAAGCGCCTGCCCGGCCGCCGTGGGCTTCACGCCCTGCGGACTGCGTACGAGTAGCGGCACGCCGAGATCGTCTTCGAGCTTCGCGATCTGCTGGCTCAGCGAAGGCTGCGCCACGAAGAGCTTTTCGGCGGCCTTGCCCAGACTGCCGTAATCGACGATGTGCACGAAATAGCGAAGCTGACGAACGTCCATGAGGTGCTGCCCTTCCTGCCGGTTCAAGCGAGGGTCATAGGATACCCTTATGACCGGCACATTCAATCGGTATTTCCGCCGCGCCGGACATTCGCCTACAGTCGCCTCATTCCTATTGCAAAAAGCGCCGGCCGCACCGGCGCTGGAGACGGCGATGCACGCATGCCAACCCGATCGGCTCGAACAGCCGACGCAGAACGTCACAGATTTCCTCTCCCCCGCTCCCGCCGCCGCGCTGGCCGCCACGCTCGATTGCCGCAGCACGCCGCGTTCGGGCGACGCGCTGCCGCCCATCTGGCATTGGCTCTACTTCTGGTCCGCCGCGCCGCAAGCCGAACTGGGCAGCGACGGTCATCCGCAAAAAGGCGGCTTCCTGCCCGATCTCGGACTGCCGCGCCGCATGGCCGCGGGCGGGCGCATGAGCTTTCATGCGCCGCTCAGGATCGGAGCGCAGGCCGAGCGCGTCTCGCGCGTGCTCAATGTCGAGCACAAGGAAGGCCGCAGCGGGCGTCTCGCCTTCGTGACCGTCGAGCATGCGATCGAATCCGATGGCGTAACGGCGATCCGCGAGGAACAGGACATTGTGTATCGCGAGCCGGCGCAGCCTGGCCAGCCGCAACCAAAGCCCACGCCCGCGCCGGCGAACGCCGACTGGACACGCGAGATCACGCCGAGCGAAACGCTGCTGTTCCGCTATTCGGCGCTCACCTTCAACGGCCATCGCATTCACTACGACCGCGAGTACGCGCGCGGCGTCGAGGGCTATCCCGATCTCGTCGTGCACGGTCCGCTGATCGCCACGCTGCTGCTCGATCTGGTATCGCGCAGCGTGCCCGGCGCGGTCGTGCGCGAATACGCCTGGAAAGCGGTCCGGCCGACGTTTCTCGGCCACCCGTTTCGCGTCTGCGGCCGCCGCGCCGAAGACGCTCAATCCATCGAGTTGTGGGCGCAGGACCACGACGGCGCGCTGACCATGTCGGCGCGCGCCGTGCTCGCCTGAAGCATCGCGCCCCGCAGGCTCCTTCCTTCCACCGAGATTCACCGAGATCCACGACATGAACGACGCCACGCCCGATCAATTCCAGGACATTCGCGAAGCCGTCCGCGATCTGTGCAGCCAGTTTCCGAACGAATATCACCGCAAGATCGACGAAGCGCGCGGCTATCCCGAAGCCTTCGTCGACGCGCTCACGCAAGCGGGCTGGCTCGCCGCGCTGATTCCGCAGGAGTACGGCGGCTCGGGACTCGGCCTCACCGAAGCGTCGGTGATCATGGAAGAGATCAACCGCAGCGGCGGCAACTCGGGCGCGTGCCACGGCCAGATGTACAACATGGGCACGCTGCTGCGCCACGGCTCCGAAGAACAGAAGCGCAAGTATCTGCCGAAGATCGCCAACGGCGAACTGCGCCTGCAGTCGATGGGCGTGACCGAACCGACCACCGGCACCGACACCACGAAGATCAAGACCACGGCCGTGCGCAAGGGCGACCGTTATGTGATCAACGGCCAGAAGGTGTGGATCTCGCGCGTGCAGCATTCCGACCTGATGATCCTGCTCGCGCGCACCACGCCGCTTTCGGACGTGAAAAAGAAAAGCGAAGGCATGTCGATCTTCATCGTCGATTTGCGCGAAGCCATCGGCAAGGGCCTGACCGTGCAGCCGATTCTGAACATGGTCAATCACGAGACCAACGAACTGTTCTTCGATAACCTCGAAATTCCGGCGGAAAATCTCATCGGCGAAGAAGGCAAGGGCTTCAAGTACATTCTCGACGGCCTCAACGCGGAGCGCACGCTGATCGCGGCCGAGTGTATCGGCGACGGCTACTGGTTCGTCGACAAGGTGTCGCAATACGTTAAGGATCGCCAGGTATTCGGCCGTCCGATCGGCCAGAACCAGGGCGTGCAGTTCCCGATCGCGCGCGCGTTCATCAACGTGGAAGCCGCGAACCTGATGCGCTTCGAGGCCGCCCGCCGCTTCGACGCGCACGAGCCTTGCGGCGCGCAGGCCAACATGGCGAAGCTGCTGGCCGCCGACGCTTCGTGGGAAGCCGCCAACGCCTGTCTGCAATTCCACGGCGGCTTCGGCTTCGCGTGCGAATACGACGTCGAACGCAAGTTCCGCGAGACGCGTCTCTATCAGGTTGCGCCGATTTCCACCAACCTGATTCTCTCGTACGTCGCCGAACATATTCTCGGCCTGCCGCGTTCGTTCTAACCGGAGAGCCGAATCATGCGCCCTCTCGAAGGCATCAAGGTCGTCACGTTCGAGCACGCAATCGCGGCGCCGTTCTGCACGCGCCAGCTCGCGGATCTGGGCGCGCGCGTCATCAAGGTCGAGCGTCCCGGCGTGGGCGATTTCGCGCGCGGCTACGACGAGCGCGTGCACGGTCTCGCCTCGCATTTCGTCTGGACCAACCGTTCGAAGGAAAGCCTCACGCTCGACGTGAAGCGCGCTGAAGCGCTCGAGATCGTGCACACGCTGCTCGCCGACGCCGACGTGTTCGTGCAGAACCTCGCGCCCGGCGCGACGCAGCGGCTCGGCCTCGGCTACGACGCGCTGCGCGAGCGTTATCCGCGTCTGATCGTCTGCGATATCTCGGGCTATGGCGGCGACGGTCCGTATCGCGACAAGAAGGCTTACGACCTGCTGATCCAGAGCGAGTCGGGCTTTCTGTCGATTACCGGCACGCCCGACGATTCCGCGAAAGCCGGTTGCTCGATCGCCGATATCGCCGCCGGCATGTACGCGTACTCGAACATTCTCGCGGCGCTGATCGAGCGCGGCAAAACCGTGCGCGGCCGCCATATCGACGTGTCGATGCTCGAAAGCATGGTCGAGTGGATGGGCTATCCGCTCTACTACGCGATCGACGGCCAGACGCCGCCGCAACGCAACGGCGCGGCGCACGCCACGATCTATCCGTACGGTCCGTTCAAGGCCGGCGACGGCAAGTCGGTGATGCTCGGCCTGCAAAACGAGCGCGAATGGAAGGCGTTTTGCGACGTCGTGCTGCGCCAGCCCGAACTCGCCGCCGACGAACGCTTCGCCTCGAACAGCCGCCGCGTCGAGCATCGCGCGGCGCTCGGCGCGCTCATCGTGGCGGCCTTCGCCAGCCTCAGCGCGCACGACGTGATCGAGCGCCTCGAAGCCGCGAAGATCGCCAATGCGCACATCAACGACATGCAGGCCGTGTGGGAGCACGCGCAACTCGCCGCGCGCGAACGCTGGACGCAGGTGCAGACGCCCGCGGGCGCGGTGCCCGCGCTGCTGCCGCCCGGCGTCACGCTCGCGGACGCGCCGCGCATGGACGCCGTGCCCGCGCTCGGCGAGCACACCGACGCCATCCTGAACGAACTCGGCTACGACGCGACGCAGATTCGCGCGCTGCACGACACCGGCGCGGTCTGACCTGAGCGGACGACCCGCGCCCACCATAGAACGCCGCAGCAATAAGCGGCGCATGGCAGCAAGCCCCCGCGGCCCTTCGGCCCCGGGGGCCGCATCACAATCGGAGACATCACATGCACCACGCGGTCAATGCCGCCGGACGCCTCGACCGGCTACCCGTTTCACGCTTTCACTGGAAGATACTCGGCCTCATCGCGGGCGGCGCGTTCCTCGACGCCTTCGACATCTATCTCGCCAACGGCGCGATGGCGTCGATGGTCAAGGACGGCTTCACCGACATGCGTCACGGCGCGCTGTTCGTCTCGTCGACGTTCATGGGCATGATGGTCGGCGCGTTCATCGCGGGCTGGCTCGGCGACCGGCTCGGGCGGCGCTATTCGTATCAGGTCAATCTCGCGGTGTTCGGGCTCGCCTCGATCGCCGCGTGCTTCGCGCCCAACATCGAATGGCTGATCGTGCTGCGCTTCATCATGGGCCTCGGGCTCGGCGCGGAACTCGTGGTGGCGGCGGGCACGCTCGCGGAATTCGTGCCGCCCGCCACGCGCGGCAAGTGGGTCTCGCTGCTCGCGGTCATCACCAATAGCGGGCTGTTCGCGGCGCTCGCGGCGGGCTACTGGGTCATCCCGCATCTCGGCTGGCGCTATATGTTCGCGCTCGCGGGCGTGGGCGCGCTGGTGGTGTGGTTCCTGCGCCATCGCATGCCGGAGTCGCCGCGCTGGCTCGAATCGGTCGGCCGTTTCGAGGAAGCCGAAGCCACGCTCGCCGAGATCGAACAGGAAGTGCGCGCGCAGGTGGGCGAACTGCCGCCCGTGCAGCGCGCCGTCGATCTGCACAAGGGCAGCGTGCCGCTCAGCGCGCTGTTCGCCAAAGGCATGCGCGGACGCATGCTGGTCGCGGCGCTCACGGCCGTCGGCGTGAACGTGGGGCTGTACGGTTTCATCGCGTGGCTGCCGACGTTCTTCGTCGCGCAAGGTCTGTCGATCGTGAAGTCGCTCGGCTTCGTGTTCGTGATGTCGATCGGCTCGCCGGTGGGCGGCCTGATCGGTTACTTCATCGCCGACCGGGTCGGACGCGCGCGCGGCATCGTGGTGTCGTCGATCGTGAGCGTCGCGCTCGGCTGGCTCTACGTGACGCTGCGCGATCCCACCGCCATCATGCTCGTGGGCTTCTGCCTCGTGAGCGCGATCTACACCATCTGCACGCTCGGCCTGTTCGGCTACATTCCCGAACTCTTCCCGACCGAAATGCGCCTGCGCGGCACCGGCGTGGCGGGCACCTGCGGACGCGCCTCGTCGATCGCCACGCCGTGGCTCGCGTTGATGCTCTACGAACGCTTCGGCGTCTCGGGCGTGATCGCGATGGTGACAGCGATTCTCGCCGTGCTCTGCGTGGCGATTCTCGCGCTGCGCGTGGAAACGAGCCGCGCCGCGCTGGAGGATATCGCGGGCGACGTGGGCAATGCCGGCAACGCAGCCGAAAACCTCGACGACGCGCCGGCCGCGCTCGCGCCGGAAGGCCGCTGATCGAAGCCGATATTGCGGGTCATTTCAAGGCCCGCCGCGAAAGCGCTTTCCGCGCGTAAGGAACGGTAAGCGCTTTCGCAAACCCCTGCTTTCTGTCACAAAGGAAACTTCCCCGGACTGGGTACTATCCGCGCATTGCTTACAAACGGATCACGCCATGTCCGCATTTCGACGAACCCTCGCGGTGCTGAGTCTGTGCGCCGCGCTCGCGGGCCTGAACGGCTGCGCCACCACCATTGGCAATATCGGCCTCGGTGCGGGGTTGGGCGTCGCGGCCACGGTCAGCGCCCTGTATTGCGTGCTCGCCTGCTCGCATTACTGATCCCCATCTGATCCCCGCCTGATCGCAGGCTTTCGAAGCCTGTCCCGCGATATCGAAGCGACGCGCCGTGCAACGCGAGCGCGCCGCCCACGGTCGAACACCTTCATTTCCCTCGCATCCGCAGTCCGCTCCAACCCGGCGATCACCGTCGCGGCCTGACGCTTTCACTCGCTTTCCGGATCTTTCCTTGCACTCGCGCGCGGCGTGCATCCTCGAAAATGCCTACGTAGAAGGCTTTTCGTAAGCATGCACACTTTGACACACGCTCGTCCCGCGCAGTAAAATTATTTCATCACGCGCTGAATATATGCGCGAGTGGCCTCCCCTCCCCCTACGGAATCCGATGGACAAGCTGGGCAGCATGAAGATGTTCGTTGGCGTCGCCGAAGCCGGCGGTTTCGCCAAGGCCGCGTCGCGCGCCGCGCTCAGCACCGCAGCGGTGTCGCGCGCGATCATGGAACTGGAGGCGAGTCTGCAAACGCGCCTCTTCAACCGCACCACGCGCCAGATCTCGCTGACCGAAGCGGGCCGCCGCTATCTGGAGCATTGCGAGCGCATTCTCAACGAAGTCGCGCTCGCCGACGCCGAAGCCATGGGCGCCGCCGCGCAACCCAACGGCCGCCTGCGCGTGCACGCCACTGCGAGCTTCGGCCAGCATTACCTCACGCCGCTGCTCGCGCGCTACACGCAGCAATTCGAAGATGTGTCCGTCGACCTGGTGCTCGCGCAGCGCACGCCCGATCTGCTCGAAGAACGCTTCGACGTGGCGATCGTCGTCGCGCAAACGCTCAAGGATTCGTCGCTCGTTTCGCAGCGGCTCGGCACGTCGCGTTCGGTGCTGTGCGCCGCGCCGCAATATCTTGCGCGACGCGGCACGCCACTCGACATCGGCGATCTGGAGCGGCATACCTGCGTGCAGCTCACGCGCCAGGATTTGCCGGTACTGGCGTGGGAATTCGAAGGCCAGCACGAAGGCGAGCCGGCGCGGACCTTCCGCCCCACGCAGCAGGCGCCGCTCACCGTGAATATTGCGGAGGCGCTCGGCGAGGCCATACGCGCGGGGATGGGCATCGGCATGTTGCCGATCCCCACGGCGCTGCAAGGCATGCGCGACGGCACGCTCGTGCAGGTGCTGCCCGGCGCGCGGCTCAAGCCGTTCAACGTGTTCGCGCTCTATGCGTCGCGCCAGTATCTCGATGCGAAGATCAAAACGCTCGTGGAGTTTCTGCGCGAAGCGGTTCCGCGCCGCATGGCCGAGCACGAACAGGAACTGCAACTGCTGAACGCGCGCTACGATCACGACGTGGTGTGCGAGAGCTGACGCGCGCGGCTTGAAGCTTTACGCGCGTTTTCGCCTGCATCTTATTTGTAGTTATCCGAATCAATTCGAATCGATGCCATGACAAACGGCGCTCAGCGCCTCGCTCGCTTCATCGCATGGCACGCGATGAGCGCGAGCGACGATCCGCGCACCGCGCCTGCCGATGCTCACGACCGTCTGCCCGCTCGCGATGCGCGTGGCGCTTCGTGCGTCTCGCGCTCCCGCACAACCGCCGCACGGACTTCACGCGAGCCGGATCTTCGGCTGCACCCAGCCGTTGATCCGCTCGGCGGTCCACAAAAGCGTGGCCTTGCGCAAGCCATGCAGCGATTGTTGATGGCGGCGATACAGCATCGCGTGGCTCAGTTGCGCCACGCGTCCGCGAATGAAGCCGCCACGGAAGAAGCCGAAGCGCCCGAGCGTGCCGAACGCGTCGTAGTCGCTCAGCGAGACCAGCGCGCCGAAATCGCGGAACGCGAAATCGGGCAACGGCTTGCCCGCCAGCCAGCCGGGCAGATGGCGCGCCAGATACTCCGCCTGCTGCGTCGCCACCTGCGCCGTGGGCGCGAGCGCACGTTCGGCGCCCGCGGGCGTGAGGCTCGAACAATCGCCGAGCGCGAAGATGTGATCGTCGCGCGTGGATTGCAGCGTCGGCCCGACCACGATCTGGTTCGCGCGGGTGGTTTCCAGTCCGCCGATGCCGCTCAGGAATTCCGCCGCCTTCACGCCCGCCGCCCACACCATCAGATCGGCCTGCGCCAGCGCGCCGTCATCGTGGACGAAGCCGCCCGGGCACGCCTCGGTCACGCGCGTGCCGGTCTTCACCGTGAAGCCGATCATCTCCAGCTGCTGCTGGCTCGACGCCGAAATAGCCGGCGGAAACGCGCCCAGAATGCGCGGTCCGCTTTCGAGCAGCGTGAGTTGCAAACGTTCGCGCACCGAAGCGTCGCCGTACGCGCTCGCCACTTCGAGCAGACGGCTCAGTTCGGCCGCCAGCTCCACGCCGGTCGCGCCGCCGCCGACGATCGCCACACGCAACGCCTCGTCGCGCGCCACGCTGCGAAACGCCCGCGCGCGCAGCGCTTCGTTGAAGATCTCGGCCTGCTTCTGGCTGTCGATAAAGTGACAGTGCGTCTTCACGCCCGGCACGCCGAAGTCGTTCGCGCGGCTGCCGAGCGCGAGCACCAGCACGTCGTAACCGACTTCGCGCGGCTCCAGCACCATCGTGCCGTCCGGCATGGTGATCGCGCCCAGTTGCACGCGGCGGCGCTCGCGGTCGAGACCGAGCATCTCGCCCGGCTCGTAGGCGTAGCCGTGCTCGCTCGCATGCGCGAGGAAGATCACCTGCTGCTGCTGCACGTCGCGCGTGCCGGCGGCGATGGTGTGCAGCATCGGCTTCCAGATGTGCGTGGGGCTGCGGTCGATCAGCGTGACCTGCGCCTTGCCCGCGCGCCCGAGTGTGTCGCCGAGCTTCGTTGCCAACACAATGCCGGCGATGCCGCCGCCCACGATCACGATACGAACCGGTTTCGACATTTTCAATTCAACGCGTGATGAATAAAGACCGATGGTAAACCCGCCCCATGCTGTGTGTCAAACGGACGCAGAATCGGACGCAGAATCGAATCCAGATATCGACGCAGCCCCGCAAGCCGAGCCGCGCGCCGCGTCAACGCGTCCGATACGGGCTCCCGCGGTGACGCGGCCAGGCTCGGGTACACTCACGTCCATCGAAAATCATGGAATGCAGACCCGCATGAAAGAGAAGGCCACCGTATCGTTCACGCCCACGCCGATGAAGCGCGGCCGCGGGCGGCCGGCGCAGGACGCCTCGGTCGGCCCCGACGTGCTGCTGCGCAATGCGCGCAAGACCTTCGGCACGCGCGGCTACGACGCGACCAGCGTGCGCGAGATCGCGCGCGAGTCGGGCGTCGATCCCGCGCTGCTTGCGCATCACTTCGGTTCGAAAGAGGCCTTGTGGACGGCCGTGGTCGAGCAGATCGCCGAACACGCCGCGCCCATGATCGCAGCCACGGCGGCCTTGCGCGACTCGGATCTCGGCCCGAAGGCGCGCGTGGACCGTGCGCTGGAAATCTATATCGACAAGGTGTTCGATCAGCCCGATATCGGCCTGTTCTTCGCCACCGCCGCCACCGAAGAAGGCGCGCGCCTCGACCGCCTCGTCGAACGTCTCGTGCGGCCGGTTCACGACGTATTCGTGCCGTTGCTCGCGGATGCCGCCCGCGCGGGCGAGCTCAAGGTGCAGGACGCCGAGATGCTGTTCTTCGTGCTGATGAACGGCATCAGCAAGACCGTCAGCTACGCGCATCTGATGGCCGCGTTCTCCACGCTGCCCAATCATCCGAAGAAATTCAAACGCAGCGTGCTGGAGACGACGCTCGCGCTGCTGGCCTGAGCACGGCCGGCACGCGGACCAAATCAGCCAGACCGGACGCGTCGGGCCCGTACGGTGCGCGCGACAACCGGCTGCGCATCGTTCGCGCGCGTACGGTCGCCAGCGCACACATTGAACTGGCAGGACGCGCAGGACTGACTACAATGCTTGGGTGTCCTTCACGCTTCTGTCGCGCGAAGCGGCACAGGCATTCGCTTTCGGTACTTACCCCAGGCGTACCCCAGGTCGTGTGACGTTTCAATTCCTTCATTGGAGGCATGGTCATGACGTGCCTGAACGAAAGGATTGTCGGCGCAATCATTTTTATGCTGAGCGGATATGCATTCGCGGACGGCATCGCGACCGATGCGCCCGGAACCCTGACGCTGGCGAACATCGCGCCCACCCTGCCCATGGAAGTCGTCGCGGCGATACCCGAGCCGCAACGCTACGTCTATCGCTACGAGATGGCGTATCAGAGCCGCACGCCCGGCGCGCCAGAGACGCAATTCGAGAACTTCTACAGCGCGGATGTCGCGCACGAGTACCGCTTCGCCGATGCGAAGGCGGCGACAGGCAGCGCGCCGCCCGGTGCGGCCGGCCAGCCCGCGCAGGCGTATCTGCGCATGGGGCCGTCCACGGCGCCGCAGCTCTCGATCATGCAGATACCCAACTCCACGCTCACGCTCGGCGCGCAGCCGCAACGCCGCCTGTCGCTGATCGTTGACGACTGGGTGTTCTCCGGCACGGCGCGCGTGGCCGTGCTGCACTCGCACGACACGGGCGCGACGCTGACCGTGCGCCACGGTTTCTAGCGCGCCGCAACGAAGCCGGCGTTACGCCGAAGCGAGCGGCCCGTCGAACGACACGCGGTCGCGGCCGCCGCGTTTCGCCGCGTAGAGCGCGGCGTCGGCGAGACCATAGGCCGTGTCGAAGTCGGTGCCCGCCGCGTTGTCGCTCACGCCGAAACTCGCGGTGATGCTGCGGCTCACCGGATCCGGAAACGCGTGCGCCGCGATCGCCGCGCGCATGCGCTCGGCCAGATCGAGCGCATCGCGAATCTCGAAGCCCGGCAACACCACCGTGAACTCCTCGCCACCCACGCGGCCGATGAGACCGTGCTCGCCCAGAATCCCGCGCAGGCAGTTGACGATGCCGAGAATCACCGCGTCGCCCGCCGGATGGCCGAAGTCGTCGTTGACCTTCTTGAAGTCGTCGATATCGAGCAGGATCATCACCGCGCGATCCGCGCGCAACGCCTTGACGGTGCGCTCGATCACCGCGCTGCGATTGAACACGCCCGTGAGCGCGTCGTGCGTCGCGCGATAGTGCAGTTGCTGCGTCAGCGCCTGCATCTCGCGCTCGGCGCGGTCGCTGCGCCCGATCAGGCGGCGCGTCTCGCGCATCAGGCGCTCGTAATGGCGGATCAGTTCGTCGAGCGCCTGGCGATAGGCGTCGGCATCCGCGTGCGGGTCCGCGCCGATCGCGCGCGCGCGTTCGAGCGCTTCGCTCTCGTTGCGAAACAGGTCCGGCGCATGATCGTGAGAGACCTCGCGGCGATATGCGGTGGCGTCCACGCCCGCGGTCCTCAAGTCGCCACCGGACAATCGTTGAACTGGATCGCCGTGAAGTCGGTCTGCAACTCCTCGCCGAATTCGAGGATCGTCTCGTCTTCCTCGTCGCGATACCAGTTCACCTGCACCTGATTGCCCGCCGATGCCGCGCGGTCGAGCGCGTCGAACACGCTGAACAGCATCTTCGTGCTGGAGCTGTTGAAATACGTGAGCGTGACTTCGACCGTGATGGCCGCGGCCGTGTTCGCATCGAGCCACGCGTTGAGCTGCTCGATGATCGGCGCGTAGAACGCGGCGGCGTTCTCGGGATACGACTCGCCGCGAAGCGAAAGCCATTGCTGATCGAAGCGGAAATCGATTTCCGGCGAAGTCGCCGTGGCGGCGATAAATAGGTTTTCCATTCTGTAACCGGCCCTGGTCAGATGATGGTCTTGAGGCAAAAGAGCGTGGTATCGGGATCGTCCTCGCGCGGATAGAACGCGAATTCGAGCGGCGCGCTCGCATCGCGCGCCATCGTCAGGAAGCCCAGCCCCGCGCCCTTGCTCTCGGTCGGCGTGTCCGCGCGCAGCGACAACTTGTAGGCCTGCTTGATTTCCTCGATCGACATGGAACGCAGCGGCTCCAGCTTCTCGCGCAGATCGTTCACGGCCACTGTCGCGATCGGATTCATGCACACCATCAGATGGCGCTCGCCGTCGGCGGAAATGCACATTGCGCCTTCGCGCACGGCGCCGCCCTGCTGCCAGTTCTCGGAGAGCGCATCGGACGAGTAATGCACGATGTTCTGCGAGAGTTCGATGAACGATGAGAAGATCTTGCGGCGCGTCGGCCCGCTCAGTCCGGCCACTTCCAGTTGCAGCTTCACGACCTCGCTCATGGCGGCCACGATGCTGTGGGAGAAATAGCCCTTGTGATAAAAAATCAGGTTGCGCTGACGCGCAATTTCAAAGAAACAATGGTTCTGATCCAGAATGGCAGACATATTCGTGGATTGCCTTAAACACGTGCAAAGAAAAGTGTGACGTCGTCGCGGCGCGCCTGCGCGCCTTGCCACTTGCCCAGCGCCTCGAGCAGGCGCGCCGAAATTCCGGCGGGCGTGTTCTCGCGGTCGGCAAGGATCAGTTCGAGCGCGCGGCGTTTGCCGAACGCGATCTTGCGCGGGCCGCCGATCTGATCGGTCAAACCGTCGGTCGAGACGAACAGCAGATTGCCTGGCGGCACGTCCACGGTATGCAAACCCCACGCGTAGTCGGCGAGGCTGTCGACATAGCCCACGCCCATGCGGTCGCCCGCAATGCTTTCGAACGCATCGGCGTCGGGGCGCAATACATGCAGCGCCACGCGCGCGCCCGCGAACAGCAGTTGCGCGCGGCTCGCGTCGTACCAGAAGAACGCGGCGTCAAGACCGTCGTTGGATTGCGGCGCGTCGCCCACGCCGTTGATCTGGCCGAGCAGCGCCTTCACGCTGCGATTGACCGACGCCAGCAGCGCGGACGGATCGCGCGGACCCAGTTGCTCCAGCGCCTGCGAAAGCGACGCCGACGCCAGCAGCGTCATGAACGCGCCCGGCACGCCGTGACCCGTGCAGTCGGCCACCGCGCCGAACCAGCCGTCGGCGAACGCGGCGAAGTGATAGAAGTCGCCGCCCACCACGTCGCGCGGTTCCCAGACGAGCGCCGCGTCGGGCAGCGTGGTCGAGAGCGTTTCGCGCGAAGCGCGCAGCATGGCTTGCTGGATCACGCTCGCATACTCGATGCTCTGCATGATCTGGCGATTCTTCTCCGCCTGCATTTCCGCGACGATGCTCAGCAGACGCAGCCCGTTGCCCACGCCCAGGAAACGGCCTTCGCGCGTGACGATGAAGCCATCCACCAGCGCCTTCTCGCCCACCTCGACGGTCTTGAACGTGAGCGCCTCGATGCTCATGTCCGCCTCGACGATCAGCGGCTCTTTGTCCATGAACGCGATGCAGCTTTTTTTATCGTAAAGCTCGCGATGAAACGGCTTGCTCATTTGCGACAGAAAAATATCGCGATTGATCAGGCCGATGGGGCGATCGTTTTCGATCACCGCCAGACTGGCCATATCGCGCCGCGAATAGAAAATCTCCATCACCAGAGAATTTGAATCCGCAGCGTCGATGGCCGGTACGTCCTGTGCCAATTCCCCGGCGCTACGCGGACCTGCTGAAAGTCCCGGTCGACGAAACTGCGCAAGCGCGGGATGCATGGCTATCCGTTCCAATAAATAAGGAAAACCAGCACGCTAATGACTCTTTATGTCAGTTTCGTTACATTCGTCTGAGAAATAGCTCGAATCGATGCGTTCGCATTCGACGGCTTGCACGCTAACGTTTGCGCGTTTTTTTGCCTGCTCGAAGCGGGTAATTTTGACTGCCTCGCGCACGCGGAGGCTTTTTTTTGAGGGTTGCGGTGCAACACGCCTCGTGGCACGAATGTACGATGCGCCGTTAGCCGCATGCGCGCGGCGTGAATGGATTATTTCTGGAAATTAAATAAACAACGCCCGTTGGCAATCGTTAATCTCGGCGCGATTTATTTAGAAAATGGCGAATTGCCATCTGGTTTTTTATCAGCGATTCAAGCATGCATGTCGAGCGTCGATACGCGATTGCGGCCTTCGAGCTTGGCCTGGTACATCGCACGGTCGGCGGCGTCGAGCAGCGTCTGCGCGGTGCTGGCCGCGTCGTCGCGGTTCGTTGCAGCGGAATCGGCGCGATGTGCGCGATGGGCCCGATAAGCGGAAACGCCAATCGACACGCTCAGCTCGAGGCACGCGCCGTCCTCGCTATGGACTACGATCGATTGCACCGCGCGCCGGATGCGCTCGGCCACGTTGAGCGCGTCGGGCATATCGCATTGCAGCAGCGCGACGAATTCCTCGCCGCCATAGCGCGAAATCGTGTCGCCCACGCGCACGTGCTGACGCAGCGCGACGCCAATCGCCGCCAGCGCCTGGTCGCCCACCGTATGACCATGCGCATCGTTGATCTGCTTGAAATGGTCGATGTCGATGAACAGACACGAGATCGGCTCGGCGTGATGCGCCGCGCGATGCACGTCGTGGTGCAGGCGCTCGTCGAAATAGTGCCGGTTCGACAGGCCCGTGAGCCGGTCGGTGATGCCGATCAGGCGCAGATGCTCGCGGTGCGCGACGTTGTCGAGACTCAGCGCGGCGACGTTTGCAAAGCGTTCGAGCAGATCGGTCGCCATGCTCGCCTCGTAACGATGCGGGTCGCCGCTCGCGAGGCACAGATAGCCGAGCACCGCGTCGTGCGCGCAGAGCGGCAGCACGATCGCGCTGCCCTTGTGCGCGCGTGCGTCGATAAAAGTGTCGCGGGTCGCCGCGTCGAGTTCGCTCGCCGGGCCCAGCCAGCAATGCGCAAGGGCGGCCTGCGCGCCGCACAGACGCGCGAGCGCCGCACCGTGGCCGCGCCCGGCTTTCAGGCACGCAGCAGCGGCTTCATGCGGCGCGTCGATCTCCAGCAGCTCGCGCAGCAACGGTTCGCGCTCATCGACCCAGAGACTGACCGACGCAAGCGCGAACACTGTGCGAAGCCGCACGAGCACGCCGTCGAGAAAAGTGCTCCAGTCGCGCGCGCCGATCAATTGCAGCTCAACGCTCTGAAAGCTTCGTAGTGTGCGCTCGTTGCGCTGCACGGTTTCGATCAGCGTAGCCAGATCGCTTGCGGCGGGGGTCGCGGAGTCGGTCAAAATGCGCGCAGGAAATGCCAAATATTACTAATTACGGCAAATTACGAAATTGCTTGAGCGATTTGCGCAATCGGTACGCGTGCACAGCGCTTCGCGGCGGGCCGTTCGTATCATGCGACCGTGCGGGCGATCCCTTACAATGAGCCGCTTTCGGGCCGCGTTGCCGGGCGCGCTTGTCGTTCGTTCACGGCGCGTTTATCGTCGGCCCGACGTCTGCCTTTCTCCCGCCTCGCCATGAATCGTGATATCGAACGCGCGCTCGACGCCGCGCAACAACACGCCGCCGCCGGGCAAACCGACGACGCCGCGCGTCTCCTGCAAGACGTCCTGAACCACGCGCCCGATCACGGCGAAGCACTCGAAGGTCTCGGCTATCTCGCCGCGCGTCAGGGCGATCACGCGCGCGCCGCCGATTATCTCGTGCGTGCGGCGGCCAATATGACGATGTCGACGGAGCAATTGCATTTCGCCGCGCAGGTCTGCCAGCTCGCGCAGCGTCACGCCGATGCACTCGCGCTTTACGAACGCGCACTCGCGCGCTCGCCGCATCACGCGGAATCGGTGCTGGGCGTGGCGATGGCGCTGATTCGTCTGGAGCAGCCGGCGCGCGCGCTGGCCACGATGGAGCAACTCTGCAAATTGCAGCCGCGCTCGCCCGAAGCGCATTACAACCGCGGCACGCTGCTCGGCACCATGGCGCGCTACAACGAGGAACTCGACGCGTACCGGCACGCCATCGCGCTCAATCCGCGCTTCGTGCTCGCGCATGTGAATCTGGGCGTGGCGCTGCGCGATCTCGGGCGTTTCGACGAGGCGATGCAGCAGTTCAAGAAGGCGCTCAGCATCGATCCGAACGATGCGGGCGCGCGCACGAATCGCGCGCAGACCAATTTGCTGCGCGGCGAATTCGAGCACGGCTGGCGCGAATACGAATGGCGCTGGCGCGACGGCAGCCAGGATCACGGCTTCCCGGCGCAGACGCTCTGGACCGGCGCGCAGCCGGTCGCGGGCAAGACGCTGTTCGTGCATCACGAACAAGGTTATGGCGACACGCTGCAATTCCTGCGTTTCGTCGATCGGTTGAGCGCGGCGGGCGCGCGCGTCGTGCTGCGCGTGCAGGACGCGCTGTTGCCGCTTCTGCGCGGCTATCGCGGCGCGGCCGAGGTGATCGGCGAAGCGGACGCAGCACCGCCGTTCGACTATCACATCCCGCTGTTGAGCCTGCCTTTCGTGCTGAAATTGCGCGCGGCCGATCTGGCCGCGACTGCGCCGTATCTCGATGCCAACGTGGATACCGCGCCATGGAACGACGTGCTCGCCGATAACAACGGCAGCAGTGATGGCAGCAGCGAGCGCAAACCCAACATCGGCATCGTCTGGTCGGGCAGCCGCACGCATCTGAACGACCGCAATCGTTCTATGACGCTCGAACAGCTCTTGCCGCTCTTCGACGCCGACGCGCGCTTTTTCGCGCTGCAACCGGATATCCGCGAGCGTGATCGCGACACACTCGCGCAACTCGAACAACGCGGCGTGCTGCGCGACGTGTCGGCGCGCCTTTCGAATTTCGCCGACACCGCCGCGTTCATTTCACGGCTCGATCTTGTGATCAGCGTGGATACGGCCGTGGCGCATCTCGCAGGCGCGCTCGGCAAGCCGGTGTGGATCGCGCTGCCCTTCATGCCCGACTGGCGCTGGCAACTCGCGCGCAGCGATACGCCGTGGTACGCGAACGCGCGCCTGTTTCGCCAGACGCGGCGCGACGACTGGTCGAACGTGGTCGGCGAGTTGCGCGCCGCGCTCGACGCGCTGCCGCGCGACTGATTCGGCGCGAGGCTTGACGCTCACGCGTGCAGCTTGAGACCTTTCACGGCCTTGTCGACGGCTTTCTTCGGCCCGTGCAACGCGATGCCCACGAGATTCAGATGGTCCGCGTCCTCAGCGCGAAACACCTCGCGATTGGCGGCGTCGTGGCCCGTCGAGAACATCGCGTGCACATAGGGCACGATCCGCACCTCGCGCGACATCGCCTGGCGATGCGCGGCCTGCAAGCCCGGCAGATCGGCGGTGAACACCATCATCGGCTGGCCGAGCATGCGGCCGTACCGACGCCCGGCGGCGTCCTCGTACGGTTCGCCCAGCGCGTCGGGCGCGGCGGCGGCCACGCCGGTCGCGAGAAACGCGACCACATTGAGCTTTTGCCAGACGGCGAGATCGTCGCGCACGATCAGGGCCACTTTCGTATCGAACATGATTGCATCCGGAATGAACAAGCCGCCCATGATCGGCGACGTCCGGGGCATCAGTCTGGAACGTTTGTGCACATGCGCCGGTAGGCGGCGGGCGTCATCCGGTAGGCGCGGCGGAACCAGCGTCCGAGGTGGCTCTGATCGGCGAAACCGACTTCCGCCGCGACCTGCGCGGGCGTGCGCCCCGCCGCCAGCAGACGGCGCGCGGCGCGCAGCCGCAAGCGCACCAGATACGCATGCGGCGACGTGCCGAACGCGCGCTGAAATAGCCGCGTGAGCCGGAAACGGTCGATGCCCGCGATCTGCACGAGGTCGTCGAGGCCGAGGTTGCCGTCCATGTGCGCGTGCAGCGCGTCACGCACGCGCGCGATCGCGGGCGGCGCCGCGCTGCCGTTCAGGTGAGCGGCATCGGCCAGCGTCTCGCGCAACTGGCCGCCGAGCAGCATCAGCAGGCGGTCGAGCGACTGGTCGCGCGCGAGGCGGCCCTCGTCGCCGTAGATCGCGAGAAAGGCCTGACGAATCGATTCGACGAGCGCGCGGTCGTCCACGAGCGTCTGGCCGAACGCGGCTTCCACGCCGCCGAGTCCGGGCAGATCGAGCCGCTGCGCGGCATGCGCGACCCACGTCTGCGGCAGGTAGAGCATCGCGTAAGTGAAGCCCTCGGTCTCGGGCGCGTGGCCGTCGTGCAGCGCGCCCGGCTCGATCAGGATCGCGCGGCCCGGCACGCTCGTGTGCAGCGCGCGATGGCACTGGAAACGCTGGACGCCCTGCTCCGTGTAGCCGATCAGCATGTCGTCGTGATCGTGCGGATCGTAGGCGTGACCGCTGAAATGCGCGCGCAGGCCTTCGATGCCCGTCTCGGCGTCGCGGCGCGCAACAAGCCAGTTGCCGTCCACGCTTGCATCGGCGTTCGCATCGGTCATCGCGTTCGTCATGATGGGCGGGAATCCTCGTCTTCGGCAGCGGAATCAGCTGACCAGTTTACGTCAGCCGCGCGCGCCTTCGTGTTACAGATCGCTTTCAGCGCGGCAGACCGATGGAACTCCGCGCGCGGCGCGCGGGTCCGTCAAGGTATCGCACTTGCTCACAGAGAACGTTCACGTTCAACCGAAGCGAAATCATGCCGACGAATACCCCCGCAAGCACCGCAAACCAGGCCGCCAAGCTGCCCGCCGATCCGCACACCGCCCAGAACCCGCTAGCCGCGCCGCGCGCGAGCGCGTCGGCCGCCGGCGAACATCCCGCGCCGCCCTGCACGCTCGTGATCTTCGGCGCGGGCGGCGACCTGACGAAACGCCTGCTGATGCCGGCGATCTACAACCTCGCTGTCGACGGTCTGCTCGACGGCGGCATGCAGATCATCGGCGTCAATCACGGCGAGCGCGCCACCGACGCCTGGCGCAACGACCTGCACGACGCACTCGCGCAATTCGCCGCTGACAAGGCCAGCACCTTTCACGCCGGCAAGCTCGACGAGCGTGCGTGGGACTGGGTCGCGCAGCGTCTGCACTACATGGCCGGCGACTTCGAGGACGACGCGCCTTATCAGCAGCTCGCACAAAAGCTCGACGGCGAAAAACGCGGCAATGTCGTGTTCTATCTCGCCGTGGGCGCGCGCTTTTTCAAGCCGATCATCGAGCGGCTCGGCAAGGCGGGTCTGCTCAAGCAGGACGGCGATGGCGACAAGAATGGCGATCAAGGCAGCGGCCCGTTCCGCCGTATCGTGATCGAAAAGCCCTTCGGCACCGACCTCGCCACCGCGCGCGATCTGAACCAGCATCTGCTGCGTTTCGCGCAGGAATCGCAGGTCTATCGCATCGACCATTTTCTCGGCAAGGACACCGTGCAGAGCATTCTCGCGGTGCGCTTCGCGAATGCGATGTTCGAGCCCATCTGGCGACGCGAATATATCGACAGCGTGCAGATCACGGCGTCGGAAGTGATCGGCGTGGAAGGGCGCGGCAGTTTCTACGAGCCGACCGGCGCGTTCCGCGACATGGTGCCGAACCATCTGTTCCAGTTGCTCGGCATGATCGCGATGGAGCCGCCGAACTCGTTCGACGCGGAGTCGGTGCGCAACCGCAAGGCCGAGATCTTCGACGCACTGCAGCCACTCAAACGCGAGGACGTGGTGTTCGGGCAATACGCGAAAGGTCCGGCGGGCGCGGCGTATCGCGACGAACCGAACGTGGCGAAGGACAGCACGACGCCCACTTATGCGGCCGCGCGCGTGCATATCGACAACTGGCGCTGGGCGGGCGTGCCGTTTTATCTGCGTACCGGCAAGCGGCTCGCGGCGCGGCACACGGAAATCTCGGTGCAACTCAAGAGCGTGCCGTTCCGGCTGTTTCGCGACACGCCCGTCGACGCGCTCACGCCGAACGTGCTGACGCTGCGCATCGACCCGACGCACGGCACGCGCTTCGATTTCAACGTGAAGGTGCCGGGGCCGGTCATGCGAGTGGGCCCGGCGTATTCGTCGTTCGACTACAACCAGTTCTTCGCGGAGCAGGCCAACGTCGGCTACGAGACGCTGCTGTACGACTGCATGCTCGGCGACCAGACGCTGTTCCAGCGCGCCGACAGCATCGAGTCCGCGTGGGCCGCCGTCGATGGCGTGCTGCATCCGCGCGGCGCGCCGATACCGGTGCACGACTATCCCGCAGGCAGCGCCGGCCCCGCCGAAGCCGACGCGCTGCTCGCTCGCGACGGACGCGCCTGGCGCGCGCTCGCTGCGGACGAGCCCGCAAGCTCATAAACTCGAGTTATCGCACGGACGAACCATGGAGGAGCGAGTGGCAACAGCACGAAAAACAACGACGCCGAGTACGTCGGGTACGCGGAAAGCAACGGCGAAGCGCGCTACGGCGGTTAAAAAGACCAGCTCGAAGCAAACCGTGGCGAAGCAAGCCCCGGCCAGACGCACGCGCGCGCCCGAAAACATTCTCGCCATCGACATCGGCGGCACCGGCCTGAAAGCGGCCATCATCGACGCGAACGGCACCATGCGGACCGACCGCGTGCGCGTGGCGACGCCACATCCGTGTCCGCCGGATCTGCTGGTCGAGACCCTGCATACGCTCGTTCAGCCGCTGGTCGAGCAATATCCGCCGCAGCACATTTCGATCGGCTTTCCGGGCTTCGTGCGCGACAACCGCGTGCTCACGGCGCCGCATCTCGGCGTGGACGGCTGGAACGACGTGCCGCTCGCGCGGCTGCTCGGCGAGCGGCTCGGCGTGGCATCGGTGCGCATGATCAACGATGCGGAAATGCAGGGTTTCGCCGCCATCGAAGGACGCGGCCTCGAATTCGTGCTGACGCTCGGCACGGGCGCGGGCACCGCGCTGTTCCGCGACGGCGAGCTGATGCCGCATCTCGAACTCGCGCATCATCCGGTCAGCAAGAAGCACGCGTATGACGAATATATCGGCGACGCGGCGCGCAAAAAGGCCGGCAACAAGCGCTGGAACGCGCGCGTCGAGAAGGTGATCGGCATTCTCGACTCGCTCGTGCATTACGACAAGCTCTGGATCGGCGGCGGCAATGCCGAACGGCTCACTTTCACGCTGCCGCCGAACGTGGCGACCGTGCCGAACGATCGCGGCATCGAGGGCGGCGCGCGGCTATGGCATCCGCGCTCGATGCGCGAGACGCGGCAGTTGGCCGCCGCAACGCAGCGCACCGGCGAATTCGAGTAGACGCCGACTGCCCGATCGACCGCGCGCGGCCGCGCTTACCAGCGCAGCAGCCGCGGCCCGAGCCACGCGCCGATGGCGGCGGGCAGCAACATGCCGATCGCGTACCAGACGCTCCAGAACGCCGGGCTCATCTCCGGGCAATGCGCGCAGTAGGCGATGGTCGCCAGCGCGCTCGCGAACAGTCCGGCGGCGGCGCCCGCCACGCGCGGGCGCGTCGGCGCGAGACCGCGCGCGGCCCAGAACACCGCCGCGAACGTGGGCACCGACAGCAGCACGATATTGAACGGACAGGTGCGCCACGAGAGGCCGAGCACGAGCGTCGCGCGCTGCGCGGGTTCGGCTGCGCCGAGCGTGATCCAGCCGCCCGCCCACACGGCCACGAACGGCACGACCAGCAACGCCCACGCATAACCGCCACGCACACCGGGACGGCCGACACGGCTCACTGCGAGCGCCGCCGCCAGCGCCACGCAAACCGGAAACGCGAGCTTGGCCCAGAAGATCGGCGTCTGCGCGACCGTCAGCAGATCGTGGCGCACACCGAACACGATGCTCATCAGCACGAGCGAACCCGCGAAACCCAGCGGCAGCGCGCGCGCGAAGCGGCGCAGCGCGACCTTGCGGTCCACTCTGGCGACGCCCGTCGACAGCAGGCTGATCAGGTCGTCGGTTTTCATTGCGCCCCCCGGATGCGCGCGGCGAGCGCCTTGAGGCCGCGGTGGATGCCCACTTTCACCGCCGATTCCGAAAGCCCCGTGAGCTTCGCCGTCTCCACCACCGACATGCCTTCGAGCTTCACATGCACGATGGGCAGGCGCTGCTTGTCCGGCAACTGGTCGAGCAGCTTGCCGATGTCGCGGCGCGCCTGCGCCGGTTCGTCGTCGGGCGTGGCGAACAGATCGGCATGGTCGTCGAGCGGATCGTTGAGCGATTCGCGGCGCGCGCGCGAGCGGAAAAAGTCCATCAGTTTGTAGCGGGCGATCGCGTGCACCCAGGCCGTGAGCGGTTCGTCGGGACGCCACGTGTGACGCGCGTTGTGCACCGCGAGCAGGATTTCCTGCACGAGATCTTCGACGTCGTCGTGCAATTGCGGAATGCGGCGGCGCAGATAGCCGCGCAAATGACGCGTCAACTCTTGCAGGAAGCTGCGATAAGCGTCCGCGTCACCTTCCAGTCCGCTGACGAAGAGCGCTTTGAGACGGATTTCCGCGGGATACAAAGGGCGTCCTGGGCTGTCGCAGCGGTCGGTTGGCGTGACGGGAGCGCCCGCCTGGTGAAAGCTTGCAACGGGCTTGCGGCTGGCCGAACCCGCGTGTAATACGGGTTCGATGCTCCGAGCGTAGCCGAACCCGTTGCGCATCGCAATAGCGCCCGCGCCGACGCCGTCGCCACCTCCGCTGTCGGGTTCCTGCATCCGCCATCGCTTTGCCGCTTTTGCCCAGCTCACCTTGTTGATGCTCCGTATTCGTTCGCTCATACGCCGCTCGCGCGTGCCGTGTCGACGTAATTCGTCGCGGGCGGCGCGCCGGTTACACGCGGCGTGAATTGAATCGCGCGGCGCAGCGCGGCACGCGCGAAAATTTTTCACGCGCGCTGTAACCGGCGAAGCGCACGCGGCGAATTCACCGTAACCGCATCGCACTTGCCCCACGAGGAATTCGCCATGGGACCGACCACCGGAACGCCGAACGCCATCGAGCACACCACGCCGCCAGCGTCGCCTGCGGCGCGCCGCGAACGCCCGATTCATCCGCTCTGGCTGCGCGTCACGCACTGGCTCAACGCGCTCGCGGCGCTCGTCATGATGTTCTCGGGCTGGCGCATCTACGACGCATCGCCGGTGTTTCGCGGCATCGTCATTCCGCCGTCGATCACGCTGGGCGGCTGGCTCGGCGGCGCGCTGCAATGGCATTTCACGGCGATGTGGCTGCTGTTCTTCAACGGCCTCGTCTATCTCGGCCTGAATCTCGCGAGCGGCCGCCTGTTCGCGAAGTTCTTGCCGCTGAGTCCGCGCGCCGTGCTGCGCGATCTGCGCGCCGCGCTCGCGGGCAAGCTCTCGCACGCCGACCTGCGCGAGTACAACGCCGTGCAGAAGCTCGCGTATCTCGTCGCCATCGGCGATCTGATCGTGCTGGTGCTGTCGGGTCTCGCGATCTGGAAGTCGGTGCAGTTTCCCCTGCTGCGCGAACTGATGGGCGGCTACGACCGCGCCCGCGTGGTGCACTTCTGCGCGATGGCGCTGCTCGCGGCGTTCGTGGTGGTTCACGTGACGATGGTCGCGCTCGTGCCGCGCTCGCTGCTCACGATGTTGCGCGGACGCTGAACGCCGCGCCGTTTCGCGAAACCGGCATCGAGATTTCCATAAGGATTCCAAATGAATACGAAGAATACGCGCATCGTCACCGTGGACCGCGCGGCGATTCTCACCGACGCGCGCCGCGCGATCGACAAGCTCGACATGCCCGCGCGGCGTCTGTTCGGCAAGCGCCTGCTCACGCTCGGCGGCCTCTCGATGCTGACCGGCTGTTCGATCACCGACGACGCCTCGGTCAACACGCTGCTTGGCGCCGTGTCGCGTCTGAACGACCGCGTGCAGGCGTTCATCTTCAATCCGCACCAGCTCGCGCCGACTTATAGCGAAGCGCAGATCACGCGGCCGTTTCCGTTCAACGCGTTCTATAGCGAGGATCAGGCGCCCGTGGTGGATGGCGGCAGCTACCGGCTCAAGCTCGGCGGGCTCGTGAGCGGCCAGCGCGTGTGGACGCTGCCCGAACTCTACGCGTTGCCGCGCGCCGATCAGATCACGCGGCATATCTGCGTGGAAGGCTGGAGCGCAATCGGGCGCTGGGGCGGCACGCCGTTCGGCGACTTCCTGCGCCGCGTGGGCGCGGACACGAGCGCGCACTACGTGGCCTTTCGCTGCGCCGACGATTACTACGAAAGCATCGACATGGCCACGGCGCTGCATCCGCAGACGCTGCTCGCGTTCGATTATGACGGCCAGCGTCTGCCCGCCAAATACGGCTATCCGATGAAGCTGCGCATGCCGACCAAGCTCGGCTACAAGAACCCCAAGCACATCGTCGAGATTGTCGTCACGAACACGTATCCGGGCGGTTACTGGGTCGACCAGGGCTACAACTGGTTCGGCGGTTCGTGACGCTTCGCTATTTTCACCTCGTTTTTTTCACCTCGTTTTTTCACTCCGCTTTGCGCGGTACATTTCACTCACCAGGAGCACGCTCATGAAGAAGATCACGATCGCCGCACTCGCCGCCGTTTCCCTCGCCGCCACGCTGGGCCTGAGCGCGGGCAGCGCCTTCGCGCAAAGCAACGGCGCGATGTCGAACGACGCCATGTCGAAAGACAGCATGCAGAAGGACACGATGGGCAAGGACGCCATGTCGAAGGACGACATGGGCAAGGGCGGCGCGATGTCCCACGACAAGGCCAGCAAGCCGATGAAGAAGGACAGTGCCATGGGGATGGACCACGGCGCATCGGGCGCGATGTCGAAGTAAGTATCGAAATAAGCGCCACGCGCAGGTCACGTCGCCAGCCGCGCTCCCCGCTCACGCGGGAGCGCGGTTTTTTTTGCCCGCTTGATCGCCTGGCCGGGCCTCCCGCGGGGCATCCTTAACATGCACATCTGAAATCTTTATACGAAATCACTATTTAAATTGCGCATGACGCGGTGATAGGCTGCATTCGATCGGCGGCGTGGCGTTCGTGCGCGCCGCGCTCTCCCCCAACACGACAATGCGCGCCGGCGGCGATCCGGCGTCCGCCAGCCCAGGAGTCACGATGAGCGTCGAATTCATAGGCATGATCCAGCAGCGCAAGGTATCTGAAACCCATCTTGCGCAAGGCCCCGCAATCGACGTCGACTATGTGCGCCAGTTCGCGCAGGCGCACGAAAACGCCGGATTCGACCGCATTCTCGTGCCGCACAGCTCCGTGAGCCCGGACGCGACGCTCACCATCGCCTACGCCGCGAGCGTGACCTCGCGCGTGCATTTCATGCTCGCGCACCGTCCCGGCTTCGTCGCGCCGACGCTCGCCGCGCGCCAGCTCGCCACGCTCGATCACTTCTCGGGCGGCCGTCTCGCGGTCCACTTCATTTCGGGCGGCAGCGACACCGACCAGCGCCGCGACGGCGACTTCCTCACGCACGACGAACGCTACGCGCGCACCGACGAGTATCTGCAGATCCTCAAGCGTGTCTGGACCGAGGAGAAGCCGTTCGATCACACGGGCCGCTTTTATCGCTTCGAGCAGGCGCATTCGGAAATCAAGCCGCGCCAGCAGCCGCACGTGCCGATCTATTTCGGCGGCGCGTCGGCGGCCGCGCTCGAAGTCGCGGGCAAGCACGCCGACGTCTACGCGCTGTGGGGCGAATCGCAGCAGCAGGTGAAGGAACTGATCGAGCGCGTGCGCGGCGAAGCGGCCAAACATGGCCGCAGCGTGCGCTTCTCAGTGTCGTTCCGCCCGATTCTCGCCGACACGGAAAAGGCCGCGTGGGCGCGCGCCGAGCACATCCTCGAAGCAACGCGCCGTCTGCGCGCCGAACAGGGCGTCGCGGCCGGCGGCCCGTTGCAGAGCGAAGGCGCGCGGCGTCTGCTCGCGGCGAGCGGCGACGGCGTGCGCGCCGACGATCGGCTGTGGACCGCCGTCGCGAAGGAAATCGGCGGACGCTCGAATTCGACCGCGCTCGTCGGCACGCCCGAGCAGGTCGCGCAGACGCTCGCCGAGTATCACGCGCTGGGCGTCACGACCTTCCTGATTCGCGGCTTCGATCCGCTCGAAGACGCCATCGACTATGGCCGTGTGCTGATTCCGGCCACGCGCGAACTGACCTCGCGCTTGACCGCTTCAAAAGCGGTGTCGAAGGCGGCTTGATCGACGAACCGGAACGCATCATGACCACCACGCTCGATATCGCCCAGGATTTCCGCCAGCCGCCCGTGCGCCGCTTCTGGTTCGACGACGACACCGCCGCCAGCGCGCGCAGCGTCGCCGAAGAACGCCGTCATCGCCAGGAACGGCTCGCGGGCGCGTTTCGCCTGTTCGCACGCTACGGCTTCGATCAGGGGCTCGCGGGCCACATCACCGCGCGCGACCCCGAATGGCCCGACCACTTCTGGGTCAATCCGCTCGGCCTGCACTTCGGGCGCATCCGCGTCTCGGACCTGCTGCTCGTGAACCGGCACGGCGAGATCGTGGTCGGTCACGGCCCCGTCAATCAGGCCGCCTTCGCGATTCACGCCGCCATCCACGAAGCGCGCCCCGACGTGGTAGCCGCCGCCCACACGCACTCGCTCTACGGCAAGGCGTGGTCGACGCTCGGCCGCACGCTCGATCCGCTGACCCAGGACGCCTGCTCGTTCTACGAGGACCACGCGCTGTTCGACGATTTCCAGGGCGTCGTGCTCGATACCGGCGAAGGCGCGCGCATTGCCGCCGCGCTCGGTCAGCACAAGGCCGCGATCCTCAAGAATCACGGCATCCTGACCGCCGGCCCGAGCGTGGAGGCCGCCGCGTGGTGGTACATCGCGCTCGACAACGCCTGCCACGCGCAACTGCTCGCCGAAGCGGCGGGCACGCCGCAGCGCATCCCGCACGACGTGGCCGCGCTCACGCATCAGCAGGTGGGCCGCCCCGGCGGCGCGCAATACGCGTTCGAGAGCCTTTACGCGGGCCTCGTCGCCGCCGAACCGGACTTGCTCGACTGATGGCGATCCACAAACTGCGTCACTTCGTCGGCGAGATCGCGCGTCTCGTCGACGAAGCGCCCGAAGAACCCGCGCTGATCGAACGCGGCCTCGCCGCCTTGCGCGATCTCGTACGCGACGACGACTGGCTGCCCGACGCGTTCGCGCAACCTTCGCCCGAGCGCTATTGCCAATATCTGCTGCACGCCGACGCGCGCGAACGCTTTTCGGTCGTGAGCTTCGTCTGGGGGCCGGGTCAACGCACGCCCGTGCACGACCATACGGTGTGGGGGCTCATCGGCGTGCTGCGCGGCGCGGAGTATGCGCAGGCGTACCGGCGCGACGCGCAGGGCGCGCTGCGCGAAGACGGCGCGGAAGTGCGTCTCGCGCGCGGCGACGTGGAAGCGGTCTCGCCCGCCATCGGCGACATTCATCGCGTGCGCAACGCCTTCGACGACCGCGTGTCGATCAGCATCCACGTGTACGGCGCGAACATCGGCGCGGTGCGCCGCGCGACCTATCCCGCCGACGCGCCGCCCAAACCGTTCATCTCCGGCTATTCGAACGACCTTCTCCCGAACCTCTGGGACCTCAGCAAGGAACACCCCGTCACATGAAGTCATTTCCCACGCGCAGCCTTCACGACGTGCGCGCCGCCCTGCTCGCGAAACGCGAAATCGCCCTGCTCGACGTGCGCGAGGAAGATCCGCACGCGCAGTGCCACCCGTTGTTCGCGGCGAACCTGCCGCTCGCGAAACTCGAACTCGATGCGTGGACCAAACTGCCGCGCCGCAACGTGCCGATCATCCTGCTCGACGACGGCGAAGGCTTCGCCGAACGCGCGGCGCAGCGGCTCGACGCGCTCGGTTATACCGATGTCGCGCTGCTCGAAGGCGGTCTGCGCGGCTGGATCGATGCGGGCGGCGAGGTGTTTCGCGACGTCAACGTGCCGAGCAAGGCGTTCGGAGAATTCGTGGAAGCGCAGCGTCATACGCCGTCGCTGTCCGCCGAGTCCGTCGATGCGCTGCTGCGCAGCGGCGCCGACGTGGTGGTGCTCGACGCGCGCCGCTTCGACGAATACCGCACCATGAACATTCCCGGCAGCATCAGCGTGCCGGGCGCGGAACTCGCGCTGCGCGCCCGCGCGCTCGCGCCCAATCCGGCCACGCGCGTGATCGTCAATTGCGCGGGGCGCACGCGCAGCATCATCGGCGCGCAATCGCTCGTGAATGCGGGGCTGCCGAATCCGGTCGCCGCGCTGCGCAACGGCACGATCGGCTGGACGCTCGCGGGACAGACGCTGGAGCACGGCAGCGCGCGCCGCTTCGACACACACGCGGGCCGCGACGACGCCACGCTCGACACGTCGCAACGCGCGGCGCGCACGCTGGCCGACCGCGCGGGCGTGGGCCGCACGACGATCGCCGAAGCCGCGCGCTGGGCGGCGGACACGCAGCGCACGACTTATCGCTTCGACGTGCGCACGCCCGAGGAATACGAACACGCGCATGCGGGCGGCTTCGTCGGCGCGCCCGGCGGTCAGCTCGTGCAGGAAACGGAAATGTTCGCGCCGGTGCGCGGCGCGCGCGTGGTGCTGTTCGACGACGACGGCGTGCGCGCGAACATGACGGCGTCGTGGCTCGCGCAGATGAATCACGATGTGTATGTGATCGACGATGCGTCGCCCGCCGACCTCGACGCGCACGGCGCGTGGCAAGCACAAAAACCGTTACCCGCGCCCGTGATGTCGATCACGCCCGAGGTACTCGCGGCGCGGCTCGCCGAAGCGGATCACGGCACCGTGGTGCTCGATTTCACGTCGAGCGCGAATCACGTGAAGGCGCATATTCCGGGCGCGTACTGGACGCTGCGTTCGCATCTCGCGCCCGGTTTCGCCGATCTGCGCGCGTTGCCCGACGCGAAGCGCTACGTGGCCGTGTGCATGACGAACGCGCTTGCGCCGTTCGCCGCGCCCGACATCGCCGCGCTCACGGGCAAGCCCGTCGAGGTGCTGGAAGGCGGCACGTCGGCGTGGATACGCGCGGGGCTGCCGGTGGAGGAAGGCGAAGCGACGCTGGCCTCGCCGCGCATCGACCGCTACCGGCGTCCGTATGAAGGCACCGGCAACGCGCGCGAGGCGATGAACGCGTACCTCGAATGGGAGTACGGACTCGTCGATCAACTCGGGCGCGACGGCACGCACGGGTTCTTCGTGATTTGAGCAGTGTGTTTTGAGGCTGGAAAACAAGGCTCGAAACGAGCCTTGTCCGTCATGCCGCTTTAGCGATGCGCGCCGCCTTGAAGCGGCGCGCGATACTTTGTGCGAGCACCGCAAGCGCCGATTCCATGCGCCCGATTGCGCGCGAACGCACGATCCACACCGCGATTTCCGGCTTGAAATCGGCGATCTGCACGACATCGAGTCGATCCGCGTGCGCGCTCGCGGTCACGAGCGGCTGCGGCACGAGGCCGAGACCCACGCCGTCGGCGACCAGCCCGAGCTGCAATTCCGCGCCCAGCGTTTCAAGGTTCAGCCGCAGCGAATGGCCCTGCGCGGCGAGCGCGTGCTGCAAGCCCGCGCGAAAGCCGCAGCCGTCCGGATTGAGCACCCAGCCATATGCCTGGCACTCCGCCAGCGTATGCGCGCGCCGCTTGAGCAAGCCTTTTTGCGCGACCACGGCGAGCTTGAGCGTGCCGAGCATCTCGCCCGCCAGCGTCTCGGGCAGCGCGCGATTCGCGGGTAGCAGCACCACGGCGGCATCGAGTTCGCCGTCTTCCACTTTTTGCAGCAGCGGTGCGCCCCAGCCGGTCGACACCCGCGCCTGCAATTCGGGATGCGCCGCGCGCAGCGCCTGCAGCGCGTCGAGCATGGCGATGTCGGCGACCGTTTGCGCGACGCCGAGGCGCAGCACGCCCGCGAGCGGCGCGCCGTCGTTCACGAGCTGGCGCAGCGCGTCGACTTCGCGCTGGATCGCGCGGCATTGTTCGTAGACCGTGCGGCCCATCGGCGTGGCGCGCAACGGTTTGGTGTTGCGGTCGAGCAGCGCGACGCCCAGCGCTTCCTCGAAGTTCTGGATGCGGCGCGTGACGGCGGGTTGAGTCAGTTCGAGCGCTTCGGCGGCCTGGCTCAGCGATTCGCTGCGCACGACTGCCACGAAGGCTTCGATCTCGTCGAGTTTCATGAATGGAGTTCCTGCGAAATGCATCTGACGTGCACAAGCTTAGCCGCAATGACCGCTCGGGTTCAAGCTCGGCCTACCGCTTCTTGCATATTTAGATAGAAGAACAATGCGTTTGCGTTATGACGATGCGCTGCTTATCGTGGGGCCATTCCCATCTGTTCAGCTATCGAGGATCGCTCCATGCGCCGTTCCGCTTCACGCTTTCGCTTCGTTCACACCGCGGTCGCCGCGCTCGCGGCGTCGTTCGCCTGTTTCGCCGGCGCGGCGCATGCGCAGACCACGCTCAAGGTCGGCGATCAGCAATTGCAGACGCGCGGCATTCTGGAAGCATCGGGTCAATTGAAGGACGTGCCGTACAAGATCGAGTGGTTCAACTTTCCGGCCGCGCAACCGCTCGGCGAAGCGCTCAACGCGGGCGCGATCGACGTGGGCGGTCTCGGCGATGCGCCGCTCATCTTCGCCTACGCCGCCGGGGCGCGCATTCGCGCGGTCTCCGCCACGCGTTCGGTACCCGTCGATCTCGCGATCCTCGTGAGCGCGTCGTCGCCGATCCGCGATGCCGCCGGTCTCAAAGGCAAGCGTATCGCCACCACGCGCGGCTCGATCGGCCATTACCTCGCCGTGGCCACGCTGGAGCGCGCGCATCTGAAACTCAGCGACGTGACGTGGGCTTTCATGCAGCCCGCCGACGCGAAAGCCGCGCTTGCTTCCGGCACCGTCGACGCATGGTCCACGTGGGACCCGTACGTGGCGCTGGCCGAGTCGCGCGATCACGACCGCAGTATCGCGAACGGCGTGGGCGTCTCGTCGGGCTTGAGCTTCGAGGCCGCGACCGACGAAGCGATCCGCACCAAGCACGCCGAAATCGCCGACTTCGTGCAGCGCGTGGCCGCGGGCCAGCGCTGGGCGCTCGCGCATCCGGACGAAGTCGCCGCCATCCAGTCGCGCGTGACAGGCCTGCCCGCCGACGTGCTCAAGACCGTTTATCAGCGCGCGCAACTGCAACCGGTGGCCATCGACAGCAGCCTGATCGCCGAGCAGCAGCGCACCGCCGACCTCTATCACCGCGCCGACGTCATCAAGACCCGGATCGACGTCGCGCCAGGTTTCAATCAGCAATTCCCCTTAAACACGCATTAAAACGGCTTTAAAAGCGGACCCTGGCAGCGCGCCGAAAACCGTCAACCCCGCGGCAGGGCCTTGTTGCAGAAGGGCGACAGCGCGTCGATTTCATTACAGGAATTTAAATTGTTCGAAATATCATTGCGCCACTTTCAGCGCGCTGGACTCCGCCGGCGCGCACGGGTTATCCAGATCCGACCGCTAGCGCGCCTGCCGCGCGGCGATCCAGACGAATAGAAACGGGGAAGACATGAAAAAGACCACCGCGGCGCTCGGCGTCGCACTGCTGGCCGCATCGGCCCAATCGGCATTCGCACAGAGCTCGGTCACGCTCTACGGTCTCGTCGATACGGCGGTGCGTTACCAGACCAACGCCAATTCGAACAACGACGGCCTCGTCGAAATGCGCGAAGGCGTCGTGACGCCGAGCCGCTGGGGCCTGAAGGGCACGGAAGATCTGGGCGGCGGCACGTCGGCCATCTTCAAATTGGAAAACCAGTTCAATCTGTTCAACGGCAAGCTCGCGAACTCGAACAACCAGTTGTTCCAGCGTAACGCGTACGTCGGCCTTTCGAACACGAAGTACGGCACGCTGACCTTCGGTCGCCAGCAAACGCCGTTCTTCGACGAAATGGGCAACACGTTCGACCCGCTGACCGTCGCCGACTACTGGCAGGACAGCTGGGCATACAACCCGGTCGGCCCGTTCCTCTTCACGAACAACTCGGCGAAGTACACGAACACGATCGCCGGCCTGCACGTCGAAGCGATGTACGGCTTCGGCGGCGTCGCGGGCAGCACGGGCGAGAACTCGATGTACGGCTTCACGGCTTCGTACGCGTTCGGTCCGGTGCAAGGTCTCGTGGGCTTCCAGCAGAACGACGTCTCGGGCAAGAAGTTCAACATCGCCAACGTGGGCCTCGTCTACACGGTCGTGCCGTCGGTGCGTCTGCTGGCCGGCTGGCTGCATTCGCAGGACAACACGGGTACGGTCGACCAGGCACAACAACAGGTCAGCGGCGCGCCCGCCCTGATTTCGAGCCAGAACCGTATCGACGACAACTTCTACGTCGGCTCGACGTGGCAAGCCACGGCGCCGCTGGCGATCACGCTGGCCGGCTACTACGGTCACGCGCGCAATGCCGCGCTGGCTGACGGCGGTTACGGCGTTGGTATCAACTACTCGGCCACGCTGCTCGCCGAGTACTCGCTCTCGAAGCGCACGGAAGTCTACGGCACGGTCGACTTCACGCGCGGCACGGGCGCTTACCTCGCCGACTACCCGGGTCGCAACAACCAGACCGGCGTTGCAATCGGTCTGCGCAACATCTTCTGATGACGCGGCGCCCGCGATGGGCGCCGGGTTCGAAGACGTAAAAAAACCGCCCGCGTTGCAAAACGCGGGCGGTTTTTCTTTGGGCTTTTCTTTTGGCTTTGCGCTCGGCTTACTGCACCGCGCTGTCACGCTGCACAACCACCGTGTCGTTCGACGTCGCCGAGCGGGCGGCGCGTTCGGCGAAGGCCTGAATATCCATCTCGTCGTAACCGATGAAGCGGCTCTTCTTCACGAGACGATAGCCGAGCCACATCAGCGCGAACAGCGGAATGCCGATATACGTGGCCAGCACGCTCGCCCAGTCGATCCTGTCGGCGACGAAGGCCTGATAGTCCTGGCCGAGCATGATGACCAGACACACCACGAACGCGAAGATCGGCCCGATCGGAAACCACTTCGACGTATAAGGCAGTTGCTTGAGCGAGTAACCCTGCGCGACGAAGCCCTTGCGGAAGCGGTAATGGCTCACGGCAATGCCGAGCCACGCGATGAAGCCCGTCATGCCCGAGGTATTGAGCAGCCACATGTAGACGGTCTTGTCGCCGTACATCGACGAGAGAAAACACAGCGCGCCCACGGCCGTCGTGGCGTACAGCGCGTTGCGCGGCACGCCGCTCGACGACAGCTTCGCAAACACCTTCGGCGCGCGATTTTCGACCGCGAGGTTGTAGAGCATCCGCGTGGACGCGTACATGCCCGAGTTGCCCGCCGACAGCACGGCCGTCAGGATGACCGCGTTCATCACGCCGGCCGAGACGGCCAGACCCGCGCGGCGGAACACGAGCGTAAACGGGCTCACGCCGATATCGGTGACGTCGGACTTCAGCAGGTTCGGATCGGTGTGCGGAATCAGCAGGCCGATGACGAAAATCGCCAGCACGTAGAACAGCAGAATGCGCCAGAACACCTGACGCACCGCGCGCGGAATGGTTTGGCCGGGATTCTCCGATTCGCCCGCTGCCACGCCGATCAGTTCGGTGCCCTGGAACGAGAAGCCCGCGATCATCGTCACACCGAGCAAGGCCGGCAGGCCGCCCGTGAACGGTCCGCCTTCGAGCATGAAATTGCCCCAGACGTGATCGGCGCCGCCCTTGAGAATGCCGGCGATCATCAGCAGACCCACGCCGATGAACGCAATCACGGTAATCACCTTGATGAGCGAGAACCAGTATTCCGCCTCGCCGAAGCCGCGTACGGACAGCGCGTTGAGCAGGAACATCACGCAGAGGAACCCGGCGCTCCACCAGACGCCCGAGACATGCGGGAACCAGTAGCCCATCACGAGCTGCGAGGCGACCAGTTCGACGGCGATGGTCACCGCCCAGTTGTACCAGTAGTTCCAGCCGAGCGCGAAGCCGAAGCCCTCGTCGACGAACTTTGCGCCGTAGGTCGCGAACGAGCCGGAGACCGGCATGAACGCGGCCATTTCGCCGAGGCTCGTCATCAGGAAGTAGACCATCAGGCCGATCACGAGGTACGCGGCCATCGCGCCGCCGGGACCGGCCTGCGAAATGGACGCGCCCGACGCGACGAACAGGCCCGTGCCAATCGAGCCGCCGATGGCGATCATGGTGAGGTGTCGGGCTTTGAGACTGCGATGCAGGGACGGTGCGTTGTCCCGGGCGCCGGAACCACTTTCCGGGGCGCGATGCGGATGCGAATCCATATAAATCTGCTTGAGTTCTAACGTGTGTTGCTGGGTAATGAGCTGCTAGCTAATGAGCTGCCGGCGTATGCCTCGAGGCTCCCGGAAAGCCCGTTGACCCAAGCGATTGCGCAAGAAGCTGGCCGCCCGTTGCTGGGCGGTAAGCGGCGCCGAAGTCGCCGCGAAAAGCAGAGCACTTGACACTACATCTTGACGCAACGCCCGGACAGGCGTGCCGATTGATCGAGCGGACCGAACGGATCCAGCACTGACGCCGCTCGTCTCGAAGACTGGAGCCGCGATTCTATAGCAGTGGCCGCCGCGCGTCGCTAAGGTCGCTGAAGTTCGAGGCGGGTTGGGCGGGTGGGCGTGCGCGGATTTATGCACGGATGGAGCGCGGGAGGCGGTGAGTTATCGGGGCGCGAACGCATACGGCGCGTTCGTGTAAACGATGGGGACATAACGCGCGGCCGTGCAGTTGCAGGCCGCGCTTTGGAATCGACGTTGGACGTGTCTCGGGCGCTTTGGCTCCGAGCGAGAGCCTGAATTGGCTGTTAGTTGCAGTAATGCAGATAGCGCCGATCAACCGCCCGACGGCAACTTTTCGTAGCTCGCGAGCATTTCCTCGAATTCCGCCTGGTCGGGGAAGCTCACCACTTCATGCCGCACCGGCAAATACGACGTCGGCTTCAGATGATCGGCGAAACGCGCCATGACCACGGCGCGCGGCACGAACGCGGTCTGCTTCGTCGCCGCGCGCACCAGCACGAAGAAGTCGGTATCGGGCAGCAACGCGTGGACGCCCTCGCTCCACGCGCACACGCTGCGTTGCTCGCCATCGGCGCTTTGCAGAACCGTGTGCTTCGCGACGAATACGTCGCGGCCTTCGCGCGCGTGCAGCGCAACGAGCGCATCCTGCTGGTCCTGATAATCGGCGTCGCGTTCGCGCAGACGCATGCGATGCAGCCGCGCCGCGAGCGCGGGCGGCACGAAGCGCTCCCACGCCTCGCCGTTCCAGCGCAGCATGAGCGGCGGCAGCGGACGCGATTGCGCGTACGCCTGCTCGGCCAGTTCCACCAGCGTCTGCAAGCCCGCTTCGTTGCGATCGCCCGTCAGCAGCAGCACCGCGCGGTTCGGGGCCATCACCACGGGCGCGCCGGAGATCGACTGGCGATACAGCAGGTCAGTCAGCAACAGGCGCGAGGCGTCGTAGAAGTCGCCGAACTGCGAGAGAAACACGCCGTTCTGCAAGGCCAGCCATGGCGTGGACGAAGTCTCGCGCAGATTGTCGATGGCGAAGGCAAGCGCCTCGTCGAAACTCACGCCCCACGTCGCGAGCTGCGCATGGTTCAGCCGCATCACGTTGAACTCGCCGTCGCAGGCAATGCCGATTTCGAGGTTCTCGCACAAGGTGCGGTACGCGAGATCGGGGCGCTTCGCGTGGCCGTGCGTCTGCAGATCGAGATAGCCGCGCTCGGTCGCGCTGCGGATCACAGGCCGCAGTCGCGCCTTCGCCTCGGCGAGCGTGGCGGGCACGTCTTGATGCATCATCCCCGCCACCGCGCGGCGCATCGTGGCCTCGCGCGCGTCGGGCGCGGCATCGGCGTAATCCCGTTGCATGTTCGGCAGATTGATGAAGGCCGGCTGCTCGCCTTCGGCAAGTCCCGTCTGCACGAGACGCGAGTGGGTCAGCTCCGTGCGCCACGTGCGCGTGTCGCCCGCTGCGCGCAACGCGGCCATGAACAGCTCGGCGAATTCCGCCAGGGTCGGCGGCGGCGGCGGAGCCGGCGTTTTGCGGAAACGGTCGAAGAATCCCATGGTCTTTGAGTATTGTTGTCGAGGAAACGGGTGCCGCAGGCCGATGGGTACGGAAACCGGCTGCTGAATGCGGCGCCGCAATAGTGGCGAGCCCCTGCGCGAAGTGCCGTCGATCTCACGGCTAACGGCGCGTTTCACGCATTCTGAAGGCTATTCGCGCCGCAAACACAGGAAACTCGCGCGCAATCGTTTGCCGTTTATTACCGCACTTTTTAAATCGATGGACACCACCGCAGGTCGATGGTGTCATACGCGGATTCTCTTCTCTGGGAGCCCCGTCATGCAACGCCCCGCGTTTATCCGGCACTGGACCGAGCTTGAAGGGCCGGACGACAGCCATTACAGCGGCGACACCGAACTCATGGGCATCGGCGCGCCGCTGGCCCGCACGTTCGGGCTCACGCGCATCGGCATTCATCATGTGCGGCTGCTGCCGGGTCGGCGTACGTCTTATCCGCATGCGGAAAGCGCCGAAGAAGAGTTCGTGTACGTGCTCGAAGGCACGCCCGATGCGTGGATCGACGGTCATCTGCATCGGCTCGCGCCCGGCGATTCGGTGGGCTTTCCGGCGGGCACGGGCATTTGCCATACCTTCCTGAACAACACGCGCGAGGAAGTGCGGCTGATGGTGATCGGCGAAGCCACCAAGCCCGAAAACCGCCTGCACTATCCGCTCAACGCCGAGCATCAAGCCACCCGCGACGATAGCTGGACCGACTGGCCCGAGCGCCCCATCGGCCCGCACGACGGCAAGGCGCGCAGCGAATAACGCACGCGACGCCTGCCGGAAAGCCCGCCTGACCCGCATGTTAATATTCGCACGCGAACTATTAACTCAAGCCATGCCCGCGCGCCAATGCGCAGCGCGGGCGTGGCGAGGCAACGCGAGGTGCGGGGAATGGATCATCGGCTCGTCTATCTGCTGAACGTGGGCCAGCGGCGTCTGCATCGCTGGTCGCAGGCGCGGGCGGCGTCGGGCGGCGCGACGGCGGCGCAGGTCGGGCTGCTGTTCTTTCTCGCGAAGCACGACGGCGCGTTGACGAGTGAAGCCGCCGCCGCGCTCGACCTCAAGGCGCCGGGCATGAGCGGCCTCGTGGATCGCGCGGAACGCGCCGGCCTCGTCGAGCGCCATGCCGACGAAAACGACCGCCGCGCCTCGCGGCTCTGGCTTACGAAAGACGGACGCGCGGCCGTCAAGCGTTCGAAAGCGGGTCTCGCCGATCTGAACGCGCGTCTGACCGAAGGTTTCAGCGAGGCGGAAATCGACGTCGTCGCGCGCTGGCTCGGCAGCTTGCAGGACAAATTCCCCGCCCTCGACGACGACGCGTAATCACCGCCGCGAAAGTTTCGTGAAATCCGGCGCGCGCTTCTGTGCGAACGCCATGAACGCTTCCTTCGCTTCGGCGCTCGCAAGTCGCTCGACGAAAATCGCGCTTTCGCTGTCCATCTGCCCGACCAGCTTTTCCGCGTCGCGCATCAGCCGCTTCATGGCCGTGAGCGAACCCGCCGGCCGCGCGGCGATTTTTTCGGCGATACGGCGTGCCTCCGCGCGCAATTCCGCGACCGGCACCGTGCGGTTCGCGATGCCCCATGCCACGGCGGCATCGGCGGGAACGGGGTCGCCGAGCGCGAACATCTCGAAGGCGCGCGTGTGCCCGATGCGCAGCGGCATCAGATAACTCGACGCCGCTTCCGGCACCAGTGCGAGGTTCACGAACGGCGTGATCAGTTGCGCGTCGTCGGCGAGCAGCACGTAATCGCAGTGGAGCAGCATCGTCGTGCCAACGCCCACGGCCTTGCCCTGCACCGCGGCCACAATCGGCACCGTGGCCGTGGCCAGCGCGCGCAGAAAGCGCAGCACATGGCGCTCCTCGGGGGCGTTGCCCATCGCCTGCGCGGCGAATTCCGATACGTCATTGCCTGCGGTGAACAGGTCGCCGTCGGCCTGAATCAGCAGCACGCGGATGGCGTCGTCTTCGTTGGCGCGCGCGATGGCGTCGGCGAGCGCGCCGTACATCGCATTGGTCAGCGCGTTCTTCTTGTCGATCCGCGTAATCGTCGCGGTCAGCACGCCCACCTCTTCCGCCAGTTGCAGCTGAATTTCCGGGGCCATCGTCTCGTCTCCTGATTGGTGCGTTAAATTTCGCATGCGAAGTATAGTTTTGTTCGCATACGAAGTAAACGGAATCTGGCCATCGATCGTGGCCCCAACGAACCCCATTTCCGTGGATCTTTGCAAGGAACCACCACTGCGCTACCTTATTCATCCTGTCGCGCCTTATCGCTCGATCACGCACGCAACGGACCTCAGGAACGCACTCATGGCCTCCCGCCTCAACGAATACCAGCAGCCCATCGGCCCCGCCGTCGACAACTGGACGCCGCGCGAGCGCCCCGCGCGCGTGACGATCGAAGGCGTGCGTTGCCGCATCGAACCAGTCGATGTCGAGCGTCACGCCGCCGATCTCTTCGAAGCCTATTGCCAGGCCGCCGACGGCCGCGACTGGACCTATCTCTTCACCGGCCCGTTCACCGACTTCGCCGCCTTCCGCGAGTATCTGGTCAAGGCCGCCGCCTCTCCCGATCCGCTGCACTACACCATCGTCGACCGCGCGACCGGCAAGGCCGTCGGCACCTTCGCGCTCATGCGCATCGATTCCGCGCATGGCGTGATCGAGGTGGGCAGCGTGACGTTCTCGCCGCGGCTCAAGCGCACCGCGCTCTCGACCGAGGCGCAATATCTGCTGATGCGCTACGTATTCGACGATCTCGGTTATCGCCGCTACGAGTGGAAATGCGACAGCCTCAACGCGCCCTCGCGTCAAACCGCGCTGCGACTCGGCTTCCAGTTCGAAGGCATCTTCCGGCAAGCGGTCGTTTATAAGGGCCGCAGCCGCGATACCGCGTGGTTCGCCGTCATCGATCAGGACTGGCCGCAGGTGCGCGCCGGCTTCGAGCAATGGCTCGCGAGCAGCAATTTCGACGCCGAAGGCAATCAGCGCGCGTCGCTGGCGAGCCTGCGCGAAGGGAGCCCGCGCGCATGACGCCGATTCACACTGAAGCCATCGTGACTCGCGACGTCGCGCCCGCCGACCGCGACGACTGGCTGCGCCTCTGGGCCGGCTACACGGCGTTCTACGAAACCGAAGTCGCGCCGGAGGTCAGCGCGCGCACATGGGAACGCCTGCTCGATCCGGCCAGCCCGATGCTCGGCCGCGTCGCGCAGCTGGGCGATCGCGTGGTGGGTTTCAGCATTGCCGTGCTGCATGAGGGCACGTGGGTCGTGGCGCCCATCGGCTATCTGGAAGATCTGTTCGTCGATCCGTCCTGTCGCGGCCGGGGCGTCGGCCGGCGGCTGATCGAAGATCTCGTCGCACTCGGACGCGCACGCGGCTGGTCGCGTCTGTACTGGCACACGCGGCGCGACAATCCCGCGCGCAAGCTGTACGACACTTTCGTTCAGGCCGACGACTTCGTGCGCTATCAACTCGCGCTGTAAGGCGCACCCACGGCGGCATGGTGATGCAGGGGCGCATCGCGCACCGCCCGGCTCGTCTGCGCCTTCGCTGGAATCGGTTCCAATTCCGTCGTGAAAGGCCCGTTATCAATCAGAAAACCTTATTGCAACGTTCAATTAATTTCGTTTCCCTTAAGCGTTGACCTGCGGCAAAGTGTCATCTCCGCGACTGGAGTGCATCTCCGTGAACCAACGCATCGATCCGTCCCTTCTTGCCCCGCCCGACCTGTCGTTCGCCACGCTGCATTCGGGTGTCGTCCTGCCGTATCTCGAACGCGGGGAAGGCGAACCGCTCCTGTTCGTGCACGGCTCGCTGTGCGACTACCGCTACTGGGCGCCCCAACTGGACGGACTCGCGGACGATTTCCGCTGCATCTCGCCGAGCCTGAGCCATTACTGGCCGGCCGCCGACGCCTGCATTCAGGGCGATTTCGGCTGGGAAAGCCATCTGCACGAACTGGCTGACTTCATCGAGGCGCTGGGGCTCGAATCGGTTCACGTCGTCGGCCATTCGCGCGGCGGCTCGATTGCCTATCACCTCGCACGCCGTTATCCGCGCCTCGTGCGCACGCTCGTGCTCGCCGATCCGGGCGGCCCGCTGCGCCGTCTCGAAGACGACGAAGACGTGCTGCCGCCGGCGACCAACGCGCTGCGTACGCGCGCCGCAAATCTGATCGAAGACGGTCTGCTCGAAGAAGGTCTCGAACTGTTCGTCGACTCAGTGAGCATGCCGGGCGCGTGGCGCAAGAGCCCGCAGGCATTCCGCGAGATGGCCATCGCCAACGCCACGACGCTGCCCAAGCAGCTCGACGATCCGCTGCCCGCCTACATGCGCCGCCCCGCCGCCGACATCAAATGCCGCACGCTGCTGATCGACGGCCAGCGCAGCCCGCTGATGTTCCGCAACAACGTGGAAGCGCTCGAAGAATGGATCGAGTTCGCGCAGCGCGTGACCATGAAAGGCGCGACGCACGGCATGAACGGCACGCATCCCGACCTCTTCAACACCTACGTGCGCAACTTCATCGCGCAAGTCTGATCGGTCTGACGCAGGCGTTCGGCGCTCGCCGAACGCTTCGCCGTTTGCTCCGCTACGCGAGCACGTCCGCGAACACGCGCGACGCGAACTGATTCGAATCGGTGCTCGCGTTCACCACGCCCACGGTCTTGAGATCGTCGGCGTACAGCGCGATTTCCTTCCTGAACGCCGCGCCCACCGGATGATGACCGTCCGTGTGGCTCTTGAGCATGGCCGTGAGCTGGTTCACATCGGCGTTCGGCGCGTAAGCCGAAAACACCTTCGCCGCCTCCGCCGGATGATCAGCGGTCCATTGCGTCGCTTCCAGCAGCGCCGCCGTGAGCGCCTGCGCCGTCGCGCGATCGCGGCGCACGAGCGTGCCGCGCACGCCCAGCACGCAGCAGACACGATTTGCGTACTCGCCGCACAGATTGTTCGACACCTCGTACAGATGATCCGATTCGCGCAGCGTCCAGATGGTCGGGTCGCCGTCCGCGATCGCCTGCACCTCGCCCTTTTTCAGCGCCGCGCCGAGCAGGTTCGCCGGATACTGACGCCAGCGCACGTCGCTGTCCGGATCGATGCCGATCTTCTTGAGCGTGATCGCAAAGAAGTTCTTCGCCGGACTCGCCATGTCGCTCACGCCCACCGCGCGGCCCTTGAGCCCGGCGAGATCGACGATGCCCGACTGCTTCGTCGCGAGCAGACGCATGCAGCCGCCATGAATGCCCGCGGTGAGCTTCACGTCGAAACCCTGTTCGAGCGGCTTGATCCAGCGTAGCGCCATGCCGACGCCCGCGTCTGACTTGCCCGTGGCGATCGCTTCGAGCAGTTGATCGGTCGAGCCTGCGAAGTTCACGAGTTCGACGTCGAGGCCGTGCTTGCGGAAAAAGCCTTGCGTCGCGGCCACCGGCACGGGCGCGGTGCAGATCGCGCCCGCGTTCCACGAGAGCTTGAGGTGTTTGGCGTTCTCGTCAGCGCGCGCGCGGGACGCGGGCAGACCGAAGGCGAGTCCGCCCAGCGCGGCCGCGCCGGTTGCGAATGCGGTGTTGCGCAGCCACGTGCGGCGTGCAGGTTGAATGGGCTGATCGGGCGTGGCGTGTTGGTCGGGCGGGTTCATGGTTTATCGGTATCACAATTATTTAGGCATTCTGATTAACGACGATGCACTCACGCATCGAGACCGAGTTGCGCGAGCACGTCACGCCGCAATTCGACGATCTTCGGATCGTCGCGATGGCGCGGATACGGCGCGTCGTTTTGCACCTGCGCGACGATGCGCGCGGGCCGCGCGCTGAACACCACCACGCGGTTGGCCATCACGAGCGCTTCTTCCACGTCATGCGTAACGAGTAGCACCGAAACACGCGTGCGCTGCCATAGCGCGACGAGTTCCGACTGCATGCGCATACGCGTGAGCGAATCGAGCTTGCCGAACGGCTCGTCGAGCGCGAGCAGCGCCGGATCGTTGACGAGCGCACGCGCGAGCGCCGCGCGCTGCGCCATGCCGCCCGAGAGTTGATGCGGATACGCCTGCTCGAAGCCTTTCAGGCCGACGAGTTCGAGCGCGGCGTCGATACGCGTCTCGGCTTCGCCATGTGCCGACGTCGCGCGGCGTGCGAACCCGCCGCGCCGCGCGCGCTGCGCCTGCGGACCGAGCCCGACGTTCTCGCGCACCGTGCGCCACGGAAACAGCGTCGGGTCCTGAAACACCAGCACGCGCGATGGATCGGGACCGGCAATCGGTACGCCGTTCGCGTGCAGCGTGCCGCTCAGCGGCGCATCGAGGCCCGCGACGAGACGCAGCAAGGTCGACTTTCCGCAGCCGCTCGGCCCGAGCAGCGCGACGAACTCGCCCGGTTCGACCGTGAGGCTCACGTCTTCGAGCACGGGCAGCGTTTCCCCGCGCAGCGCGAAACCCTGCGTGACGTTGCGCACGTCGATGCGCGCGCCAATGGGCGCATCGTCCGGCGCCGGATCATGCGACTCGTACGGCGCGAGGTCTTCGGGTTGCAATGCAAGCGTCGCGGCTACCATTTGAGCAGTCCTTTTTGCCAGCCGAGCAGGCGGTCGCGCACGCGAAAGAGCAGCGTGATGAGGCCCGAGCACATCAGCGCCATCACGAGCAGGCCCGCGTACATGTTCGAATAGGCGGCCCAGCCCTGGGCCCATTGCAGATACCAGCCGAGCCCGGCTTTCACGCCCATCATCTCGGCGACGATGAGTACGGAAAACGACGCGCCCAACCCCATGAACAGGCCGACGAACACCGACGGCAGCGCCGCAGGAATCGCCACGCGCACGATCAGGAACGCGGGCCGAGCGCCGAGCGTGCGCGCGACGTCGTAGAACGCGGCATTCACGCTCGCGACGCCCGACCACGTGAGGACCGCCACCGGAAACGCCGTGGCGAGCGCGATCAGAAATACGCTTGCGCTGAAGCTCGACGGAAAAAAGAAGAACGCGAGCGGCAGCCAGGCCGTTGCGGGCAGCGGGCCGACGAGGCGCAGCACCGGATGCAGCCAGTAGCCCACCGCGCGCGACCAGCCGATGCTTACGCCGACGACGAAACCCGTCGCCGCGCCGATCAGATAACCAAACGATAGCAATCCGAACGAATGCGCCACGCTCGATAAAAGCCGCGCGTAATCGTCGAAGAACACAGCGATGAGCGCTTGCGGCGGCGCGAAGAACGGACGCGGCAGGATTTCGAGCTTCGCCGTGACGATCTCCCACGCGCTGATGCCGAACGCGAGCGCCAGCAACCACGGCGCGATGGCGGGCGCCACGCCCGCGCGACCGCCGCGCCAGGCGAGCAGAACGGCCACGACGGCGAGCGCGAGTTCGATCGCCAGCAGCGCATCGGTGTGCGGCCAGTCGTCGAGGCTCGGCCAGGCGCGCGTGACGGCCGCCGCGCCGAGCCATGCGAGCGATGCCGCCCAGGCGGTCCATGTTGTCCAGCGTCCGCGCGCGGCGCGCGTGGTCGATGAAGGCGCGCGCGCTGTCGCCGCCTGTTGCGTCTGTTGCGCCGATGGCAGCGTCAACGTTCGTGCTGCGCGAGAAGTCATGATCGATCGTCCTCCGTTGCGAGATTCAGGCCGCGCCGATCTGCGTATCGGACACGGCGCGCACATCGATGCGGCGCGGCAGAATGCCGTCGTCCACGGCTTTGTCGGCGACACGCTGCAGCGTCGTGACATCGTCGCCGGTCACGAAGCGCAGCCTGAGCGCGGAGCGCTGCGTGATGGTGAGCGCCGCCGTATCGGGCGTGCGCGTGAGCGTGCCGTAGACGCGCGCGTAGGCTTGCGGATTCGCGAGCGCCCACTGCCCTGCGTGCTGGATGCGCACGAGCACGTCGGCGATGGCGGCGCGCTTGAGCGGGTCGGCGTGCGCCGCGCCCGACGCGGTGATGAAGTTGAGGCCGCTGTTGATGCCCGTGCCGTCGCGCAGCACGCGCGCGCCGCGCGACACCGCGATGCCGTAGTACGGATCGAAGGTCGCCCACACGTCGAGCGCGCCCGAGGCGAATGCGGCGAACGCATCGACGGGCAGGATGTAGCGCACGTTCACGTCGTGGCGCGACAGGCCCGCTTCGGCGAGCGCGCCGTAGAGCTGGAATTCGGAAATGCTGCCGCGCGCCGACGACACCGCGATCGTGCGTCCCTTCAGCTGCGCGACGGTGCGGATCGGCGAATCCTGCGGCACGAGCAGGCCGAGTTGCGTGGGCGAGCCGACGCGCGTCGCCACGATGCGCAGTGACGGATCGCCGGTGGCCGCCGCGAGCACCGGCAAGTCGCCCGCGGGCGCGATATCGACGGCGTTCGCGCGCTGCGCTTCGAACAGCGGCGCGGCGCCCTGAAAATTCGCCCAACGATAACGATAAGACGCGCCGTCGAGCCCTTTCGCGGCTTCGACGAGCGCGCGCAAACCGCCCGCCTGATCGCCGAGCACAAGCGTAACCGACGAAAGATCGGCGGCGGCCGCGCGACGCGGCGCCGTCGCGAGGCCGAGCGCCGCGAGCGGCGCAGCGGCGCACGCGCCGAGCAGACGCCGGCGCAGCAGGAACGACGTCGAAGCGGAGACAGAAGCGGACATAGGCCCTCGCGTGCAATATGGCTGCAAGCGTAGCGACGATATGTACCGCTGAGAATTATTCTATTTCGATATGTTTATATCGAAACACTATTTATGTTTTGCATGCAGGACGCACTGTTTTCGTGCGCCTGCGTTCGGCCAACATTATTCAGCAAACGTCACTTTGCAAACAGTTGGCCGATATCCTTGAACGCCTTGAATTCGAGCGCGTTGCCGCACGGGTCGAACAGGAACATGGTGGCCTGCTCGCCCACCTGGCCCTGGAAGCGGATATACGGTTCGATCACGAACGCCGTGCCGAAGGCGCGCAGGCGCTCCGCGAGCGCTTCCCACTGCGTCCATTCGAGCACCACGCCGAAGTGCGGCACCGGCACGTCGTGGCCATCGACGGGATTCGTGTGTGCGCTTTCCTGCGACGCCGTTTTCGGATGCTCGTGAATCACAAGTTGATGACCGAAGAAGTCGAAATCGACCCAGGCATCGCTCGAACGGCCTTCCGCGAGACCGAACACGCGGCCGTAGAAGTCGCGCGCGGCGGCCAGATCGTAGACGGGAATCGCCAGATGGAAGGGGGAAAGACTCATGACGCGCTCCGGTTTGCGGGGATGGTGTCGTGGGGAAATCGCCTCATCATACGCACGGGTTTGGCTCAATGAAATCAATATATAATTTTCGAATACATAAAGGAAATTTGTGAATGATTCGTGAGCTGAAAACGCTGATTGCTGTCGCGCGCGAAGGTACGTTCGCCGCTGCGGGCAAGCGCATCGGCCTCACGCAGGCAGCCGTCAGCGCGCAGATGCAGCGGCTCGAAGCCGAACTGGGTTTCGCGCTTTTCGAACGCGAAGGCCGCCATGCGCGCCTGAACGCGCGCGGCGAGCAACTGCTCGTGCAGGCGCAGGAAGTGATCCGTCTCTATGGCAATCTGAGCGCCGTTACCGTCGATCCGGCCGTCGAGATGCGCGTGACGATCGGCGCAATCGCTTCGGTGCAGCGCGCGCTGTTGCCCGACGCGCTCGCCGCGTTCTACCGGCAATGGCCCGGCGCGCACACGCGCGTAATTCCCGGTTTGTCGATGGAACTCATCAATCTCGTCGATGCAGGCGAAGCCGATCTCGCCGCCATCATCCGTCCGCCCTTCGCGCTTCAGAGCGATTTGCGCTGGACCTCGCTGCGGCGCGAACCGTTCATGTTGATCGTGCCGCGTGCCGTCAAGGGCAACGACTGGATGGAGCTGATCGCCACGCAACCGTATATCCGCTATGACCGCGCGTCGTTCGGCGGACGTCAGGTCGATCGCTTCTTGCGGCGTATGCAGTTGAACGTGCGCGAGATCTGCGAACTCGACGAACTCGAAGCGATCGTCAAGCTCGTCGAGAATGGCGTGGGCGTGGCGCTTGTGCCGCAAACGGCCACCTACCGGAAATGGCCCGCGAAAGTGCGCGCGCTCGATCTCGGCCATCACGTGTTTCACCGCGACATCGGCATCGTGCATCGCGCGGCGCGGCAGATGAGCGAATCGGCGAAACGCTTGCTCGGCTTGCTGGAAGAACAGGCTCAGCGCGACGCCTGAAGCATTGAAAAAGCCACGGCGCGCCGCGCGGGCGGCACCGTGGCTTCATCTGTTCGAGCGCATGCGTCGGATGACCGATCGACGCACGCGCGCTCAAACGCTGTCGACAATCCTCATGCGCCGAGTGCCGGATCGCTATAGCTCGGACGGCCCGTTTCCACGTGGCCGGCAATGCGGCGCACGAACGTCGCGTCGCTATCGACGGTAATGGTCAGGTCGTACCAGCCGTGCGCGTTGCGCAGGTCGAGATAGAGTTGCTCCGTATCGCCGCCGCGCACCGTGTGCTGGATCTTCGTGCTCGGGTCATACGCGTTGACGATCGTGAACTGGCAGCGCGCGTGGCCCGTGTTTTCCAGACGCAGTTGCAGATTGCCGTTCGCCACGTCGTAGCCTTCCGCCACTTCCGGACGCGCCACGTCGCTGCCGAACCAGCCAGTCTGCACCTGCTTGCCCGCGAAGCGGCGCAGGAAGCCGTTCGGACCATGCACGGTGAAATCGTAGGCGCCGGTCAGGCCAATCGTGAGCTTGTCTTCAAGACGCTTGCCTGATTCCACCGTGTAGGTGCGCGGCGCATCGAGACTGCCCGCCGTGTAGAGCAGGAACACTGCGCCCGCGCGGCCCGTGTTGATGAAGTGCGCGGCCGCCGTGCCCGTCGACACGTTCGCGTTGAAACGCACGAACAGTTCGTACGGTAGCGCGCGTGCGTGACGCACGCCGGATTCCTGCTTCGGCACCGCGCCGACGGCCGGCGGCAGCGGCACGTAATCGGGGTGACGGTTCTGGTCCGGCGGCGCGTAGCCGGTGGTCGAAGGCAGCGTGGGCAGCGCGGCATTCGGCGTGGCGAAGTCGAACGCAGCGGTCAGGTCGCCACATACGGCGCGACGCCACGGCGTGATATTCGCCTCACGCAAATCGTGATGGACTCCGAAGCGTTTTTCGATGAAGCGAATCACCGAGGTGTGATCGAAGGTTTCGGAGCACACCCAGCCGCCGCGCGACCACGGCGAGACCACCAGCATCGGCACGCGCGGTCCGAGACCGTACGGCCCCGACGCGTATTTGCTGCTGCCGGGGAAAATCTCGTTGGTGGTATCGACCGTCGACAAACCGTTCGCGCTCGACGCGGGCGGGAACGGCGGCGCAAGGTGATCGAAGAAGCCGTCGTTCTCGTCGTAGTTCACGAGCAGCACGGTCTTGCTCCAGAGATCGGGATTCGACGTGAGAATCTGCAGCACCTGATCCACGTACCACGCACCGTAGTTCGCGGGCCAGTTCGGATGCTCCGAATAGGCCTCGGGCGCGACGATCCACGAAACCTGCGGCAGCGTGTTGTTGGCCACGTCCTGCTTGAGCACGTCGAAATAGCCGCCGCCGGCGAGCACGTTCGTGCCCGTGCGCGCGCGATCATAAAGCGGGTTGCCCGGCTGCGCGTTCTGGTATTGCGTGAAGTACAGCAGCGAGTTGTCGCCGTAATTGCCGATATACGGGTTGTCGCCGGTCCAGCCCCACGCGCCCTTCGCGTCGAGGCCCTCGCCCACGTCCTGATAGATCTTCCACGAAATGCCCGCGTTTTGCAGCACTTCCGGATACGTGGACCAGCCGTAGCCCGCTTCGGCGTTGTCGACCACCGGGCCACCGCCGCTGCCGTCGTTGCCCACCCAGCCGGTCCACATGTAGTAGCGGTTCGGGTCGGTCGAGGTCAGCGTCGAACAGTGATAGGCGTCGCAGATCGTGAAGGCGTCCGCGAGTTGATAGTGGAACGGAATGTCGTCGCGCGTGAGATACGCCATCGTCGTCGTGCCCTTCGACGGCACCCACTGATCGTAACGGCCGCCGTTCCACGCGGCGTGCGTGGTGGGCCAGTCGTGCGGCAGATCCTGAAGGAACTGCAGGCCGAGATTGGCGGCGGTCGGATGGAACGGCAGCACTTCGCCGACACCCGCTGCGAGCGGCTGATTCCAAACCGGCTTGCCATTGGGCAGCGTGATGGCGCGCGTGTCGCCGAAACCGCGCACGCCGCGCAGCGTGCCGAAGTAATGGTCGAACGAACGGTTCTCCTGCATGAGAATCACGATGTGCTCGACATCCTTGATGCTGCCCGTGCGATTGTTCGCGGGAATCGCGAGCGCGTTGCGGATGCCTTGCGGCAGCATCGTCAGGGCGGTGGCCGAACCTGCGCTCATCGCGGCGGTGCGGAGAAAGTCACGGCGGCTTCTCGAAGTCATGTTCTGGTTTCCATCTTCAGGTTGAGAAAGCGCGCGCGATGCGCCGACGCCGGTTCGTCCGGCAAGCGGCAAACGTCGCGCGGCCGGGGGCGTCAATCGGCGGTGTGAATCTCGGGTGTGGCGAGTGGTTCGTTCTGCGCGCTTTGCGCGCCGTCGCTCGCGGAAGGCTGCGCGGGCGAACGCACGGTATTCGCCGGCAACGCGGTCGCGCTGCTGGTGGTATCGGTTGAATTCGATGCAGTGGAATCGGACGCGGGCGCGAACGTGGCAGCGAGCGGTTGCTGCTGCGACGGCTGCGATGGCTGTGCTCGTTGCGCGGAAGGCTGCACGTCGGCCAGTTCGCGCGCGGCGCCCGACGTGAGTGAGACGCGTGCGTCATCCGCGCGATCGCTGCACGCGCTGAACGCGCAGGCGGTGATCGCACAGACGAACGTCACGGCGCACGCGCGCATGGACATGCGCGCTCCGGGCAAGCTCAAACGTTTGCGCGGCGCGCTCCACCATAGCGGGCGCACCGGCGCGAAATCGACCGTCATCGAAGTCTCCAACCAGAGAGAGGTGCAACAACGGCTCGAGGAGCGGCCCGAGCGAAGCCCTCACCGCAGGTAAGCAGCGGTAAGGCAACGCTGAAGTGTAGCGAAACTGCTTTTAATTTTTATGACGGCGCGCGCGGGCGTGCACATTGGCCCACCCTCGCGAGTTCGCGCATTCGCGCGCGGCGTCGCGATTCGCTCATTACAGCCTTTCAATTCGTAATGTCGTGCGGCACGCCGTTTGCTGGGTTTGCTGCCTATGCGCGCACAATGAACGCGGTATTGCCGAGCAACGTCACCCGCGCGAGCGAGGATGCATCATGGCCCATGAAAAAAAATCGAAGAAACCCAGCCGACAAGCCCATCACGCAAAGCGGTCCACGCGCTTTCCAAAATCATCCGAACGCCAGGCAATCCTGACTGAACAGCGACGCCTGAAAATGGCGCGCTCGCCGCATGCGTACGTACGCGGCAACACCGCGCAATTCTATGCATGGATCAACGAATCCAACGGCAGCTCGCTGCCGCATGGCCCGGCGATCTGGATCTGCGGCGACTGCCATACCGGCAATCTCGGTCCAGTCGCGAATCAGGACGGCAAGGTCGAAGTGCATATTCGCGATCTCGATCAGACCGTGATCGGCAATCCGGTGCACGATCTGATTCGCCTCGGCCTTTCGCTGGCGACGGCGGCGCGCGGCTCATCGCTCTCAGGATTGACGATCGTGCATATGATGGAAGCGCTTGCGGCGGGCTATGAATCGGCGTTCGCCATCAAGCATAGGAATCCGAATCTTCCTGATCGCCCCGAACCCGTTCACCTTGCGATGAAACTTGCCGTGCGTCGATCATGGAAGCATCTCGCGCAAGAACGTATCGAGGATCTCAAGCCGACAATTCCGTTCGGCAAACGCTTCTGGCCGCTCACGCGCGCTGAAAACAAGGCAATCACGGAGATTTTCCGCGACGAAGCGATCGCCAGTTTGCCCACAGGACTGCGCGGGCGCAACGACGCAGGCAAAGTCGAAGTGCTCGACGCGGCGTACTGGGTGAAGGGTTGCAGTTCGCTCGGACGTCTGCGCTATGCGGTGTTGCTCGACGTCGATGGTGGCGTGATCGAAGGCGACGATCTCTGTCTCATGGACATCAAGGAAGGCGTGAAGGCGGCCGCGCCACGTTATGAAGACGCATCGATGCCGCGCGACAACGCCGAGCGCGTCGTCGAGGGCGCGCGTCATCTTTCGCCGTTTCTCGGCGAGCGCATGCGGGCCGCACGCATGCTCGATCGCGCGGTGGTGATCCGCGAATTGCTGCCGCAAGATCTCAAGCTCGAGATCGACGAACTCGACAAGGACGATGCGCGCGCGGTCGCCTTCTATCTTGCGGCGGTCGTCGGTAAAGCGCACGCGCGGCAGATGGACCCGCCCTCGCGACGCGCGTGGCTCGCAGAATTGCGGCGCAATCGTTCGAAGACGATCAACGCGCCGCTCTGGCTCTGGAACAGCGTCGTGCAACTCGCAAGCAGTCACGAAGCGGGCTATCTGGAACATTGCCGACGCTACGCGACAGGTGTCAACTGACGCCGCAATGCACGCGCGACGGACGCACAAAACCAGCACAACGGGGCGCGAACGACTGCCCGCGAGCGGGCGCGCGATTCGGGCCCCCTGTTAAACTGGCGCGGTTGTGTCGTGAGTGCCGTGCGCATTGCGCGTCGTGCGCCGCGCGCGTTTTCCGAAGCCCTTCCCGTTTTTATCCGCATGCTCGATCCGTCCGCCGTCATTCGCGCACTCGCTGCCAAAGCTATTCGTGCGGACGACAGTCAGCGCCTCGCGATCGACGCGTTGCTGGCCATGATCAATCGCGAAGGCACGCAGGGCGTGTACTGTCACGGGCTGCCGGGACGCGGCAAAAGTCTGGTCGTCGATACGGTGTTCGCGCTCGCGCAATGCCCGAAGCGGCGCATTCACTTTCACGAGTTCACGCGCGAAGTGAATCGCCGGCTCGTGCAAGCGCCGCGCAGCGACGATCGTCTTGGCGACGTCTCGCGCGCGTGGCTCGAAGGCGTCGATCTGCTCTACTTCGATGAATTTCACGTCCACGATATCGCCGATGCTTTTCTGATCGGGCGCTTTCTCGAAACGGCGCTCGAACAAGGCACGCGCATCGTGCTGACCTCGAATTACAGCCCCGACAATCTGCTGCCCGATCCCGAGTTTCACGCGCGCTTCGAGCCGACCATCGCGTTGATCGCGCGGCACTTCAAGGTGATCGCCTTCGACGGTGCGCGCGATTATCGCGAACTCGGCGCGCAAGCGACGGAGCAGCGCTACTTCGCGCCGCTCGACGGCACGCGCGAGGCGTTGTGGTCGATCTATCGCGAGTATGAGGCACAAGGCGCGGTGCATCCGGCGACCATCGAGGTCGCGGGGCGACCGCTCGCCGTCACGGCTGCGGGCAAGCAACTGGTGTGGGCCGATTTCGATGCGCTGTGCGGCACTCACCGTTCGCACCTCGATTATCTTGCCCTCGCGGAACGCTGGCAGGGTCTGATTCTCGATGGCCTCGACACGTCGCTGCTCAAGCGCGGCGACGTGCTGCAGCGATTCGTCTGGCTCGTCGATATTCTCTACGATCGCAAACACGCGCTGTTCATCGCGTCCGACCGGCCGATTCGCGCGGCGCTTGAAGGACTCGACGGCGCGCACGATGTGTCGCGCACGACGAGCCGCCTCGCCGAGATGCAATCGCGCGGCTATGCGAGCGGCCTGGTGCGACGACACATCGCGGCCGCTTCGTCGCCGGATGCGGAAACGGTCGGTTGATGTCGACAGCGCGCGGGTTGACTCAGCGCGCGCCGCACGGTTTTTTCATCTGTTGTACAGTCCGTCGAATCTTGACTCGATGCGGACAGACAGCACGATGACTTCTCCTTCTTCTTTTCAACCCGCGTTTCAACCCGTCAAGCTCGAGCACGCGAGCCGGCTGATCAATCACGGCCCGACGGTGCTCGTCACGAGTTCCGACGGCAAGCGTCGCAACATCATGGCAGCCGCATGGTCGATGCCGGTCGAATTCACGCCGCCGCGTCTCGCGGTGGTCATCGACAAGAAAACGTTCACGCGCGAGCTCATTCAGGCGAGCGGCACGTTCGGTGTTTGCGTGCCGGGCTTCGCGGCGATGGATCTGACTTTTGCGGTCGGTACGATTAGCGGCCGCGACGCGGACAAGTTCGAACGCTTCGGCATCGATGCGGTGACGGGGCCGGTGCTCGGACTGCCGTTGCTCGAAAAGGGCTGCGCGGCGTGGATGGAGTGCAGGCTGATTCCGGAGAAGCATACCGAGGATGCTTACGACACGTGTTTCTGCGAAGTGGTGTCGGCGGCTGCGGATCCGCGGGTGTTCAACAACGGACATTGGATCTTCGACGATAGCAACACCGACCTGCACACGCTTCATCATTTGGGCGCCGGGAATTTCGCGCGCGCGAGCGGGATGGTGAAAGCGCGGGAAATTGGTGGTTAAATGCGGGATTGGCGTGGTGCGGGCAAGGTTTTGATGGTTTTTTGGCACCGCAGCGCGCTAATTTGGCTTCGATAATTACAGAATACGTAATGTTTTATACATTGAGGCCTTGCTCTGGGTTTTGTGGGCTCGCAGTGAGGGTCGGCCGGTAGTTTTTAGGTTCGAAAGTTCACCCATCCGTGGAACATTGGGGGTTGAACCCGTAGCTCAATCGCTGAATCGTCCGCCCCACGGGCGTTTCAGCGATTTGGCGATATTTTCTGAAATGTTTCACGCGAGGCGGCGTCTCGATGCTCTAGCGGGCGCTGTGACGCGGTTCCAAGGGTTCTAGCGCCGGATTTAGAGGTGGATAGAGCTAGAATTTTGGGCTTATTTTGACCGTTAGTTGCGTTAATGGAATATGGAAGCGGCTCCTCTCGACGTGGTGATATCAGACTGTCTGGCCATGCCGAGAGTCTGCAAGATTAGTGTCGAGTCCAATCGCCGTTTGCGCGCGTGCCTGGCGGTCATCCGGTGCGGGAGTCCCGATGGTTCGTGTGCCGTAGCGACCGATAGACCGCCGACTCGAAATCGTTTGTCAGGACAGCCGCTGATGATTGAGGGCCGATCGATTCGCTCGTGCGCCATCATGCTGCGTTCGGCAAACCATTCGCATCAGGCTGGTCTTCGGTTGGTGTGACTTCTGCCGGGCGCGTGGTGCAACGAGCGCAGCCAAAGAAAAATTTCAATTCGGCTCGTCCGCCCTTTTGATGTTCGGTTAGGCAGTCTGAGAGTGCGGCTGGTGAACTTCGTCCAACCCCGTTCGCGAATCGTCATTGTCCCCCGCTAAGCGTACCGAGTATGAAGTCGACACATGTTTCGCCTGGTATTTGCCGAAGCGCTGGATACCGTCCTGCAAACCTGGCAACCCTTCCCCACCACCGCTAAGCGTTCGACACACTTCATTGTGTCGAGTCGACACATCGCAAAGGGCGCGACTTAAGCGATTTGCTGTCGAATATCCGCGTGCGCTCGATGAGTGCACGGCGCGCGTTCGGCACTGCAATGAGGCTAGTCGGGCGCAGTGTTATTTACTGGCAGAGGAAAGGTTGGCCTGTGTCGAGTCGACACAGGTCGTGACCCCAGCATGCTGCCGGCAGACGTCAGGCTGATTTGACTTTGGCGGTTTGGTCGATTCGGCGACGGCGCTGCAAACCGAGCGCTCGATGTAGCACTGTGTCGAGTCGACACAGTGGGCTCAGTTCGGCGGTGCGCCCCTCCCATGCACCCAGGGCTCCTTTGAGCGGGTCGTTGCGGCCATCATGGCTGCGAATCAGAGGTGATTGATGCGTCGACTCGACACATGAATCGTTAAGTAACCAAGGGGAGACAGACCGTCAACAACTGGCTTTGTGTTGTGTTGTGTCGTCTCGACACAGACTCGCGCATCATCTAGTCGCCACGATTGCCAGTGCCAGCTCTAACAAAGGAGGATGTCGCGGATCCCCCTTGGCGATCTCCCCGCCCAGCGATCGTACTTGGGGCAGCAACGGACGCAGATGGTGTGTCAAGTCGACACAATCAAACTCAACGGGCGCTTCACAGGTTGAATGTCTGAAGCCGGTTTGCCAAGTCGTGCAGATCCGGTCCGTTTGGCTGATCAGAAACCTGTGTCGAGTCGACACACGCCAATGGCCCCCTGTCGCGAGTCACCACGATCGCGCCGGGCCAAGCTACGTAGATCGCGCAGCGAATTTTCCGCGCACGGCGCCTTACGTCGATCTTGTGTCGAGTCGACACAGCAAGCGCTTACTCTTCCCGGCCACTCGGGTGACCTCAACTGATTACCGAAACGGCCAGGTATCCGCCATGAGATATTGCTTCACGGCGAGCGCGCTTCGTGTGTCGACTCGACACACGCTCCTACCCCCAACATCGGATTTGTTCCGTGCAGAGCGCTGCGTTCCCGGCGCTCCACGCCATCAATCAAACGCACGTCACGAAATACCATCGTGTGTCGACTCGACACATTCAGTCAGGCCGGCGAACTTGAAAAGAACTTCTGCTTATCGCGAACAAAGCCAAGATCTTCGTCAGACGCGATACAAGGCGAATCAGCAAGGGTTTTACAAGCTGTGTCGAGTCGACACAGCAGCAGCTAGCGGAATGATTGCAGCATCCGTTCCTCTTCCCAAAGCAGCCCCCGAGACGCGCACGACACATTGGGCTGTGTCGACTCGACACACGTCCGCCCTTTCCTTACCTCGCGGCTTTCAACTTTCTCTCCGATCGAGATTGCGTAGAGGGATCTAGATAACCCAGCACTGCGAAAACCTAAAGCGTGTCGACTCGACACATCGAGGCAGACAACCTGATCGCAACCGATTCCATCCCGAGCGAAGCCAGAGCGACATCACCAGCAAACCCTCCCGCCGCGAGTCGCAACGCTGTGTCGACTCGACACAGCTTCAAGCCCCCCACACCCTCTCCTTTCCGCGACAGCAATAAAAAAAGCCCGCATATGCGGGCTTCGAATGTCAGCGTACATCCTACATACCAACCATCAGCCAGGCTTCACGTTAAACAGTTGGCTGATGAGTTCGCGAATCTGCGTCTCCTGCGCATCGGAAAGCACGCCGGTCTTGAGCTTCACTGTGAAGCTATTCGTATCCTTCGTGATGCTGCCCGCGTGACTCTTGCCCGAGAAAATCTTCTCGATGCTACGTTCCGACACGCTGCGCTCATCCACGGTCCGGTTCGACTGAGCGCCGATCGCCGCAGCCAGCTTACCCTGATCGAGCGTCCCTGCCACCACCGCCGGCCAAAGTTCGCGAGCCGACGCGAGCCCTGCCGCGCCGTGCTTCTTGACCGCCGACACAATCTCATCCGCTGCCGATCCACCCAGCAGACGCGGATTCAAATCGAGGTCCCGGCGCACAAAATCCGGCAGGCTTTCGAAGGCGAGAAATCGATACAGCCCTTTACGCGACATACCCAGCGCCTCAGCCATGCGCGTGCGCGTCGGGAATTCGTGCTCGGCACGACGCAGCGATTGAGCGATTTCGTAGTCAGTCAGGTCTTCGCGGCCAACGTTCTCGACGAGCGCCAGCACTGCCATATCCTGATCCGAACAGTCGATCACCGACGCGCGGATCTCTTCCTCGTGCAGCAGCACGTGCGCACGCAGGCGTCGCTCCCCGGCGATCAGTTGATAGCCGTTATCCGAGCGCCGCACGACAACCGGTTCAACGAGGCCCACTTCGCGAATCGATTCAGCCAGCGAAGCCAAACCTTCGTCGCTGAAAATCTTGCGCGGCTGCCACGGGTTCGGCTGGATCGCGTTCACTGGCAGCATGAGCTTGTCGCTCTTGGTCTCCAGTTCCTGAATGCGCTGCTGCGCAACCGCAAGCGCGCCGAGCATACCCGGGCCGGTCTTGAACGCGCTGCTGCGGCGCGGCTCGGGCGGCGGCGCCGCAGGACGCTCGGTGGTCGTCTGACGCTCTGCCGTCGAACCGAGCTCGGCAGTCTTCGCCGCCATCTTGTCGCGGAATGAACTCACTTGCCGGCCCTCCATTGTTCTACGTAAAGATCGTCGATCCAGCGCACGTAATCGGTAAGCGGCTGGCGCACGCGTGCGACCGTTTTATCGGCGAGATCGCCCTTGCTGATGTCGAATACCGTTGCCATGGCAAGCGCGCCGTTACTCATCGCCGAGCTTGCTGGCACTTCGATCGCGCTCAGCCAGTCCTTATAGGTGCGCTGCACCCACGAGCGTACGACCGGCGCCGACGATGTCTTGCCGTAATCCACCTTCGACAGCAGCACTGAGACGAAGTCATAGGTCTTTTCGTCGCCGCGCTCCATGATCGTGTGCGCGAGATCGGAGAACAGACTCCAGAACGAGACAGAACTGATGAAGTCGAGACTCTCGGGCACCAGCGGCATGACCATCGCGTCGGCGGCCATCAGTGCGTTGATCGTCAGATACGACAGCGACGGCGCCGTATCGAGAATGATGTAGTCGTAGTGCTGGCGCAGCGTCTCCACGCCCTGACGCAAGAGGTCCCAGAATTTGAAGCCCGGGTTCTTGATCACGGTACCCGGAATATGAAATTCCGCCGAGAACAGCGTGGGGTGCGCCGGAATGACATCGAGGCCATCCCAATAAGTCGGCTGCACGAAATTAAGCAGACCGCCTTCCATGTGCGGATCGTAGATGTACGGCAGGACCGTACTGTCTTCTGTCACTTCCTTTTCCGCGTACAAACCGCACAATTCCGTGAGCGACGCCTGCGGATCGAGGTCGATCAGCAGCACGCGCCGGCCGCGCAGCGTCAGACCTTGCGCCAGGCACATCGTGGTCGTGGTCTTGGTCGAGCCGCCCTTGAAGTTGGCGACGAGCAGCACCTTGCCGTCCGCGTCGCGCACGCCGGTGTGCAGCGGCGTCTGATAAATATCCGAAACCTGCTGGACCCAGGTGCGTGCATCAGGCAACGTAAACACGCGGCTGCGCCCCGAACCTTGCGCCTCGCCTTGCGGCAATCCTTCGCGCGTGGCCAGCAGGTTATTCAGCTTGATGCGGTCGATACCGCACATCTCGGCGACCTGCGCCGACGTGAACGTAGGCGCTGCCTTGCGCGGCTTCGGTGCCAGCATCATTTCCCGAAGCTCTTCTGACAGATGACCGGCTTCCTCCGCGAATTGCGTAACCGTCGAAAGGTCGACGCGCCGATCAATTGATGGGAATTCGATAGTCTTTGCCATTAATACGCTTTTTATCGGAATTTGGATAAAGCGTAGAATACAGGAAAAGCGTTTCAGAACACACTGATTGAGGCCAGTATTTTAAAAAAACGACCTTTTTATTCGTCTTTTGCGGGCTTCCCGGACCTTGGTCAAGGCTCAGGCCTTCGCCGGACCCTCAAGCCCGCTAAGAGGCGTTTAGAGGGGTTTTCGGCGGCCTGCTTAATTCTTCAGCAAATCGTCAGTTGAATGACAGGTGATTTTGCCTGGCTGCCTTCAATTGCGTTCTATTTTCTCGCGCTTTTCTGACTTCTCCTTCGGCGAGTCGCACCGAGGTCACGGTTTTTGTGCGCTTTCCTGAATCGCGGATTCACCGCTTCGCGCCATCGTTCCGCGGTAACGGATTTTGTGCAGCTAATCCGCGATCTATCGCCGCGACGCCCGACCTCGCACAAATTCCGTTACCTCTGAATCCCGGTCTCCAGAGCGGATAAGCCTTGGCGGCGACAAGCGCTCACGCATTGCACAAAAAACGTCACCTTTCCAATGCAGTTCTGCCAAATTGCATTTCTGTGCAGTCGCGTGTGCAGTATCGCGTCGCTACGGGCCGTGCTCCGCCTCTACGAACGCACAAAAACCGTTACCACGATGTCCTTGAGTGACCTCTTTCGATCGACGCAGGCACGTTCCGACCTTTCCGCGATCGCTGCACATTAAACGTTACCCTCGCGATGCCCCACGGCCCTGCACAGAAAACGTGACCTTCAAGGTCGCCCTCCGTCGACGCACAAAAATCGTTACCTCGAGGAGATTTCTCCGGGCTTCATCTCACGTCGCCGCAGCTGAAAACGGTCATGCACAAAAACGTCACCTCCTGGAATAGCAGACGCACACAAAACGTTGCCTCTCGCCAAGGCTTGTATGCCCGAATCGCTCGATGAGGGATCGAAATACGCCCGTCTGGCTCACACTCCTCCCTGTAAATGGCCAGAAAATCTACCTCTCGCGCAGAAATTCGCCTTCGTGTTGCAAGGCAATCTGCGTCGAAATTTGCGTGAAGCGTCTTTTGCAGCACCGGGTTGGTTTGTTTACTTAAAGATAGAAAACCCACAAACCCACTAACAGCAGGCTCGGGATCGTTCACAATCAAGCACTTGGCATCCAGAAGCATCGGTCTATGTGCAAGAGGCAGCGATTTATGTGCAATGGATTGCCGTTTTTTGTGCAAGTGATGTCGCGTTCTATGTGCAGCAAGGTACGGTTTTTGTGCCGGACCCCAATCCACACCCTGCATCGGGTAACGTTTATTGTGTTGACTTGTGTTTGAGGAGTGATAGAGTCGCGGCCAATATCGACGGAGAGAGCACGCGAATGTCGGAGGACATCGGTCGAAGGACGACGACCCAGCAAATGTCGCTGGGGCTGTTTGAGGAAATGTCCGGACAGCCCATCAGCGAGAGCACGCGGGAAATCGGCTTTCAGCGCAATAACGTTTTTGTAGCGATCAACGGGCTCGGCCTGTCGTCGCGGCGTTTCATCGACGCCGCGTATTTCATCGCGGCCCAGGAACCGATTGCGCACGAGACCTACGACGTCGACCTGAACTACTTCAAGTGGCTCATGCGTTACGAGAGCCGCAACGTGCGCCACCTGCAGAGCGTGATCAAGGAGGCGCAGCGCGTGCTGATCGAGGTGACCGACACGCCGCCCGACCGCGCCCCCACCGAAGACGATCAGTGGGTGTCCGAGCAGCTCATGGGCAGCGTCAAGATCGGCAAGGGGCGCATCCAGTTCCGCATTCCCCCGCTGATGCTGCGTCACATCACCGGTCCGGAAAAGCATCACTGGCTGAACCTGTGCATCACGGCGGCGTTTTCGCAGACCTTCGCGCGCGCGATCTACGACTACATTCAACCCTTCGTGACGGCGGGCCTCACCGACTGGATCGAGCTCGACGTCATGCGGCGCTGGCCCGGCAAGCTCGGTTCGAGCGCGTCGGAGTTCAAGCATTTCCGGCCGAAGTATCTCGATCCGGCGGTCAAACAGATCAACGAGCTTTCCGACCTCGACATCAGCTACGAGACGCGCGCGGACGGCGAAAGCTCGCGCAAGATCAACAAGATCCGCTTCCGGCTGAAGCGCAAGGACACGGTCGCGGCCATGCTCACGCGGCAGCCGAACGCGCACGACCTGCTGCTCACGCTCAAGGAGGAGTTCGGCCTGAGCAACAAGCAGTTCGACGTGATCGCCGAGCACCGCATGAGCTGGAACGACGAGCGCATCCAGCAGGCGATCGAGTACACGCGCTTCCGTCTGAACCAGGGCAAGGTCACCAAGAGCCCGGCCGGCTATCTGATGAAGGCGCTGAGCCACAACTGGCAGGTGTCCGAGGCCGAGCGCAAGATGGTCGCGATCCAGACCGAGATCGCCACCGCGGAAACGGCGAAGGAGGCGGCGAAGGAAGCCGCCAAGGCCGAGGCGGGCGCTGCCGTGAAGCAGAGCATCGCCACGCGCGACGAAGAGGCGCGCACGCGCCGCAACGACGAAGTGCAGCGCGGCCGCGAGCACTTCGAGTCGGCCGACGACAAGACGCGCAAGGAGCTCGTGCGCCTCTACATCGCTTCGCAGGCGGGCAAGCTCATGCTGCGTCGTCTGAAGCTCGAGGCCGGCGCGCTGTCCGACGCCAACATCCTCAATCACTCGGATTTGTCGTGGTATTTCGGTCAGTTCGTGTACGGCAAGCTCAAGCAGAACGCAGCTTAAGCGGGCGGATATCGCGCGCCGCCAGGGCCTGAAATCGCCGATTTCGGGCTGGTTTGCTCATTGTGTGTTCGCCCCGAAACGGGGCGTCGCGCTATCTGCGAATTAGTTGCAAAATCAGTCGCTTAGTTGATTCGTCCCTGGGCGTGTCCACAGAGTTTTCAACAAAATCTGTGGATAAATCAGACGTGAACCGGCGCGCTGATCCGCACAGTCCCGCAAGTCCGAAAATGCGGTTTTATCGACCGTGATTCCATCGGATTCCTGATTAATGTTGACCGTTCAGACGGTCACAGCCACCGGCGCCGCCGCCGTCATGGCGGCGGCGGCCAGCACGCCCAGCATCGTCCCCCGGCACAACGACGACCCGCATCGGCACGCATACTGGCGCTGCGCTTCGTCGGCCTCGCACTGCTCAATCACCAGCGCATAGTCGATGAACAGTTCCTCGCCGGGCGCGATGTCGCGAACGGCTTCGATGAAGACGCGTCCATCGTCCTCGATCGCCTCGCAATTCGCGGCGCATGCGTGATTGAGCCAGCGTGCGCCGTTGCCGCCGCGCCCGCCGTCGATCACGCGTCCATCGGAAAGTCCGAACAAAAACGTGTGCCCCGACTCGTCGCGACGCGCGTTCCAGCGCGTCGCCTCGCGCCACGTCGTCACCTTGCCCTTGTATTCGAAGATGCGCTCGCCGGCACGCAACGCGCGCAGTGCGAAGACGCCTTTGCCATGCACCGGCGATTGCCGGACGGTCATACGTTTCATAGTCGCCGCCGTGGGGAAGATGGAAGTGGCGAACTGAGTATAAGTCGAGAAAATGACGGCGAATCATGGATGCGCGATGCGCTGAAAAATAACGGACGCAAGTGGCGGGCGACGCCGAGCGGCCACCGTTCTGGTGCAGCGAGCGAGCGCGAACAAGCCTATGCGTCGGTCTGGAGCGTGAGCAGATTCGCGTCGCGCGCGAGCACCCAACTTCCCGCTTCACGTCGATAGATCGAGAGCACGTTGCCTGCACGGCGCATGGTTGCGCCGCCCGCACGCGGGATCACGCGCACGTCGAGCGCGTTCCAGCAGTACGCGAAACCGCCCTCCACCACCAGCTCGCGGATCTCGCCCGACGACGTCATGCTGTGCGTCACGAGCAACGCCGAGAGCGCATCGGCAAATGCCTCGCGGCCGCGCATGGGCGGCTGACCGGCAACGAGGAACACGACGTCGGCCGCCATCAGGCCGCGCAAGGTGTCGATGTCGCCGGCGGCCGTCGCGGCGTGCCAGCGCGCGATCAGATCGCGAATCTGCGTTTCGTCGTTCATCTCAAGGCTCCTGGGTCCATTGACGGTGCGCGGCCGCGCGGAACGCCACCGGCGTGAGGCCCGTCTGCTTGCGGAAATAGCGGCTGAAATAGGCGCTGTCCTCGAAGCCCATCGCGTGCGCGATCTGCTTCACGCTCAGCGCCGAATAGGCGAGCTCGCGCTGCGCCTCGCGAATCAGATGCTCGTTGACGACGGTCGTGGGCGACTGCGCGAGCGCCTCGCGGCAGACACGCGCGAGCTGGGCCGCCGCGACGCCCAGACGCTGCGCGTAGAACGCCACGGGCCGATGCTCGCGTCCATGGGCCGCCACGAGCTCCCGGAAGCGTCGTAGCAGCTCGGCGCGGCGATTGCCACCCGCACCGGCGGGCGCCGCCGCGAGGTCGCTCAGGCGCGCGACATGCACGAATAGCGCGGCCATCAGCGCCATGCCGGCCGCGGCGTGCCCGCGCCCGCCGCTGCGGTACTCCTGTTCGAGCAGCGCAAAGAGCGGCGCAAGCATGCCGACGCTCGGATCGGCCCCGCGTACCGGAATGACGGCGGCGCGCGCGCAGATCGCGGCGATACCCGGCGCGGTGACCTCCACGAGCGCTTCGAGTGGCCGCTGCGCCGCCGTGATGACGAGGCCGTCGATCTGCGGGGAGAACGCGAAGGCATGCACGGTTTGCGCGGGCAGCACGACGAGGCAGGGCGGATCGAACGCGTGCCGGACGCCTTCGATGGTGACGTGACCGCCGCCGCCGCGTATGTAGAGCAGTTGCAGCAGCGCGTCGTGCCGATGCGCGGCGATCTGCCAGTCGTTCGGGCGGCTGCGCTCGGGAATCCACTCGAAGTTGAACGCGCCGTATCCGGGCGGCTGTGCCGACTCGCCGTACAGATCGTAGTTAGGGATTCTCCGCATGCGGTCTTGCCTCCTGTGTACAAATTGTCCTGTTCATCGACACGTTTGTCCACTTCGCGCGCAACCCCCGCCTCTATACTTCTTCGCAGATCGACGCAGCCACGGTGAATGCCGTCGCTAGCGTATCGTCAATTCAATCAGGATTCCAGATGAATAATGAAAGATCGAAAAAACCGAGCTCGGGATGGCTGCAACTCGATGGTCAGGTCTGCGTGATAACCGGCGCGGCGGGCGGTATCGGCGCGGCGATTGCGCAGACGCTCGCGGCTGCCGGCGCGCGAATCGCATTGCTCGATCGCGACCTCGATAAAGCCCAGGCGCTCGCCGCACAATTGCAGAATCAAGCTGAAAAACAGGCACAAAACGCGATCATCGCCATCGGTTGCGATATCGGCGATGCGGCAAGCGTGGCAGCCGCCGCCGCGCGCGTGGCAAGCGAATTCGGCACAGCCGACGTGCTGGTGAACAACGCAGGACTGCTGCGTCCGGGTGGAATCGAATCGCTGTCGCTCGACGACTGGAACGCGATGCTGCGCGTGAATCTCACGGGCTACATGCTGTGTTCGCAGGCGTTCGGCAGGCCGATGCTCGCACGCGGGTCGGGCGCGCTCGTGCACGTGGCGTCGATCGCGGCGCGTTATCCGCAGACGCATAGCGGCGCGTACAGCGCGAGCAAGGCGGCCGTCGCGATGCTGGCGCGTCAGCTTGCGGCGGAATGGGGGCCGCGCGGCGTGCGCAGCAATACCGTCTGCCCCGGCATGATCCGCACGCCGCTGTCCGCAGCGTTTTATACGCACGGCGATATCGAGGCGCGGCGTAGCGCGATGACCGCGAGCCGCCGTATCGGCGAGCCGCAGGATATCGCCAACGTGGTGGCATTTCTCGCAAGCGATCGCGCGGCGTATGTGAACGGCGCTGAACTTGTCGTCGACGGCGGCCTCGACGCGATGCTGATGGATCTCGTGCCGCGTCCAGGCTACGAAGGCGCGGCGGCGCGCTAAAGCATGTGCCTATCGACATGAAGACATGAAGGAGACAAACATGAAGCAGCGAAATAGCACGAATACGCCGCCGATTCCCGCGACCTGCGATGTGCTCGTGATCGGCGCGGGCGCGGGCGGACTCTCGACGGCCATCACGGCGCGCAAGGCGGGACTCGACGTGGTCGTGGTCGAAAAAGCCGAAGTTTTCGGCGGCACGACGGCGTTTTCGGGCGGCGTGCTCTGGATTCCGGGCAACCGTCACGGCATGCGTTCCGACGCGCGCGAAGCGCCGGACACACGCGAAGCCGCACGCACGTATCTGCGCGGCGAACTCGGTGCGTTCTACGATGAAGACGCGATCGAAGCGTTCCTCGAACACGGTCCGCGCATGCTCGAATTCTTCGAACGCGAGACGGATGTGCAATTCGCGCCGACGCTTTATCCCGACTATCATCCGGATGCGCCCGGCGGCGTCGATGTGGGACGCTCGGTGGTCGCCGCGCCATACGACGCGAGTCGCCTCGGCCGCGATCTCGCGCGTCTGCGGCCGCCGCTCCGGAGCATTACCTTTGTCGGCATGATGTTCAATTCGTCCAATGCCGATCTCAAGCACTTCTTCAACGCCACGCGCTCGCTGGCGTCGGCGTGGTACGTGGCGAAGCGGCTCGGATCGCATCTGAGGGAACTGGCGATACACGGACGCGGCGTGCAGGTCACGAGCGGCAACGCGCTGGCCGCGCGCCTTGCGAAGTCCGCGCTCGATCTGCGTATTCCGATTCTCACGGCCACGGCGGCGCGCGAATTGATCGTCGAAGCGGGGCGCGTGACGGGCGCGGTGGTCGAACGCGCGGGCGAGGGCGGGCAGCGGATTGCAGCGCGCCGCGCCGTGGTGCTCGCGGGCGGCGGCTTCTCGCACGACGCTGTGCGCACCGCGCAAACCTACGCGCATCTGCAACGCGGCGGCACGCACGCCTCGCCGGTTCCGGAGGACAACACCGGCGACGGCGCGCGGCTGGCCGAGCGTGCCGGCGTGCGCGTGACGCCGCGTTATCCGCAGCCCGCCGCGTGGATGCCGGTCTCGCGCGTACCGCGCGGCAAGGGCCGCTTCGCGGTGTTCCCGCATCTGCTCGATCGCTACAAGCCGGGCATCATCGGCGTGACGCGTCGCGGCGAGCGCTTCACCAACGAAGCGAATTCGTATCACGACGTGGGCGCGGCGATGATCGAGGCGTGCCGCGGCGACGCGCAGACCGCGATGTGGCTGATCTGCGATCACGCGACGATTCGCCAATACGGCCTCGGCTACGCGAAGCCCGCGCCGGTGCCGCTCGGCCCGATGCTGCGCAACGGCTATCTCGCGAAAGGGCGCACGCTCGCCGAACTCGCGCAGCGCGCAGGCATCGACGCGCACGGACTCGAAGCGACCGTGCGCCGCTACAACGAGCATGCGGTGCGCGGCGAAGATCCCGCGTTCGGGCGCGGCACGACGTCGTTCAACCGCTATCTGGCCGACCCCGCGCAGCGCCCGAACCCGTGCGTCGCGCCGATCGGCGACGGCCCGTATTACGCGCTGAAGGTCGTGATGGGCGACCTCGGCACCTTCGACGGTTTGCGCACGAGCGTGGAGGGCGCCGTACTCGCCGACGACGGCCGCGCCATCGCCGGCCTCTACGCGGTGGGCAACGACCGCGCGAGCATCATGGGCGGCAACTATCCGGGCGCGGGCATCACGCTCGGCCCGATCATGACCTTCGGCTACCTCACGGGCCGCCATCTCGCCGGACTCGACAACGCCGTCGATTCCTCCGCAGACGCTGCGCGCGCGACGCGCGTAGCGGCATGACTTTTCATCAGGCGGAGAGCCGCATGAGCAAGCCTTTTATCGATCACCGCACCTACACGATCCGTGCGCGCGGCATGGCCGAATTCATCGACGTATTCGACCGCCTCGCCATGCCGATCCAGCTGAAGTATCTGGGCGCGCCGGCCGGTTTCTATATGAGCGACATTGGCGCGCTGAATCAGGTCGTGCATCTCTGGGCGTACGAAAGCATCGCCGATTACGACGCGCGCCGTACCGCACGCGATGTCGATCCGCATTGGCCCGCGTATTTGCAGGCGTCCGCGCATTTGATCGTGGCGCAGGAAAGCCGCATCATCCGGCGCGTGGAATTCAAAAGTCTTACGCGTTTTGCGGACTGACTCGCGTAACGACCTGCTTAACAAAGCCGCATTGCTGCTGCATTCGAAAAGGATTGATGCGCGGTGCCGCGTTTATCGCAAGCGTTTCGCGCATTAAGATTGGCACGCGTCGTTCAGGCGATGAACGATGCTGGTCTCCAAACCGACTTGACCTCCGTTTGCGCAAAACGGAGGTCTTTTTTTATCGAATTTATTTCGCGAAACGCAATAGCGCATTGTGCTTTCCGGCGGTAAGGATTTTGCCTGTTTTGGTAATGCTTCATTGCATTGATGCAACGTTAACAAATGTGATTCAGCTCTTATAATCCGCGAGCATTCGATTCAGCGCACTCCTTATTCAAGGCATGCGCGGACCCACAATCGAATAACGAAAAGAGAGAAGAAATGCGAAAACGAAAGCTGCCGGTAGCGGTTCTCTTCGCAGGACTGCTCGCGGGCTCGACGGCGGCGCACGCCGATCAATGGGGCATTCAGTTCGCGGGCGGCGTTGCGGATCATGACGTGAAGAAAGCGGATCTTGGCATCGTGTGGGATCCGGGCTGGCAATGGTGGGCGATAGGCGGCTATCACTTCACCGTGGTAGGTGAAGGACACGTGGCGTACTGGGACACGCGGGAGAATCCGGCGTCGCATGCGAACATCTGGGAGTTCGGTTTTACGCCGGTTCTCCGCTTCGTGAAGAACTCAGGCTTCATTCGCCCGTTCATCGAAGCGGGCGTGGGCGTGCGTCTGCTGTCGCACGTCGACGAAACGCCGGACCGCAGCTTTTCGTCGTCGTTTCAATTCGCGGATATGGTGGGCGTGGGCGCAATCTTCGGCGAGCACCAGAACTATCAGGCGGGCTTTCGCTTCCAGCATCTGTCGAATGCGGGACTCAAGCATCCGAACCCCGGCATCAACTTCAGCCAGGTCTACGTACAGTACAACTTCTGACCGGGCAGGTCCGGTTCGATATCTCGCAGGCGCTTCGCCGCACGGTCGCTCGACTCGTTGCGCGACGCGCCTTTTTCATTGGAATTTCGCTACTCGCATTACCGCCGCGCGGGCGCATTGCAAACATTGCAAGCGCCGTGTTGTTGCGACGTTCGACATCAATCTATTGCGTCATTTGAATCGTAAGCAAAATGTGGGGTGCGCCGCTTACAGAAATGCCATGAAATGCCGATGAAGAAAGGCTTTCGGAATGACCGGTTCATCTCATAAAAACCCGAACTGTTAATTAATGCTTTCAGATGGCTTGTTAATTAACGGAATCGCAACGGTGTATATTCACCAAAAATGCGAACGCGCTACCGTTTGCCTCTATGATTAGTCGCGACGTTTTACCGCAGCTCAGCCATGAGGACAAAATGGATCTAGCCCAAATCCGCCGCGAAGCCTTCGCGATGCCTGTGCACAATCCCGCGTATCCGCGCCCGCCGTTCCGCTTCGTCAATCGCGAATACTTCATCATTTCCTACGAGACCGATTCCGACGCGCTGCGCGCGATCGTGCCGGAACCGCTCACGCCGGAAAACAATCTCGTCCATTACGAGTTCATTCGCATGCCGGACTCGTCGGGTTTCGGCGATTACACCGAAAGCGGCCAGGTCGTCTCGGTGCGCGACCCGCAAGGCCGCCTCGGCAACTACACGCACTCGATGTATCTCGACGACGAAGGCCCGATCGCGGGCGGTCGCGAAATCTGGGGTTTCCCGAAGAAGCTCGCGCGCCCGGTGCTCGCCGTGGACGGCAACGACACGCTGCTCGGCACGCTCGACTACGGCACGCAGCGCATCGCCACGGGCACGATGGGCTACAAGCATCACGTGCTGAACAACGAAGACGAGCGCCGCAAGCTCGCCGACACGCCCAACTATCTGCTCAAGGTGATTCCGCACGTGGACGGCAGCGCGCGCATCTGCGAACTCGTGCGTTTCTATCTGCGCGACGTGACGGTGCATGGCGCGTGGAGCGGTCCGGCCGCGATCGAACTGCATCCGCATGCGCTCGCGCCGGTCGCTGACCTGCCGGTGCGCCGCGTGGTGGGCGCGCGTCATGTGATCGCCGACCTCACGCTCGATATCGGCGAAGTGGCGTACGACTATCTCGCGGAACCGGCCGGCCATGCGAATGCCGCTGCGTCCACGCGCCAGACCGGTCTGGACGAACGCGAAGCCGAACTGGCCTGATGCACTGTGCATTTCTAACATTTGTCTAAACCAATAAGGATTACTTATGTCGTTGCAGAACAAGGTTGCAGTCATCACGGGGGCCGCGAGCGGCATCGGCGAACATTGCGCGCGGACGTTTGCCAGCCAGGGCGCGGCGGTCGTGATCGCCGACCTGAACCTCGCGGCGGCGGGCAAGGTGGCCGACAGCATCGTGTCGGCCGGCGGCAAGGCGCTTGCCGTGGCGATGGACGTGACCAATGAAGAAGCCGTGAACGCGGGCATCGAAGAAGCGGTGAAGGTGTTCGGCGGCATCGACGTGCTGGTGTCGAACGCGGGCATCCAGATCATCAGCCCGGTCGAGGACTTTCCGTTCGCCGACTGGAAGAAGATGCTCGCGATCCATCTGGACGGCGCGTTTCTCACCACCAAAGCGGTGCTCAAGCACATGTACGGCAGCGGCAAGGGCGGCTCGATCGTCTATATGGGTTCGGTGCATTCGCACGAGGCGTCGAAGCTGAAGTCGGCCTACGTGACCGCGAAGCACGGCCTGCTCGGCCTCGCGCGCGTGGTGGCGAAGGAAGGCGGCCCGCGCGGCGTGCGCGCGAACGTGGTGTGCCCGGGCTTCGTGCGCACGCCGCTCGTCGACAAGCAGATTCCCGAGCAGGCGAAGGCGCTCGGCATTTCGGAAGCCGACGTGGTCAGGAACGTCATGCTCAAAGACACCGTCGACGGTGAATTCACCACGCTCGACGACGTGGCGAACACGGTGGCGTTCCTCGCCGGATTCGGGTCGGCCGCGTTGACGGGGCAGTCGGTGCTCGTCACGCACGGCTGGTCGATGCACTAAATCACGCGAGGAGAACGTATGCGCAGCAGCACGAAAAAAGACGCAACCGCACGCAAGGAGCGCAAGCCGGTCGAGCTGCCGCGCTACGACGAAATCGCCCTTGTTTTGCAGGGCGGCGGCGCGCTCGGCTCGTATCAGGCCGGAGTGTTCGAAGGGCTCGCCCAGTCGGGCGTGGAACCGCATCGCATCGCGGGCGTGTCGATCGGCGCGCTCAACACGGCGATCATCGCGGGTAACGAACCGGGCAAGCGTGTCGCAGCGCTGCGCGGATTCTGGGAGTCGATCTGCCATCCGCTCGACTGGTTCGGCAACCTCGGCGCACTGGCGCTGCCGCTGTTCGGTCATCAGGCGCTGTCGCGCCGCTGGGCCAGCATGTGGGCCGCGAGCCGCGCGCTTACCGAAGGCCAGCCGGGCTTCTTCGCGCCGCGCCTGCCGCTGCCGGTGGCGGGCTGGCACAAGGCGCCGCCCACGGCCGTGAGCTATTACGACACGGCCGCGCTCAAGGCCACGCTGCAACGTTTCGCCGATTTCGACCGCATCAACGACGGCCCGATCCGCGTGTCGGTCGGCGCGGTGAATGTGCGCAGCGGCAATCTGATCTATTTCGACAATGCGAAGATGCGTCTCGAACCCGAGCACTTCATGGCCTCGGGCGCGCTGCCGCCGGGCTTTCCGGCCGTGGAGATCGACGGCGAGTTCTACTGGGACGGCGGACTCGTCTCGAACACGCCGCTCACCGAAGTGCTGCGCGACGCCGATCACAAGGACACGCTGGTGTTTCAGGTCGATCTATGGAGCGCGAACGGCAGCGTGCCCGCCGACTTTCTCGACGTGGCCGAACGCGCGAAGGACATCCAGTATTCGAGCCGCACGCGCGCGATCACGAACATGCTCGCCGATCGCCAGAAGCACGCGCGTTTCATCAAGGAACTGCTCGAGCATGTGCCGCCCGAAACGCGCCGCGGCGACCCGCTGTTCCGTCTCGCCGAGCGTGTGGCCGACGGTTCGTCGATCAACGTGGTGCATCTGATCTACAAGAACAAACCGTATGAAGGCCACTACAAGGATTACGAATTCAGCGTCGATACGATGGAAGAGCACTGGGCGAGCGGACTCGAAGATATCCGCGCGTCGTTTGCGCATCCAGACTGGTTCGCGGTGCCTAGCCGCGAACAGGGTTTTGTCACGCACGATATCCATCGCCGCGCAGGCGAAGTGCCGGAGTCGGACCGCGACGAACTGACGACCGGTGCGAGCGGCCAGACCGAAACGCCGCGCGTGACGGCTTGATCGTTCGAGGCAGGCAGCGGGCGCGCGAACTGTCGCGGGAACCGCTGCCTGCCTCACGCGGCGAGCGAAGTCTCGCGCGCCGCCTGCCAACCCTGCTGCATGTCGTAGCCCGACGGCTGCTGATAAACGCGCAAGCCGAACTCGGGCAGCACGGCAATCAGGTGATCGAACAGGTCGGCCTGAATCGCCTCGTAATCGCTCCACTTCGTGGTGTTGGTGAAGCAATAGAGTTCGAGCGGAATGCCGTCGGCGCCGCTCGCCAGTTGCCGCACCATGCAGGTCATCTCGTGATGAATCTGCGGATGGCGTTCGAGATACGCCTGCACGTAGGCGCGGAACGTGCCGAGATTGGTGAGCTGCCGACGGTTCGCCGCGCAGTCGGCCGCGCTGCCGAGCGCGCCGTTGAACTGCGTCAGTGCGTGGCGCTTGTCGTTCAGATAATTGGTGAGCAGCGTGAGGCGTTCGAGCCGCGCGATTTCGCCGGCGTCGAGAAAACGCACGCTCGTTGCGTCGAGCATGAGCGCGCGCTTGATCCGCCGCCCGCCCGATTCCGTCATGCCGCGCCAGTTCTGGTAGCTCTCGGTGATGAGTTTCCACGTCGGAATCGTGATGATGGTGTTGTCGAAATTCACCACTTTCACGGTGTTCAGCGTGATGTCGACGACGGTGCCGTCCGCGCCCGAGCTTGGCATCGTGATCCAGTCGCCGATGCGCAGCATGTCGTTCGACGAAAGCTGCACGCCCGCCACGAGCCCGAGCAGCGTGTCCTTGAAGATCAACATGAGCACCGCCGACATCGCGCCGATGCCCGAGAGCAGCAGGCCGATCTGCTTGCCGGTGGCGTCGCCGATCACGACCAGCGCCGCGGTGATGAACATCACGAGCTTGACGAGTTGCATCGCGCCCTTGAGCGAGAGGCGCGGCTGATCCTGGCGCGCAGTGCGATGACTGTGTTCGAGCGCGGAGAGCGTGGCGCTGATCGTCATCGTGACGAGGAAGACGATCAGCGCGAAGACGATCTTGTCGGCGAGTTGCAGCGCGTTGTCGGGCAGACCCGGCACCAAGCCGAGACCGAGCTTGATGACGACGAAGGGCGCGACGCGGCTGAGCCAGGTGAACGCGCCGAATTCGAACAGGGCGTCGTCGATGCGGGTGGTGGAGCGCCGCGCCAGACGCGCGACCACGCGGAACAGCAGGAAGTGAGCGATGGCGGCCACGGCGAAGGCGGCGGCCAGCAAGACGAGCGCGCCGACCAGCGGCGCAAACCAGATTTCATGCACGGTCATGGGGTAATGCGGGTTCCTTTTTCAAGCGTTGAAACAAGCGTTCAAACACGCGCCGCGCGCGGCGCCTGCCCTGCGGGCAGACCCGTAGGGTACTTGAAAGGGACATCGCGTGCGAGTCGGGGCTCCGCGCGCCGCGTGCGCCTCGCTCACAGGCGCAGGCGCACGGCAGGCCGCATCGATCAGATAAACGGCGGCTCGCTCTGCCAGTCGAAGAAGTCCGGCATGTCGGTGGAGACGCGGTTGGGGAACGCCGCCGCGCGCTTGTCGAGGAACGCGCTCACGCCTTCGGCCGCATCCGCCGAGCGCCCGCGCGACTGGATCGCGCGGCTGTCGAGGCGGTGCGCTTCCATCGGATGCTGCGCGCCCGCCATGCGCCAGATCATCTGCCGCGCAATGGCGGCGGACACCGGCGCGACGTTGTCGGCGATCTCGCGGGCGAGCGCGTAGGCCGCGGGCAGCAGGTCCTCCGCGGCGTGAACGGAGCGCACGAGCCCGCGCGCCAGCGCTTCCTGCGCGCTGAACACGCGTCCTGTGAAACACCATTCGAGCGCCGACGAGATGCCCACCACGCGCGACAGAAACCACGACGAAGCCGCTTCGGGCGTGATGCCGCGCCGCCCGAACACGAAGCCGAATTTCGCGTCGGCGGACGCGAGGCGGATGTCCATCGGCAACTGCATGGTCACGCCGATGCCGACCGCCGCGCCGTTGATCGCGCCGATCACCGGCTTGAGGCTGCGGAAGATGCGCAGCGCGACGCGGCCACCGCCGTCGCGATGCACGGTGTCCACGCTCGTGCCGAGGCGTTTCGCGTAGTCGAAGGTTTCGCCGCCCGAGGACAGGTCCGCGCCCGCGCAGAACGCGCGTCCCGACCCGGTGACGATCACGCAGCGCACGGCGTCGTCGGCGTCGGTAGCGTCGAAGGCGGCGATCAGCTCCTGCATCATCGTCGCGGTGAATGCGTTGAGTTTTTCCGGCCGATGCAGCGTGATCGTGGCGATGCCGTCCTCGACCGCGTAGCGCAGCGTTTCGAATTGCGGCAATTGCGGTGCGTTCATGACGGTTCCTCCACGCGATGCGGCGTGGCCGCGACGAAGCGCGGCGCGCGTTGCTCGACGTTCGCGAGCACGGCTTCACGCTGATTCGCGCCGCCGATCAGCGCATCCTGCTCGACCGATTCGGCGATCAGCGTGGCTGCCGCGTCGCCGCGCGAGGCCACGTGCAACAGACGCTTCGCGGCGCGGATCGCGTCGGGGCTTTTCTGCGCGATCTCGCGCGCCGTTTGCAAAGCGAGCGCAAGCGGATCGTCGCTCACGCGCGTGGCGAGACCGATCTCGACGGCCTCCGGTCCTGCCACCACACGCGCCGTATAGATCAGCTCGCGCAGACGGTCGTCGCGCACGAGGTCGCGCGTGAGCACCATGCCGCCCATATCGGGCACGAGGCCCCACTTCATTTCCATCACGGAGAGCCGCGCGTCGGGCGTCACGTAGCGCATGTCCGCGCCCAGCGCGAGTTGCAGCCCGCCGCCGAACGCCACGCCATGCACGGCCGCGATCACCGGCACCGGCAGCTCGCGCCAGAGCGTGCAGATGTACTGGAAGTCGTTGCTCAGCCCGCGCGTGCGCACGGCGATGGGCGTCGTGCGCGTGGTCTGCGCGAGCGCGGCCATGCTTTGCATGTCGAGGCCCGCGCAAAACGCCTTGCCGTTGCCCGAGAGCACGACGGCGCGCAGATCGGCTTCGCTCGCGAGCCGCTCGCCCGCGGCGATGAGCGCCGCGAACAGGCCGGGGTTCAGCGCGTTCATCTTTTCCGCGCGATTGAGCCGCACGTCGGCGACGCCGTCCGCGATGGCGATCTGCACGAGTCCTTCGCCGCTCTCTGCGCCTGCTGCGTCTACTTTACTGCCTGGATTCATTGCCCTTGCTCCTTGAGTGAAGATTCGCGCGTCACCACGTATCGACGAAACGCCGCTTCGCGTCGTGCGCCGCCGCCGTCGAACCGTTCGCGGGCGGCGGGCTCGCGTTGAGTCCGCGCATGAGCCAGCGGCGCGTGTCGGCGGGATCGATCACGCCGTCGATTTCGAGGAAACTCGCCATGTTGATGGCCTTGCCGTTGCGATACGCGTCGGCGACCATGCGTTCGAACAGCGCTTGCCGTTCGGCGGGATCGTCGATGGCCGCGAGTTCCTTGGCGTAGCCGAGCCGCACCGCGCCTTCGAGCCCCATCGCGCCGAACTCGCCGCTCGGCCACGCGATGGTGAACAGCGGCGCGTGGAAGCTGCCCGCCGCCATCGCCTGCGCGCCCAGCCCGTAGCCCTTGCGCAGCACGACGGTGAAAAACGGCACACGCAGGCTCGCGCCCGCGACGAACATGCGCGATACGTGGCGCACCGTGGCCTGCTTTTCCGAATCGGGGCCGACCATGAAACCGGGCGTGTCGCACAGCGAGACCAGCGGGATGCCGAAGGTGTCGCACAACTGCATGAAGCGCGCGGCCTTGTCGCCCGCCTGCGCGTCGATCGCGCCGCCCAGATGCATCGGATTGTTGGCGAGCAATCCGAACGGCTTGCCTTCGATGCGCACGAACGCGGTGATGAGGCCCGGCGCAAAGTCGCGACGCAGTTCGAGCACGGAGCCGGTGTCGGCGAGCGTGTCGATCACGCGGCGGATGTCGTAGACGCGCAGCCGGTTCTCCGGAATCGCCTCGCGCAGCAGCCGCTGATCGGCGCAATCGCCATCGCCTTCCTGTGCGAATGACGCAAACGGCCCCTGAAAATACGAGAGATACTGCTTCGCGACGCGCACGGCGGCTGCTTCGTCGTCGACCAGAATATCGATCACGCCGTTGGGCGACTGCACGCTGGTCGGGCCCACTTCCTCGGGCGAAAACTTGCCGAGGCCGCCGCCTTCGATCATCGCCGGACCGGCCATGCCGATGCTCGCGTTGCGCGTGGCGATGATCACATCGCAGCAGCCGAGCAGCGCCGCATTGCCCGCGAAGCAGCGTCCCGACACCACGCCGACGAGCGGCACCTGGCCCGAGAGCCGCGCCATGCTCGCGAAGGTGCGGCAGTCGAGGCCCGCGACGCCCACATGGTCGGTGTCGCCGGGACGCCCGCCGCCGCCCTCCGCGAACAGCACGAGCGGCAGCCGCCATTGCTCCGCGAGTTGCAGCATGCGGTCGGTTTTCTTGTGGCTCATCATGCCCTGCGTGCCCGCGAACACCGTGTAGTCATAGGCGATCGCCATGCAGCGCGCGGCCTGCGCGCCGAAGCGCGCGGCGTTCACGGTGCCGATGCCGGCGATCAGGCCGTCGGCGGGACTCTGCGCGATGAGATCGTCGAGCGGACGGCGGCCGCGTTGCGCCGCGAGCGCAAGCGCGCCGTATTCGACGAAGCTGTCGGCGTCGAGCAGATCGTCGAGATTTTCGCGCGCGGTGCGCTGGCCGGTCTTGCGCCGCTTCGCGACCGCGTGCGGACGGCGTTCGTCGCGCGTGAGCGCATGGCGTTCGAGCACTTCGGCGAGGTCGGCGCGAATGTGCGCGAGGTCGCGGCTCGCTTCGGTCTCGATGCCGGCCGCGGCCACCTCGGCGGGTTCGATGAACAGCAGCGGCGCGCCTTCGAACACGCTGCCGCCCGGTTCGAGCGCGAGCGCGCGCACGATGCCGCTTTGCGTGGCCTGCACGACGAACTCCATCTTCATCGCTTCGAGCACGGCGACTTGCTGGCCGACGGCGACAGCGTCGCCGGGCTGCACGTCGAGGCTCACCAGCACGCCCTGGCTCGGCGCGACGAGCGGCACGCAGCCTGGCGGCGCGCTATCTGCGCTTTGTGCATCGATGTTGGATGGCGAATGCGCGCCGCCCGGCTGATCGGCGCGGAAATGCAGCTGCGGGTGCGCCTGCCCGCCCGACGCGATCAGTTCGCCGATATGACGTTCGATGAAGCGCGTATCGATGTCATAGCCCGGCAGTTCGGGGCGCTGCAACACCGTCTGCAGAAACGGCAGCGTGTTCGCCACGCCTTCGAGCCGGAACTCGCACAGGCCGCGATACGCGCGGCGCAGCGCGCCCGCGAAGTCGTCGGCGTGCGCGATCACTTTCGCGAGCAGCGAGTCGTAGCTCGGGCTCGTCGTGTAGCCCGCATAGCCGTAGCCGTCCACGCGCAGTCCCGCGCCGCTCGGCGGCTCGTAGGCGCTCAGCGTGCCGCCCGCCGCGCGCGCGCTGCCGTCGGCCTGCATCGTTTCCAGATTGACGCGCGCCTGCACCGCGAAGCCGCGCACCGGCGGCGGATCTTGCAGCCGGAGGTCGGCGAGCGTCGCGCCTTCGGCGAGGCGCAACTGCGTGCGGACGAGATCGACGCCGGTGACGGCCTCCGTCACGCAATGCTCGACCTGCACGCGCGGATTCGCCTCCATGAACACGAAGTCGCCGCGCGCGGTATCGACGAGAAATTCGAACGTGCCGATGCCGCGATACTGCACGGCGCGCGCGAGCGTGAGCGCCGCGTCGATGATCTTGCGCCGCAGCGTGCCGTCCAGATGCGGCGCGGGCGCGATCTCGATCACCTTCTGATGACGCCGTTGCAGACTGCAATCGCGCTCCCAGAGATGGCTCGCGTGCGTGCCGTCGCCGACGATCTGCACTTCCACATGACGCGCGTGCTCGATCAACCGTTCGACGTACAGCGCGCCGTTGCCGAAGGCCGCGCGCGCTTCCGATTCGCAGCGCGCCCAGGCGTCGGCGAGACTGGCCGCGTCGCGCACGGCGCGCATGCCGCGTCCGCCGCCGCCCGCGAGGGCCTTCACCATGATCGCGCCGTGTTCGGCGAGCAGGGCGCGCGCTTCGTCGAGCGTGGCCGCGCGATTGCTGCCCGCCGCGAGCGGCACGCCGCAGCGCGTCGCGAGTTCGCGCGCGCGGGCTTTGTCGCCGAAAGTGTCCAGCACGAGCGGCGACGGCCCGACGAAGCGCAAACCGGTCGCCGCGCAGGCGCGTGCGAATTCGGCGCTTTCGCTCAGGAAACCGTAGCCGGGATGCACGGCGTCGCAGCCGTTCGCGCGCGCGGCCTCGACCAGTTGCGCGATGTCGAGATACGCGGCGGCGCCGCGTCCGGCGAGCGGCACGGCGAGGTCGGCGCGGCGCACGTGCAGCGACTGCGCGTCGTCTTCGGCATAGACCGCGACGCTGCGCAGATTCGCTTCGGCGGCGGCGCGCGCGATGCGCACGGCAATCTCGCCGCGATTGGCGATCAGCAGTGAGCGCAGCGCAGCGTGGGGAGCAGGGGAGGCGGAGTTCGTCACAGCAGCTTGTCCAGTTCCTGTTTTCTGACCTTGCCGGTCGCGGTCATCGGCAATGCGTCGATCACGCGGATTTCCGGCACCTTGTAGACGGCCATCGAGGCGCGGCACCACGCGGCGAGTTCGTCGCCGCTCGCTTCGCTGCCCGGTTTGAGCACGACGAAGGCAACCGGCTGCTGACCGCGCGCGGCGTCCGCCTTGCCGATCACCGCGCTGCCCGCAATCGCCGGATGCTGGCCGAGCAGCGCTTCGAGTTCGCTCGGAAATACGCTCATGCCGTTCACCTTGAGCATTTCCTTGCGCCGTCCGAGATAGCGGATGAAGCCTTCTTCGGTGATCGTGGCGAGGTCGCCGGTATGCAGCCAGCCGTCGTGCAGCGCGTCGGCGCTGGCCGCCTCGCGCTGCCAGTAGCCTTTGAACAGCGACGGCGAGCGCACGCACAGTTCGCCTTCGCCGCCCGGCGGCAGCAGCGCGCCGCTCGCGAAATCGCAGACCTTGAATTCGGTGCCCGGCACCGGCAGACCGACGAAGGTCGGCTGCGCGCGCAGGTCGCGGTCGTCGTCCTGAAGGCCGAGCGTGAAGGTGTCGCAGGTGTGCGTCTCGGTCATGCCGTACGCGAATTCGTAGAGCGTGCAGCCCGTGAGTTCGCGCCAGCGGCGGCGGTAATCGGGCGTGAGCTTCTTGATGAACGAGATCGCGCCCACGCGTTGCAGCGAGCCGTAATCGAAGTCGCGCACGGTCGGTTGATCGAGCACGTCGGCGACGCTGTCGACGAGCATGCCGCAATGCGTCACGCGATAGTGCTGCACGGCGCGCATCCAGGCGAGCGCGTCCCAGCGCGCGAGCAGCACGAGCGCGGCGCCCGCGAATACCGGAAACAGCAGGCCCGCGTTTTCGCCCGCGATCCAGAACTCGGGCAGGAAGTTGAGGAAGACGGTGTGCTCGTCGGCGTGCAGCGCGACCGGCGTGAAGCTCGCGCAGGTGTAGAGCATGTCGCCGTGCGTGTGGATGCAGCCCTTCGGCAAGCCCGTCGTGCCGCCCGTGTAGTTGAGTGCGGCGATGTCGTCGAGTTGCGGTTCGTCGTCGGGCACCGGGCCGTTGGCCGCTTCGAGCGCGGGCAGGAAGTCGATGGCGCGAGCGCTCGTCACCTTGGGCGCGAGCACGATATCGGGCAGCGGCACCGCCGATTGCGCGCCGCGCATCTCGCCCACGCTGGTCGCGATCACCTCGCGCAACGCGCACTCGTCGCGCACCTGATCGACCACGGACAGCAGCTGATCGGCGCAGATCACCACGCGCGCGCCGCTGTCCTTGAGCTGATAACCAAGTTCGAGCGCCTTCGAGAGCGGGCTCACGGGCGCATGCACGGCGCCGAGCTTGAGGATGCCGTAGAACGCCACGTGCATCTGCGGACAGTTGGGCATGAAGACGGCGACGCGGTCGCCGCGCTGCACGCCGAGCGACGCAAGCAGCGCCGCGCAACGGTCGCTCAGGCGGTCGAGTTCGCCGTAGCTGAGCGTGCGGCCATAGAAGTGCACGGCGGGACGTTGCGGCGCGCGACGCGCCCACTCGCGCAGATAGGCCGTCAAAGGCCGCTGGCCGAGCGGATACTGCGGCTCGCGCGGCGCATCGGCGGGCCAGGCGTGCGCCCACTTTCGATGCAGATCGTCCAGATACTCGCGTTCGTTCATGGAAAGCCTCGCGGAACGCACCCAGGTGCGCCGGTTTGCAATGCGCATTGAATCGCGGCGCGGAAACGACACAACCCTGAATCGGTGATTCAGCGCGCCGCGCGGGAGAGAGAGGTCGCCGACCGTCCATGATGTGCAGGAACGCACTTTTCTGCGCCTGCTGTTTTTCCCGGTTGACTTTACCGCACGGTCGTGCGATTTATTTCGATACCCCGAACGCGCACCGCGTTCGCGTCGTTCCATCTGCATCACCCATCAACGTGTGAGAGGAAAGGAGACAGCGCATGGAGTCGAAGAACGTTCCGGAAGTGGCCGAACTGCTGCAGGATTCGCCGAAGAATTGGGGCAAGTGGGGCAGCGACGACGAAGTGGGCTCGCTCAACTATCTGACGCAGGCCGAGGTGTTGCGTGGCGTGGCGTCGGTGCGATCGGGCAAGACCTTCACGCTGCAGATCCAGATGGGGCATCCGAAGGGCGATCCGGTCTGGCCGGGGCGTTCGCAGGCGCGCCGCATGAACGTGATGGACAAGGGCCATTACCTGTGCGGGAAAGGCCCGCTGTTTCCGGGGCTCGCCGAATACGCCGACGACATGATGATCATGTATCTGCAAGGCTCGACGCAGTACGACGCGCTCGGCCACGTCTGGTACGACGATCAGCTCTGGAACGGCTACGACGCGAAGTCGACCATCGGCGGGCTGGAAAAAGCGAGCGTGCTGCCGATCGCCGAGCGCGGCGTGGTGGGGCGCGGCGTGCTGATCGACATGGCGCGCCATCGCGGCAAGGCCGTGCTCGATCCGGGCGAAACCTTCACGCACGAAGACCTGCTCGCGGCTGCGAAGGCGCAGGGCGTACAGATCGAAAAGCGCGACATTCTGGTGATCCGCACGGGCTGGATCGGTTCGTTCTACGAGCGCGATCAGGCCGAGTTCTATCAGAACTTCGTCGAGCCGGGGCTCACGTACAGCCGTGAACTCGTCGAGTGGTTCCATCGCATGGAGATCCCGAATCTCGTCACCGACACGATTGCAAACGAAGTCACCGTCGATCCCGTTTCGGGCGTGGCGCTGCCGCTGCACAACGCGCTGATGCGCAATCTGGGCGTGACGCTCACCGAAATCGCGCAACTCGATCCGCTCGCCGCCGATTGCGCCGAAGACGGCCAGTGGAATTTCCTCTACACCGCCGCGCCGCTGAAAGTGGTGAACGGCAGCGGCGCGCCGGTGAATCCGGTGGTGGTGAAGTAGGCGTAGCATCGCCTGCATCGCTTCCGCTGCGGCATCTTTCGTCGATTGATTGAGAACCGGTCCGCCTGCGCGGCGCCGCGATGCCGTCGTGTCGCGTTGAAAAATCGCTGCACGGCGGCCGTTTTCTTGCTGGAATTGCTGGAGCGCTCATGACGCCCTATGAAAGCAAACCGTGGCTCGCGCATTACGCGGCGGGTCACGCGGCCACCATCGACCCGCAATACGGCGATGCCCTGAGTCTCTTTCGCGCGGCTGTGGCGCGCGCGCCCGAGCGGTCCGCGCTGCTGTATTTCGACGGCGCGCTCACCTACGCCGAACTCGATGCGCAATCGGACGCGCTCGCCTGCGCGTGGCGCGAACGCGGCGTCGCGCGCGGCGAGCGCGTGGCGATCTATCTGCAGAACGTGCCGCAATTCGTGATCGCGCTGGTGGCCGCGTGGAAACTCGGCGCGATTGCGGTGCCGGTCAATCCGATGAATCGTGCGCGCGAATTGCGCGTGCTGCTCGCGGATTCGGGCGCGCGTCTGCTCGTGTGTCATGGCACGCTGCACGACGAGGTGGTGCATCCGCTGCTGGCCGAAGAAGACGCGCGCGTGGCGAACGGCGAGATCGCGGCGAGTGCGCGCGTGCACCCGCAGGTGATGACGACTTCGGCGCTCGATTATCAGCAACGCCACGACGAGCGCCTGTTCGCGGGCATGGACCGCGCGCGCGAAACTCAACCGCGCGACGACGCCGAAGACTTCCGCACCGTCATCGACGCGTATCGCGGCCAGACGCCGCCCGCGATCGACCTCCACAGCGACGACGTCGCCATGCTCGTCTACACCTCGGGCACCACGGGCGTGCCGAAGGGCGCGATGAACACGCACGGCAACGTGGCCTTCAACGCGCAGGTCTATCGCGACTGGGTGGGCTTGCGCGAAGGCGCGCCGCTGCTCGGCGTCGCGCCGCTCTTTCATATCACCGGGCTGGTCGGCCATGTGGGCGCGGCCTTCATCTGCGCCGCGCCGCTCGTGCTGGCGTTCCGCTTCGAACCGGGTGTGCTGCTCGACGCCATCGCCGAACACAAGCCGGAGTTCACCATCGGCGCGATTACGGTGTTTATCGCGCTGATGAATCATCCGCGCGCAACGCGCGAACACTTCGCCTCGCTGCGCCGCATCTATTCGGGCGGCGCGCCGATTCCGCCGAGCGTGATCGAAGCGTTCCGTTCGCGCTTCGGCCACTACATCCACAACGGCTACGGTCTGACCGAAACGAATTCCCCCACGCACGTCGTGCCGGTCGGCAGCGAAGCGCCCGTCGATGCCGCGTCGGGCACGCTGGCCATCGGCGTGCCGGCGTTCAACGTGGAGTCGTATATCGGCGACGATGCGGGTCAGCCGCTGCCGGCGGGCGAAGTGGGCGAGATCATTTCGCGCGGGCCGATGATCGTGCCCGGCTACTGGAACAAGCCGCAGGAAAGCGCGAAGGCGATCGTCGACGGTTACTTCCGCACCGGCGACGTGGGCTTCATGGATGCGCAGGGCTGGTTCTATCTCGTGGATCGCAAGAAGGACATGATCAACGCGGGCGGTTACAAGGTCTGGCCGCGCGAAGTGGAGGACGTGCTGTACACGCATCCGGCCGTGCGCGAGGCGGCCGTGGTGGGCGTGCCGGACAGTTATCGCGGCGAGACCGTGAAGGCCGTGGTGAGTCTCAAGCCGGGCGCGAACGTGACGCCCGACGAGCTGGCCGCATACTGCAAGGAACGCATGGCGGCGTATAAATATCCGCGCATCGTGACGATCATCGACGAGTTGCCGAAGACCGTGACGGGCAAGATTCTGCGCCGCGAGTTGCGGGGTTGAAACCGCGTTGAGACCTCGCCAATAGGTCTGGGCTATGACCGGTAGAGTTAATCGATAGTGGCCGATTTCGCTGATCCCACGTGTAATGCGTCAATCGTGCAATTCGAATGATGCAATGGAGGAGATCGAAAGTGAAAATCGTGGTGCCGGTCAAACGCGTGGTCGATTACAACGTGAAGGTTCGTGTGAAGTCGGACGGCACGGGCGTGGATGTCGCGAACGTCAAGATGTCGATGAATCCGTTCGATGAAATCGCGGTCGAGGAAGCGGTGCGCCTGAAAGAAGCGGGCATCGCGACCGAAGTGATTGCGGTTTCGGCGGGCGTTTTGCAAGCGCAGGAGACGCTGCGCACGGCGCTGGCGATTGGTGCGGATCGTGCGGTGTTGATCGAGTCGAATGAGGAATTGCAACCGCTGGCTGTCGCGAAGCTTTTGAAAGCGCTCGTCGATAAAGAGCAGCCTTCGCTGGTGATTCTCGGCAAACAAGCTATCGACGACGATTCGAATCAGACCGGTCAGATGCTTGCCGCTTTGGCGGATCTGCCGCAAGCGACGTTTGCTTCGAAAATCACGGTTGCGGATGGCAAGGCGACGGTGGCGCGTGAAGTCGATGGCGGCGCGGAAACCTTGGCGTTGACATTGCCCGCTGTCGTGACGACGGATTTGCGTTTGAACGAGCCGCGCTACGTCACGCTGCCGAACATCATGAAGGCGAAGAAGAAGCCGCTCGAAACGATCACGCCGGAAGATCTCGGCGTGGATGTCGCTCCGCGTTTGAAGACGCTGAAAGTTTCGGAACCGCCCAAGCGCAGCGCAGGCGTGAAAGTGCCTGACGTGAAAACGCTGGTCGAAAAGCTGAAGACCGAAGCCACGGTGCTGTGAGGAGCGAATCGAAAATGACGAACCTGGTAATTGCAGAACACGACAATGAGTCGATTAAAGCCGCAACGCTGAACACGATTGCAGCGGCGCAGAAAATTGGCGGCGATGTGCATGTGCTGATTGCTGGCCACAACGCGAAAGCGGCTGCGGATGCAGCGGCGAAAATCGTCGGCGTTTCGAAGGTGCTCCTCGCCGATGCGCCGCAACTCGAACACAGTCTCGCGGAAAACGTCGAAGCGACGGTGCTTTCGATTGCGAAGAACTACTCGCATATTCTCGCGCCTGCTACTGCAAGCGGTAAAAACGTTACGCCGCGTATTGCCGCCAAGCTCGACGTTGCGCAGATCAGCGATATCACTGCGGTTGAAAACGCCGATACGTTCGAGCGTCCGATTTACGCTGGCAATGCGATTGCGACCGTGCAATCGGCTGATCCGGTGAAAGTCATCACCGTTCGCACCACCGCATTCGATGCCATCGCTGCGGAAGGCGGCAACGCATCGGTAGAAAAAATCGAAGCGGCAGCGGATAACGGCAAAGCGCAATTCGTCAATCGCGAAGTCACGAAACTTGATCGCCCCGAACTCACCAGCGCAAAGATTATCGTGTCAGGCGGTCGCGGTCTGGGCAGCGGCGAAAACTACACCAAAGTGCTTGAACCGCTCGCGGACAAACTCAACGCAGCACTCGGCGCATCGCGCGCGGCGGTGGACGCAGGCTACGTGCCGAACGATTATCAGGTCGGCCAAACCGGCAAGATCGTCGCGCCGCAGCTTTACGTCGCCATCGGCATTTCAGGCGCGATTCAACATCTCGCGGGCATGAAAGATTCGAAGGTGATCGTCGCGATCAACAAGGACGAGGAAGCGCCGATTTTCACCGTAGCCGATTACGGTCTCGTCGGCGATCTGTTCGCGGCCGTGCCGGAGCTTGCCGATGCACTTTGAGCCCAACACCGCGACGCCCGTCCGCGACGACGCCGCCAAAGCCGCGTTCTCGCCGCAATCGTTCCTGTTCGTGCCGGGCAGCCGCCCCGAGCGTTTCGAACGCGCGCTCGAGAGCGGCGCGGACGCGGTCATCATCGACCTCGAAGATGCAGTCGAGCCCGCCGCGAAGGACGCGGCGCGCGAGAACATCGCGAACTGGGTCTCGCGCCGCCATCCCGTGCTGGTGCGCATCAATGGCCGCGCCACGCCGTGGTTCGAGGCCGATGCGAAACTTGGCGCGCTCGACGGCGTCGCGGGCATCGTGCTGCCGAAAGCCGAACACGGCACCGACGTAAGCGCGACTGTCGCGCTCGCGCGCCGCCGCGTGCCGGTGTTTCCGCTGATCGAAAGCGCGCTCGGCATGTGGAACGCGATGGACGTCGCGCGCGCGCCGTTCGTGAAGCGCTTGATGTTCGGCACGCTCGACTTCATCGCCGAAATGGGCATGCCCGACGACGGCGAGCCGCTCAATCACTATCGCTCGCAACTGGCGCTGATCTCGCGCGTGGCGGGCATCGACGCGCCGGTCGATGGCGTGACGCCCGACATTCAGGATCTCGCGCGCATCGAGGCCGACGCGCTCAACGGCAAGCGGCTCGGCTTCGGCGCCAAGCTCTGCATTCATCCGAAGCAGATCGACGCCGTGCACCGCTGCTATCGCCCGAGCGAAGCGGAACTCGCGTGGGCCGCACGCGTGGCGCAAGCTGCGCGCGAGGCGCAGGCGGGCGCGATTACCGTCGACGGCAAGATGGTCGACCGCCCCGTGATCCTGCGCGCGCAGCAACTGCTCGCGCTGGCCGCGGCGGTGGCGCAGCAGGGCGCGTGAAATCAGCGCGCGCGGCGTCGGGCGTCGAGCCCGGCGCTTTCTGCCTGACGCTTTTATCCTGATGCAACCGCCGCGCCCCGCGCAGCTTCGCGACGAGTGGCGCGAACACTTCCATCAACTCGGTCGTGCCGGAGCGCCGCTCGGGCTGACCGAATTCCACGTCGATTTTCCCCGCGTTGTGCACGTCGTAGAGATCGGTGATCAGACGCGCGTGCGCGTCGCTGAGTCCGGCGAGCTTTAGCGCGGGCGTCCATGGCTCGTGCGGCAACTCGCGCGCGGCGATGTCGCGTACGCGCGTCTGCCGCATCTCGCCTGGGCGTTGATCGCGGAACTCGAAGCGCTGGCGGAACTCAGCACGCCGCATTTCAAGGCGCTGTTTCGTGCGACGGTCGGCTTGCCGGTGCATCACTACGTGGTGCGGCGGCGGGTGCGAACGCACGGCGTGCCGCGTGCAGCGTACTCACCCGCCCACGAGACCTTCGGCGACGAGCGCGGCGCGAACGTGCGGCCGGCTTGCGACGCGCTGCTGAAACGCCGTGAGCGCGGGCAGATGCGAAAGATCGACGCCGACGTGCGGCGCCCAGTTCGTCACCGTGAACAGATAGGCGTCGGCGGCCGAGAAGTGATTGCCGAGCAGCCAGGCCTGCGGCGTCAGGATCTCTTCGAGCCACGCATAATATTTGCCGAGCGCGGCTTGCCGTTCCGCGCGAACCTCGGCGGGCGTCGCCGGATTGAACAGCGGCGAATAACTCTTGTGCACATCGGAATTGATGAACGCGAGCCACTCCTGCAAGCGGTAGCGCGCCATCGATTCATGGGCCGGCGCGAGTTCGGCTTCGGGCGCACTGTCCGCGAGAAACTGGAGGATGGCGGGGCCTTCGGTCAGGATCGTCCCGTCGTCGAGTTCGAGTGTGGGCACGTTGCCCTTCGGATTGATGTTGAAGAAGTCGACGCCGCTTTGCGTGCGTTTCGTCGCCAGGTCGACTTTTTCGAGTGCGATGGGAATGCCGCATTCGCGCGCGACGATATGGGCGGCAAGCGAGCACGCACCCGGCGAGTAATAGAGCTTCATGTCGGTTCCTGACTGGAGTGAAAACGGTCGCGGGCCACACGGTCCGCGCTACGCATGGTAGCGGCACGGCGCGGCGATGTGGCAAGTGCGCCGATATAATCCGGTTACTCCGCAGTTACCGTTTGACGAGGACGATCGACGATGGGTTTGGCGGTCCGCAAGAACAGGGCACCCGCGCCGCCCGCGTGTCAGGTGACCGACGCGCTGGGTTTTTTGCGCGGCGCATGGGCATTGAACGTGATCTGGCAGTTGCGCGACCAGGCGCGCCGGTTCGGCGAATTGCGCCGCGATTTGCCGGGCATTTCGGCGCGCGTGCTCAGCGTGCGTCTGCGCGAACTGGAGACGCGCGGGCTCGTCGCGAAACACAAGCTCGACAGTTCGCCGCCGTCGGCCGAATACGTGCTGACCGATCTCGGGCGCGAATTGCTGCCGGCCATCGACATCTTCGCGGCCGTGGGGCAGAAGGTGCTGGCGGCGTGGCAAGCGTCGCCAGCGGCTATCGCGTAACCCAGGTAAGCCGCCCGGCTCATTCCTCACCGCCGAGCCGTCGCGCCAGCCCGCTCGTGCGCACGACCCACTTCTCCAGTTCCGCGCCGAGAAACACCACGAGCCCCGCGCCCAGCACCTTGAGCCATTCCTGCGGGACGAGCGCCGCCGAGCCGAACAGATGCTGCATGAAGGGCGCATACGTGAACGCGATCTGCATCAGCGCGCACGCGCCAATCGCGAGCAGCGCGTAACGGTTGCCGGTGAGCCCCTGCCAGCTCAGCACGGAGTGGAAGATCGAGCGGCTGTTGATGAGGTAGAGCATCTCGGACATCACCACCGCATTCACGGCGATCGTGCGTGCGCGCTCGATCCCGGTGCCCGCGCTCAACTCCCAGTAAAACAGGCCGAACGCGCCGATCATCATCAACACCGAGACCATCGCCACGCGCCACATAAAGAAGCCCGAGAGCAACGATTCGCCGGGCGCGCGCGGCTTGCGGCGCATGATACCCGGTTCGGCGCGCTCGAACGCGAGCGCGATGCCGAGCGTGCTCGCCGTCACCATGTTGACCCACAGCACCTGCGCGGGCGTGAGCGGAATGCCCAGACCCGTGAGCGCGCCCGCGAGCACGACGAGCGCTTCGCCGCCGTTGGTCGGCAGCGTGAACAGGATGAACTTCTTGAGGTTGTCGTAGACGGCGCGGCCTTCGCGCACGGCGCGCGCGATGGTGGCGAAGTTGTCGTCGGCGAGCACCATGTCGGCGGCTTCCTTGGCCGCTTCGGTGCCTTTCGCGCCCATCGCCACGCCCACGTCCGCGCGCTTGAGCGCGGGCGCGTCGTTCACGCCGTCGCCGGTCATCGCCACCACCTGGCCGTCCTGCTGCAAGGCTTCGACCAGACGCAGCTTGTGCTCGGGACTCGCGCGCGCGAACACGTCGATATCGAGCGCCACGCGGCGCAGTTCCGCATCGTCCATCAGCGCGACCTCCGCGCCCGTAACGGCCGGCTTGCCCACGCCGATCGCCAGTTGCGCGCCGATCGCGCGCGCGGTTTCCGCGTGATCGCCGGTGATCATCTTCACGCGGATGCCCGCGCGATGGCAGTCGGCCACGGCCTGGATCGCCTCGTCGCGCGGCGGGTCGATGATGCCCGCGAGCGCGAGCAGCGTGAAGCCCTGCGCGACAGCGTCGAAATCGAGCGTGTTGTGCGCGGGCGCGCCGCGCCGGTACGCGAGCGCGAGCACGCGCAAGCCCTGCGCGCCGAGGTCGGTCTGCATGCGCCGCCAGTAGTCGGGATCGATGCGTTCTTCCACGCCGTGCGCGAGTTGCGTCGCGCACATGTCGAAGAGGCGTTCGGGCGCGCCTTTCACGAAGATCCATGCGTGGCCTTCGGCGTCCGTGTTCCAGCTCGCCATGAAGCGATGCTGCGACTCGAACGGAATGCTGTCGCGGCGCGCCCACGGCGTGCCCGCGCGCGCCTGCGGTTCGTGCGCGATGCCCGCCTTCGCGCCGAGCACCAGCAGCGCGCCTTCGGTGGGATCGCCTTCGACGTGCCACAGGCCCGCTTCGTCGCGACGCATCTGCGCGTCGTTGCAGAGCACGCCCGCGCGCACCGCGAGCGCGAGTTCGGGGCAGCGCGCGGGCCATTGCGCGGCGTCGAACGCGTGTTGATCGATCGTGAAGGCGCCTTCGGGCGCGTAGCCCACGCCGCTCACGTCGATCACGTCGCGCGCGCACACTACGCGCTGCACGGTCATCTCGTTGCGCGTGAGCGTGCCGGTCTTGTCGGAGCAGACGACGTTGACTGCGCCGAGCGCTTCCGCGGCGGGCAGGCGACGCACGATGGCGTGGTGCCGCGCCATGCGCTGCACGCCGAGCGCGAGGATGATCGTCATGATCGCGGGCAGGCCTTCCGGAATGCCGGAGGCGACCAGCGCGACGACGATCAGGAACATGTCGCTCGCGCTTTCGCCGCGCCACAGCGTGCCGAGCGCGAAGGTGAGCGCGCCCAGCGCGAGGATCACGACGGCGAGCACGCGGCCGAAGCGGTCGATCTGGCGCAGCAGCGGCGTGGCCATCGTATCGACATCGGCGAGCATGCGGTTGATGTGGCCGATCTCGGTGTCCGCGCCCGTGGCCACGACCACGCCGCGCGCCTGGCCGTACACCACCAGCGTACCCGAATATGCCATGCCCCAGCGGTCGCCGAGCGGCGCGGCGGCGTCGACGCTCGCGGTCTGTTTATCGACGGGCAGCGACTCGCCGGTGAGCGCCGCTTCGTCCACGCGCAGTTCGCGCACGGCGATCAGCCGCAGGTCGGCGGGCACGCGGTCGCCCGATGCGAGCACGACGATGTCGCCAGGCAAGAGCTGCGTGGCGTCGACGGTCACGCGCTCGCCGTGGCGAATCGCGGTGGCGTGCGGCGAGAGCATCGAGCGGATCGCTTCGAGCGCCGATTCGGCCTTGCCTTCCTGAATGAAACCGATGGCCACGTTGACGAGCACCGCCGCGAGCAGCACGCAGGTGTCGAGCCAATGCCGCAGCACGGCCGTGACGAGCGCGCCCGCGAGCATGACGTAGATCAGCACGTTGTGGAATTGCAGCGCGAGGCGCAGCAGCGGGCCGCGGCGTTTGGGCGGCAGCAGACGGTTCTCGCCGTAGCGCGCGCGGCGGCGCGCCACTTCGGCGTCGTCGAGACCTTCGGGCGTGGTGCCGAGATCGGCGAGCGCCTGATCGGCATCGACGTTGTGCCACGCGCGCGGCGCGGCGGCGGCAGGCGGCTGATCGGGCATCGTGCGGTCCTCCGTCGTGCGGGTTCGCACGATGGCGGTCGATTGCAGGGGCAACGAAGCGCACCGTCGAACGTCTGCGGAAAAAATCAGTACGACGGTACCGGAATTGGCGTGCGCGTGCGCCGGACGTGCGTGCGGCGATGCGGCGCGCGACATGGGTGGATCGCGCGCGCGGCGAACGTGGTGAACGTGGAAATGCACGCACGCAAAAAAACCGCGCCGCCGTCCGCAAGAAGCGGAACGGCGGCGCGGCTGATAATTGATTCGATATCCGAATTATTTAAAAACGATATCGCGTTCGGATCAATGCATCACTTCGCGACCGGCATCGTGAATTCCGCACCCTTTTCGGTGCTTTCCGGCCAGCGCTGCATGATCGACTTCTGCTTGGTGTAGAAGCGCACGCCTTCCTCGCCATACGCGTGCATGTCGCCGAACAGGCTGCGTTTCCAGCCGCCGAAACCGTGCCACGCCATCGGCACCGGAATCGGCACGTTGATGCCCACCATGCCCACTTCGATCTGGCGGCCGAATTCGCGCGCCACGTTGCCGTCGCGCGTGAAGCAGGCCACGCCGTTGCCGAACTCGTGGTCGTTGATCAGCTGCACGGCTTCGGAGAAGTCCTTCACCCGCACGCAGGCGAGCACCGGGCCGAAAATCTCTTCCTTGTAGATGCGCATGTCAGGCGTGACGTCGTCGAACAGCGTGCCGCCGGTGAAGAAGCCGTTTTCGTGACCCGGCACCGTGAGGCCGCGGCCGTCCACGACGAGCTTCGCGCCTTCCTCGATGCCCGTGGCGATATAGCCTTCGATGCGTTCCAGCGCCTGTTTCGTGACGATCGGGCCCATTTCGGCGTCGGCTTCCATGCCGTTCTTCACCTTGAGCGTGCGTGCGCGCTCGGCCAGACGGGGCACGATCTTGTCGGCGACATCGCCGACCAGCACCGCCACCGAGATCGCCATGCAGCGCTCGCCCGCCGAACCGTAGGCCGCGCCGATCAGCGCATCGACGGCCTGGTCGAGATCGGCGTCGGGCATCACGACCATGTGGTTCTTCGCGCCGCCCAGCGCCTGCACGCGCTTGCCGTGCTTCGCGCCGGTTTCGTAGATGTAGTTCGCGATGGGCGTGCTGCCGACGAAGCTCACGGCCTTCACGTCGCGATGCGCGATCAGTGCGTCGACCACGATCTTGTCGCCCTGCACGACGTTGAACACGCCATCGGGCAGGCCCGCTTCGGTCAGCAGACGCGCCATGAACAGCGCGGCCGACGGATCGCGTTCGCTCGGCTTGAGCACGAAGGTGCAGCCCGCCGCGAGCGCGACCGGGAACATCCAGCACGGCACCATGCACGGGAAATTGAACGGCGTGATGCCCGCGACCACGCCCAGTGGTTGGCGCACGGTCCAGTTGTCCATGCCCGTGGAAACCTGCTCGGTGTAGTCGCCCTTGAGCAGTTGCGGAATGCCGCAGGCGAATTCGATCACGTCGATGCCGCGGGCGACTTCGCCTTGCGCGTCGGCGAACACCTTGCCGTGCTCGGCGGTGATGATCGCCGCGAGTTCGTCCTTGTGGCGGTTCATCAGTTCGAGGAAGCGCAGCATGACGCGCGCGCGGCGGATCGGCGGCGTGTCGCGCCAGGCCGGGAACGCGGCTTTCGCGCTCGCCACGGCGGCGTCGACGTCGGCGACTTCGCCCAGCACCAGACGGCGCGCGGCGGCGCCGGTCGCCGGATTGAAGACGGATTGCGTGCGGTCGCCCGCGCCGCGTTCGCGCTTGCCGCCGATGTAGTTGACTACGTCCGCGGAATCGGTAAAGGGCTGCATGTCATCTCCTCGAAGTTGGGTATCGATTGAGTATCGATTGAGCATCGGTTGATCATCACTATGACGGCCAGTGTACGGAGGCGGCAGGCGTCTGCACAGCCACGCAGGCTGAATTGATTGTTTTCCAGCGTGAACAATCGCCATGCGCAGCGCTGAAAGATACGCGGGCGCGGTGCTATCATCGGCGCATCTTTGAGGATTCGGGGCGGGAGTCATTTCGTGGATACGCAGAACGTCGAAGCGCTCTGGACCCATTTGCACTGGCTGAACGTGCTGGCGGCGCAGGGCAGTTATACGGCGGCCGCTGCGCGGCTCGGCGTGAGCAAAGCCGCGATGAGCCAGCGGATCGCCGAACTGGAACGCGTGGCGGGCGTCGCGCTGGTGCAGCGCACCACGCGCAGCGTGCGCTTCACGGAAGCGGGGCGGCGGCTCGTGGAGGACACGCGCGCGCAGTTCGAGCGCATCGCCACGAGTTTCGCGAGCGTGCGCGAAATGGCCGACGTCGCGCGCGGCACGGTGCGCGTGACCGCGCCCGTGGCCTTCGCGCGTCAGCAACTGGTGCCGCGTCTCGCGCAGTTCGCGCGCGCGAATCCCGAGGTGCGCGTGCAGCTCGAATTGTCCGACCGGCTCACGTCGATCGCGAGCGAGGGTTTCGATCTCGCGATCCGCCACAGCGCGCAGGTGCCGGAAACGCATGTGGCGTTCAAGCTCTGCGACACGCGTTCGGTGATCGTCGCCACGCGCGCGTATCTGAAGCTGCGCGGCACGCCGCAAACGCCCGCCGATCTCGCGCAGCACGACTGTCTTTACTATCCGCGCACGCTCGGGTCGGGCGCGTGGTCGTTCGAAAAAGCCGGGCGGCGCGCCGAGCAGTCGCGCGTGAACGTGACCGTGAACGGGCCGGTGTCGGCCAATAACAGCGAGGCGCTGCGCGACGCCGCGCTCGAAAATCTGGGCATTGCGCTGCTGCCCGATTTCAGCGCGCAGGCCGCGTTGCAGGCGGGCAAGCTCGTCGTGCTGCTGCCGGCGTGGCGGCCGGTGGGGGCGTTCGCGTCGCAGTTGCACGTGGTGCGGCCCTATGGCGCGCATGTGCCGCGCGCGGTGACGCTGTTCGCCGATTTTCTGCGTCAGACCTTCAGGCAGGGCTTTCCGCTCGAATGAGCGATGCGGGCGGCGAGTCGCATCTGACGTTTTTTCGCATCGCCCGGCGCGCCGGAGGTTGACGCGCGGAACGCGCCGCCTTTACGCTCGCGCGCTGATGGTTCCCGGCGACGGGATCAAAAGGGAACGCAGTAACGGCGCGCGCGCCGGAAGTCTGCGGCTGTCCCCGCAACTGTGAGCGGCGAGTCCATGCCAGCGAGGGCCACTGGGAAACCGGGAAGGCCGGCATCGGGCGACGACCCGCGAGCCAGGAGACCTGCCATCGACCGAGGTCCAAGCAGCCGCAAAGGGCGGGGTGTCCCGATGCGCGCGCGCCGCCCGCGCGGCCGCCCGTTGCAAGGACAGTTCGACCTCTGGATCTGTCTGCTCATGAAGTATCGTCAATTCGCTTCCACCGTTCTCGCGTCCGCCGTCGCGGCCTGCGCCTGGCAGGGCGCTTATGCGCAAACGTCACCGCAAAGTGCTGAAGAAAGCGCTGAACCAACCCAGGCCGACGCCACGTTGCCGAACATTCTCGTGGTTGGCGACACGCAGCATCTGCCGCAATCGTTCGATCAGCGTTACGCCAGCACGCAGGTGCTCACGCGCGCCGATCTCGACCGGCTCGACCCGATCGACCCGAGCATCACGCAGGCGCTCGCCACGCTGCCGGGCGTCAGCGTTTCGCAGAGCGGCGGTCCCGGCGCGACGGCGTCGGTCAGCATTCGCGGCTCGGCGGCCAATCAGGTGGCCGTGTTCATCGACGGCATCCGCGTGGGCTCGGCGACCACGGGCACGGCCGCGTGGGCCGATCTGCCGACCTCGGCGTTCGATCGCGTGGAAGTGATTTCCGGCCCGGCGGCGGCGTCGTTCGGCGCGGATGCGGTGGGCGGCGTCGTGCAGCTCTTCACGCGCCACGCCTCGAATCAGCCGAACCAGACCACGGTGTCATTCGGCGGCGGCTCGAACAAGACCTTCGACACGCAGCTGCGCACCTCGGGCACCGTGCCGTCGAGCGGGCCGCTCGCGGCGCTCGGCGGACTCACGTATTCGCTCGGTCTGCACGACTACAACACCGCGGGCATCGACGCGACCAAGCCGTGGGCCTACGGTCACGAGGACGGCCGCAATCCGTATCACGCGCAGGACGTGGACGCGCGTCTTGGCTACGCGCGCGAGAACTGGTCGATCTCGACCTTCGCGCTCTATCACCGCTCGGATCTCTCGTACGACAACGCGGGCTACGCGGATCGCCAGCGCGATCATCAGCTCACGACCGGCGTGGCGTTTCATCTCGACATCACGCCGACCACGCAGTTCGACCAGTCGTTCGGCTATGCGTACGACCGCCAGTTCCTCTACGCGAACGACCCCGGCATGCCGACCGACGAAATCGATTCGACGCGCCTGAGCACGTCGACGTCGATCACGCATCAGGAAACCGGTCACACGCTGTTCGGTCACGCGCTCTCGGGCGAGACCAAGCTCGCGTACGACTTCACGCGCGAGCAGGCGTATCTTCCCGTCGATGTGCCGGACGGCCTGCCCGCGCGCAACGATTCCGCCGTCTCGCTGCATCAGTCGGCGACGCTCGGCGACTGGACGCTGTTCCTCGCCGGGCGCCACGAGATCGTACAGGGGCAAAGCGTGAACACGGGCAACGCGGCGCTCGCGTGGGCGATCACGCCGGTCTATACCGCGCGCGTGTCGTACGGCAACGCGTTCCGTCTGCCGACCTTCAACGACCTCTACTATCCGGGCTACGCGAATCCGAATCTGCAACCCGAGCGCAGCGACACGGTGGAAGTGGCGCTCGACGCGGCGACGTCGATCGGCACCTTCACGGCGGCGCTCTACGACACGCGCGTGCACGACCTCATCACCTACGATTCGCAGACCTTCCTGCCCGTCAACGTGGGCCGAGCGCATATTCAGGGCATCGATCTCTCGTACAAGGGCACGCTTGGGGCGAACACGCTGGTCAGCGTCGCGGCGGGGCTGCTCAATCCGCAGGACGTGAGCGATCAGACCTGGTTGAACCGGCGTCCGCGTCAGACTGTGAATCTGAGCGTCGATCACACGTGGGACGCGTTTCATCTGCACGCGCTGAGCACGGGCATTTCGCTGCTCTACGGTGGCTCGACCTTCGACGACCAGTACAACACGACGTATCTGCCCTCGTACACGACGGTCAATCTGCGCGCCACGTACAAGATCAATGCGCATCTCGCGCTGTCGGCCACGCTCTCGAACCTGTTCAATCGCGACTACTCGACCGCATACGGCTACAACTCGCTGGGCCGCACGGCGTTCGGCAAGATCACGTACACGTTCTGAGCGCGTTCGAACGGCGATTCGTTAGCAATCGTTGAGCGGAGTTGAGCGGAAACGTCTCGCGGCGGCGCGCGGTTTTGTACCGCAATGTATCTGCGCCGCCGCGGGAAAAACTCGCTTGCAATAAAGGGGGACGACGGAAACAAGCCAGATACGTCCAGCGGTTCAAATATCTCCAACGCAAGGTTGAACACAGACAACAGTGCGCCGACCGACTCACTCACTCATCGACTGGAGATTGACCATGAACCTCGTTCGTACCCTCGTTGCTGCCGCCGTCGTCGCCGTTCCCGCGCTTTCGTTCGCCGCCCAGCCGGCCCAGCAAGGCCTCACCCGCGCCCAGGTGCGCGCGGAACTGGTCCAGCTTCAGCAAGCCGGCTATCGCCAGTCGAGCGATAACAACCAGTATCCGGTTCACCTCCAGGCCGCGCTGGCGCGCATCGCCGCGAGCCAGGACGTCGCGCACGTCAACGCGCCTTCGCATGACGCCGATGCCAACGCCGTGCAGACCTCGTTCGGCGGCGTGACGAGCGGCAGCTCGGCTTCGGGCTCGCACGTCAAGCCCGCGCATGCGACGCTGCACGACTTCTCCGGCGCGCAGGCGGATCAGGTCGGCCTCGAACCGATCTACGCCCACTCCTAATGCGCCGGCCGTCGCGAGGCGCGTGCTTGAAACAAGCCTGAATCACGCTTGAATCACGCGCGCCTTCGCCCGGCGTTCTGCCGACCATTCCTCTCTTTTCCACACTCATTCCACGGAGTCAGACGATGCTTCGTCTTCTTCGCAAGTCCCTCGCGTTCGCCGGTCTGCTGGGCGGACTCTTCGCCTTGCCCGCCGCGCATGCCGCACAACCGGCGGCTCAAGCCGCCGCATCCGCCGATCTGCAAGGCAAGAACGTCGTGCTCGTGCACGGTGCATTCGCCGACGGTTCGAGTTGGGACAAGGTGATCCCGCTGCTCGAAGCGCGCGGGCTGCATGTGGTGGCGGTGCAGAATCCGCTCAGTTCGCTCGCCGACGACGCGGCCGCAACGAAGCGCGTAATCGATCAGCAGACTGGGCCGGTGGTGCTGGTCGGCCATTCGTGGGCGGGCGTGGTGATCAGCGAAGCCGGTAACGACGACAAGGTGAAGGCGCTCGTCTACGTGGCCGCGTTCGCGCCCGACGACGGCCAGTCGATCAGCGACATCACGAAGGGACTGCCGCCGCCCGTGTGGGCGAATGCGCTGCGCAAGGATTCGGCGGGCTATCTGACGCTCTCGACCGAAGCGGTGCTCGACGACTTCGCGCAGGACTTGCCGCTCGCGCAGCGCCGCCTGATTGCGGCCACGCAGGCGCCGTGGTTCTCGGGCTGCATCGATCAAAAGGTGGATCAGGCCGCGTGGCGTGGCCGTCCGTCGTACTTCGTGATTCCCACGCACGACCGCATGATCGACCCGCAATTGCAGGCGAAGATGGCGGCGCATATCGGCGCGACGGTGACGCACGTGAACGCGAGCCACGTGGCGATGGCGGGTCAGCCGCAGCAAGTGGCCGACGTGATTATCGAGGCGGCGCGCAAGGCGCAGTGAGTGCCGCCTGAGGTTCATACGAGGTGGCACGATGCAGCACGGTGGATCCGGAAATCGAATCCATCGTGCGCGCTATCGTTGCCGCCTTACTCGGACGCTTCCAGCTTGTCGATTGCGATGCCGAGTTCGCCGGCCATGCGCTCGACGAGCTGTTGCAGACGCGCGACTTCATCGGCGAGACGCTGATGATCGGCGCGCAACGCCTCGAAATCCTCGGAGGAAACGCTGCCTTCCGCCACGCTGTCGCGCTCGCCCGCATAGGACGTGGGCACGCTCAGACTGACTTCGCCGCACAGCAGATGCATCCAGCGGCTCTCGCGCTCGCCGGGCGCGCGCGGCAGCTTGACGACGAGCGGCGGCTCGCGTTCGGCGAGTTCGCTGAGAAACGCTTCCACCGACGACACATCGGCGAAACCATGTAGACGCGCGGAGTTCAGCCGCAGTTCGGCGGCCGTCTGCGCGCCGCGCAGCAGCAGCACCGTGAGGAGCGCGCCGGCCTGCGTCGGCACGCCGAGCACGCGGTTCAGGTTGTGCTCGAAGCGCGGCACGCGGCTGCTGCTGCCTTCGAACACGAGGCTCAGGTGCTTGAGGTCTTCGATGGCGCTGAGCACCTCGGCTTCGCTCACGTTCATCACGGGCGCGCGCGCCGTCTTCTGGTTGCAGCCCGAGGTGAGCGAGTTCAGCGAGAGCGGATAGGTGTCGGGCACCGTATGCTGCTTCTCGACCAGCACGCCGACGATGCGCGCTTCGAGCGGCGTGAGCGCGCGCAACGCGCGCGGCGAGGAACCTTCGGCGGGAGAATTCATAGGCGGGTCAGGCAAGAGTTTTGCACGGGATTCGATCATACCCGCCCCGAGCCGCTTGCCGGAACCCTCGTGCGTGCTAGCGCGCCGCCCGCGCGAGCGCGTGCTCCTCGAAACCGGCCAGCACGTTGACCACGTTCACACCGATTTCTTCGACCGCATAGCCGCCTTCCATCACGAACAGCGTGGGCAGACCGAGCCCGGCGATACGCGCGCCGATACGCGAAAAATCCGCTGATTTCAGCTTGAAACGCGAGATCGGATCGCCCTCGAAGGTGTCGACGCCCAGCGAGACGACGAGCGCGTCGGGGCCGAAGCCCGCGATGCGCGCGCCCGCGTGATCGAGCGCCTGCGCGTAGCGGCTCCAATCCGTCCCCCACGGCAGCGGATAGTTCAGATTGAAGCCTTCGCCCGCGCCGCGTCCGGTTTCATCCGCGTGACCGAGCAGATACGGATAGTCGAGCAGCGGGTCGGCATGCAGCGAGGCAAACAGCACGTCGTCGCGATCGTAGAAGATCGACTGCGTGCCGTTGCCGTGGTGATAGTCGATGTCGAGAATCGCCACGCGCCGCGCGCCTTGCGCGAGCCAGTGCGCGGCGGCGAGCGCCGCGTTGTTGAGGTAGCAGTAGCCGCCCATCACGTCGCGGCCCGCGTGATGGCCGGGCGGGCGGCACAGCGCGAACGCGGCCTGTGCGCCGTCGTGCACGCGCTGCGCGCCCGTGAGCGCGAGATTCGCCGACTCCTCGACCGCGTCCCAGGTGCCCGCCGTGATCGGCGCGCCCGCGTCCATCGCATAGAAGCCGAGCTTGCCGTCGATGCTGTGCGGAGCGCGGTCGCGGCGCAGACCGCGCGCGGGCCAGATGGTCGGCAGCGCGTCGTGCGTGCGGCCCAGCGCGGTCCATTCTCCCCACGCGCCGTGCAGGAAGTCGAGATACGCATCGCTGTGCACGCGGCGCAGCGCGTCGACGCCGAACGCATCGGGCGCGATCGTCTCGTCGAAACCGGCTTCGGCCAGCCGCGCGCGCACGATATCGACGCGCTTCGGCATTTCGAAACAGGGCTTGAGTTCGCCGTCGATCAGTTCGCTACGGCCGTGATGCAGGCGATGGCGCTCGCCGAGGATGGTCAGCATGCAGGTCTCCCGTCGTGAATGTGTCGCGAACGTGAGGCGCTCATGCTGCGCACACGTTCGGTGCATGCAGCGACTATGGCCGCACGCCGATTTTCTTTCCAAGAAGAAATATCCGATTCACAAGCAAGCCCGCGGCTATGCAGGCGTGAGAACTGCATAAGAAAAAGCTATTCACTAGCAAAGAATTTCGTTCTTTTCCGCGCAATATTGGCGGTCGAAAGTGCGTCATCACAACGCACTTTCGTGCGTCTACGTCACGCACTTTCCTTTCGCAGGAGCCGCCGATGAGCCAATCCGATACCGTCGCTCGCCTCGAGCAGAGCACGATCCAGCCCATACCCGACGCCGAGCGTCACGGCCGCGCGAGCGACCTGTTCACGATCTGGTTCGGCTCGAACATCATGTTGCTGACCATCGTCACGGGCGCGCTGGCCGTGACCGTGTTCAAGCAGCCGTTCTGGTGGGGCGTGCTCGGCATCGTGATCGGCACGCTGGTGGGCGCGGTGTTCATGGCGCTGCATTCGGCGCAAGGTCCGCAACTCGGCGTCCCGCAGATGGTGCAGACGCGCGGCCAGTTCGGCTCGCTCGGCTCGCTGCTGGTGGTCGGCCTCGTCGTGGTGATGTATCTGGGCTTCTTCGCGTCGAACCTCGTGCTGGGCGGTCAGGCGCTGCACAGCCTCACCACGCACGTGAGCGTGAACGACGGCGTGCTCGTGGTGGGCGCGCTCAGTCTCGTGGCGACCATCTTCGGCTACAACCTGATCCATGCCTACACGCGCCTGATGACGTGGTGCTCGGGCGCGGTGCTGCTGCTCGCGTTCATCTGGATCGTGGGCGTGCACGGCCTGCCCGCCGACTTCTTCGCACGCAACACCGCGAACGCCACGGGCTTTCTCGGCACGATTTCGATCGCGGCACTCTGGCAGATCGCGTACGCGCCGTATGTCTCCGACTACTCGCGCTACATGCCGCGCGCAACCGGCGCACGCGTGGCGTTCTGGTCGAGCTACTGGGGCTGCTCGCTCGGCTCGATCTTCCCGATGGTGCTGGGCGCGATGGTCGGCCTGATGGTCGCCGACGGCGACGTGGTCAACGGCCTCACCACGCTCACGCACGGCATCAGCGGTCTGGTGGTGATCGTGCTCTCGGTGGGCATTGCCGCGACCAACGCGATGAACCTGTACTGCGGCGCGCTCTCGTCGATGACGATCGTGCAGACGCTGTTTCCCTCGTGGTCGGGCCAGGCGCGCGCACGCGCCGTGACGGCGGTGATCCTGTTCGCGATCTCGCTGGCCATCGCACTGTTCGGCCAGAGCAACTTCCTCGCCGAATACACCAACTTCATTCTGCTGCTGCTCTACGTGCTGGTGCCCTGGACGGCGGTGAACCTGATCGATTACTACCTCGTCTGCCACGGCGACTATCACATCGACTCGTTCTTCCGCCAGGACGGCGGCATCTACGGACGCTTCAACGGCGTGGCGATCTTCGCCTACCTGTTCGGCATCGCCGTGCAACTGCCGTTCGTCGCGACCGATCTGTACACCGGCCCGATCGCCAAACGCCTCGGCGGCGCCGATATCTCGTGGATCGTCGGGCTGATTCTCACTTCGGTCGTGTACTACGCGGGTTGCAAACGCTTCTCGCGCGCGGGCGCCGCGCAAAATCAGACCGACGTTGCCGTGGGCATCTGACACGCACGATTAAAGCAAACGCATTCCGTACAGAGGAGACACCGCGCATGAACGCACCTGAATTCGCCCACGCCAGCACGTCCGGCGGCAAAGCACGCAGCACCGAAGACTGGCAACGCAGCGACGCCGCCCATCACCTGCACGCTTTCGTCGATCAAAAGGCGCTCAACGCCGAAGGTCCGCGCGTGATGGTGCGCGGCGAAGGCGTGTATCTGTGGGACAACGACGGCAAGCGCTATATCGACGGCATGTCGGGCCTCTGGTGCACCAACGTCGGTTATGGCCGCGCCGAACTCGTCGAGGCCGCCGCGCGCCAGATGAGCACGCTGTCTTACTACAACATGTTCTTTCACACCACGCATCCGGCCGTGATCGAATTGTCGGAGCGGCTGTTTGCGTTGCTGGGCGATCGCTTCAGTCACGTGGTGTATACCAATTCGGGATCCGAATCAAATGAAGTGCTGATTCGCACGGTGCGCCGCTTCTGGGACGTAATGGGCCAGCCGAACAAGAAGATCATGATCGGCCGCGTGAACGGCTATCACGGTTCGACGGTCGGCAGCGCGTCGCTTGGCGGCATGGCGTTCATGCACGAAATGGGCGATCTGCCGATTCCGAATATCACGCACGTGGACGAGCCGTACTGGTACGCGAACGGCGGCGACCTTACGCCCGAGGCGTTCGGCTTGCAGGCCGCGCAATCGCTCGAACGCAAGATTCTCGAACTGGGCGCGGAAAACGTGGCGGCGTTCGTCGCCGAGCCGTTCCAGGGCGCGGGCGGCATGATCTTCCCGCCCGAAGGCTACTGGCCGGAAATCGAGCGCATCTGCCGAAAATACGACGTGCTGCTTTGCGCGGACGAAGTGATCGGCGGATTCGGCCGCACGGGCGAATGGTTCGCGCATCGCCATTTTGGCTTCGAGCCGGATCTCGTGTCGATCGCCAAGGGGCTCACGTCGGGTTATGTGCCGATGGGCGGTCTGGTCATGAGCCGCCGCATCGGCGAGGCGCTGGTGGAGCGCGGCGGCGTCTACGCGCATGGGCTCACGTATTCGGGCCATCCGGTGGCCGCGGCCGTGGCGCTCGCGAATCTCGACGTGCTCGAACGCGAGCAACTGGTCGCGCGCACGAAGGAAGACACCGGTCCGTATTTGCAGCGCGCGCTACGCGAGGCGTTCGCGGATCATCCGTTGATCGGCGAGATTCAAGGCGTGGGCGCGGTGGGGGCGATTCAGTTCGCGAAGGATAAGACCACGCGTGAACGCTACGCCAACGAGGCTGATCTCACGTGGCACAGCCGCACCGAAGGATTCGAGCGCGGGGCGATCGTGCGTTCGACCAATGGCCGTTTGATCGTTGCGCCGCCGCTCGTGATCGACCATGCGCAGATCGACGCGTTGATCGGCACGATGCGCGATGCCGTGGAGGCGACGTGGCGGCATATTCAACGCGCTGGCTGAAGCGCGCGCTCTACGCTGCGCGCCGCGCGCCCATTCGCGGCGCGCGGCGTGTCGACCCATTTACTTCGTCCACGCGCGCGAGACTTCGTCGTAGCAGAACGCGGTGAAGTCGCGAATCAGTTGCCGCGGATGCGAACGCGTCGAACGCGCGACGCCCAGCACCGTCGGCTTCACTTTCTCCTTGATGGCGCGCGCGACGAAGCGGCCGCCGTCCACCGTCTGCGAATTGCGCAGCGGAAAATTGTGAATGCTGTAGCCGAGTCCGTTGGCGACCATGCCGCGCACGACTTCCGGCTGCGAAGAACTGAACGCCGCCACCGGACGATTGCCATAGCGATCGAACAGCGACGCGAAATATTCCTTGCTGTGCGCGAGATCGAGCATCACGTAAGGCTCATCGAGCAGATCCTTGAGGCTCACCTGTTCACTGGCGGCGAGGCGATGCTTCGCGGGCAGCAGCACATAAGGTGGAAATTCGACGATGGGCGTGAAGTCGATCGTGTCGTCGATATCGATATCGTAAGTGAGCGCCACGTCGAGCGTGCCGTCGCGCAGGCCCACGAACAGCGTTTCCTGATCGCCTTCGCGCGTCTGGAATTCCACACCCGTACGCGCATTCAGAAAGCGGCTCATGAGCCACGGCATCAGCGGCGGCGCGACCGACGTCAGGCAGCCGAGCGAGATGGTACCCGCGATGCCGGTATCGGAATGGCGCGCGGCGATCTGCAATTCCTCCGCGCTTTTCAGCAGGTCGCGCGCGCGCCCGAGCAGATCGCGGCCCGCCTGTGTCAGCGAAAGTCCATGTGCGTGATGGCGGATGAACAGCTGCAGCCCGAACGCGTTCTCCAGCTCCGACAAGGCCGACGAAATCGACGGCTGCGAAACGTGCAGACGCTTGGCCGCCGCCGTAAACGACAGTGCTTCCGCCGTGGCGACGAAGTATCTCAACTGGCGCAGCGAATAGTGAAGAGGCGTGTTTTCCATGGCCAACCGAAGGGTCAGAGGCAAGAGTCGAATGCGACCGGGCGGGGAGTGCAAGCGCCTGCGCGAGCAACGATGAACAGCGGCGAGGCGCGTCGCTTGCATAGTCTAAGCCTTTTCAATACATAGACAAACAATGTTTTTCGAATGAATTTTGGCTCGATAGATTTTAGGCTCGACGCGCTGGCGGCCCATTTTGGCGCGCCGCGCGAGCATGAAAGCATTGAATCTACAGGAGTCCGTTCATGACCTTTTCGATTGCAGGCCGTTGCGCGCGTACCGGTGCCGTAGGCGGCATCGTGACGAGTTCGAGCATCGCCGTGCCGAGCCGCTGCCTCTGGGCGAGCCGCGACGGCGTGGTGCTGAGCCAGAACGTGACCGATCCGCGCCTGGGCCAGATCGGTCTGGGCGAACTCGCGCAAGGCTATGGCGCGCAGGCGGTGCTCGAACGCATCGCGGGCGCGCGTCCGTATACGGAGTGGCGTCAGCTGGCGGTGCTCGACGCGGCGGGTTTCTCCGCGTGGCGCACGGGTGAGCGCGGGCTCGGGCTGCATGCGGGTGCGAGCGGCACCGATTGCGTGGCGGTCGGCAATCTGCTCGCAAACGACAGCGTGCCCGCCGCGATGATCGAAGCCTTCGCGGAGCACGCCGCGCGCGCGTTGCCGGACCGCCTGTTGCGCGCGCTCGAAGCGGGACTCGCGGCGGGCGGCGAAGCCGGGCCGGTGCATTCGGCGGGGCTGTGCGTGTTCGACGGCGCGAGCTGGCCCGTGGCCGACTTGCGGGTGGACTGGAGCGATCAGCCGATTGCCGATCTGCGCGCGCTGTGGGAGCGCTACGAACCGCAAATGAAGGACTACGTGCTGCGCGCGACCGATCCCACGCGCGCGCCGTCGTACGGCGTGCCCGGCGACGAATAAGGCGGCGCGCCGCCATCGAGGCAAGACGAATCGCATTCACCCGAATCGACGCGAATTTATCCGAAACCACGCGAACCCAGGAGCCCACCTTGAGTGCCACCGACGCGAACCACGCGCAGCAACCCGATTACTCGCAATGGCGCGATCTGGCCGCGCGCGTGACGCCGCGCGCCCAGGCGTTCATCGACGGCCGCTTCGTGCCCGCGCGCAGCGGCAAGACGTTCACGGCGACCAATCCGGCGACGGAAGCCGCGATCGCTGAGGTCGCCGCCTGCGATGCGCAAGACGTCGACCTCGCCGTGCGTGCCGCGCGCGCCGCCTTCGAAGCCGGGACGTGGTCGCGCTGCGCGCCCGGCGAGCGCAAGAAAGTGCTGCAGCGTCTCGGCGCACTGATCGCCGCGCATCGCGAGGAATTCGCGCTGCTCGATTCGCTGAACATGGGCAAGCGCGTCGCCGACGCGTGGCAGTTCGACGTGCCCGCATCGGCGGAATTGTTCGCGTGGTACGGCGAGGCGATCGACAAGCTCTACGGCGAAGTCGCGCCCACGGGACCGGGCAATCTCTCGTTCGTGACGCGCGAAGCGCTGGGCGTGGTGGGCGCGGTCGTGCCGTGGAATTTCCCGCTCGACATGGTCGCGTGGAAAGTCGCGCCTGCGCTCGCGGCGGGCAACAGCGTCGTGCTCAAACCGGCCGAGCAGTCGCCGCTTTCGGCGCTGCGTCTCGCGGAACTCGCGCGCGAAGCGGGCGTGCCCGACGGCGTGTTCAACGTGGTGCCGGGTTATGGCGAAACGGCGGGCGCGGCGCTCGGCCTGCACGCCGACGTGGACGTGCTCGCGTTCACCGGATCGACGGCGATCGGCAAGCGCTTCATGGAATACGCCGCGCGCTCGAACATGAAGCAGGTGTGGCTCGAATGCGGCGGCAAGAGTCCGAACCTCGTGTTCGACGATGCCGACGATCTCGATCTGGCCGCGCAAAAAGCCTGCTTCGGCATCTTCTTCAACCAGGGCGAAGTGTGCTCGGCGAACTCGCGTCTGCTCGTGCAGCGTTCGATTTACGACACCTTCGTCGAAAAGCTCGCCGAACACGCGCGCGGCTGGTATCCGGGCGATCCGCTCGATCCCGCGAGCGGCATGGGCGCGATGGTCGATGCCACGCAGCACGCGCGCGTGATGGCGTTTATCGAACGCAGCCGCCGCAGCGCGTCGCTCGTCAGCGGCGGTCAAGCGGCGCGCGTGAACGGCAAAGGCTGGTTCATCGAGCCGACGATTTTCGCGGGCGTGCGTCCCGATGCGGAACTCGCGCGCGACGAAGTATTCGGCCCCGTGCTGGCGGTGATGCCGTTCGACACCGAAGACGAAGCCGTTCGCATCGCCAACGATTCGATCTATGGACTCGCGGCTTCGGTCTGGAGCGGCAGCCTCAAGCGCGCGCATCGCGTGGCAGCGAATCTGCGTGCGGGCACGGTCTCGGTGAACACGGTGGACGCGCTGAGTATGCAGACGCCGTTCGGCGGCTTTCGCCAATCGGGCTTTGGCCGCGATCTGTCGCTGCACGCGCTCGACAAATTCACGGGTCTGAAAACGACCTGGATTCAATACTGAGCGCCTTGAATCAGCGTTCCACAGTGTGCTTCAGAAGCACGGGGATACGAATATGCCGACTGCAACACAAGTGCTCGATTTCGATTATGTGATTGTCGGGGCGGGTTCGGCGGGCTGTGTGATGGCGAACCGCCTGAGCGCGGATCCGGCTGTGCGCGTCTGTCTCGTCGAAGGCGGCGGCGATGATCGCTCGGCGCGCATTCAGGTGCCGGCCGGCACGATCACGCTCTACAAAAGCCCTAAATACAGCTACAACTTCGAGTCGGCGCCGCAGACGCGCCTGAACGGCCGGCGGCTGCATTGTCCGCGCGGCAAGATGCTGGGCGGCTCCAGTTCGATGAACAGCATGATCTATATTCGCGGCATGCCCGCGGATTACGATCGCTGGGCCGAACTGGGCTGCGAGGGCTGGTCGTACGCGGACGTGCTGCCGTTCTTCCGCTGCTCCGAGCGCAATCTGCTCGGTCACGACACGCGCGTGCACGGCGAATCGGGCGAGTTGTGCGTGGATCAGCCGCGCGACCCGAATCCGCTTTCGCATCGTTTCATCGACGCGGCGAAACGCATCGGTCTGCCGCACAACACCGACTTCAATAGCGGCGACGCCTTCGGCGCGGGCATTTACGACGTCACGCAGAAAGACGCGCATCGGCTTTCGAGTTATCGCGCATTCGTGCATCCGGTGTTGTCGCGGCCGAATCTCACCTTGTTTACGGACACGCGCGCACTGTCGCTCGATATCGCGGATCAAACGGCGCGCGGTGTGTTTGTCGAGCGCGAAGGTCAGGTCGTGCTGTTGCGCGCGCATCGCGAGGTGGTGCTCAGTGCGGGCGCGATCGGCTCGCCGCATCTGCTGATGGTGTCCGGTATCGGCGACGAAGCCCAATTGCGCGCGGCGGGGATCGCGCTGCGTCATCACTTGCCAGGCGTGGGGCGCAATTTGCAGGATCATCTGGACGGTCTCGTCACGGTCCGTTCTTCGAGCGCGCAAACGCTGGGCTTTTCGCTGCGTTCCTTGCCGAGCGTGCTCGGTGCACCCGGCGCGTACTGGCTGAAAAAGAAAGGCTGGCTGACGACGAACTACGTGGAAGCGGGCGGATTCGCGCGCACGCGTTACGCGGGCGACGGCGACCCGGACGTGCAGTTTCATTTCGTGCCCGGCTATCGCAGCCATCGCGGCCGTCTGTTCGAATTCGGTCACGGTTATGCGATTCACACCTGCGTGCTGCGGCCCAAAAGCATCGGCCGCATTCTGCTCACCGACGACGGCCAGCGCGCGCCGCTCATCGACTACAACTTTCTCGAACGCGAAGAAGATGCACGCGTGCTGATCGAAGGCATCAAGCTCGCGCGCGCGATTCTCGCCGGGCCGGAATTCGAAACGATTCGCGGCAAGGAAATGCTGCCAGGCGCGCAGGTGCAATCGGACGACGCGCTGTTCGATTACGTGCGCGACTACGCGGCGACCGTGTTCCATCCGTCCGGCACCTGCAAGATGGGCGTGGACGACGCCAGCGTGGTGGACCCGCGTTTGCGCGTGCGCGGCCTACGCGGATTGCGCGTGGCCGACGCTTCGATCATGCCTTTGCTCGTAAGCGGAAACACCAACGCGCCCTCAATCATGATCGGCGAAAAAGCGGCGCAGATGATGCTCGAAGACGCCGCGCAAACGCATTCGAATCGCGCAACGAAGCACGAAACGAGTCGCGCAACACTGGCGGCCTGAAAGCGGAGCGACGGCCGTGCTTCCTTGCCGCTCGTTGCATAAGAAAAAGCTATGCAATGAATATGAAAACGATGTTTCGCAAATAATTCGAGCGAAGGTAAATTCGATTTCAGGCGATGCGCTAGCGCCTTTTCGCATCGATTTTCGCCGACCCCATTCAGTCATCACGCACACGCAAGCAGAGGCAACCATGAGCCACAAACGCATCCGCAAATTCAACACTCGCGAAACCTATCCCGAGCAGAAACTTGATAACGATCTGTGCCAGGCCGTGGTCGCCAACGACACGGTGTACGTGCGCGGCCAGATCGGTCAGGACCTCGACACGCGCGAATCGGTCGGTATCGGCGACGTGACGGCGCAGGCCGAAAAGGCGATGTCGAACATCGCGATGCTGCTGGAAGAATCGGGCAGCCGTCTTGAAGACATCTGCAAGATCACGATTTTCCTCGTGGACGTGCGCTATCGCGAAGCGGTCTATAACGTGGTCGGCAAATGGCTCAAGGGCGTGTTTCCGGTTTCGACGGGCCTCGTGGTGTCCGCGCTCGCGCGTCCCGAATGGCTGGTGGAAATCGACGTGATCGCCGTGATTCCGCGCGATCGCCAGCAATAAGACGGGGCATCCGCCTCAGCCACAAGCCGCCATGCGCGGCGCGCAACAACGCATGCGCCGCGCCGCTTCACAAGGAGACGCCATGTCCCACACACGACTCGATTCGACACTGTCGCTGCTGCAAACGCTGGTCGAATTCGACACGCGCAGCGCGCGCTCGAATCTGGAATTGATCACGTTCGTGCGAGAGTATCTCGCGGGCTTCGGCGTCGAGGCTTCGTTGAATTACAACGCGAGCGGCGACAAGGCGAATCTCTACGCGACGATTGGGCCGCGCGATCGTGCGGGACTGTGTCTGTCCGGTCACACGGACGTCGTGCCGGCAGACGGCCAACCGTGGACCGTGCCGCCGTTCGCGCTCACGCGCGAAAACGCTCGCGTGCTCGGCCGCGGCACCGCCGACATGAAGGGATTTCTCGCCTGTGTGCTCGCGAGCGTGCCGTACTTCGTCGAACATTGCCGCACGCTGCCGATCCATCTCGCGTTCAGCTACGACGAGGAAGTGGGGTGCCGTGGCGTGCGCGGCTTGCTCGACGAACTGGCGCGCGCGCCGTTCAAGCCGCTCGCGTGCATCATCGGCGAGCCGACCAGTATGCAGGTGGCGATCGCGCATAAGGGCAAGCGCGCGTATCGCTGCTGTTTCAAGGGCCTCGCGGGCCATTCGGCGCTCACACATCTCGGCGTGAACGCGGTGGATTTCGCGGCGGAATTCGCGGTGCATCTGCGCCGCACGAGCCGCGCGCTGCGCGAATCGGGCCAGCACGATGCGCGTTTCGAGCCGCCTTATACGACCGTGCACACGGGCAAACTCAATGGCGGCATTGCACTGAATGTGATTCCCGATCGCGCGGAACTCGAATTCGAAGTGCGCAATCTGCCAGGCGATTCGATCGATGCCATCGTGCAGGCGGCGCGCCGTTTCGCCGAAGACGAACTCGAAGGCGAGATGCAGGCAACGCACGCGGACACCGGCATCGAATGGCAGGAACTCGTCGATTACCCGGCGCTGGCCGCCGATTCCGACGCGAACTGGCTGCGCGATATGGCCTGTGAACTCACGGGCGACGAAACGCTGCGCACGCTGTCGTTCGGCACCGAAGGCGGTCTGTTTCAGCGCATCGGCATTCCGACCGTGGTGTGCGGGCCGGGTTCGATCGAGCAAGGTCACAAGGCCGATGAATACGTGGAAATCGCGCAGCTCGAACGCTGCCTCGGCTTCCTCGAAAGGCTAGCGATGAATTTGCCCACGCGCGTGCCCGGTTACGCGAACGCATAACGCGATAAACGCCGCACGCACAACACACACGCTTTTTCACAACAGACGGACGCCGCGAATCGCGAGCGCCCACGCACGATACGCGCGCACGCGCGCGGGATGGGAGAGTTGTCATGTCAGCAGAGCGCGGGACCGTCCCGCTTATCGAAAAGCACACGATCGGCTATGTGCCGCCCGAGGACCGCCACGGCAAGGTGCGCGATCTGTTCACGCTGTGGTTCGGCGGCAATATCGCGCCGCTGCCCATCGTCACGGGCGCGCTGGGCGTGCAGATCTATCACCTCAATCTGTTCTGGGGCATCGTCGCCATCGTGATCGGCCAGGCGGTGGGCGGCGTGCTGATGGCGCTGCATTCCGCGCAAGGTCCGCAGATGGGCATTCCGCAAATGATTCAGAGCCGCGCCCAGTTCGGTTCGTGGGGCGCGCTGCTCGTGACCGTGATCGCGGGCGTCATGTACGTGGGCTTCTTCGCCTCGAACATCGTGCTCGCGGGCAAGTCGCTGCACGGCATCGCGCCGACCGTGCCGGTGCCGGTCGGCATCGTGATCGGCGCGGTGGGCTCGGGTTGTATCGGCATCATCGGATATCGCTTCATACACGTGCTCAATCGCATCGGCACGTGGGTGCTCGGCATCGGCATCGTGGTGGGTTTCTGGATGATGCTCTCGCACGTGCAGAGCGCAGACTTTCTCACGCGCGGCGGCTTCAATCTCGCGGGCTGGCTCGCGACGGTGTCGCTTTCGGCGTTGTGGCAAATCGCGTTCGCGCCGTACGTTTCCGACTATTCGCGCTATCTGCCCGAGGACGTGGGCGTGGCGTCGACCTTCTGGGCCACGTATCTGGGTTGCGCGCTCGGTTCGACGCTCGCATTCGTGTTCGGCGCGGTCGCGGCGCTCGCCGTGCCGCCGGGCGTGGACACGATGGACGCCGTGAAGCAGGCCACCGGCGTGCTCGGCCCCGTGATGCTCGTGCTGTTCCTGCTGAGCGTGATCAGTCACAACGCGCTCAATCTCTACGGCGCGGTGCTCTCGGTGATCACCTCGCTGCAAACCTTCGCGTATCGCTGGATTCCCACCTCGAAAGCGCGCGCCGTGCTCTCCGTCGTGATTCTCGTGGCGTGCTGCTTCGCGGCGATTGGCGCGTCGAGCGATTTCGTCGGTCACTTCGTCGACCTGGTGCTCGCGCTGCTCGTGGTGCTGGTGCCGTGGACGGCCATCAACCTGATCGACTTCTATGTGATTCACGCGGGCCGTTACGACATCGATTCGATCTTTCGCGTGGATGGCGGCATTTACGGCCGCTTCAATCCGCAGGCGCTGATTGCGTACGCGGTGGGCATTGCGGTGCAGATTCCGTTCATGAATACGCCGATGTACGCGGGCCCGGTGGCGGCGCATATCGACGGTGCGGATCTGTCCTGGCTCGTCGGCCTCGTGGTGACGTCGCCGCTCTATTACTGGCTGGCTTCGCGCGACAGCGCGTACCGGCGTCGCCAGCACGCAGGCGTGCCGGTGTGAATGCAAACTTTTCGCAGAAGGAAACCGCAATGACTCTCGAAACGACAACCATCGATACGCTCGTGGTGGGCGCGGGCCAGGCCGGCGTGGCCATGAGCGAACATCTCGGCAAGCTCGGCGTGCCGCATCTCGTGCTGGAGCGCGACCGCATTGCCGAACGCTGGCGCACGGGCCGTTGGGACTCGCTGGTCGCGAACGGTCCCGTCTGGCACGACCGTTTTCCGGGCATGGCCTTCGACGATCTCGATCCCGATGCCTTCGCTTCGAAAGAACGCGTCGCCGACTATTTCGTCGATTACGCGAAGCAGATTAACGCGCCCATTCGCACCGGCGTGGAAGTGAAGAGCGTCGAGCGCAAAAGCGGCGAGGCGGGTTTCGTCATCGAAACGAGCGAAGGCACGATCGAAGCGCGCCGCGTGGTGGTGGCGACGGGACCGTTTCAGCGTCCGGTGATTCCGCCGATCGCGCCGCAAACAGAAGGGCTCCATCAAATCCATTCCGCCGATTACAAGAACCCGCAGCAGCTTCCCGCAGGCGCGGTGCTGGTGGTGGGCGCGGGCTCGTCGGGCGTGCAGATTGCCGACGAACTACAGCGCTCGGGGCGCCAGGTGTATCTCTCGGTGGGCGCGCACGATCGTCCGCCGCGTGCGTACCGGAATCGCGATTTCTGCTGGTGGCTGGGCGTGCTGGGCGAGTGGGACGCGGAGGTCGCGCGCCCCGGCCGCGAACACGTGACGATCGCGGTGAGCGGCGCGCGCGGCGGCCAGACGGTGGACTTCCGTCTGCTCGCGCAACAGGGCGTGACGCTGGTCGGTCTGACGAAGGCCTTCGATAACGGCGTGGCGACGTTCCAGGCGGATCTCGTGGAAAACATCGCGCGCGGCGACGAAAACTATCTCTCGCTGCTCGATGCCGCCGATGCGTATATCGAACGCAACGGGCTCGATCTGCCGGAAGAGCCGGAAGCGCGCCGCGTGTATCCGGACCCGGTGTGCATGACGCAACCGATTCTCGAACTCGATCTTGCGCAGGCAGGCGTCACGTCGATTATCTGGGCAACGGGCTATGCGGTCGATTACAACTGGCTGCACGTGAATGCGTTCGACGAGAAAGGCAAGCCGAAGCATCAGCGCGGCGTGTCGAGCGAGCCGGGCATTTATTTCCTGGGTTTGCCGTGGCTGTCGCGACGTGGATCGAGTTTTATCTGGGGCGTGTGGCACGACGCGAAACACGTCGCGGATCACATCGTCACGCAGCGCAAGTATCTGGCGTATCAGGACGCCACGCAGCGCGAAGCGCAAGTTCTGCGCGATGAAGCGACGCAACGTGAAGCGACGCAACGCGAAGCGCGCGCGCTCAGCGGCGTGGGCGTGAATTGATGAAGTGATTTGTCAATGCGCCGGTGTTCGCACTCAATTGATAACGCGAACACCGGCGCGTTGTATCGCGCATTCAATGCCCGCGCTGTAATTGACCCCAGCTGACCAGAATCGCCTGAATGCTGCGCGCGTAGGCATCGCGTTCGTGCGGCGATTCCGAGTGATAGGCGCCAATCGCGCGCCACGTATTGCCGTATCGCACCATCTTCTGTTTGAGCAGCCACGCGGCCACGAAGATATTCACGCACGGATCGATGAGCGCGCGATGCGGAATGCCCTGACGCGCCAGTTCCGAAAAATGTATGGAATTGATCTGCAATTGGCCGACGTCGATCGAGCCATTGGTGTTGTGATTGATGGCGGCGGCGTCGCCTTTCGATTCGCGCCATGCAACGGCGCGCAGCACCAGCGGATTGACGCCTTGATAGGCGCCGGCCTTTTCGAAACATTCATCGGCGGTTTCGGCCGCGCGCGCGACGCCCGGATTGCCGAGCGCGGTGCACAGCGCGAATGCGCACGCCAGCACGCATCGCACGCGACTGACCAATGAAGCGGGTGGCGTCTGCATTGTATGTTCTCCGCTGACGCGCTTAATGCGCAAGGGCGACATCGAGTTGCCGCTCGACATCCTTCAAATACGCGCGCGATGCGTCCGAGACCACCAGCCGCGGCGCGGGCATCGTGCAATGACAATCGCACACGCGCGATGCTTTCTTCTTGCGCGCGCTGTGCGTCGGCGCAGGCGATTCGTCGTCGTCATTGCTCGAAGGCGGCAGCATCGCGAGTGACGGCAACGGCGGATAAACGGCGGACGGCGAGGCCGAAGGCGCAGCCGATGCGAGCACGGTGGCGCCAGCCGATTCGGCACACGCCTCGGAGGCGAAGTGCGCGCAGAGCGCGAGCATGGCCGCCGCGAAAATCGTCGTACGCATGCGTTCAGCTCCCCGTCTTCGGCGGCTCGATCGCCACGCTGTACGTCTGGTTCGCGCCCGCGGTGAGATTCTCCAGCACCGGCTTTTGCGCCTGCCGTGCAGGCACGCCCTTCCAGATCGCTTCGTTGATATAGCGGAGATCCTGACCGAGCGCGGTCACGCGAATCACCGTGGGTTGCTTCTGCGCGGCGGCGAGTGCGCCCGCTTTCGCGAGCACGGCGCTCAATTGCGGATCGCGCGCGCCGAGTGCATCGGCGGGAATGTCGAAGCGCAGGACCGAAGCCGATGCCGGCGCGTTGCCGCTTTGAGCGGTATTGCCCTGGGGCAGTTGTGCGCAGCCAGTCACGGCAAGTACGGCGAGAAGGAAAGCGAAGCGCAACACGTCCAGCTCCAAAGTTTCGTGGCTATGTGCGCGTTGTCGGCCAATGGCGGATCGACTTGAGAGTCTGGCGGCAAACGTTTGCCAAAAAGAAAGAGTTTGCTCGCGAAAGGCGGCTTGCCGGAATGCGGCTGCGATGTCGCGCGCGTTCGCGCACGGAATTGCTTCGTCGATTTCGCGCGATTACATCTGAAGAATAAGGTAAATCGCGCGATTCGTATGATGGATGCGTTTAAATGAAAATGCCCGCGCGCCGTGATCGGACGCGCGGGCATTCGCGTCATGGCATCAGATTAATTCACATCATGCATAGTGAACGACGGTGCGGATCGACTTGCCTTCGTGCATCAGATCGAAAGCCTCGTTGATGCCCGCGAGATCCTTCGTATGCGTGACGAACGGCGCGAGCTGGATCTTGCCTGCCATCGCGTCCTGCACCATGCCAGGCAGTTCCGAGCGGCCCTTCACGCCGCCGAACGCGGTGCCGAGCCAGCGGCGGCCCGTGACGAGCTGGAACGGACGCGTGGAGATTTCCTGACCCGCGCCCGCCACGCCGATGACCACCGACTGACCCCAGCCGCGATGCGCGCATTCGAGCGCCGCGCGCATGACGTTGACGTTGCCGATGCACTCGAAGCTGTGGTCCACGCCCCAGCCCGTCATCTCGACGATCACTTGCTGGATGGGCTTTTCATGATCCTTGGGATTCACGCAGTCGGTCGCGCCGAACGCCTTCGCGAGCTCGAACTTGCCCGGATTCGTGTCGATGGCGATGATGCGGCCTGCCTTCGCGAGCTTCGCGCCTTGAATGACCGCGAGGCCGATGCCGCCGAGACCGAACACGGCGACCGTATCGCCTTCCTGCACCTTGGCCGTGTTCTTCACCGCGCCGAGGCCGGTGGTCACGCCGCAACCGAGCAGGCAGACCTGTTCCGGATTGGCTTGCGGATCGATCTTCGCGAGCGAGACTTCGGCCACGACCGTGTATTCGCTGAACGTCGAGCAGCCCATGTAGTGATAGACCGGCTGGCCGTTGTAGCTGAAGCGCGTGGTGCCGTCGGGCATCACGCCCTTGCCTTGGGTGGCGCGCACGGCCACGCACAGATTGGTCTTGCCGCTCTTGCAGAACAGACATTCGCCGCATTCGGCCGTGTAAAGCGGAATGACGTGATCGCCGGGCTTCACGCTCGTCACGCCTTCGCCGACTTCCACGACGATGCCCGCGCCTTCATGGCCCAGCACGGCGGGGAACAGGCCTTCCGGATCGTCGCCGGACAGCGTGAAGGCGTCGGTGTGGCAGACGCCCGTGTGGGTGATCTTCACCAGCACTTCGCCCTTGCGAGGCGGTTCGACGTCGATCTCGACGATTTCCAGGGGCTTGCCCGGGCCGAATGCAACAGCAGCACGTGATTTCATAGCAATCTCGGTATCGGTTAGGAAAGGAGTCGACCAGTCGACCTTGGGGCCGCGCGGGCGGCCGGATGTTGAAACGGATTGAACGCGCGCTCATGCGCGTGTTTAGCGTACGGGTTTAGCGCGGCTGTTCAACGTAAATACGAACGCACAAGAGAAACCACCTCTTCGATGGGTTTGTCGGGCGTGCCGTTCGCTGCCGCGAGATGGGAAAACTCCTCGCGCAGATGACTCTCCAGTACCCCGGCCATCAGCCCGTTGATCGCGCCGCGCACCGCCGCGATCTGCTGCAGGACCGGACCGCAATCCGCGCCTTCCTCGAGGGCGCGCTCGAGCGCGTCGATCTGCCCGCGCACGCGGCGTACGCGGGCGAGAACGCGCTTCTTCTCTTCGGGGCTATGGGGCATAACGAGTCCAGGTGGGATACTGCACGGGAGTATCCTAGCATACTCGGTGGGAGTATGTTGGACAAACCCGTGCTTTAGCTGCCGACGCCTCGGCGCTAAGCCAAGCATAGTCAATGCGCATGGAGCGCGCTTATTCGACACGTCTGCTTACATTTAAAGCGCCGGACTGCGCGTCGATTATTCATACAAAGCGTGACCGGAAATCGACATAACAGTAAGATTACGCATTCAAGAAATAACGAATAACAGAGGCGAAGATGGGGGTGGGGAATATAAGCAGTCTGATAAGCGGGGCCGCATTGCTGCAGGACGGCCGCCTGCTCAAACTCGATACACCGCTCGGCGATAATGTATTGCTGCCGCAGCGTGCCATCGGCCATACCCGTATTGGCCGCGATTACGGCTTTACGATTGACGCCGTCGCTACGGACGAAAACGTCGATCTGAGCAAGCTGATCGCGCAGCCCGTCACGCTGTGGCTGCAGCAGGCCGACCAGACGTATCTGCCGTATCACGGCTACGTCCACACGGCCCGCCGGCTGGGCGCGGACGGCAGTTTGACGAGCTATCAGCTGGAATTCGCCTCGTGGCAGCACTTCCTCAAATTCCGCTCGGACGCCCGCATCTGGCAGGACAAAACCGCCGACGCCATTCTCACCGACGTCTTCAATGCGCATCCGCAAGCGCAGGGCGCATTCCGCTTTGTTATTCAAAATGCATTGCCTTCGCGCTCGTTTTGCGTGCAATACGAGAGTGACTGGAATTTCTGCCAGCGGATTATGGAATCCGAAGGCCTGTTCAGCTATTTCGAACAAGCCACTGATGGGAAATCGCACACGGTCGTAATTACCGACAATATCGGCGCATTGCCCGCTTTAAATCCGCAATCGGTTAATTTTTACCGATCGGGCGTGAATAGCGAAACCCATGCGCTGGTGCAATGGAGCGGTACGCGCACATTGCAAAGCGTGACGCTGGCTACGCGCACATTCGACTACAAGTCGCCTTCTACGTCGGTGAATCCCAAAGGCACGTCGGTGCCGACGCTGGCCACGCAGGGCAATCTGCCGCAGCAGGCCGAAGTCTACGAATACACGGGCGCGTACACCTACGGCGAGCAGTCGCGCGGCGACACGCTCAGCGAAATCCGCATGCAGGAGTGGGAGTCGCGCGCGAAACGCTTCGAAGGCGCGGGCGCCGTGCGCAATCTCGACGCCGGGCGCTGGTTCGAACTCGACGGCCATCCGGTGCACGATGCGGACAGCCAGCAGGATCGCCAGTTTGCGGTGATCGACGCGCGCTGGTTCATCGAAAACAATCTGCCTGCAACGACCACGCAGACGCAATCGTTTCCGCACAGTCTGCAAAGCGAACTGGCCGCGATCAAGAGCGCGAATCAGGGCGACAGCGACGCGCTGATGGTGAAAGCCTCGGACGGCAGTGAAGGTTTTCTTTTGGTGAAGATCGAGGCGCAGCGCAAGGCGGTGCCGTATCGCAGTCCGCTTGACCATCACAAGCCGGAAATGCGCATGCAGACGGCTATCGTGGTCGGGCCGTCGAACGAAGAGGCGTATACCGATTCGCTCAATCGCATCAAGGTGCATTTCCATTGGGACCGCCTCAATGCGGGCGATGAAAACGCGTCGTGCTGGATACGCGTGGCGATGTCCGATTCGGGCAGCAGTTATGGCGGCGTGCATGTGCCACGTGTGGGCGAGGAAGTGATCGTGAACTGGCTCGACGGCGATTGCGATCGACCGTTGGTGACGGCGCGCGTCTATAACGGCGCGACCACGCCAAACTGGCACTCGAACGGCATTCTCTCGGGCTACAAGTCGAAGGAATACGGTGGCAGCGGCTATAACCAGCTCGTGATGGATGACGCCACCGGCCAGAATCGCGCGCAACTGTACAGCACAAGCGCGAATTCGCAACTGCATCTGGGTTATCTGGTCGCGCAAAACGCGAATTCGCGCGGCGCGTATCTGGGCAGCGGCTTCGATCTGAAGTCGGATGCGTTCGGTGCGATCAACGCGGGCCAGGGCCTGTATGTGAGCACGTACGCGAAAAGCACGACGAGTCAGCAACTCGATGTTGCCGAAGCGCACTCGCAATTGACGAACGCGCAGGAGACGATCGACGCGCTTTCGCAGGCGAGCGAATCGCACCAGGCCGAGACCTTGCAGGACGGCACGAATGCGCTCAAGACCTTTGCGAGCGCCACGCAATCGACGAAACAAGGTGCGAGTGCGAGCGGCGGCAATACGGCTGGCGGCGGCACCGGTAGCGCGAACGCATTCACCGATCCGGTGATGCTGATGGCGAGCCCTTCGGGGATTGCGCTGTCTACGCAGCAGTCCGCGCATGTGACCGCCGCACAGCAAATATCGGTTATTAGCGGACAGAGCGTGCAAATCGCGAGCGGTAAATCGCTGATTGGCGGCGCGGTGGAAAAGATCAGTCTCTTCGCGCAGCGCTCCGGCATCAAACTGTTCGCGGGTAAAGGCAAAGTCGAAGTGCAGGCGCAATCAGATAACGTCGAACTCGTTTCGCAGAAAGCCACACGTCTGATTTCGGCGACTGAAAACGTCGAGATCGCGGCGAAGAAAGAAATCGTGTTGACGTCCGGCGGCGCGTATATCCGCATCAAGGACGGCAACATTGAAATTCACGCGCCCGGCACGATCGACGTAAAAGGCACGCAACATAGTTTCGCCGGCCCGGCGCAGCAGAATTATCCGCTGCCGGTATTCGCTCAGGCCGAAACGCAAGGACCGGTCGCCTTCAATATGGTGCTCGCGGATATGCCGGGACCGAACGGCCATCCGTACATCAATATGCCGTGGCGCATCGTCTCCGCGCGGAGCGCGAACGACGCGCACATGTCATCCGATTTCATACTCAGCGGCAAGAGCGATTCGACGGGCAAAGTCGCGTTGTCCGCCGCCGATCAGAAGACGCTGCACGACGCCTGGAACGCCACGCCCGGACAGATCTGGCTCGCCTACGGTGGACAGGTGCATTCGCTCGCATTGAGCCGCCAGACCGCGGACTGGACGGAGAGCGACCGCTTCTACGAAGCACTCGACGCAATGGGCTATAGCCAGCGCATGTACGTCACGGAACAGGGCGATGTCGATCAGGGCTTTGCGAAACTCGCGCGCCAGGAATGGCAGACCGAAAGCGATGGCACGTTGTTGGACAAGTTGAAAGGAGAGGCTTGATGGAGGCCACATCGCTCGAGGGAAGCACGGGGTTGCTTTTCGACGCGTCGCCGATTAAAACGCTGCGCCAGATTATCGATGAAGCCGGGAACGCGTTGACGTCCAACGCAGCGGACAACCGTTGGGTGCTCTCCGATCAGTCGTTCTCCTGGCCGCGCGCGGGCAACACCGTCACACCGTTTACGACCGGCAAGAGCTATTTCAAGAAACTGGCGGAGGAGCTCGAAGGCGCGCAGAAGTCGATTTATATCGGCGGCTGGCAGGTGAACTGGGACGCGCAATTCGCTCCTGGCGGCCTGCGCCTTTTCGACGTGTTGCTGAAAGCCGCGCGCGCCAATGCCGGGCTGAAAATCTACGTGATGCCGTGGAAGCATTCGCCGCCGATCCAGACGTACGACAAGCAGACCGTGCCGGTGCTCGAGGCGATCAACGAACTGGTTGGGCGCAAATGCGTGACGGTCACGCTCGCTGCCTCGTTAGCCGATGAGGATCCGGGTTTCTTCAGCCATCACCAGAAGTTCGTGGTGATTGACGAGCACAAGGCGTTTATCGGCGGCATGGATGTGTGTTACGGCCGTTTCGATGACGAAACCTACGATCTGCACGCGGATGCGGAAGGACGCGAGGGCCTGAATCGCTACAACGGCTGCATACCGCATTTGGGACATGTGAAGCCGGAGAAGCTTGTCGATCCGGATTTGCTCACCGGCGCCTATGACAATCACCCTACGTTTGGTGGACTCTGGACGTCGAATCGCACCGAGATTCTGAAGAAAATCGAAAATGGCGCGGTGCAGACGGACTATAGCGGCGAGACGCCCTACTGGTCGGCGATGTCGCGTCCCACCGGTCTTTCCCCCAGCGACGCCACGCTCGACGCCACGCGGCAGCCGCGCATGCCGTGGCAGGACGTGCACGTGCTCATTGAAGGACCGTCCGCTGCGGATATTGCGCGCAATTTCGTCTATCGCTGGAACAGCGAGGGCGGAGAGAAGACGCCGCTCGATTTGCCGGCGGAGCCTGAGTTCGTTTCGGGGGGCTGCACGGTGCAGGTCCTGCGCAGTGCGCCGTTCAAGATGCGCAAGGCTGAATATGCCGCCTTGAAGGACGATGCGAAGAAAGACGTTACGCAGCCGACTGGAAAACAGTGCGAAATCGCGCTGGCCATGAAGAACCTCATCGAAGGTGCAACGTCGTTTATTTATATCGAGAATCAGTTTTTTGTTTCGGCGTTTGGGGTGGAGCATACCGACCCGAGCAAGACTGCGGCGGATTTGAAGTCGACGGATCCTTTGTCCGGTCCGGCCGCCAAGGTCAAAGCAAGTGGTTTCCAGGAATGGGCAACGCATCTTGTCTCGGACAAACCCAACGAAGCGCCGAAGAATTTCATCTGCGAGGCGCTGGGGGAGAGGATCGGCAAGGCGATCATGTCGGGCGCGAAGGAGAATTTCCACGTCATCATTACGCTGCCGGTTCACCCGGAAGGGAAACTGAGCGACGGCAATATCATGGCGCAGGTCCACTGGACCATGCAGACGCTGGTGTTCGGCCCGTTCAGCTTGCTGAATCGCGTGCGACGCTATATCAAAGCCAGGGAGTTGCGCGACAAGAAGGTCGCCGACTGGAAGAAGGTGACGACGGATGCGAACGATCGTCGGTACGAAGACGTGGATATGGAGCGCTGCAATGACTATGTCACGCTGCTCAATTTGCGCAATTGGGCAAAGTTGGGTGATCGCTATGTGACGGAGCAGATCTACATCCACACCAAGATGATGATCGTCGATGACCTGTTTGCGCTTCTGGGCAGCGCGAATATCAATGACCGCAGTATGCTGGGATCGCGCGATTCGGAAATCGCCGTGCTCATCTCGGATTCGGCGAAAGAAAAGCACGATATCAGTGGGAATGGGGACGTCCGGATCACCCGCAATTTCGCGCGCGAATTGCGCAAAGGCGTGTGGAGCAAGATATTCGGTCTCACGGGGAAAGTGAGGCCGGCTGAAGCGCTGAGGAGCGCGGTGGATCAGCCCGCGAATCCGGAGAACTGGAAGAAGATTCAGCAGGTGGCGGACGCGAACCGGCTGATTTACGAGGCGGCGTTTGATTTTATTCCGCGGAATACGGCGGCGGATGCAGTTGGTGGCGCCGAGCCTGTGTATGCCTCGATTTGGCCGACGTGGGAAGCGGGCAAAAAATCAACTGGCGGTAGAATGCCATTCGACGAAGAATTCTGGTCAAAACCGCAACATACTAATGCCGCGAGCCAGTTGACTGGAGTGCTGGGTTTCATGGTGGCATTGCCGATTTATTGGACCAGAAACGAAAACAATAACCTCGGTTATGCCATTTCTCTTGTGGCAGATAACAACGCGGTGCCCGTGAATCCGGTCGATTTTTCGTCGGATCGACATACGGAACTATCACAGGCCTCGCAGGCCACGGATCAGTCTGCTGGGGAGCAAGTTTAATGACGAAAGTAAGTCGAGGTAGGTTTGTCGCGTTGGCTATCGCAATAGCGTTGAACCCATCGCAGGCCTTTTCAGCTCCGCAACAAGAGTGTGTAGGTCGATACCGCTTGACGTTACCTGGCGAAGCTGACACCGCTCTAACAACGGCAAAGGCGTTTCGCGAACCGCAGGCTGCGAATATTCGATTCTCCGATGGGTTGGCGGCACCGTTATCCTCGTTTATCTACAACGGGACGTTCTATATCACGGATGCCATCACGCACGATGGCTATGAGGCGCTCGTCAATACGATGAAGAGTCGTGTCGCGGCGAGTCGGGACAGGCCGTTTCAGGATCAGCGGCTCTCGGTGTTGCCGGTGCAGGATACTGCGTCGTTTGCCTGGTCTGGACGTGGTGGTGCGGCTTTCTACGCCTTCAAGGACGGCAGAACCATCACGTTTCTCACAAAATCGGAGGACGTACAGCAGGCGAGTAACGACGCGCTCGAAGTTCTGGCTCATTTGGAACCACGTAGCGCAGGAGATGTTCCAGTTGAGCCGGGCGTTTGTCTTCCCAGTCTGTTCGTCCAAACGAGTCAGGCAGACAAGAGCCGCATAGTTGGCTCAACCTACCGGTTGAAAAGCCACCCGGATGTGCTGATTTTCTTCCGGGATTCCAAAGCGTTAAAGGACCAACCGAAGCTAACTTCGCGTCAGGAAAACGAATTCGTGTGGACCAGCGAGTTCGGCGTGGGCAAAGCCGTCAAACTGCACGGTGCGCGCCCGTGGCGCACAGTCAAGCTCGATGGCCGAGAAGGCGTGGGATCATTCGGTACAATCACGAGAAACGACGATTCGACCGATTACGGCTATCTCGTGACGGTGCAAGGCGATCCAGAGGCCTCAACCGACACACCCGACTTGCTCTTGTACGTCGAACGCAACGCCTCCGCATCCCAAGGAAAAACTCCCGTCACCGCCGACGAACTCGAAAAAATCGGCGAAGAAATTGCCGCTTCGATCAGGCGTCGTTAGCGCGATCTGCCTGCAATGCGGCCACGACACACGACTACCCGTCATTCGCCTGCACGTGATAAACCGCCCACGGCAGATCACAAACCGCTCCTTCAGTGGTTTGCTGGCCTGCTCGCGAACAAAGTCATCGAATGGCGCAATGCCATTCGATGACGAGTTTTGGTCTAAACCCCGTCAATGCGAAGACGCCGACAAACTCAAAAATCTGACTGGATTTACTGTGTCATCGCCAATCTATTCTGATGCAGACGACAAGTTCGCGAAGTGGGTCGATCGGGTGAAGAATATTATGGTGGAGAACTTCAGGATGATGTGTCGAAGTGCTGTTTTGCTTATGGTCGCCATGCAATTTTCGCAAGCACAGGGCGCACAGCAGCAAGAATGTGTAGGGCGTTATAGTTTGACTTTGCCCTCAGAAACCGACGTTGCCATGACCACCAGGACAGCATTCATCGGCCAACAGATTTCGCCTATACGGTTCGGGGATGACAAGACTGCGCGATTGTCGTCCTTTATATACAACGGCACCTTTTCGATCAGTAGGAGCGTGTCTCGAAGCGAATTCGACCAATTTATCAAGGAGGCGAAAGCAAACGCGGCGGCAAGCGCCACCAAGCCTTACGCCAGTCAGAGGTTTAGTATCGTCGTTAGAAGCGACCCAAATAGTCTGGTGTGGAAGGGGCCAAAGACGTCTGGTTTCTATACGTATATTGACGGAACGGCAATCGAATTTGTAGGAATATCGTCTTCCGGGCAAAGCGCTGTCGAAACACTTGAGCACAGCAAGGCGCGCGGCGATGGCGAAGCGCCTCACGTTCCGGGAGTATGTTTGCCTGGTATATTTGTGATGAGCGATCAACCCGATTATGTGCGCGACGTTGGCGTGACATTTCGCCTGAAGTCGCATCCTGATGTGTTGATCTTCGTTCGAGACTCGAAAGCCTTCCCGAATCAACCTAGGCTCACATCGCGTCAACAGCGTGAGTTGCTTTGGACGGGCGGCTTGGGCGTTGGCAAAAAAGTGAAACTACATGGCGTATTGCCGTGGAGTGGCGTCAAGCTCGATGGACGAGAAGGCGTGGGCTCGTTTGGCACGATAACGAGAAGTGACGATTCGATGGACTACGGCTATCTCGTTGCTGTACAGGGCGATTCCGATGCAATTACCGACACCCCCGACCTGGTGCAGTACGTCGAGCGCAACCCCTCCGCATCTCAGGGAAAACCGCCTGTCAGCGCCGATGAGCTCGAAAAGATTGGCGAAGAAGTAGCCGCTTCGATCAGGCGTCGATGAGCATGCCGGCCCCATTCTCACTTGCGAGCGCGGCAAGCACCAAGACAGCAAAGTTCGGCGCGATGCGAGGATTATCAATCTTGCTTCTCTTCATGCTGAAGACAACGCACGCGCTAGCCGTGCCGCAAGAAGAATGCGTAGGCCGGTATCGTTTGGAGTTGCCTTCTGAGGCCGAGGCCGCGATGACCACGGAAAAAGCATTCATCAGCGGGCAGGACGTGCCGATTCGGTTCTCGGACAAATTGGTCGCACCACTGTCCTCGTTTGCGTATGACGGAGCGTTCAAGATCAGTAAAGACGTTTCGCAGAGTGATTTTGACGCGAAGCTAAAGCGCGCCAAAGAGAAGGTGTTGGCGAGTGAAAAGGATCCTGCTGCGGCTCAGCATTTCACCCTATTGCCCGTGAGTGATGAGCGAAGCGTCGCATGGAGTAGCGAAAAGGGCGCAGGTTTTTACACCTACAAGATTGGAACCGCAGTTTCATTCACGATCGATTCGATGTCGCCACAGCGAGCGCTCGATATTCTGGCAAATGTCAGCACGCGTAAAGATGGACAAATACCTGCTTCACCCGGTGTATGCATGCCGGGCTTATTTGTCGCTAGCAGTCAACCTGACGACGTGCGCAACATAGGCGTCACCTTCAGATTGAAGGCACATCCGGATGTGCTGATTTTCTTCCACGACTTGAAAGTGCTGAAAGATCAACCCAAGTTGACCTCACGCCAGAAGAACGAATTCGTCTGGACCAGCGAGTTCGGTGTGGGTAAGGCCGTCAAATTGCACGGCGTGTTCCCGTGGCGCACCGTCAAGCTCGATGGCCGCGAGGGTGTGGGGTCATTCGCCACGATCACACGCAATGACGATTCGACGGATTATGGCTATCTCGTGACAGTGCAGGGCGACTTTAACGCCTCAACCGACACACCCGACTTGCTCTTGTACGTCGAACGGAACGCATCCGCAGCGCAGGATAAAACGCCCGTCACCGCCGACGAGCTAGAGAAAATCGGCGAAGAGATAGCCGCCTTAATCAGACGCCGATGACCACGTTGAATGTCCTTTCCCCAGGCAGCGGTGCGAGATACGGGAAGACCGTTATGCCGCCAAAGATGCGTCGATCAGCAGCGTTGCTTCTCTTCATGCTGTGGGTAGCGCAAGCGCTGGCGGCACCACAGGAGGAATGCGTCGGCCGGTATCGGTTGACCTTGCCTTCCGAAGCCGAAGCCGCAATGACCACCGAAAAGGCCTTCACAGGTCGACAAAGCTCGCCGATTCGCTTTTCGGACGATGCGATTGCGCCACTTTCTTCGTTTTTATACAACGGCACGTTTTTAATCAGCAGAAACGTTTCTCAGGACGAGTTCGATGTCGTTGTCGCGCAAGCCAGAAGCAATTCTGCCGCGAGCGCCCAGAGCCCATACGCAGACCAGCGGTTTAGCGTTGTGAAGGTAAGCGGTAAACAGAGTTGGGTTTGGAAAGCGGCCACGACGTCTGGTTTCTTCACCTATATCGACGGAACGGCCATTTCGTTTTTGGCAAGATCTGGTGCGGAGCAGCGCGCCGTCGACGCACTCGATCATATCAAGGTGAGGGCTGACGGTGAGGTGCCTACGACGCCTGGAGTGTGTTTGCCTGGTGTGTTCATATCGAGCAGCCAGCCTGACTATTCACGTGAAGTTGGGGTGACATTTAGACTGAAAGAGCATCCAGACGTGTTGATCTACTTTCGTGACGCAATAGCTTTGACGGGGCAGCCGAATTTTACCTCACGCCAGAAGAACGAGTTTGTCTGGACCAGCGAGTTTGGCGTGGGCAAGGCGGTCAAACTACACGGCGCGTTTCCGTGGCGCACTGTCAAGCTCGATGGTCGCGAAGGCGTGGGCTCGTTCGCCACCATCACGCGTAGAGACGACTCGACAGACTACGGTTATCTCGTGACCGTGCAAGGCGATCCCGATGCTGCGACCGATACGCCCGACCTGCTGCTCTATGTCGAGCGTAACGACGCCGCCTCCCAAGGCAAAACCCCCGTCACCGCCGACGAGTTAGAGAAAATCGGTGAAGAAGTGGCGGCTTCGATAAGGCGTCGATGAGCGTGCCGAACCCTTTCTCGTCACTTGCGAGCGCGGCAAGCAAGACAACATCAAAGCCGGTGGTGCCGCTTCGATCAGTGTTGTTGTTGATCTTCATGCTGAAGACAATGCACGCGCTGGCTGCACCGCAAGAGGAGTGTGTAGGGCGATATCGTTTGACTTTGCCTTCGCGGGCCGAAGTCGCCATGACCACGGCGAAGGCGTTTACCGATGGTCAGGTGGCACCTATCAGATTCGCCGACGGAATGGGTGCACCTCTTTCTTCGTTCGCCTACGACGGCACATTTAAAATCACCACAGGCCTTCCACCGAGCGACTTTGACGCGCGAGTGAAACGGGCCAAAGATCAGGTCGCAGCGAGCGCAAAGGAGCCTTACGCAGATCAGCGGTTTGCCGCGCTTCCGGTAAATGACGCCAGGAGCTTTGCGTGGCGAAGCACAAAGGCGGTGGGTTTCTATACCTATAAGGATGGGACTGCAGTCTCATTTCTCACGAGGTCCGTCTCCGAACAACGCGCACTTGAAGTTTTAGCGCACGTCAACACGCGAGCCGAGGGCGAGGTGCCTGCGAAGCCCGGCGTCTGTTTGCCGGGACTCTTCATTTTCAGTGACCAACCTGACGATGTACGCAACATCGGCGTGACATTTCGGCTCAAGGAACATCCTGATGTGCTGATTTTCTTCCACGACTTGAAAGTGCTGAAAGATCAACCCACGCTGACCTCACGCCAGAAGAACGAGTTTGTCTGGACCAGCGAGTTCGGCGTGGGTAAGGCCGTCAAATTGCACGGCGTGTTCCCGTGGCAAACCGTCAAGCTCGACGGCCGCGAAGGGGTGGGATCATTTGGCACGATCACACGCAATGACGATTCGACGGATTACGGCTATCTCGTGACCGTGCAGGGCGACCTTAACGCCTCAACCGACACACCCGATTTGCTCTTGTATGTCGAACGCAACGCCGCCGCATCCCAAGGCAAAACCCCCGTCACCGCCGACGAACTCGAAAAAATTGGCGAAGAAGTCGCCGCATCGATCAAGCGTCGCTAACGCGATCCGCTAACAACTTAGCCGCCGCCGCGCCCGACTAACCCGCATTCACCTGCACGTGATAAACCGCCCATGGGCAGGTCACAAACCGCTCCTTCAGCGGCTTGCTGGCCTGCTCCGGAACGCGGTCGGCGTCGTACACGGCCCATAGCGGCCCCAGCCCACCCAGCGGCATGGGCTTGCCATCCAGATGCGTGGCGACGATATAACGCCACGCGCGCAGATTCTCCAGCGACACCATCACCGCATAACCATCGATCGCACGCAGCATGACCTGCGCCGTCCCCGCGCCGGTTACGCCCGCAACTTGCAGCACGTCGGCGAGCAGCGGACCGGAGAGGGTATGCGGCTGCTGATCGTATTCGAGCGTAGGGCGGATCGTGACTGCGGGCAAGCGCATCAGCGCGGGAAAGTCGAAAGCATAGGCTTTATCGAACTTCACGAGCTGTTTCTCGAACAAACGATCGAATACATCCACGCCACCGCGATTATGCCGACCGATATCGCCGGAGATCGTCAGCACGGCGGGTGAGGTCGCATGCGCGGCGCCACTCGTTTCGTGCTTTGCGGCGAAGGCCGCGGGTGCGACGCTGAACGCGGCTGCGCCGCTCAAGAATTGCCGCTTGTTCATTTCGGATGGTCCTTTCTTTGACGCTAGCTGGCCGGGGTTGAGAAACTGGGTGTCGGTATCGACATAAGGCGGTTGCAGTATATATCGGCAAGCCGCAGCGTCCGGACTGACTAAACGTCCACCGAGATCAAGCTATTATTTCGGATAGCGAACGAAATTTATGGATGATAACGCGTAGCCTATATACGTCGGTATAACTCTAATAAACCGATTGCCGTATCGTCTGCGCGAAGCGCCGATGCTAGGCTACGGAGCAATATAGGCCGCTCTTTCTGCGCGGCGCAACATCAAGCAATCGATTTATCGGAGCGTACCGAATGAAAATCCCTCGCATCAAGGCCTTGCTGAGTGGCGCGACGCTGGCGCTTGCCATATCGGGGAACCAGCCTGTCATGGCGGAGCAGACGTCGCCCGACGCATCGCCCATTTATGGCGTGACGATTCCGCCAGGCTATCGCGAGTGGCAGATGATCGCGCCCGCAGCCGAAGCCGCGCCGCTCGACGAATTGCGCGTCGTGCTCGGCAATCCCGCTGCGATCAAGGCGATCAAGAACGCCACGCTGCCGTTCCCGGACGGCGCGGTGCTCGTCAAGCTGGCCTACAAGAAAAAGCAATCCGATGATTTCGCGCCCGCCACGGTGCCGGGCCAACCCACCACGGTGCAGGTCATGGTGAAGGATTCGAAGCGCTATGCGTCGACGGGCGGTTGGGGTTTCGGTCGCTTCATCGACGGCAAGCCGGCCGATCTGAAACAGCACCAAACCTGCTTCGCGTGTCACGCCGAACGCGTGAAAGACCGCGACTATGTCTTCACGCGTTTCGCGCCTTGAGAAAAAAATTCGCCGCTCAAAGCAAAGCGCGCCGCTGCAACGAGCGGCGCGCACCGAAGCAACAACCAATCAAATCCCCGTTCGCACGGGCAATGCCGTCACCCCGCGCAGATTATTGCGGTGCTGCCAGACCAGTGCATCGAGATTCTCGGCCTGCAGCGCGGGAAAGCGATCGAGTAAATGTCCGATCGCGACTTCCATTTCGAGCATGGCGAGCCGCGCGCCAAGACAATAATGAATGCCCGCGCCGAAGGACAGCGATTTAGCCGTATCGTCGCGCGCGAAGTCGAGTTGGTCGGGGTGCGTGAACGCCTGCGGGTCGCGATTTGCCGCGCCAATCAGCATGAAAACGACGGACCCGCGCGCGAGCTTCGAATCGCCCACGTCGATATCGTCGAATGCCGTGCGCACGACCATTTGCACGGCGCCGTCGTAACGCAGGCATTCCGCAATCGCGCGCGGCAACAGCGTGCGGTCGTCTTGTAGCGCCTGATACCGATCGCGATGCCGAAACAGCGCGAGCATCGTATTGCCGATCATATTCGACGTCGTTTCGTGTCCGGCGATGAATAGCAGGACCGCGTTCGACACCACTTCTTCGTCGGTGAGCTTCGCGCCATCCACCTCCACGTGCAGCAGCGCGCTGATCAGATCGTCGGCATGCTGTGAGCGCCGTTGCTCGATTACGTTCTGGAAATAGCGTTCGAGCGTGAGCGCCGCTTCGTCAGCGGCGCTCAGCGCTTGCGCGTCGAGCGGCGCAAGGTCGAACGCGGCGACTAGTCGACCGGCGGCGCCTGCGAGCGCGTGGGCGTCTTCGAGCGGCACATCGAGCAACTGGCAGATGATGCGAACCGGCAACGGCAGTGCGAAGTCGCTCATCAAATCGAAGCCGGCATTCGTGCCGATTGCATCGAGCAGCGCGCGCGTAGTGGCTTCGACCGTGTCACGCAGTTTCTCCATTTGCCGCGCGTTGAAGGTCTTCATCAGCAGCGCGCGCAATCGCGTGTGCGTGGGGGGATTCATCATCAGCAAGGTACGGTTCAGCGACTGAAACACCGGCCGCGCCGTTGCCGCTTCGCCGTAGCGCGCGGCCACGCTTTGCAGATATGTTTTGCCCATACGCGGATCGCGCAGCAGCGCGTCGATCACATCGAAGCGGCCCGTGACGAAAACTTGCGGCGCGATGGGCAGCAGCGCACCCGCTGCGCGAATCTTTTCATACGCGGGATACGGATTCGCGAAGAACGCGGGTGAGGTGAAGTCGGAGAATTGCATGAGTTTGGGCGATGAATGTGGGCGGATCGTAGTGTAGCGAAGGGCGCGTTGTGAAGCGAACGTTCACGCGCGCGCTTCGAGCATCTTGACGAGCGTAAGCAGCGTGCGATTCGCAGGCGTGGCGATACCTGAATTCAATCCGCGGCGCACGATCGCGCCGTTGAGATAATCGATTTCGCTGGGCTTGCGGCGTGCAAGGTCTTGTGCGGTCGACGAATATTGACCGCCGGGAATGGCGGCTTCAATGCGTTCGACAATTTGCGCGGGTGTGTCGTCGAAGTGGACGCCTTCCGCGGCTGCAACGGCGAGGCATTCGGTCACCACGTCGCGCATGGTCTCGCGCAAGGCGTCGCGTTGCGGCATGGCGTCGAGCGGCAATTGAACGATGGCCGACACCGCGTTGTATGCGCAATTGAGCACGAGTTTTTGCCAGAGCGTGGCGCGCACGTCGCGGGCGATGCGCGTGGGAATGTCGGCGTCGAGCAGCGTGCGCGCGAGCGCTTCGCTCGAAGGCGTGTCTTCGATCTCCAGGTCGCCGCGTCCGTGATGCAGCAAATGGCCTGGCCCCGCCATTTCGCTTGCCACGTACACGGCGGCGCTGATCACGGGTTGTGTCAGTTCGGCGCGCAGCATCGCGGCATTGTCCACGCCATTTTGCAGACTCACGACCATGGCATGCGATGCCAGTGAATGTCGCAGCGCGCGTGCTGCGCCCTGCGTATCTGGCGATTTCACGCAGACAAACACGGCGTCGGCAGACGCTGCCGCCTCGATGGCGGTCGAGGCTTGCACGGGCAGGCGCAGGTCGACCGTTCGCGACTGAAAGCGTAATCCCCGCGCGCGAATCGCATCCACATGCGTCGATCGGCCGATCAACATCACCTCATGACCGTGCCGCGCGAGCATGCCGCCAAAATAGCAGCCGACCGCGCCGGCGCCCAGAACCGCAAACCGCATACTATCCTCCGTGAAGCGAAGCTGGCCGTATGCACTGGCCCGTTGGACATCGATAACACCTGGCGCGTCAGCTTTATTCCCGCCATCGTCAATGCACGGGTGCAAATACCGGTAAACGCTCGCGAATCCAGTCGAGCAGCGCCGCCGGTCCGGGCGCGAGTGCGCGACTCGACTTCACGAGCAAGCGCGCGCGCGTACTTTGAAAAATGCTGTGCTCGATTGGCACGGTTGTCATCTCGCCGCGTGCGACTTCGGCTTGCGCGGCGAATTCACCAATCAGCGTGACGAAGTTCTCGACAGTCACCATACGCTTGAGCGCCGCCACGGAATTGCTCGTTATCGCGGCGGGAATTTCGATGCCTTCCGCGAGCTCGACCATTCTCACCGCATGGCCGATACCGAACGATTCGGGCATCAGCGCGAGCGGATACGCACGCAGGTCGTGAACATGCGCGACCGTGTGCGCCTTCGCCAACGGGTGTTCGTTGCGCAATAACAGCACGACTGGCTGATTCGAACTCGCGAGGCTGTGAATCAGCGGATGCGGTGGCGGATTGTAGGCGAGGCCGATATGAGCGCGGCTCGACGCCACCTCCTCGATCACGCCGTCGCGGCCCAGCACGCTCAGCTCGATCGTCAGCGACGGATAGCGAGCGCAGAACGGCCGGAGCACGGCATCGGTGAGCGTATCGACGAAACCTTCGCTCACGGCAAGCCGGATACGCCCCTGTTGCAAACCGCGCAGCGCGCTGAGTTGTGCTTCGAGTTTTTCCTGCTGCGAGCGGCAGCTTTCCACAAAATCGAGCAGATGCGCCGCGGCGTCGGTTGGGCGCACGCCTTTCGCGGAGCGGTCGAACAGCGTCGCGCCCAGTTCGTCTTCCAGAATGCGGATTTGCCGCGTGATGACGGAGGGCGACGTATTGAGGTTGTCGGCGGCGCCGCGAATCGAGCCGTGGTCGAGGACCGCGTGAAAGTAGCGCAGGCGTTGATGATTGAGTTGACGCATGGTGATCACCGGATCGAATGTCGTGCGTTGCTTGTGAGGCAACAGGGGTGGGGCGCGATTGCTGTTGTCCAGATCGCGCCTTCCTGACACCATCGCTAAACCGGATGCGCCACGAAGTTAATCAGCGATCCGAACTAATTGAAGAGTTGGAACGAAGAAGCGCTAAGTCATGTTTTCAGATACTCATCAAACGCCAGGCCACATCCTGATCGTCGACGACGATGGGGCGCTACGCGAGCGTATCGCGACGTATTTGCAGGCCCGCGGCATGCGCGTCTCGCAGCTTTCGCGAGCGCGTGATCTACGAGCACGGTTAAGCCAGTCCGAGCCCGATCTCGTCGTGCTGGACACCCGTCTTCCCGACGCGGATGGCCTCGCGCTGTGCGGCGAATTGCGTGCTAACCGCCGCTTTCATGCTTTGCCGATCGTGCTGCTATCCACGCGTCACGGCGTGGAGGACCGCATTGTCGGCCTTGAAATGGGCGCCGACGATTACCTCGCGAAGCCGCTTGCGACTCGCGAACTGTTCATGCGCATTCGTGCGATCCTGCGCCGCGCGCGTCTGCCGCCGCCCGGACTCGCCGTCGCGCACATGCCGAGCGTGCTGCGTTTTGGCGAATGGCGGCTCGACACGCTGGCGCGTCATCTTGTGGACGAGAGCGGGGCAACCGTTGCGCTGAGCAGCGCTGAATATCGTTTGCTGCGCGTGCTGCTCGATTATCCGAATCGCGTGCTCACGCGCGATCAACTTCTCGACCTCACACAAGGCCGCGAAGCCGATCTGCTCGACCGTTCGATCGACCTGCTCGTGAGCCGCGTGCGTCAGCGCTTGCGCGACGGCGTGCGGCAAGGCCGCTACATCAAGACGATACGCAACGAGGGCTATCTGTTCTCGGCGACGGTTGTCGAAGCCACCGGCCCGTGCGCATCGGCGTGTTGCGCGGCGGCCTGAGATCCCACATCGGGCGCATCACGGAATCAGCAGCAGCTTGCCGGTCGATCGACGGCTTTCCATGTCGTCATGCGCCTGCGCCGCCTGTTCGAGCGGATACACCCCGCCGATACGCACGTCGATTGCCCCGGCGACGATCCAGTCGAACAACTGCTTCGCGCGCGCCCGCAACAAGGCGGGCGTGGCGATGTGATCGGCAAACACCGCGTAACCGATCTTGATGCTGCGCGGCAGGCTCATGATGTGCAGCGGTCCCGCGTCGCCGAGCACCGGGCCGTACCAGCAGAACGTGCCGCTGCGGCGCAGCGAGGCCATCGACGCGTGAAAGGTCGTGGGACCGGAGCCGTCGTAGACCACGTGTACGCCTTCGCCGCCCGAGAGCCGCACGGTTTCTTCGGCGAAGGCGCCGTCCGCGTCGACGATGACGTGGTCCGCGCCCGCTTCGCGTGCGATCTCCGCTTTCACCGCGCTCGACACGCGGCCGATCACCGTGCCGCCGCGCAACTTGATGATCTGCGTGAGCAACAGGCCCAGGCCGCCCGCGGCCGCATGCACGAGCGCGATATCGCCGCGCTGCACCGGATAAAAGTCGGTCGCGAAGTGGCTGGCCGTGAGGCCCTGCATCATCAGTGCGGCGGCGGTGCGATGGTCGATTTCGTCGGGCACCGGCACGAGCGCGGCGGACGGAATGACGACGCGCTGCGCGTAGCTGCCCGGCGCATAGACCCACGCGACGCGCTGACCGGGGCGCACATCCGTGACGTTTTCGCCCACGGCGAGCACGCGGCCCGCGCCTTCGACGCCCAGCGGCTTCGGATCCGGCATCGACTCCCAGAAACCACCGCGACGCACGCCGATATCCATGAAGTTGACGCCCGCAGCATCGACTTCGACGAGCGCTTCGCCCGGACCCGCGACGGGCTCGCTCGCATCGACGAGGCGCAGCTTGTCGATGCCGCCCGGGCCTTCCATGACGATCTGTTTCATGCTCGCGCGCTCCTTGTATGGCGTGGTTTGCGTGGTGTTGTCATCGTGCGTTCCTTGAATGAGGGCGTGACGCTATTGGAACGCCGCTACGTATCCCGGTTGTTTCCGCCGATGCGTGGAAATGTAAGCGCGTGTTGCGAAGCGGGCCGCCGATACAGTGGGCTACAAATGCGCGTCACTCGATCCCAACCCGCGACGCCGTCACGCGGCGCTCGGTTGCAGGCAACGAGCACGCGAGAGTGGCGCGGTCGTGCGGCGCATGTCGTCGCGTTCGGCGATGCGGTGCTCGTCGAGCGTGGTGACGGCCGCCGAAAACACGTAGCCTTCGTTGCGCAGCGTCTTGATGTAGCGGGCCATGCGCGCCGTGTCGTTGAGGCGCTGCCGCAATCGGCTCACGAGCAGATCAATCGAGCGGTCGAACGGATCGGCGCTGCGCCGCTGCGTGAGATTGAGCAACTGGTCGCGCGTGAGTACGCGCTGCGGATGATCGAGAAACACGCGCAGCAGACGATATTCTGCGCCGCTGAGCGCGACCGGCGTGTCGTGCGGATCGAGCAGACGGCGCGCGGTGGTGTCGAGTCGCCAGTTGCCGAAGCCGAGTGTAGCGGGGCCTTCTTCGGCATGCAGATCGGGCGGCAGCATCCGCGTGCGCCGCAGCACGGCGCGGATGCGCGCGAGCAGTTCACGCGGCGGGAAGGGCTTGGTCAGATAGTCGTCGGCGCCCATTTCGAGGCCGACGATGCGGTCCATCACATCGTTGCGAGCGGTGACCATCAGCACCGGCATGAGACGATGGCGGCTCTCGCGCAGCGCGCGATAAAGCGTGAGTCCGTCTTCGCCGGGCAGGATGAGGTCGAGCAGGATCAGGTCCGGCGGGCTGCGTTCGAGCGCATCGTGCATCTCGCGCCCGTTGGCGGCTCGCGTGGTCCGCATGCCGTTTTTCTCAAGATAGTTGCCGACCAGTTCGCGCAGGTCGCGGTCGTCGTCGACGATCAGCACATGGTCGATTTTGTCCATGATGGTCATAAGCGACGCGGTGCGCCGCGTCCGGTTTGCGTGGAGCGCCGGCCGCGCTTTCGTGCGCGTAGCCGCCTGACTCCGATTCAAACAGATTAGCCGCTGCGCGCTGTGTATTCCATCCGGATCTGGATTGAGTCTATAGACGAAAAAGGATAGGGGACCCTATACGTCCGTATAAGGGTGGGGGGTGCAGTATTCAAATCCCGCTCAGACGCATTTTCAGTCAATTGATAATTCGATGACGTGATATTTGAAGGCGGCAGGGGAAATAAAAAAACTACACACCGGACATAATCGGGATACATGCGCTGACTTTAATGAGGGCCGGCGTTTCGGAATCGACCGCGCGTCAAAGCAGTCGCGCGGTCGCGTTTCCGAATCGACTCTTCTCTCATGAACAGGACGATCCAGCATGCCTTCGAATGAATTTTCCCCGATGCGGCGCAGTCTGCTGACCGCCACTGCGGCGGCCGGTGTGCTCTCGCTGTTTCCTGAAGCGATTTACGCCAGTGCCGCCACGCCCGATATCCGTCCGTTCAAGGCGAATATTCCCGACTCCGCACTCGACGATCTGCGCCGCCGCCTGGCGAATACCCGCTGGCCGGGAAAAGAAACCGTCGCCGACGAATCGCAGGGTGTGAAACTCGCGCGCATGCAGCAACTGGTTCAATACTGGGGAACGGGTTACGACTGGCGTAAAGGCGAAGCGAAGCTCAATGCTTTTCCGATGTTCATCACGGAAATCGACGGGCTCGATATTCAGTTCATTCACGTCCGCTCGCGCCATGCCAATGCGCTGCCGCTGATCATGACGCACGGCTGGCCCGGCTCGATTTTCGAATTGATCAAGGCAATTGGACCGCTGACCGATCCGACCGCTTATGGCGCGAGTGCCGACGACGCGTTCCACGTCGTAGTGCCCTCGCTGCCAGGCTTTGGCTTTTCGGGCAAACCTGCGCAGCCGGGCTGGGGCTCGGACCATATCGCGCGCGCGTGGGGCGTGTTGATGGCGCGGCTCGGTTACGAGCGCTTCGTTTCGCAGGGCGGCGACTGCGGCTCGGTGATCTCGCAACGCATGGCGATGCAGCACGTGAAGGGCTTGATCGGCATACACGTGAACATGCCGGCCACAGTGCCGCCCGATATCGCGCGGCATCTCGCGCTGGACGATCCCGCGCCTGCCGGACTTTCGGCGGACGAAAAGCGCGCATACGAGAAGCTGAGCGTGTTCTATCGCGACAATTGCGGCTATTCCGCCATGATGGTGACACGTCCGCAAACCGTGGGCTATGCGCTCGCCGATTCGCCGGTGGGACAGGCGGCGTGGATGTACGACAAGATTTCGCAATGGACCTATAGCGGCGGCATTCCCGAGCATTCGCTGACGCGCGATGAAATACTCGACGATATCTCGCTCTACTGGCTGACCAATAGCGCGACGTCGTCGGCGCAAATCTATTGGGAAGATCATTCCAACAATTTCAACGCGGTCGATATCGGCTTGCCCACGGCAATTACGGTATTCCCCGGCGAGATTTATCAGGCGCCGCGCAGTTGGGCCGAGCGCGCCTATCACAACCTCGTCTACTTCAACACGGTGGAGAAGGGCGGCCATTTCGCCGCGTGGGAGGAGCCGCTGCTGTTCGCACAGGAAGTGCGCGCCGGCTTTCGGCCCATGCGCAAGCTGGCGTGATCGCTGGACTAAAATGCAGAGAAAAGGCAATGCGGTCGTTGAATGAAGTACCTAATGATCGCGAATGGCCGCCGAATTGGCGCGGGAATGGAGGCAGCAAATGATCCGGTGAGTGGCAATCAATCGCTGCCATAGGCATCGAATGGCGGTTATTGGCGGGTGATTGCGTGGACCGGCGAGAGGGCTTTTGTTACCATCGGTTATTCGCCCTTCATAACAATCGATGCGCTTTTCTCGCCAGCGGCCCATTTGCCCACGATGTCCAACTCCACGCCCGCACCGCTCTCGACGGACCCAGACGGCACTATCGTCTATATCGTCGACGACGACGCGTTGTTTCGCCGCGCGTTGACCGGGCTGTTGCGCTCCGCCGGGCTGGCGGTGCGGGCGTTCGATTCCACCGAGGCCTTTCTCGCCGCGCCGCGACCTGCCACGCCGTCGTGCCTGCTGCTCGACGTGCGTCTGCAAGGCCGCAGCGGTCTCGCGTTTCAGGCCGAGCTGAGCGAAGGCGGGCGCGCGCATCTGCCGATCATCTTCATGACCGGCTACGGCGACATCGCCATGTCGGTGAAAGCGATGAAGGCGGGCGCGGTGGACTTTCTTGCGAAGCCGTTTCGCGATCAGGACATCATCGACGCCGTGCTCGCGGCGCTCGAGAAAGACGCCAACCGCCTCGCAGCCGATCGCGCGCTGCACACGTTGCGCGCGGGCTGGGACTCGCTCACGCCGCGCGAGCGCGAAGTGCTCCAGCATGTTGCGGCCGGCCTCATGAACAAGCAGATCGCCGCGAATATGGGCATTGCCGAAATCACCGCGAAGATTCATCGCGGCCAGGCCATGAAAAAAATGAACGCTCGTTCCGTGGCGGAGTTGATGCGAAAGATGGAAGCCCTTGGCATTGCGCATCTGCGTGCCTGAGTTCGCGCGACTACACGGTCGTGCAGGCCTGCTGCGCGATATCTATACCATCAGATGATGGCGGCGCGGCACGGCGTCCCGTATTCTGACGCTGCCGCGCGAATGCCTCGTTGCCCGCGCGTTAGTTAACGTCCGCGTGCCTTTGCGGCGCACGGTTCAGAACAACGACGGGAGAACGACTATGCGAGCGTATCCGGCAGCTTCGTGCGATACGCCCGCGCGTGCGTGCGAGTCTGCGCCGCGTCGCCCGGTCGCCGGATCCGCCGGAATGATGCCGCGCGTGCTTTCGGCGTTGTTGGCGGCACTACTGGCGGCGGCGTGCGGTTACGCCGCCTTTGCGATGTACGCCACGCCGTCGTCCGTCGCGCATGAGCCCTATCGTTTCGTCGCGCCGCTGGTGCTGCCCGCGCTTGCGGCGCTCGCTTTCATCACGTTCCAGTATGGCGCGTTGCGCGCGCAACTACGTCGCCATGCTCAGGCATTCGAAGCCGAAGCCGAAGCGGGCGAAGGCGTGGGCCTCGCCTTACCCGAATCCGGCCCCGCGCCGATGGCACGGCTCGCGCGTGCCGCCAATCGTTGCGCGCGTCAACGCGCGGGTCGCCAGGCTGAATTGCTGCATGTGCTGGCCGCTTACGCGCACGATCTGCGCACGCCGCTCACGCGCATGGGCATGCGTTGCGAACTGCTCGACGACGACGCGACGCGTGACGCGCTGCAACGCGATCTCGCCGAAATGGCGGAGCTGGTTGAAGGCAGTTTGTCGTGCGCGCGCATGCAGTGCAGCGCCGATGAGCCGATGCGTTCCGTCGATGCGGATAGCCTGCTCGACCTGCTGATCGCCGACTATCGCGACGCAGGCCGCATCGTCACGCTCGACGGTCGGGTGGGCCGCCCTCTCGTTACCTGCCCTCACGCGTTGCGCCGCGTGCTCGTGAACCTGATCGACAATGCACTGCGTTATGGCGACGACGTGTGCCTGAGCGTGCGTGTGGAAACGCGGCGGCTCGTGATTGCGGTGCTCGATACGGGTCCGGGCATCGTGCCCGCGCAACTCGAAGCGGTGTTTCTGCCGTGGTATCGCGCGCCCGGCACGGCGGCGGCGACGCCGGGTTCGGGATTGGGACTCGCCATCGCGCGACGTCTGACGCACGCGATGCGTGGCGAACTACATCTGGAGAATCGCTGCACGGGCGGGCTGGAAGCGCGCCTGACGTTGCCGCTAAACGCGCCTTGACGGGTCAATTCACGCGTGTGATGCGCATGATGCGCTTCAGGTGCCGGGCAGCGTCACGGTCACGATTGTCGTGCCGCCCAAACGCTCGGTGAGTTCGTGATGCGCGCTACGTGACCCCCACCAGCGCGAACGGCGCGCCTGCGCACGATGCCCAACCACGACGAGATCGGGATTGAACGCCTGCGTATGGCGCAAGACGACATCGTTCAAGCGACCGAAGCTCACATAGCCGCTCGCGACAATGCCATCGCCGGTCAACTGGCGCACCGCATGATCGAGCGTGCTGCGCGCGAGTTCCTCCAGACGATGAAACGCGAGGTCGCTCAGCAGGCCAGCGCAATGCGCATTGGCGCTTTCGGCATCGACGACGAAAATGACATCCACCTGCGCCGATAACGCGAGCGAGAGTTGCGCGCAGCGTTCGAGCGCGGCCTGGGCTTCGGCGCTGCCGTCGTACACGAGCAGCAATTTCGCAAAGGGAGACATGACGTCGAAGACCGTGAATTTGGTCGTGATTTTGAATTTAAGTGGCACGAACAAAACAGCCCATGCGGGGTGTTTATTCCGCAAGCCTCTTTTACAACCCGATCTTTTCAGTGGCGCGAACGCGGACATATTCCGACATAAATTTCAGCCAGCGTTGCGCTATAACGATGCAAACCGAACACCGCGAAATGCGCGTCACAGACAACCACGCGCAATGTGCCGGACAAGCCTCACGCGAATGCGATCGATACACTCGTTTGCCATGAATCGACACACCGTACGCTCGATTCATCGCGAGGTTTCGCCGCCGTGCGAGGCCGCTACTCCTTTCGAAGTTCATCTGGCAAACGATCATGTCCGAGTCCTGCACCGCACTTTCGTCGAATGTCCGCCAACGATTCTTTATCGATGGCGATTGGGTATCGAGTCATTCCGATCAACGTCACACGATCATTTCTCCGGCAACCGAAACGCCGTTCATGTCCGTGCCGCTCGCAGATGCCGTCGACATCGGGCGCGCAGTATCGGCGGCGCGGCGCGCGTTCGATCACGGGCCGTGGCCGCGTCTGTCCGGACCGGAACGCGCCGGCTATCTGAAGCGGCTGACGCAGGCGTTGCGCGAGCGCCTGCCGTTGCTCGCGCAACTCTGGACCGATCAGGTCGGCGCGCCCGCGTCGTTCGCGCAGAAGCTCACGCCGTTTGGCGCGAGCCGCTTCGATTTTTTCGCCACGCTCGCCGAGCACTATGCGTTCGACGACTGGCGGCCGACGCAGCGCGGGCGCGCCTGCGTGCGCCGCGTGCCGGTGGGCGTCGCGGCGCTGATTGCGCCGTGGAATGCGACCTTTCCCATCGTCTCGCAGAAGATCGCCGCGGCGCTGGCGGCCGGCTGCACGATGGTCGTGAAGTCGCCGCCCGAGTGTCCGTTCGACGCGCTCATCATCGCGGAATGCGCGGCGGCCGCGGGCATTCCGCCCGGGGTGCTCAACGTGGTCACGGCGGGACGCGAAGCGGGCGCGCAACTCGTGCAGTCGCGCGATATCGACAAGATCAGCTTTACCGGCAGCGTGGCGACGGGCCAATGGATTCAGCGCGCGGCGACTGACCGGCTCGCGCGCGTGACGCTCGAACTCGGCGGCAAGTCGGCAGCGATTCTGCTCGACGATGTCGATCTGCCCGCCGCGCTGGCGGCGCTCGTGCCGTTCACGATGCCGTTCTCGGGGCAGATCTGCTTCGCGCAGACGCGCGTGCTCGTGCCTCGTCATCGTCACGACGAAATCGCCGAGGCGTATGCAAGTGTCGTCGCGCGCATGAAGGTGGGTGATCCGCATGACGCCAATACGGCCATCGGTCCCGTGCTCAATGCTACGCAGCGCGAGCGTGTACGCGGCTATATCGAACGCGGCATCGCCGAAGGCGCGGCGCTCGTGACGGGCGGCTCCGGAAATGCGGGATTCGAGCGCGGCTTTTACGTTGCGCCCACGGTGTTCAGCCGCGTGACGTCGACCATGGCGATCGCGCGCGAGGAAATCTTCGGCCCGGTCGTGTCGATCCTGCCGTACGACAGCGTCGATCAGGCAGTCGAGATCGCCAATGACTCGGACTACGGTTTGAGCGGTTCGGTGTTCGGCGCGGATGGCGAGCGCGCATTCGAGGTGGCGTGCCGCTTACGTACGGGCAACGTCGGTATCAACGGCGTGGAGATTGCGCCCAACGTGCCGTTCGGCGGCATGAAGCGTTCGGGCATCGGTCGGGAAGGCGGACGCGAAGGGCTCGAAGCGTACCTCGAAACGCAGGCGATATTCGTTCCGGGCGCGGCGGCGTAACGCCGAACGCGGAATTCGACAACAAGGAAGCCAGCCATGAACTTCGAGAAGCACGAGATGACGCTCGACGGCGATCCGCACGCGAGCGAAATCTGGTCGGACGTCATGCTCAACGTTCACGGCTTGCATTGCGAGTTCGATGCACGCCGGCCGGCGATGTCGCGCGTGAAGGGCTGGCGGCTCGGCGCAGTCGGTTTCTCGCTGGCCGATCTCGCGGTGCTCACGCTCACGCCGGTCGGCACGGAACGCGCGTCGTGGCAAGGCGACTGGCTGTTCGTGAAGCTCGTGACGGCGGGTCATGTTCACGTGCGCAGCCGCGACGCGATCCGGCGTTTCGATGCGGGCAGCCTGTTCGTGATCGATCCCGCGTGGCCGTTCACCGAAATCTTCGACGAGCGCGCGCGCCTCACCGTGCTACGCATTCCGAAAGCGGCGCTGCGCGAGCGCGGCGTGCAGTATTCGAAGCCCGCGCCGCTGACGGTCGACGCGCGCTGCGCGGACGTACAGGCGACGCGCGACATTATCCAGTGCATGGCCGCGCAGACCGTCGCGCCCAGCCGCCATACGCAAACCATGATGGGCGAGCAATTGATCGAATTGATTCAACACGCCGTACTCGACCCCGATGCACGGGCGGCACGACGCAGTTCCGACGCGCTGATCTGGCAGGCGAAGCGCTTTATCGAGCAACACATCGGCGATACGGGACTCGACACGGCGGCGATTGCCGGCGCGGTTCACGTCTCGCCGCAGCATCTGCAACGCGTGTTTCGCGCGCAAGGCGGCACGCCGATGCGTTACGTCTGGCAAGCGCGGCTCGCACGCGCCGCGCACCTGCTGCGCAGCGATCCGGCGGCGGGCGTGTCGATTCAGGAGATTGCGTGGCAATGCGGCTTCGCCACGGCCGCGCACTTCAGCCGCTTGTTCAAGCAGCAATACGGCGAGCCGCCTTCGGACTTTCGTCACTCGGGCTCGCCGCTGGCGGTGTGACCGCCGGATTAACTCGCGGTGATTTCGGGCGGCGCGGATCGCTGGCCGAGTACTTCGTCGTCGCGGCCTTCGGCGATCTGCTTGCCGATGGCCGAGAGCGCGTTGTCGTCGAGCGCGGCGATCAGCGCGTAACTCAGATTGGCGCGCCGCCACGTGAGCACGTTGAGGCTGTCCACGTGCTGACGCTTCATCGCCGTATCGGGCCTGTCGTCCTTCATCACGCAGAGCGCAACCGGCAAGCCGGTTTTCGGCAGATAGACGATCTGCACGAGCGGCTTGGTGTTGAAGCGCAGGCGTTGAATGCGTTTGAACGTGAGGCCCGCCGCGCGCAGATCGGGCACGCGCAGCGGCACGCCGTCGTCGCTGTGAATCTGCTCGATCACGCGCGCCGCCACCGTCATGTCGGGCATGTCGCTGGAAACCGTGTCGCGCGTATAGAGGCGCTGATAGTTGACCGCTGCGGCGACCCACGGCATGACGCCGGGCGCGGACGTGGCCACGGCAACAGGATGCGCGCCGTCGCCCGGCAGCCATCCCGGCGCCAGGCTGAGCACGAGCGCGCCGCACGCGGCGCACGTGAACGCACCGGCGAGGAACGGCCAGGCAAAGCGCGGCCACGCGAAGCGCGTGCGTTGCGCGTTGCGTGCTCGCGTTGAAATTTGCATTGCAGCGTTCGCATGATGTTGCGCGTTGGCCGCCGGATTGCGCTTTAGCGCGCCGATGGGCGTGATGTCCGCCGTCGACGCGAGCGCGACGTCATCTGCGCCGTTCTGCGTGCCGCCATATGCGCGGCTCAGTTCCGCGACGCGTTGCGCGAGCCGCTCGGGCACGGGCGGCAGCCGCTGATGCGCGAACGCATGCCGATACCGCAGCGCCGACGCCTGGAGGCAGGCCACGCGCCGCGCGACGTCGGGCGACACGCTCATCGTCTTCTCCACGTTCTCGCGCTCGCGCGGCGTGAGTTCGCCGTCCACGTACGCCATGAGCAGGACGTCATCCATATTCATGCCCCAGGTTCCTCACTATTGGCCACGCCGGTTATGCGCTTTTCTTCTTCTGTCCTTCGATCAGGGCGCCGATCGCCTGGCGAGCCCGTGAAAGCCGGCTCATGATCGTGCCGATGGGCACGCCGAGCACCTCGGCCGCTTCGCTGTAACTGAGTCCTTCTACGGCAACGAGCAGCATCACCACGCGCTGCACTTCGGGCAACTGCTGCACGGCCGCGATGATCTGTCCGTTCATCGCCTGTTCCTCGGGCGTGCGCGCGGACGGGTCCGGCACCGTCTCCAGAAAGCCATCGTCCCAGTCCATGCCCGAACGGTTGCGCACGTTGCGCGCGCGCAGCTCGTTGATCCACGTGGATTGCACGATCGAGAACATCCAGCTCAGCGGCGCGGTGCCCGGCTGCAATTGATGTGCGCGTTCGAGCCCGCGTACGCAGGCGCGCTGCACGAGGTCTTCGGCGTCGTGCTGATCGCCGGAGATGCGCAGCGCGAACGACCATAAACGCGGCAGCATGGCGGGCAGAAGGGCGGACAGGTCGGCGACGGTCATCAGCGTGACGTCCCGTCCTGAACGGCGCGGCCACGGCTCGGCGTGCGCGCGGCGCGCACAAGACTCATGCGGCGCACGCGCTCGTGCATCGGAGCCGATTCGAGATTCTCGCTGGATTCCATGGGGCGACGCTTGTGTTGGCTGAAATTCGCCTGAATAGAACACCGGCGGGGCGGCCGATATTCCCTCTTTGTTTCATGTCGGCGAGCGCGCGCTTTTTCGTGCTTGCGCGCGGCTCGCCTGCTGCTTCAGACGACCGTGATCGTCGTTTCGATGTTGCCGCGCGTGGCCTTCGAGTACGGGCAGGTTTGATGCGCGGCGTGCGCGAGCGCTTGCGCGGTCTCGGCGTCGAGGCCGGGCAACGAGACATTCAGACGTGCCTGTAGCGAATACGAGCCGTCGTTCACGACGAGATCGATTTCCGTATCGACGGCCGCGTCTTTCGGCAGTGCCACTTTGAGCTTGCTCGCAGCGAGACCCATCGCGCCGATGAAGCAGGCCGACCAGCCCGCTGCCAGCAGTTGTTCCGGATTCGTGCCCGGCGCGGACGAGCCGGGTGCGGAGAGCTTGATGTCCAGTCGGCCGTCGCTGCTGCGCGCGGCGCCGTCGCGGCCGCCGGTGGTGTGAGTCTTGCCCGTGTAGAGCACTTTTGCGGTGTTTTCCATGATGGGTTCCCTGGTGGGTAATGATTCGGAATTGAGGACTGAATTGACGACAGGACGCATTAGACCGGGTCAACTTATCTGGCATGTGTCCCGTCATGCGCGAATTGCAAGGCTATGTATCTGCCACGCGGTTTCGACACACTGAGATACATAAGCGCGACGTGCGCGATCGAATCGACGCCTGAAAACAGGCGTGAAATGCGCGTCGAACTGAAATATGCGAGATACAAACGCGTGCTGAAATGCAAGGCCGTTTCTTTCAGGCGCGTTCGTCATCTGGCGATTCGCGTTCAGCTCATGACGCTCATGCAGAACGAACCTCATGAATTTGCCGACGAACCGGCTGTGTCGAACGTGTCCAACGTTTCGATCGTGCGCAAGCGCGCGAAAACGTCGTGAAGGAATTGAAGGGCCTCGATGCGGTGATGGCGACGCAACCCTCGGTCGAGCACGCGGCGGGCTTCCTCGGCCATGTGCTTGCATTCGACGTGCTGCTGTCGAATCTCGGCGATGCGCCGATTCCGTCGAGCTATGCGGGGCTGAAGCTCGAAGCGTTATGGGGACCGCTCGTGTCGTCGGGCTTCGCCGACGACAGGTGATCGGCGTTTGCGCGCTCGACGGCGTCCTGCGGATCACGCACGCGAGTTATGGCGCGCTGCCGGAACTGCTTGTGCAGATGGAGGCGGTATTGCGCGAGGCCGTCGCGCCATGAAGACAGCGACGGCCTCGTCACCACGATAAGGCGCGGCGCGTGTGGCGCGCGCCGCTCGTCACGCGATCAGGGTGCTTCGTACGTCATCAGCTTGCTGGCGACCGTTTGCACGCCAGCGACCTTCGATGCGGTGTCCTGAGCAATCTGGTCCTGCGACTCGTCGAGGATCGTGCCGGCCAGCACGACCTTGCCGGTGCGCGCCTTCGCGAACACGGCGATGTCGGTGTCGTTGAGCGCCTTCGTGCTGTAGATCGCCTGACGCACCTTCTTGGCCAGCGCCACGTTGGCGGCGTGATCGGCCTTCATTTGGGCGCGGATCTGTTCCTTGGTGAGCGCCGGGGCATCGGCGTTGGCGGCGGTCTGGGCGAACGCGGCGGAAGAAAGCAGCGCGGCGGCGGCTGCCGCAAGAAGTTTGGAGCGAAGCGTCATGGCATCACCTGTTGACGTTTGAAGGAAGAACGTGGTGCCAGGGCAGTGCGTGCAGCGTTGCCCGGGTTGCAAAAAAGCATAGCCCGCGGCCTGACGCGCAGCCATCAGACCTTCGGTGTTCATCCCCTATACGAAAGGAAACTGCGGTGCATACCTCGGGTTATCCGGCATCGCGCTTTGTGATGCGCAAAGCGCGACGTACGCGAACATCGGCACGCGCGCAAACACCGCTGCGCGTGCGTCGTCCCACAGTGTGAGCCGCGTATGAAAATGGAAAGCACCGTGAAGTGCGAGAGGCACCGCGCGCGTCGCGCGCACGAGTCAATGCGAAAGCGCCGCGTGCAGTGCGCTGGTCAGATCGGCTACGCTGACCGGCTTGATGAGGAAGGCGTTCGCGCCCAGCGCCAGCGCGCGCTGGCGCAGTTCGGGCATCGGATACGCGGTGATGAAAAGCGTGGGGATGGGCTGTGTCGCGTCGATCAGGCGCGCGAACATGTCCACGCCGCTCATGCCCGGCATCTGCACGTCGGAGATAATGCAGGCGGGGCGCGCGCGCGCAACGGCGGCCAACAACTCCGCGCCGGATTCGAAAGTCACGACTTCGTAATCGAGCGACCTCAAGAGGCTCGACAAGCCCGAGCGGACCGACGCGTCGTCGTCGACCACCCAGATCACTGTTGGCGTACACAAAACTGTCTCTCCCATGGCGTGCCGGAGGGCGGAACGGCTGATCCGTCGCGTGTACGCGGTTCAAGCTTACCTGACGGCAAAAAGCCCCGAAACCATACGGACGTATATGTAGGGTTCACCTCGGTGAGCAGCTATCATTCCAGGCGGGTCACGAGCCGGGTCAAGAGCCGGGCTGGGCGCACATCGGCACGACAGTCGTTCGGGCCGCTCGCTCACGCCGGATCGGCGCGATCGGGCAACATCCGGTTGCGACTCAAACATTACAAAATCAATTCGAATCTATTTCATAGGCATTTCTCCGTGCCGTGCCGCGAGGGGTTTCATCGCGCGGGGCCAGGCATCGCGGTGGAGTGGGATATGGTCCAAATCGGTAGCGAACGTGACGAGCGCAGCCTCGCGACGGCGAGCAGCGCGACGACGCACGTTCGCGACATCGGCGCGTCTGACGATGCGATCGCTCAGGAAGAAGCCAAAATCTGCGCGCGCCTCAAGGCATTGCGGCTCGCGCGGCGTATCGATCTGAAAACGCTGGCGGCGTTGTCGGGCTTTACCGAAGAACAATTGCGCAGCATGGAAAGCGGCGTGCGCGCGCCGCCGTTCGCGTCGCTGGCGCGGCTCGGGCGCTGCCTTGGCGAAGACCTCAGCTATTTCTTCGTCGACCGCTCGCCCGCGCAGGCCGAGCAAGCCGACCGGCGCGTCTCGATCGTGCGCAATGGCGAGCGCAAGCCGGTGGCCAAAGACGATGCCGCGCTCGGTTTCGAATACGCGACGCTCGCGCATCATATGGCGCGCAAGCGCATGGAGCCGCTGTATTTCACGTTTTCCGCGCACGCGCAGCACGATTATTTTTTCGAGCATCCGGGCGAGGAATTCGTGTTCGTGCTCGAAGGACAACTCGATTTCGAAATCGTGATCGATAAAGAAGACAGGATGATCCGTCTCGAACAGGGAGACAGCTTCTATTTCGATTCGGCGCTGCCGCATCGCTGCTTTGCGGCGGGCGCGGACGCGAGGGCGCTGATGGTGGTGGTGAATCAGGAGGACAAGTCGTGAGCGACACGCCGACCGGCGCGGCAACCGACGCGGCCACCGTCTACGTGATCGACGACGACGACCGGCTGCGCGAAGCGCTCAAGAGCCTGCTGGAATCGGTGGGATTTCGCGTGGCCGCGTTTGCATCGACGAGTGCGTTTCGCGCGTATGCAAGAGCCGAGGTGCCGAGCTGCCTGATTCTCGACGTGCGCCTCAAAGGCGAAAGCGGGCTGGAATTCCAGCAGTGGGCGGCGGCAAACGCGATTTTCATGCCGATCATTTTCATGACCGGTTATGGCGACGTGGAAATGTCGGTGCGCGCGATGAAGGGCGGTGCGGTGAATTTCCTCGCGAAGCCGTTTCGCGAGCAGGACATGATCGAGGCGGTAACCGAGGCACTGGCGCGCGACGCGGCGCGCCTGAAGGCGCAAACGTTGGCGAGCACGCTGCGCGAGCAGTTCTCGACGCTGACGCCGCGCGAACGCGACATCGCCGTGCTGGTGGCGGCGGGCAACATGAACAAGGCGACGGCGAGCCAGCTCGAACTCAGCGAAATGACCGTGAAGATTTATCGCGCGCGGGTGATGAAGAAGCTTGCGGCGCGCACGACCGCCGAACTGGTGCGCAAGGTCCGCGCGCTGCAGACGGATGGCGCGACATGGCCGCCTTAACGAGTTCGATAACGCGTTCGATAACGAGCACGACAGCGGGCATAACAGCGGGCCTAACAGCGGGCACGCTGTCAAACGCGCTTCGGCAAGCGGCATCGTCATAACAAGAACAGAACACCGGTAACAGAATTGGCCAACCTGCGCTGGCGTCGGGGCGTCGGGGTCAGGCATCGTGCAGAGCTGCATGGGGAACATCGATGGAGAACAATGCATATCACGCTGCGCCGAAGGTCGACGACGCGATGGTCTACGTGATCGACGACGACGAGTCGATCTGCGCGGCGCTTTCGAGTCTGCTGCGCTCGTCGGGCTTCAGCGTGCAGACTTTCACGCGGATCGAGGAATTTCTTTCGGCGCCGCGACCGGCCGCGCCGAGCTGCCTGCTGCTCGACGTGCGTCTGCGCGGCGAGAGCGGGCTCACGTTTCAGCAGAGCGCGCGCCAGCATCAGGTAGACATGCCGATCATCTTCATGACGGCGCACGGCGACATCGAAATGTCGGTGCGTGCGATGAAGGCCGGCGCGCTCGATTTCCTGACCAAGCCGGTGCGCGACCAGCGCGTGATCGACGCGGTCTCGAGCGCCATCGGCCGTCACGCGGCGTGGCTCGAACGCAACCGCTCCGAGGCGTCGCTGCGCGCGCGTTACGACCTGCTGACGGCGCGCGAGCGCGAAGTGGTGTCGTACGTCGTCGAAGGGCTGCTGAACAAGCAGATCGCCGGTGAGCTGAACCTTAGCGAAATCACCATCAAGATCCATCGCAGTTCGGCGATGCGCAAGCTCGAAGCGCAGTCGGTCGCCGATCTGGTGCGCAAGATGGAAGTCATCAGCGCGGCGGCGCAGGCACGCTTTTGACGGAGACTTTTATGGCCGTACTGGCGCAGCGGCTGGCCAGCAACGAGATTCCGGGCTGGGAAGCGACCGGCGCGGCGGATATCTATGGACGCGTGATCGGCGCGGAGCTGCTGCAGCGCGACGACGACCAGACGCTCTGGCGCGCCATTGCCGAAGGCTGTGAACAGCCGCTGTTCGTGAAGGTGCCGTCCGCGGCCGCCGACACGCGCGCCCTGCTCGCCTCGTTCGAAAAAGAATACAGCCTGCGCGAAGCGATCGATCCGGAATGGGGGCTGTGCCCGCGCGAGCTGTTTCGCAACGGCGGCCAGTTTCTGCTGACGCTCCAGCATTGCGAGGCCACGCCGCTGAGCCGCGAGATCGCGAACGCCCGCTCGCTGCGGCAGTTTCTATCGCTGGCCGTGTCGCTGTCCGCCGCGCTCAAGGGCATGCACGCGCAAGGTCTCGTGCACAACACGCTGTGTCCCGCCAATCTGTTCGCGGGCAGCGATTCGCGCGTGTGGATCACGGGTTTCGGCAACGCGTCGAGCGCCTTCGGCAACGGCGTGGCGTGCGGCGAGGGCGGCGTGATCGCCATGAGCCGGCTGCCCTATCTCGCGCCCGAACGCACCAGCACGGCGAGCCAGCATGGCGATCCGCGCAGCGATCTTTACGCGCTCGGCGTGCTGCTCTATCAACTGCTGTCCGGGCACATGCCCTACGAGGCGCGCGAGCGGGAGGAGTGGGTGTATTCGCACCTCGTCAGCACGCCGCGGCCGTTGCGCAACAGCGTGCCCGACCTGCGCCCGCAGATCGAATTCGTCATCAGCAAGCTGCTCGCGAAGGCCGCCGACGACCGCTATCAGACGGCGGCGGGCGTCGAAGCCGATCTGCAATTGTGCCTCGAAGAACTCACACAGGGCGTCGAGATTTCGCCGGCATCGCTTGGGCGCGGCGACCGCAAATCGCGCGCGGTGTTTCCGGTGCGCACCTATGGGCGCCAGCGCGAACTGGAGCAATTGCACGGGGCGCTCGAACGCGTGCGCAAAACCGGCGACGCGATGGCGGTGATCGTGGAAGGCGAGCCGGGCGTCGGCAAGACCTTTTTCATCGATGAATTCAAGCGCAATATCGGCGCGGCGGGCGTGCATTTCACGCTGGGCAAATTCGATCAATACAACGACAGCATTCCCTATGCGGCTTTCGTGCAGGTGCTGCGCGGTCTCGTGCGGCCGCTGCTGCGCAAGACGGGGCCGGAAATCGCGCTGTGGCGCGCGCGGTTCGAGGAGGCGGTCGGCAAGAGCGGACAACTGATCGTCAATCTGGTGCCGGAGATCGGCGCGATTGTCGGGCCGCAGCCGGCGTGTGCGGCCTTGCCGCCGCAGGAAGCCACCAATCGTTTTCTGCTGGTGGTGAAGCGTTTTCTCATGCTGTTCTCGGACAAGCAGCGCCCGCTCGTGCTGTTTCTCGACGACGTGCAATGGCTCGATTCCGGCACGCTCGAAATCATCGACGGTTTGTCGTCGGATGCGGAGTTGCGCAATCTGCTGCTGGTGCTCGCGCACCGAAGCATCGAACTCGGCCGTTCGCGCGTGGCGAGCGAGCGCCTGAACAGCATTCTGTTCGGCCGCAAGGTGACCGAGCGCATCGGTCTGCGGCCGCTCGCGCTGCCCGACATCGTGAGCCTGATTGCCGAAGCGCTCGACGAAGGGCCGGGCGTGGTCGCGCCGCTGGCTTCGGTGATCTTCGAGAAGAGCGGCGGCAATCCGTTCTTCACGATCGAGTTCCTGCGCGAGCTGATTCAGGAGCGCCTGATTGTCTCCGACGTGTTCCGCGTGGGCTGGACGTGGGACCTCGACCGCATTCGCGACAAGGGCTATACGGGCAACGTGGTCGATCTGCTGACGATCCGCCTCACGCGCCTGCACGAAGACACCAAGCGCGTGCTGTCGATCTTCGCCTGCCTCGGCGGCACGGCGCGCGTGGGCTCGCTCGCGCGGGTGCTCGGGCTGGAGAGCGGCCAGGTGCTCGCGACGATGCGCGAGGCGGAATCGGCGGGACTCGTCTCGCGCAAGGGCGACGCGTATCGCTTCGTGCACGACCGCGTGCAGGAGGCGTCGTACGCCATGCTCGGCGAGGCCGAACGCGAAGCGGCGCATGCGCAGATCGGCACGCGTCTGCTCTCGGCCATGCCCGTGGCGCCCGCGACCGCCGAAGTGTTCGAGGCCGTGGGTCACTTGAACCGCTCGCAACGCCGGCTGTCGTGCGCCGACCGCGCGCGCCTCGCGGAACTCGACGTGATCGCGGGCAACGCCGCGAAGGCGGCCGCCGCGTGGAGTTCGGCGCGCGAGTATTTCGCCCAGGCCGAGAAGCTCATCGTGCAGTACGGCGTGGGCGGCGCGAGCCTCGACGTGTTCAAGCTGCATCTCGATCTCGCGGAGTGCGAGTATCTGACCGGTGATTTTCATCGCGCCATCGACACGGCGCGCACGGCGCGCGGCTATGCCGCGAATCTGCTCGAACGCGCGAGCGCGATGCGCATGGAGATCCGCATTCATCAGGCGGCGGGCGATTACCGGCTGGCGGTGGAAACGACCTTCCATGCGCTCGCGCTGCTTGATGTGGACGTACGCAACGAAGCGTTCGACGACGCGACCGTGCAGCAGCAACTCGCTGCGTTGCGCGCGCAGTGCCGCGTGCGTCCGATGCGCGATCTGCTCACGCGCGGCTGCGTGCAGGACCCGATGCACGAAGCGGTGATCGGTCTCATCATCGATGCGATTCCGAGCGCGTATATCGGCGTCTCGAATCTGTTTCCGATGCTCGTGCTCAAGGCCACCGAGCTGAGTCTCGCGCACGGCAACACGCGTTTGTCGGGCTACGTATACGCCATTTTCGCGCTGCTGCTGGTGGGCAGCGCGCGCGATTTCGATCTCGCGCTGCAGTTCTCCGAGCTCTCGCTGGAGGTCAACGAGCGCTATGGCGAGGCGCGTCTGAACGGCACGCTGCTGCATCTGCATGCGGATCACGTGCTGATCTGGCGGCGACCGTTTCGCACCGCGATTCCCGTGCTCAGCCGCGCGATGAGCCAGTGCGTGGAAGCCGGTGATTTCATCTACGCGGGCTATATCGCCTTCGAAGGCATCTGGCTCGCGTACGAGCGGGGCGAGCATTTGAGCGAAGTGATCGCGCTGGGCCGCGAGAACGCGCGCTTCGCGAACGAGCTGCGCAACAAGGCCATCTGCGTCACCATCGAACTCGAATTGATGTTCCTGCTGCGTTTGCAGGGCATCGAGCCGGGCGGCGCGGGCATTACGTCGACGCATCGCGAACTCGTCGATAGCGTGCGCGAAGCGCAGTTCGGTTGCGGCATTGCGTTCGCCGCGATCATGGAGATGAAGGAAGACTTTCTGCACAACCGTTTCGCGACGGTGCTGGAGCGGGCCCACGAGATCGAGCCGATGCTGGGCGCGGTCATGGCGATGCCGATCGAAGTCACGTATCACTTCATTCGCGCGCTGTCGATTCTGCGCGTGCTCGACGAGCGCGTGGAAGGCCTGACCGAAAGCGCGCAAGCCGATCTGGTCGGCTCGATGGATCGGCTCAAGGCATGGGCCGACAGTTCGCCGGAGAACTACGGCAGCCGCCATGCGCTGGTGATGGCCGAATACGCGCGTCTGGTCGGCGATGTCGAGCAGGCCGGTCAGGCGTACGAGCGCGCGATTGCGCTCGCGCGCGAGAACGGCCAGCCGCATTGCGAGGCGATCGCGCATGAGTTTTCCGCGCACTTCTACGCGCGGCGCGAATTGCGTTCGCTGGCGCAGGCGTGTCTGCGTTCGGCGCGCGACGCTTACGCGCGTTGGGGCGCCGACGCCAAGGTGCGCAATCTCGAACAAGCGTTCCAGCATCTGCGCGAACCGGCGGTCTCGGTGCGCGGCGCGGCGGCGCAGATCGCGCCGCTCGGCACGGTCGACGTGGCGGCGATGGTGCAGCTTTCGCAGGCCGTATCGAGCGAGATCGATCTCGACAAGCTCGTGCAGGCGTTCATGCGCATCGCCGTGCGCCATAGCGGCGCGCAGCGCGCATTGCTGATCCTCTGGTCGGGCGAGAGTTTTCGCATCGCGGCCGAAGCGGGTTTCGACAAAAGCGGCATTACGGTACGCGCGAACGATCTCGGCCTGTGCGAAAGCGTGCTGCCGCTCACGGTGGTGCGCCATGTGATGCGCGTGCGCGAGAACGTCGTGATCGAAGACGGTGCGGAGCCGAACGACTTCCGCGACGACCGTTATCTGATTGCAGGACGCTGCCGTTCGCTGTTGTGCCTGCCGCTGTTGCGGCACGGCGAACTCGTCGGCGTGCTGTATATGGAAAACGGCATCACGCCCTATGTGTTCGATGTCGCGCGCGTGAATCTGATGAACATGCTGGCTTCGCAGGCGGCTATTTCGATCGAGAACGCGCGCCTGTATTCGGCGCTCAAGCGCGAGAATATCGAGCGACGTCACACCGAAGAACGGCTGCGGCGCAGCGAGGCGTTTCTGGAAGAAGGCCAGCGCATCAGCAAGACCGGCACGTGGATCTGGAACGCGACGACGGGCGAGATGCTGTGGTCGCGCGAGAACTATGAACTGTGGGGCGTGGAAGTGGCGTGCGCGAGCCCGACGCTCGAAATGTGTCTGGAGCGCGTACAGATCGAGGACCGGCTGCGTTTCAAGGAAGTATTTGCGAATGCGATCTGCGAAGACGGCATGCACAGCTTCGAATTTTCGACGGTGCAGGGCAATGGCGCGGTGCGTCGCTTGCAGGTGATTTTCCGGCCGTGGTCGAGCCGCGAAGGCGGCGAGGGTGCCGTCGCGAACGATACTGTCGCGGCGGCGCAAACGCAGGGCAACGGCGAAATCGCCGCGCGCGAATATATCGGCTCGACCACTGACGTGACCGAGCGGCGCGCCTCCGAAGACGCATTGCGGCGCAGCGAGATGTATCTCTCGGAAGCGCAGCGCCTGAGCAATATCGGCAGCGTGGGCTGGAACGTGGAGTCGCGCGACATGACGTGTTCCGCGCAGACGTGGCGCATTCTCGAAGTGAGCGAGCCACGCCAGCCGCATATGGACTTCATGCTGGAGCGCATTCATCCCGACGATGTCGAGCAGGTCCGGCGCGCGCTGCGCGAGGCCGAGGCGCGCGCGTCGATCGTCGAAGTCGAGTACCGCGTGTGCGTGGCGCGCGGCGCGATCAAGTATCTGCGCATGGTCGCGCGGCCGGTCGGCAACGCGCAGTCGAAAGCGGTCGAGTACGTGGGCGCGCTCGCCGACATGACCGAGATCCATCAGGCGCAGAACGCGTTGCTGCGCGCGCAGGCGGAACTCACGCACGTGACGCGCGTGTCCACGCTCGGCGAGCTGACCGCTTCGATCGCGCACGATCTCAAGCAGCCGCTGATGGCGATCATCACGCACGGCGAAGCGGGCATGCGCTGGCTGAACCGCGCGGTGCCGTCGCTCGACGAGGCGCGCACGAATCTCGCGCGCATCGTCAGCGATGCGGATCGCGCGAGCGAGGTCATCAACCGGCTGCGCGCGCTGGCGCGCAAGGAGCGCTCGAACCGCGCCGCCATCGACATGACGCAGACGGTGGCCGAAGTGGTCGCGCTGGTGCGTCAGGAACTGGAGAAGAACGACATTCGCCTGCGCGTGGTGACCGGCGGCGAACTGCCGAGGGTGGCCGCCGACAAGATCCAGATTCAGCAGGTCCTGATGAACCTCGTCTTCAACGGCATGCATTCGATCCTGCGTTCGGCGGGCGGCGCGCGCGTGCTGCGGATCTCGGCGGAATTGTCGGGCACGCACGCGGTGCGCGTGTCGGTGAGCGATTCCGGCACCGGCATTCCCGCCGATATCATCGACCGGCTGTTCGAGCCGTTCTTCACGACGAAGTCGGACGGCATGGGCCTCGGGCTCTCGATTTGCCGCTCGATCGTGGACGAGCATCGCGGCACGATCTGGGCCTTCAACAACGACGACGCCGGCGCGACCTTCTGCTTCGAACTCTCGGCGCTCGACGCCGCCGCCGTATGAGCCACCCCGACGCGAGCCTCCAGCAACTCGCCGACTATCAGGTCACGCTGCTGCGTGCGGGGCCGATTGCGCTGTATCGCGGCGTCGATCGCGAAGGCAGCCGCCTGCTGTTCGCGGTCGCGCAGGACGAGTTCGCGCAGCGCGCGCAGGTGGCGCAACTCGAGCACGAATATGCGTTGCGCGGGGGTCTGGCCGCGCCCTGGGCCGCGCGTCCGCTCGCGCAGTTGCGCGAGAACGGCCGCTTCGCGCTGGCGCTTGAGGATACGGGCGGCACGCCGCTGCGGCAGCGCTGGGGCGCGCCGCAGAAGACCGGGCGCTTCCTGCGCGTGTCGATGGCGATGGCTGCGGCGGTGGCGTCGCTGCATCGGGCCGGGCTCGTGCATGGCGATCTGAACCCCGACAACATTCTGCTCGACGCGGACGAACGCTCGGCCTGTCTCACGGGCTTCGGTTGCGCGCAGCGTGCCGATGCCGACGTCGCGCATGAGGCGCTGCCGGGCTGGCGCGGGGCGATGGAGTACATGTCGCCGGAGCGCTGCGCGCGCGCCGACCGCGCGCCGGATGGCCGCGCGGACCTCTATTCGCTCGGCTGCCTCTTCTACGAAATGCTGACCGGCGTGCTGCCGCTCACGGGCGCGGACCGTATCGCGCTCGCGCATGCGCATCTCGCGAAGCCGCCGATCCGGCCATCGGCGTATGCGCTCGGGCTGCCGCGTCAGGTCGAGGCGATCGTCATGAAGCTGCTCGCGAAGAATCCCGACGAGCGCTATCAATCCGCGACGGGCTTGCTCGCCGATCTCGCACGCTGCGCGCGAACCGTTGCGGGCGTTGAATCCGCTGAACCATCCGAACCCGTCGAATCCGCCGATGCCGCCGATGCCGCCGCGAATCCGCCCGCAAACCGGCCCGCAAACCGGCCCGCGAATCCCCCGGCTTTTCCGCTCGATCTGCACGCGACGGTGGCGGTCGGCCGCCGCGCGGGCGCGCTGTACGGACGACGCGCGCAACTCGACGCGCTCGACGCGACCTTGCGCCGCGTGAGCGAAAGCGGCGGTGTGGAACTTGTGTTCGTGAGCGGCTATTCGGGCAGCGGCAAGTCGGCGCTGGTCGCGCAATGGGCCAACGCGACCGGCGCGGCGGCGATCGCCTTTGCGCGCGGCGTCTGCGAACAGCTCGATTCGACCTTGCCATACGGCGCGCTGGCCCGCGCGCTCGAACGCCTGATCCATCCGATTCTCGGTCAGGACGACGCCGGCTTCGCGGCCACGCGCGCGCGTCTCGCCGCACGCCTCGGCGCGCGCGCGAGCCTGCTCTATGCGCTGCTGCCCGACCTGAAGCTGATTCTGGGCGATCCGGCGCACGGCGACGATGCCACGTTCAACGTGGACCGCGCGCGTTATCTGCGCACGCTCGCCGATCTGCTCAAGGGACTCGCGCAGCCCGGGCGCAGCGTCGTACTGTTCCTCGACGACCTGCAATGGGCGGACGAAGGCACGCTCACGGTGCTCGACCATCTGACGCGCGACGACGAACTGGCGCACGTCATGCTGATCGCGGCGTATCGCAGCAACGAAGTCGGCGCCGAGCACGCGGTCGCGCGTCTGATCGGCGAGGCGCGCGGCCGCCATCAGGTGCTGGCGGTGGAGCCGCTCGACCGCGGCGACGTGGTGCAACTGATCGGCGACACGCTCGGCTGCGAACTGGATGCCGCGCATCCGGTGATCGATCTGATCCGCGAAAAGACCGGCGGCAATCCGTTTTTCACGCTGCAATTCGCGGCCGAACTGTCGAGCGAAGGACTGATCGAGTTCGAGCAGAAAGGCACGCTGCGGCTGCGCGATGTCGACGGCATCCGCGCGAAGCTCTATTCGGACAATGTCGCGGACCTCATGCTGCTGCGTTTCGCGCGGCTGGGCGCGGCGGCGCGGCGCGCGCTTCAGGTGATGGCGTGTCTGGGCGCGGCCGTGAAGCTCGACGATCTCGCCGCCGCCGCGGGCCTGAGCGTGGACGCGGCGCAGGCGAGCCTGCACGAAGCGCTGCACGCGTCGCTGATCGACCGCGATGCGCAGGTGCTGCGTTTCGCGCACGATCGCATTCGCGAGGCCGCCTATGCGTCGATGAGCGACGCCGCGCGCGTGAGCACGCATCTCGACGCGGGCCGCCGCCTCGCGATGCGTCTGCGCGAGGACGCGCCCACCGACGAGCTGTTCGTGGTCGCCAACCAGATCAATCGCGGCGCGGCGCACATCGAGGACGCCGACGAACGCGCCCGCTTCGCGCGCCTCAATCTGCTGGCGGGCGAACGGGCGAAGGCGGCGACCGCGTACACCTCGGCGCTCGTCTATTTCGAAACGGCCGCCGCGCTGATCGACGCCCACGCCGACGCCGAAATCGCGCAATGGACCGAGTTCTATCGCGCCGACGTCGAATGCCTGATCGGCACGCTGGCGCCCGCCGAGGCGCGTCTGAGCACGCTCGCGCGCAAGCCCATCGGCATGACGCTGCGCGCCGAACTCACGCGGTTGACGGCCAGTCTGCAAACGGCGCAGAGCCGCCAGACCCAGGCGCTCGCGACGGGGCTCGATTTTCTCGCGCGCCTCGGCGTGCGTATCGACGAGCGGCCCGGCGACGAGGTGGTCCACGCACTGCATGCGCAATTGCGCGACGCGCTCGGCGAGCGGCCCGTGGCGCAGCTCGCAACGCTCGGCTGGGTGGACGATCCGCTCTGGCGCGCGGCGCTCGACGTGCTCGCGGACCTGATTCCGCCCGCGCTGTTCATCGACGTCAATCTGCTCGACGTGATCCTGCTGAACATGGCGCTGCTGAGCGTGCGGCACGGTTTGTCCGATTCGGCGGCTTATGGTTTCGTCTGCCTGAATCTGGTGTTCGCGGAGCGTTACGGCGATCACCAGACCGGCTATGAATTCGCGCAGCTGGCCGTCGATATCGTCGATCGCTGCGGGCAGTCGCGCTACAGGTCGCGCATCTACATGCGCTTCGGCAGCCTCGTGATTCCGTGGACGCGGCCCGCGCAAGACGGCATGCCCTATATCGAGCAGGCCACGAAGGTCGCGCGCGAAAGCGGCGATCTGGTGTTCGACGTCTCGGGCGCGCGCAACGTGACGAGCGTGCTGCTGCTGGCTGGCCGTCCGCTCGACGAGGTGCTCGTGCAGGCGCAGAACGGCCTGAACGTGGCGCGGCTGTCCAAGTTCTTTCTGTACTCGGGAATCTTCCGCGCGCAGATTGCGTTGATCGAGCAGGTGCGTGATGGGCGTGATGGACGTGATGGACGTGATGGACGCGACATGCACGCCGTCGACGAAGAAGCGCAGCGCGACCTCGAACTCGTGAAGTCGAACGCGACGAGCGTGGGCTTCGCGTACTGGACCTGCAGGTTGCAGGCGAGCGTGATCGGCGGCGATCTGGCGGCGGCGCTCGAAGCGGAGGCGGCGGCGCAGCGCGCGATCGGCGCCTCGCGCATGTTCCTCGAATTGATCGAATATCGCTTCTTCGGCGCGCTCGCGCGGGCGAAGGCGTACATGCTCGCGGCCGCGCCCGCCGAAGCGGCGGCGCATCGCGCGGCGCTCGATGCGCATCATGCGCAACTGGCCGGGTGGGCGCGTGTGGGGCCCGCGAATCTCACGGGCCGCGCCGCGCTGGTCGAAGCCGAGATCGCGCGCATCGATGGCCGCGCGGGCGATGCGGAGCGGCTCTACAACAAGGCGATTCGCCACGCGCACGAACGGCGCATCCTGCATGTCGAGGCCATTGCCTGCGAACTCGCGGCGGATTTTCATCGGCAACAGGGACTCGCCACGGTTGCCGACGCGTACCTGCGCGACGCCTCGCACGCCTACGCGTGGTGGGGCGCGAACGCGAAGGTGCGCGCGCTTACGGAGCGCGGCGCGAAACCGGAAAGCGCTGCGGGCGCGCTGGCGGCGAGCGCGGACTATCCGGCGCAGCAACTCGATGTGGCGGCGGTGATCAAGGCGTCGAGCGCGCTGTCGAGCGAGATCGTGCTGAGCCGCCTGATCGAAACGCTGGTGCTCGTCACGCTCGAACACGCCGGGGCGCAGCGCTGTGTGCTGGCATTGCAGCACGAAGCGCCGCCGGGCGATGCATCGCGCGAGACACGCTGGCAGATCCACGCCGAAGCAGTGACGCTCGCCGAACTCGCGGAAGTCAACGTCGTGCGGCGCGCGGTGTCGAGCGAGGATTTGCCGCTCACGGTACTGCGCACGGTGATGCGCACGGGTCAGCCGCTCGCGCTGGGCGACGCGGCCGGCGACGGTGCTTACACGCGCGACGACTACGTGCGCCGCACGCGCGTGAAGTCGCTGCTGTGCATGCCGCTGCTGCGTCAGGGCGGGCTGGTCGGCCTGCTATTTCTGGAGAACCGCCTCAGCCAAAACGCCTTCACCGACGACAAAATCGCCGTGCTCTCGGTACTCGGCGCGCAGGCGGCGATCGCGCTCGAAAACGCGCGGCTTTATCACGACATGGTCGAGCAGAATCAGCGGATCGCGCACACCGAGGAAGCGTTGCGCAACGCGATGGCGGAACTGGCGCGCGTGACGCGGCTTACGACGATGGGCCAGTTCGTGGCGTCCATCGCGCACGAAATCAGCCAGCCGGTGAGCGCGATTCATTCGTCGGCATCGGCGGGCGTGCATTGGCTCAATCGCGAGCCGCCCGCCGTCGACGAGGCGCGCAAGCTGTTCGAACTCGTCGCGAACGAAAGCCAGCGCGCCTCGGACGTGATTCACGGCATGCGCGAACTCGCGCGCAACGTGCCGCCGCGCCTCACGGTGTTCGACTTGCGCGGCGCGGTGTCGGAAGCGCTGCTGCTCGCGGGCGCCGAAGTCGATCATCACGACGTGGAGGTGCGCAACCGCATCGCGTCGGGTTGCTTCGTGAAGGGCGATCGCATCCAGATCCAGCAGGTCGCGCTCAATCTGATCGTCAATGCGGTGGAGGCGATGGGCGGCGCGGCGTCGCCCGAGCGGCTGCTCGACCTGTCGAGTACGATCGACGACGACGGCCGCGCGCGCATCACGGTCGCCGATACGGGACCGGGACTCGACGCCACGGTCGCCCATTCGCTGTTCGAACCGTTCGTGACGACCAAGGCGACGGGCATGGGACTCGGGCTGTCGATCTGCCGCTCGATCGTCGAGCGTCATGGCGGCACGCTCGACGTCGAACCGAATACGCCGTGCGGTACGCGCTTCGTGTTCTCGCTGGCCGCCGCGTTCGGCCCAGGCGACGCCGCTCCGGGATGAGCCGGTTCGCCTTTTTGTGCATACGCACAGATTCGGGGCGCGAGAGCGGCGCGATCGGGCGAATCGGCGCCCGGCGCATACCTCGCGCGCGCCCGGCTTATGCCTTGGTATAAGGCGCCCTACGCCAATGTATGGCGGCGGAAACCGATCGTGCAATGGACCGCGGCGATGCTCAACGGATAACGTTACGCTTGCGTGCGTGAGCACGCGTTGGCCCGGCGCGATGCCGGCGATGCCGAACAACGGAGCCCGAGGGAGCCACAGCGATGGACGTTTCCGCCATGCAATCCGATCCGTGGGCGCATACGCTCTCGGTGCTGTCGCGGCTCGCGTGCGCGCCCGGCGAGGCGCCGCGCGCGGCGCGTACGCGCAAGACGGCGTCGCCGCGTCTTGCGGCCGCTTCGCGTCCGCAGGGGGCGCTGGGTGCGAGAAGTAGCGCCGCCGTGCGCATCGTGGAGCGCCCGACGCCCATGACCGCTTCGATCATCTGGATGGACCCCACGGCGTGCCGTTACGGCGAGCAGATCTGGCGCTGCACGAAGGCGCGGCGCAACGGCGTGTGCGTGCTGAGCGGCGAGTCGATCCGGCGCGGCGACGAAATCTATCGGCCATTCGGGCGGCGGCCTGCGCCGGCGAATGCGGAGTCGATGATGCTCGCGACGCGCGTGCGCCTCGCTCCGATCAACGAACTGCTGGCGGCCGTGGCGATCTGAGCATTTTCGCGGACGGTTATCTCGCGCGTCCGCTCGGTGGCGTGATCATGGCGCATTTCGGCGATCGCGACGGACGCAAGCGCATGGCGTGGTCGGTGCGCTCGCGGCGCTCAAAATCGGAATGATGAATAGGCATCCGAATTAATTTCAGGTTGACGAGTTCGGTGCTGCGATGTCGACCGCGCCCGGCGCCCCAGGCCCGATCGCATCGAGATGTCGCCTGGCCGACAAATGGCGGGCGCGTTCGCGCGCATGATAGCGCTTTCGAACCTCGATCAAGGAGCGACCGTGACTTCGTCCAATGCCAGCCTCAAGCACGACATTTCCCCCGCCGAGTGGGACGCGCGCGTCAATCTCGCGGCGGCTTACCGGCTCACCGCGCTGTTCGGTTGGGACGACTTGGTGTTTACCCACATCTCCGCGCGCGTGCCCGGCCCCGAGCATCATTTTCTGATCAACCCGTACGGCATGATGTTCGACGAGATCACCGCGTCGTCGCTGGTGAAGATCGATCTCGACGGCCGCAAGGTCAGCGACTCGCCTTACGACATCAATCCGGCCGGATTCACGATTCACAGCGCCATTCACCAGGCGCGCGAGGACGCGCTGTGCGTCATGCATACGCATTCGGTCAATGGCGTGGCCGTGTCGGCGCAAGCGGCGGGGCTGCTGCCGCTCTCGCAGCAGTCGCTCGGCGTGCTGGCCTCGCTCGGCTATCACGACTACGAGGGCATCGCGCTCAACGAAGCCGAAAAGCCGAGCCTCGTCAGCGACCTCGGTAAGAAGACCTACCTCATGCTGCGCAATCACGGCTTGCTGACCGTGGGCGCGACGGCGGCGGACGCCTTCGTGGCGATGTACTTCTTCGAAGCGTCCTGCATGATCCAGGTGCGCGCGCAGTCGGGCGGCGGCAAGCTCACGTGCATCGGCCAGCCGATTCTCGACGGCATCAAGCAGCAGATCGCGCAGGTCACGCGCGGCATCTCGCCGGGCGCGCTCGTGTGGCCCGGTTTGCTGCGCCGTCTCGACCGGCTCAACTCCGGTTACGCGCAATAAGCTTGCAGCACCGGGAATAACGCGCGCGGCCAAACGTTATTCCTCGGGCGGGACCTTTCGACACACGAGTCACGGCATGGCAAAAATATTCATCTACGGGGCGGGATCGGTCGGCTGCTACCTCGGCGGGCGGCTGCTGGCGGCGGGCGGCGACGTCGCCTTCATCGGGCGCGCGCGGATCGCGGACGCCTTGCGCGCCGAAGGGCTCACGCTCTCGCGTCACGACGCGCGCCGCTGGCAGGTGCCGCCCGAACGCGTGGACGTCGCGACGCACGCGGCGCGCGCCATCGCCGCCGATCTCGTGCTGGTCACCGTGAAGTCGGCCGCGACGCCTGTCGCCGCGGCGGAACTCGCAGGCGTGCTGCGTCCCGGCGCGGTCGTCGTGAGCTTCCAGAACGGCGTGGGCAATGCGGACGTGCTGCGCGCCGCGCTGCCGCATCAGACGGTGCTCGAAGGGATGGTGCCGTTCAACGTCGTCGAGCGCGGGCCGGGCGCGTTTCATCAGGGATCGGCGGGCGAACTGGTGATCCGTCACGCCCCCGCCATGCAGCCTTTCGTCGATGCGTTCAGGCAGGCGGAACTGCCGCTCGTCGAGCACGCCGACATGCTGCCGGTGCAATGGGCCAAGTTACTGCTCAATCTGAACAACGCGATCAACGCGCTGGCGAACCGGCCGCTCAAGGAAGAACTGTCGCAGCGCGCGTACCGCTTGTGTCTCGCGATGGCGCAAAAGGAAGCGCTCGCGCTGCTCGGGCTGGCGGGCATCCGGCCGGCGAAGGTGACGCCGCTGCCCGCGACGTGGATTCCGCGTCTGCTGACGGTGTCCGATACGTGGTTCGAACGCCTCGGCCGCGCGATGCTGACGATCGATCCGCATGCGCGCTCGTCCATGTCCGACGATCTGGCGGCGGGCCGCAGCACGGAAATCGACTGGATCAACGGCGAAGTGGTGCGCCTCGCGGGGCATCTGGGCCGCAAGGCGCCAGTGAACGGGCGGCTGGTCGAACTCGTACGCGAAGCCGAGCGCAGCGCAGCGCGGCCTTCGTGGACGGGCGACGCGCTGCTGGCGCAGTTGCGCGCGGCGCGACCCGCATAAAAAAGCCGCGAAAGCGCGCACGCCTTCGCGGCTTCGTGCGTACACGTGCGCGGCTTAGTCCTTCACGCCCACGGTTTGCAGCGGCTTCCACTCGCCGCCCACGACCTTGTAGACCGTCACGCCGCCGTACTTCAGGTCGCCGTACTGGTCATACGAGAGTTCGCTGGTCGTCACGCCCTTCATGTTGGTGGCTTTCAGCGCGCTCAGGAACACGTGCGGATCGGTCGAATCGGCCTTCTTCATCGCGTTGAACACGGCCATCGTGCCGTCGTAGGCATACGGCGCGTACAGCTCGACCGGCTGGCTGAAACGCTTCTGATAGTGATCCGCGAACGCCTTGCCGCCGGGCATCTGCGCGAGCGGGCTGCCTTCCGACGCGGCCAGCGTGCCGTCCGACGCCTCGCCCGCCACCTTGATGAGGTTGGCCGACTGCACCATGTCCGGGCCGATCAGCGGCGCCTTGATGGCGAGCGAGCGCATCTGCTTGAGCATCGGCGCGGCCTGCGTGTCGGCGCCGCCGTAGAACACGGCATCGACGTTCGCCGCCTTGATCTTGGTGAGAATCGCGCGGAAGTCCACGGCCTTGTCGCTCGTGTATTCCTGATCGACGATGGTCGCGCCCGCCGCCTTCGCGGCCTTGCTGAACTCCTCGGCGACGCCCTGGCCGTAAGCCGTGCGGTCGTCGACGATGGCCAGACGCTTGAACTTGAGGCCCTTCACCGCGTAGTCGCCGAGCACGCTGCCGAGCTGCGTGTCCGAGGTCAGCAGGCGGAAGGTGGTCGGCAGACCGAGGCGCGTGTAGGTCGGCGCGGTGGCCATGGCGATTTCCGGAATGCCGGCCTTCGCGTAGATCGGCGCGGCCGGAATGCTGGTGCCCGAGTTGTAATGGCCGATCACGGCGACCACGCCGTCGTCGACGAGCTTCTGCGCGACGGTCGTGCCGGTGCGCGGATCGGCCTGGTCGTCCTGGGCGTCGAGCACGAAATGCACCGGCTTGCCGCCGATGACCGGATTGGCGGCGTTCATGTCGTCGATGGCGAGCTGTACGCCGCTCTTGAAGTCGGCGCCATAGTGGGCCTGGCCGCCGGTCAGCGGCGCGGCGAAACCGATCTTGACCTCGACGGGCGCGGCTGCGAAAACGCAGGGCGCGATGCTCAGGGTTGCGCCCAGAACGCATGCGGCGGAAACGAACGACTTCTGCATTTTCATTGTTGTTGGACTCCTCGATGGTGGATCGTGCGGGAACCTGCACCCTTGACGGTCTTGCAGGCGCGTGCCCCTCGCATTGCGGCATTGCGCTGGTTGGCTGCGAGCAATATAGAAGTCCAAAAGTGGTCGAGTCTTGCAGGAATTAAACAGCTTCGATGCAGAAATCGGCATAGCGGCGCATTTCGGGCCGGAGCTGTCGTAATTCGCCGGGCATGCCAATTATCAGAAACACTGACAAGTCCGAACATTTCTGGCAGGCTGATCGTCGCCAGACGCTCGATGCGAAAGGCGGTGATCGGGCATTGATCTGGTTTACCCCATCATGGCGGCGATTGCTTTCGTTCGGCATTCGGGGCCACTGTCGGCCGACCGGAAGCGAACAGTCGAGGTGAGTTTGCGCAGCGGTCAATTTTTATCGAGCTAAGTCTCAAGGCGTATCTGTCCGAAGCGAATAGCGGCCGATAGCATAAGGACGACTTTCGGAAGCAATTTATCGTTCAGGATAACCACGCGCCATGAAGCTGCCTCTCTACCAAATCGATGCGTTTACCAGCGAAATCTTCAAAGGCAATTACGCAGCGGTCGTATTGCTGGAACGCTGGCTTCCCGTTTCGCTGATGCAAGCGGTGGCGACGGAAAACAACCTGTCCGAAACGGCTTTCGTCGCGCCCGATGCGAATGGGCGATTCGCCATTCGCTGGTTTTCGCCGATCACCGAAATTGCCTTTTGCGGACACGCGACACTGGCAAGCGCATTCGTGTTGTTCAAACGTTTTCCCGAACGCGAGCAGATTGAATTTCATGCCGATGCAGTGGGCGCATTTAGCGTTCGACGCGGCGCGCACGGCATGATTGAAATGGATTTTCCTCAGCGCGAAATCGAACCGGTCAGCGAATTGCCGGATGAACTGGCACGGGGTTTGTCGATTCGTCCGCGAGAAGTTTTTGTTTGTCAGCAAGCCTATATTGCCGTGTATGAAAACGAGGCGCAGGTGCGCGCCGTCGTGCCCGATCTCGCCTTGATTGCGCGCCTCGGGCCGCGTGATGTGGTGGTGACGGCGCCGGGCGATGGCGTCGATTTCGCGTCGCGCTACTTCTGGCCCGCAAATGGTGGCGATGAAGATCCCGTGACCGGCTCGATTCATACCGCGCTCACGCCGCTGTGGGCGAAACGGCTTGGGAAAACGCAGTTGCTCGCGTTGCAGGCTTCGCGGCGCAGTGGGCTGCTGCATTGCAGGCTCGATGCGGGCCGCGTGCGGATCGCCGGGCAGGCCGTGCAGTATCTGGAAGGGGTGATTGAGGTGCCGGAATGAGGAAGGACGCGATCAATCAGACCGATGGATAGGAATAACCGTGCACGTTTGTGCACGTTTACATTCTCGTTTATGCACGATATCATCGGGCATGACCGATGACATTCCGCTTGCCCGCCGCGAACTGATCTCCAGCCGCCTCACCGCCGGCGAGTCCGTCGTGGCCGTCGCACTCGCTGCCGAATTCGGCGTGTCCGAAGACGCGATCCGCCGCGACCTGCGCGCGCTCGCCGCCGAAGGGCGCTGCCGCCGCGTCTACGGCGGCGCGCTGCCCGTCTCGTCCGCGTCCGCGCCCATGTCCGCGCGCATGGACGCCGCGCGCGAACGCAAGGCCGCGCTCGCGCGCGCCGCCGTCGCGCAGATCGAACGCGGCGAACTGCTGTTTCTCGACAGCGGCAGCACGCACCTCGCGCTCGCCGACGCGCTGCCCGAAGACCACGATCTCACCGTCGCCACCAATTCCATCGACGTCGCCGCCGCGCTGCTGCGGCGCGCCGACATCGCGCTCATCATGGTGGGCGGCGCGGTGGACCCGGTGGTGGGCGGCAGCGTCGACGCCGCGGCGCTCGCCTGCATCGCGAACATGAATATCGACCGCTGTTTTCTCGGCGCGTGCGCCGTCGCGCCGCAAGACGGCGTGAGCGCGTTCGAATTCGCGGATGCCGGTTTCAAACGCGCGCTGCTCGCGCGCAGCCGCCGCGTTGCCATATTGAGCACCACGGACAAACTCGGCGCGAGCGCCGCGCATCGCGTCGCGTCGATCGACGACATCGCGAGCGTGATCGTCGAGCACGACGCACCGCCTGCGCACATCAAGGCGCTCACGAAAGCGGGCACGGTGGTCATCAAGGCCGAACGTCCCGACGCACGCTGACGCGTCTGCCGCTTTCCCGCCATTCAACCTCACCGCACGGAGCCGAACCCGATGGATTTCGCCGATCGTCCCGCCACGCGTCTCGCGACGCGTCTGGCTTTTCTCGTCGCCGGCTTCGGCATTGCGTGCTGGGCGCCGCTGGTGCCGTTCGCGAAGCATCGGCTCGACGTGGACGACGGTCTGCTCGGCATGCTGCTGCTGTGCATCGGCCTCGGCTCGGTCGCGGCGATGATGCTAACCGGCGCGCTGAGCGCGCGTTATGGCAGCAAGCCGATTATCGTGGCGAGCGGTATCGGGCTCGCGATCGTTCTGCCGCTGCTGACGATCGCGGCCACGCCGCTTGCGCTCGGCATCACGCTGCTGGCGTTCGGCGCGGCGCTCGGTTCGCTCGACGTCGCCATGAACGTGCATGCCGTCGAGGTCGAGCGTGCGGCGCAACGTCCGCTGATGTCGGGCTTTCATGCGCTGTTCAGCGTGGGCGGCTTCGCGGGATCGACGTTCATGACCTTCCTGCTTTCGATGCAGGTGGGCGCGCTCGAAAGCACGCTGCTGTGCTCGGTGCTGATGCTGGCGGCGATGCTCGTGGCGCGTCCGCGTCTGCTGCGCGCGAAGCAGGCGGGCGGCGGTCCGTTGTTCGTCACGCCGCGCGGCATCGTGCTGCTGATCGCGGCGCTCACGGGCATCACGTTTCTCGCCGAAGGCGCGTTGCTCGACTGGAGCGCGCTACTCATCACGGGCAAGGGGCTCGTGAGCGCCGCGCAGGGCGGCCTCGGCTACATGCTGTTCGCGATCGCGATGACGGCGGGCCGCCTGACCGGCGACGCCGTGACCGCGCGCATCGGCGACCGCGCGACGCTGATCTGGGGCGGCGCGGTGGCGGTGGCGGGGTTCGCGGTCGTGCTGCTGTCGCCGCTCGCGACGCTGGCGCTGGCGGGCTTTCTGCTGATCGGCCTTGGCGCGGCGAACATCGTGCCGGTGCTGTTCCGGCGCGCGGGTTCGCAACAGGCGATGCCCGCCGCCATGGCGATCGCCGCGATCACGACGACGGGTTATGCGGGGATTCTGGTCGGCCCGGCTGGGGTGGGCTTCGTCGCGAAGGCGGTGGGGCTGGAGACGGCGTTCTGGGTGCTGCTGGGGTTGCTGTGCATCGTGCCGTGCTGCGCGACGCTGGTGACGGCGAATTCCGCGAAAGCGTGAGGCGCGCCGCGTCGATGGCGCGCGTGGTGCTCAGTTTGCCGGTGTGGTTTCCGGCCCGCGCGTGAGGCAGTCGCAGGGGCGCGGCGCGGGATGCGGATGCGGGTGGGGTTTCGGTGCCGGCTTCGGCTGGGGTGCCGGCGTCGGCACGGGTGCAGGCCGCTTGATGGCATCGACATAGTGCGAGTAGCCGTGGAGGTAGGTGCGTGCGCCGTCCGGCGTGAATCCGACCAGTTGATCCTTGGGGACGCTGAGGTGCACGCAGGTCAGATGCGCGGGATCGAGGTGCGTCGGATACCGCAAGCGTTCCATCAGCAGCGAATCACAGCCGGTGTCCCGCTGTTGCTGCTGGGGAACGCCATGACAGAGCGTCAGTTCACGCAGACGGATTTCGCCGTGTGCGTCGCTTGACGGCAATTGCCGGGACGCGCTGCCTCCGAGGCCACAGACCTGCGTGTCGTCCACCATCAGTTCCATGAGCACCGAATTGCCGAGGCGGTTCAGGATGTTCACGTTGGTCATCGTGATGCTCTCGTCTTTCTTCGCTTCACAATCCACGCCATAGGGACGCAGCGTCGCGCATTGCTGCGATGAGAGCGTGACGCTCGATGCGTAGATATTCCCGAGTCCCAGCATGCGTACGACCATCTGCGGATAGAACGTTGGGTTCTGCATCAGCAAAGGCACGAAGGCCACGCAGAAGAACAGCGCGCCTGCCATGGTCAGTAACCGCACTGTCGTCCTGTGGGCCGCGAAGCTCAGCCAGTTCAGCATGGCGAGCATCACGCAGCCGGCGACGGCCACGTATGTTTGCAGTTCCGTTTTACCGTTGACGACGATCGCCCAGAGGAACAGCACCGGCAACACCATCGCGAATCCAAAGAGCGCGGTGGTGAATATTTTCGCGTTGCGCAATCGCATTTCCTGGTCGGACACCAGCCGCTGGAACAGTGTTTTGATCTCCTTGAACCATCGCGTCAGGATGTAGATGGCGATCGCTACGGCTGCGATCGCTGCCACGCAATACAAGGGATTGAACGAAGACAGGCGATGAATGGCCAGGGTGAGCCAGTCGCCGCTTGATGGATCATGCGCGGCGGCGCTTGCTGTGGCAGCAGCAGGTTGCGCGGTAACGGGCGGGACCGGGCCGGGCGCATAGATTCGCCAGCCGAGCCACACGCTCCACGTCAGCAACATTGCTCCGCCCAATGCGAACTTCGGCCATGGGTGTAGCTGCTTGCGTTGCCGTTTGCGCCAGTCCGCCAGCGTGAGCGCAATCGCGCAGAGAAGCGAAGCGGCGTAGAAGGTCCAATTGACGAATGACGCGCGTCCCGCCGCATGCCAATCGACCACGACCGGGACAATGACACCGGACCATACGATGGAACAGATCACGGTTGCGCCGATGATGAATCGGCCCTTCATCAGATAGTCCACGATGCCGGTCTGCTCGATCTGCTCGACGAGCCTGGCCGGATTCGCCGCGCTCCAGTAACTGGCGAGCGGATAAAACGAGCGTACGCTCCAGCGTGCGGCAAAGCCCGCGGCCACCAGATAGACCGCGAGCAAAACACCAACGAACACTTCGGTGATGAACGTCGCGATCAGCGCGCCGGTCAGGTCGGTCAGCGAGAAGTCCGGCAACTGGTCGATGTGTAGCGCATAGGCCAGCAACGGAATGCCGCCCAGCGTGAGAATGCTGACGGAGGCGACAAAGGTGGGATTCGCCTTGGCGAATTCGCCAAACCATGTGAGCAGTTTTTGTGGTGTCATCGTGCCTGCGAAAATCGACGGTGCGAAGAATGTCCCTGAAGCAGGACAGCCAATGAAGTAACGGCTGAAATCTCCAAACCTTGAACGCGGCATTCACCTGCCACGGCACTGCGCGCGCACAAAAAAACGGCGCCGCCCCACCCGGGCAAGCGCCACAAACACGCATACAACACTGGAGAAAATCGCCGCGGTAAATCGCTTCGATTAGCCCGCAGCGGCCACCGTGTGCCGCAATTCCTGATAGCTGCGCAAACCCGCGAGCCCCAGTTCGCGCCCGATGCCGCTCAAGCCCATTCCGCCCCAGCACACCTGCGGAAAGATCAATTGCGGCGTGTTGATCCAGACGAGGCCCGCGCGCAGTTCCGCCTTGTAGCGGCGTTGCGCCCCGGCGTCCTGCGTCACGACCGTCGCCACGAGTCCATAGCGCGTAGCGTTGGCCAGCGCGATGGCTTCATCGTCGGTGCGGAACGACTTCACGCACGCAACCGGCCCGAACACCTCATCGGTCCACAACACGTTGTCGGCGTCGGGCTCGGCCACCACCACGGGCGCCATGAAAAAGCCCGCGCCGCGCGCGCGGTCCGCGTTGCCGCTGAAGGCGATCTGCGCGCCCGCCGCCACGCCCTGTTCAACCAGCGCCTGCACGCGCGCGCGCTGCGCCGGCGAAATCAGCGGCCCCATCGAGACCTGCTCGACACCCGGCGCGCCCACATTGACCGCACGCACCGCCGTCTCGAACGCGGCCATGAATTTGCGGTAGATGTCGTCCTGCACGAGAATGCGCGCCGTCGCCGAGCACATCTGTCCGGCGTTCGCGAACGCGCCGCTCACCGCGAGCGAAACCGCATGATCGATGTCCGCATCGGCGCGCACGATCAGCGCGGATTTGCCGCCCAGTTCGAGCGTCACGCGCTTCATGTCCAGCGCGGCCGTCTGCATCACCTTGCGGCCCACGGCCGTGCTGCCCGTGAATGAAATCTTGTCGACGAGCGGATGCGCCGTGAGCTGCGCGCCCACTTCGCCGCCGCCGTTGACGAGATTGACCACGCCATCGGGCACACCCGCTTCGCTGACGATCTGCGCCAGCAGATGTTCGACCGGCGAGGTCAGCTCGGACGGTTTCAGCACCACGGTGCAGCCCGCCGCGAGCGCGGGCGCGAGCTTCCACGCGGTCGTCACCATCGGGAAATTCCACGGCACGATCAGCGCGGCCACGCCGACCGCTTCGTAATAGCGCTCGCCTGTGACGGTCTCGTCGGGCAGCGCGATCGTTTCGGGTGCGAACGCGCCGGTTTCCGCGCACAGGTCGCCGTAATACGTGAAGGTCGCGACGGCGTCGCTCACGTCGAGATCGGCTTCGAACGGCGGCTTGCCGCTCACCTGCATCTGCATTGCGGCGAGGCGCGCGCGGTCCGCTTCGATCAGTTCGGCGATCTTGCGCAGCAGCTTGCCGCGCGCGGCGGGCGGGGTCGCGCGCCATGCGCCGAGTGCGTCATGCGCGGCGCGCACGGCGGCGTCGATCTGAGCGGCGCTCGCCGGTTCCTGCCAGCCGATCGTTTCGCCGGTCGAGGCGTTGTGGATGGCGGTGGCATGTCTGGCGTCGTCGGCGTGCATCGTTGCGCCCGCAACGAAGGCGGCGGGCAGCACGAACGGGCCGCCGTCGCGGCGAAGAGGAGTGACGGTGGTCATGATGAGTGTCCGTTGAGAATCGAGCCGGAGTTGGGCGTAATCGTGCGCATCGACGCGCGTATCAGCGGTACGCGACGCCCGGCATCACGCAGAGCATTTCGAACGCGAGGTTCGCGCCCACCAGCGCGGTCGTGCCGGCCTGGTCATACGGCGGCGAGACTTCCACGAGGTCGGCGCCCACCACGTTGAGGCCCTTCATGCCGCGCACGATTTCGAGGCCCTGCTGCACGGTGAGCCCGCCCACTTCCGGCGTGCCGGTGCCGGGCGCGAACGACGGATCGAGACCGTCGATGTCGAAGCTCAGATACACGGGCGTGTCGCCCACGCGTTCGCGCACCTGCGCCATCAGCGGCGCGAGCGACTTGTTCCAGCATTCCTCGGCTTGTACGACGGTGAAGCCTTGCTGACGGCACCAGTCGAAGTCGTCGGCGTGATAGCCGGTGCCGCGCAGACCGATCTGCGTGACCTTGTCGCATTGGAGCAGGCCGTCTTCCACCGCGCGGCGGAACGGCGTGCCGTGCGCGATCTTCTCGCCGAACATGGTGTCGTTGACGTCGGCGTGCGCATCGATGTGCACGACCGCGACCTTGCCGTACTTCTTGTGCAGCGCGCGCAGAATCGGCCACGCGATCGTGTGGTCGCCGCCGAGCGTGATCGGCCGGCAGCCGGTCGCGACGATCTCGTCGTAGGCCGCTTCGATCAGGCGGATCGAGTCCTTCAAATCGTACGGATTCGTGGCGACGTCGCCGATATCGGCCACTTGCAGCGAGTCGAACGGCGCGGCGCGCGTCGCCATGTTGTAGGGACGCAGCAGCACCGATTCCGAGCGGATCTGACGCGGCCCGAAGCGCGCGCCCGAGCGGTTCGAGGTGCCGAGGTCGAGCGGCACGCCGACGAAACACGCGTCGAGGCCTTCGGTGCGGGTCGCTTGCGGCAGCCGCATCATGGTGGCGATGCCGCCGAAACGCGGCATGTCGTTGCCGCCGAGCGGCTGGTTGAGTTCGCGCTGCATGTCCTGTGTCTCCGATCTTGAAGTGATGACGATCGGGCGATGGTAGGCGAGACGCGCGGCGCGCGAATTACGAAGTGGAGATGTTTACATCGACGTCGATCGATGCAAAAGCCGCGTTACGCGCCCTGCAAACGGGGGCAAGCCTGGCCCCAGGCCACCAGTTCGCGCTTGGTGCGCACGCCGAGTTTGGCGAAGGCGCGCTTCACATAGGACTCGGCCGTGGCGGTGCGCACGCCGAGAATTTCTGCGGCTTCGGGCACGGTGCGGCCCGTGATGAGGTGCGCGCAGATTTCGTATTCGCGCTTCGAGAGGCGAATGGCGTCGGCCGCGATGCGCGCATCGAATTGCGCGAGCGGATGCAGAAACGAAGTCGGATGCGCGACGCGCCGCGCGGCGCTGGTGGTCGCGTGCAATTCGAGCAGCGGAAACAGGAAGTCGCTGACGTTGCGAAAGCGGTTCATCTCGGCGAGCGTGAACGGCGGCGCATTGAGGGCGCGTTCGAGCGCGATCGAATGCTGGCCGTGGCGCGTGCCGCGCGCGAGCACGCATTCGTGCGCGATGAGCGCCTCGTCGAAAAGACGCTGGCGGAATTCGCCCGGCGGAATCGCGCCGATGTCGCGCACCACGAGCAGCGTGCCCACCTTGCCGCGAATGCCCGCGAACAGCGGATCGCTTTCGTAGAAGCGGTCGTAGTAGAGCGTCATCACGTCGGAAATCGTGCCGCTGTCCACGCCCACGCCGCTGCTGCCGATCCATTCGCAGCGAAAGCCCGTGGGCATGCTGCTGTCGACGCGCGAGCGTTCGATATGCACGACGTTGAGCGGCACGATTTCGTTGAGCAGCAGCGTGAGGCGCGGCACGAAATCGGGCGTGCCGACGGCTTCGATCACCTGACCGAGCGTCTTGAACGAGAGTGGGAAATTTGCGGAATCGAGGTGCGGGGGGACGTTGAGCAGCATGGCGCGCACCGGAAAACAAGGCGAATCGATTATAGCCGAAGGGCTGAACGGCCCGCGAGGCGGGGTTTTGCACGCATCGATCGCCGTTGCGGCAACAGGCAAGCGCGAGCAAGGGAAAACCCTGGAAACATGACGAAAATGCCGCAAAAGGCATATTGCCCCCCCTGAGGGGGGCATACCGTCGCCTCGCGAGTCGGTAACTTTGGCGCCACCGAATCATTTGAAACCGACACATCGAAGGAAACCAACATGAGCAAGCTGATTCACGACGTCAAGGAACTGGGCGCAGGTCTGGGCGATTACACCAAGCTCGACTACGGCATGGACGAAGGCGACTGGCGTGGCGCCGAAGGCAAGAGCGGCAATTACGTGGTGGGCTGGTGGGAAGGCAAGGTCGGCGCGGTCGAATTCCCGGCCACGGGCGCCGACGAAGCCGTGTGGCTCGTCGAAGGCAAGATCGCGCTGACCGACGTGAACGGCGGCCGCAAGGAATTCACCGCGGGCCAGGGCTATCTGCTGCCCGCCGGTTTCGCCGGCCGCTGGGAAACGGTCGAGGACGCGAAGAAGTTCTACGTCCTGCTCGAACCGCAGCAGTAATTCAGCAAGCCGCGCCGTCCTCGTGTGGGCGGCGCGGCTTGATTCGAATGTCGCTTTACGTATCGCTTCAGTTCCACCTCAACCCGCCTCAACCCGCCTCAAGCAGCGAAGCCATCATGAGCCCCACCGCGAATCGCCCTGTCTCGCCCGCCGCCTGCGGCGCGCGGGCTTCCGTCCCCGTCACGAACAGCCGCTTTTACCGCGACGCACTGCATGGCGCCGCCCCGGCACTGGAATAGGAGACGCATCATGAATGACCGCGCCCAACTCTTCGAAGCGGGCATGCCTGCCGATGCAATCGACGCGCGCCCCGCCGCGCGCCAACCGGTCGCGCTGGGCGTGGAAGAAGCGCTCGCCCGCACCCGGCTGTTTCCGTACTGGCTCGACAATCCCGCCGAACCGCCCGCCGAGCCGAAGCTCACGAGCGACACGCGCGCCGATCTGCTGATCGTCGGCGGCGGCTTCACGGGTTTGTGGGCCGCGGTGCAGGCGAAGGAGCAGATGCCGGAACTCGACGTGGTGCTGATCGAAGCGGGCCAGGTCGCGCATGGCGCATCGGGCCGCGCGGGCGGCATCATCTCGACTTCGGTGATGCACGGCCTGCCGAACGCAGTGCGCGTATTCCCCGACGACATCGCCGAACTCGAAGAATTCGGCCAGCGCAATCTCGACGGTTTTGAAGAGACGCTCAAGCGCTACGACATCGACGCGGATATCGAATGGAACGGCGAAATGACCGTAGCCGTCGATCCCGAGCATGTCGCGCATCTGCAGGCCGATTACGATCTGCACACCGAATACGGCCACAACGTCGTGATGCTCGACGAGCAGGCCACGCGCGAGCAACTGAATTCGCCGCTGTTCGCGGGCGCGCTCTGGTCGCGCAATCGCAGCGGCATCGTGCATCCGGCGAAGCTCGCGTGGGGACTCAAGCGCGCGGCGCTCAAACTCGGCGTGCGGCTCTACGAACACAGCCCGCTCACGAGCGTGACCGACGAAGGCGAGAGCGTGTTCGTGAAGACGCCCGAAGGCAGCGTGCGCGCGAAGCGCGTGCTGTTCGGCAGCGGCACCGCGAAGGTGGGCATCGCCGACATCAATCGCCGCGTGCTGCAGGTGCGCGATCACGTGCTCGCCACCGAGCCGCTCACCGACGAACAACTCGCGCGCATCGGCTGGAAGAATCGTCAGGGCATTTACGACACGCGCACGCAGCTCAATTATTTCCGCCTCACGAAGAACAACAACATCATTTTCGGCGGCCTGGTGAGCTATCACTTCGACGGCAATCCGGATCCGCAGCAGGACCAGCAGCGCGAAACCTATTACCGTCTCGCGCAGGCGTTCTACAAGACCTTTCCGCAACTCGGCGACGTGCGTTTCTCGCACGCGTGGGGCGGTCCGATCGATTACTGCTCACGCGGCTCGGTGTTCGCCAAGCGTTATCTCGGCGACAAGGCGGTGTTCGTCGCGGGCTACACGGGTTTCGGCGTGGCCGCGAGCCGCTTCGGCGCGTTCATGGGCCTGAACATTCTGTTCGATCGCCAGAGCCCCGAGCGCACGCTCGACATCGCCAATCAGAGCCCCACGTATATCCCGCCGGAGCCGGTGCGCTGGCTCGCCGCGAAAGTGACCTTCCATGCGTTCGACGGCGCCGATGCCGAAGGCGGCTGGAAGCGCGCCTGGATCAAGGGCATCAAGGCGATGGGTTTCCCCATGTAAGTGACGGCGGCGCAGCGGCATGTTCTCCAATACTTCCGATCTCGACCTGCGACTCGTGCGGGTCTTCCTGGCCGTCGTGGACGCGCGCGGCATCACCGCCGCCGAAGCCACACTCGGCGTGCGGCAGTCCACCATCAGCTCGCAGCTCTCGGCGCTCGAAGCGCGCGTGGGCTTTACGCTATGCGAGCGCGGTCGCGGCGGCTTTCGTCTCACGTCGAAAGGCGAGCGCTTCGTGGCGTCGGCGCGCGCGCTGCTTTCGGCGACCTCGCAATTCGTCGCGCAGGTGCGTGACATCGATCGCAAGCTGGTCGGCACGCTGTCGATCGGCTTGATCGGCCAGGCCTCGCATGTGGAGAACGCGCGTCTCGCGGAAGCGATCGGCGCGTTTCGCAAGCGCGATCAGGCCGTGCGTTTCGCCATGCGCGTCGCGCCGCCGCAAGAGCTTGAAGAAAGCCTCGTCAATCATCAGCTCGATCTGGCGATTGGTTACTTCTGGCATCGCGTGCCGGGGCTCGATTACACCGAACTCTTCAGCGAGCGCCAGGTGATCTGCTGCGGGCGCGGGCATCCGCTCTTTCACGAAGCGCCCAACGCGACGCTCGACGATCTGCGCACGCATGACTGGATCTGGCGCAGCTATCCGGTGCCCGAGGAACTCGCGAGCATCGGCGAGCGCCAGGTCACGGCCATCGCGGACAGCATCGACGCGGCCACGGTGCTGATTCTCTCGGGCAGTCATCTCGGCTATCTGCCCGAGCATCACGCGGAGCCGTTCGAACAGCGCGGCCTGATACGCGTGCTCGGACGCGCGGCCTTCGGCTTCGACGTGCCGCTGCATCTCGCGACCAAACGCGGCACCGTCGACAAGCCCATCGTGCGCGCGTTTTGCGAGGACTTGCTCAACGTTTATGGCGCGCACGGAGGGGAGCGCGCGGCGGCCTGAGAAGCACCGCGTGGCCGCTGTATCGCGCCCGCATCGATACATTGGCCACGCGTGATGTGAACGTTTCGAATACGCAATATGGCGCGCACTCGCGTGATTTAGAGTGACCGTCAAGGTGAAGACAGCGCATCGCATCGATGCGCAAGGAGTGAGACACATGGCTGACAACACGAGCATTACGCAGATCGAAACATTCGGTTTCGAACGCATTCCCGACGTTTCGCGCTACGCGCGTCCCATCGATCTTTTCCGGCTGCTGTTCGGCGGCTGCAATACCTTTTCGACTTCCGTGCTGGGCGCGTTTCCGGTGCTCGTCGGGCTGTCGTTTCAGGCGAGCCTCTGGTCGATCGTGATCGGCGTCCTGGCGGGCACCTTCATGCTCGCGCCGATGAGTTCGTTCGGTCCGCGTAACGGCACCAGCGATCCGGTTTCGTCGGGCGCGCACTTCGGCATTCATGGCCGGATCGTCGGCTCGTTTCTCGCGCTGCTCACCTCGATTGCGTTCTTCTCGCTCGCGGTGTGGAGTTCGGGCGATGCGCTCGTCGGCGGCGCGCACAACATGGTGGGCGTGCCCGTGAACGGCTGGACGCTCGGCTCGGCTTACATGGTGTTCGCCGTGCTCGTGCTGGTCGTGTGCATCTACGGTTTCCGCTTCATGCTGTGGGTGAACAAGATCGCCGTGTGGGCCGCGAGTTTGATGTTCATTCTCGGCGCCTTCGCCTTCGCGAAGACTTTCGATTTTCACTACGCGGGTACGCTGCAACAAGGCAGCGCGGGATTCTGGGCGGCTTTCATCGGCGCGACGCTGGTGGCGCTGAGCAATCCGGTGTCGTTCGCTTCGACGCTCGGCGACTGGGCGCGCTACATTCCCGAGACCATTCCGCGTCGCCGCGTGATGGGCGCCGTCTATGCCGCGCAGATCGCGACCTTCGTGCCGTTCTTCTTCGGCCTGGCGACGGCGACTATCATCGCCACGCACGCACCGAGCTACATCACGTCGAACGATTATGTGGGCGGGCTGCTGGCCGTGTCGCCGCGCTGGTTCCTGTTGCCGATGTGCCTGATCGCGATTATCGGCGGCATGTCGACGGGCACGACCGCGCTGTACGGCACGGGCCTCGACATGTCGAGCATGTTCCCGAAGTTCCTCAACCGCGTGCGCGCCACGCTGCTGATCGGCACGCTGGCGATTGCGTTCATCTTCATCGGCCGCTTCGCGTTCAATCTGGTGGAAAGCGTGTCGACGTTCTCGACGCTCATCTGCACGTTCAGCTGCCCGTGGATGGCGATCATGGTGATCGGCTTCATGCAGCGACGCGGCTTCTATCTCGCCGACGATCTGCAGGTCTTCAATCGCGGCGGTCGCGGCGGTCATTACTGGTTCACGCGCGGCTGGAATCTGCGTGCGATGGGTGCGTGGCTGCCTGCTGCATTCATTGGCCTCTCGTTTGTGAATCTGCCGGGTCAGTTCGTCGGGCCGCTCGGCTCGCTGGCGGGCGGCTGCGATCTGAGCGTGCCGATTTCGTTCGCGGTCGGCGGCCTGCTGTATCTCGCGATGCTGTCGCTCTTTCCGGAACCGGAAGCGGTGTATGGCCCGCACGGCCGACGCTTCGTGCGCGGCACGCGTGTTGTGCGCGAAGAACGCAAAGAACACGAAAGCGTGCCCAATTTCGCGGCCAATCGTGAATACGCAGAGTAAGGATCTGAAGGCTGTTCACGAAACGCGTGTGCGGCGCGTGTATCGAATGATGTAACCGCATCGAAAGACGCAGGCATGGGACCTGCTCCGATATCACCAGTGCGAGCTTGCAGACTGGCCCCGTTTGATCGCCGCGTTACGCGGCGTGGGGTGCAGTGCAGGCTCGCGTCCTTTTTGCGCAATTTTTTGCAACGGGCTGGTGATCGACCATGGAAGATTTTTTCAATCGACTGTTTCATTTGCAGCCTACGCTGCTCGATTCGGCGACGCACGATGTCGTGCATCTGGTCGTGGCGGCGCTGATCCTCGCAGTGGGCTGGTGGATTTCGAATCGCGTGGCGCAACTGTCCGAGCACATGCTGGCGCGCTCGCACGCGGACCCGACGCTCGCACCGATGCTCGCCGGCATCATGGCGTGGGCCGTGCGCGTGATCGCGATCGTGGCCGCGCTGAGCGAAGTGGGCATTGCAACGGCGAGCGTGCTCGCGGCGCTCGGCGCGGCGGGTCTGGCCATCGGGCTCGCGCTGCAAGGCACGCTGCAGAACATCGCGGCGGGCATCATGCTGCTTTTTTTGCGGCCGTTTCGCGCGGGCGACGTGATCGAAGGCAGCGGCGCGGCGGCGGGTATCGTGCGCGAAGTGGGGCTGTTCACGACGCGTATCGAGCGCGGCGACGGCAACGCCGTGTTCGTGCCGAACAGTCAGATCTGGAGCAATCCGGTCATCAACTACAGCAGCGGCGGCACGCAGCGCGTAGACGTGACGATCGATCTCGCGCGGCGCGAACAGGTCGATGCGGCGATTGGCGCGCTCAAGAAAATGATCGCCGACGAACCGCGCGTGCTGGCGGGCACGACGCTCGCGCCGGCGATCGTCGTCGATCGTTATCCGGACGATGGCGGCGTGCGGCTGCGCATGAGCGTGTGGGTGCGCGATCCCGACGCGGCGTTTGCGACCGACGATCTGCGTGAACATGCGGGCGACGCGCTGGCGGCTGCGGGGATTGCGGTGAAGGGCGCGACGAAGCCGCTTGAGCACGAAGAGGCGGACGCGGCGCTGTCGCATTCATAAGCGCTTATTGCCGAATCACACGCACCGGCAGGCCCAGCGTCGCGAGCAGACACAGGCCGTGCAGCGCGGCGAGCAACACGAACGCGGGCACGAAATGCTGTGACTGCGCGACCGACGTGTCGCGCATCGCGAGCGCAACGGTCAGCGAAATCATCGTCGTCGCGAGCGGGCCGCCGATGCGCTGCGCGATGTTCAACGCAGTGTTGGCGGTCGGCAAATTCGCTTTCGGCAACGAGGCGTAAGCTGCCGAAATCGACGGCACGCTAATCGTGCCCTGGCCGAATCCGGCGAGCACCAGACTCGCGAACGCCCACGCCGTGGAATACGTGTGCGCGGCCATCCACGCGAACACGAGCGTGGCCGCGCATGCGAGCAGCGCGCCGCCGGCAGCCAGCGCGCGGCAGCCGAACTTCTGCGTCAATGGCCCGAGCACCGCGAACGCGGCCATCATGCCGACGCCCGTCGCTGCGAGCAGCGTGCCCGCCTGCGCCGCGCTCAGTCCGCACGCCAGCATCAGATACAGTGGCACGACGAGCTGGCGTCCGAACAGCATGCCGTTCGCGCAGCATTGCGTGACGGCGGCAATCGAAAAGACCCGCGTGGAGAAAATACGCACGTCGATGAGCGCGGCGTCGCGCTTGCGCAGCGAGTACGCGATGAATGCCGCGAGCAACAGCGCACCCGCGAGCACGCAGCGTTGTCCCTCGCCGCGCGCGGCGTTCTGCAAGCCATACACGAGCGCGACGAGGCCCGGCGAAATCAGCGCGAAGCCGAGGAAATCGAAGTTGCGCCGCGCGTGCGTATCCGCATCGCGCGGCAGCAGACGCCAGGCCATCGCCACACCCAACGCGCCAATCGGTACATTGACGAAAAAGAGCCACGGCCATTCGGCGCGCGCGAGAATCGCACCGGCCAGCATCGGACCGAGTATCGGCCCGAGCAGAATCGGCAGCGTGGCGTAACCCATCACGCGTTCGAGATGTTTACCCGCGACGCGTCCGATCATCATCTGCGCCATCGGCACGAGGATGCCCGCGATCAGCCCCTGAAAGAGCCGCGCCGCGATCAGCGCGCTCATGCTGTGCGCGAGGCCGCACAGCGCCGAAGCGAACGTGAAGGTGGAAAAGCAGAACACGTACAGGCGTTTTGCGCCGACACGGTCGACGAGCCAGCCGTTGAGCGGCAGCGTGAGCGCCATCGCCAGCAGGTAGCCGGTCACGATCCATTGCGCGGTGGCGAGATGCGCGTCGAGTGCGTGGCCGATGGTGGACAGCGACACGTTCACGAGCGTCGAGTCCATCTGCGACATGAACGAGCCGAGTGACACCACCGCCGCGACTTTCCAGACGGCGGGGGCGATGCGGTCCGCCGCAGTGGGGCGTGAATGCGGATCGGTCATGAAGGCGTTTGGCGGGCGTGGGTTCGGATCAGCCGCAAGCATGACCATTCGCCGCGCGGCTGGCAAGTCCATGTGCGCCTGCGGGCCGCGCCTGCGCGATGCCATTACAATGCCTCACTTCGACTCACTTCCGGTATTGCAACCGCATGCGCGCCATGAAATTCTTTCCCGCCTTCGCTCTCGCCACGCTTTCGATGACTGGCGCCACGCTCGCCTACGCGCAAGGCGCCGGTAACGCGGCGCAACAATCGTGCTCGATCGGCACCGTCAGCGGCGTGGGCGGCGCGGCGTCGAGCATGAGCGAGTACCTCGCGCTGCCCGAGCGCGATCGCTACAAATACTTCTCGGACCACCAGATCCAGTGCGACGTCACCGACGATAGCCGCGCGAAGAATTGCGTGGGTCTCACGAATCTGCGCAAGGATAAAGTCAGCATTTATGACGACAGCGACAGCGTGACGACCACCGTGGTCGCGAAGATCGAGCTGGAACACGGCACGTTTCCGGCGATCATCGTCGTGCGCAAGCAGGATATCAAGTGCGAAGACTGAAGAACGGCAACCGCGTTTAGCCGTTTGCGCTGAACGCTTCGAACCAGGGCCACGGAAAAATGCCGCGATCGTGGCCGTCGCTGAATACGAGTTGCACGCCGTAACCCATCGGCGCAATGTCGCGCACCGTGACATCGTCGGCGACGTCGATTACGCCGCCTGCGAGGCGCGTGCTTCTGCACGCCGAGCACGGGCAGGCGCGCCGCAACGCGGCGTGCGCGATGCGCTGCACGTCGCCGTTCGGCCAGACCAGCGAGAGCGCGTCGCGCGCCTGGCGTAGTTCGACCGGCGCGTTCACGGCGTCCGTCCTTCGCGCTGCTGCAACGCGATGCGCACCGCTTTGCGCACTTCCGGATCGCGGTCTTCGAGCGCCGCGCGCAACGGCGCGATGACCTCGGACGTATCGAGTTCGCCGAGCGCCAGCGCCGCTTCCTTGCGCAAATTGCTGATCGAGTGGTCGAGCAGCGCGATCAGGGCGGACGCAGCCTGCACGTCTCCCATGCGACCGAGCGCCCGCGCGGCACGCAGGCGCACTTGCCAGTAATCGTCCGCGAGCGCTGCGATCAGCGGATCGCGCGCGCGCGCCACGGGCAGCTTGCCGAGCGTGGTGGCCGCTTCCTCGCGCACCTGCCAGTCGGCGTCACGCAGCGCATGCAGCAGGGCGTCGCCGAGCGTGGCGTCGTCGATCGGGCCGAAACCCAGCGCGCCGGTGGCGGCGCGGCGCACGACCGCTTGCGTGTCGTGTGCGGCGACGTTGGCGAGCGGTCGCAGCGCGCGCGCATCCTTGAGCCAGCCGAGCACGGCTACCGCTTCGAGGCGCACGTCGGCATGAGTGTCGGCGAGTGCGTCGAGCGCCGGTTCGAAGGCGCTTGCGTCACGCAACTCGCGCAGGCCGCGCAACGCCGCGCGTCGCACGAACGGTTCGGCGCGCTGCGCCCAGCGGCGCAGCACCGGCGCGGACGTCGCGTCCTTGAGTTCAGAAAGCGCTTGCGCCGCCGCGTCGCGCACGTTGTCGTCGGCGTCGAGCAGCGCAGCGCAGAGCGCTTCGGTCACGGTTTCGCTTTCCCACGACGCCAGCACGGTGGCCGCTTCGCGGCGCACCTCCGGCGCGGCGTCGTCGCGCAACGTGCCGACGAGCATGCCGACAAGCTCGGGCGCTTCGAGGTCGCCAATATCGAGCACCGCAATCCGGCGCACGGTTGCGTCTTCGCTGGCGAGCCGCGCGAGCACGGCGGCGGCTTCGGGCGGCAAATCGGTGAGAGTCGGATCAATCATTGAACAGGATGGCTAATTAATGGCGATGGGCGGGCGATCGTCGAATGCGTCTCCATCGCTATCGAAGCAGATAGGGAATGTCGACTTTCACCGCGCCGGTCGGGCAATCGCGCTCGCAGGGCATGCAATACCAGCATTCGTCGAACTGCATGTATGCCTTGCCTTTCGAGGTGTCGATGGCGAGTAGATCGAGCGGGCAGACGTCGACGCAAACCGTGCAGCCTTTATCCGCAATGCAGCGTTCTTCGTCGATGGTCACCGGCGCGCTGCTGCGCTGAAAAATGTCGTGGGGCGTGAAGCTCATGATCGTTTCCTGATGGCGGCCGGCGATTAGTGCGTGACTAGTGCTTCTTCGCGTTGGATGCGCATGCGGTCGTACGCGCCGCGCTCGTCGTTCGAAACCGGCACGATATACGGCTCGACGGGGCGCTTTTCGCTGACCATGCGGCCCGCTTCGTCCTTGCGCAAATGCGTGTGGCAGAACCACTGTTCGTCGTCGCGCTGCGGAAAGTCCACGCGATGGTGATACAGGCCCCAGCGACTCTCGGTGCGAAACAGCGACGCGCGCGCGGCCATTTCCGCGCAGTCGCGAATCGCTCGCACTTCGGCGGCGCGCATCAGTTCATGCGGATTGTTGGCCTTGATTGCGCCGATATCTTCTTCGATCGCCTCGAAGCGTTGCAAGCCAATTTCCATTTTGCGCGTCGCTTTCGGCGGTTGCAGATAATCGTTCACCATGCGGCGCAATTTATATTCGACTTGCGAGGGCGCGAAACCGTCCGCGCGTTCGAGCGGCGCGTAAATGCGCGCGCGTTCGGCTTCGACCTGCTCGCTATCGAGCGGCGCGTGTTCGCGGCTTGCAGCATATTCCGCGGCGTTTTCTCCGGCAAACCAGCCGTAGGTGAACGCGCCGAGCATATAGTTGTGCGGCACGGCCGCCATGTCGCCCGCCGCATAAAGACCCGGCACCGTGGTTTGCGCGCGCGCATCGACATACACGCCCGAGGCGCTATGGCCGCTGCAAAAACCAATTTCGGAGATATGCATTTCCACCATCTGCTCGCGATAATCGGTGCCGCGTCCCGCATGAAAACGCCCCCGACTCGGCCGCTCGTTCGTGTGCAGAATCTGCTCGATGGTTTGAATCGTTTCTTCGGCGAGGTGATCGAGTTTCAGGAATACCGGTCCGTTGCCGCTTTGCAGTTCGCGGTAAAACTCCCACATCATCTGGCCGCTCCAGTAATCGCATTCGATGAAGCGTTCGCCTTTACCATTCGCCGTGAAGCCGCCGAGCGGTCCCGTTACGTAAGCACACGCGGGGCCGTTGTAATCCTTGATCAGCGGATTGATCTGGAAGCATTCGAGATTCGCGAGCGCCGCGCCCGCGTGATACGCCATGGCATAACCGTCGCCGGCATTGGTCGGATTCTCGTACGTGCCCATCAAATAGCCGGACGCGGGCAAGCCAAGGCGTCCTGCCGCGCCGCAGCAGAGAATCACGGCTTTCGCGCGCACGACCGTGAATTGCGCCGTGCGGCAGTCGAAGCCGAGCACGCCGCAAACAGCGCCTTGTGCGTCGGTCAGCAGGCGCGTGGTGACGATGCGATTCGTCATCTCGATGCGCGCGCGCTTGAGCTGCCGATACAGAATCTTCTTGATGTCGTGGCCTTCGGGCATGGGCAGCACATACGCACCCATGTGATGCACCTTCTTCACCGCGTAATCGCCATTGCCATCCTTTTCGAATTTCACGCCCCAGCGGTCGAGTTGCTCGATCGTTGTGAAGCTGTGCTTCGCATAGGCATACACCGCTTCCTGATCGACAATGCCGTCGTTCGCGATGGTGATTTCGCGCGTATATTGCTCGGGCGTGGCGTGGCCGGGAATCACGGCGTTATTCAGGCCGTCCATGCCCATCGAAATCGCGCCGCTGCGCTTCACGTGCGCTTTTTCGAGCACGAGCACCTTGAGTGCGGGATTGCGCTCCTTAGCCTTGATCGCCGCCATCGGGCCGGCCGTGCCGCCCCCGATCACCACGACGTCGTAGTCGAGCACTTCGGTATTCATTGCGTTTTCCTCGTTTGCGAACGGCCGCGCGCTCGCGGTTGAGCGGCTTTTTCGCGGTCCACGCGCAAGCGGTACTGGAATGCGTCGCCGCGAAAGTAGAGATATTCAAAGTCGATCGGCGTGCCTTGCGCGTCGTGCGTGGTGCGTTCGATGCGCAGCACGGGGCTGCCTTCTTCCACGCGCAGCGCGTTGACGATTTCATCGTCGGCGAGCATGGCGTCGATCGACACATCGGCGTGGCCGAGCGCGACGCCGCAATCGTTTTCGAGAATCAGAAAGATGTCGCGCGTGGCGAGATCGGCATTCGCCAGACGCTTGCCGAGCGACTCGGGCAACCACGTGAGTTCGAGCGAAACGGGTTCGCGATTGAGCAGGCGCACGCGGCGAATTTCGGTCACGTTCGCGCCTTCGGGCAGGCCGAGTTTCGCGGCGATATGGCGGTCGGCTTTCGTCACGCGAAAGCGCCGCAACTGATTGACGATCTCGTAGCCCATCGACGACATCGCTTCCGCGAAACCTTGCAGGGAAGTCACGTTCTGGAACGCGCGCGGCTTGGAGACGAACGTGCCTTTGCCATGCAGCTTGAAGACGAGCCCTTCTTTTTGCAGGTCGCCGAGCGCCTGACGCACGGTGATACGGCTCACGCCGAACATCGCGCAGAGTTCGTGTTCGGACGGCATGCGGCTGTGCGGCGGATAAGCGCCGTCGAGAATGCGCGCGCGCAGTGTCTCCTTGATCTGCGCATAGAGCGGCTGGGGCGCCAGCTCGACGAGATTGGTATTGGCCATCGGCTTGTGGGGTCGGCGTATCGCGGACTTGTTATGACAAGATGATCCGCAGTGTAGGCAACGCCGCCTGGGCCGCAAACGAAGGAATTCTGCTAAGGATGTGCCGCCGCGCAATTTGCGCGCGGGCGCGGCCCCTGGCGGCCGCGCCGGGTTGGTTCGCCGGCGGGTTACGGCGCGATGGAAGGCGGCACGCCGTCCGTGGCGGGCGGCAGAACCGCCGCGCGGCGCACGCGGGTCAGATCGACGATCTCGCCGTCGTGCCCTTGCAGGGCGGGCAGCGCGGGCACCGTGTCGTCCTTGACCAGCCAGTTATCGGATTTGTAGTTGGCCGAGCGCGCCTGCATATAGCCATAACGATCGGCGGCGATGGCCTGAAGCGTCGCGCCGTCGCGCACGATGACGGGCCGCAGGAAGATCAGCAGATCCTTCTTCTCGCGGCTCTTGGTTTCGTGCCGGAACAGTGCGCCGAGCACCGGAATCTTCGAGATCCACGGCGTGCGCGTGTTGCCGTTCGTATAGCTGTCGCTGATGAGGCCGCCGAGCGCCACGATCTGGCCATCGTCCGCGAGAATCGTGGTCTGCAACGAACGCTTGTCGATGGTATAGCCGCCCGATTGATCGCCGGTGCCGCTCTCGACGCTCGAATCTTCCGAATAGACCTGCATGGTGACCGTGCCGCCTTCGTTGATGCGCGGCTTCACGTTCAGAATGATGCCGACGTCGGTGCGCGAATACGTATTGAACGCATTCGCCGCCGATGAACTCGACGAACTCGTGGAATACGAACCGGATTCGATCGGCACGTTGCTGCCCACGAGAATGCGCGCTTCGTGATTGTCGAGCGTGACGAGACTCGGCGTGGACAGCACGTTCACGTCGGAATTCGTTTGCAGCGCGCGAAACAGCCCTTTGGTGCCGAGAATATTGCCGAAGCCCGCCACCACGCCCACATCGGTCGTGGTTTCGGCGAGCGATTCCAGGCCGGATGTCGTCATCCATTCAATGCCGAATTCACCGTCTTTTTCCGAGGTGACTTCCATGATCAGCGATTCGATATAGACCTGAACCTTGCGTTGATCAAGTCGCGCGATCACGGTGCTCAGATTGCGAAACACCGGATCGGGCGCGGTGATGATCAGCGAATTAGTCGACGTGTCGGCGACGATTTCGTTGCTGCCTTTGTCGCTTTGATCGTCGCTGGAATGCGCATCCGCTGAACCGCTGCCGCTCGAATTGCCCGAAGTGGACGAACTCGTGCTCTTGGTCGACGACGTATCCGATCCGCTCGGCAACGGCGGCAACGATCCATTGCTGTTGGGCAGCCCCGATGAACTCTGTGCGTTGCTACCGAGCGCGCTCGCGAGCGAATCGCTGCTGCCGCTTGACTGGCCGAGGATCTGGCGCAGCGTCTTGGCGAGATCGGTCGCATCGGAATTGCGCAAGGTGACGATATGGATATTGCCGGGCGCGCGCGTGGGCGTATCGAGCTTGACGATCAGCGATTGCGCTTCGTCCAGCCGTGCCGCGCTGCTCGAACGCAACAACACCGCATTGCTGCGCGTGTCGGGCGTGACCACGACTTTCTGCGTCGGATCGTTATTGCCGATGCCGCTCAGATCCAGCATTTTCGTGGCTTGCTGGGAGACGTCGGTGGCGTCGGCGTAGTTCAGTTGCACGACTGCGATGTGCGGCGCGGACGCCGCTTCCATGCCCGCGATGATGGTCGCGATGCGACGCACGTTGTCGGCGTAATCGGTCACGACGAGCGTGTTGTTGCTTGCGTTCGCGGTGATTGTGTTGTTGGGCGTCACCAGTTGCCGCAACGTCGGTTGCAGCGTGGCGGCCGACTCGCGATGCAGCTGAAACACCTGCGTGATGACCTGATCGCCGCGCGCGACCGGTTCATTGCCCACGTAAGTCGGCACGCCCTGATTCTTTGCGTCCACTTCCGGCACGATCTTGAGCACGCCGTGGTCCTGCAACAGCGAGAAGCCGCGCATGCGCAGCGCCGATTGCAGGGTCTTGAGCGCTTCGTCGTCGGGCACCGCATTGGCCGAGACCAGATCGAGCTGGCCTTTGATGCGGGGGTCGACAATGATGGTTTTGCCCGTGGCTTCGCCAATTGCGCGCGCCACGACGCTGATGTCCGCGTGCGCGAAGTTCATGACGACGGAAGCGTCGGCGGCGTGCGCGTAAATGGCGAAGCTGGCGGCTGCGGCGAGTCGCGCCGCGGTCGAGCGCAATACGGGAATGCGCGGCGCCGGATCGCGTTGAAGAGCTGTCATGGTCGCGTGGGCGTCGAGAAGGTGTGCAAGCATTGGCTTAGGGGCGAGCCACGGTAATAGGTTTGAATCGCACTGCGAATAACGGGGTGCTTCGGCTGACGAGAGCGTGAAGCGGGCGTCGCCTGAAATCTAATCGGACATGCGCGGCGTAACTGACTGAATTCTCTGGAGCGACGAAGTCTATTTTTTTCGCGTGGCTGAACAGTGACGATTCGTGGGAATGAAAATTAATGAACATTTCTATCCACGATGATTTCGCCCGCTATTTATTACGCGGATGTAGTGAATAGGTGGAAAGCGTAAGCAGGTGTCCAACGCCGACCGGTGCGGTCGGCGTGCGCTTCAATTCGCGCTCTGGTGGCAATCGGGCGGCGGCCCGTTGGGCGGAGGACCATCCGGATGATGCGGCGGCGTGGCGCCGTCGAAATGCGAGTTGGCGTCGTCGGACGGCGGGTGGCCCGGCGGCGGTCCAGGCGGCGGACCACCGCAAGGCGGACGCGGCGGCGCACCGTTTGAATCGCCGCCGCCCGGATAGGACTGGGCCATGGCGCTCACGGCGGCACCGCCCAATACAACGCATGCAATCAAGGCTTTGAACTTCACGAGACGCTCCTCCTGATTGATTAACTCGTGTTCTTACGGCGTTGATCGCGCAACGGTTTAAATCTCGTTGCGCGAAGCGCAGTATTGCTTATAAACATGACAACGCGCAGCACGCTTTTACGCTTTCAAACCCGTATTTTTTTGGAAGGAATGCATCTTGAAAGAATCGTGAATAACCGGTGTTGTACCTGAAATATTCGATACGTTTCGACGTCACATTGGCAATGCATCATTCCCGCGCTGCGAAAAGAGCGAAGCAGTGGTCATTCAAAAACAGTAAATCAACGTAAAAGAAGGGGATTTTGATGCGCCGAAAAGTGACAGCCATCGCACTGGCTGCGATTGCAAGCTGGCTAGCCGCGTGCGGCAGCAGCACGAACAGCACCACCGTCAGCGCGCAAGATGCGTTGACGACCGCCACGCCGATCAAGCATCTCGTGGTGATCTACGGTGAGAACCAGTCATTCGATCATTACTTCGGGACTTATCCGAACGCGGATAATCCGTCGGGCGAGCCGGCCTTCACGGCGGCTTCCGGCACGCCGACGGTCAATGGCCTGACCACCACGCTGCTGACCGACAACCCGAATTCATACAATGCCACGAATCTCACGATTTCGGGCATTACGGCCGCCTATCTCGAGCCGTTCCGTATCGACCGTTCGCAGGCGAATACCGCTTCGCAGAACCACAATTACAGCCCCGAGCAGGAAGCCGAAGACAACGGCGCGATGGACGAATTCCCGTATTACACGGGTAAAGCCACCACGACCGGCTCCGGCGTGTTCGACACGAAGGGCATGGTGATGGGCTATTTCGACGGCAATACCGTCACCGCGATGTGGAACTACGCGCAGCAGTTCGCGATGAACGACAACGCCTATACGGGCACGTTCGGTCCGTCCACGCCGGGCGCGCTTGAAGTCATCTCCGGTCAGACCAACGGTGTGACCTTGACGACGGGCACGAGCACCAACAGCACGACCATTTCGAGCGGCACGTCGCTGAGCACGCAGGCGATTGCCGACGGCGCGGACGGCTTCTCGCTGATTGGCGACCTCGATCCCACCAACGACGCCTGCACGATCTCGAACGACAGCAGCACGACGGTCACGGCCGCGATGTCGTCGTCGAACAAAAATATCGGCGATCTGCTGAATTCGGCGGGCATTACGTGGGGCGGCTTCATGGGCGGCTTCAATCTGGACACCGTCAACGCGAACGGCACGACCGGCTGCACGCGCAGCACGTATTCGTCGGTGCTCAATTCGTCGATTGTCGATTATGTGCCGCACCACGCGTGGTTCCAGTACTACACGACGACCTCGAATCCCGCGCACACGCGCCCGACCTCGACGGCCTATATCGGCTACACCGAACCGAAGGACAGCACGTCCACGCCGGTGCATCACCAGTACGACATCAACGACTTCTACACGGCGGTGAAGGCCGGCAATTTCCCGTCGGTGAGTTTCCTGAAGGCGCCGGCGGTGCAGGACGCGCACGCGGGTAATTCCGATCCGCTCGACGAGCAGGCTTTCGTAACCAACGTCGTGAACTTCCTCGAAGAGCAGCCGGACTGGAAGAACACGGCCGTGATCATCGCTTATGACGATTCGGACGGCTGGTACGACCACCAGTACATCACGCCGACGAGTTCCTCGTATTCGAGCAACGACTATCTGAACGGCACGAGCACCTGCGGTACGGGTACGGCGCCGCTGGGCGTGACGGGCTCGCCGGTCAACGGCCGTTGCGGCCCGGGCACGCGCACGCCGTTCATCGTGATTTCGCCGTGGGCGCGCAGCAATTACGTGGATAGCACGGCGATTACGCAGGCATCGATCACGCGCTTTATCGAAGACAACTGGCTGGGCGGCACGCGCATCGGCAGCGGTTCGTTCGACGATACGGCGGGCAGTATCACCGCGATGTTCAATTTCAGCGGCAGCGGCAATACCGGCAAGCTGTATCTGGATTCGAACTACGGCACGAAGCTGTCTTCGGCGCCGGCCATATCGGTGACGAACTAGCGGCACGGCCACGCTCGACGCGTGGTCTGAGCAGCGGGTTGGCGCAGGACGCCGACTCGCTTTTCGCCTATTCGCTGTTTATCTCTTAGTTGTTGTCGCCATGAATTCAAGCTCGAATGTTGTTCCGCCGTCGACCGCGCTTAGCTCGCAGAATGCGGGCGCGCCGCGCCGATATCGCCTCGTGCTCTGGAGCGCGTTGGCCGTTCTGCTGCTGATGATGACGTGCGCGGTCTACGCGTTTGCGTATCCGGAGCGTATGCCGAAAGCCGTCGGCGAAATGCTCGAAAACGAGTTTGGCGTGAACCCGCATCCGGTTCATCTGATGCGGCCGCAGAATGCGCCGTTGAGCTTGCTGGCGCAAATCGGCAAACAGATTTTCTACGATCCGTCGCTCTCCGCGTCGGGTACGCAATCTTGCGCGTCGTGCCATAGCCCTCAGCATGCTTATGGTCCGCCGAACGCGCTCGCCGTGCAGTTGGGCGGCGAGCATCTGACGCTCGAGGGTTACCGGCCGCCGCCGTCGCTGACCTATCTGTATCGTCAGGCGAACTTCAGCATCGGCCCCGATCCCGTGGATATGGACACGACGCCGGTGAGCCTCACCGATACGGCACAGCAGGCGCAAGGCGTGGCGCGCGCGCAGAAGAACGCCGGCGTCGCGCCGGCCGCGCCCGCGATGGTGCCGCAAGGCGGCCTGTTCTGGGACGGCCGCGCGGATACCTTGCAGGCGCAGGCAATGGGGCCGCTGTTCAATCCGGTGGAAATGGCGAATACGAGCGAAGCCGAAGTCGCGCAGAAATTATTGCGCGGGGGTTATGCCGAGAAACTGAAGAAGCTCTTTGGACCGGCGATGCTGCATTCGCCGGTGATGTTGGTCGATGAAGCGATGTCGGCCGTCAGTCGCTATCAGATCGAAGATGCCTCGTTCCATGAATTCAACAGCAAATACGACGAATGGCTCGAAGGCAAAGCGCGTTTGAGTCCGGCGGAATTGCGCGGTCTGCGTCTGTTCAACAATCAGGACAAGGCGAATTGTGCGGGTTGCCATTTGAGTCAGCCGGGTCGCGATGGATTGCCGCCGCTCTTTACCGATACGCAATACGAGGCATTGGGCGTGCCGCGTAATCCGGCGCTTGCGCAGAACAAGGACGCGAAATTTTTCGACATGGGCGTTTGCGGTCCCTATCGTCATGATCTCGCCACTCAGACGCAGTATTGCGGCATGTTCCTGACGCCGACGCTGCGCAATGTCTCGACGCGTCAGACGTTCTTCCATAACGGCGTGTATCGCGACCTCAAACAGGTGATGGATTTTTATAATCTGCGCGAGACGAGCCCGGAAAAGATCTATCCGCGCGATGCGGCGGGCAAGGTGGAAAAGTACAACGATATTCCGCCGAAATACGCGGCGAATATCGATGTGGCGGACGCGCCGTTCGATCGCAAATTCGGCGACAAGCCCGCGATGTCCGAGCAGGATATCGATGACATCATTGCGTTCCTGAAGACGTTGACGGACGGGTACAAGAATTGAGCGCAGTGTGTTCGAGTGCGGCTTCCGTAACGGCCGCGTCGGGATCCGTGGCCACGCGCGGATCTCGACAGGTCAATCGATGCGCGCGCGGTTTCACGATGATCGAAGTGCTCGTCGCGCTTGCGATTATTGCCGTGGCGCTCGCGGCTTCGCTGCGCGCGGTCGGCAATCTGGCGTCGAGCGATGCCGAATTACATCGGCGCATGCTCGCGGGCTGGACGGCCGATAACGCCTTGACGGAATTGCGCCTCACGCACGCGTGGCCCGCGCCTGGTGTGCGGCAGTTCGATTGCTCCGAAGGCAATCTCGCGCTGATGTGTACGCAGCGTGTGAGCACGACGCCCAACGCGCAATTCCGGCGCGTGGAAATATCGGTCACGACGCCAGGCCGCAAAGAAACGCTGGCGCAAGTCATGACGATGCTCGACGATGAAAATAACCGCTCGCTCTAGACGCCGCGCCAAACCGCGTGCGCGTACGCGCGGCTTTACGCTGATCGAACTGATGGTGGCTATCGCGATTCTCGCGGTGGTCGCCGTGCTTTCCTGGCGCGGACTCGACGCCATCGCGCGCGGCCGCGATGCGATCTCGCGTTCGATGGACGACGAGCGCGTATTTGCGCAGTTGTTCGATCAGATGCGCATCGACGCGCGGCAAGCGGTCTCCGATGACGAAACCGGCGGCAGTGCGATCGTCGCTGAGCGTTCGGGCCTGCAGATCGTGCGCACGTATGCGGTCGGGCAGGATCGCGCGCCGCGTCTTCAAGTGGTGCGCTATGAGGTCGCCAATGGGCTGGTGACGCGTTATGCGTCGCCGCCGCTGCGCAATTTCGGCCAGGTGCGTCGTGCGATGCGCAGCGGCGCGGACAGCACGTGGACGGCGGTGCCGCTCATGAGTGGCGTCGGCGAGATTCAGGTCCGTATGTTCGTGCCGCCGGGCGGCTGGACGATGCAGATGGCAGACGTGCGCAACGCCATCGAAACCAACGACAACAATCTGACGATTCCGCAACTGGCCGCGATGCCGTTGCCGCGCGCCGTGGCCGGGTTCAAGGTCAGTATCCGGTCGTCGTCGCTCGCGCGGCCCATCGACCGCGCGTTTCTGGTGGGAGAGTGACGATGCCGCTAAAGCAGCGCCTGAAAAAGCGGCGCGAACGCGGCGCAGCCATCATCACCGCGCTGCTGGTCATGGCGCTATCGGCGGTCATGGTGTCGGGCATCGTGTGGCGCGAGCAGGTGCAGGTCCGCCGCATCGAGGACCAGCGGCTGATCGTGCAGGCGCAATGGGTCGCGCGCGGCGCGCTCGACTGGACGCGGCTGATCCTGCACACCGAAGCCGACACCATGCCGACCGCAACTTATCTGGGCGGCTTGTGGAGCACGCCCGTGGCGCGCACGCGGTTGAGCCATTTTCTCGGCGGGATGGAGAACGAGGGTAGCGGCCAGGTCGGATCGACCTGGCTGTCGGGCTCGGTCGAAGACGCGCAATCGCGTTTCAATCTGCGCAGCCTCGTGTCGAATCCGTCGCCGGGCGTGCTGCAGGTGAACGTCACGCAACTGGAGGCGTTCCAGCGCTTGCTGCAACTGCTCGGCATCAACCAGCAACTCGCGAACAAGACCGCGTTGGCGGTGCGCTCGGGGCTTTCTCATTCGGCCACGCGCTTCGAAAATGCGAGCACGTCGGGCGGCAGCGCGTCGACGGCGCAATCCTCGCAAACGCAAGGTGACGGCGACAGCTTCACCGATCAACTCGGCATCGACGATGACAACGACGAACACAGCGCAACGGCATCGCTGCTGATGACCGATGTGAACGCGCTGCTCGATATCCCCGGTTTCACGCCGGGTGCGGTGGCGCGGCTGCGTCCGTTCATTACGGTACTGCCGAACGCGACGCCGGTGAACATGAACACCGCGAGCGCCGAGGTGCTGGCCGCGATCGTGCCGGGCATGACGCTGGCGAAAGCGCAGACCTTCGTCGCCGCGCGCCAGACCGTGTTTTTCCGCAACATGAGCGACGTGACGCTCGCGCTTGAGGCGGCGGGCATGGACGGCGTGTCGCTCGATTCGTCGCTGTACGACGTCACCACCAGTTATTTCTTCATTCACGGCAGCGTGCAGCAGGAACGCGCGGAGGTGGACCGAACCACGCTCGTCTGGCGCGATCCGCAGACGCACAAGACGCGCATCGTGCGCGTGCAGGATGCGCCGTGAATCAGATCGGCAGGGTAAAGAAAGCTAATTGCAAGCGACGGGAAATGTTTGGTAAGTAGTTTCGTTTCTCGCTTGATGATTGCGATTTCGTCCGCGCGACGCGCGCGTATGCTGAAACTACAAAAAAGGACGTCACGAACTCCCTTTCTAACAGGCTACCCCCGTGTCTCGAACAATCGTCGGTCTACCGCTGCGTAGGCTTCTCCTGCTGCTGCTTATCGCTTCTTCCACTCTGTTTCAGGGTTGCTCGTCGACGCTGGGCAATATCGCGCTCGGCATGGGACTGGGCACCGTCGGCACCGTGAGTGCGCTGGGATGCGCGCTGACCTGCCAGGGCGGCGACCCCGGCTGGTAACGCCATCGCTGATTTACGGCGCCAATGAAATGGGGTTTGGCGCTTTGGTGGAATTGCACTACGCTGTTCTGTAAGCGGGAGTGCGCCAATCCGCCACATCGAGTACACTGCACGCGTTGTTAACTAGTTAGTACAGATTTGACAATTCGGACGAGGCGCCGTGGCGCAGCCGGAATGCACAATCTGGAAACGTGATGACGTCCCCACAGCAACCTCCGTCCCAGCCGTTCGCGCCTTCGCGGCGGCAATTTCTGATCGGCACGACCGTGCTCGCGACGCTGAGCGTGGCCGGCCTCGGTGCGATCGCTTCGATCGGCGCGGCCCACGCGCAAGCCGCCGCCGCGAACGCCGATGCCGACTTCGCCGCTTTCATCAAGCTTTCGCAATACCTGACCGGCAAGACCGCGCTCGACGTCGAAATCGGCCGCGCGATTCTCGCCGGGCTCAAGGTCGACGATGCCAACGCGAGTGCGATCATCGCACAGCTCAACGACTTCGTCGTACGCACGAATACCCCTGCAAACGGCCTGCAAACGGTGCTGGACGCCTCGCAGCCCGCGCTCGCCAAACTGCCGAAGAAAGTGATGACCGCGTGGTATCTCGGCGTGGTCGGCAGCGGCAAGAACGCACGCACCGTCGCCTACGAACAGGCGCTCATGTATCCGCCGATCGCGGACGTCATCGTCATGCCGAGCTACGCGCGCGGCGTGCCCGGCTACTGGGCCAAGCCCCCAGTGCTGTCCCATTCCTGATCCCTGCATCCCATGGCAACGAATCAATCCGCCGACGTCGTGATCGTCGGCGCCGGCATCGCGTCCGGTCAGATCGCACAGAAGCTCGCCAAGGCGGGCATCGACGTGCTCATGCTCGAAGCGGGGCCGCGCATCGAGCGCTGGCGCATCGTAGAAAATTATCGGAATAGTCCATTTAAGTCGGATTTCCAGTCGCCGTATCCGCCCACGGAGCACGCGCCGCATCCGCAGTATTCGCCGAGCAACGACTATCTCGTGCAGCGCGGCCCGGAACAGTACAAGGCCGGTTATCTGCGCATGGTCGGCGGCACGACGTGGCATTGGTCCGCGCAGTCGTGGCGTCTGCTGCCCAACGACATGAAGCTGAAAACGCTGTATGGCGTGGGCCGCGACTGGCCGATCAGTTACGACGATCTTGAGCCGTATTACTACGAGGCCGAAGTCGAAATGGGCGTGGGCGGTCCCGAGGACCTCGGTTCGCCGCGCTCGAAGCCGTATCCGCATCCGCCGCTGCCGCTCTCGGACTTCGACCAGAAGTTCAAGGATGTGGTCGAGAAAGCGGGCTACAAGCACGTAACCGAACCGGCTGCGCGCAATACCGCGCCGTTCGACGGTCGTCCCGCCTGCTGCGGCAACAGCAACTGCATGCCGATCTGCCCGATCGAAGCGCAATACACGGGCGAAACCGCCATTCGCAAGGCCGAAGCCGCGAAGGCGCGCCTGCTGCCGAACGCCGTGGTGTATCGCATCGAGCACGATGAAAACGCGCGCATCGTCGCGGTCCATTACAAGGACCCGGACGGCAATACGCAGCGCGTGACCGGCAAGATTTTCGTGCTGGCGTCGAACGCGATCGAAACGCCCAAGCTCATGCTGATTTCGAAGAGCGACAAATTCCAGAACGGGATTGGCAACAGCTCGGACCAGGTGGGCCGCAATCTGATGGATCACCCGGGCACGACGGTGACGTTCCTGTCCGCGGAACCGATGTGGCCGGGTCGTGGTCCGATGCGTCTCTCGTGCATCAACAATCTGCGCGACGGTGCATTCCGTTCGGAATATTCGGCGATGAAACTCAACGTCGGTAATTATTCGCCGATGCGCGCCGTGAGCGATTATCTGATTTCGAAGGGCGTCTACGGCGCGGAACTCGACGAGAAGATTCGCGACTACGCTTCGCGCTGGGTCGTGGTGAACAGTTTCTTCGACATTCTGCCGGACCCCGAGAACCGCATTACGGCGAGCACGGAATTCAAGGACAAACTGGGCATCGCGCGTCCGGAAGTGCATTACCGCATCGACGATTACATCAATCGGGCGGCGAAGGTCGCGCGCGGTCATTACGCGCATATCGCGGACCTGTTCGGCGGCACGGAAGTGCGTTTCGACGATTCGTACTTCAACAACAATCACATCATGGGCACGCTCATCATGGGCGACGATCCGCGTGATTCGGTGGTCGACAAGGATCTGCGTTCGCACGATCACGAGAATCTCTTCATCGCGTCGAGCGGCACGATGGCGAGCGCGGGCACGGTGAATTGCACGCTGACGCTGTGTGCATTGTCGATGCGTCTCGCCGACAAGCTGATCGACGAAATGAAGCATGCTTGAGGCGCGCGCGATGAAACTGACCCACACAACGACAACCCACACGCGCCGCATCTTCAACGTATTGCGCAAATGGCTGCCCGCCGGCGCGCTGGCCTTGAGCGGTGCGCTGACCGGCACGCTCGCGCACGCGGCCAGCGCAAGCGACGAGGTCGCGCTCGTCAAGCGCGGCGAATATCTCGCACGCGCGGCGGACTGCATTGCGTGCCACACGTCGAACAAGGCAAAGCCTTATGCGGGCGGCGTGCCGTTCGATCTGCCGTTCGGCACGATTTATTCGACGAATATCACGCCGGATAAAACCTATGGCATCGGCAATCTGAGCGATGCGGACTTTATCGGCCTGGTGCGCGAAGGTAAATCGAAGGACGGCAAGCGTCTGTATCCGGCCATGCCGTATACGTCTTATACGCAATTGACCGACGACGATATTCTCGCGATCCGCGCGTATCTGCGTACGATTGCGCCGGTCGCGAAGGCCGTGCCTGCGAATACGCTCGGCTTCCCGTTCAACCAGCGCTGGGCGATGGTGTTCTGGAATCTCTTCAATTTCGACTCGGGCCGTTTCCAGCCCGATCCCGCGAAGAGCGCCGAATGGAATCGCGGTGCGTATCTGGTCGGTGCGCTCGCGCATTGCCAGGAGTGCCATACGCCGCGTAATTTCATGCAGGGCTTGTCGAGCCAGTCGCTCGCGGGCGCGCAACTCGGCAACTGGACGGCGTATAACATCACGCCGGACCGCGTCGCCGGGATCGGCGGCTGGACCGACGAGGAGTTGATCGCCTATCTGCGTGACGGCGCGGCGCCCGGCAAGGCGAACGCGGCGGGACCGATGGCAGAGGTCGTCGAGAACAGCACGCGCTTTCTTTCGGACCAGGACCTGCGCGCGATGGCGACGTATCTGCGCACGGTGCCCGCGCAGAACAATGGCATGAGCGCCACGAGCCTGCCGCGTTATGGCTGGGGTTCGCCGGTGCAGAGCGTGACCGCGTTGCGCAATCGACCGCTGACCGTGCTCGGTGGCGGCGCGGCAGCGGACGGCCGCACGCTCTTCAACGCCAATTGCGCGAGCTGTCACGGCTGGCAAGGCACGGGCGTGGGCGGCAAGGATGCGGGCGCGTATCCGTCGCTGCTGCATAACACCAGCGTGGGTGCGTCGAATGCCGACAATCTCACGATGGTCGTGCTGCACGGCGTGAGCCGCCAGACCAACAACGGTCATATGTCGATGCCGGCATTCGCGGGCGAGTTGAGCAATAGCGAAGTCGCGACGCTGGTGAATTACGTCACGACGCAATTCGGCAATCCGTCCGCGACGATTACGGCGGATAAAGTCGCGAAGATGCGTTAAGTGCGTACGTATGACGCCAATGCAAAAAGCGGGCTTCGGCCCGCTTTTTTTTCGACCGCTCGGGTCGTGCGTTTAACGCTACAGCCGCAAGGCGATTTATGCGGCAATTTCCGGCGACGACAACGCGAGCGCGCGAATCGCTTCATCCTCGACGCGATAGCGAATCCATTCGGCCTGCGGTTTCGCGCCGAGCGATTGATAGAACTCGATAGCCGGCGTATTCCAGTCGAGCACGCTCCATTCGAAACGGCCGCATCCGTTTTCCACCGCGATGCCGGCGAGATGCTGCAACAGACGCTTGCCCGCGCCCTGGCCGCGCGCATCGGGCGAAACGTAGAGGTCTTCCAGATATAAACCGGATTTCGCCTGCCACGTCGAATACGAAAAGAAATACACGGCATAACCCACGGCGCGGCCGTCGAGTTCGCAGATCAACGCTTTAGCGGGCGATTGCGCACCAAACAGCGAGGACGTAATGGTTTCCGTCGTCGCGGCAACCTGATCTTCGGCGTTTTCGTAAATTGCGAGTTCGGTAATGAAATGAAGAATGAGGGCCGCGTCGTCGGCGGTGGCGGGCCGGATGGTCAGTGCCATAAGCGTAATCGGGTTCCAGATGAGCAATCAAACTGCTGAGAACAGCAACAGACTCACGATGGTAGTCGATATCCAATCTGCGTATACTGCATTGTTGTCATCATGGATTGAACGTTATGCATCGTGATCTGCGCCGGCTCGACCTGAACCTGTTGCTGGTGTTCGACGCGCTCGTGCGCCATCGTTCGGTCACGCTGGCGGCGGAAGAACTGGCGATGAGCGCTTCAGCGTTGAGTCACGCGCTCGCGCGTCTGCGCGACGCGATGGCCGACGAACTGTTCGTGCGCATCGGCAATGAAATGCGGCCCACGGCCACTGCCGAAGGCATGATGCGCCCCATCGGCGAGGCGCTCGATCTACTGCACGCGGGGCTCGCGCCCGCGCGGCAGTTCGATCCCGCCGCGAGCGAGCGCACCTTCATCTTCGCCGCCACGGACTACACGGCGTTCGCCATGCTACCCGCGTTCATGGCGCGGATGCAGCAGGTCGCGCCCGGGCTGCGCTTCAAGGTGGTGTATTCGCGGGGCCGCGAATCCGCAGACGAACTCGCGTCGGGCCGCATCGACTTCGCGCTTGGTTACGACGAGGAAGCGTTGCCGTTGCCTGCGGGCGTCGAAAGCACCGACTGGTTTTCGGACGACTACGTGGTGATCGCGAGCCGCGAGCATCCGGCAATTGGGCGCAAGCTGACGATGACGCAGTATCTCGCCGCGCAACACGTGGTGGTGACGCCGTGGGACGAATCGCGCGGCTCGATCGATCTCGTGCTCGACCGGCTTGGCGTGATGCGCGACGTGGCGATGCAGTTGCCGAGCGTGCTCGTCGCGCCGTTCATCATCGCGCGTTCGCATTTGCTGATGACGATCCCGCATCGCGCCGCACTGATCCTGCGCGATGCCGCGCCGGTTGCGATCTATCCGACGCCGTTTGATGCGCCGCGTTATACGCTGAAAATCTATCAGCACACGCGGCATGCGGGCACGCCTGCGCACCGCTGGATTCGCGATCAGTTGCTGCAATCCGTGCCGGATTCGCGCGGATCGACGGCGCGCAAGGGGCGTGATTAAGCGGCCGGAATCACGAATACAGGAACGGGCGCCGTCGACGCCCAATTCGACGATCTCCCAAGTGAGCATGCCGACGTTGGTTTTCGCGGCAGTCTTTCGCCCGCCGAAGCAACCCGCGTCGTAAAGGCACGCGAGCCGCTTCACCCATTGCGTCCCATCGACGACGCCGAGCCTTCGCGTTCGAGCCACGCGCGAAACAGCAGCACGCGCTCGTCGTTGGCCTTTTCATCGGCGACATAGGTGCAATAGCTGCGCGACGGCAGACGCGGACCGGCGAAGGGCGCGACGAGGCGGCCCGCCGCGAGATCGTCGGCGACCAGCGCGGTCGGTCCCATTGCAATGCCGATGCCGTCGATGGCCGCCTGCAAGGTCAGATAGAAGTGATCGAAGGTCAGCGTGGCGGCGGGCGCGAGCGCGGGAATCTGCGCGCTTGCGAGCCAGTCGGGCCAGAGCCGCGGCAGGCTCGACGTGTGCAGCAAGGTGTGCGCGCGCAGGTCGCCGGGCGTGCGCAGCGGCGCGCGCTGCAACAGCGCGGGGCTGCAGACCGGCAGCCGCTCCTCGGTCAGAAAGGGGCGCATGGCGTAACCGTAAAACGTATCCGGGCCGCCGCGAATGATCACGTCGTAACCGTCCTTGAGACTCTCCGGCGGCTCGTTCGAGGTCTCCACCTTCACTTCGATGTCGGGATGCGCGGCGCGGAACTTCGCCAGACGCGGCACCAGCCAGCGCAAGGTGAAAGTCGCGAGCGAACTGACGGTAAGCGTGCGCGGCACCGCGCGCGGCGCGCCGTATTTCGCCGTGGCCTGCGAAAGCTGTTCGAACAGCGGGCCGATTTCGTCGAGATACACCTGCGCCGCCGGTGTGAGCTGCACGCGCCGGTTGAGCCGTTCGAACAGCGGCGCGCCGAGCCATTCCTCGAGCAGCCGCACGTGCTGGCTCACCGCGCCAGGCGTGACGTGCAGCTCCGCTGCCGCTTCCTTGAAGCTGCCGAGCCGTCCCGCCGCCTCGAAGGCGCGCAGGGCATTCAGCGGGGGCAAGACCGGTTTCATTCGAATTAGTTTAACTGGTTCGAAAGCGCAATTTATCTGGTTTGCCGGTCACGGACAAGATAGTTATCCTTCGTGCTTCTCGGCGCGGGTCGTCGCTTCGCTGGCGCCTCGTTCGCTGTCTCACGTCCTTCCGGCCATCGCGCCGCCACGCCCATGCTCAGTTACACCGGCGGTATCGTGCTGCTCGCCGCCATGCTCCACGCGACCTGGAATGCGATGCTGCACGGCAACCGTGACCGTTTTCTGTCGATGACGTGGATGAGCATCGCCATCGCGGCGGTCGCGACGCTCGTCATCGTGGCGAGTCCGCTGCCGGCGCGCGCGTCCTGGCCGTATATCGTCGCCTCGGGGCTCGTGCATGGCTTCTACAACGCGAGCCTGGTGCGCTCGTATCGACGTAACGATCTGGCGCTCGCGTATCCGATCGCGCGCGGATCGTCGCCGCTGCTCGTCACGCTCGGCGCGGCGCTGTTCGCGCATGAAGCGATCGGCCCGGTGCACGCGCTCGGGATCGCGATGATTTCGGGCGGCATTTGCGCGATCGCGCTGCTGGGCCGCCGCGTGTCGCGCTCGGGCGCACTGGCCGCGCTGACGACCGGCGCGACGATTGCGCTCTACACGGTCATCGACGGCATGGGTGTGCGCGTGTCCGATGGCCAGTCGGTGGCCTATACCGCGTGGATGTTCCTGTTCTACTGGCTGACGCCGGTCTATTTCATCGCGCTGCGCGGCGTCGCGCCGCTGCGTGCGTCGTTGCGCGACGAGCCGATGGCGCTCGGTTCATCGCTCATGGGCGGGCTGGTCTCGATTGCGGCGTATGGCATCGTGATCTGGGCGCTTCAGTCGGGCGCGATGGGTACGGTGTCGGCGTTGCGCGAAACCAGTGTGGTGTTCGCGGTGCTGATCGGGCGCGTGTTTCTGCGCGAAACGGTGAGTGTCACGCGCTGGATCGCGTGTTTGATCGTGGCGGCGGGCGCGGTGTGTCTCGGGATTTAATGCTCGGGCTTTGACGCCTGATTCAAGGTTTGCAAATGACTTTCGGCATGAGGTATTTTCATATGATTAGCGATCCGAATAAAATGAAAGGGCAGTGCCATTGCGGTGCGGTGCGTTTCGAAGCGACGCTCAATGACGGCTTCAACGGCATTCGTCGCTGCAATTGCTCGTATTGCCGGATGCGTGGCGCCGCTGTCGTGCCACTCGCCACGAATGGACTGTGTTTTTTACAGGGCGAGGACGTGCTGTCCGCTTATCGCTTCAATACCGGCGTTGCGCAGCACTTCTTTTGCTCGCGATGCGGTATTCACACGCATCTTCAACGCCGCTCGAATCCGCAGCTTTACGCGGTGAATGTGGCGTGTCTCGACGGCGTCAGCCCGTTCGACTTTGCCGAGGTGCCGGTGACGGACGGCATCCATCATCCGGGCGATACCGGCGAGCCCGCGCGTCAGGCGGGCGTGATGTGTTTCATCGCGCAGGAGTCAAGGAGTAACAATCGGTAAATTGCTTGTCGGGGCACTGAAATCGCGGTGCCGTAGAATCGGTCGCGCTCACTTGCCCTTTTTCTACGATGCTCCGCTCTTTCGAATCGACCGCGCGTCGCGCCGCGCGCTGGCTGGCCGTCGCGCTGACGATGCTCACGGGCGCTTATATTCCGCTCGCGCACGCCGATTGCCGTCCCACGGCGCAGCCCGGCGCGGTGGTGCTGCCGCTGTCGCCCGCGCAGCTTTCGGTGCCGCTCAATGCGCCGGTGGGCACGGTGCTCGGTTCGGCGCACGTGGCCGCGCTCAACGACATTCCTTTCACCTGTAGCGGCCCGGACAACGCGCGCGAACTGCGCGTGCTCGCGCCCGCCGACACGGGTTCGGGGCTCGGCAATGTCTACGCGACGAATCTCCCCGGCATCGGCTTTCGCATCGTGACGCGCGGCGGCAGTTTCGCGGGCATCGACGACGGCCCGCGCGATGCGGCTTATCGCGTCACGCTGCCGCCGCACGCGGCGCGGCTCACGGGTTTTACCGCCGATGTCGAGTTCATCACGACGGGCCCGAGTCATGGCGGCGTGCTCGCGCCCGGCAAACTGGCGAGCGTGATGATTGGCGGCACCGATTTTATCGATGTCGTCGTGCCGGAGAATGGCGTCGTGATCGACGCGATGCAATGCGCGCCGGTGTCGGTGAGCGGCGAAATGTCGGCGGGCGTGGGCACGATGGGCTCGTTCACGCAGGAAGCGGCGGTCATCAGCACCGGTTGCGGGCCGGTGGGCGTGAGCCTCGCGATCGGCGTGGGGCAGGGCTACGTGTATGGCGCGCATCCCGCGCTCAATGCGAATGCGCCGCCGGCGCATCACCCGCATGATGCCGGCGGTTTCGCCGCGCTCGACGCGGCGCATGGGCCGAATGCGGCGGGCGTGACGCTCACACGCAATCGCAGTACCGCGCGCGCGACGTCGCTCGACGACAGCCAGTCGGACAGCGCTGAATCGGGCACGACGCAGAGCTCGGGCAGCACCGGCTGGTCGGGCGGCAGCTTCGGCGCCGGTGGCGCAATGGGCGGCGGAATGCGTCGCTGAGCGTTGCGCCGCGGTTTGAATGGCTGCTTCTCCCGCGCGATGGCGTGATCTTCTTGCCGATTATTAACGGCGCTCAGTTTGTGCTCGGGCGCGCTCCGCCGCGTTCAAACGATGCCCGAACGGTGCCTGATCGCCGCGCGATTCGAATCTCTCCGTATCGATATGAAGAATTGACTCGCCGCTGAGATAGAATCGGCGTCGGCCAGGCATGCCGTATGAATCTGGAGACAATGAACCTTGTTGGAAGTGTGAGGGAGAACCTATGAAGAAGGACAGGCTCGTGGCATTCGCGCTGATCGCCGCTGCGTTGGCGCTCGCAGGCTGCACGTCCGTAGCCCAGAAAAATACCGATCAGTGCGTGGATAAAATGCAGGCGTCCGCCGAACCCGCGCTCGTCTCGGTCAGCGACAAGCGGCCCTCGGCGGATGGCCGCTCGATCACCGTCAGCGGCATGATGGAAGACCGCCGCTCGCAATCGCTCGTGCCCGCGCAAGTCGAATGCCAGTTCCAGGGCAAAGTCCTGACCGGTTTCCGCTGGCTCGTCCCGGCGAATTTCGTATCGCAGCACTGAGCATTCGCGCCATTCAAGCGCGCCGCGTGCGCTTTGCGTTGCGTTGCAAAAAAGCCCAGGCCTGATCCGCCAGGGTTTTTTGCTTGTTGGTGCGAGTCGACCCTGACCGCGTTGAACGTGGCCGCGTCAGCCGGTTGAATTCAATTCGTAATCGTCCGTAATGTTGGCTGTAACCTGAGTAAGTTTTACCCGGCCTACACTCCAGCGTTTTAACGCTGGTCTGTCGTCGGATACATTCGGCAACGGGCAATTGAATTCATTACCGAGGTCGCATGAAGCCCGAACCCCAAGCCATTTTCCTGCATACCGGATATCGAACGGCGGGGACGTGGTTATGGTCCTGTTTTCGCAATCTGGATCAGGTGACGGGATATTACGAACCGCTGCATGAAATGCTCGCGACCATCGATCGCGACATGCTCGACAAAAGCACGTCGAGCAGCTGGCGGTCGGGGCATCCGAATCTGGAAAGCCCGTATTTCGCGGAGTTCGCGCATCTGCTCGATGGCGATCAACCGGGGATCGCCGGTTACGACGAAGTGTTTTCGATCGACAGCTTTTCCGGTGCTGCACCCGAAGCGGCGCCGCGTATCGTCGATTATCTGAATACGCTCGCGCAGACTTCGCGTGCACAAGGGCGCGTGCCGGTATTCAAGTTCTGCCGATCGCTCGGACGGCTCAAATGGTTTTACGAGACGTTTCCCGATGCGGTGCATATCGTCGTCCTGAAGAATCCGATTACGCAATGGCAATCGTGCTGGGAATTGCTGGCGAAACATCGCAATGCGCATTTCGTTGCCATTCCGTTTGCCGTGCTCGATATGAACCGGCATGTGCCGCTCGCGCGCAAGGTGATGGACGCGCTGCGTATTACGCTGCCGGAGATGCCGGAGAGCGGCGAAGCAATCACGCTTGAAGAGCGCCTCACGTTCTTCAAGGAATACGTGGCGAAGATCGATCCCGCCGACGCTTATCGCGGCTTTCTCGCGCATTGGTTGCTGACGTTGCGCCATGCGTTCACATCGTCGGATGCGGTGTTCGATTGCGATCTCGCCGCGCGTTCGCCCGTGTATGCGCAGGCCGCGGAGCAGTGGATCGCGGAGATGTCGGGCTTGAGCCCGTCGTTCGGCAGCGTGCAGCCCGCCGATGGTCCGCGCCAAAGCGGTTTCGACGCAACGCGCGGTCTGGAGATTCACCTCGACGCGCTGGCGCTGTCGCGCGCGCTCGCCGAATCGGGCGAAATCAGCGGGGAAACGCAATCGTTCTGGACGAGCAAACTCGCGCAGGCGACGCAGGTGCTCGCCTTCGGCCCCGACGTGAACTGGCCGCACGGCGCCGTACCGCTGCATCGCTCGACGCGTGTGGTGGATATCGCGCTGATCGACGGCATCGCCGCGGACGCCGCACTCGTGAACGAACTGGCGGCTACGCGTAGCGCGCTGGAAAGCGCGCGTCGGCAGATGAAGGCGCTCAAGCGCGCGCCCTTGCGTCGGCTTGGCACGAAGGTGCGCAAGCTGTTCGCGTCGAATGGGCGTCGCACGGCCTGAGCCGCGCAGCTTTATCCGCGTCGCGCGCGGGTCAGGCGTGCTGGTCGCGAAAGGCGTCGGTGACGTGCAGCGTGTGAGCGTAGACCGCCCCGGCGCGTAAGACGACGGCGATCGCATACGCCTCGTCCAGTGCTTCGGGAGGCGCATCGGCGGCCAGCGCCCGCTCGTGCAGCGTCTGGCGTCGCGCGTCGTCGGACTGCGCATAGGCGACGGCGGCGGCGGTGATCCACACCAGCGCCGGTGCGATCGCATCGGTGGCGAACACCGCCTGGGCGAACGCGAGGCGCGCCCGCGCGATGGCCGTGTTGCGCACGGCGGTTTCGTCCTCGATCGCGAGCGTGCCGTGCGCGACGCTCAGCGTACCTTCGCCGATCGATTCCAGCGCCGCGCTCACGTAGCTCACCGCCAGCGCTTCGGCTTCGGTCGCGCCGCACTTGCGCGCGAGCGCGGCGTGATGCTCGATGCAGAACGCGCAGCGCGTGATCTGTGCAATCGCCACGGCGACCAGATGCTTGTCCTTCTCCGATAAACGGCCCGCGCGCCAGACCGGCGCGGACAGCGTGCGGAAGGCTTTCGGACCGGCGTGGCTGCGTTCGAGTGCGCCCACGATGCGGGCTTCTTCGTCGTGTGTGCGGAGTTCGCTCATCGAAATTGACTCTTTAAAAATGGGCTCGGCGCGAGCAATCAACGCGGGCTCGCAATGGCGGCGTCACTCGGCGCAGACGCGTTGCGCGCGTCGCGCAACCGGCGCGCGGGGTCGGCCGCCGCCAGCACGGCGATCAGACTCAACACGCCCAACGCGCTGATATACGCGCAGATGTACCACGGCGAACCGTTGCCCAGCACGAGCAGTGCCGCGGCGACGAAAGGCGTCAGGCCGCCGGAAATCAGCGTGCCGATCTGATAACCCAGCGAAATGCCGCTGTAACGCACCTCGACGGGAAACTGCTCCGCGAACCAGGCCGCGCCGGGCGCGTAGATGGCCGCGTCGAACAGCGCGAGTTCGATGGCGAACACCACGGGCAGATAGCGCAGATCGCCGTGATCGAGGAACCAGAAGAACGGCCACACGAGCAGGCTGATGCCGACCACGGCCCACACCGCAGGACGCCTGCGGCCGATGCGGTCGGACAGCGCGGCCCATAGCGGCGTCGCGACGATGGCGAACGCCGAGCCGATGATCACCGCGCTGAGCGCGAACGACGCGCCGCCGCGCTTCAGGTTCAGATAGCTGATCGCGTAGGTGGTGACGATGGCGTACATGGCCGGTTGCAGCAGGCGCAGGCCGATCGTCACGAACAGCGCGCGGCGATGATGGCGGAACACGTCGGCGACCGGCAGGCGGCGGAGCTTGCCTTCGGCTTGCGCGTCGAGAAACGGCGCGGGCTCGTGAATGCGCGCGCGCACGAACACGCCGACGGCCACCAGCACCACGCTGAACAGGAACGGCAGACGCCAGCCCCACGCGGCGAAGTCATCGGCGGACAGCCACTGCCGCACCGTGAGGAAGGTGCCCGACGCGAGCAGCATGCCCGCCGCCGAACCGACCTGGGTGAACGAACCGAGCAGACCGCGGGAGCGCTCGCTCGCGTGCTCGACCGAGAGCAGCGACGCGCCGCCCCATTCCGCGCCGGTCGCGACGCCTTGCAGCAACCGCAGCGTGACGAGCAGCGCAGTCGCCAGCAGACCGGCGGTTGCGTAGGTCGGCAGCAGACCCGTGAGCAGCGTGGCGATGCCCATCAACACCAGCGAAAACACCAATACGCGTTTGCGCCCGATGCGGTCGCCGAAATGCCCCGCGATCACCGCGCCGAGCGGACGCGCGAAGAAGCCCACGCCATACGCGGCGAACGCGCCGAGGATGCCGGTCAAGCCGTTCGCGCTGGCGGGAAAGAACGCGTGACTGAAGACCAGCGCGGAGGCTGTGCTGTAAATGTAGAAGTCGTACCACTCGATCGTGGTGCCGATGAACGCGGCGAAGCCGGCGCGTGCTGCGCGGTTGCGCGGCGACGAAGAGGAGCGGGTTGACATGATCCGATCAGCATAGGAAAGCCGACCAGTTGATCATTGTTGCTGTCGTTTTCCTAACAACGATTTGTGCTTTGGTTTGAAGTCGGGCGGCTTATAAGGAATGTGGGAATGGTGATTTGGGGTGTTGAGAGACGTGGCGTGGCGGGCTTATTTATTCGGGCGACGTTTGCGCATCTGAATAAATTGCGATATCGGACTCAATTTGTCGAATGTCAAATTGCGTTTCGATCGCGACGCAATACGGATAAATCAAACTCCACCTTAAAGATTGTCTGATGGTCTGCCCCCTTGCGTAATCCGACGATTACCGGTTAGCGGCGGAGGGTCCGTCGTGACTGTGCCGGTCGCGTATCTGCACGGTTTCCATACCTGTAATCGAACGAAGGCACGCACATGAGGCGTTATCTGTTGAGGCTAGGCGATAAATCCACGGCGGGAGGTATTGTCCTGGAGGGCGCAGAAAACTGCACGCACCGCGGCATACCGATTACGTTTATCGGAGCAAAGGTCTGGTGCGAAGGCTGTAAATCGCACGGTTATATCGAGTCGGCGGGGCCGCACCGCAACGCAACGATGCGGGGGAAGCAACAGGCGCTGGAAGACGATATCTGTATCTGCAAGTGTTCACCGCCGCCGGTTTTCAGTGCGTCGCAAGCAAGCGCCTCTCACAGTTGGGAGGACGAATGGGGGGACATGGGTTATGCAGCAAGCCTGGCCGCGTTACTCGACAGGCAGAGCGCCACACACGACGAACGGTTCAAGCTATGCGATCGCGCCGGAAACCCGCTCGCGGATACCTATTACACCGTTCGTTTGCCATCCGGTGCAACGGTGAAAGGCGTAACAGATTCGAACGGCTATACCGCGCGCTATCAAACTGATGGCGAGTGCCGTATTGCCGTGTACATCGGCCACAAGAAGTAGTCGTGCCTACCAGACTTGCACTGAAAGACGATCGCACGACCACGGGCGGGTCCATCCTCGGGCCCGGATCGGACTGGTTTAACGAAGACGGTAGAGCCTTCGCGCTGGCCGAAGACAAGGCAACATGCGGCAACTGCAAAGGCGTGTGGCCCGTTGGTGGCACCGCCCATAGCGTAATGGACCAAGGCCAATCCTTCGTTAAAGACCTTGCGCCGGTCTATTGCCCATGCGGCAAAAATCGCGTGCTTGCGAGCGGTGAATCGCCCTTCTTTTATTCCGAGGATTGCGAAAGCGACTCACAGACCACCGCCGTAGCAATACAACCATTCCACGATGAACAGTTCACGCTGTGCGACGCGCGCGGCACGCCGATGCGCGGAACGTACTACACGGTGCGGCTATCAACTGGTGAGATTGAACACGGCACCACCGACGAGCAAGGCCGTACCGCGCGATATGCAACGGAACACGCTGCTTCGATTCACGTTTATCTTGGGCACAGAGAGGAAATGTAAATGCCTGACGCACTTGGAAGCGCAGTAACGAATACGAACCCGAATTCGTGTGTTAATTTGCAGACCGATCGGTTATGCAAGCCTTGGACTCTCTCGCAGCAAGGCATAACTTTCATGGCCGTCCTTGAAAGTGGAATTCTCAATGGTACGTATCATCAGGTGCTTCACCATCATACAAACAACCTTCCCGTTTCCCAAGGCTTCATCTTGCAGGTATACGACGATGGACACGGAATTCCAACGACCGGTTTAGGACATCGCGTTTGGCCCGCCGACAATCTGCATATGGGACAAACCATCACACTCGAACGCGCAAAAGAACTATTCCGACACGATCGAGAGCCTGCCGAAGGAGCGATCAACAACAGCGTTAACGTGCCGCTATATCAGTACGAATATGATGCACTGGTATCCGTATTGTTCAATACCGGCACTGGTCGCGGACCCCATGACCCGTGGCCTGGAACCAGGGCTCAATACTTGGCAGACTTTCTGAATCATGGCGAATACGAACGGATGCGCGATGTGATACGCGGTTTCATAGCTAACATTGTCTCTGGCCGCCGCCAGAGGGAAGCACGGTTGTTTGATACGGGAGTTTACGATGCGACTCACTAAGTTCTTGCCTGTCTGCGTGTTCGGCATCTCCACTTATATGGTTGTCGCGCCAATTGCGGATGCCGCTACAGTTTATGGGGCCAGCTTTGATTACAGGAAAGCTGAACCAGCCATCGAGCAGTATCCAGGAATGACGCCGGACCAGATCAAGGCGCATTGTAAAAACGAAAACCTGGGAGGTATGGAAATGGCAACGTGCGCGCAATTTAGTTTTGAAGCGGCGAATGCAACTCTCGCTAAGGCAGTAGAAGAAAATGAAAAGGAAATCGCAAAAAACGACATGGAAATTAGAAAAAATCACAACCCCGTCGCGCTGCCGTATTTCAAGCGTGCACAAATAAACTGGCAAAATTATCGCGATAATCAATGCTACGCGAACGTGTATGAAATTGGTGAGGCATCTATACGTTTCATTGATTTTTACGCATGCATGGAGAAAATTACGAATTCGAGAATTGACGAGCTGAGTACCCCGGATGCACGTCAGTAATTCGATTATTTTAACCGCCCCGTTTCGACGGGTCGTTTTTGCGATGCGGCAACCCAAAGTCCTTTGAATTGATTTCTGCAATTCACGCGATTTATGTGTCTTTTAATTGAATGGGGGATCAGGACGATGAACCAGGAACAGAAGGTCAAGACGCAATACATTACGCCCCTGTCGTCGTAGCTTGTCGTGCGAGTATTGAACCCGCCTGGGTAGGCGATTCCCAAATGAGCGGTCCGGCTATCTTCACGTCGCAAATCCTCGCGGCGGTGTACGCATAGGTGCGCAACACGTGCCACGCCGAGGATGATTCAGACAACTGGCGCGTGTTGCCGTTCAAATCACGCCGATTCACGCCGGCTCCGCCCCCGCAGCGCACATCATCGACTGATACTTCAGCGGCGTGATCTGCAGCACGCGCTTGAACATCACGGCGAAGGAGTTCGCGTCGGCGTAACCGAGGCAGCTCGCGACTTCGTCGATGGGCGTATGCGTCGACAGCAGGCACATCGCTTCGGACACGCGCATCTGCTCGCGCCATTTCGCGAACGGCATGCCGGTTTCGCGCTGGAAATGCCGCGCGAGCGTGCGCGAACTCGCGCCGAAACGGTCGCCCCAATGTTCGAGCGAATCGTTGTTGGCGGGCTGCTCGATCAGCGCCTGGCAGATTCGGTGCAAACGCGGATGCTGCGGCAGCGGCAGACGGCCAGGCTGATCGTCGGCGGGCGATGCCGCGGCGAGCAGATTGACGATCAGTTGCGTGAGGATATCGGCGAGACTGCCCGGTTCGCGCGTGCGTGCGGGTTCTTCGACCATCGCGAGAATCGCCTCGCGCAGCAGGCCGTTGACGGGCAGCAGTCGGCCTTCGTCGCCGCCGATCGCCGGGCACGGATCGACGTACAGCGTGCGAAAGCCGACCTTGCCCACCATCTCCAGCTCGTGCTCGACGCGCGGCGGCACCAGCATCGCGCAATCGGGCGTGACGACCCAGCTCGCGGCCGGCGTGCGCACGCGGATCAACCCGCTCGTCGCGTAGAGCAACTGCGCGCGCGCGTGCGTATGCGCGATCTCGCGCGAGCCCGATTCGTACTCGATCGCCTGACCGAACACGGTCGGCAAATCGCTCTTCGCGGGAGGCGGCACAGGCTGCGCGCCGCCTCTCGGCTTCGTACGTGGAGTGTCCGTTTGTGTCGAAAAAGCTTCCATAACGTTCCATCTGGACAAAAGTTGTCCGGGTGATCGGACAAGTCGTCTGCCTCTGCGCGGGCCTAACTTGTATCATCTGACCTCGCCAGCGCGGCCTCGCCCTTTGTTCATGGGCCTCCGGCGGCTGCGCCTCTAACGACATAGTCCCCCAAGTCTGCACAAACGCCTTTGGCCCGCGACGTTCATCGCCGTGGGAAGTATAGCTTTTGTGATTGTAATAAGAAGCATTATCATTAACATTCAACTGGTGAATCGACGATGAAGGGACGTAAAAACAACAAGATGACGGGGCTGCACGGGTTGTCCACGAAGCTTTCGCCGATGCGGTGCGCATTACTGGGGATGCCGCTGGCGTTTTCGGTCGTTGCGCACGCACAGACCGCTGACGACGCCAGCGGCGTTCAAAACGGACAAAACGCCGGTTCGGCGCAATCGGCTCAATCGACGAAATCGACCCAGGCGGCGTCGGCGAAAGGCACGCTGCCGGCGGTGAACGTCGACGCGCAGCGCGAGTCGCCGAGGGGCCCGACTTCGGGCATCGTCGCCAAACGCACCATGACGGGCACCAAGACCGACACGCCGATCGTGCGCGTGCCGCAGTCGATTTCGGTCGTCACGCGCGAGCAGATGGATCAGCAGGGCGCGACCACGGTCGATCAGGCGCTGCGCTACACGCCAGGCGTCTACTCGCAGGATTCGACCGATTTCCGCTTCGACCAGTTGCGCGGGCGCGGCTTCGATTATTCGGAATATCTCGATGGCCTCGCGCTGCAGGCGGACCAGTATTACGCCAATCCGCGTATCGATCCTTACTTCCTTGAGCGCATCGATGTGATGCGCGGTCCGTCGTCGGTGTTGTACGGCGCGGGGAGCCCCGCCGGCATCGTCAACATGGTGTCGAAGTTCGCGACCGAGGATCAGGTCAACGAGGTTCAGTTGCAGTTCGGCAATCACAACCGCTATGAAGCCGCGTTCGACGTGGGCGGCAAGCTGGACAACGACGGCACCGTGCTGTGGCGCATCGTGGGTCTGGGTCGCGACGCCGACACGCAGGTGGACGGCGTGAAGGATCAGCGCATTGCCTTTGCGCCGAGCGTCACGATCAAGCCGAACGCCGACACGCGCCTCACGGTCTACGCGCAGTATCAGCGCGATCCGGCGGGCGGTCTATTCGATTCGCTGCCGGTGCAGGGTACGGCCACGTACAACCCGAACGGCAAGGTCAGCCCGGGCACCTACATCGGCAATCCGGACACCGATTATTTCCACCGCACGCAGTACGCGTTCGGCTATCAGTTCGAGCAGAAGATCAACAACGTCTTCACGTTCCGTTCGGGCGCGCGCTACATGCACGACGACGTGGATTATCGCCAGTCGTATTTCGGCACGTGGAAGGCGGGCACGAACCAGTCGGTGCTCACCATGAGCGCGTTTCTCGATCGCGAGCACCTGAGCCAGTTCGCGATGGATAACCAGTTGCAGGCGAAATTCTCGACGGGCGACGTCAAGCAGACGGTGCTGTTCGGCGTCGATTACCAGCGTCTGCTGAGCGGTACGAATTCGGGCTCGGGCTCGGTCGGCACGCTCAATCCGTTCGATCCGGACTTCTCGACGGTCGGCCAGATCTACACGACCACCAAGCGCGTCGATACCGCCACCGATCAGCTTGGCGTGTATTTGCAGGATCAGATCGAATATCGTCACTGGCTGCTCACGCTCGGCATCCGCAACGACTGGACCTCGACCAACATCCAGACGAGCGGTTCGAGCACGGGCCTGCAAAACCAGACGCCGCACGCGTTCACGTGGCGCGGCGGTCTCTCGTATCTGTTCGATAACGGCATCGCGCCGTACTTCTCGTATGCGAAGTCGTTCCAGCCGACCACGGGCGTGAATTACGCGGGCCAGGCGCTGGTGCCGACCACGGGGCAGGAATACGAGGTGGGCGTGAAGTATCAGCCGAAGAGTTATAACGCGCTCTATTCGGCGGCGATTTTCGATCTCACGCAGCACAACGTCACCACGACCGATCTGAATCATCCGGGCTCGTCGGTGCAGACGGGCGAAGTGCGTTCGCGCGGCCTCGAACTCGAAGGCCATATCCAGCTCACCGACAATCTCACGGTGCTCGGCTCGTACACGTATCTGAACCAGGTCGTGCTGGAATCGAACACGGCGGCGCAGGTGGGCAAGCGCCTGACGATGGCGCCGCGCAACATGGCCAATCTTTGGGCCGATTACACGCTGCATGGCGGCGCGCTGCGCGGTCTGGGCTTTGGCGGCGGCGTGCGTTATATCGGCATGTCGGCGGGCGATACGACGAATACCTTCGACGTCAGCAGCGTCGTGCTGCTCGACGCGGCGGTCCACTACGATCTTCGCAACTGGAAGTTCGCGGTCAACGCGACCAATCTGACGAACCGCACCTATGTCGCGTACTGCTCCGGCGGTGCGTGCTATTACGGTTCGAAGATCGGCGTGCTGGGTACGGCGAAGTATCAATGGTAAGCGCGTTGAGCGAGAAACGATGAAGGGCGCGCGCATGCAGCGACGTCAATGGCTCGCGGCCGCCGCCGCGGGTCTCGCATGCGCGCTCGGACCGCGTGCGGTGTGGGCGGCGGCGGACGTGGCGGGGGTGGGAGGAACGTCGGTGCCGAAACGCATCGTCGTGATGGATTTCGGACTCACCGAAATGCTGCTCACGCTCGGCGTGACGCCGCTCGCCACCTCGGTGCCGGACTGGTATCGGCGCACCAACGTCGCGCCGCCGCTGCCCGCCGGGGTGATCGATATCGGCTTGCTGTATCAGCCGAACGTCGAATTACTCGAACAATTGCGTCCCGATCTGCTGCTGCTCACGCCCGCGCATGCGCCGATGCGTGCGCAACTCGAACGCATCGCGCCGACGCTCACGCTCGCGCTGTCCGCGAACGGCGTGGCGCCGTGGACGCAGATCGCGAACGAGACGCGCCGGCTCGCGCGCGTGCTGCATCGCGAGCCGCAGGCGCAGACCGCGATCGCCGCCGCCGACGCGCAAGTGAGCGCGGCGCGCGCGTGTCTGCCTGCGGGCGGCGAGAGCGCCGCGCCGGTTTTCGTCGTGGAGTTTATCGACGACCGGCATCTGCTCGTGTTTGGAACCGGCAGTCTGTTCGGCGATGTGATGACGCGCATGGGGCTGCGCAACGCGTGGACCGGGCCGACCAACGCGCGCGGCTATGCGGTGACCGACTTCACGCGTCTCGCCGATGCCGCCGACACCGCCGATGCCGCCCACGCGCGCCTCGTCCATATCGACCCGCTGCTCGACGCCGCGCGCGCGACGCTCGCGCAGGGCGTGCTCTGGCACAGCCTGCCGTTCGTGCGCGCGGGCCGCGTGGCAGGCATGCCGAAGGTCTCGCAGGGCGGCGCGCTCTACAGCGGCGCGCGCTTCGCGCGTCAACTCGCGGATGTGCTGCTTGCACCGGAGGGCCAACATGCATGATCTGCCGAAGACGCGCGCAGCGGGCACAGCTCACGCACGCGCGCCCTTGATCGGATTGTTCGGATTGCTAATTATTGCCATCGCGCTGACGTTGCACGGTCTTTCCGCGCATCTGCCCGCAAGCGACTGGATGCGCGCGCTGATCGCGCCGAACGTGGACGACATCCGCGAAATGGTGGTGCATGAAAGCTGGCTGCCGCGCCTCGCAATCTCGCTGCTGTGCGGCGCGGCGCTCGCGCTGGCGGGCGTGGTGTTCCAGCAGATCTTGCGCAATCCGCTGGCCGAGCCGATGACGGTGGGCGTGTCGGCGGGCGCGTATCTCGCGTTGCTGCTCGCGACGCTGTGGGCGCCCGCGTGGCTGCTGCCATGGCGCTCCGGCATCGCGCTCGCGGGCGGCGCGCTGGCGATGCTGGTCGTGTTCGCGCTCGCCTGGCGGCGTGGCTTCGCGCCGATCACGCTCGTGCTCGGCGGCATGATCGTCAACCTGTATTGCGGCGCGCTGAGCCTCGCGCTGTCGATCATTTACGAGCGCTCGCTGGCGGCGATGTTCATCTGGGGCGGCGGCGCGCTCGCGCAGCAGGACTGGCAAACGACGCTGTGGCTGCTGCCGCGCGTGCTCGTCTGCGCGGCGCTATGCGGCGCGCTGGTGCGCCCGCTCACGCTCGCCGGACTCGACGACGCCGGCGCGCGCAGCCTTGGACTCGCGCTGACGCGCACGCGCTTGCTGGCGCTGGCGGCGGCGGTCGCGTTGACGGCGTTCGTGGTCGCAGCGGTCGGCGTGATCGGCTTCATCGGGCTGGCCGCGCCCGCCGTGGCGCGTGCGTGCGGTGCGCGGCGTCTGCGCGATCAACTGACGTGGGCGCCCGCGATCGGCGCGCTGCTGCTCTGGGTCACCGATCAGGCGATCCAGCAACTCGGCGGCCTCGCGGGCGAACTGTTGCCGACGGGGGCCGCGACCGCGCTGTTCGGCGGCCCCTTGCTGCTCTGGCTGGTGCCGCGCCTGAAGACGCGCGCGGCGGCGCCGGGCACGCAGGCGGCTGAATCTGCGCGCGCGGCGAGTGCGCTGCGTTCGCCGCAGGCCACGCGACGCCTGCTCGCGTGCGGCGCGCTGGCGCTGATCGCGGCGGTGATCGTCGCGGCAGCGTTCGGGCGCGGCCTGGACGGCTGGCACTGGGCGAGCGCCGACGAATGGCGCGGCTTGTGGCGATGGCGCGCGCCGCGCATCGAGAGCGCGCTCGCGGCGGGCATGCTGCTCGCGCTGGCGGGCACGCTGCTGCAACGACTCTCCGGCAATCCGATGGCGAGTCCCGAGGTACTCGGCATCAACGGCGGCGGCATGCTCGGCATGATTCTGCTGCTGTTCGCCGTGCGAGCGCCGGGCGCGCCGCTGATGTTCGCTGCCTGCGGCGCGGGCGCGCTGACGACCTTGCTGGCGATGCTCGCGCTCGCGCGCCGCAGCGGCTTCGCGACCGGGCAACTGCTGCTCGCGGGCATTGCGGTGGGCGCGCTGTCGCAAGCGGTGTTCGGGCTCGTGATCGCGGGCAGCGGCCCGTATGCGCCGCTGCTGCGCAATCTGCTGATGGGCTCGACCTATCTGATTGACGCGTCGCTCGCGTCGGGCGCGCTCGTGCTCGCGGTGGCGCTGCTGGCGCTGACCTTGCTGTGCGCGCGCTGGCTCGACATCTTTCCGCTGGGCGCGCCGGCGGCGGCGTCGCTGGGCGTGCCGGTGCGACGCGCGCGACTGCTGATCCTGCTGCTGGCGGCGCTGCTGAGCGCGGCAGCCGCGATGATCGTCGGACCGCTCTCGTTCATCGGCTTGATGGCGCCGCACGTGGTACGGCGCATGGGCTTCCGGCGCGCGGTGGTCGAACTGCTGGCGTCGGGGCTGCTCGGCGCGCTGCTGATGGTGCTGTCCGACTGGCTGAGCCGCAACGTGCTGTTCCCGCAGCAAATGCCGGCCGGGTTGCTGGCGATGATTGCGGGTGGCGCGTATCTGATGGTGTCGTTGGCGCGCTGAAGCGGCGGTGCGCCAATCGACGCCGCGCTCAGGCGTGGCACATGCACAGTTCGAATTCGTGTCCGTCGGGGCTGCTCAGGACGACGCTTTTCATCGCCTCGATTTTCAGTCCGTCCATGACCACTGATGCGCCGTTCTCAATCGCACGCTCATGAAATCGAGCAGCGTGGCTTCTTCGAATTCGAAAACGGGCACGGCGCTGCTGCCTTTCAATTCGTCGCCGAAGTCGTTCAGCAGCAAGCCCAAACGGTTTGTGCCGATCATGAACTCGGTCCACTTAGCGGATTGCCTGTGCGGTTTCTGATCGAGAAGCCGTTGCCAGAAAGCGGTCGATATCTGCATGTCGTTGACTTTCAGGTACACCGTACGAAGTTGCATGGCGGGTCTCCGGGTGGGATGGGCGGATTCTGGCAGAGGCAAAAACAATCGTTGCGCTGGCCGCCGAGCGGACATGGTCGGCGTCAGGGTTTTTTCCTTCGATCGCCACCTACGCTATACTCTCCCCCCATGGAAACCAAACCGCTTTCGCTCATGTTGCACGGTTGGTGGCGCGCCTGAATCCGGCGGCCCGTTTCCCCACGCATATCGCGAACGTGATGCCGCCAGTCCTGGCGGCATTGTTGTTTTAGCGCGCCGAAGACTGGTGGCTCGATTAATGTGAGACTCCAGTCCATGACACAAGCAAGCCGCCCCACCATCCTGACCGGCGACCGGACCACCGGCCAGCTGCATCTCGGCCACTACATCGGCTCCTTGCGCGCGCGCGTTCAGCTCCAGAACGAAGCGGACCAGTTCCTTCTGCTCGCCGACGTCCAGGCGCTCACCGACAACGTCGGCCGCCACCAGAAAGTCACCGAAAACGTCATCGAAGTCGCGCTCGACTATCTCGCCGCCGGCATCGATCCCGCGAAATCGACCATCCTGATTCAATCGCAGGTGCCCGAACTCGCGGAACTGTCCCAGTATCTGCTCAATCTCGTGACGGTCGCGCGCCTCGAACGCAATCCGACCATCAAGGAAGAAATTCGTCTGCGCGGATTCGAGCGCGATATTCCGGCGGGTTTCCTGACCTATCCGGTCAGTCAGGCGGCGGACATCACGGCGTTCAAGGCCACGCACGTGCCGGTCGGCGACGATCAGTTGCCGATGATCGAGCAGACCAACGAACTGGTGCGCCGTTTCAACAACACCGTCGATCGCGCCGTGCTGGTCGAATGCGAAGCGGTGCTGTCGAAAGTCACGCGCCTGCCCGGTATCGACGGCAAGGCCAAAATGAGCAAGTCGCTCGGCAATGCGATCACGCTGGGCGCGACGCCCGATGAAATCACCAAGGCGGTGAACAATATGTACACCGACCCGAACCATCTGCGCGTGAGCGATCCGGGCCGCGTGGAAGGCAACGTGGTGTTCTCGTTCCTCGATGCGTTCGAACCCGATGTGGCGAAAGTGGACGAGCTCAAGGCGCATTATCAGCGCGGCGGCCTGGGCGACAGCGTCGTGAAGCGCGTGCTCAACGAGCGCCTGCAAACGCTGATCGAACCGATTCGCACGCGTCGTCGCGAGCTGGAAGAAGATCGCGGCGAAGTCCTCGAAATTCTGCGTCGCGGCACGATGCGCGCGCGCGAAGTGGCGGCGCAGACGCTGTCCGAAGTGAAGGGCGCGCTGGGTCTGAGCTATTTCCAGAACTGAGCATGACGTGCAGCGAGCGCCGCATGAAAAGCGGCGCTCGCTTTATCTTTTCTGCTTGCTCGTTTCAGGGACCGAACGGCAATTCGCCTTGAATAGCGCCGTTAATCGGGTTGTCCGCCGAATAGCGTTCGAGCGCGCTCACGCGCACGCCAATCAGGCGGATGCGCCGATCGAGATCGATCCGTTTCAGACACGCGCCAACCGCGCGGCGAATGGCGGCGGTATCGCGCACGGCCATCGGCAGCGAAATATCGCGGGTGACGATTTTAAAGTCCGCGAATTTGATTTTCACGCCCACGGTGCGGCCGCAATACCCTTTGCGCTCCAGATCCTGCGCAACGCGTTCGCATAGCTGCGTGAGCGCGGGCGTGAGCACGGCACGGTCGCGCCCGACGTGCATGTCGCGCTCGAACGTGGTTTCGCGGCTCATCGATTTCGGTTCCGACGACACCACCACTTCGCGATCGTCCTCGCCATGCGACACGCGCGCGAGCCACGCCGCGTAGGTGCGGCCGAAATGTTCCTGCAAAAGCCCGAGATCCGCTTTCGCCAGATCGCCGATCGTGGCGAAACCCAGCTCCGCGAGCCGCTTGCTCGCGCGCGGCCCGATGCCGTTCACTTTCTTCGCTTCGAGCGGCCAGATGCGCGCTTCGAGGTCCGCCATTGTGAGCAGCGTGAGGCCGTCCGGCTTGTCGAGTTCGGAGCCGATCTTGGCGAGCAGCTTGTTGGGCGCAATCGCGATCGAGCAGGTCAGGCCGGTTGCGTCGCGCACCGCGGCTTTAAGACGCGCGCCGATGTCGCGCGGCTCGCCTTCGACGTCGGTGAGATCGATATAGATTTCGTCGATACCGCGGTCTTCGATCTGCTCCGTGAAGGCGCGCACCGCGCTTTTGAACAGCCGCGAATAGTGGCGATAGGACTCGAAGTCGGTGGGCAGCAGAATGGCGTCGGGCGCGAGTTGCGCGGCCTTCATCATGCCCATTGCGGAAAACACGCCGAATTTGCGCGCTTCGTAGGTGGATGTGGTGACGACGCCGCGCCCCACGTAGTCACGCAGGCGCGCGAAGCGGCGCGTGCCGTCGGGCAGCGTCTCGGGCACGGCATTGCGCCCGCCGCCGATGACGACGGCCTTGCCGCGCAGTTCCGGATAGCGCAGCAATTCCACGGAAGCGTAGAACGCGTCCATGTCGAGGTGCGCGATGCGCCTTTCGTCTGGCATGCCTGGTGTGTGAGAAATGGCGTTCGAACAGTGAGGCCGCGAACGCAACGTGTTTCGAGCCAACGCCGCGCCGCGTCGGGCCGTGCGTTGCCCGTAACTGTACATTCATACAGTGTTTTTGTCACCTTGTTGGCGATGCCGCCAATGCAACGGCGGCGCAGACAAACCGCGCGCAATGAGGTGGAGACGTGGCGACGCAGCCTGCCCGATATTGCTTCTATTCACCACGCGATTAATCACGCTCGCCGCTTTGCATTCCTCGCGCACCGGGTAAGCATTCGCTAACTCGTTCGTTGTGCTGCACCCATGGGCCTCCTATAACTACGCGCTGTCATGGCCGTCATTCAAGGGGATTCCATTGAGCACGCTCGATATTGATTCAACTGTGTCGTCGCCGATTCGTTCGGCCAGCGACGTTTCGCGCCTCATCAACACCAGCACCGCGCGCGCAAGTCATGCACGCGTGATCGTGCTGCTCGCGCTCGGCGGCGTATTTCTCGACGCTTACGATCTCACCACGCTGTCGTACGGCATTCAGGATGTCGTGCGCGAATTCAACCTGACGCCTTCGCTGACCGGCATCGTCACGTCGTCGATCATGATCGGGACCATACTGGGCAGTCTCGTCGGCGGCTGGTTTACCGATCGTATCGGCCGCTATCAGGTCTTCATGGCCGACATGCTCTTCTTCGTCGTCGCGGCGATCGCCGCCGGGCTCGCGCCCAACGTCTGGGTGCTGATCGCCGCGCGTTTCGTGATGGGTCTTGGCGTGGGTATCGATTTGCCCGTAGCGATGGCGTTTCTTTCCGAGTTTTCGAAATTCCAGGGCAGCGGCAATAAAGCTTCGCGGCTCGCCGCGTGGTGCCCGATGTGGTACGCGGCTTCATCGGTGTGCTTTCTGATCGTGTTCGGGCTGTATTTCTTTTTACCGCAGGAGCACGCGGGCTGGCTGTGGCGCGCCTCGCTGATCTTCGGCGCGGTGCCCGCGCTCATCATCATTGCCGTGCGCAGCCGCTTCATGAACGAGTCGCCGCTGTGGGCCGCGAATCAGGGCAAGCTCGACGACGCCGTGCGCATTCTGCGCGAGTCGTACGGCATTCACGCGCATAAGGCCGACGAAGCGCCGCCCGCGAATCCTCAGCCGCCCGTGAGTTTTCGCGTGCTGTTCCAGCGCCCGTATCTGGCGCGCACGATTGTCGCGAGCGTGATGAATCTGTGCATTCCGTTCGAGTACACGGCCATTGCGTTTTTCCTGCCGTCGATTCTTTCGCAGTTTCTCGGCGCGGGCGTGTTCGAAACCATTTCGGCTTCGCTCGCGCTCAATGTCTTGTTTGCGCTCACGGGCGGCTTGCTCGGCATGCGGCTCGCGCATACGCGGCCTTCGCGGCATGTTGCGCTCGCGGGTTTCGCGTTGCAGTTCGTCGCGCTCGTGGCGCTTGCGTTGCTCGGGCATCCGCAGACGGCGCTGGGCATCGGCATTGCACTGGCCATGCTCGGCGCGTGGCTGTTCGCGGAAGGTTTCGGCCCGGGCGCACAGATGATGATTTATCCGGCGCTTTCGTATCCGACGTCGATTCGGGGCACGGGGCTCGGTTTTGGCCGTGCGCTCACGGGGATCGGCAGCGCGGTGGCGCTGTTCGTGTTGCCGATCCTCAACGCAAAGCTCGGCACGGATATGTTCTGGGTCGTGGCGCTCGCGGCGGTCATTCCCATCGGCTTTCTAGCGCTCGTGAAGTACGAACCGACCGAGCACGATATCGACGATGAGACGGTGCTCGCGCGCGATCACGCGGAGCATGCCGAGCACGCGTAAGCACGTGCCGGGGCTAATGGAGCGCTCTGATAGCGTTCAGGTGCTCACGCGCACCCGAGCCGAGATTGTCGTTGCCGAAGTTGATTGCGTCGTCATCACGCACAAGCGTATTGATCGCCGCCATAGCGCCTGGATTTGCCGCTATCGCAGCCACGCCGTCGCGGCGATCACATTAAAAACCGATCGATGATTCAACAACCATAAAGTTATTCGAATTGCTTGGTTAAGCGCGGCGCGATGGGCGGGTAACCTCCTGAGCGTCGGCTGCACGAAAGCCGCAGGCGTATTGACGAATTGAATGACTCAGGTAAGCGAACGGAGTGGTGTATGTCGCAGGGAACAGCCGCAGCAGACCGCTGGTCGGGGCGGCCGAAACAATACGGCGCGAAGCAGCAAAGCCCGGCGCGCCGCTATGGCGGTATCGCAGCAGTCCTGCTGCTGCACGTCGTGCTGATCTGGGCGCTGCTCAACGGTCTCGCCACGAAGGTGGTGCAGATCGTCCAGAAGCCGGTGGAGACGCGCATCATCATGCCGGTCAAGCCGCCGACGCCCGCGCCCACGCCGCCCGCGCAACCGGTCGTCAAGCAGCCGCCGCCGAAGATCAAGCGTCCGCCGCCGTTCGTGCCGCCGCCCGAGGTGCACGTGGCCGCACCGCCCGCGCCGACCATCGAGCATCAGGCCGCGCCTGCGCCGACGGCGGTGATTCCGGCGCCCACGCCGCCCGCGCCGGTCGCGCCGCCCGCACCGCCCAAACCGGTGAGTCATGAAGCGGGCGTGGTGTGTCCGAACTCGGACAAGGTGCGCGCCAGCATGACGTATCCGGAGGAAGCGCAGGAGAACAACATCACGGGCGACGTGCTGATTTCGTTCGTGGTCGATCCGCAAGGTCACGTGACCGACGAGAAAGTCGAAAAGTCGGCGGACCCGTTGCTCGATCGCGCGGCGTTCAATGCGGTCAAGCGGTTCAACTGCATTTCGCAAGGTCAGCCGGTGCGCGTGCAGGTGCCGTTCTCGTTCAATCTGAACTGAATTTACGGTGGGCTGGCGAGAAAGATTCAGGCGCGTTCAAGACGATCGCGCCACGCCGGCCTCCGCTGTCTTTAATGTTGGAGTCCTGATGAACAAGCAATCGAAGTTTGCCGCGCGTGCGGCCCTGTCCGTCGTCGCCGTGGCGGCGGCGATTCCCGTCGCCGCGTGGGCGCAGGCCGCCGGCGTGGAGACCGCGAACCCCTATGGCCTCGACGCGTTGTGGAAGAACGGCGACTTCGTCGCGCGTTTCGTGCTGCTCGTGCTGGTCGCCATGTCGATGGGTAGCTGGTACATCATGGTCACCAAGTTCGTCGAACAGGCGCGCGCCAATCGCCGCGCGAAGTCGGCGGATCAGCAGCTCTGGGAAGCGCCGTCGCTCGCGGCAGGCGCGGCGCAACTCGACGAACGCTCGCCGTTTCGCTTCATCGCCGAAACCGGCATCGACGCCGCCGAGCATCACGACGAAGTTCTGCTCGAAGAGGTGGATCGCAATACGTGGATTCAGGTGAGCATCGACCGCTCGATCAACAACGTCGGCAATCGCCTGCAGGACGGTCTCGCGTTTCTCGCGACGGTCGGTTCGACCGCGCCGTTCGTCGGCCTGTTCGGCACCGTGTGGGGCATTTATCACGCGCTCACGGCGATCGGCATCGCGGGTCAGGCCTCGATCGACAAAGTGGCGGGTCCGGTGGGCGAGGCGCTCATCATGACCGCCATCGGCCTCGCGGTCGCCGTGCCGGCCGTGCTCGGCTACAACTTCCTCGTGCGCCGCAACAAGTCGCTGATGGAGCGCGTGCGCACGTTCGGCGCGCAACTGCATACGGTGCTGCTGTCGGGCCGCAAGCGCAACGTGCGCGCCGTCGCCAACGCTGGCTGAGCGCGCGAAGAGAGTCATCATGGCCATGAACGTAGCTCAGGACGGCGGCGAAGACGAGGTGATCGCCACCATCAACACGACGCCGCTCGTCGACGTCATGCTGGTCCTGCTGATCATCTTTCTCATCACGATTCCGGTGGTCACGCATACGGTGCCCGTGCAATTGCCGAAGGAAACCGTGAGTCCGCTGCAGACTAAACCGGACGCGATTGAAATTGCCGTCGACAAGGACGGCAACGTGTTCTGGAACGAGCGGCGTATCGATTCGCCCACGCTGCTCGCGCAACTGAAGACGGTCTCGCAGCGCGATCCGCAGCCCGAAGTGCATGTGCGCGGCGATCAGTCCACGCGCTACGAGTTCATCGGCCGCGTGGTGACCGATTGCGAGCGAGCGGGTATCACGAAGGTGTCGTTCATCACACAGCCGCCCGCGCGCGGCGGTTGAGCGCGAGCGAAGGAAAAAGCTATGGGAATGCAGGTGAACCAGGGTTCCGGCGACGAACCGGACGTGATGGTGGACATCAACACCACGCCGCTGATCGACGTGATGCTCGTGCTGTTGATCATGCTGATCATCACGATTCCGATCCAGATGCACTCGGTGAAAATGAATCTGCCCGTGGGCGATCCGCCGCCGCCCGCCGCGCCGCCGCCGGTCGTGCAGGTGGATATCGATGCAAGCGGCGCGCTCGCCTGGAATGGCGCGCATCTTCAGGATCACGCCGATCTCGAACGGCATATGGCCGACGTGGCGGCGCAAGCCGATCAATCGGAGATTCATCTGCTGCCGGATAAAGCCGCGCCGTATCGCGCCGTGGCAGAAGTGCTGGCGGCCGCGCAGCGCGAAGGCGCGACGAAGATCGGCTTGATTGGAAACGAGCAATACATGCAGTAAAACTGGGGATGGCCCTCGTTCGATCCGAACGAGAGGACTTCGTTAAAGCGAACGGTGCGCCGTTCGCTTTTTTTTCGCGCCTTCGATTCGTCTTCGATTCAACACACGCATCGCCATATCGATTGCAGGATTCACGCGATATCGAATTGCCAATCCATTATTGGAGCGCGGCGAAGGCGTTTTCTATACTCGGTTTTCCATCAGCACTCGCATTGAACGAGTGCCAGCCCATCGCCGATAACGTTAAAGGACTACGCCCATGAGCCTGCGCCCATTGCACGATCGCGTGATCGTCAAGCGACTCGATCAGGAAACCAAAACCGCGTCGGGCATCGTGATTCCCGATAGCGCCGCCGAAAAGCCGGACCAGGGCGAAGTGCTTGCCGTCGGTCCGGGCCGGCGCGACAACGACGGGCGCCGCATCGCGCCCGATCTCAACGTGGGCGACCGCGTGCTGTTCGGCAAATACGCCGGTCAGACCGTGAAAGTCGACGGCAACGAACTGCTCGTGCTGCGCGAAGAAGACATCGTCGCAGTCGTTCAATCCTGAGGGAAGCATCGATCATGGCAGCGAAAGACATCGTATTCGGCGACATCGCCCGTAGCAAACTCATCGAAGGCGTGAACATTCTCGCCGACGCCGTGAAGGTCACGCTCGGTCCCAAGGGACGCAACGTCGTGCTCGAACGCAGCTTCGGCTCGCCGGTCGTGACGAAGGACGGCGTGTCGGTGGCGAAGGAAGTGGAACTCGCGGACAAGGTGCAGAACATCGGCGCGCAGATCGTCAAGGAAGTCGCGTCGAAAACCAGCGACGCCGCCGGCGACGGCACCACGACGGCCACCGTGCTGGCGCAGGCGATCGTGCGCGAAGGGCAGAAATACGTGGCGGCCGGTCTCAATCCGCTCGATCTGAAACGCGGCATCGACAAGGCCGTGAGCGCCGCGATCGAGGAGCTGAAGAAGATCAGCAAGCCGACCACCACGAGCAAGGAAATCGCGCAGGTCGCGACCATCTCGGCCAACGGCGAAGAGTCGATCGGCCAGCGCATTGCGGAAGCGCTCGATCGCGTCGGCAAGGAAGGCGTGATCACGGTGGAAGACGGCAAGTCGCTCGACGACGAACTCGACGTGGTCGAAGGTCTGCAATTCGATCGCGGCTATCTTTCGCCGTACTTCATCAACAACGCCGACAAGCAGATTGCCGAACTCGACAATCCGTTCATTCTCCTGCACGACAAGAAGATTTCGAATATCCGCGATCTGCTGCCGGTGCTCGAACAGGTCGCGAAGGCCGGGCGTCCGCTGCTGCTGATCGCGGAAGATATCGAGGGCGAGGCGCTCGCGACGCTCGTCGTCAACAATATTCGCGGCGTGCTCAAGACGGTCGCGGTGAAGGCACCGGGTTTCGGCGACCGCCGCAAGGCGCTGCTCGAAGATATCGCGATCCTCACGGGCGGTCAGGTGATCGCCGAGGAAACCGGCTTGGGTCTCGACAAGTCCACGCTTGCCGAACTCGGTCAGGCCAAGCGCGTGGAGATCGGCAAGGAGAACACGACGGTGATCGATGGCGCGGGCGAAGCGGCGGCGATCGAAGCCCGCGTGAAGCAGATTCGCGTGCAGATCGAAGAAGCGACTTCCGATTACGATCGCGAGAAGTTGCAGGAACGCGTGGCGAAACTCGCGGGCGGCGTGGCCGTGATCAAGGTGGGCGGCGCGACCGAAATCGAAGTGAAGGAAAAGAAGGATCGCGTGGACGACGCGCTGCACGCGACGCGCGCGGCGGTGGAAGAGGGCATTGTGCCGGGCGGCGGCGTGGCGCTGATTCGCGTGCGCCAGGCGATTCTCAATCTGCAGGGCAACAACCCCGATCAGACCGCCGGCGTGAAGATCGTGCTGCGCGCGCTCGAAGAACCGCTGCGCCAGATCGTGACCAATGCGGGCGAGGAGGCGAGCGTGGTGGCGGCGCGCGTGGCGGAGGGCTCGGGCAATTTCGGTTACGACGCGGCCACGGGCCAGTATGGCGATCTTGTCGAAAAGGGCGTGCTCGATCCGACCAAGGTCACGCGCACGGCGCTGCAAAACGCGGCGTCCGTGGCCGGGCTGCTGCTGACGACCGATGCGACCGTGCACGAAGCGCCCAAGGCGGCGTCCGCGCCTGCGCCGGGCGGCGTGCCTGGCGGCGGCGATCTGGGCTTCTGACCGGACGTCGCGCATGCGATATTCGCGCGTATAGCAATGAAAGAGCCACGGCATTTGTCGTGGCTTTTTTCTATTGTGGCGCGATGCCGACGCTCATAGGTTCGCGCCCTTGTATGCGTTAGCAGCGGCTTTATGACTCGACTGGATAAACGTATCGGATTTGCTTCGTTGTCAGGTGCAGCGGGCGCATTTAGATTGGCCTCTATCGGCAAGTTACATGCGCCTTTCAAACTCACTCAGACAACTATCACGGGGTACTCCTATGCCGTTCCTGTCTCGCGCCGCGCACGCCTTGCGCCGCGCGTTCGCGCCTTCTCTTTCCGTGGCGCTCGCCGCCGGCACGCTGGCCGCGACGCAACCGGCACGCGCCGAGGGCACGATTCGCGTCGCCGAGCAGTTCGGCGTGGTGTATCTGATGCTCAACGTCGCGCGCGATCAGCACTTCATCGAGCAGGAAGGGCACAAGGCCGGCGTCGACATCAAGGTCGACTGGGTGCGCCTCTCGGGCGGCGCGGCCGTCAACGATGCGCTGCTCTCGGGCGCGGTGGATATCGCGGGCGCGGGCGTCGGCCCGCTGCTAACCGTCTGGGATCGCACGCACGGCCGCCAGAACGTGAAGGGCGTGGCCTCGCTCGGCAACCTGCCGTACTACCTCGTGAGCACCGATCCGAACGTCAAGACCGTGGCCGACTTCACCGACAAAGATCGCATTGCGGTGCCCGCCGTGGGCGTTTCCGTGCAGTCGCGCGTGCTGCAATATGCGGCGGCGAAGCAGTGGGGCGACAAGCAGTTCGACCGGCTCGACAAGCTCACGCAGGCCATTCCGCATCCGGATGCAGCCGCCGCGCTGATCGCGAACAGCAACGTCATCACGGCCCATTTCGGCAATCCGCCGTTCCAGCAGCAGGAGCTGGCCGGGAACCCGAAGGCGCATATCGTGCTGAATTCCTATGACGTGCTCGGCGGCCCGAGTTCGGCGACGGTGCTCTACACCACGCAGAAGTTTCGCGACGAGAATCCGAAGACCTATCACGCCTTCGTGGCGGCGCTCGCCGACGCAGCCCATCTGATTTCGACCGATCCCGAGAAAGCCGCCGATATCTACATCCGCGTGAACGGTTCGAAGATCGACCGCAATCTGCTGCTGAAGATCCTGCGCGATCCGCAGGTGCAGTTCAAGACGGCGCCGCAGAACACGCTGCCGCTCGCGCAATTCATGTATCGCACGGGCGCGATCCGCAACGAGCCGAAAAGCTGGCGCGATTATTTCTTCGACGATCCGGCGACGGCGGGTGGTAGTTGATTTGCGTGTTGATTCCGCGTGTTGATTTCGCTTGCTGAAGCACCCAAACCGGCGTTTATGCGTCGCCGTGTTTTGGATATGGCGATTCCTTGGTTGGGATGCGCGGCGACTGCCCGTATGTTGACGTTTTCTCTGCTGGAGTTCCGATCGTGACAGTCACACCCTCCCGACTCGGGGCCCACGCGCCGCTGGCGCGCCGTGGCCTGGAAGGCGCCGCGCCGATCGCGGGCGACGCCGATGCGGCCTTCGGCCAGCGCACGCCGCGCGCCGCGCCGGGCTACGCGTCCCCTATCGCCGATGCTGGCGGCCCGCTGCTCGCCATCGACGGCGTCAGTCTCGAATACCGCAGTCGCGAGCACATCGTGCGCGCCACGCACGATGTGAGCTTCGACGTCTACGGCAGCGACCGCTTCGTGCTGCTGGGGCCATCGGGCTGCGGCAAGTCCACCTTGCTCAAGGCAATCGCGGGCTTTATCGAGCCCGTCGGCGGCACGATCGCGCTGGACGGTCAGCGCGTGCGTGGCCCCGGTCCGGATCGCGTGGTCGTGTTCCAGGAGTTCGATCAGTTGCCGCCGTGGAAGACCGTGGTGGAGAACGTCGCGTTTCCCTTGCGTGTGGCCCGCAAGTTGCCGCGCGCCGAGGCGAAGGCGCGTGCGCTGCATTATCTCGACAAGGTCGGTCTCGCGACATTTGCCGATGCGTATCCGCACACGCTTTCGGGCGGCATGAAGCAGCGCGTGGCGATTGCACGCGCGCTCGCGATGCAGCCGCGCGTGCTGCTGATGGACGAACCGTTCGCCGCGCTCGACGCGCTCACGCGCCGCAAGATGCAGGAAGAATTGCTACGCCTCTGGGACGACGAACGCTTCACGCTGCTGTTCGTCACGCATTCGATCGAAGAAGCGCTAGTGGTGGGCAATCGCATTCTGCTGCTTTCGGCGCATCCCGGACGCGTGCGCGCGGAGCTGAACAGTCACGCGTGGTCGCACGCCAGCCTCGACGATGAGGGCTTTCGCGCGAACGTCGCGCGCATTCACGGCCTGTTGTTCGAGACGGAAATGAACGCAGAAGCGAACGCAGAAGCGAACAGAGAAGAAAAGATAAACGCGGAGGCACACGCATGAGCACGCCGAATCGCGCGGCCCTGCCGCCGCTGCCGCCCGTGCGCGAGGAATACGAACGCACGCTGCAACCCGTGCCGCCCGGCGGCGATTCGGTGCCGCTGCCGCTCGCCAGGCGTCTTGCCGATGCAAGCTGGTTGAGGCGCACGCTGATCGCGCTGCTGTTGATCGCAGCGTGGGAGATCACCGCGCGCATCGTGAACAACGATCTGCTGGTGCCAACTTTCGGCGCGACGTTCATGGCGTTCGTGCAAGGCATCCTGAGCGGCGACTTGCTGGAGAAGACCGCGATTTCGCTGTCCGTGTTATTGCGCGGCTATGCCATCGGCGTGGTGCTCGCGTTCGTGCTCACGGCGCTGGCCGTGTCCACGCGCGCGGGCCGCGATCTGCTTTCCATGTTGACCGCGATGTTCAATCCTTTGCCTTCGATTGCGCTATTGCCCATCGCGCTGCTCTGGTTCGGACTCGGCACGGGCAGTCTGCTGTTCGTGCTCGTGCATGCGGTGCTGTGGCCGCTTGCGCTCAACATGTACACGGGGTTTCTCGGCGTGCCCGCCACCTTGCGCATGGCGGGACGCAATTACGGACTGAGCGGGCTGCGTCACGTCGCGCTCATTCTGGTTCCGGCGGCGTTGCCGTCGATTATCGCAGGCCTGCGTGTGGGCTGGGCGTTTGCCTGGCGCACGCTGATCGCGGCGGAACTCGTGTTCGGCGCGAGCGCGGGACAGGGCGGCCTGGGCTGGTACATCTTCCAGAATCGAAACGAGCTGTATACCGATCGCGTGTTCGCCGGGCTCGCGGCGGTGATCCTCATTGGCCTGCTCGTCGAGCATCTGGTTTTCGATACGCTCGAACGGCTGACCGTGCGGCGCTGGGGCGTGCAGCATTGAACGCAGAATTAACCGAAAGCGCCGAATCAGCCGGATGACGCGATAGGGCGCATCCGGCGTTTTGATTTAGCCGCATTAATTCCACTCCGCAGATCCTCAATTCCGCACGGTCGTTTAGCGCGCCGTGCGTCTTTCCGCGTTAACCATTCGCTCAAGCGAGCGGCAAGTTTTCTCAATCGACCGGCGCGGCCGCGCTGGCAAAATCCTCACACAAACGGAGACAACACAATGCATCGGCGACACACGTCGCACGGATGCGTTGCGTGCACTATTACATGAGGATAAAGACGGCCATGAGGTACAGGTCCGCGATTTTTATCTGTGCGTCGCTTATTGGAGCATGCATTGGAACATGCATCGGCTCATCGCCGGCATGGGCGACGGAATCACCGCCGTGGGTGTTGGGCGGCGAGAATACCGTGACGCTTTACGGCTCGGTCGACGAAGGCGTCGAGTACATTACCGGGCAGGCGGTGGGCAAAAGCACGGCCAGCAGCCTGCGAACCGGCTGGGGAACGGACACTTCGTTCTTCGGCATTCGCGGCAACGAAGCGCTGGGCGGCAGCCTGCGCGCCATCTGGGATCTCGAAGGCGGGTTTCAGGCGAGCAACGGCACGGCGAGCCAGGGCGGGCGCCTGTTCGGGCGGCAATCGTATGTGGGCGTGGCGGGCGACTTCGGCAGCCTGACTTTCGGCCGCCAATATACGATGCGCGCTTATGCGATCAAGCCGATCAATCCGTTCGGATTCGGCGCGCAAGGCCTGACGACACTCGATAACGGCATTGCGAATCCGCGCGCGGATAACTCGATCAGCTACCGCTACCATATCGACGGATTCGAAACCGGCGTGAATTACAGTTTCGGCCGCGATGCCGTGGACGGCGACAGCGTCGTCGCCACCAATTGCCCGGGCGAGACGTCGCCGTCGAACGAATGCCGCGAATGGTCGGCGCTGCTCAAATACGAAAGCCGCATCTGGGGCGTTGTCAGCGCATACGAGCGCAATTACGGCGGCACGTCGGCGACATGGGGCGGCCTCACATCGCCGAAACTCACGGACAGCCGCTTCATTCTGGGCGCGTATTTCAATGTTCGCAGCGCGCGTTTTGGCGCGGGATGGATTCGTCGCGACGACGAAGGTATTTCGACGCCGAAAAGCAATCTCGTGTGGGTAACCGGCACTGTGCCGGTGAGTCCGGCGCTCTCGTTCGACAGCGAAGTGGCGGAACTCAAATACGATCACACGCCCGATAAAGCCGTGATATTCGTATTGCGCGCGGTCTATACGCTGTCGAGAAACACGGCGCTTTATGTGACGGGCGAGCATATCAAGAATAGCGGCGCGCTCGCATTGTCGGCCAGTACGATCATTCCGGTCGTGGGGCCGCCCGAAGGCGGCTCTCAGACTTCGGTTATCGCGGGCATCCGGCATCGGTTTTAATTCAGGCCGGGCGCGACTCGCGCGCGTTCATTCTTCAATCAAGCGTACCTGGCGCACAGGCATGACTGTGCGCCGGGTGGTTTCCACTTTCCGTTTTCCGCGACACGCGCGCCTTAACCATTTGCTCACATGACCGGCCGTTTTTCTCAATAGACCGGTGGCGCTGCACAGGCAAAATTTCAGGGCATTACAAACAAAGCGATTACATGAGTCACGGCGGCGCTCAGATGGGCGCCGATGAGCCGCAAAGGCCTGCGATGACTCGAATCCTGGAGACAGCGACGATCATGAAGTGTAGATCCGCACTATGCGCGGGCGCGGCGTTGATGAGCATGACGCCCGTTTGTGCTCTGGCCGACGGCAGTAGCGCGGCCCAGTTTCAACCTTTCGGTACCAGCTCGGTCACGATGTACGGCCTGATCGATCAAGGTCTGGAATACGTCAACAACGTGGCCAAGGGCAAGAACGCCACCACCAGTGCGTTTCGTGAAGGCGACGGCACCGCCACTTCGTATTTCGGCATTCGCGGCAATGAAGATCTGGGCGGCGGTACGCGCGCCATATTCGATTTGCAGGGCGGTTTTCAGCCGAATAACGGCGCGTCGCGGCAGGGCGGACGCCTGTTCGGCCGCCAGTCCTATGTCGGCCTCGACGGCCCGTTCGGGCGCATCACGTTCGGTCGCCAATACACGATGCGCTTCTTCGCGACGTCGTTCATCAACCCGTTCGGCACGGGCGCGCAAGGCCTCACGACGCTCGATAACGGCATTGCCAACGCCCGCGCCGACAATTCCGTGAGTTACCGCTTTTTTGCCGGTGCGCTCGAAGGCGGTGTGAATTACAGCTTCGGCCGCGACGCGGAATCGGGTAACAGCTCGGTCGCCACTAATTGCCCCGGTGAAACGTCGCCGTCGAATCAATGCCGCGAATATTCGGCGATGATGAAATACGACGGCGGTTATTGGGGCGTCGCGAGTTCGTATGAACGCAATTACGGCGGCACGTCGGCCACGTGGGGCGGTTTGACGTCGCCGAAACTCACGGACAGTCGCTTTACTTTGGGCGGCTATTTCAAGTTCAGGGGCGCGAAATTCGGCGTGGGCTGGATTCGCCGCGACGACGAAGGCATTGCCACGCCCAAGAGCAATCTGTTTTGGGTGACCGGCACGGTGCCGATTACGCCGTTCCTGTACGTCGACGGCATGGTCGCGCATCTACAGTACGATCACTCCGAAAACAAGGCGCTGGTCTTCGTGCTGCGCGGCGAATATCTGCTTTCGAAAGCCACCTTCCTCTATGTGACCGCCGAGCATATTCACAATGACGGCAATCTCGCGCTCTCGGCCACGACCATTTCGCCCACGGCGACGCCGCCGGCCGGCGGCTCGCAACTCTCCGTGATTGCGGGTATCCGGCACACGTTCTAGGTGGGCTGCGTGGCGCAGCCCGGAGATTGCCGCGTCGCGTGATCTCCGGGCATTGAATCGCTCAAGTCAGCCGAGAAGTTTCGCCGCTTCACGCGCCGCCGACATATCGGCGACCTCCGCGAAAGCCTGTTTGCGATCGAGGCTGCCGAGACCGATATACATATCCTGCAGATAGCCGATATCGGCTTCGGTCAGCGCGAGATCTTTTGAATACGGACGCTGCGTTTCGTTGAAATGCCAGATCGCTTGCGCCGATTCCGCGTCGAAGCGTTTCTGCGCGTGTTTGCGCGCGGCGAAAAAGGCGTCGCGCGAATCCGGCGACATCAGGAATTCATAGAGCGCGCCATAGGCGGCCATGACGGCGACCATGTCGTCGTGCTTGTTGCGGATCGCGTCGTCCGAGGCGTAGGCGGTCTGGAAAATGCAGTGCGGCAGCGCCTGCCACATATTGCCGTCGTTAATCACCACGAGTCCATCCCGATCGTTCAAATGCGAAATGCTCGAACAACTCGCGTCGACTTCGCCTTTGACCACGGCCGCGTGACAATCGTCGTTGCTGCCTTTATCGACGAAACGAACCTGCGAATAGTCGATGCCGCGTGCCTTCAAAAGCTGCACCATCAGCGAATGGAGCAAGCCGCGCTCGGGCCCGACGGCGACCGTTTTGTGCTTCAGGTCCGCGAGCGTTGTTGCGCCGTCTGGCCGCGCGAATACCGTCAAGGCGCATCGCTTCATGCCTGCGCCGACGATCTTCACTCGCGCGCCTTGCGCAATGCGCGACAGCACGAGGTTGTAGCCCGACACCATGCAGACGTCGCCCGAGCCCGCCGCCATGGCGTCGAGCGGGCCATGAACGCCGGGAATCTCGACGATCTGCGCATTCACGCCGAAGCGTTTGAAATAACCGAGTTCGTCCATCAACGCATTGAGCGTCGCGTTCTCCAGCCCCGGATTGCTGACGATCCGGATCGGCGCGCTCGCGCCGCGTGCGAGGTAAGGCGCGGCCAGACCGCTCGCCGCCACGCTCGCGCCCAGCAGGCCCACACCGCGCAGAAAGCGCCGGCGGCTGAATGATGGTGTCATCGGATGTCTCCGCATGCCGGTGGGCCGGCGTATCGTGGTTGAGTCAGCGAATCGAATTCGCCAGGGATAACCCTTGCGCGCCGCCTGGCGTGTCGTGACGCGGCGAGGGCGCAAAGCCCCGCCGGGCGCGTGTTCAAGCGGCCTGCGAGCGGCAACGACGGGCAACGGGGACGGGGCCACGGCGCGCAGCGCGATCGTGCCAGCGAACTGTCCCCTGAGGCAATTGAGTAAAATGGCTCGAGACTTAACGAAGTTGTAAAACCGGCAGAGGTGGAGACTTGTCAGAGCTTGACTGGTACTTGCAGATCAACTTGAAGGCGCGGCATTTGCATCTTCTGGTGGCGATCGATACGTACCGAAACCTGACCCAGGTGGCCGACGTCACCCATGTCACGGTGCCCGCGGTGTCGAAGGCGCTGGCGGAACTCGAAAAGGGGATGGGACTGACGCTGTTTTCGCGCACCGCGCAAGGCCTCGTGCCCACGGCTTATGGCGAGTGCCTGATTCGCCACGCGCGCGACATGCTCACCATCCTGCATCAGGCGCGCGACGAATTGAAGGCCTTGAGTTCGGGCGCGGAAGGCAAGGTGCATTTGGCATGCTGCCGGCGTCGGCTTCGGTCTTGCTGCCGCAAGCGCTGAGCCTGCTGAAACAGCGCTCGCCGGGCACTAACGTGGTGGTGATCGAAGGCACGACCGGTTCGCTGCTGCCCGAGCTTTGGCAAGGCCGCCTCGATCTCGTGGTGGGCCGCCTGCCGCCGCCCGACACGCTCGGCAGTTTCGAAGAAAAAGAATTGCTCGAAGATCCGGTCACACTGGTGACGGGTCGGCATCATCCGCTCGCGCGTAAAAAGAATCTGAAATGGGCCGATCTGCATCCTTATCCGTGGATCTTGCCGCCGCCCGGTTCGATATTGCGCGACCCGCTCGAACGCGCGCTCGAAGTGAATGGCGTGCCGCTCTCGAATAATTACATCGAAACGCTCTCGATTCACGTCGTGCGTGCGCATTTGCAGGTGTCGGATTTCATCGCCGTGATGGCCGACACGCCGGCTAACGATCCCACTCAACCGCTCCATACGCTTCCGTTAAGCCTGCCGCGACTGCTGCGTCCCGCGGGCGTGCTGTGGAATCGCAATCGCGGCCTGACGCCCAGCGCGCAATTGATGGTGGCATGCCTGGAAGAAGCCGCGCAACGGCTCGCCGACAAAAGCCCGAATACGCGCGAAGCGGCGGCCTGACGCCCGTTTTTCGCGGGTTTTCCGCCGTTTTACCGCTTGTTTATCCTGCCGCCCGCCGTTCGAGCGGGCTCGCCTTTGCGCGTCCGCGCTCGTGTATCGATCCGCTTTGCGTGCCCTGTTGATTCCCGTTTTGCCTTAACCGTTTGCTCAAACCAGGGGCCGATTTTCTCAATTGACCCCTGTCCGGGGGCTGGCAGAATTTGAATGCGTTCACTAATTCGATGAACGCAGACAAAGCGATGCAGGCCGCTAACGGCGAATCGCGGACTATGAGCGGAGACAGGTACGAGCATGAAGTGGATGACCGCAATACGCGCGTGCGCGGCGCTTCTGGGCATTGCCGCGATGGCGATTACCGGACCCGCATTTGGCCAGTCGGTCGAAGACTTTTATCACGGCAAGATTCTGACGATCGTCGTCAGCGCCGACGCGGGCACGCCCACCGACATCATCGCCCGCCAGTTCGCGCGCTTCTTCGTCAATTACATTCCCGGCAAACCGCGCGCGGTGGTGATGAACGTCGTGGGCGCGGGCGGTATGGTGGCCGCCGCATCGCTGCAAACCCGGCAGCCGGACGACGGCTCGGTGATCGGCTTTCTCCAGCGCAATAACCTCTATATTCCGCTGCTCGATCCGCGCCAGAATCGTTTCGATCCGCGCAAGGTGCGCTGGCTCGGCAGTTTGAACAAGGTCGAATACTGCATCGTCTCGATGTCGCGCTCGGGCGTGACGTCCATGAACGATCTCATGAAGAAAACGATGTATGTGGGCGCCACGGGTTTTGCGAACGAAGACCGTACGCTGCCCGCGCTGCTCGACGAATATCTGGGCGCGAAAATGCGCATCGTGCCGGGCTATACCGGACGTGGCGAAGTGTATCTCGCGATGCAACGCGGCGAAGTGGATGGCTGGGCCTCGACGCTCGATGGCTTGCAGCAGGGCGAACCGGTGCGCCTGCTCGCGAACGGCAAGATGAAAGTGCTGCTGCATCTGGGCTGGACCAGTCCCGCGCCGTTTGGCGACGCGCCCAATCTGAGCAGCTATATCACCGATCCCAATGTGAAGGCGCTGTTCAATCTGTTCCTGATGCCGTTCGATGCGGGGCGCCCGATTGCCGTGCCGGAAGGCGTGCCGCAAGACCGTTTGAATGCGCTGCGCACGGCATTTGCCAAAACGATCGTCGACCCCGATTTTATCGACGCGATGAAGAAATCGGGTTATCCGATCGATCCGATTAACGGCAATGCGGTCGAGCAGATCGTCAGCAAACTCTACGCCACGCCCGCGCCGCAAATCGAGAGCGCCCGCAAGCTGATATTCAGCGCCCATTAATTACGGCACGGCCGCGCGCCTGTTACGCACCGCGCGTGGCCGTGACCCGAATTTGAATCGCGTACGTCATGAGCCTCCTCGGGGTGAATGACCGTCAATCACCGAGAGGTTCATCGCATGACACACGAAATCATCGACATTCATCCGCATATCATTTCGACCGATACGGTTCGTTATCCGATTGCGCCGCAAAGCGGTCATCGCTCGAAATGGTCGGCGACGCGTCCGGTCACGTTCGAGCAGATGATCGCCGAAATGGATGACGCGGGCGTGGCCAAGGCCGCTATCGTGCATTCGTCGACCACGTACGGCCACAACAACGCCTATGTGGCCGACAGCGTGGCGCAAGACCCGAAGCGTTTTACCGGCGTGTATTCGTTCGATCTGCTCGCGCCGGATGCGCTCAAGACCTTCGATCATTGGCTCGCGAACGGCATGGGCGGCATTCGCCTGTTCACGGGCGGCGCGACGCATCAAAGCGACGGTAGCTGGCTCGTGAATCCGGCGACGTTTCCGATCTGGGAGCGCTGCGCGGAAATCGGCATGACGATGGTCGTGCAGACGACGCCCGAGGGTTTGTCGATGGTGGCGCAACTGGCGCAGCGCTTTCCGTCCGTGAAGATCGCGCTCGATCATTGCGGCCGTCCCGATCTTGAAGATGGTCCGCCGTATGCGCGTTGCGCCGATCTGTTCGCGCTCGCGAAATACGACAACGTGTATTTGAAAATCACGCCGCGCACGTTCGATATCGCGCAGAATTCGCCGGGCGGCGCCGACGCGTTTTTCCCGCATCTGGTGAAGGTGTTTGGCGCGGACCATCTGGCGTTCGGCTCGAATTACCCCGCTTCGGCGGGTCCGCTGAAGACGCTGATCGAGCAGGGCAATGCGTGTTTCGCGGCGCTGAGCGACGAGGAGCGCGCGTGGGTCTGGGGCCGCACGGCGAAGGTGCTGTATCCGCAGCTGGCTGGCTGAATTCGTCGTGATTTCGACGGTCGAGGCGGCTATCCGCGCTTCGATCTGCTCGATCTTCACAGCGCGGCCTGGGCGTGAATCACGCGGGCCGTGCGGGCTCTTTCATCGGGATGACGCATGGAATTTTTCAACGACGCAACGTTAATGGCAGCAGGCCATGCGCTGTCGACGATACTGCAATTCAACCGACTGATCTTTCTCGTCTTTGGCGTGATGGTCGGCCTCGCGATTGGTTTGCTGCCCGGCATCGGCGGCTTGACGGGCTTTGCCTTGCTCGTGCCGTTCACGTACACGATGGACCCGTACGCCGCCTTCGCGATGCTGCTCGGTATGGCGTCGGTCATCACGACATCGGACGTGATTCCGGCCGTGCTGTTCGGCGTGCCGGGTCACGCGGCCTCGCAGGCAACGGTGCTCGACGGCCTGCCGATGACGAAACGCGGCGAAGCCTCGCGCGCGTTGAGTGCGTGCTATACGTCCTCGCTGCTTGGCGGTTTGATCGGCGCGCTCATGCTGGCGGTGTCGCTGCCGCTGGTGCGTCCGTTCGTGCTGTCGATCGGCACGCCGGAAATGTTGGGGCTGACGATCTTCGGCGTATCGATGGTCGCGGCGCTCTCGGGCAACGCGCCGTTGCGCGGCGTGGTGGCGGCATGCTTCGGCATTCTGGTCGGCATGATCGGCACGAATGTCGAAACGGGACAAATGCGCTGGACCGGCGGCATTCTGTATCTGCAAGATGGCATTCCGCTGGTGCCGATCATTCTCGGCATTTTCGCGCTGCCGGAATTGTGCGAACTCGCGATTCGACGCACGGCGATTGCGGAGAACGTGCAATTCAGCTCGCGCGAAGGCATGCGCCAGGGCGTGATCGACAGTCTGCGAAACTGGTTTCTGGTCCTGCGTTGCGGCGGTCTGGGCGCGCTACTCGGCGTGGTGCCGGGCATTACCGGCGCGGTGACGGACTGGATTGCGTACGGCCATGCGCTGCAGACTTCGAAGAACGCGAAGCTGACCTTCACCACCGGCGACGTGCGTGGCGTGATCGCCCCCGAAGCGGCCAATAACGCACGCGAAGGCGGCAGCCTCGTGCCGATGCTGTCGTTCGGCGTACCGGGCGGCGCGGCGCAGGCCATTCTGCTCGGCGCGATGATGGTGCACGGCTTCATTCCCGGCCCCGACATGCTGACCAAGCACCTCGACTTCACCTATTCGATGGTGTGGTCGATTGCGCTCGCGAATATCTTCGGCGCAGGGCTGTGCTTTTTGCTAAGCGGCCAGTTCGCACGCATTTCGACGCTGCGCTACACGCTGATTCTGCCCGTCATCATGCCGATCATTTACGTGGGCGCGTTTCAGGGCTCGCGTAGCTGGGGCGATCTCTTTGTGCTGCTGATCGCGGGTGTGATCGGCTGGACGATGAAGCGCTTGAAGTGGGCGCGTCCGCCGGTGATTCTCGGCCTTGTGCTGGGCGTGCTGATGGAGCGCTATATGACCATCTCCTTCGTGCGCTACGGCACTGACTGGGTGACGCGACCGGTCGTGATGGTGCTGCTCGCGCTGGCCGCGCTGGTGTTCTTCCGGCCGCTATTCAACGCGCTGCGCAGCGGCGAACTCGCACGCATGCGCCCGAGCGGAAAGATCGCATTCAAGCTCGAGGATCTCGCTTACGTGTTCTTTATCGGCATTGGCGCGTACATGCTGGTGACGTCGCAAAGCTGGCTGCTGATGGCGCGTATCGGCCCGACGGTGATCGCGAGCATTCTCGTGATCGCGGGATCGACGAGCCTGCTTTACAAGGTCTTTTTCGTGCCGGCGAAGACGGGCGCGGCAGGCGCGGGCGGCGGCATTCACATGGATGTCTCGGGCGATCACGGTGAAATATTGCCGAACAGTGTGACGCTGAGGCGCGCGGCGAAATTCTTCGGCTGGTTCGTGGCGTTTCTCGTCTGCATGTCGCTGATCGGCATGATTCCCACGGTGCCGATCGTGATCGTGGCGTATATGCGTCTCGAAGGACGCGAGTCGTGGAAGCTGAGTTTGATACTCGCAGCCTGCGTGACGGCGCTTATTTACGGCGTGTTCGATCAGATCATCCATATTCCCTGGCCGAGCAGCCTTTTCTGAATTCGCGCGCTCTTGGCAAGCGCGACGCATAGTGCAAGGACATACCATGACGAAAAACCGACTCGAATGCATCGACCCGGAGCAGGCGTCGGACGAGCAGAAGAAAGTGATTGCGCGTCTGGGCGAAGGGCGCGGACGCATTCCCACGCCGTTCAACATCTGGCTGCATAACCCGAATCTCGCGGCGGGCATGGAGATTATCGGCACGCACGTCGACCGCTCGCCGGTGTTGAGCGAAGCGGAAAGCGAAGTGGCCATTCTCGCGACGGCGGTCTTCTGGAATTCGCCTTATGTGATTGCGAATCATCGGCGGCATGCGTTGAAATCGGGCGTGCCGGAAGCGGTGGTCAATGCGATCGTGGAGAAACGCCGTCCGAAAGTCGGCGAAGACCGCTTTGGACTCGTCTGCGACGCGGTGAGTGACATTCTTGCAGGCGCACAGATCGACGACGCGCGTTTTGCGCGCTACGACTCAGTGCTGGGCCGTGCCGTAATCGCAGAGCTGCTGGTGACGGTGGGCTATTTCACGTCGATTTCTCTGGGCATGACGCTGCACGCGCTCGAACCCAAGGAATGATTGATACGAAGGCCTGTGCAGCGGCGTGCAGAGATGACTGCGCCGCTGCCTGTGCATATTGCCCGCAAGCGATGGTGAAACCGCGGAGGACCGCTACGTGTCCGCACTCGACTGGTACCTGCAGATCAACCTGAAGGCGCGGCATCTGCGCCTGCTGGTGACGATCGACACTTACCGCAATCTGACTCAGGTGGCTGACGTTACGCACGTGACGGTGCCGGCTGTGTCGAAGTCTCTGGCCGAACTCGAACGCGGCATAGGATTGACGCTCTTCTCGCGCACGGCGCAAGGGCTCGTGCCGACGCAATATGGCGATTGCCTGATTCGCCACGCGCGCGAAATGCTGACGATTCTGCATCAGGCGCGCGATGAATTGAAGGCGCTGAGTTCGGGAACCGAAGGGAAGATTCATATCGGCATGTTGCCGGCTTCGGCCTCGGTGTTATTGCCGCAGGCGCTCATTTTGTTGAAGCAGCGTTCGCCTGGCACGAATGTGATGGTGACGGAGGGCACGACGGCGTCGCTGCTGCCCGAGCTTTGGCAGGGACGGCTCGATCTGGTGGTGGGGCGTTTGCCGCCGCCCGATACGCTTGGCAGTTTCGAAGAGAAGGAACTGATCGAGGAGCCGGTTACGTTGATGACCGGGCGGCATCATCCGCTTGCACGGCGCAAGACGGTGACGTGGGCCGATTTGCGGCCGTTTCCGTGGATATTGCCGCCGCTTGGGTCGATATTGCGGGATCCTTTGGAGCGGGCGCTCGAAGCGCATGATGTGCCGTTGACCAATAACTACATCGAGACGCTTTCAGTGCATGTGGCGCGGGCGCATTTGCAGATTTCCGACTTTATCGCGGTGATGGCCGGGACGCCGGCTGGGGATTCGGCGCAGCCTTTGCATACGTTGCCGTTGAGTTTGCCCAGGTTGTTGCGGCCCGCCGGGGTGTTGTGGAATCGGAATCGGGGGCTTACGCCTAGTGCGATGTTGATGGTGGATTGTTTGGGGGAGGTGGCTGAGAGGCTTAAGGGGGAGGGAATTCGGGTGCTTGCCAAGGCGCATGTGGGTGCCTGATTTTTTTGGTTTTTGGGTGGGTTTTTGGTTGGTCTTTTGGTTGGTCTTTTGGTTGGTTGTTGAATCCTGTTTTCGTGGCGGTCTGCACGCGTTGCCCCTGTGCGGGGCGGCACCTACTTTTCTTTGCAGCGGCAAAGAAAAGTAGGCAAAAGAAAGCCGCTCAAACCGCCAGTGTGACGCCGTTCACCCCGCACCTTCGCAGGTAGTGGTTCCGGAGCATCCGGCACCTCGCACCACTCAACTCAGTGACAAAGCCGTCATTCATCCGGAGGCGCTTCGCGCCCCGTCGGGCATAGAGCAAACCGAAGGTTTGCGAGTGCCCCGCGAAACTCCTTAGAACCTGTGGTTTCCCTCGTATACCCGGCCGTTGCGCGCTTGCGCGCAACGGGATGTGAGAGAGCCTTGTCACTTCGTGTGAGGGCGCGGGGTGACGGATGCTCCTGCACCACTCCGAGGGAGGGCGAGTGAAACACGGCGAAGCATTCGCGGTGTGAGCGGCTTTCTTTTGCCTACTTTTCTTTGCCGCTGCAAAGAAAAGTAGGTGCCGCCCCGCACAGGGGCAACGCGAGCATACCGCCACGAAAACAGGATTCAACGCAAAGCGCAAAAACCCCACCAAGAGCCAGCCCCAAAAAAGCGCCCTATAACCAAACCCTCAACCCACCCAAAAAAACCCAAAAAAGCCCCCCCAAAAACACCAGCCCAGCTGGGCCTTTACCAAACAGTTAACCCCCCCGCAGGTTAATTCAATAGACGTAACCGCCGCATAGCAAGATGATTCCACCAACGCAGGATCGCGCAAAAAGGGCAAGCGAACCAAACCAGCACGCGCAGCCCGACACCTAACTCCAACGGAGACTCAATTGACCAAGAAAGTCCACCTGACGCTCGCCATCGCCGACCACCCGCACACGGCTGCAATCCGCGACGGCTCGATCCCCATCGAAGGCGTCGACGCTGAGTTCATCACCGTCCAGCCGCAGATCGGCGCTTTCCGCCGCATGGTCCGCGACGTGGAATTCGATGTCTGCGAACTGGCACCCACCACCTACATCATCGCGCGCGCCTATGGCGCTCCCTTCGTCGCGCTGCCGATCTTCGTGGTGCGCCGCTTCCATCACGAGGGCCTGCTGGTGCGCCCTGACGCGGGCATCAAGACGCCGAAGGATCTCGAAGGCAAGAAGGTCGGCGTGCGCGCCTACTCGGTGACGACGGGCGTGTGGACGCGCCAGGTGCTGATCGACGAATTCGGCCTCGACACCTCGAAGGTCACCTGGGTCGTCGACGACGAAGAACACGTCACGCAACTGAAGCTGCCCTCGAACGTCATCCACACGCCGGCCGGCACCTCGCTCGCCGAGATGATGGCCAAGGGCGAACTCGTCGCAGGCTTCCACGGCAACGCAGGCATCGGCCGCACCGGCGACCCGACGGGCGGCTGGAAGGAAGTCGAAGCCGATTACCCGGATCTGCTGCCGAACGCCACCGAACTCGAAGCCGAATACTACGCACGCACGGGCGTCTATCCGATGCACGGCACGATCGTCGTGAAGGATTCGGTGCTCGCCGAACATCCGTGGGTCGCCAAGTCGATCTACGACGCTTTCGACAAGGCGAAGAAGGACTGGCTCGCGAAGCTCGACGCGGGTGAACTGAACGACAAGAAGAACAAGAAGTATCTGGAACTGCGCAAGATTGTCGGTCACGACCCGCTGCCGTACGGCATCGAGGAAAACCGCAAGACCATCGAGGCGCTCGAAGCCACGGCGTTCAAGCAGGGCCTCACGCCGCGCCGCATGGCCATGGACGAGCTGTTCGTCGATCCGCGCGTGTAAGCCTCGCGCCTGATGCTAGCTGAGTACGCGCTCCACGCGCGTACGCCCCAGATTTCCGGATGGAACCCAACATGATCATCGATTGCCACGGTCACTTCACGACCGTTCCCGCTTCGTTCCGCGACTGGCGCGCGAAGCAGATCGCCGCCGCCAACGACCCGGCCAACGCGCCGCCGCTTTCGGGCGCGCACGTGAGCGACGACGAAATCCGCGAAGGCGTCGGCAACGGCCAGTTGCGCCTGCAAAAAGAGCGCGGCGGCGACCTCACGCTGTTCTCGCCGATCGCCGGCCTGATGAGCCATCACCTCGGCAACGAGCGCACCAGCCTCGAATGGGCCGAAGTGTCGAACAACCTCGTGCGCCGCGTCTGCGATATCTATCCGGACAACTTCGTGCCGGTCTGCCAGCTGCCGCAATCGCCGCTCGCGCCGCCGAAGAACTCCGTCGCCGAACTGCGCCGCTGCGTCGAGGAAATGGGTTTTGTCGGCTGCAATCTGAATCCGGATCCGAGCGGCGGTTACTGGACCGGCAAGCCGATGACGGACCGCGAATGGTATCCGCTTTACGAAGCGCTCTGCGATCTCGACGTGCCCGCCATGATTCACGTGGCCGCGTCGTGCAACGCCTGCCATCACGGCACCGGCGCGCATTATCTGAACGCCGATACCTCGGTCTTCATGCAACTGCTGCAAGGCAACGTATTCAAGGACTTCCCGACGCTGCGTCTCGTGATTCCGCACGGCGGCGGCGCGGTGCCGTATCACTGGGGCCGTTATCGCGGCATGTCGCTGGAAATGATGGATCGCCCGCTCGAAGGTCTGCTGAACAACATCTTCTTCGACACCTGCGTGTATCACCATCCGGGCGTTGAATTGCTCACCAAGGTCGTGCCGACGAGCAACGTGCTGTTCGGTTCGGAAATGATCGGCGCCGTGCGCGGCCGCGATCCGGATACCGGCGAGTATTTCGACGACACCAAGCGCTACGTCGACGCCTGCGACGCGCTGAGCGATGCCGACCGTCACGCGATTTTCGAAGGCAACGCGCGCCGTGTGTATCCGCGCCTCGATGCGCTTCTCAAGTCCCGCGGCCTGTAATCGCGCCCGCTGTTCGACGTCTAGCACGCACATCACGCACACCATGAACTACATCGATATTCATCCGCACATCATCTCCGACGATGAAAAGCGTTATCCGCCCGCGCCGCTGTTTGGCAAGCGCTCGGACTGGTCGCAGGAGCGTCCCAACACGGTCGAAGCGCTGATTCAGGCGATGGACGAAGCCGGCGTGGCGAAAGCCGCCGTCGTCCACTCGTCGACGACTTATGGCTTCGACAACAGCTATGTGGTCGACGGCTGCAACCAGTACAAGGACCGGCTCGTGGCCGTGGGTTCCGTCGACATGCTGGCCGACGACGTGCCCGCCGTCATCAAGGGTTGGGCCGATAAAGGCCTCGCCGGTCTGCGCATTTTCACGGGCGGCTCGACCAAGGATTTCGATCCGAGCGAACTCGATAATCCCAAGTCGTTCAAGGCGTGGGAAATGCTCGCGGAACTGAATCTGCCGATGTGCATCCAGACGGGCCCGATTGGCTTGCCCCAGGTGCGCATGCTGGCCGAAAAGTTTCCGACCGCGAAGATCATTCTCGACCATCTGGGCCGTCCCGACGTGCTCGACGGCGCACCGTACGCGAAAGCGGCGAGCCTCTTCGCCATCGCCGATCTGCCCAATATCTACATGAAGCTCACGCCGCGTATTTTCGGCGACGTGAAGAAGGAAAAGGCCAGCGCGGAGACGTTCTTCCCGCGCGTGGTCGAAGCGTTCGGCGCGCAGCGCATGGCGTGGGGTTCGAATTTCCCGACCTCGCCGGGCAAGCTCTCGGAGATTCTGGCGGATGCACAAGCCGGTCTCGCCTGCCTGAGCGACGACGATCGCGCCTGGATTTTCGGCAAGACGGCGCAAACGCTGTATCCGTCGCTCGCCTGAGCGCGGATCGCATCGCACCCAGCACGCCGGACCAGTGCAAACGATCAGTACGACAAACTAATGAGCAGTGCGCGCGCCGTAAAAAAAGCGGCGCACGCGCAGCGAGACAGAGAGATTCCCATGTCCACGATTCGCCTGAACAGCATCATTCGCGCGCTCGAGTCGGGCAAGGCCGCGCACGCCGCCTTTTCCAAGCTCGACAAGCAGACCGCCATCGAGATGAGCGACGCGCCCTATGACGGCCTCGTCTTCGAAATGGAGCACAACCCGTACGACGTGAGCGCGCTGGGCGATGCATTCCAGTACCTGCTCAACCGCAAGCAGATTGCCGAGTCGGGCTCGGTGGCCACCAAGGTCACGCCGATCGCGCGCATTCCGGCGAATGGCGTCGAAATGAACCAGAGCTTCGCCAAGCAGGTGCTCGATCGCGGCGCCTATGGCGTGATCTGGCCGCACGTCGCGACCGTCGAGCAAGCTTATAACGCGGTGGCGTCGTGCCGCTATGCGCGTCCGAAGCATGCGCCGCTGTACGAGCCGAAGGGCGTGCGCGGCGACGGTCCGGCCAACGCGGCGCGCTACTGGGGTCTGTCGATGCAGGAATACTACGAGAAGGCCGACGTCTGGCCGCTCGCGCCGCACGGTGAAATTCTCGTCGGTCTGATGTGCGAAAGCACGCAGGCGATCGAGAATCTCGACGACATTCTCGCCAACGTGCCGGGCATCGGTTTCATTCTGATCGGCGAGGGCGATCTGTCCCAGGAGCTGGGCCTGCCGCGTCAGTATGAGCATCCTGAAGTGCTCGACGCGATGCGCCAGATCGTCGAGACCTGCAAGAAGCGCAACGTGATCGTTGGCCATCCGCACGTGACGGCGAAGAACCATCGCCGCCTCGCTGAAGAAGGTTATCGTTTCCTGATGTCCGCGCCGCAACGCACGTATGGCGTGGTCGGTCTCGCACGCGAGATGGCGGGCTACTGATGAACGGAGCCGAAAGTCTCGTCGCGACCCTGGTCGAGCAGGACGTCGACATCTGCTTCGCGAATCCCGGCACCTCGGAGATGCACTTCCTCGCGGCGCTGGGCGGCAACCCCGGCATGCGCAGCGTGCTGTGCCTGTTTGAAGGCGTCGCCACGGGCGCCGCCGACGGCTGGTATCGCATGAAGGACAAGCCGGCGTCGACGCTGCTGCATCTCGGACCGGGCCTCGCGAACGGTCTCGCGAACATTCACAACGCGAAGCGCGCGTCGTCGGGCATGGTCAACGTGGTGGGCGAGCATTCGGCGTCGCATCTGAAATACGATCCGCCGCTGACCTCCGATATCGAAGGTCTCGCGCGCCCGTTGAGCCATTGGGTTCGGCGCGCGGAGTCGGCGGACAGCATCGCGTGGGATACGGCTCAGGCGGTGGCGAAGGCCAGCGAGCATCCGGGCCAGATCGCCACGCTGATTCTGCCCGGCGATACGTCGTGGCAGCGCACCGAAGCCGAACGCGTGTTGCCGACGCCCGTCGTGAGCCGCCGCAAGACGCCGAACGCTGCGCGCGTCGAACACGTGGCGCGCGTGCTGCGCTCGGGCGAGCCGACGCTCATCATCCTCGCGAACAAGGCCACGCGCGGCGTGGCGCTCGAACGCGCGGGCCAGGTGGCCGCCGCGACCGGCGCGCTGCTCGGCTCGCAGTTCTTCACCGCGCGCATCGAACGCGGCGCGGGCCGTGTGCCCATCGCGCGCATTCCGTATGCGGTGCCGCTCGCACAGGCGTTCCTGAAAGACTTCAAGCACATCGTGACGGTGGAGACGAGCGAGCCGGTGGCGTTCTTTGCTTACCCGGACAAGCCGAGTCTCTTGAAAGCCGAAGGCACGCTGGTGCATCCGCTCGTCGAAGAAGACGAGGACAGCGAACTCGCTTTCGACATGCTGTTGCAGGCACTGGGCGCAACAGATACGGCGCCGCGTCTGCAGGCGCGTATCGAAACGCCGGTGCCGACCGGCGCGCTCAATCCGGTCAGCATTGCGCACGCGATGGCGGCAGCGCTGCCCGAGCATTGCATCGTCGTCGACGAGTCGCTCACGACGGGCCGCGAATCGATGAACCTGACGATGGGCGCGCGTCCGCACGACCTCATCAACAACATGGGCGGCTCGATCGGCTACTCGACACCGGTCGCCACGGGCGCGGCGCTCGCGTGCCCGGACCGGCGCGTGTTCTGCATGGTCGGCGACGGCAGCGCGATGTACACGATCCAGTCGCTGTGGACGCAGGCGCGCGAAGGGCTGAACGTCACGACCATCATCTTCGCCAATAACAGCTACGCGATCCTCAAGGCCGAGTACGCGAACATGGGCGCGGGCACGCCGGGCGAGCGCGCGCTGTCGATGATCGACATCGACAATCCGCGCATCGACTGGCTGGCGATGGCAAAGAGCATGGGCGTGCCGGGCGTCGCCGTGGAAACGGCGGAAGACTTCTACAAAGCGATGACCGATTCGACGCGCGAGCCGGGTCCGCGCCTCATCGAAGTCCGGCTGTAAATCGAATCCGGATATCAAGCGATACCAACACCAGGAGAGACATTCATGACAACGACGTTCACGGGCGTGCCGACGCTGCGCACCAATCTGTCCGAATACGCGGTGACGAAAGCGATGCGCGACGGACGCGTGCGCTCCGATCTCGTGACGCTGGATTTTTGCGGCCCCACGCCCGCGCACAACGGCTTCAAGGCGATGGTGCGTGAAAGCAAGTTCGACGCGGGCGAACTCGCCATCGTGACCTTCCTGCAGGCGAAGTCGTACGGCAAGCCGTACGTGCTGCTGCCCGCGCCGATCTCGGGCCGTTTCCAGCATCATTGCGCGGGCTATAACCTCGATTTCGGCCACCTCGATCCGAAAGATATCGAAGGCAAGAAGGTAGGCGTGCGCACCTACACGCAAACCACGGCGCTGTGGATTCGCGGTATTCTGCGTCACGAATATGGCGTCGATCTCGACAAGGTCACGTGGATGACGCTGGGCGACGGCCATCTCGCCGAGTACAGCGATCCGTCGAATTGCGAGCGCCTGCCTGCGGGTTCGTCGATTCCGGAAATGATGCTCAAGGGCGAACTGGCGGCCGCGCTGCTCGGCGAAGACATGCCGAAGGACGAGCGCGTGCGTACGCTGGTGCCGGACGCGCACGCGGCGGCGAAGGACTGGTTCGCACGCACGGGCGTGGTGCCGATCAATCACATGTTCGCGGTGCACACGGATCTGACGAAGGCGCGCCCCGATATCGTGCGCGAGATCTATCGCATGATTGCGGAAAGCCGTTCGCTCGCCGAAGGCGTACCGGCGATCTTCCCGCCGATCGGGCTGGAGGAAAACCGCAAGGGCCTGCAGCTCGCCATCGACTGGGCGCTCGATCAGAAGATCATTCCGCGCCGCCTCTCCGTCGACGAACTGTTCGACGACGTGACGGGCAGCCTGGGCTGAACGCACGCCGCCATGGCGTGACATGGCAAGCCAATAAAAAGCCGGAGACAGAAGGTGGAGATCACACAACGACAGCCATCGCGCGACGCGAACCGCTGGGGCATTCTGGTGCTGCTTGCAATCGGGCTGATGATCTCCTTCGTCGACCGCACGAGCATGTCCGCCGCGCTCGCCGACCGCCACTTCGTGCACGAGTTCGCGCTCACGCACATCGAGCGCGGTTGGCTCGGCTCGGCGATGTTCTGGTCCTATGGGCTCATGCAGATGCCGATGGGCTGGATTGTCGACCGCTATGGCGTGAAGTGGCCGTACAGCGTGTGCTTTCTGCTCTGGTGTCTCGCGGCGGCGGCGACCGGCGTCGTGGGTACGCTCTCGGCGCTGATTCTGGTGCGTTTGCTGATTGGCGTGGCCGAAGCGGTGGTGGTGCCCGCCACTTACCGCTATCTCGCCGATAATTTCGACGAAGCGCACAAAGGCACGGCGCTCGGCATTTATTCGATTGGCGGCAAGATGGGTCCGGCGCTCGGCGCGCCGATTGCGGCCTGGTTGATCGCCGCGAGTTCGTGGAAGACGATGTTCGTCGTGACCGGACTCGCGGGTTTGCTGTGGCTGGTGCCGTGGCAATGGCTGCTCAAAAGCGATTTCCCTTCGCGTGCGGAACTCGCGGCCGCGCGCCAGCGTGCGGCTTCCGTGCCGTTGCGCAATCTGCTGGCGAGCCCGGTGGTGTGGGGCGGGCTCATCACCAACTTCTGCTACAGCTATTTCGTGTTTTATTGCATGACGTGGATGCCCGCTTATCTCGTCGAGCAGCGCGGGCTTTCACTTCGGCAATCGGGCGTTTATACGTTTTTCAGCTTCGCGGGCATTGCCATCGTGGCCGCGTTGGCGGGCTGGGCCGCAGACCGTTTGATCGCGCGCGGTCACGACGCCGTGGTCGTGCGCAAGTCGTTTATCGTCGCAGGATTTATCAGCGGGACAACGGTGTTGATGGGCGCGTATGCACACACGGCGCAAGAAGCGTTGTTCTGGAATATCGCGTCGCTGTCGCTGCTGGGTCTCGTCACCGCGAATAATCTCGCGCTGGTGAAACTCACGCTCATTCCGAAACAGGCCGTGGGTTTGAATACCGGCTTGCAACAGGTGGCGACCAGTCTCGCGGGCGGCGTGTCGGCGAGTCTTTCCGGCTGGCTGCTGCACGTGGGGCGCAGCTATACGTTGCCGATGTCGGCGATCTTCGTGTTTCTGCTGCTCGGCGCGACCAGCACCGTGGTGTTGCTGCGCAGAAAGTGGGCGCCGAAAGTCAACGAGGGCGAACCTGTCGCCGCTGAACGCGATGCGCATTCGTATCGCGCGGGGTCGTAATTGCTGTAATCGCCGCAATTGCGCGGCGTGATTTGAATTTCATCCCAGCCAACATTTCCAACATTCGCATCGTTATTTTCACCACGCAAGGCTGGATGCCGTCATGAGTCGATTAAAAGAACCCGCCGTGGCGGCGCTCGAAACGCGCCCCGGTTTGGCGCCCTTGTTGCGCCACGCGCCGCTCACGCGTTTTCTGAGCGCGCGCGTCGGCTCCATTGCGGCACAGCAGATGCTCATGCTGGCGATCAGCTGGCATATGTACGAGCTGACGTCGAGCGCCTGGTATCTCGGTCTGGTTGGCCTGTTCCAGTTTATTCCCGGGCTCGCCACGACGCTGCCCGCGGGACATTGTGCGGACCGTCTGCATCGCGGCCGGATCGTCGCCGTGTGTCTCGGCGTTCAGGCCGCCATCGCGGCGCTGCTCGCGGCCGCCACCATGACGAACGCGGTTTCGCGGGAGCTGCTGCTGGGCCTTTCGCTGGTGCTCGGCGCGATTCGTCCGTTTCAGATGTCGGGTCAACAGGCGCTGCTGCCGATGCTGGTGCCGCAAAGTCTGCTGGCGCGCTCGATGGCGCTCAGCACGTCCGTTCAGCAGGTGTGCGTGATCGCGGGCCCGGCGCTCGGCGGCTTGCTGTTTGCGACCGGCATCAACGCGCTGTATCTCACGTGCACCGTGTTGTTCTGCGTGAGTGCTGTGTTGTATGCGCTGATTCGCTACGACCACGTGCCGCCGCCGCGCGAACCGGTGACGGCGGAAACGGTGCTGGCCGGTTTGCGCTTTGTCTGGAGCAACCCGCTGTTGCTCGGCGGGATTTCGCTCGATCTGTTCGGCGTGTTGTTTGGCGGCGCGACGGCACTATTGCCTGTTTACGCGAAAGAGATTCTGCACGTCGGTCCCGAAGGGCTGGGGCTGCTGCGTTCGGCGCCCGCCGTCGGCGCGCTGTGCGTGGGATTGTGGTTGTCGCGACACGCGATCCGCAGCGGCGTGGGCAAGAAGCTGCTGATCGCGGTGGCCGTGTATGGCGCGGCGATTGTCGCGTTCGGCGTTTCGCGATCGTTTTTGCTCTCGCTGATGCTATTGGCGATTTCGGGCGGCGCGGACACGATCAGCGTGATCGTGCGCCAGACGCTGGTGCAGATCGAAACGCCGGACCGCATGCGTGGTCGCGTCTCGGCGGTGAATACGCTGTTTATCGGCGCAAGCAATCAACTCGGCGAATTCGAATCGGGCGTGACGGCCGCCGCGATGGGCGCAGTGGGCGCGGTCGTGCTGGGCGGTTTCGCAACGATACTCGTGAGCGCTGCGTGGAGTCAGTTGTTCAAACCGCTGGCACGGCGCGAAACGCTGCATTGATCAGATTCAGGCTTAACGTTCCGGTTAAGGCTGCAGCGTTTAACTTCAATAGACAGCGCGCGCGCGTGGACCGAAGATAAGCGCACCGTTTGCGTTTCCCGATCGGGAATCGCCGGATCGGGGCGTGGGTGTTGGCGCACGAAAGCATGGGCAGTAGAGCTTCATAAAGACGCCAACACGTTCGCGAAGCAGGGAGACGCTTATGAGCGGAGAGCGAAAGTCACTTCGCGCGCTCGTCAACGACTGGCTCGGTCATAGCGGACATTTTCGCGTGACGCGGCCTGGCCGCACGAAAAGGATGCCGTGGCGCGCGGTCAAAGTGGAAGTGGCCCGCGCGGCGGGCACGTTGGAGATTGTCTTCTTTCGTCATGACGACGGCTCGTGGTGCGTGTATCCGCCGCCGCCGTTGTTCGTGCGCCCCGCAGTGAACTGGCTTTGCCATCAGCCATGAACAGGACGTTTCAGGAAACCAATATGACTCTCAGTGGCGACATGCTGATCGGTTTCGCGTCGGTGCGCGGCACCGAAGGCGAGCAGCGCGCATTCAATCCCGCGAGCAATACGGAAATCGCGGAGCCGGTATTCGGCATGGGCGGCGGCGCCGAAGTGGATCGCGCGGCTTCGCTCGCATCCGAAGCCTTCGATGTGTATCGCAACGTATCGCTCGAAAAGCGCGCGGCGTTTCTCGAAGCCATCGCCGAGAATATTCTCGAACTCGGCGATGCATTGATCGAACGCGCGCACGCGGAAACCGGCTTGCCGATTGCGCGTCTGCAAGGCGAGCGCGGGCGCACGGTCGGGCAATTGCGTCTCTTTGCGAAAGTCGTGCGCGACGGTCATTTTCTCGGCGCGACGATCGACCGTGCGCAACCGGAGCGTCAGCCCTTGCCGCGTTCGGATCTGCGTCTCGCGAAAGTCCCCTTGGGACCGGTGGCGGTATTCGGCGCGAGCAATTTCCCGCTCGCCTTTTCGGTTGCCGGCGGCGATACGGCTTCCGCGCTGGCCGCCGGTGCGCCCGTTATCGTGAAGGCACATAGCGCGCATCTGGGCACGTCGGAGCTTGTCGGTCGCGCGATTCAGCAGGCCGTGAAAACGCTGGGCTTGCCCGAGGGCACGTTCTCGCTGCTGTTCGGCGCGGGCCGCAAGCTGGGCGAAGCGCTCGTCTCGCATCCGGTGATCAAGGCCGTGGGCTTCACGGGTTCGCGCCAGGGTGGTCTCGCGCTGGTGCGTCTCGCCAATGCGCGCCCCGAGCCGATTCCCGTCTATGCGGAAATGAGCAGCATTAATCCGGTGTTTCTGTTTCCGGCCGCACTGGCGAGTCGCGCTGAAATCATCGGCAAGGCTTTCGCCGATTCGCTGACGCTCGGCGCCGGTCAATTCTGCACGAATCCGGGGCTTGTGCTCGCTGTCGATGGGCCGGACCTCGAACGCTTCATCGCATCGGCGAGCGAAGCGTTGGCCAGCAAACCCGCGCAAACGATGCTGACGCCCGGCATCTTCGATGCGTATTGCTCGGGCACGCAAAGCGCGGGCGCGGTTCAGGGCGTGCAGAAGGTCGCCGAAGGCGAAGCGGCAGGCGAGCGCGCCAACGCCGCGCAGGCTGCGCTTTACGTGACGGATGCGGCGCGCCTGCTCGACTCGCCGGAACTGGAATCGGAAATGTTCGGTCCCGCTTCGGTGGTCGTGCGCGCGAGAGATTTTAACGAGTTGCTGGAAATCGCCGAGCATGTGGAAGGTCAATTGACCGTCACCTTGCAGATCGACGCCGCTGATTACCCCGCTGCGAAGCGTCTGCTGCCGGTGCTCGAACGCAAGGCGGGCCGCATTCTCGCGAATGGCTTCCCGACCGGTGTCGAGGTCTGTCACGCGATGGTGCACGGCGGTCCGCATCCTTCCACGTCGAACGCGATGTACACCTCGGTGGGCGCGACCGCCATCGATCGCTTCCTGCGTCCGGTTTGTTATCAGGATCTGCCGGAACTGTTGTTGCCGGAGGCGTTGCATGACGCCAATCCGCTGGGCGTGTGGCGTATTGTCGATGGGGAACCGGGCGCTTCGCTTTAAGCGCTGGTGCGAGCAGTTCAGTAAAACGAGGCGAAATTCCTGCGGGATTTTGCCTTGTTCGCATGCGTTGAAATGTCGAGTGTGTCGGTAAACTAAAATAATAATTTAGGTGTTTACCCTGATGTTCTGGTTTGCTAGACTGTGTTTGTTCGGAATGCTGATTAAACGGCAATACTCATAACACACGTAAGGCGGACCAAAATGAACATGCTCAATCGAGTCGTTGTCGCTGCATTGATTCTCGCTGCGCCGGTCGCGTCGTTCGCGCAGCAAAGCCAGCAACCGCTCACGCGCGCAGAAGTCCGCGCCAGTCTCATTCAGGCGGAGAAGGGCGGTTATGGTCCGCTCGACTGGACCGATTATCCGAACGGTGAAATGCAGGCGGCGCAAACGCCTGCGGTCGATACATCGGGTTACGGTACGGTGGCGCGTGGCTCGTCGCAATCGGGCGACGCAAGCCAATAAAATCGCGGCAAGCGTACCGGCTGCGTGATGCAGGCCGATACGCTTCACAGGTTTAGAACTTGTGCGTCAGCCCGATAATGATGCCTCTGGCCGTTGCACCCGGCGTCACCTCGATCCCTGAGTATTCGGTGCCGTTGAGCGTATAGGCTGCCTGATTCCGGTTATCGATCAAACCGGCAGCCATATAGATCAGCGAGGACTTCGAGAGGAAGTACTCGTACGACAGGCCAACTTGCTGCGCGTTGTTGCCGTTGCCGGTGCGGTCGTGCAAATAGCCGTACATCACGGCGATCTCGTTGGCTGGGCTGAAGAGATACGAAGCCGAGACGGAATAAGTCGCTTCATTCTGGCTGTGATCCGACTGCGTTTCCGTGTGGTAGACGAAGTAGAAACGCGCCGCGTCCACCTTGAGTGAAGTCGCCGCCGTAAAGACTTTCTGAACCGACGTGCCGGCCGCATTGTCCTGCTGGTCATAGCCGGCCGCAATATGCCACGGCCCGTGGATGTACTTCACTACGGCGTTATACGACTGCAGGCCATTCGAGGGCTTGGTGGTGGAGTCGCGCATCGACACGAGAATCTGCGCGGTTAATCCGTGCCAGTTTGGCGTGAAGTAAGAGATGGCGTTGCTGGCGCGCACGGACACATCGTCGAAATCGTTGAGCGGCGAGGCAATCGATTTCGCTGCCAGCGGATCGAGTTCGCCGTCGAGATAGAGATATTGCGGCTTCTTCTGGCGTCCAAATCTGAATTCGCCAAAGTCGCCCGACAAGCCGACCCACGCGAGACGATTAAAGGCATCGGCCGAATTCTGCGCCTCGCCATTGACGGCCGAGAAACCCTGCTCCAGCTGGAAATTGACGTGCATGCCGCCGCCAATATCTTCGTGGCCGTAGAGTCCGTAGACCGTGGCGAATAAACCGCCTGACGAAGCGCGAATCACATGATTCGCGCCACCGTTCTGATACTCGATGCCGTTATCGACTATGCCGTAGAGTGTGATGGAAGATTGCGCCTGAGCGGTTTGAACGGCGCACGACGAGATAAGCGCGGACGCTGCGAGAAGGGTCCTTTTCATTTGTCTCCAGATTTTCTGTTAATCGATCCGGGGAACGCGGTATGTAGGTTTTGGAATCGCGTTACCGAATGTTTTGACTGCTATCTGGATAGTAAAAAAATAAAAAGGACGCGTCCTTGTAGTAAATGCGCTTTCTCTGGCATTTTTCGATGCGATTGATGCATCGAGGAAAGGTGCAGAAAGTCAGCGTGCCGCGCTATTTCACAAAAGTAATGCTGGTAGGCGCGGGAATCGGGATCGATTGCTCGCTATCGGCCAGCGTGCCGGTTGTGCGATCGATGTGAAACAGGCTCACGTTGCCACTACGCTGATTCGCCACAAACAGCCATTTGCCCGATGGGTCGATGGCGAATCCCCACGGTTTGTCGCCGCCCGACGGCACGCGTTGCAGTTCGCTCAGCTGGCCGCTGGTGTTATCCACGCGATACACAACGAGGGCATTCTCGCCGCGGTCTTCGACATAAATAAAACGTCCGTCGCGGCTCATGGCCATTTCCGCGCCGCTCTTCACGCCATTGAATCCTGCCTGACTGATGGGCAGCGTTTGCACCGGCGTGAGTTGCGCGGTGGCGGCGTCCCAGCGCAATACCAGCAACTCCGCGCTGAGTTCGGTGAGCACGTAGGCGTACTGTCCGGTCGCCCCGAACACGACGCGGCGCGGTCCGCTTCCCGGCGGCAAGGCGAAGGCGCGCGGCGTGGCGGCGTCGAGTTGTGTCAGCGTGTGCGTGGCTCGATCGAAGCCGTAGATGAAGACGCGGTCGGCGCCCAGATCGGGCACGAGCGCATAGTGCCCCGAAGGATCGATGGTCACGCCATGCGCGTGCGCATCGGTCTGGCGTGGGCTCGGGCCGGAACCTTTCTCCGCAATCGTCGATTCGAGCGTGCCCACGCTGCCGTCGCGATTCACCGCGAGGCTCGATACGGAGCCGCTGTTGTAGTTCGCGCCGAGCAGCGTGGACGACGGCGCGTCGAATTGCAGGAAGGTGGTGCCACGACCGCCGGTGAGTACGTCGTTGATGCGCGTGAGCGATCCGTTGTCCTGGTTCACTGCGTACGCCGTCACGCTGCCTTCCTTGTCGCGGTCGTCGTTCACCGCGTAGAGCACGGGCAATTGCGGATGAGACGCCACCCACGTCGACTTCAATCCTTGTGCGACGGTGCCGACGTCGTTGATGTTGCCGGTGGACGTGTTGAAGTGCAGAGCGTTGATCTGCTGATGCAGCGTGCCCACGTAGACGAATTCCGTATCGGACTCCGCCGCCGCGCTGGCTACGGCGCAGACAGAGAGTGCAGCGAATGCGGTTGCGACGAGTGCGGCCACGGCTGTGCGCCGCATCCGTGTGGCGGGCGTGACGAGTTGCGCCATATTCGGTTGACCTGGTTGAAAAGGGGAGAATTGTTGAAGCGTATTCGCTGAGCAAGGACGGGTCCCTGCACAAAATCCGGATTCGCCAGCACTTTTCAATCGAACCAGGGAAGATACCGGGACGAGCATCGAAACGCCGCGCGCGTAGTCGGTAATGCTTGCGCGCGCACCGTTTCGATCGGTCAGTGCGGGAATCCGCGTGGGCCTTTTGCGTGGCCTTATCGCCGCGCTTCGCTGCGGAACTGGCTCGGCGCCTGGCCGACTTCTCGGCGAAAGAAGCGCGTAAAGTATGCGGCGTCGGCGAAACCCAGCATGAAAGCAATCTGTTCCACCGACATATCGCCGAAGATGAGTTCGCGTTTCGCTTCGGTAATAATGCGCGCGTGAATCATTTTGGTGGGGCTTTTCTCGGCGGCGGATGCGCAGGCGGCACGCAATTGCACGAGCGAGACGGCGAGCATCGACGCATATTGCTGCAACGGAAGATTGTCGCGATAGTGCTCGTCGATCAGTTTGCGAAAGCGCTCCACGAGACGCACGTCATTGCGCGGCACGGCTTCGCTGACGGCTTGATCGAGACGCGCTTCGCGCACCAATGTGAGGAGCAGCATCGTCAGCAGGGCTTCGGTGCCGGCGACCTGTCCCACTGAATCCGATTCCACCTCCTGTTTCAGGCGCTGAATCAGGCTGTAGATTTCGCCGGCGGCTTCGGCGTGATAGGCGAATGGCACCATGCGCGGCGCGGACCACAACGCCACGAATTCGCGCAGCCGCGCATTCACCTGCGTGAGGTAGGACACTTCGATCGTGACGACCCAGCGGTCCACATCGATTTCGTAGTCGAGACCGTGAATGCACTCGGTGGGCACCAGCAGCGCACACGGGCCTTCGAACGGCACGCTGCGTCCTTCGAGATTCATCACGCCGCGGCCGTTGCGCACGAAAATCAGTTGCCCGTAGGCCGGATGCGCGTGCGGCGCGGTGCGCCAGCGTCCGCGCTCGGTCACGTGGCCAACGTGCACGAACCAGTTTTCTTCCTCGGCGGGTTCGACGTAAAGCCGAACTTTGGGAACCGCGCTCAGGCGGTTTGTGCCGACGGGTCGGTTCGTGGGCTTGATGAGGGTTGCGCCGTGGGCCATGAAGTCTCCTGGACGACCGTTCGTGCGGCCGCCATTTCAATGGTGATGCGCCGGAACGCTGTACCGTCTGGGCGGGGTCCGCGTGCGACTTGCTCGATTTGCTCCCTGCAAAAAGGGACCGTGAAACTCGTCCTATTCTTTCACAGGCCGTCCTTGTCGGCCACTTGCGAAATACCCCGAGACCGGCGCCAGGAACTTTCCGGCGCCGGCTCGATTCGTTCGTCAGAACGTGTGGACCATGCCGAGAATGACGCCGCGCGTATTCGAACCCGGCGCCACGGTCGGGCCGGCGTAAGCCGTGCCATTGAGCGTGAAGGCCGCCTGATTGCGGTTATTGATAAACGCGGCCGATGCATAGAGCGTCGTGCGTTTCGACAGATAGTGCTCGTACGTCATGCCGATCTGCTGCGCATTATTGCCCTTGCCGGTGCGATCGTGCAGATAACCGTACATCAGCGCGAGTTGATCGGCGGGGCCGAAACTCCACGAACCCGACCCTTCATAGACGTCGCGCTTGATGCTGTTGTCAGTTTGTTTTTCGGTGTGATACGCGAGATAGAAGCGCGCCGGACCGACGCCCACCGATGCGCCCGCGTTGAACACTTTCAGCGCGGATGTGCCGGTGGCGTTGTCCGCCTGCTCGTAGCCCGCCGCCACGCGGAACGGCCCGTTCTCATAACGCGCAGCGGCGTTGTAAAACTGCAGGCCGTTGCTCGGCTTGGTGGTGGAATCACGCATCGCGACCATGAATTGCGCGCTCAGTCCATAGACCGTTGGCGTGAAGTAGGAGATCGCATTGTTGACGCGAATGGTCAGCGAATTGAAGTTGAGCATCGGCGAGCCCATGCTCATCACGGCGACCGGATCGAGTTCGCGATTCAGGAAAATGTATTGCGGCGTGTTTTGCAGGCCGAATCGCACTTCACCGAACGCGCCCGACAGACCGACCCACGCCTGACGATTGAAGGCTTCCGCAGCATTGGCCGCCGCGCCGGTCATGGCCGAGAAGCCTTGTTCGAGCTGGAAGTTGACGTGCAGTCCGCCGCCAATATCCTCGGTGCCTTTCAGGCCGTAGCGGCTCGCGAACAGACCGCCCGAGGTGGCGCGCACGACCGAACCGTTGCCGCCATTCTGATACTCGATGCCATTGTCGATCACGCCATAAAGCGTGACGGAAGATTGCGCATGGGCCGTCTGAAACAGACAGGCCGACGCCAGGCCGGATGCCACGACTAGCATTCGCTTCATTCTTGTCTCCACGTTGATTTTATTTATTGCGCTGCAGGGCCCGAATGGCCGCTGATGATCTTCTCGATGAATTCCTGTTTCAGTAATTTGGATGACTAATTAATGGCGTTATGAAGGTCGCGCTGAATAGTGCGGCCCTCGACGGAGAACGAGTGGGAAAGGTGCTTCAGTAGCCGGCCATTTCGCGCGCGGCGCCCACGACGCCGTAGGTGCGCGAGGGCGCCGACATCAGGAAGCGATATCCTTCCTGAATGAGTCGCTGATGATTCTTCGCCGTAACGTGCGGGTGCCCGACCACGACGTTGTGCTTTTTGCAGGTCTCGACGATCTGGCGCATTGCGTCGAGCACTTCCGGATGTTCGTATTGACGCGGAAAACCCAGTTCCTGGCTCAAGTCGCCTTCGCCAATCAGAATCAGGCCGATGCCGGGCACGTTCGAGAGGATGTCGTCGAGGTTCTCGATCGCCTGCGTGCTTTCGCACATCAGGCCAACGAGAATTTCACCGTGCGGCGCGAGCGGCCAGACGTCGGCCTTCTCATAGTATTGCGGCATCGACAGGCCCCAATAACGCGAAGCATTGGCCGGTCCGTCGCCGCGCACGCCCTTCGGTTCATAGATCGGCGCATGCTTCGGACGCGCATAGCGGCACGACGCCACCGCGTTATACGCCTGTTCGACCGTGGCCACGTGCGGCCAGATCACGCCGTACGCGCCGCGATCGAGCACCTGCTTGGCGAAGCTCTGGTTCATCTCCGCGCCGTTCGCCGGAATGCGCGCGATGGGCGTCACGCGCGGCGCGACCGAGCCGGATTCGGCAATCTGCTTGCGGCTCAGCATGTATTGCAGCGCGTCGCCGAATGCCGAAACGTCGTACGGGTTGTGCTCCATTTCGAACACGACGCCGTCGTAGGGCGCATCGCTCATCTCGATGGCGCTCTGCTTGTCGAGCTTCGAGAATGCGGCGAACGCGGCCTTGCCGGATTCGAGCGTGCGGATAATGCCGTTGATGCGGGTATCGCTCATCGTGTTGCCTCTTTGCTGGCGAATGATGCGTTATTCTTCGGCTTTCCAATACATGAAGCCCATGCCTTCGCCGGTGCCGGCGGGCGTGCGCCAGCACGGGACGTAATCGACGATCGTCATTTCCGCGCCGGTTTCTTCGAGCGCTTTCATCACGCTCACATAGAGCTTGATTTCCGAGGTGCCGGACTGATACGAGCGATCGTCCACGGCGGCGAGGCCTTCGTAGTCGTAATTCGCCAGCATCTTCATGATGCGATGATCGAACTCTTCGTCGTTGACGAAATGCGAGAGGCCGCCCGAGGCGAAGATGCCCACGCGCACATCGGCGGGCCACGCCGCGATCGCTTCGCGCAACACGCGGCCGAATTCGATGCAACGCGACATCGAGGGCTGCGTCGGCGGATAGAAGCAGTTCATGATGATCGGTACATGCGGCGGCGGATTGTCGTCCATGATCTGGTGATAGACGAAGCTGTACGCGTGCGGCGCAACCGGGTACTCGGGCAACGGCTTCATCCAGACGTTGTCGGGCCACGCGAACAGGTCGGTGAGATCGAAGCCTTCCGCCTGGAAGCGGTTGATCAGATACGTGGCCAGTTCCGGATGGCACGCGTGCGTGACATGCCGGTCGGGCGCGTAGACGGAGCGCTGCGGCGGGCCGTTGTGAACTTCGGCACCGCTATAGATCGCGATGGAAGGGGAGAAGTCGGTGAAGATTTCCTTCTGGTCCTTGCCGAGAATAATCGCCACGTCGATCTTCGCTTCGCGATACGCAGCGGCCATCTTGTCGAGCGCCACGCGGCAGCGCGCCGCGCGCGCGGTGCGTTCTTCCAGCGTGAGGAACGGCGCGAATGCCGCTTCGCGATGGGCTTCCAGTTCGGGATAGGTCCACGTCCGGTTGCGGAACCACAGTTCCGGATTATTGCGGTCGCGCTCGCCGTTCTTGAGCCAGTCTTCCGGCGCCTGGCCAAGCATGCCGCTATGCGGTACGGCCATCCCGAATACGATTTTCGCCATATGAGTTGTTTCCAGTGTTCAATCAGTCGACACGGTCAGGGCCGTGGTCAAAACGTGGGAGGCAGCAAGTGCTGCGGTATTGATTCGGAGTCCGTTGCTTATGCTTCGCGTAATTCGGGTTGCGGCTCGTTCGCTTTCGGCGCCCAGTCGGGGCGATAGAGAATCGCAGTGGCGGCCGCGCCGACGAGCAGGAACACGAAGATCACCATCATCGGCAGGTCGTAGCTCTTGCTGATGTGCAGCAGCCAGCCGGAGAGACTCGCGGCCACGCCGCCCGCGAAACTCGTTGCGACCTGCTGCACGCCGGTCACGAGGCCGACCGTCTGCTTCGGAATCAGCGTGAGACGCGAGAGCACGAGGTTGTTGGCGGTCGTCAAACCGAGCAACGACAGCGAGAGCACGTTCCAGAACAGCGCCGCTTCGAGCGAGTGCGCATAGGCACCGAGCAGCACTGTGCAGCCGCCTACGAAGCCCGCGATGATGAACGCCTTGCGCACCGCGATGGCATTGGCGCCGCGTGCGATGATGCGGTCGGCGGCCCAGCCCGCGATGGCCGCGACGATGGCGATGCCCGCGAAGCTGAAGAAGGTGAAGATGCCCGAGCGTCCAATCGACAGACCGCGTTGCTCGACGAGATACGCGGGCATCCACGTCATGCAGAAGAACGTGAAATAGCCGTAGCAGAAGTTGGTGATCATGCCGCCCCAGACAACCGGGCTCGACAGAATGCTCGCGAGGCTCACCGTGCGCGCGCTGCGGTCGGCCTTGCGCAAGGTTTCGCGCGAGGGCAGGTCGTTGCGCACCATCAGCAGCCAGGGCACGAGCCAGAGCAGGCCGACGAGACCCGTGGCAACGAACATCGCCTTCCACGAGTAGTTGACGATGAACCACGCGGCCACCGGCGCGCCGATCGCGGGGCCGAATTTATTGCCCATTGCGAGAATGCCGACGGCGAGACCGCTCTGGCTTTCGTGGAAGTTATTGCGGATCCAGCGATAGCTTGCCGGGATCACAATCGCTTCGGCGATACCGACGAGCAGGCGCATGACGACGAGGCCGGCCAGCGTGGTCACCGCGCCCATCAATGCGGTGGCGGCGCACCAGAGCGCGAAGCAGACCGCGTACGGCCATTTCACGCCGTAACGGTCGGCGACCCAGCCCATCGGCACCTGAAACAGGCCGTACGACCAGAAGAACGCGGAATTGATCCAGCCGCGGTCGACGTTGCTGAGCGCGAAGTGACGGATAAAGGTGCTGTCCGCCAACACGCTGGAAATACTGGTGCGATCGATAAACGACGTCAATACGCCGATCGCGAGCAGGGCGAGTATGGCCCAGTTGCCCACGATGCCCGATCGTTCGGTTTTGCTCGTCTCCATGTGCTTTCTTCTTGCCTCGGTTATTGCCAGGTTGATGCTGATTTATTGCTCGACGACTGCTCGATTGATGCGATTACTGATGCAACTACTGATGCGATTACGGATGATGCAATTACGCGGCTTTCGCACCGTGGCTGTGTAGCGCCGGATACAGCTTGAGCGCCGTCTTGCCGAAAATCCATGCGCGATCGGCGGCGTTCAGGCACTGCAGTCCGGATTGCGCGGTGGCGAGAATTTCTTGCAACGTGCCGCTCGAGGTCGGGAAATTCGATCCCCATGCCATGCGTTGCGCGCCAAATGCTTCCACCACGCGCGGGAAAAACGTTTCCGCGCTTGCTGCGTCTTTCCTGACGTCGCCGAAAATGCGTGGCGTGAGTTTCAGAAAGATGTTTTCGTATTCCGCGAGTTCAAACAGACTCTGCGATTTCGCGTAGGGCGGGCCGTCCGTGACGTCGGGGCGCGCGAGGTGATCGAGCACGATCGGCACACGCGGAAAACGTTGCGCCAGCGCGCGCACTTGCGGAATGCCGACCGGACCGGTCTGAATGCACATCGGCAGGCCGAGGTCCGCGCACAATTCCCACGCGGGAAACGCGCGTGGATCGTCGAGTTCGCTCGGGTCGAATTCTTTTGTGCTGCCGCCGGTGAAGAGGCGCAAACCTTCGAGACCCTGTTCCACCCATTCCTGAATGCGTTGCGGCGCATCCGGTTGCAGCACGTCGACGGAACCGACGGCGACGAGGCGGCCCGGATATCGCGCGCAACTCTCGGCCACATAGCGATTATCGAAGCCGTATGTCGTGGACGAATGCACCACGGCCGCTTTGCCGACACCTGCCGCATCCATTGCGGCGATCAGCGTTTCGACGGTCGTCGGGCGTTGCTTCGACCAGTCCGAGCGCTTGCCGAACAGCGGCGCGGGCGGATAACGACCTTCGTCATCGGAGATGATGTGCGGGTGAATGTCAACGATTGAGCCGGGCATGAGCGTCCTGGAATGTGTGCGCGTTATCGCTTCTTGTCGCTTCGTTCTTTGTCGCTTCGCTTCGTTCAGTTTCGCGTTGCCTGCGGGTCCACGAAGAGATCGTCCAGTGCAAGCCGGTGCGGCGTGAGGCCTTGCCTGAATGCGGTGGCTTCGAGCGCCTCGATGGTCTTGCGATTCGCTTCGATGCCATAAGGCAGCGGATCGTGACCCACGATCTTTCGGAGTTCCAGGTATTTCTTGTCGCCCGCGCTGGTCGCTTCGCCCGCGTCGAGACGGGCGAGCCATTCGCGCTTGGCTTGCGCGAAGGCGTCGTCGAGCGAACGGGCGATCCACGGATGCTCGGCGAGAATCGCGTCCTTCACGACGATGGTGCCGTGCATCGGATAGACGCCGGTGCGTGCGTAATAGTCCTTTTCGAGCGCGGCGGCATCGGGCAGCAGATCGGGGTAATCGGCTTCGACTTCTTTCCAGCCGCCCGTGGGCGCGCCGGTGCGTCCAATACCGGCCGCCGCTGCGAAGCCGCCGGCGAGTTCGCCGCTTGCCATCATGTCCGCGAGCGAGCTGCCGGCGGGCGCGTGCACGACGTTCGACGGCAGTTTCAGTTGCGTCACGTGCTCTTCGTCGTCGACGACCCAGGTGACTTTGGACGCATCGAGACCGAATTCGTCGATCAATACCTGACGCGTCCACACGCCCGTGGTGACGGAATACGCGCGCACGCCGACCTTGCGGCCTTCGAGGTCTTTCGGATGGCGAATGCCCGCTTCGGGGCGTACGAGCAGGCCGCCGTGGTGGAAACGGCGCGTGACGAAAATCGGCAGGCCGACGAACGGCGCGCCATACGCGCGGGCAATGATATAGGTCGTGGGCGCGAGTTCGCAGACGTCGAATTCGACGTCGCGCACCATGCGCCGGAATGCGCCGATCTGGGGCTGGACTGTGACGAATTCGGCGTCCACGCCTTCGATCGGAATGGAGCCGTTGCGAATGGCCGACGTATGCGGGTGTTCGCCAATTGCAATTTTGAGCCGCACCTTATTAGCCAACATTCGTCTCCTTGAATGGGTGTGCTGTGCTTTGATGGAGAGAGAATATTTGAGCGGCCCGCGCGCGTCCCTATACAAAAGGGAGATTCGATGGCACTTTTTTCATGATGATCGGCTCAGGCGGCCCAATTTGTCGTGGCCATCGCGCGCCCGGCTTGTACGTTCTGCCTGGCGGGCTGTCGTGGCTCGCTGCCCGACTTGCGGTTGACGCGCCACCGCGCCGCAACTCACGTACCATCGCGTTCTTTGCAATGTGACCCTTTTCGATTCGCGCGGCCATGGACAATCTTGGAGATATTCGCCTCTTCGTCGAGGCGGCGGGGCAGGGCAGTCTGTCGGCGGCGGGCCGCAAGCTGGGGCTGTCGCCCGCGGCCGCGAGCGCGCGGCTGGTCAAACTGGAGGGCGCGCTGCATACGCAGTTGTTCGAGCGCTCGACGCGCAAGCTGCGTCTGACCGACGAAGGCCGCCTGTATCTCGCGCACTGCCAGCACGCGCTGCAAACGCTCGACGATGCCCGCGCGGCGCTCCAGGCGGGCCGCGCTTCGGTGAGCGGCGCGCTGCGCGTGTCGGCGACATCGGATTTCGGCCGCACGGTGTTGCGCCGCTGGCTCGACGCGTTCAACGATCAGCATCCGAACGTGACGCTCACGCTGGTGCTCTCCGACTCGCTGTCGCATCTGCTGCAAGACGATATCGATCTCGCGATCCGCTTTGGCGTGCCCACGGACAGCTCGATGGTCGCCAAGCGGCTCGCCGACAACCGGCGCGTGCTCTGCGCGTCGCCCGCGTATCTGGAGGCGCATGGCGCGCCTTCGCATCCCGACGAACTCGGCGAACACGACTTTATTCTGCTGGCGTCGTCGGCGGGCGTGGCCAATAGCTGGCGCTTCTCGCGCGGCGCGGAGACGGCGCTGTTCAGCGCGCCGCTCGACCGTTCGCGGCAGACGAACGACGGCTCGCTCGCTCGCGAGTGGGCTGTGGAAGGGCGCGGCGTGGTGATGAAATCGATCTGGGATATTGGCGCCGATCTGCAGGCGGGCCGCCTGCGCGTGCTGCTGCCCGAGTGGCGCTGTCCGGACGTGCCCGTGCACGCGCTCTTTCAGCGCACGCTCTATATGGCGCCGCGCGTGCGGACTTTGCTCGACTTCCTCGAAGCGGAGTTCGCGCAGGCGGCCGGAACGCTCGCGCCGTATCTGGCATAGCGTCCCGGCACGCGCATTACGCTGCGATCACCGCCTTCGGTTCGAGAAACGCTTCGAGTCCGGCCACGCCATATTCGCGTCCGATGCCCGATTGCTTGAAGCCGCCGAACGGCGCCGCCGGTTCGTGCGCGAGCGTGTTGACGAGCACACGGCCGGCCTCGATGCGCGCGGCGACCGCGTTCGCGCGCGCCGTATCGGCGGAACAGATATAGGCTTGCAGCCCGTACGGCGTGTCGTTGGCAATCTCGATGGCGTGCTCCGTATCGCGGTACGCGATGATCGCCAGCACCGGCCCGAAGATTTCCTCGCGCGCGATCGTCATGGCATTGGTCACGCCGCTGAATACGGTCGGGCGCACGAACCAACCCGTGGCCGCGCCTTCGGGCCGCCCCTCGCCGCCCGCGAGCAGACGCGCGCCTTCGTCGATACCCACGCGGATATAACGTTGCACGCGCTCCCACTGCTTGCGACTGACCATCGGGCCGATGCTCGTGCGCGGGTCGCGCGGATCGCCCGACTGAATCCCGGCGACGGCGTCGACGATCTTCGCCTCGAATTCCGCCAGACGCGCTTGCGGCACCAGAATGCGCGTGCCCGCGATGCAGGCCTGACCGCTGTTCATGAAGCCCGCCTGCAGCGCGAGCGGCACGGCGAGGTCGAAATCGGCGTCGTCGAGCACGATGGTCGGCGACTTGCCGCCGAGTTCGAGCGTCACGCGCTTGAGCGTCTCGGCACCCGTGCGCAGGATCGATTTGCCGACCGCCGTCGAGCCCGTGAACGAGAGCTTGGCGACGTCGGGATGCGCGCTGATCGTCGCGCCCACGGTATCGCCGCGCCCGGTGACGATGTTGAACACGCCCGGCGGCAGACCGGCTTCGTGCAGCGCCTCGGTCACGATGCGCGTTTGCATCGCGCTCATTTCGCTCGGCTTGACGACGGCCGTGCAGCCCGCCGCGAGCGCGGCCGCGAGTTTGCCGCAGATGAAGCCCGCGTTGCTGTTCCAGGGCGTGATGAGCCCGGCCACGCCGAGCGGCTGCATCGTCACCTCGGCCGTGCCGGCGCGACGCGTGAACGCGTACTGTTCGAGCACGTCGGCGGCGTCGCGCAGCACGTTCGAGGCGTGCTGCGCCATCCAGCGCCCGCGCGAAACCGGCGCGCCGTATTCCTCGACGATCGCTTCGAACAGCGCGTCTTCGCGCGTCAGCACGGCCGCGTGCAGACGGCGCAGCATGGCGACGCGTTCGTGCTGCGGCGTGCGCGAAAAGGCCGAAAAGGCGCGCTTCGCGGCGGCGACGGCGGCGCGCGCGTCCTCGGCGTCGGCGAGGCGCACGTGGCCGATCACCTGCCCGGTGGCGGGGTTGAAGAGTTCGAACAGCTCGCTGCCGTGCGGCGTGACGAACGCGCCGTCGATATAGATGGTGTCGATGACCTGCATGGTGGCTCCGGAAAACGTGGCGACCTGCACACGATAGGGCGACGCGATTGATCCGACTAGCCGTACAATCGAGGACGAGTCATTGAGCAATTTAGGATAATGAAGACATCGGGACTGGGCGAACTCGAAGCCGTGCTCGCGGTGGCGCGCCACCGCAGCTTTCGCGCGGCGGCCAACGAACTGGACGTGTCCACCTCGGCGCTGAGCCATGCCGTGGCGGCGCTGGAGGCGCGTATCGGCGTGCGGCTGTTCAATCGCACCACGCGCAGCGTGGCGCTGTCCGAAGCGGGCGCGCAGTTCGTGGACAGCGTCACGCCCGCGCTGTCCACCATCCGCGAGGCGATCGAGCAGGCGGGCAGCTTTCGCGACACGCCGTCGGGCACGCTGCGCATCAATACCTCGCTGGGCGCGGCGAAGCAGGTGATGCCGGTGTTCGTCGAATTTTTGCGGCGCTATCCGGAGATGAAGCTCGACATCGTCACCGAAGGGCGGCTCGTCGACATCGTGGTGGACGGTTTCGACGCGGGCATTCGCCTCGCCGACACCGTGCCGCAGGATATGGTCGCGGTGCCGTTCGGCGATCGTCAGCGTTTTACGGTCGTCGGCAGCCCGGCGTATTTCGCGCGCAACCGCAAGCCGCGCGTGCCGATGGATTTGCGCGCGCATCGCTGCATTCGCGCGCGTATGCCGAGCGGCACGATTTATCAGTGGGAATTCGAGCGGCGCGGAGAAAGCGTGCGGATCGACAGCGAAGGCGCGATCACGCTCGACGACGCCGACCTGATCCTGCGTGCGGCGCGCGCCGGCTTGGGGCTCGCGTATCTGACCGAATGGAATGTGGCCGAGGATCTGGCGCAGGGCACGCTGGTGCGCGTGCTGGAGGGCTGGTTGCCGCCGCTCGACGGTCTGTGTCTGTACTATCCGAGCCGGCGGCATGCGCCCGCGGGATTGCGGGCGCTGGTGGAGACGATCCGCGAGTTTGCGGAGGTGGAGAGGAAAGCGTCGAAAGCAGGGAAAGCGGACGAACGCGCCCGCCAACCCCGCGCTTGATCCACTTTAATCGAGCACCTTGTTACCCGTCTCTTCGAACATCGACACGGCGATCAGCGAAATCGCCACGCAGCCGATCATGTACCACGCGGGCGCCATTTTGCTGCCCGTTTCGCGGATCAGCCAGCTCGCCACGAGTTGCGCCGTGCCGCCGAAGGCCGACACCGCAATCGCATACGCGCTCGACATATATCCGGCGCGCAGATGCTTCGGGAAATTCTCCGGCATCAGCGCATAGGCGGGCGCGCTGCCCATCGTGTAGCAGAGCATCAACACGATCAGCGCGGCGAGCACCACGGGCAGCGACGGATAGTGCGTCATGATCCAGAACGCCGGATAGAGCAGCACGATCAGCGCCACGCGTCCGATGATCGTGAGCGGCTTGCGGCGGCCCATGCGATCGGACCACGCGCCGTAGATCGGGCACATCACGAGCGAGATCGTGCTCGACGCCACGCCCGCGAGCATCGACATCTTGCTCGGCAAGCCAAGGTACTGGATGCAGTAGGTCGGCATGTAATACATCATCACGTACGTCGCCACCGACATGCCCATGATCGAGAAGATCGTGAGGAACCAGTTGCGCACGTAGAGGCCGCGTTTCGGGTCGTCGCGACTCGCCAGCGCTTTGGGCGCGGGCGGTTCTTCGCGAATATGGCGGCGCAGATAGATGCCGACCGGCGCGATCAGCGTGCCGACGAGAAACGGAATGCGCCAGCCCCAGCTATGCATCGTGTCGGCGGAGAGCAGAAAGCCGAGGCTCGCCGCGAGACCCGAGCCGAGCAGCGCCGCCGCGCCCTGGCTCGCGAGCTGCCAGCTCGCGCGAAAGCCACGGCTGGCGTTGCCGCCCATTTCGAGCAGCGTCGCTGTGGCCGCGCCGAATTCGCCGCCTTGCGCGAAGCCCTGCAACAGACGCGCGGCCACGATCAGCACCGGCGCGGCCAGGCCGATCTGCGCGTACGTGGGCGCGAGACCGATCGACGCGGAACCGATCGCCATCAGCAAAATGGTGAGCGTGAGCGCCGGCTTGCGGCCCGCGCGGTCGGCGTAGCGGCCGAGCACGATGCCGCCGAGCGGACGCATCACGAAGCCCACCGCGAACACCGCGAACGCGAGCAGCGACGAGGTGATCGGATCGTCGGCGGGAAAGAACTGATGACCGATGGTGAGCGCGAAATAGCTGTAGACCGTGAAGTCGAAGAATTCGAGCAGATTGCCGATCACCGCCGCGAGCACGATCTTGCGTTGCTGGCCTGACGTCATCGGCGGCGCGTCGGCCTCGTGCGGGGAAAGCGTGGAAGTGCTGGCGGTCATGCTGGGGCCTTGGCGAGGTAGCGTTCGACGAGTCGCGTCCAGAACGCGGCGCCGATCGTGAGGTTGTCGTCGTTGAAGTCGTAGCGCGGGTTGTGCAGCATCGGCTGGCCTTCGCCGTTGCCGAGCCGCACGAAACAGCCGGGGCGCTGTTGCAGGTAGTACGCGAAATCCTCGCTGCCCGCGATGGGCGGGAACGGCGCGATCACGCGTTCCGGACCGACCAGTTCCTCCGCGATTTCGCGCGCGAAAGCGGTTTCGGCTTCGCTGTTCACGAGCACCGGATAGCCGCGGATAAAGTCGATGTCCGCCGTCGCGCCATACGATTGCGCCTGCGCATTCACCACCGCGCGAATGCGCGCTTCGAGCGTTTCGCGCACGGTCGGCGAGAACGAACGCACGCTCATTTCGAGCACGGCGCTTTCGGGAATCACGTTGGCCGCGTGGCCCGAATGAAACGAACCGACCGTGATGACGGCCGCTTCGTTCGGATCGACGTTGCGCGCGACCACCGATTGCAGCGCCATCACGATGCTGCTGCCGACCACCACGGGATCGACCGCGAGCTGCGGGCGCGCCGCGTGGCCGCCGCGTCCGTTCACGCGCACCTTGACCGTATCGCAGGCGGCCATCAGCGCGCCCGAGCGGAAGCCGAACGTGCCGACGGCCACGCCCGGATGATTGTGCAGACCGAAGATCGCATCGCAGGGAAAGCGCTCGAACAGGCCGTCGGCGAGCATGCGCACGGCGCCGCTGTCCGAACCGGCTTCCTCGGCGGGCTGGAAAATCAGGTGCACGGTGCCGTCGAAATTGCGCGTCTTCGCGAGTTGCTGCGCCGCGCCGAGCAGGACCGTGGTGTGGCCGTCGTGGCCGCACGCGTGCATCTTGCCGTCGTGGACGCTGGCGTAGTCGAGGCCGGTCTGTTCGTGGATCGGCAGCGCGTCCATGTCAGCGCGCACGCCCACGGTGCGCGTGCTCGTGCCCGACTTGAGCGCGGCCACCACGCCGTGGCCGCCCACGTTGCGCGTCACCTCGTAGCCCCACGATTGCAGCTTGTCGGCGACAAAGCGCGCCGTATCGGCCTCCTCGTACGACAGCTCGGGATGCTGGTGAATGTGATGACGAATCTCGTCGAGTTGCGCGCGGGCATCGGCCAGGTCTTCGATCTGGCAGTAACGGCTGTCGCTCATGGTGCGGGGCTCCTCCTTGTTGTGCGGGATGCAGGCGGCGTCGATGCGGATGGCGCGTCGCGCGTCGCCTTGCGAAAGGCTTGCTGTAAAGGACAAGCCCGAGTATTGCATCGACGAAAAACTCGACCGATGACTGAAACGCGTCGAAAATGTTGCTTTCAGGTCAACGATTCGCGCGGCGTGGCGGATTAGACGCGCATGCAGCCGGTGTGAAAGTAAAACGAAAGGAGCGCGACATGAGCGCGACGGAGAACGGCGCGGAGCCGCTGGCGGAACGCTGGATCGACGAAATCGGTGAAATCGGCGAGCGCACGCTGCGGTATCTGGCCGAAATCGCCGCGAGCGGCGGCGTGCGCATGGCCGCCGAAACGCTCGGCGTGAACCCGTCGGTCATCAGCCGGCAGGTGGCAGCGCTGGAGCGGCGGCTGCGTTTCCCGCTGATCGAGCGGCGCGGCCGCAACGTGGTGGTGACGGAGATCGGTCAGGTGCTGATCGACCACTACCGCGACAGCCAGCGGCGTCAGCGCGACCTCGCGGCGCGGCTGGAGGAGTACCGGCAATTGCGGCGCGGACGCGTGGCGCTCGGCGTGGGCGAGGGGTTCGTCGGCAATCTGATTGCGCGCGCGTTGCAGCGTTTTTCGATGACGTATCCGGACATTCTTGTCGAGATCCGTTCGGGGCCGACGCCTGTGGTGCTCTCGCTGGTGCGCGACGATGTGGTCGATATCGGCCTGTGCACCCGCACCGCGGACGATCCCGCGCTGCGCATTCACACCTTTGCGTCGAAGCCGCTGTGCGCCGTGGTCGCGCCCACGCACCGTTTTGCGAGCATGGCGAAGGTGGCGCCCGAAGCGCTCGCCGAAGAGCGGCTGATTTTCATGCGCGAGGCGTTTGGCGTGCAGCAGATCGTGCAGTCGCTATTCGACGAGGTCCGGCTCAATGTGATTCCGGCCTATCGCGTGGATCTGTTCCATACGGCGCAGACGCTCGCGGCGGGCGGACTCGGCGTGGCGTTCATGTCGTCGATTACCGCGCGGCGCGGCATCGAACTGGGCGAACTGGTGGCGGTGCCGATCGATCATCCTATCGCGGCGGGCTTCGGCAGCCAGATGATGGCGCGCGTGGGGCGGCGGTTGTCGCCCGCGGCCGATCATCTGTGGAAGCAACTGGCGCGCAGTTTCGTGCAGACGACGGGGAAATAGCGGGAAAGCGTTGCAGCTGGAAATGCTACTAACGGTCAGTCGCTCCTTCAGCCCTGGAACGGAATTTTCGCTCGCCGCACGATTTTCGACTCACGCGCTCGTTCGCTAATGACGAGCAAGTGAGCGGCGCGAAAAATAGCACGATTTTTTCTATCGGTGCTATTTGATTCGACATCCGAATGAACGGAAAAAGGCGGCGCGAGTCATGCGCCGCCTTTTCATTCGGTTATTCAAATATCGCTGCAATCAGGCAATCAATTCCGCGCAATCAATATCGCGAAAGCTGGCTGCCATTCATCTGCACATGATCGCCGGGGCGCAGATCGCCGGGCGTCGGCACATTGAACGAGCGCATCGAACCGTCGCTGACCTGCACGTCGATTTGATACGACGTGGGCTGTGCCCCCATCTGCTGACCGATCTGATTGCCCGCCACCGCACCGCCCAGTGCGCCGATGACGGTGGCCGCATCGCGGCCATGACCGCGCCCGAACTGATTGCCGATCACGCCGCCGAGCACCGCGCCCACCACGGTGCCTGCAACACCGGAAACCGGCGACGCGCTGCTGACCGGACGCACATTCGTGATCGTGCCGTATTGATTGCCGTATTGGTTGCCTCCGTTGCCATACTGGCCGCCGTTCTGCGTGTCATAAGCCGGTGCGGGCGGCGGCGGCGGTGCGTAAACCGGCTGCTGCACGGTCGCCGGTTGCGCATAGACGGGTTGTGCGTACGCGGGTTGCTGCGCGTACTGCCCCGAATAAGTCGAGCCATAACCCGGACCATATCCGGGCGCCACGCAGGCGGTCAGGGAGAGCGTCGTGACGGCGGCAATCGTCGCAAGAAAGACGGATTTCGTAGTGAGCATCGGCATGGTGTGATTCCCGCATCGGCTTGCGAAATGCGCCGATGTCAATGTGAAGAGCGAATGCGCCGGAGTATAAGGAATGCGCGTTCGCCCGTCCGATGCCGCCGGGTAACAACGTGTAAAGTCTGTTGCCGGGTCAGCGGGGGAAATCACAAATGGGACGCCGTTTATTCGTCGTTGCCGCCGCGGCTCTTGTGTTGCGCGGCGAGTTTGTCCTGCTGCGCGGGCGGCACCGGATCGTAGTGACTCAATTGGATGCTGTAATTGCCGTTGCCGCCGGTCAGCGAATTCAGGCGCGACTGATAGTCGTTGAGTTCGGCGAGCGGCACTTTGCCCGCGATCACCATTGCATTGCCGCCCACGGTGCGCGTGCCGTGCAATTGCCCGCGACGCGACGAAAGATCGCCGATGATGTCGCCCATCGACGTCTCCGGCGTCATCACTTCGATATCGACAATAGGTTCGAGCACGATCGGCTGCGCTTTCAATATGGCGTCGATAAACGCTTTGCGTCCTGCCGTCACGAACGCCACTTCTTTTGAATCGACCGGATGGCTCTTGCCGTCGTAAACGGTCACGCGCAGGTCCTGCATCGGAAAGCCCGCGAGCGGGCCGCTCTCCATCACCTGCTGAATGCCTTTTTCCACGGCCGGAATGTATTGCGTGGGAATGGCGCCGCCTTTCACGGCATCGACGAATTCAAAACCCGCGCCGCGCGGCAGCGGCTCCACGCGCAGCATCACTTCGCCGAATTGCCCCGCGCCGCCCGTCTGTTTCTTGTGACGGCAATGGCCTTCCGCCTTGCCGCCGATGGTCTCGCGCCACGCAATCGTGGGCGGGCGCGTGATGACTTCGAGCTTGTGCTGTTCCGTGAGCCGTTCGAGCATGTAGCGCAGATGCAGTTCGCCGAGCCCGCGTACGACGGTTTCGTTCGTGCCGGCAGGGTGGCTGATCGACAGGCAGGGATCTTCGGCGGCGAGCTTTTGCAGCACTTCCCAAAGGCGCTGTTCGTTGCCGCGCCGCGCCGGTTCGATCGCGAGTCCGTAAATCGGATTCGGAAATTCGAGCGGCACGAGATGCACGTTGCCGTCTTCGGGCGCGTCGTGCAACACGGTGTCGAAGTCGATGCCGTCGGCCTTCGCCACCGCGCAAATATCGCCGGGACCGGCGCGCGGCACGTCGGTATGGTCCTTGCCTTGCAGCCGCCACAAATGCGCGACCTTGAACGGCTGGCGGCCATTACCGACATACAACTGGCTGTCACGCGCGACCGTGCCCTGATGAATGCGAAACACGGCCATTTTGCCGATATACGGATCCATCACGATCTTGAACACATGCGCGAGCACATGCCGCGTCGCGTCGGGTTCGGGCTGCACGATCTCGGTCTTGCCGTTATGGGTCTCACGATAATAGAGCGGCGGATTGCCTTCGGTCACATTCGGCAGCAGGCGCACGAATACGTCGAGCAATTGCTCGATGCCGGCGCCCGTGGCCGCCGACGCAAAACACACCGGCACGAGATGGCCTTCGCGCAGCGCGCGTTCGAAGGGTGCGTGCAATTGTTCGGGCGTGATGGCCTCACCCTGTTCGAGATACAGCTCCATCAGTTCGGGATCGAGTTCGATCACCTGATCGACGAGTGCATTGTGCGCCGTCTCCACGGCATAAAAATCGGCCTCGCCGGCCGGATTGAAAAAGCAGTCCACCACTTCACTGCCGCCTTTTGCAGGCAGATTGATCGGCAAACAGTTTTTGCCGAAACGCTCCTGAATATCGGCGAGCAGACCGGGCAGATCGACTTTCTCGCCGTCGATGCCATTCACGACGATCATGCGGCAGAGCTTGCGCCGCTGCGCGTAATCCATCATGCGGGCCGTGGTCATTTCAATGCCGTTGCGCGCATTGATGACGATGGCCGCCGTTTCGACGGCGGGCAACGCGCCGATGGACAGTCCCGCGAAATCCGGATAACCCGGCGTATCGACGAGATAGACGCGCGTGTCCTGATGATGAAAGTGCGCGACCGTGGAATTGAGCGAGTGATGATATTTGCGTTCGAGTGCGTCGTAATCGCAGAGCGCCGTGCCGCGACTCACGCTGCCTGGCGAGTGCAATGCGCCGCCGCGATGCAGGAGCGCTTCGGCAAGCGAAGTCTTGCCGCATCCGGCGTGGCCGACCAGTGCGATCGTGCGGATGGCTTCGGGACTGTAATCCATGATCGCCATCGTCCTGTAGAGGCGTGTTGGGGCATTATTGGCGAAATTTCTCGCGCTTGCCAGCGTTAGCGAAACGCGTGCACGCGCGCGCCCGGTTCGTTGCAGTGCAGTATTTCAGCGCCTTTTTTCAGGGGTTTTTCGTGCAAAACGCTCGCGCATGCGTTCACCGCTCGTGCGTGTGCGATGCAATAAAGTTAGCCACGCGCAATATGTCTAGCGCTCGCGCGGCGGCCCCATCCGATCGAGTATCGCGGTCAGCAGATCGACAGGCAACGGAAATACGATGGTCGAATTTTTGTCGGCGGCAATCGTGGTGAGCGTTTGCAGATAGCGCAACTGCATGGCTTGCGGCTGCTGCGCGAGCCGTTGCGCGGCCTGCAGCAATTTCTCCGAAGCCTGTAATTCGCCTTCGGCGTGAATGACTTTCGCGCGGCGCTCGCGCTCGGCTTCGGCCTGACGCGCAATCGCGCGAATCATCGTTTCGTTGAGGTCGACGTGCTTGATTTCGACTGTCGACACCTTGATGCCCCACGCGTCCGTTTGCGAGTCGAGCGTCTTCTGGATATCGGCGTTCAGTTGCTCGCGCTCGGCCAGCAGCGCGTCGAGATCATGCTTGCCGAGCACCGCGCGCAATGTGGTTTGCGCCAGTTGACTCGTCGCTTCGACATAGCGCGCGACCTGTATCACGGCCTTTTCCGGATCGACGACGCGGAAATACACCACGGCATTCACTTTTACCGAGACGTTGTCGCGCGTAATCACGTCCTGCGAGGGCACGTCGAAGACCACGGTCCGCAGGTCGATGCGCACGGCCTGCTGCACCACGGGAATGATCAGCACGAGACCCGGCCCTTTGACCTTCCAGAAGCGCCCGAGCATGAACACCACGCCGCGCTCGTACTCGCGAAAAATGCGGATCGACGAGACGGCCAGCAAGACGACGAGCACAGCGAGCAGGCTCGAAAATCCAAACGTGTAGCCGATCATGTCGATTCTCCTCGCGATGGCGGCGGCCCGTTCGCGTCGTGTAGCGGCACGACGCTCAGCGTCAGGCCGCTGCGCGCGGTCACGCGGACCGGCGTGCCCGCCGCAAGCGGAAGCGCGCACGTCACGCGCCAGCGTTCGCCGTGCACGCGCGCCCAGCCGTCGGCCGTTGCGTGCGGGGTGGGGGATCGGTTGGCGGCGTCGACGTTCAGGCCGTCGTCGAGAATTTCACCGAGGCTGCCAACCAGCGCTTCCGCGCCCGTCACCACGGGCCGTTTGCGCGCGCGCAGCGCGACGCTCGACATGAGCGCGACCAGCGCCGCGCCGCCGAGTGCGAGACCGGCGATGAGCGGCAAGGGCACGCCGTAGCCGGGCACGTCGGTGTCGATCAGCATGAGCGCGCCGATCGCGAACGCCACGATGCCGCCGAAGCCGAGCACGCCGAAGGTCGGCAGGAACGCCTCGGCGACGAGACACGCGAGGCCGAACAGGACGAGGCCCAGGCCGGCGTAGTTCACGGGCAGCATCTGCATGGCGAACAGCCCCACGAGCAGGCAGATGGCGCCTGCGACGCCGGGCAGCACGAAACCGGGATTCGCGAATTCGAAGAAGAGGCCGTAGACGCCGATTGTCAGCAGAATCAGCGCGACGTTGGGATCGGCAATGATCGAGAGGAAACGGTTGCGCCAGTCGGGCGCATAGTTGACGAGCGGTGCGTGCGCGGTCGCGATGCGCACCATGCCGGCGGCGGTCGCGACCACGCGTCCATCGGCTTCGCGCGCGAGATCGGCGGCGCTGGGCGCGATCAGGTCGATCACGTGTTGCGCGAGCGCCTCGCTGGCCGAGAGGCTCACGGCTTCGCGCACGGCGCGTTCGGCCCATTCGGCGTTGCGGCCGCGCAGTTGCGCGAGGCCGCGAATGTAGGCGGCGGCGTCCTGGGTGGCCTTGCGGGTTTCGGTGGAGGCCGTATCGGTGGGCAGCGCGCCTGCGTTGCCCGATGCCGGGCTGGCCGCGCCGGGCAATGCGGGCGCGCCTGCCGGACCCGGCGCGCCGCCGCCGATCTGCACCGGCGACGCCGCGCCGAGATTGGTGCCCGGCGCCATCGCCGCGAGGTGGCTCGCGTAGACGATATAGGTGCCCGCGCTGGCCGCGCGTGCGCCGCCAGGCGCGACATACGCGGCGACCGGTACGGGCGAGGCGAGGATCGCCTTGATGATCTGGCGCATCGAGGTGTCGAGGCCGCCGGGCGTGTCGAGTTGCAGGATCGCGAGCGGGGCGCGCTGGCGCGCGGCGCGTTCGAGCGTGCGCACGACGAAATCGGCGCTCGCGGGCCCGATCGCGCCATTCACCACGATCACGACGACAGCCGCTTGCGGGCGCGCGGGCGTTTGCGCGATGGCGACGGCGGCGGCGCACAGCGTCATCAGCGCGAATAGCAGCGCGAGAAACGAGGGTACGAGTGGAAATAGCGGCGATGCGCGCCGCCCGCTCCGCCGCGCAGGCGGACGATGCTGGTGAAACGCGCGAGACCGCCACGCGATACGCGCGACGTACTGCGCTGGACGATGAACACGCATCGGCTCGGCCGGGCAGCGTGGATCGCGCGCTGCCGGCTCGCAGGAAGGGCTTGGCCCGATTCATCAAGCTTACGCCTTTGGCGCGCAGCGTGGGGGCGGATCGAATTGTTTCGATATCCTGATCGAATTGCGCGGCGGACTTTCGTGCAGATTCGACGTGCCTTTTCGTCGGATGGATGGCGTGCGGCGAGCGTGTCATCCGTCCGGGTGCCAGCTTGAGATATCAGACTAGATGATGACTGAAATACGAAATCGGAATTGGATTTATTTCAGCGCAACGCCGATCATGACGTCCATGCAGCGCGAACGACTTCCCGTCCGCGCGTTGTCATCCCGCATCGAATGGAGCACACACCATGGCCGAACGTATGAACGCCATCATCTGGCCCGAAGGTTATCTGCCGGGCACCACCGAGAACTTCGCCTCGAATGAAATGATCGTCGCCGGCATTTCGGCGGCCGACGTCTGGCCGCTGCTCGCCGTTGCGCCGCGCTGGCCCGAGTATTACGCGAACTCGTCGGATATCCGCTTCTACGATGGCAAAGGTCCGGAACTCGAAACCGGCGTGCGCTTTTTCTTCCGCACGTTTGGCTTTCCGGTCGAGGGCGAGGTCACGGAATATGTGCCGCCCGCGCACGGCGAACCGGGCCGCGTGGCGTGGCACGGCTGGGCGGGCGAGGGCGATACGCGTCTCGACGTGCATCACGCGTGGCTCGTCGAGGATCTCTCGGGCGGCCGCGTGCGCATCCTCACGCAGGAGACGCAGAAGGGCAAGCCCGCCGTCGAGCTGGCGAACGCGCGTCCCAATCCGATGATCAACGGTCATCAGGAATGGCTCGACGGTCTCGTGAGCGCCGCACGCAAGGCGAAGCAAGGTTGAGCATGCCCGCGCTGCCGCGCGCAAATTTCGCCTACTGTTGAACGCGAGTTGAACGCGATTTCCTTTTCCGGAGGCGTCGTATGTCTGCACTGTTCACCCCGTTCAAACTGAAGGACGTGACGCTACGCAACCGCATTTCGGTGCCGCCGATGTGCCAGTACAGCGCGATCGACGGCGTCACCAACGACTGGCACTGGACGCACTATCCGACGCTCGCGCGCGGCGGCGCGGGACTCGTGATCGTGGAGGCCACGGCGGTGTTGCCGGAAGGGCGCATCACGCCGGGCTGCACGGGCTTGTGGAACGACGCGCAGGCCGAAGGCATGGCGCGCATCGCCGCGTCGATCAAGGCGGCGGGCGCGGCGCCCGGCATCCAGATCGCGCATGCGGGCCGCAAGGCGAGCGCGAATCGTCCGTGGGAAGGCGACGACCACATTCCCGCCGACGACCCGCGCGCGTGGCAGCCCATCGCGCCCTCGGCGATTGCGTTCGGCGCGAATCTGCCGCGCGTGCCGCGCGCCATGACGCTCGACGACATCGCGCGCGTGAAGCAGGCCTTCGTCGATGCGGCGCGGCGCGCGCGCGCCGCCGGTTTCGAATGGCTCGAACTGCATTTCGCACACGGTTATCTCGCGCAAAGTTTCTTTTCGATTCACTCGAACCAGCGCACCGACGCCTACGGCGGCAGCCTCGAAGGGCGCAGCCGATTTCTCGTCGAAACGCTCGCGGCGGTTCGCCAGGTCTGGCCCGAGAATCTGCCGCTGACCGCGCGTTTCGGCGTGATCGAATACGACGGACGCGACGAGGAAACGCTCGCCGAGTCGATCGAACTCACGCGCAAATTGCGCGGCGAAGGGCTCGATCTGCTTAACGTGAGCGTGGGTTTTTCGATTCCGGGCGCGAAGATTCCGTGGGGTCCGGCATTTCTCGCGCCGATCTCCGCGCGCGTGCGCCGCGAGGCGGGCGTGCCGGTGGCGTCGTCGTGGGGCGTGGATATTCCGCGCGTGGCGGAACGCGTGATCGCCGAGGAACAGATGGATCTCGCAATGATCGGCCGCGCGCATCTTGCCGATCCGCACTATCCGTACCGCGCAGCGCAGCACCTGAAGCTCGACCGGCCTTCGTGGGTGCTGCCCGCGCAATACGCGTACTGGCTCGAACGCTATCAGCCCGATCCGCAGGCGCGCGATTGCGGCGATTGAGCCGCGCCGCGCGAATCAGAGCAGGGGCGCGCGCATCGGCTTACTCCACCGCGACGAGCGCCTTGCCCGAGAACGCGCGATGACGCAGGGCGTCGAGATGCTCCGCGAGCGCGTCGAATGGCGCGATGTGCTGCGCTTCGGCCTGCAAGGCGCCGGTCGCGATGGCCGCGAGCATCGACTCGCCCGCTTGCGTGAGACGTTGCCAGGCGGCGTCATCGCCATAGACGTGCAGCGCGCCGAGCGCGACTTCGTGCACGGACAGCGTGCGCCCGAACGGCGGACACGGCGCGGTGTCGAGCCGTCCCTGAATGCAGACCAGATGGCCGTTCGCTTCCAGCACCGGTGAGATGCGCGCGGCGTGCGGCGCGTCCACGCTGTCGATCGCCGCGTAGAAGCGGCCCGCGTTGTCGTCGGCCCAAGTGTTGCCGTCGGCAAGCGGCCCCGGCACGCAGGCGTGCGCGCCCAGGCCCGCGAGGCGTTCGGCGTGACGCGGATGACACATCGCCGTCACCTCGAAGCCACGCTGCGCCGCCAGCTGAACGAGATACTGGCCGACCGCGCCGCCCGCGCCGGAAATCAGCACGCGTGCACCCGCGCGCAGCGGCAGCTTCTCGATCGCCAGCCACGCGGTGAGCGCCGGACACGGAAAGCTCGCCGCGGTGGCGAAGTCGAGCGCGTCGGGCACGCGCAGCAGCGCGCGCGCCGCGAGCGGCGTGAAGTGCGCGAAGCTGCCCGGCTTGTGCAGGCTCTGGTGATACGCCACGCGGCGCCCGAGCCATTCCGGCGCGACGCCTTCGCCCAGCGCCACGACCGTACCCGCGCCATCGACGCCCGGCACCTTGCCGCGCTGCCAGTTCACGAGGTCGCCGCCCAGCACTTTCCAGTCGACCGGATTCAGCCCGATCACCGCATTGCGCACCAGCACGTCGCCGGGCGCGAGCGCCTCGCGCGGCACGCTGCCCAGCGCGAGGCCGAGCGCATCGGGCGAGCCGCGCCACGTCCACGCGGGCCAGGTCGGCGGCACGGGCGTCGTCACGTCGCTCATGCCTTGTTGCCCGGCGTGTTGCCTTGATAAGCGCCCGCCGAGTAGGTCAGCTCATAGCTGTGGCTGTAGATTTCGAGGATGTTGCCGAACGGGTCCTCCATGTAGACCATGCGATACGGCTTTTCGCCGGGGAAATACTCGCGCACCGGCATGCGCTGCTTGCCGCCCGCCGCGACGATCTTCGCCGCGAGACCTTCGACGTCCGGATCCTGCACGCAGAAGTGGAACACGCCGGTCTTCCAGTATTCGAAATTGTTTTCGGGCTTCTGTGCGTTGCGGAATTCGAAAATCTCCACGCCGATGCGGTCGCCGGTCGACAGATGCGCGATGCGGAACGAGCCCCAGCCCGCGCCGAACACGTCCGTGCACATCACGCCGATGGCGCTCTCATCCTCCTCGATGGTGGTGGGCGGCATGATCAGATACCAGCCCATGACCTCCGTGTAGAACTTCACGGCGGCGTCGAGATCGGTCACCGAAAGACCGATGTGGGAAAAACTGCGCGGATAAACGATGCTCATGCTGATTCCTCGAAAAACGCCCGGCTGGCGGGCACCCTTCGAATCTTAGGCAGCGTGGCTATAATCGCAACGACGCTATTCTTATCATTTCGATAAATCTTCCTTATGCTGAATCCGCAATGGCTGCGCACCTTCGAGATGCTGGCCGACGTCGGCAACTTCACGCGCGCCGCCGAACGGCTCGGCATCACGCAGGCGGCCGTGAGTCAGCATCTGCGCCACCTCGAAGACCGGCTCGGGCTGCTGGTGTTCCGCCGTCCGCGCGGCATCGAGATCACGCCCGCCGGGCGCGCGCTGCTCGACTATTGCGCCGAACTCGAAGTGTCCGACCGCAAGTTGCGCGACCGCCTGGCCGCGCCCGACGCCGATGCGGGCGAGATCGCGCTGATCAGTCCGGGCAGCATCGGTCTGGCGCTGTATCCGCTGCTGCTCGACTTGCAGGCGGCGCATCCGGGGCTGTCGATCCGGCACCGTTTCGCGCCCGATTCCGAGGTGCTGGCGGCCGTGCTCGCCAATCAGTACGAACTGGGCCTGCTCACGCTCAAGCCCGACGACGAGCGCCTGAAAGCCACGCGTTTCGCGGAGGAGCCGCTCGAAATGGTGATTCCCGCCGGAGAAACGGTGCGGACGTGGGAGGATCTGGAGCGCATCGGTTTTGTCGATCACCCCGACGGCCTCGCGATGGCCAACCGTCTGCTGAGCCGCCGCTTTCCGGGCAACACGGGCGCGCGCGCGTTGCCGCGCCGCGGCTTCAGCAATCAGATCGGCCTGATTCTCGAACCCGTCGCGCGCGGTTTCGGCTTCACGGTGCTGCCGCGCTATGCGCGCCGCGCGTTCGCGCGTCAGGAGGCGATCGAAGTCGTGGAATGCGATGTCGCCGTGGTCGATACGCTCTGGCTGATTCATCGCGCCGAATGGCCGCTGCCGCGCCGCGCGCAGCGCGTCGTCGAATTTCTTTGTGCGCAGATGGCGGCCGCGGGCGGCTGAGTTTTACCGCCTGCTTTAACGCCGCTTATTTCAATGCCGCATTGAGCGCCGCGCGGCCCGCGCTGGTGCGCAGCAGGCTGTTCGACGGCGCGTGAATGCGCGCGCACAGCACGTTGCGATGATGCCGCTCCAGCGGATTGCGCCGCGTGATGCCGTGATTGCCCGCGAGTTCGAGCGCGGTCTGCACGGCCTCGATCGCGTTGTCCACCACGTTGTGCTTGACGAGCGCCGAGAGCGTGGCGGGCGCGTTGTCCGCGTCGATGGCGTCGGCGTGCGAGCGCAGCAGCCAGTCGCTGGTGGCGAGCCGCATTTCGATGCGGCCCACGCTCTCCTGCACCGTCGCGAGACTCGCGAGCGGCGCGCCGCCGAGCGAGCCGGGCGTGCGCGTGTTGATGAAGTCGAGCAGCCAGTCGCGCGCGGCGCGCGCCGCCGCGTCGTAAATCGTGGCGACGAGGCTGAAGTACCACGCCGTCGCGTGCGGATCGCGCTGCACGCCTAGGCTCGCGGGTTTCAGGCCCACGGCGTCGTCGAGCGGGATCGCCACGTCCTTGAACAGCACGTCGTGACTCACGGTGGCGCGCATGCCGACCGGGTCCCAGTTTTCGTCGATACGCACGCCGGGCGCGTCGCGCGGCACCAGAAAATGGCCGAGGCGCGGCTCGGCTTCGTCGGTGCGCGCGAGCACGCTGATCCACGCGAGCAGCGGCGCGCCGGTCACGTAGCGCTTGTGCCCCGTGATGCGCCAGTGCGCGCCGTCGCGCCGCGCGATCGTATCGGGCAGGCCGCCGTGCGAGGGCGAACCGAGCGCGGGCTCGACCTGCGCCGCGTTGATGAGCGCGCGGCCGTCGAGCGACGCGCGCGTGAGCCGCTGCGCAAGCGCGGGCGGCCAGTCGCGCACGCCGCCGCGCGCCGCCACGCGTGCGTCGTGCACGATCATCGCGTGATGGCTGTAGTGCATCGCAAGGATCAGCGCAACCGATGGATCGCCATAGGCGATTTCGCCGAGGATCGCGCGCGTGACGGCGAGGCCCGCGCCGTATCCGCCGTCCGCGCGCGCGATGTTCGCGCGCAGCAGGCCCGCTTCGCGCAGCGCCTGGAATTGCTCCTGGGGCGGCGCGCCGCTGCGGTCGTAGTCGTCGGCGAGATTGGCGAACACGCGGCCGAGCAGCGCCGCGCGCTCGATCAGCGCGGCGTGGGTGGCGCGTGCGGCGTCGTCGGCGGCGGAATCGAGCGCGGCGGCCGGAGTGGGGGCGTTCATATGCTTAGCCATCCTTGGTGATGCTGAAGCGAACGATTATCGGCAGCGGCCGCGCGCACGGTCAAAGAACGATTCGTGCGAACGGTGCGTGGCGCGCGCTGATTTGCTTTTTCAGTTTTTTCTTTTCTTATTACGCCGATGTCGCCGCAGCACGCAAATCGGCGCACAAAGCAGAGATGCGCATAACAAAAGTCCAATTACGTGGTTCGTCGCGCGCGCCGCGCTTCTTATACTGATTCGCCCGATACCGCGCATCACAAGGAAGGCCGATGTCCGCACTTCAGTCGATTTCCCCCGAGTTTCCGCCGGAATTCGTTTCCGGCCATCACGATGCGCTCACGCTCGATGCAGCGCTGGCCGCGTTGCCCGAGCTTGCCGAGGCGATTGGCGTCGACGCCGCCGCGCGCGAGGCGCGTCGCGAATTGCCGTTCGCGGGCTTCGAGCAGTTCCGGCGTTCGGCGCTCGGACGGCTGCGCCTGCCGGTCGAATGGGGCGGCCTGGGCGGCACGCTGGTCGACGAATTCGACGTGATTGCCACGCTCGCCGCCGCGGACAGCCATCTCGCGCACGCGCTGCGTCTGCATTACGACCAGACCGAGGTGCTGCTGCTGTCGCCACGCACGCCGTTCAACGACGTGCAGATTCGCCGCGTGATCGACGGCGCGATTTTCGGCGGTGCATCGACGGAAGCCACGACCTCGCGTCCCGGCGAAATTCAGACCGCGCTGCGCCGCGAAGGCGAGCATTACCGGCTCGACGGCCGCAAGTATTATTCGACGGGCACGGCTTTCGCGGATTACGCGCGCCTGAATGTGCAGGACGACGAGGGCCGCGCCGTGATCGCCGTCGTGCCCGTGAAGCGCGACGGCTTCAGCGTGCTCGACGACTGGGACGGCATGGGCCAGCGCATGACCGCGAGCGGCAGCCTCGTATTCGACGACCTGATCGTCTACGCCGACGAAGTGGCCGCGCGCGATCTCACCACGCTGGTCGGGCGTCACACGGGCGCGCTGCGCCAGCTGCATCTGGTGGCGGTGGCTGCGGGCATCGTGCGCAACGTGGTGAGCGATGCGCGCCGCTATGTGCGCGATCACGGCCGCCCTGCGCTGCACAGCCCCGCGCCGAGTGCGCGCGAGGACGCGTTTATCCAGCAGATCGTCGGCACCTTGTCGGCGCACAGCCATGCGATCGACGCGCTTGTGCGCGAAAACGCGCGCGTGCTGGAGCGCTCGTCTCAAGCAATCCGGAATGGCGATGCCGACGCCGAATCGCTCGTGCTCGAAGGCGCGCTCGCGACCGCGCGCACGCAACTGGTGGTGAGCAAGCTCGCGCTCGAAGCGGGCGAGCGGATGTTCGAGGCGGGCGGTGCGTCGGCGACGTCGCGCGCGCACAACTTCGACCGCCACTGGCGCAATCTGCGCACGATCTTCAGCCACAATCCGCTGCTGCACAAGGCGCGCGTGCTCGGCGACTACGTGCTCAACGACGTCACCACGCATCTCACCGAAGGCCGCGTGTTCTGAATCCGCGCGCATATCTGTACGAGCGGCGCCTTAATGACTCGAACGGATATGCGTATGGGAATTGCTTGGTTGCCGCGCGGCGCGTGCGCACGTAGATTGGTCTTCTCGATTCCAGACAGGCTTTACGCGTGACCATGACCGCTGCTTCGACTCCTGCTTCGACTACCGCTTCGACTCCTGCTTCGTTCGCCGCCCAGCCGCCCGTCGCGGCGCAACGCTTCGAGATTCGCGCCTTCGATGCGCCGCTGGGCGCGGAAATCATCGGCCTCGATCTCGGCGCGCCGCTCGCCGACGACGACTTCGCGCGCATTCACCGCGCGCATCTCGATCATCATGTGCTGGTGTTTCGCGATCAGCGCATCACGCCCGCGCAACATGTGGGGTTCAGCCGCCGCTTCGGGCCGCTTCAGCAACACGTGCTGCATCAGTTCGCGCTGGCTGAACATCCGGACGTGCTGATCGTGTCGAATGTCGTCGAAAACGGCAAGCCGATCGGGCTCGGCGACGCCGGCCATTTCTGGCATTCCGATCTCTCGTACAAGGAGAAGCCGAGTCTCGGCTCGCTGTTGCATGCGCAGGAATTGCCGTCCGAAGGCGGCGACACGCTGTTCGCCAACATGCATCTCGCGTGGGACAGCTTGCCCGCGCATTTGCGTACGGCCGTCGAAGGTCTGCGCGCGGAGCATACCTATCTCGCGCGCTATGCCGAGCTGCAGGCGCGCAGCCCGTGGCGGCCGAATCTTTCGGCGGAGCAGATCGCGCAGGTGAAGCCGGTCGTGCATCCGGTCGTGCGCACGCATCCGGAAACGGGCCGCAAGGCGCTGTTCGTGAGCGAGCACTTCACCACCCGCATCGTCGATCTCCCCGACGACGAAAGCCGCGCGCTGCTCGACGAATTGTTCGAGCATAGCGTGCGCGCCGAGCATGTGTATCGCCATGTGTGGCGCGAGCACGATCTGGTGTTCTGGGACAACCGCTCGCTCATGCATCTCGCGGCCGGCACGCCCGATCATCTGCGCCGCAAGCTTTATCGGACCACCATCGAGGGCGATGCGCCGTTCTGAGCAGGCGTTTTCACATTCGTTTCCGCATTACGCGTTTTCGCGCGTTTCCAGATAGCGCCCCGGCGTGGTGCCGGTGGCGCGCTGAAACATTTCGATGAACGCGCTCACATTGCCATAGCCCAGTTCCAGCGCCGTGGCCGTCACGCTGCGGCCTTCCGCGATGCGTTCGAGCGCGCGCAGCAGTCGCGCCTGGCGACGCCATTGCGCGAACGTCCAGCCGGTTTCGGCGACAAAACGTCGGCTCAGCGTGCGCGGCGCGAGCGCGCCCCAGGCGGCCCATTCTTCGAGGCTGCGTTCGTTTCCGGGATCGGCGGCGAGCGCATCGGTAATGCGCGCGAGCCGCGCGTCGACGGGACGCGGCAAGGCGAGCGGCTCGGCCGGCGCGGCGGCGATTTCATCGAGAATCATCTCGGCGATCCGCGTGCGCGCGGCGTCGAACGCAGCGTCGTCCCACGTCGCGGCGCGGCGCACGGCTTCGCGCAGCAGCGGCGTGGCGCGGATCGCGCGCGGCGCGTCGGGCAATCCGGCGCAGCGCGCTTCCGCCACGAACACGCTCCAGCCCGAAAACGGCCCGTGCGAACGCACCGAATGCAGATGATGCGGCGGAATCCAGATCGCATGCACGGCGGGCACGACCCATTGCGCCCCATCGATACCCACTGACACGAGCCCGTTCAGCGCGCCCATCAACTGGCCGCGCGCGTGATGATGCGGCGCACGCGTGCGCGCCGTGCGCTGCGTGAGTTCGCCCGCAGCAAGAAAGGGACCGTGCGTCGCCAGCACGCGGTCGGGCCGGACGATGGGCTCGTGGTTCAGTTGCTGTATGAGTCGCCGTTCGGCGGGTTGGCGCATGCTGTTTCTCCGCGGCGATGGCCGGAATTCCGTATCGATTGGCTGTTATACCGGAGACGGGCCGAATCCGCACGACTAGACTGCCTGTAAGCGATCGACAACGCGCGTGATGACGCAAGCGCCGATCCCTTTTCTCCAGCTATGTTCAAGGAATTCAGATGAAAGCAGCCGTCATTCGCGGTGCGGGCACGCTGCCTGATTACGCCGATTTCGACGCGCCCGCCGCGCTGGCGGGCCATCGCGTGATCGACGTGCGCGCCTGCGCGTTGAGCCGCGTCGCCTATGCGAAGGCTTCGGGCCAGCATTATTCTTCGACGCAGCGCTTTCCGTTCGTGGCGGGCCTCGACGGAGCGGGCCGTCTCGACGATGGCCAGCGCGTCTACTTCTGCATGCCGCGCGCGCCGTACGGCGCGTTGGCGCAGCAATGCCTCGTGGCGGAATCGCTCTACACGCCGATCCCCGATACGCTCGACGACGTCGCCGCCGCCGCGCTCGCCATTCCCGGCATGTCGTCGTGGGCCGCGCTGATCGAACGCGCGCGTTTCGTCGCCGGCGAGACGGTGCTCGTGAATGGCGCGACCGGCGTGTCCGGGCGGCTCGCGGTGCGTATCGCGAAGCATCTGGGCGCGGGCAAGATCATCGTGACGGGCCGCAATCCAGCGATGCTCGACGCGCTCTGCGAAGCGGGCGCCGATGTCGCGATTGCGTTGAGTGGCGAGCCGGATGCACTCGCCGCGCAGATCGCGCCGCATTTCGCAGCGGGCGTGGATGTAGTGCTCGATTATCTGTGGGGAGCGAGCGCGCAGGCGCTGCTGGTGACGGCTGCGCGAACCGCGCCGGAAGGGCGCGCGTTGCGCTTCGTGCAGATCGGGTCGGCGAGCGGTGGGGAGATTGCGTTGCCCGGCGCGGCGTTGCGCGCGGCGCCGATCACGTTGCTCGGCAGCGGCATCGGCAGTGTGACGATGCCGCGTTTGCTGGAGTGCGTGCGCGCCGTGTTCGGCGCGGCGCAAGCGGCGGCACTGGCGGTCGAAACGCAGGCCGTGCCGCTCGCGCAGATCGCCCAACATTGGCGCGAGCCTGGCAGCGGCCCGCGCACGGTGTTCACGATCGAGGCCTGAAAAACAGGCTTATTTGCGATCCGCGAACAGCTGGTCGAAGGTGCCGCCATCGGCGAAATGCGTGGCCTGCGCCTTCTGCCAGCTACCGAACACCTGCTCGACCGTGAAGGTCTTGATCGGCTTGAACTCGTCGGCGTGTTTGGCGAGCACGGCCTTGTCGCGCGGACGCAGATGATGTTGCGCGATGATTTCCTGCGCGGCGGGCGAGTACAGATACTCCAGATACGCCGTCGCTTCCTTGCGCGTGCCGCGCTTGTCCACGACCTTGTCGACCACCGTCACGGGCGGTTCGGCCAGCAGACTCACCGACGGATAGACCGCCTCGAAATCCTTCGCGCCCACGCCCGTATCGATCAGCGAAACTTCATTTTCGAAGGTCACGAGCACGTCGCCGATACCGCGCTGCGTGAACGTGGTCGTCGCGCCGCGACCGCCTGCGTCGAGCACCGGCACGTTCTTGAGCAGCGCGCGTTCGAAGTCGAGCGCCTGCGCGTCGCTCGCGCCTTGCAGCTTGCGATAACCCCACGCGGCCAGATACGCATAGCGGCCATTGCCCGAGGTCTTCGGATTCGCGATCACGACCTGCACGCCGGGCTTCACGAGATCGTCCCAATCCTTGATGTGCTTCGGATTGCCCTTGCGCACGAGAAACACCATCGTCGTGGTGTACGGCGCGCTGGCATCGGGCAGACGCGTGCGCCAGTTCTTCGGCACGATCTGGCCGCGTTCGGCGAGCAGGTCGATGTCGTTGGGCTGATTCATCGTCACGACGTCGGCCTGCAGGCCTTGCAGCACGGAAAGCGCCTGCGCGCTCGATGCGCCGTGCGACTGCTTGATCGTGATGGTTTCGCCGGTCTTCTGCTTGTAGTCGGCGATAAAGCTCGCGTTGATGTCCTTGTAGAGTTCGCGCGTGACGTCGTACGAGACGTTGAGCAGCGACGTGTCTGCGTAGGCGAGCGTGGCGGCGAATGCCGTACTGGCGACGATGCCCGCGCCGAGCCAGCGCGCGGCGCGTTGGAGTGATGCCATGCGAATCCCCGAATGATTGTGATTGGGCGCGACGCCGGAAGCGATTCGTGTGCGAATGCCGCGTGAGCGCCGGGTGGCCAGCGTTCCATTCTATCGGCAGCTTGTAAGGTGCTTATATCGATCCGTGCTTTGCTTTGCAGTGAAACTGCTAAAGCGCTTTTCAGTACGATTCGCGCGTTTAAACGAGTTCGGCGTAACCGTTTGCGCGTGCTTCGTCGGCGAACTGCTCGATGACGGCGTAATCGGCGGGCGCGAGACGAGAAAAGCCCTGCAAACGCAGGGTTTTTGCACGCAGCGCATCGAGCGTGCAGGCGTGGTCGAGCGCATCGCGTAGCAAGGCGGCGTGCGCGACGGGCAGCGTGCGCGAGGCGATGAACGGCAGGCCAGGCGCTGCCGCCGTCATACCGATCTCGCGTACTGATTCGAGCATCTCGGGCCGTGCATCGCGCACGTAAGCGAGCGTGACGCAGTCGATGGACGCGACGTCCGCTTCGTCGGCGGCGAGCGCCCGCAGCGCATTCCAATGCGAGCCGACGAACGACACCGAGGCAAAGAAACGCTCGCTGCGCACGGACTTTGGAATGGTGGTCGCCACTGCATGACGGAACGCGTTCATGCCGCTGTGCGAGTCGGCGCTATTACAGGCCGCGCGCAAACCGCGGCACGCGGCGAGCGACGTCGCGCCATTCGCATACGCTTGCGCCGACACGAGCAGCACACTGCGATACCACGCGCCTTCGCAACCGGGCGCGTTGAACACCGGCGTCGCGAGCAAATGCACCTGCCGATCGAGCCCGAGCAGGCGATACGGAAAGCCGCAGGTTTGCGACATCAGCAGGTCGGGGCTGCGCCATAGCGCGAACAGGTCGCCGAGCGGTTCATCGAGCAAGGCGATGCGCTCGCGCACGCCGGCGCGGCGCGCGAATTCGCCGAGCGCGTCGCGCAGGAAGGCGCGCCATAGCATGCCGTGCTGCGGCGTGACGTTGTACATCGGCAGGGCGGCGATCCCGTGCGTCATCGTGTCAATCCTGCGTCAATTCTGCAAATGCCACGAGCATATAACGATTCGCGAATCCGTTATTGGAACGCGGCGCGCGCGCTTTTTATACTCGCCTTTCATTCTGTATTCGCACCACACCACACGGGAAAAAAACAATGAAGAAGAAATGGCTCGCCGCTGGACTCGTCGCATTCACGGCTCTGACTTCCGGTCTCGCACACGCAGATCGTCTCGACGACATCAAGAAGGCCGGCGTCCTGCGCGTGGCCACCTTCGACAGCAATCCGCCGTTCGGTTTCGTCGATCCGGCCACGAATCATATTGTGGGTCTCGACGTGGATTATGCGCGCGCCATCGCCGACAAACTGGGCGTCAAACTCGAATTGCAGCCGACCAATCCCGCCAATCGCGTGCCGTTCCTCGTTTCGCACAAGGTCGATCTCGTGCTCGCGAACTTCACCATTACCGACGAGCGCGCGAAGCAGGTCGATTTCAGCATTCCGTACTTCTCGTCGGGCCAGCAGTTTCTCGCGAAGAAGGGCGTGCTGAAATCGCCGGATCAGATTTCGAGCCTGCGCATTGGCGTGGACAAGGGCACGACGAATGAAATCACGGTGCGCGAGAAGTATCCGCAAGCCACGCTCGTCGCGTATGACGATACGCCGTTCGCGTTTGCCGCGCTGCGTACCGGCAACGTGCAAGCTATCACGCAGGATGGCCCGAAGCTCGTCGGTCTGCTCGCCAACGTGCCCGATAAACAGAATTACGAAATCCCGCCGTTCACGATCTCGAACGACTATATGGGCGTGGGCATTCCGAAGGGCGAGCCGCGTCTGACGTCGTTCGTGAACGACACGCTGCGCGGTCTCGAAGCCAACGGCACGGCGCTGACGATTTATAACCGCTGGTTCGGCCCGACGACGAAAACGCCGCTCGCGCGCACCTTCAAGATCGGCGACAAGGTCTGATGGATTCGTATCTGGCTGCATTGCAGGCCGATCTCCCGCTCGCGCCGAAGTATCTGCTGTGGCTCTGGCAGGGCTTTGGCGTGACGCTGGGCGTGACGTTGTGCGCCGCGTTCGCATCGACCGCGCTCGGTGTGCTGATCGCGCTCGCGCGGCAGGCACGGCTCGCGGTGTTGCGTCGCGCGGGTCATGCTTATGTGACGGCCTTCCGCAATTCGCCGCTGCTCGTGCAATTGCTGTTCTGGTATTTCGGCGCGGCCACGTTGCTGCCGGATGCGTGGATGCAATGGCTCAATACGCCGCACGTATTGGCGACGCCGCTGGTCGCGCTGCGCTGGCCGTCGTTCGAATTCGTGGCGGCGTGGCTCGGGCTCACGTGCTATACGGCCGCGTTCATTGCGGGCGAAGTGGAGGCGGGCATTGCGGGCGTGGCGGTCGCGCAGCGTCAGGCTGCAGCGGCGCTCGGCTTGACGCCGTGGCAATCGTTTCGTTATGTCGTGCTGCCCCAGGCGATTCGCATCGCGTTGCCGCCGCTTTTCGGGCAATACATGAATCTGGTGAAGAATTCCTCGCTGGCGATGGCGATTGGTCTCGCTGAATTGTCGTACGCGTCGCGCCAGGTGGAAACGGAAACGTTTCAAACCTTCGCGGCATTCGGCATTGCGACGCTGCTTTATATTGGCGCGATCGCGCTGCTCGAAGCGGTGTTGCATTGGCGGCGATATGCGCGCCCGGCCACGCGGGGAGCACGCTGATGATGCCGTGGCACGTTTTTACGGCGAATCTGCCGTACTTGCTCGTTGGCGCCTTTCCCGACGGCCCGCTCGGCGGCGCGGCGCTCACGCTCGTGCTGGCGATTACGTCCGCGCTGGCCTCGGCGTTGCTCGGCCTCGCGCTCGGCATTGCGCTGGCGCTCGCATCCGGCCCGCTGCGCGCGCTGCTGCTGCTCGTGATCGGCTTCTTCCGCGCGATTCCCGTGCTGATGCTGATTTTCTGGACGTTTTTCCTGCTGCCGGTGATTTTTCACGTCGACGTGCCGGGTCTCGCGGCCGTGGTCTGCGCGCTCTCGCTGATCGGCGGCGCGTATCTCGCGCATTCGGTGCATGCGGGCATCGTCGCGGTGGGCGACGCGCAATGGCAGGCGGGTCTGTCGCTCGGATTTTCGCGTTTCACGGCGCTGCGTTACGTGGTGCTGCCCCAGGCTTTGCGCATCATGGCGCCTTCGTTCGTGAATCAATGGGTGTCGCTCGTAAAAGACACGTCGCTTGCCTATATCGTGGGCGTGGGCGAATTGTCGTTCGTCGCCACCCAGATAAATAATCGACTGATGATTTATCCGATTCCGATTTTCCTGTTTGTCGCCGCGTTGTATCTCGTGATGTGCACGGCGCTCGACCGCGCGGCGATGTCCTTGCTCGTCCGCACGCGGCGTGTGAAAGCACGTGCGTTCGAAACGGCGGCCGCCGCGCCCTGAGCGGCGTGGTTTGAAAATCTCTCTCGCCGATTTTTAAAATCCCGACATATCGCGCTACTATCCTTCAACCGTGTTTATTTTGGAGGATCGGTAAAAGTGAAGTACGAAAACGCCTTGCAGAGTGCGATTAAAGGGCGGCTTGAGCGCGCGATGGAACTGGCCGAGCTGTTCGGCCTGTTCATTATCGGCATTGGCACCGTGGCCGCCATGGTGCATCTGATCTGGCGGATGGTGAATTCCGATGGCGTCACCCTCACCGATCTGCTGCTGATGTTCCTGTACCTCGAGGTATTCGCGATGGTCGGGCAATATCTGAAGGCGGGGCAATTGCCGGTGCGTTTCCCGCTGTATATCGCCATGGTGTCGATTGCGCGAGACCTGATTCTGCGTGCGGGCGCGAATTCGGAAATCCATTTGCTGGCTTCCTCGGGCGCGATCGTGCTGATCGCCGTGGGGGTCTTGCTGATTCGCTTTGGTCAGGCGAAATACCCGAGCAGCACCGACGACAACAGCAAGAAGCACGAGTCGAAGAAAATCGAAAGCGCTTGATGCACTTTTATCGGTAGTGATGCGCCGGGCCGCAATCGCCCGGTGCGGCAATTTGGCGCGGTTCGGCGCCCGCGTAAAAGCAGTTTCCGAACGAATTTCGGGTTGCGGAGCACGCCTTCGAGCGAAGCTTCTTCAAGTCATTCACTCACTCCAGATGAGTCGTGCGAGCAATTCTCTGCTCCAGCTTTCCGGGTCGGATAGTAGCTGAAAGCCAGATTCTCACCGCGCTACTATCTCGTTTCCATCCGTTGTTCGCTTGGCTCCCGGCTTGGTGAGTCGCCAGGACCGTGCCACCGCGCACGCGTTTCGCATATCGCCGGCGACGCTTTCCTTCGCGCAATCCGTTCGTAGACCACGCCTGGGTGCGGTCCTATGATCCTCGCGGATGTCGTTCCGCCGCACCTCACGAGGCTCCATGGTCAATCCGATCCGCAGTGAAATCGATTTCGATGCTGAGGGACGCCACGTCGGCTACCTGCGTCTGCCGCATTCGGTGCATCGCTCCGCATATGGCTGGATTCCCATTCCCGCCGGATCGATCCGCCATGGTGACGGTCCGACCGTCGTGCTGATGGCGGGCAATCACGGCGACGAATACGAAGGCCAGATTCTGGTTTCGCAATTGCTGCGCGAAATCGAACCGCAATGGGTGAGCGGTCAATTGATCTTTCTGCCGATGGCGAATTTCCCCGCTGCGCAGGCCGGCTCGCGCACGTCGCCGCTCGATGGCGGTAATCTGAATCGCAGCTTTCCGGGCGATCCGCAAGGTTCACCGACGGCCATCATTGCCGACTATATCGAGCACACGCTGTTGGCGCGTGCGCAATATCTGATCGACTTTCACTCAGGTGGCAGTTCGCTGCTCTACGACGGCGCGAACATGCTCGCCATACAGCCCGACGACGCCGGGCAGACAACACGTTTGCGCGCATTACTCGGTGCATTCGGCTTGCCGCGTGCGTTCTTGCATGCGCCCAATCCGCTGCATTCGGCCACCGCAGCGTGGCGGCAAGGCGCGATCTCGATCGTGACAGAACTGGGTGGCGCGGGCACGGTGCAAAGCCGCTTGTTGCGCGAGGCGCGTCAGGGCGTGCTGCATCTGCTGGGGCACATTGGCGCGCTTGCCGGACCGCTGGTGCCGAAGGCCGCGCCCCACGAGACACGCTTCTATCGCGTGTCCGGCGCGTCTCACTATGTCTATGCCTATGAACACGGCGTTTTCGAGCCGCTCGTCGAACTCGGGCAGCGCGTGGAAGCGGGGCAGCCCGCCGCGCGAATTCATTTTCCTGAAACACCGTTGCGCGAGCCGGTGACGGTCGCGTTCGACGCCGCGGGCGAAGTCGTGTGTCAACGCGCGATGGCGGCGGTGCAGCGAGGCGATTGTCTGTTCCACCTTGCCGAGCCGGCGTGACGCGCTCGCGGGCTGTTTGCTGCGATGGCGGCAGCGGCCGCCGTTATTGCAGCGAATCGCTCATCTCGATCGGTTTCAAGTTTCAATTCGATAAATAGTTATCCATAACGTTATTCGAATTGCTTGGTTAATGGCTGCGCAGTCAACGGATAACCTTGTCTGCGTCAGACCGAACTCGAATAGAACAGCGGCGTCATTCCCCGGACGATCCTTTATGAGCTACCGAATCATCGACACCACACCGCTCGACGCGCTGGCCAAGCCGTTGCTCGATGGTTTGCAACACGAGTACGCGACGCGATACCGCGAATTTCGCAGCGACAGCGAGGCATCGGCGGCGCAGGAACTGGCGCGCTGTCCGGCCGCGTTGTTCGCGCCGCCGGATGGCGCGTTCATTCTCGTCGAACACGAGGGAGAAATTGTCGGCGGCGGCGCGTTCAAGCGCTATGACGCGCATACGGCCGAACTCAAACGCATCTGGACACACGAAAGCCAGCGGCGAAAAGGCATTGCGCGCCGGGTCGTCGAAGAACTGGAAGCGCGCGCGGTACATCTCGGTTATCGCCGCATTTATTTGACGACGGGTTTCAGACAACCCGAAGCCTGGGGACTCTACTTCGACACACACTACGTGCCGCTTTTCGATCGCGCGATCGCGCCGGAGATTCATGTGCGGTTGCCGTTCGGCAAGGATTTGCGCAGACCGGGCGATGTCGATTCGCTCGACGATCTGCGCGCTCGCGAACCGCTTGGCGCACGCCAGTAAGCGGTCCATCGTCCACTTTATTCTTCCTTCGAACATGACATTCAAAAAGAAGCTTGCGCTGCTGGGCGGCGCGCTCACGCTCGGTCTCGGTGCGGTACTCGCGACCAGTACGTGGGCTGCCGAACAATTCGATCTGAGCCCCGAGCAGCACGGACGTCCTCGCGCCAGCGCCGACGCCGCAGCCATCAAGGCGGTGCCGCCGGGTTTTGCGTTCGCGGAGAAGGACACGCTCACGATCGGCATCGTACCCGCGCTGCCGCCGATCAGCGCCTATGCCACCGACGCACGCACCGTGGTCGGCTTCGATCCGGATCTTTCGCAGGTGGTCGCCGACGGTCTTGGACGCAAACTGCGGCTCGTGACGCTTGCGTGGCCCGATTGGCCGCTTGCGTTGCAGTCTGGAAAAGTCGATGCGGTGGTGTCGAACGTGACCGTGACGGAGGAGCGCAAGGAGAAGTTCGACTTCTCGACGTATCGCCGCGACGAACTGGGCTTTTATGTGCGCACCGGCAGCCCGATCAAGACGATTCGCGAGCCGAAGGATGTGGCGGGGTTGCGTGTGATTACCGATGCGGGCACGAATCAGGAAAAGGTCCTGCTCGAATGGAACAAGGAAAATATTGCACATGGTTTGAAGCCGCTCACCGTGCAGTATTACGACGACGATGCGGTGCGCACTGTCGCGCTGCAAGCCGGGCGCGCCGATGCGATATTCAGTGTGAACGCCGTGCTGGCGTGGCAGTCCGCGGTACAGGGGAAAACGCGGCTGGTGGGCACGGTTAGCGGCGGCTGGCCGCGCACGGCCGAGGTGGCCATCACCACACGCAAAGGAAGTGGTCTCGCTGTACCGCTCACGCAGGTGCTGAACGACCTGATCCAGAGTGGCAAGTATGGACAGGTGCTTACGCGCTGGAATTTGCAGTCGGAAGGGATTGCTCATTCGGCGACAAATCCGCCAGGATTGCCGAAAACGTGAGTGAGCGTTTGCGCGCATGGCACAGGTGATTTAAGCCGCGCGCATCCTGAAGACTTCGCAGTAACGAACGGCGTGCCGTCATAGGCGCGCCGTTTGCTTTTTCAACGCCCTGATTCGCGCCCGAGCGGCGAACCGGGCATCGCACTTGAATTAACGATTATGAATAGCGCTTACGCGGAATAACCATGCGTAAAATGATTGTTTAATTGATGTGCAGCATGACTGTTATCTTTTTCACGCACTGAAACAAACCGGCACGGACACATAGAATGCTGGCGTAATCTTAACGTAAGATTGATGAGTCATGCAGATCAAAATGAAAATAATGCGTCTTTTCAGGGAAGTCACGGTGTCGCGCACACTGCACGTCAATACGCATCTCCATTTCGTTTCAAGCACATAAGCCGATCGCCGTCACGGTATTCGCGCGCTTCAATCAATTTGATTAGTCATCCTTTTCTAATCGGACTCGTCCGGTCGAAGGCGAGGGTGCGCGCATGCCCGCCGGACTCCCGTAACCGTAACCCAACGCTCTTTGCCAACTGGATTACCGATGCATGCACTGACAAAAAGACAGGCCGCCCGATTCGGGACGGCTGCGCCCGGCTTGCGCATGAAGACCGTGGCTCTTGCCGCTTTTGCGCTGGCGTGCCACGGCACGGCATGGGCGCAAACCACGCCGGCCACGCCCGAGGGTGATACCGGCATCACGCAACCGGCGCAATCCACGCGGTCGGCTTCGCCTGCGCAGACGACCGCACGCGGCGGCGATACCGTGCAGCAAGACACCGTTGTCGTGACGGGCACGCGTACGGACACCAAGGCGAGCAAGAGCCTGACGCCCGTGGACGTGATTAGTGGCGCGCGTCTTCAGCAGACCGGTCAGAGCAATCTGCGCGACGCGCTGGTTCAACTCTCGCCCGCCATCGTGCGCGAGACCTACGCGGGCGACGCCGCCGTGCTCACCGACGCGCTGTCGCTGCACGGGCTGAGCCCCGATCACGTGCTGGTGCTCGTGAACGGAAAACGTCGGCACAGCACTGCGAATATCGCGCTGGACGGTGGCTTGAACGAAGGCTCGACCGGCGTCGATATCGACATGATTCCGGTAGCGCTGATCGATCACATCGAGATTCTGCGCGACGGGGCCGCCGCTCAATATGGTTCCGACGCTATCGCGGGCGTCATCAATATCATTCTTAAACGCAAGTCGCAGGGCGGCGAGGTGCAGAGCACGACCGGTCAGACCTATGCGGGCGATGGGTTGAAAAACACCGAGTCGGCGAATCTCGGCTTCAATCTCGGCGATCGAGGTTTCCTGGATCTCGCCGCCGAATACGCGCGCCAGAATCACACGGTGCGGACTGGTCCCGACGACTATTTCGGCACCTTCGCACCGGGGCACGGTTACTACAATCCCATCGAAGGCGATCCGTCGAGTACGCGTCAGTCGGTGGGTTTCAACGCGGGCTATTCGCTCAGCGACGATGTCGAACTCTATGGATTCGGTACCTATGCGCATCGCAACGCCAGCGCCTACCAGAACTATCGCCCGCCTTCGGTGCTGCCCGAAATTTATCCGAACGGCTTCACGCCGCAAGAGACAATCAGCGAGAACGATTTTTCGGTCACGGCAGGCGTGAAGGGCGAGAATCTGTTCGGCTGGTCGTGGGATCTGAGCACGACTTACGGCGGCGATCACGCGAACATCGGCATGGTCGATTCGGCCAATACCGGGCTCTACGACGCGATTGGCTACACGCCCACGAATTTCCATCTATCGACGGTGAGCAATACGCAGCTCACCAACAACATCGACTTTTCGCGGGCATTCCAGTTGCCGCTGCTGCCCGCGCCGGTGCAGGTGTCGTTCGGCTTCGAGCAGCGCCGCGAGACGTATTCGGTCGGGGCAGGCGATCCGTATTCCTACGCGTACGGTGGCTCACAGGCTCTGCCGGGTCTTTCGCCGGTCAGCGCGGCCGACGTGTCGCGCAACGTGATCGGCACGTATATCGACTTGTCGACGCATATCACGCCGAAGTGGCAGATCGATCTCGCGGGCCGCTACGAGCACTATAACGACGTGGGTGACACCACCAACGGCAAGATCTCCACGCGCTACGACTTCACGCCGCGCTTCGCGATTCGCGGCAGCGTCAGCTCGGGTTTCCGCGCGCCGTCGCTCGCCGAGGAGTATTACACCAATATCAATGAGTCGCCGGCGTCCGCGAGCGGTTTGCTCGCGGCGAATTCGGCGGCGGCGAAGCTTATTGGCGCGCAGCAGCTCAAGTCCGAACAGTCGACGAACTACAACGTCGGCTTCGTGCTCACACCCGTGGACAATCTGCATCTGACGCTCGATGCGTATCAGGTGGATATCCGCAATCGCATCGTGTTGGGTGGAACGGCGTCGGGCGCCGACGCAATTGCGGCGATGGAAGCGGCCGGATTGTCGGTGCCTTCTTCGGTGCCGGTGTCGGCGGTGTCGGCGAGCTATTTCACCAATGGCGCGAGCACGCGTACGCGCGGTATCGACCTCATGGGCGCGTGGCACACGGCATTCGGCCGCTGGGGGCAGGTGGACTGGGATCTCGGCGTCAATCTGAATACGACGTCGATCACGCACATGGCGACCAACGCGAACGGCGGCCCGGTGCTCAATGCGCAGCAGGTCGGATGGCTCACGACGTCGACGCCGAAGAACAAGATCATTATCGGCGGCACATGGCATCGCGACAAATGGGCTGTGTCGATTCACGAAACGCGCTTTGGCACGACCTCGGGTGAAGAGACTTATATCGTCGGACCGAATGCATTTTCCACCACGCAGTTCATTCACTTCGAAAACGCGGCGCGTTACGTGACCGACGTGGAAGTGCGCTACGACGTGACGAAGAAATTCCAGATCGCGGTGGGCGCGAACAATCTCTTCGATGTCTATCCGTCGAAGCTGCCCTATGAAGCGCAACTAGAAGGCGCGCAGTACGACGCGTTCGCCTCCACGATCGGCGTGAATGGCGGTTTTTATTATCTGCGAGCGCGCTACCAGTTTTAAGCAATACGAAAATTATGCGCAATCCACGCACAGGCCGTTTCTGCAATGCATAGCAGAAATCAGTCGTACGCCTGATGACTCGCGGTGGACATAATGTCCGGCGGGGTGTGAGTGCGTTTCCGCAATCTTTCATCCGCGTGCATGAGCGCGCGGGAAGGGAGTGACATGTCCTGGTCCCTTTCGATACTCGACAAGAGTCCGATCGCCGAAGGCGCGAATGCGCACGAGGCGCTGCAGTTCACGATTCGTCTTGCGCAACGCGCCGAAGCGCTGGGTTATCGGCGCTACTGGATCGCCGAACATCACGGCGCGCCGGGTCTTGCGAGTTCCGCGCCGGAAATCGTGGTCTCGCATCTGCTTGCGCATACTTCGCGGCTGCGTGTGGGCTCGGGCGGCGTGATGTTGCAGCATTACAGTCCTTTCAAAGTCGCTGAAACGTTTCGCGTGCTGGCCGCGCTCGCGCCGGGCCGCGTCGATCTCGGCGTGGGCAAGGCGCCGGGCGGTCTGCCGCTTACCACGCGCGCCTTGCAGTGGTTTCACGACAAGGCGAAAAAGCCCGACTTCCCGCATCAACTCGCCGAACTCGACGCGTTCCTGAATTGGGGCGTGGCCGAGGATCATCCGCTCGCGGGCGCGGTGGCCTTGCCCGTGCCGCCCGAACCGCCGCAGCGCATTTTGCTGGGTGGCAGCGTCGAAAGCGCGCGTCTGGCCGCCGAGCACGATTGGGCCTTCTGCTACGCGGGTCATTTCAACGGCGACGAAGCCAACATCGAACGTTCCATCGACGCTTACCGCGAAGCCACCGGCCGCGCGCCGCTGCTTGCGCTCTACGCGTTTGCTGCTGAAACAGCGAAACAGGCGCGCGAACAGGTGGGGGCGTTGCGCATCTTCAAGCTGCAACTCGCAACCGGCCAGAGCGTGAATTTGCCGAGTCCCGAGGCCGCCGCCGAATTCGCGCGGCAAACCGGCGTGTCCGAATATCGGCTCGACGAATTGCATCCGCATGTGGTTGCCGGAACCGCCGAGGACGTGCGAGACGATCTCGACGCATTGCATGCGCGCTTCGGTATCGAGGAATTCGTGATCGACACGCCCGTTGCGGACTATGCGTTGCGGCTCGCGTCATATGAACTGCTGGGCCACGCCGCGCTCGCCGCGCGCGTTTGAATTTGAGCGCGCAACAGGCGTCGATCGGATCTTCACTTCACATACTGTCGCTGGACGGAACTGAACATGACACAACGAAACCTCACATTCGGCATCATGCTGCACGGCGCGGGCGGTCACATGAACGCGTGGAAACACCCCGGCGGCCCGGCGGACGCCAGCGTCAATCTCGACTTCGTCACGGGCATCGCGCAAAAGGCGGAAGCCAATGGCGTGGCCTTCGCCTTCGTCGCGGACGGACTGTATATCAACGAAAAATCAATCCCGCATTTTCTCAACCGTTTCGAGCCGATTTCGATTCTCTCCGCGCTCGCGACGGCGACCACGAAAATCGGCTTGGCGGGCACGTTGTCGACGTCGTACAGCCATCCGTTCACGGTCGCGCGCCAGTTCGCTTCGCTCGATCTGATCAGCGGCGGCCGCGCGGGATGGAATGTGGTGACGTCGCCACTCGAAGGATCGGCGAAGAACTATGGCGGCGAACATCCCGATCACGAACTGCGCTACGAGATCGCCGATGAATATCTCGACGTCGTGCAAGGTCTGTGGGATAGCTGGGACGACGACGCGTTCGTGCGCAATCGCGCGAGCGGGCAATTCTTCGATCGCGACAAACTGCACACGCTCAATCACAAAGGCCGCTTCTTCGAAGTGGCGGGGCCGCTCAATATCCAGCGCTCGCCTCAAGGGCAGCCGGTGATCTTTCAGGCGGGCTCGTCGGAGTCGGGCATTGCGCTGGCCGGCAAATACGCCGATGCCGTATTCACGCATTCGCCCTCGCTCGAAGAGACGCGCGAGTTCGCCGAGCGCGTGCGTGCAAGCGCGGTCGAGCATGGACGCGATGCCGCCGACGTGAAGATTTTCCCGGGCATCGGTCCGATTGTGGGCACGACGCTCGAAGAAGCCGAAGCGAAGTACGCCGCGATTCGCGATCTGCTCGATATCGACGACGCGCTCGCCTATCTGGGCCGCTTCTTCGAGCACCACGACTTTTCGCAGTATCCGCTCGATGCGCCGTTCCCCGAACTGGGCGAGCTCGGCACCAACAGTTTCCGTTCGACCACCGATCGCATCAAGGCCGACGCGCGCCGCAGCGGCGCGACGCTGCGCGAAGTGGCGCTCGAAGTGGCCACGCCGAAAACGCAGTTTCTCGGCACGGGCGAGCAGATTGCCGACGAGTTGATCCGCTGGCTCGACGCGGGCGCTGCCGATGGTTTCATCCTCGGCTTTCCTGTGCAGGCCGAAGGGCTCGACGACTTCGTCAAGCACGTGATCCCCGTGCTGGAAGCGCGTGGCCGCTACGACCGCCGTCTCAAGGGCGAGACGCTGCGCGATCACCTGGGCTTGCCGCGCCGCGAAAGCCGCTACGCCGCCGCCGCGGTGTGATGACCGACTCCACGAGCAGGAACCGCAAACCATGAGCGATACCACTCATCTGGACGCCTCCGCGAACGCGGCCGGCACGCCCGACTATGCGCGCTATCGCGTCGTGCCGGCTCGCCATCGCGCGCGCACGGCGGGGACGGTGCTGGCCGTCGTGCTGATCGGCGTCGTGTTGCAATCGGTGCTCGGCAATCCGCGCTGGGAATGGTCGGTATTCGCGCAGTGGTTCTTCGCCGGACCGGTGCTCGAAGGACTTGGCCGCACGCTCGTGCTCACGGCGTTGGGCGCGGCGTTCGGCTTTGCGCTCGCGGTGCCGATCGCGCTCGCGCGGCTCTCCCGCTCGCCGTTGCTAGCGGCGCTCGCGTGGGCGTTCGTCTGGCTGTTCCGCTCGATTCCGCCGATCGTGCTGCTGCTTTTGCTCAACAACCTCGGCTATCTGTACGAGACCGTGTGGATCGGCGTGCCGTTCACGCATCTCACGCTGCTGCAAGCGCCCACGGCGGATCTGATCGGCCCGTTCTTCGCGGCCGTGCTCGGGCTCACGCTCAATCACGCTGCGTTCGCCGCCGAAGCGATTCGCGGCGGCATTCTCTCGGTCGATCAGGGGCAGCGCGAAGCGGCGGCCGCGCTCGGTCTGCCGCATGCGCGCCAGGCATGGCGTATCGTGCTGCCGCAAGCGATGCGCGCCGTGTTGCCGACCGCCTTCAACGACGTGATCGGACTCGCGAAAGGCACCTCGGTTGTCTATATTCTCGCGATGCCGGATCTGTTCTACACGGTACAGATCATCTATCACCGCAATCTTGAAGTGATCCCGCTGCTGATGGTCGCGACGATCTGGTATCTCGTGATACTCACCGTGCTCTCGGCGATTCAGGTGCATATCGAGCGTCACTATGCGCGAGGCGCGACGCGCGAGCAGCCCGCGCGGTCGCGATTCAACCGTTGGCTCGCCGTTGGCGTGGCATCTGTGGCGCGTACCGTTGGTGCAGCGCTTGGCAAGTTCCGTGGCGACACGCAGGAAGCGGCGCATGCGCTTGCGGCAGCGGGCGCGGAGTCCGGCTGGGCTCAGCAACGCGTGGGCGGGCGGGTCGGCATTCATAACGTGTCGCGGAGTTTTGGCGCGCTGAAAGTGCTCGACAACATCTCGCTCACGGTGCCGTCCGGCAGCGTGACGGTGATTCTCGGTCAGTCGGGCTCGGGCAAGTCGACGCTGCTGCGCACGATCAACCACCTCGAAAGCGTGGACGACGGCTTCATCGACATCGATGGCGAACTCGTCGGTTATCGACGCGAAGGCCGCACGCTTTACGAATTGAAGGAAGCGGAAATCCTCAAGCGCCGCGCCGAAGTCGGCATGGTGTTCCAGAGCTTCAATCTGTTTCCGCATCTGAGCGTGCTCGACAACGTGATCGAAGCGCCGCTCGCGGCGGGCGTGCCGCGCGAGATCGCGACCGCACAGGCGCGTGCGCTGCTCGCGCGGGTTGGCCTCGCGGACAAGGCCGATGCGTGGCCGCGCCAGCTTTCCGGCGGCCAGCAGCAACGTGTGGCGATTGCGCGCGCGCTCGCGCTCAAGCCGAAGGTGCTGTTGTTCGACGAACCGACGTCCGCGCTCGATCCCGAACTCGTGAACGAAGTGCTCGACGTGATTCGTCAGTTGGCGCGCTCGGGAACGACGCTCGTGATCGTCACGCACGAGATCGGCTTCGCGCGCGAAGTGGCGGACACGGTCGTGTTCATGGATGGCGGTCGCGTGGTGGAATCGGGGCCGCCCGCGCAGGTGCTGAGTAATCCGTCGCATACGCGCACGCGCGAATTTCTCTCGAAGGTGCTGTGATGACGGATGGACGCACGCGCGTCGCGATGCGGCCGGGGCGACGCCGTTTCGTCACGGCATTGGCTGCGCTGGGCGCGTCGCCGTTCGCGGCGGCGGCGTCGTCCGGGGGCGATGCCTCAAGCGCCACGCGCTTCGACTTCAGTCCGCAACAGCGCGGCCGCCCGCGCGCCGCGAAAGACGCGCAGGCCGTCCAGGCGCTCGGCGGATATGCGCTCGCGAAGGCGGGCACGCTGACCGTGGCGGTCGCGCCATTCGCGCCGCCGATCGCCACTTACGCGACCGACGCGCGCACGATCGTGGGCGCGGACCCGGACTACGCGCAATTGCTCGCCGACGCGCTCGGCCTGTCGCTCGCGCTCGTCACGGTGGCGTGGCCGGACTGGCCGCTCGGCCTTGCGTCCGGCAAGTACGACGCGGTGATCTCGAACGTCGGCGTCACGGAAGCGCGCAAGCGCAAGTTCGACTTCACGAGTTACCGCCAGGGACTGCACGCGTTCTACGTGCGCCAGGACAGCGCCATTCGTGCGATCGGCGCGCCGGCCGACATCGCGGGCCTGCGCATCGTCACGGATTCGGGGACGATCCAGGAGCGCATCCTGATCGAATGGAACCGGCAGAACGCGGCGCGCGGCGTCAAGACGGCGTCGCTGCTGTATTTCGACGACCGCGCTTCCGCGCGGCTTGCGTTGCTGTCCGGACGCGCCGACGCGATCTTCGACCCCGATGCGCCGCTTGCTTTCGAAGCGGCCACGCAAGGCGGCATTCGCAAGGTCGGCGAGATCAACGCGGGCTGGCCCGCGCGTGCGGACGTGGGCGTGGCGACGCGCAAGGACAGCGGCCTGGCGCCGGTTCTCACGCTCGCCACCAATGGCGTGATCCGCGCGGGGCAGTACCGCAGCTCGCTTGCGCGCTGGGGGCTGCTGCCCGAGGCGCTGACGCAATCGCAAACCAATCCGCCCGGACTGCGCGATGCCTGAGCGCGCCGTTCGCGGCTTTCATGGAGACGGTATGGCCGCCATTCGCATCGACCATCTGGCTTTTCTCACGCCGGGCAACTATCGCGACGAATCGCCGTTCGAAGGCATCGAGCAATCGCTCGATCTGTTCGCCGTGGGCGAGACGCTCGGTTACGACAGCGCCTGGGTGCGCCAGCGGCATCTCGAACGCGCGGTGTCGTCGGCGGCGACGTTTCTCGCGGCGGCAAGCCAGCGCACCGCGCGCATCGGGCTTGGCGCGGCGGTGATCCAAATGGGCTACGAGAATCCGTTCAGGCTCGCCGAAGATCTCGCGAGCGTCGATGTGCTGTCGCGCGGGCGATTGAATGTGGGCTTGAGCGCCGGTGCGCCTGGACATGGCGCGTTGCTCGGCGAGCGTTTGTTCGATGCCGATCCGCAGCAGATCGACTTCTCGTATGCGCGCATCGCGCGGCTGCGCCAGAACCTCGCGGGCGATTGGCTCGGCGATGCCGACACCTTCGTCGAGTCGGCGGCGGGCCGGGTGCGTCCGCGCGTGACGCCGTATGCGGCCGGGCTCACCGAGCGTCTCTGGTACGGCGGCGGCTCGCTGCGCTCGGTGGAGTGGGCGGCGCGCAACGGCTTCAATCTGCTGATCGGCAACATCACGGCGGGCGAGGGCACCGACCATTTTCGCGAGGCGCAATTGCGGCAGATTGCGGCGTACCGCGCGAACTGGCACGAGGCGCGGCCGCCGCGCATCGCGCTGGGGCGCGTGATCGTGCCGCTCGACAGCGCGAGCACCGCGACACGCGAGTTCTATCGCGCGTATGCAGCGGGCCGTCATGCGCGCACGCTGACGCCGCACGGCGAACGCCGCACGCTGTTCGCGCCCGATCTGGTCGGCAGCGCGGAGGAGATCGTCGCTGCGCTTCAGGCCGATCCCGTGTTAGCCGAGGTGAGCGAGCTGCGCCTCGAATTGCCGTACGACCTGCCATTCGAGCACTATCGGCAAATTCTGGAGGACGTGGCTACGCGCGTTGCGCCACGGCTTGGATGGCGGGCGCGGGATGCACTAGCGGCGGCGAATGTTGCTATGCCGGATGTGGCGCGTGATCGGCGCGAAGTCGCTTGATCGCTCGCTCAATCGCTTAGTCACGGCGGGCATATCGTTCTCGCGAATGGCTGGTTGCGATACCCGTGCGCAAACATCAAAATCATTCATTATCCTGATCAATATAACGAGGAATTCAATTCGGTATGAGCCGTGACCTTCTAATTCTGCTCCAGCCCGGTTTCTCCGATCCGGCTCATCCCGGCGAACGTTTCATCTGCCCGCACGGTGCGCCAATCGAAGGGCTGCTCGCGAGCGATCCCGCGCGCGTGGCGCGACTCGACGTGAAGCGCGTGCCGTTCGCGCGACCGCGTGCCGCCGTCGTTGCGGTGCTCGACGAAGCACATCAAGGTCTGCCCGTGCTGGTATTCGGCGACGAACAGCCGCCGCCCGCCGACGCCCAAACGCTCGGTGAGCGGCGCTTCGTCAACGACCCGCAGCGCATTCTCGCGCTGCTTGCCGAGCGCCACGGCTTTCCCAAAGTGCATTGAGTCTGCGCACGCATTCGCCCGCAGTCCGTCATCAGGAAATCGCGATGTCCAATTTCGTATCGTCCGGCGAGGCACTCGCTGCCGCGCCGAATGAACCTTCGCCCGCGGCGCTCGACTGGGTGCGTCGCCTCGTTTCAATCGACACCACGAGCCATCTGCCGAATCTCGGCCTGATCGAGATCGTGCGCGACGAACTCGCGCGCCACGGCATCGAAGCGACGCTGGTGCACGACCGGCGCGAGGGTTGGGCCAATCTCTTCGCGACGGTGCCCGCGCATGACGGCGCGCGCGATGGCGGCATCGTGCTCTCGGGACACACCGATGTTGTTCCGGTGGCGGGGCAGCAATGGGACAGCGATCCCTTCGCGCCCGAAGTGCGTGACGGGCGTCTGTTCGGTCGCGGCACCTGCGATATGAAGGGGTTTATCGGCACGGCGCTTGCGTTGCTGCCGCACATTCGCGAGACGCGCCTCGCGCAGCCGCTGCACTTCGCGCTCTCGTACGATGAAGAAATCGGATGCGTGGGCGCGCCGCATCTGATCGCCGATCTCAAGCGGCGCGGCGTGCGGCCCGCCGGTTGCATCGTCGGCGAGCCGACTGGCATGCGCACGGTGATCGCGCACAAGGGCATTCACACGTATCGCTGTTGCGTACGTGGCCACGCGGCGCATTCCTCGCTCACGCCGAAGGGGCTGAACGCGATCGAATATGCGGCGCGCCTGATTTGCCATATCCGCGATATTGCTGATCAGTTTCGCGAACAGGGACCCTTCGACGACCTCTTCGACGTGCCGTTTACGACCGCGCAAACGAGCCTGATCGAAGGCGGCAATGCGATCAACACGGTGCCCGCCGAATGTCGCTTCTCGTTCGAGTTCCGCAATCTGCCGAATGTGGCGCCGGAGACAGTGATCGGGCGCATCGAAGCGTGGGCGCGCGAAACGCTGTTGCCGCGGATGCGCGCCGAGCATCCGGCGGCGGCCATCGAGTTCGAGCGGCTTTCGTCGTCGCCGGGACTCGATGCGGCCGAGGAGGCGGCGATCACGCAACTCGTGCGCGCGTTGACCGGCGAGCGCGAGCGGCGCAAGGTCGCCTACGGCACTGAAGCGGGACTGTTTGCGCAGGCCGGTATCCCGACCGTGGTGTGCGGACCCGGCCATATCGAACAGGCGCATCGTGCCAACGAATACGTGTCGCTCGATCAGCTGGCGAGCGGCGAGCGTTTCCTGCGCCGCGTGATTCGCAGCCTCGAAGCGGACGATGGACTGGCCGCCGAGGCGGAACGCGCGGCGCTAGTCGTTTGAATGCGAGTGTCAGTGTGACGAGCATCCCAACAACATCCGGAGACGACGCCATCATGGGCAATCGCGAACGCATCGAGACATTCGCAGACATCGCTATTTCATCCGCGCTGGATGAGCGTTTCGAGCGCGTGTCGGTGCGTGATCCGCGCGCACGGCCGCTATTCGAAGAACTGGAATACGAATATCGCAGCCGCTACGAGGATGTGATTTCGACGCAGGAACTGCGCAACGAAATGACGCGCTACGCCGATGATCTGTTTGCACCGCCCAAGGGCGCTTTCGTGCTGCTGATTCGCGGCGAGACGGCGGTGGCGGGCGGCGCGTTCATGCCGCACGCCGATGCGGGCACGGCCGAGTTCAAACGCATCTGGGCGAGCCGCGCGCTGCGCCGCCAGGGGCTTGCGCGGCGCGTGCTCGGCGAGCTGGAAAACGAAGCCGCGCGCCTCGGCTATACGCGCGTGTTTCTCGGCACGGGACCGCGTCAGCCGGAAGCCATTTCGCTCTATACGCATAGCGGTTATACGCTGCTCTCCGCGCACGATTTCGGCGAGGATGCGCCACCTGGATATCACTTCGAAAAGCTGCTCGCGCGCGGTGCAGGTACATGAATCATTGCGCCGAATTTCCGGAGCGCGAACGCGTGGCGCAAGTGCATCGCTTCGATGGCGGCCCGAAGACGTCAAGCTTGTTTACCTCGTTTTTCGATCACAACGGATCGCGCCGTCCCGTCATGCGTCCGAGAATATCGATGTGCTGGACGAGCTGATGATAGAGCACGGCTAGCACATGGCCTGCTATCAGCAGATAGGACAGGTAGGCCAGCCAGTAATGGATCGTCGCCCCCAGATGCACCAGCAGCTTGTCCTGCGGAATGACGGAGGGAAGCGTGAAGAGCCAGAACCAGTTGACCAGATGACCGCCGCCATACGAAGTGAGATAGCCGCTGACCGGCATGGCGAAGAGGATCAGATACAGCACCCGTGACCGAGGCTCGCGAGCCGTTGCTCGAACGCGGGAATACGTTTGGGCAGCGGCGGCGCGGATCCTGACAAACGCGCAACGACGCGAATGAGCGTGAGCAGCAAGATGGTCAGGCCAATCGATTTGTGCAGATTGACCCAGCCGCCATGTGAGGGATCGTGACGGTCCATCGTCGTCATATACCAGGCAATGGGAATGACCACGAACATGCAGAGTGCCGTCAGCCAGTGAAGGACGCGCAGCGCGGTGCTGTAGACGAGGACGGTCGTGGGGCGCGTCGAGGGCGAAGTGCGGGACATGGCGGGAATTTTTCTAATGAGTGTGACGCAAGCCTGCCACAAAACATCGTGCGCGGACGCATCGCGTTCGACGGGGTTTTATTATCCGGCGTTACACGGCACGCGGCTGATAGCCAATCGTCAGGTTGGCGGGTGACGCTTCGATGATGATCGCGAGCGCGCGCGCAGCCCGGCTTCCCCGGCCACTGACGCGCCACCTGCGATGTGACCGTCCGTTCGCGACGATCGTGCGCGATATATGCAAAGACGAATAAGTCACTTCAATTGCAATGTGTCGGATTCCATACTGACTCTCGCGTATGCGCGGCGGGTGGCGAGATGCCGGATTCGCCGCCGCGTATTTGAATAGCAGCTTTTCTTGGTTGGAGGCGATGCAGTTTCCTCGCATAGTGGAATCCAGACGTCTATAGACGGCAGCGGCCGGGATGGCCGGCACGTTGCCGCTGTTCTCATGGAGGCACACATGACGGTGGAATTGCACGAAAAGCCGCTGCACGCGGATCTCGAAGCGGCGCGCGAAGCCGCGCAAACGGCGGGTTTGAGCTACGCGGGCAGCGTGACGCCGCAACAGGCGTGGGCGCTGCATCAAGCGGGTGACGCGGTGCTCGTCGACGTGCGCACGGCGGAAGAGCGCGCATTCGTCGGACAAGTGCCCGACACGCTGCATGTGCCCTGGGCGACGGGCACGAGCCTCACGCGCAATCCGCGCTTCGTGCGCGAGCTTGAGGCGAAAACGGGCAAATCCGCCGCGATCGTGCTGTTGTGCCGCAGCGGCAATCGCTCGGCGCAGGCGGCCGAGGCGGCGGCGAAAGCGGGCTTTGCACAGGTGTTTAATGTAAGCGAGGGCTTCGAGGGCGATCTCGACGAGACGCGCCGCCGAGGTCGGCAAAATGGCTGGCGTTTCCACGGCTTGCCGTGGGTGCAGGACTGACTCGATCCCGTACGCCGCATCCAGAACCACCACAACGAGGGACCCGGCGTGACCGCTTTTCATGTGACTGAAATCGTTGACGCGCTGCAGGCCGTCCGGCAGCAGTGGCGCGAGCGCCAGCGGCGCGCGCTCGAACCGGGCGGGCGCGATCTGCCTGCACGCGAGGCGCTCGCGCAGGTCGTCGAAACGCTCAAGGGCGTGCTGTTCCCGATGCGGCTCGGGCCGCCCGATCTGCGTCAGGAAAGCGAAAACTTCTACGTGGGCCATGCGCTCGACGCGGCGCTGCACGGCTTGCTCGCGCAGGCGCGTCTTGAGTTGCGCTACAAGGCGCGGCGTGCCGACGCGGATTCCGGTTCGGACATCGATGCGCGCGCGGCGGCGGCAGTGCAGGCATTCGCGCGTCGGCTGCCGGAGATCCGCGCGCTGCTCGACAGCGACGTGCTCGCGGCCTACACGGGCGATCCGGCGGCGGGCAGCGTGGACGAGGTGCTGCTCTGCTATCCGGGCGTGCTCGCGATCATCCATCACCGCTTCGCGCACGAGTTGTACCGGCTCGGGCTGCCGCTGCTCGCGCGCATCATTTCGGAACTCGCGCACGCGGCGACCGGCATCGATATTCATCCTGGTGCGCAGATCGGCAGCGCGTTCTTCATCGACCACGGCACCGGCGTGGTGATCGGCGAAACGGCCGTGATCGGCGAGCGCGTGCGCGTGTATCAGGCGGTCACGCTCGGCGCGAAGCGCTTTCCGCGCGACGCGGCGGGCAACCTCGAAAAGGGCCTCGCGCGTCATCCGATCGTCGAGGACGACGTCGTGATCTACGCGGGCGCGACCATCCTCGGCCGCGTCACGCTTGGGCGCGGCGCGGTGATCGGCGGCAACGTCTGGCTCACCGAGAGCGTGCCGCCGTTCTCGCACATCACGCAGGCGATCACGCGTCACGAAACGCGCGCATCGGCGGCGCTCAGCGCGGGCGTGCCGTCATGAACGGCATCGTCCACGACTTCGGCGCGACGGTGCGGCGTTTGCGCGAGGCGCATGCGTGGTCGCAGGAGCGCCTCGCCGAACATGCGGGCCTGAACCGCACCTACATCGGCGAAATCGAGCGCGGGACCGCGATTGCGTCGATCGTCACCGTCGAGAAGCTCGCGTTCGCGTTCGGCGTGGGCGTGGCCGAACTGCTGGCCGGTTCGGCGCTGATCGTGTCGGGCGAACGCGCGCGCGCAGCAGGCGGCCTGCGCCCCTGAGCCGCTTCTTTTCTTCCACCTGCGTTTGATGCAACGCGTGCACCGCCGCGTGCGCGCTGCGTGTTGACGCCTATAGCCGGTTGAAGTGCGCACAGTGGCTTTTCATAATCGCCACTCGTCATAAGCAATGTGTTTTTTGTTCTAAGCAACCGGAGCCCCTTGTCCATGTCCACGACTTTGAGCAGTCAGACGGCGCTTGGCGATAATGCCGCGCGTCAGTTGGCGAACGCCACCAAGACCGTCCCGCAGCTTTCCACGATCACGCCGCGCTGGCTGACGCACCTGCTGCAATGGGTGCCGGTCGAAGCGGGTATTTATCGCCTGAATCGCGTCAAGGATCCCGAAGCCGTGCGCGCGGCCTGCACCGCGCGCGAAGACGAAGGCACCTTGCCGCGCACGTTCGTGCCGTACGAAGAGCAGCCGCGCGAATATTTCCTGAACGCGGTAAGCACGGTGCTCGACGTGCATACGCGTATTTCCGATCTCTATAGCAGCCCGCACGATCAGATCAAGGAGCAACTGCGCCTCACGATCGAGACCATCAAGGAGCTGCAGGAGAGCCAGCTGATCAACAATCCCGATTACGGTCTGCTGGCCAACGTCGAGGAAGATCAGCGCATTTTTCCGCTCACGGGCGCGCCCACGCCCGACGATCTCGACGAACTGCTCACCAAAGTGTGGAAGGAGCCTGCGTTCTTTCTCACGCATCCGCTCGCGATCGCCGCGTTCGGACGCGAATGCACGCGCCGTGGCGTACCGCCGCCGACGGTCAGCCTGTTCGGCTCGCAGTTCCTCACGTGGCGCGGCATTCCGCTGATTCCCTCGGACAAGGTGCCGGTCGCCGACGGCAAGACCAAGATCCTGCTGCTGCGCGTGGGCGACAAGCGTCAGGGCGTGGTCGGTCTCTATCAGCCGGGTGTGGCGGGCGAGCAGGGGCCGGGGCTGTCGGTCCGCTTCATGGGCATCAACAACCAGGCGATCGCTTCGTATCTGATCTCGTTGTACTGCTCGCTCGCGGTGCATTCTCCGGATGCGCTGGCCGTCCTCGATGAAGTGGAGATCGCCAAGTACCATGACTATCCCGACACCTACCGTTAATCCCGCGGCCGTCGAGCATCCGCCGTTGCCGGGCGGCTTGCCGGACCCCGCGACGCTGGCGAGTCTCGCGAACGCGTTCTTCAGCGCGCTGCCGGGCGGTAAGAGCGGTGTGTCAGCGCCCGTTGTCGCGAGTCCCGATGTATCCGCGGGCAGCGGCGCGACGGGCGGCTTGCCGTCGGCGCTGCCGGCTGCGGCGCCGATCCTCGCGTCGGTCAGCAATCCCGCGCCGGCCGGTTCGCCGCTGGCGGGACCGGGCGGCACGGGCACGGGCGTGCCCGGCTTCGCGCCGCCGCAAGGCAAGGCGCCGGGGCTGAATCTCGCGCCGTCCGCGCCCACGCACGTGCTCTCGCTCGGCAATCGCGCACCCGCGCTCGCGCCGCATGCGGCCGCTGCAAACGGGCTGCCGGATTCCGCCGTGTCGATTGCGCCGGCGCTCGAACCGCGTGCGGGCGGAGCGCTGCTCGGCGTGCCGCCGGTTCAGGAGGCGGCAAGCCCGACGCACGCACCGCCCGCTACGCCTGCCGCCACGGGACCGTCGCCGTTCTATTTTCTGCACGGCGCGCAGAACGGCTGGCACGGGCGGGCGCAGGACATCGACGTGCCCGTTCATGGTCACGGCCAAGGACAGGCTTCGCCGCAAGCGTTCGGTCTGCCCGGCGGCGACGTGTTGCGCGATCTCGTCGTGTTCGAACCGCGCAGTGTGGGCGTACCCAATGTGAGCGGAGTAAGCGGCGAAAGCGCGCGCTATTTCGTCGACGAGCGCGAGGCGGCCGTGCCGCACGGTCTGAAGTCGTCCGCGCATCCGCCGTTCGATGTGAACGCCGTGCGCCGCGATTTCCCGATCTTGCAGGAGCGCGTGAACGGCAAGCCGCTGATCTGGTTCGATAACGCGGCGACGACGCACAAGCCGCAAGCCGTGATCGACCGGCTCGCCTATTTCTACGCGCACGAGAACTCGAACATCCATCGCGCCGCGCATGCCCTCGCGGCACGCGCAACCGATGCCTACGAGCATGCGCGCAAGACCGTGCAGCGCTTCATCAACGCGTCGTCGCCGGATGAGATTGTGTTCGTGCGCGGCACCACCGAGGCGATCAACCTCGTGGCGAAAAGCTGGGGCGCGCAGAACGTGGGCGAGGGCGACGAGATCATCGTCTCGCACCTGGAGCATCACGCGAACATCGTGCCGTGGCAGCAACTGGCCGCGCAGAAGGGCGCGCGTCTGCGCGTGATTCCCGTCGACGATTCCGGCCAGGTGCTGCTCGACGACTACCGCAAGCTGCTCAGCGATCGTACGAAAATCGTGTCGGTCACGCAGGTGTCGAATGCGTTGGGGACGGTGGTGCCGGTGCGCGAGATCGTCGAGCTGGCGCATCGCGCGGGCGCGAAGGCGCTCGTGGACGGCGCCCAGTCGATCTCGCACATGCGCGTGGACGTGCAGGCGCTCGACGCGGACTTCTTCGTGTTCTCGGGCCACAAGATCTACGGTCCGACCGGCATCGGCGTGGTGTACGGCAAGCGCGAGGTGCTCGAAGCGATGCCGCCGTGGCAGGGCGGCGGCAACATGATCGAGGACGTGACCTTCGAGCGCACGGTGTTTCATGGGCCGCCCGCGCGCTTCGAGGCGGGCACCGGCAATATCGCCGATGCGGTGGGGCTGGGCGCGGCGCTCGACTACGTGAGCCGTATCGGCATCGAGAATATCGCGCGCTACGAGCACGATCTGCTCGGCTACGCGACGAGCGTGCTCGCGCCCGTTGCCGGCGTGCGACTCGTAGGCACCGCGCGCGACAAGGCCAGTGTGCTGTCGTTCGTGCTGAAGGGCTACACGACGGCGGAAGTGGGGCAGGCGCTCAGCGAAGAAGGTATCGCGGTGCGCGCGGGCCATCATTGCGCGCAGCCGATCCTGCGGCGCTTCGGTCTCGAAGCGAGCGTGCGTCCGTCGCTCGCGTTCTACAACACCTGCGATGAAGTTGATGCGCTGGTGGCGGTCGTGAGGCGGCTCGCGTCGCGCCGTTAGAGATCGGGGGGCCGGTGTTGATTCGGCGCCGGCCCGCTGTTTTACCGATCCCGCGAATGGTGACGCCACGCTTGTGGCCGCTTTTTCGCCGATAACGATCAAACCCGCTTCGGGCTCGGCCGGCAATCAATATTTGCAGCGCTGTTAGCTACCAAAGGCATTGTCAGAATATCGGATGAGGTTTCAATTTCGAGCCATCCGTGATCCGGCTATAACGGAATGGACTCAAATCGATAGGAGGAGGATTGCCGAGTACCAGCGCAGCTATCGCATTTCCCGCGCCTGGACCGACGCCAAACCCGTGACCACTGAATCCGGATGCGACGACCAGCCCCGGCACGGAGTCAGCGATCTCGCGAGAGGCGGTTTCGATAGCTCGCGAGGATCAGGCGGCAAAGCGCTTGCAACGATTGCGAACCCTGCGTCGGTCCCGTCTCGCACCCTGAAAACGGAGGGTCGTACGGACATCCGCGACGTCGTGTCGATCAGTGAACGACTCGCGACAGCGGAGTGTCGCGCAATGCCGGTGCACTGGAAAAGTGATTTGCTTGATGGCAACGCAACGAGCCGGATTGCGACGCGCGTCGGAGGTCAAAGTCGGTTCGCGATGCGGGTAACGTCGCCATAAAAAACCGCCGCCATACCATGACTTCTTCGGATAGCCGCCGCAACCGCGGCGCTATCTGATGTCTGAAGGGTTCGCTATGCCGCTGAGTCTTGCTCGGCCGGCTTTCGTACCACCTGAAAATTCCCTGATGCCTGCGATGTCGGCATCATCTCGATCGCATTGATATTGACGTTGGGCGGCAATGAAAGCAACCAGGAGATCGTGCTGGCGATATCGTCCGCGGTAAGCGGCGAGGTGTCGTCATAGAGCGCTTTTGCGCGGTCGCGGTCGCCTTGAAAGCGGGTGATCGAGAATTCGGTGCCGCCGCACAGCCCCGGCTCGATTGTCGTGACGCGCACGTTCTTGCCCGCCAGATCGGCTCTCAGGTTCAGGCTGAACTGATGGACGAACGCCTTCGTCGCGCCGTACACGTTGCTGCCCGGATACGGGTAGGTGCCGGCAATCGACCCGAGGTTGAAGATCCAGCCGCGATCGCGTTCGACCATGCCGGGGAGGGCCGCGTGGGTGCAATACATGAGACCCTTCACGTTCGTATCGACCATGGCTTCCCAGTTTTCCAGCGACGCGCAATACGCCGGTTCAATGCCGAGCGCCAGGCCGGCATTGTTGACGAGTACGTCGATGCCACCATATTGACGCTCGATATCGGCGAAGAACTGCTTGACTGCTGTGGCGTCGCGCACGTCGAGTGTGCTGGCGACGAGCCGTTCGCCGCAGCGCCGGGCGAGGGCCTCAAGCCGGTCTGCGCGCCGCGCGGTTGCGAAGACACGATGACCTTCGTTGCACAGGCGGGCACTGATCGCCTCGCCAAAACCGGCGCTCGCGCCCGTTACGACAATATTCATAGTGGAGACAATTCTCGATGACGATGAGGGAAACTGGACGCCCGCCGTCAGCTGACGAGCGCAAGGCATCCCGAGAGCAGCAACAAGCCGCTGACGATTCGATCGAACGCGACGCGCGACATGCGCGCTCCGCTGCGCTCGCCCAGCAGCACGCCGAGGGCGAACGCCGGCGCGAGGCCGACGCCGGTGATTGCGTGAGACACGGTGATGCGATGGCTGATCGCGAACAGCAGCGCCGTGCCGCAGAACAGCGCTGCAAAATAGCCGAGCAGGTTGGCGCGCAGCGCCGGTCCCTGATCGATGCCCGCGAAGTAGTAGACCGCGGGCGGGCCACCGAGCCCGGCGAGCGCGGTGAGCATGCCGCTCACGACGCCGGCTGCGACGAGCGGCATGCCGCTGCCGTGGTGCCGCCAGCGCCAGCCGCGCATATGGAGCACGGTGATCGCGAGTACGGCGATCGCGGTCGCGTGCCTCAACCTGCGCGCATCGGCGCCCGCCATCCAGTGCGACGCGAGCGCCGCGCTGACGAGCGCGACGGCCGCGAGCGGGAGTATCGAGCGCCAGCGTGCGACGCGGCCCCATTGCCGGATGCCCTGCAACGACGTCACGCAGTGGACGAACACGATCATGGCGGCCGTGTCCGCCGGGCCGAGCAGCAGGCCGAACAGCGGCGCCATCACGAGCGCGCCGCCGAACCCCGTCAAGCCTTTTGCGACACCGGCGAGCAGGCTGATCGACGCGAGCCAGGCGAGCGTGGCCGGTGTGCCGGCCAGCGTCACGCGCCGAACGACAGCAGGGTGTTGCGCAGGACGTCGACAGTCTGGTCGATGTGTTCGCGATCGAAAACGAACTGGGGCGCGACGATCGCGCAGTCGCCGGTTGTCTTCAGGTGCAGGCCCGCGTCGTAGAGCTTGCGTTGCAGCAGATGGCCGCGTCGTCCGGGCTTGCCGTCCGACTGCACGTCGATTCCCGCGAGCATCCCGTAGCCGCGTATATCGGTGACGATGGGCAGTTCGGCCAGCGTTGCGATCTGTTCGAGGAAATAGCCGGAAAGCGATTGCGCGCGTTCGAACAGGCGCTCGTCGCGATAAATGTCGAGCGCGGCGAGTGCGGCGGCGCTCGCGACCGGATGCGCGGACCAGGTATAGCCGTGGAAGAACTCGATCGCGCCGTCCGGGGCGCTGTTCACAATCGCGTCGTGGACGTGATCCGCCACAGCGACGGCCGCCATCGGCACGGCGCCGTTGGTGATCGCCTTGGCCATGGTGATGAGATCGGGCGTCACGCCGAAACTTTGCGACGCGAACGCTTCGCCGGTGCGCCCGAAGCCGCAGATCACCTCGTCGAATACCAGCAGAATGCCGTGCGCCGTGCAGATTTCGCGCAGCCGTTCGAGATAGCCTTTGGGCGGAACCAGCACGCCGGTCGATCCCGCAATCGGTTCGACGACACAGGCTGCGATGTTTTCCGCGCCGTGGAGAAGGATGAGGCGCAGCAGGTCGTCCGCGAGTTCGCGGCCGTGTTCGGGCTGGCCCGTGACGTAACGGTTTTCCTCGAGCCAGGTATCGCGCATGTGCACGACGCCGTGCACGATATTGCTGAAGGCCCGGCGGTTGTTGACCATGCCGGACAGTGCGACACCGCCGAAATTCACGCCGTGATAGGCGCGCTCGCGCGACACAAACATCGTGCGGCCGGCCGCACCGACTGCGCGTTGATAAGCGAGGCAGATTTTCATCGCGGTATCGACCGCCTCGGAACCCGAACTGACGAAGAACAGCTTCCCGATGCCCTGCGGCAGCAGTTGCGCAATGCGAGTCGAGAGTTCGAACGACTTTGGATGGGCGCGCAGGAAGCTCGGCGAAAAGTCGAGCGACAGCAATTGCGCATGCACGGCTTCGGCGATTTCGGCGCGGCAATGTCCGGCGGGCGTCGTGAACAGGCCCGACCCGGCGTCGAGAACCGGCCGCCCGTCCAGGTCGTAGAAGTATTGATCCTTCGCGCTCCCGAACATCTGCGGGGCGGATTTGAATTCGCGGTTCGGCGTGAACGGCAGCCATTGGTGCTGCAAGGAGGCCGATCCGGTGGTGAGCGGGGAAAGTGGGGCGTGCGGGGCGTTCATGATGACGGCTCCTGATGAGATGGTGCCATGATCAATTCTTTTTTGTCGTCCGCATAATGCCAGCGAAGGGTTTCGATGGTGCCAGCCGGGAGGGCGGATGCAGTGTGACGAACATGAACTGATGTGGCGGCAACTGCTGTCGAGCCCGGCGCAGGGCGGCACGCTGCTTCAGGCGCGGCTGCGCACCGCGCTCGTCGGTGCGATCCTCGACGGGCGCCTTCCGCCTGGCTTGAAGCTGCCGTCGGGGCGCGATCTGGCCGTTCTTGCCGGCGTGTCGCGCAACACGGTCGTGCTCGTCTACGAGCGCCTCGTGTCGGATGGCTATCTCGAAGCGCGTGCGCGCGATGGGTTCTATGTGTGTAGCGCGATCGATCGCGCGGACGTCGCGCACGTCGGTGGTGCCCAGGCCAGCGGCCGACCGGACTGGCAGGCGCGTACCGCCCGCCTGCAGGAATCGTTCCGCTGGCTCGACCGTCCGTCGGGTTGGGAGAAGTTCCGCTATCCGTTCGTCTATGGCCAGTTCGACCCGAGCCTTTTCCCGCTCGCGCACTGGCGCGAATGCAGCCGGCGCGCGCTTGAAGTCGCCGCGGTCGAACACTGGGCGCAGGACAGCACGGGCGGCGACGCGGCGGCACTCGTCGACCAGTTGATCCGCCGCGTACTGCCCCGGCGCGGCATTGCCGCGACGCCGGACCAGATCCTGCTCACGCTCGGCACGCAGCATGGGCTGTATCTGCTGGCCGATCTGTTCGCGCGAGAGGGCACGAGGATCGGCGTCGAGGACCCCGGCTACATGGACGCGCGCAATATCTTCGCGCATCGGCGGGCGCAGATCGTGCCGCTGCCCGTGGACGCGCAGGGCGTGGCATGCACGCCGGCGCTCGCCGAATGCGATTATGTCTACTGCACGCCGAGTCATCAATGCCCGACCGGCGTGACGATGAGCACCGAGCGGCGGCTCGCGCTGCTCGATCACGCGACGCGTCACGACCAGATCATCATCGAGGACGACTACGATCCCGAGACGCAGTACCTCGGCCAGCCGCTGCCGGCGCTGAAGGCCATCGACAAGAGCGATCGCGTGATCTATCTGAGCAGCCTGTCGAAGCTGCTGTCGCCGGGATTGCGGATCGGTTACATCGTTGCTCCCGCATCCGTCATTGAGCGTCTGCGCGTGATTCGCCGGCTCATGGTGCGTCAGGTGCCGGGCAACAACCAGATCGCCGCGGCGCTCTTTATCGAGCACGGCCATTACGACCGACTGCTGACGCAGACGCGCCAGACGCTCGGCGCGCGCGCCGGGGCGGTCGGCGACGCGTTGCGCCGCCATCTTCCCGATGCGTGCTTCGAACCGCCGCGCGGCGGCTCCGCACTGTGGCTGCGCCTGCCGGGACACCCCGACCTGGCCGCGCTGCGCGCCGCCTCCATCGCGGAAAAGCTGATCTACGATCCCGGCGAGCCGTTCTTTCATGGCGCGATGACGCAGCCGCATCTGCGACTCGGATTTTCGTCGATCCCGCTTGAGCGCATCGAGCCCGGTGTTCAGACGCTGGCGCGGCTTGTCCGCCAGTGCATGCGTCGCGCCGGTGCGCGCGCCACGATGCAGACGTGAGCGTCGACCCGGCATCGTGCCACGCGCACAACGAACGCACGGCCGCTGCACCAGAACGGTACTTGCACGAGACGGCGCGCGCGCTACCTTGCCGATGATGCGGCGCTCACGCCGCGCGCCGCACGAGCGATAACACGGCTGGCCCTGTTGAAAGTCGTCGCTGGCACCATCCATTGGCCTGGATTCTGCGTCGCTGGATGGGGCGCGATATGCACGTGAAGCATGTCGCCGATCGACATCCCATCAATCAAAGGACGACTGCATGAAGACGCTTGCCCGACGTTTTGGTTCGACCCGCACGCAGGTTTCCCGCATCGCGCGTACGCTCCTCGTGCTCTGCGCGGCAGGGGCGGCCTGCACGGCAACCCGCGCGTTCGCCGCCGACAAGGAAGTCACGATCGCCTATCAGGACATGATGGTGCCGTGGCGCTACGCGCAACAACTCGACGAAGCCGGCAAGGCAACCGGATACAAGGTCAGCTATCGCAAGTTCGGCGGCGGCGGCGATGTGATTCGCGCCATGGCGTCGGGCAACGTGCAGCTCGGCGAGGCGGGATCGAGCCCGGTTGCCGCCGGCCTGAGTCAGGGATTGCCGATCCAGCTCTTCTGGATTCTCGACAATATCAACAACGCGGAAGCGCTCGTCGCGCGCAAAGGCAGCGGCGTGACCACGATCGCGCAACTCAAGGGCAAACGTCTGGGCGTGCCGTCGTCTCGACGAGCCATTTCCATGCGCTGCTTGCGCTCAAGCGGGCCGGGCTCCAGCCGGGCGACGTGAAGGTGCTGAACATGAGGCCGGCGGAAATCGCGGCCGCCTGGGAGCGCGGCGACATCGACGCGGCCTACGTCTGGAACCCGGTGCTCGGCAAGATCGAACAGAACGGAACGGTCGTCACGACGTCGGGGAAGATCGCGGCGGAAACGGGCCTCGCGACCTTCGACGGCTTCGTGGTGAACCGCGACTGGGCGAAAGCCAATCAGCCCTTCATGCCGCGTTCGTGCAGATTCTCGCGAAGGGCGATGCGGACTATCGCGCGCATCCCGACCAATGGACCGGCGCGACGCCGAAGGGCCGGGCGGTGGCGGCGGTGTCGGGCGGCGCGCCTGACGAAGTGCAGGCGGCGCTCGCGCTCTACGCGTTCCCCACGCCGCAGGAGCAGGCATCGGACAAGTGGCTCGGCGGCGGCAGTGCGTCCGGCGCGGCGAAATCGCTGGCGGCGACGGCGGCCTTCCTCAAGGAGCAGAAGACCTTGCAGAGCACGCTGCCGGACTATTCGTGGGCGTCACCGACGAATACGTGAAAGCGGCCGCTGGCATCAAGTGACGCGCACGTAGCGCAAGGAGAGCGATATGCTCGAAATCAGGGATCTTTCGATCGAATATCCGGTTCCCAAAGGGCAGCCGAATCTCGCGCTCGACAAGTGTCGATGGCGATCGAGGCGGGGGAATTCGTGGTCGCGCTCGGCGCGTCCGGATGCGGCAAGACCACGCTGCTCAACGCGATCGCCGGTTTCATCGCGCCGACGCGCGGCGATATTCTGCTCGACGGGGCGTCGGTCGACGGACCGGGCTCGGAACGCGGCGTCGTCTTCCAGAAACATGCGCTGATGCCGTGGATGAACGTCGTCGAAAATGTCGAGTTCGGTCTTCGCCTGCGCCGCATGCCGCTGCACGAGCGACGCCGTATCGGCATGGAATGCTTGCGCCGCGTCGGGCTGTCCGAGGTCGCGCACCGGCCGGTTTACGAGCTGTCGGGCGGCATGCAGCAACGCGTGGGCGTCGCGCGGGCCATTGCGTCGTCGCCGCGGGTGATGTTGCTGGACGAGCCGCTCGGCGCACTCGACGCGTTCACCCGCGAATCGATCCAGACGTTGCTGCTCGACCTCTGGCACGACGCGAACGGCGTGTTCTTTTTCATCACGCACGATGTCGAGGAAGCGCTCTTTCTCGCCACGCGCCTCATCATCATGGCGCCGAAGCCGGGGCGCATCGTGCGCGAGATGAAGCTGCCGTTCGCACGGCAATACCTCGAACGGGCGACGCCCGCGCAGTGAAGTCGAGCGCGGCGTTCATCGAGATGCGCGAACAGGTGCTCTCGCTCGTTCATGCCGCCACCTCAGGAGGGCTCAACTGATGACGGGTACGACGCCGATCAAACTGGCCGAGCACGCGAACCCGGCCGTCCCGCCTGCCGTGCCACGACAGGCGCGCCGCCGTTGTGCGAGCCGCTATGGCGCGCCGGGGCAAGGCAATACGGGGATGATCAGCGCGGCGACGACCGTCGCGTTGATCGTCCTGTGGTGGGCCGCGACGCATTTTGGCTGGATCAAACCCCTGTTCCTGCCGTCGCCGGGTGCGACGTTCGACGCCTTCATCGGGGCGATCAAGGGCGATACGCAAGGCGGCACGCCGCTCGTCGAGCACGTCTCGATCAGTGTCGTGCGCGTGATCAGCGCGTTCGCGCTCGCGGTCGTCACGGCGGTTCCCGTAGGCATCGCGATGGGCACGTCGCGGATCGCTCGCGGGATCTTCGATCCGGTGATCGAGTTCTATCGTCCGTTGCCGCCGCTGGCCTATCTGCCGTTGATCGTGATCTGGCTCGGCATCGACGAAACCGCCAAGATCACACTGATCTACCTCGCCTGTTTCGCGCCGCTCGCGATGGCATCGAAAGCGGGCGTGCGCTCGGTCGCGATCGAGCAGATCAATGCGGCGCGCTCCCTCGGCGCGACGCGGTGGCAGGTGATCCGGCTCGTCGTGCTGCCCGCCGCCATGCCGGAGATTCTGACCGGCATGCGTATCGCCATCGGCTTTGGCTGGACGACGCTGGTCGCGGCGGAGATGGTGGCGGCCACCGCGGGCCTGGGCCAGATGGTGCTCAATGCGTCGAACTTTCTGCGCACCGACGTCGTCATCATGGGGATCGTGCTGATCGGCGTACTGGCCTATTGCTTCGATCTGCTGATGCGTCAGGTCGAACGGGCGCTGACGCCGTGGAAGGGCCGCATGTGACGGGCGCCTGACGGCGCGAGCGGGCATCATGTCCCGCTTGCGCTGGCCGCGTTGACGGCCGCCAGCGGCAGGCTGCGGTCGAGCCACGGTTTCAGGAATTGTTGCAGGCGCGGCGTGCGCGTATTGCCGAACAATTGCGCCGGCGGTCCGGCCTCGATAATTCGCCCCGCTTCCATGAATACACCTTGTCGGAGATCTTGGCCGCGAAGCTCATTTCGTGCGTCACCATCACCATCGTGATGCCGTCCTGCGCGAGTGAACGGATCACGCTCAGCACTTCCTCGACGAGTTCCGGGTCGAGCGCGGAAGTCGGTTCGTCGAGCAGCATCACTTCGGGCTCGATGGCCAGCGCCCGCGCGATGCCCACGCGTTGCTGCTGGCCGCCGCTCAAGCTGGCGGGGTGAGCGTCCGCCTTGTGCGCGAGGCCGACCCGGTCGAGCGCGGCGAGCGCCTGGCGCCGCGCCTGCTGCTTGTCGATCTTCTTGGCGAGGACGAGCGGCGCGGCGACGTTGGCGAGCACGGACAGATGCGGCCACAGATTGAATTGCTGGAACACCATGGCGAGCGGGCGGCGCACTTCGGCGATGCTCGACTCGCTGTCACGATCGCGCGGCGTGCGGCCGGTCGACTGGTAGCCGAGCAGTTGTCCCTTGATCCACACTTCGCCTTCGTCGTAAGCCTCGAGGAAATTCATGCAGCGCAGCGCCGTGGTCTTGCCCGAACCGGACGGCCCGATCAGCGTGACGATTTCGCCGCGCATCACGTCGAGATCGATGCCCTTGAGCACGCGGTTGGCGCCATAGGACTTGCCGACGGCGCGTAGCTGGACGATGGGCAAGGCAGTCATGAGGTCTTCCTGGAAAGGGCAAACAGCCGGGCCGCGCGTTGCGCGAGCGCGGCGACGGACTGGGTCAGCAGCCAGTAGCACAGAATCAGGAGCGCATACGGGCCGATGTAGGTGTAGGTCGATGCAACGATGTCGCTGGTGGTCATGGTCAATTCGGGCACGGTGATGATCGACGCCACCGCGCTTTCCTTGATGACGAGAATCACCTGATTGGTGAGCAGCGGAAGGGCGAAGGCCATGGCCTGCGGCAACTCGATCGTGCGGAACGCGGCCCAGCGCCCGATGCCGAACGCGCGTACGGCTTCGAGCTGGCCGCGCGCGATGCTCGCCCAGCCCGCGCGGAAAATCTCCGCAAAATAGGCGGCCGAATAGAGCGCCAGCGAGACGACCGTCGCCTGCACGGCGGTCATCGTGACGCCGAGCGCGGGCAGGCCGAAATAGAGGATGAGCAGTTGCGACAGATACGGCGTGCCGCGCACGAGCCAGACATAGAGGCGATACGGCCAGGCCAGCGTGCGCGCAAAGCGCAGCCGCAGCGCATTGAGCAGAAAGCCGCCGGCCATGCCGAATAGCGCACCCGTCAAGCTGACTTCGAGCGTGACGAGCATCGCGGCTGCAAAGCGCGGGATGAGCGGGATAAATGTGTTCATGTGTCGAGCGCCATGACCTGTTACGCAGGCCGTTGCCGATGCCGTTCATGGCAACGGGCGGCGACAGCGAGCAGCGAGGTCATCGCCAGATAGAAACACGCTGCGAACGTATAGACTTCGAGCGGCCGGTAACTGGACGACGAAAGCTGTTGCGCCGCACGCATCAGATCGGTGACGGCGATCACCGACACGACCGCCGACGCCTTGACGATGTCGATCATCTCCGAGACCAGCGCGGGCAGCGTCATGGCGACTACCTGAGGCACTTCGATATGCCACAGGGTCTGCCGGCGCGAGAGATTGAAGGTGCTGGCGGCCTCGATTTGTCCGCGAGGAATCGCCCGGAATCCGGTGCCGAGGATCTGCGATTGATACGCGGCCGTGTTCAGCGCCAGACCGGCTGCCGCCGCGGCGGTCCCCGGGATATCGAGGCCGAGCGCGGAGGGCAGGTAGTAGAGCACCAGCAGTTGCGTGAGCACCGGCGTGCCGCGGATTGCGCTCACGTACACGCGGGCCGCGCGGCGCAGCAACGCGCTCCGGTCAATGGACATCATATGGAGGGCGACGCCTCCGACGAATCCGCCGAGCGTCGCCACCACGGACAAGCCAAGCGTGGTGAGCGCGCCATCCATCAATTGCGGCAGGTAGGTCGAGAGGCGGCCGAACAGGGCGGGGACGGACATGTTTTCGCGGTGAAGGCGCTTACATCGACGGAACGGGCAGCGCGTCGGCCGGAACGTCCATGGTCGTGCCGAACCATTTCAATTGCAGCTTCTTCATGGTGCCGTCGCGGTTCGCCTCGGCGATGCCGTCGCTGATCACACGCAGTAGCGCGCCGCTGTCGCTGTCCTTGCGCATGACCCACGCAAAGTAGCTCTTGGGCCCGATGGTCTGCGGCATCACGGCAAACACGCCCGGACGCGATTTCATCAACGGTCCGATGTTTGCCAGCGATTGCGCAACCACATCGATCCGTCCGGCAGCCAGATCGCCATAGGCTTCGTCGTAGGACACGTATTGCTTGATCTGCTTGAGCCCTTCGCCGCCCGAGGATTTCAGCGTTTTATCGAGGGCGGTCAGCGCCTGGGTTTGTACCGACCCGATCTGCGCGCCGGCGATTTTCCCGTTGAGATCGCTGGTCGATTTAACCGAACCGGCTTCGTTCGCACGGAGCAGCACGCCAATCGTGGCGTCGGCAACCGGCAGCGTGAATGCGAAGTGGTCGGCGCGATCCTTGTTGACCGTCACCGCCGCGAGAATCATGTCGAACCGGCGGGCGTCGAGTCCCGGCAGCAGGCCCTGGAAGGGCAGATCGCTCACCTTGAGTTTCACGCCCGGCAGCGCCTTGCCGAGAACGTGGTTCATGAGGTCGATGTCGTAGCCGACGATCTTGCCGGCGTCGACATATTCGAAAGGCGCATAGCGGGCTTCAGTCGCGACCGTCAGCTGTTTTGCGTCCTTGATTCGAGCGAGGAGATCGCCTTGCTGGGCCCACGAGCAGGCTGGGGCCAGCAGCGCGACGGAGGCGACGATGGGAATGATCGACCGCGAAAGGAAGGTGTACATAGAGGTTCCGTCGAATGCGTGGTGGTGATGGGAAAGGCGGAGCGAAGCGCAGCCGGCCCCCGACGAATCGGGCGCCGGTATCAAGCCGACACGAGGGCGCGTGTCGCGTCGCGCTTGCGTTTGGCGATGCTTTGCGCGAGGACGCAAAGGATTTCGTACAGCAGGGTTGCGCCGACGAACGCGGTATTGCCGGTTTGATCGAACGGCGGCGAGACCTCGACGAGATCGCCGCCGACGAGATTCAGGCCGCACAATCCGCGAACGAGCTGTTGTGCTTCGTAAGTCGTCAGGCCGCCGATCTCCGGCGTGCCGGTCCCGGGCGCATAGACGGGATCGAGTGCGTCCACATCGAACGACACATACGTGGGCAGGTCGCCGACCACCCGGCGCGCTTCGGCCAGCACACCCGGCACGCCCAGCGCGTGGAACTCGTCGATATCGATCACGCGGATACCTTGGCGCTCGCCCCAATCGTTCTCGCTGTCGTTGTATTGCGCCCCGCGAATGCCGATCTGTACGATGCGTTTGGGATCGAGCAGGTTCTCCTCGATCGCTCGCCGGAAAGGGGTGCCGTGCGTATAGAGACTGTCGCCGAAATAGCGGTCCCAGGTGTCCGTATGCGCGTCGAAATGCACCATGCCGATCGGACCGTTTTTCGCGAGCGCGCGCAGGACAGGCAACGAGACGAGGTGGTCGCCGCCGACCGACAAGGGCGCAATGCCGGCGTCATGAAGCGTCGTGTAGAAGTCCGTGATCAGCGCGAGTGTCGCCATCAGGTCGACCGGATTGACCGGCGTATCGCCGAGATCGGCACAGTTGCACAGTGCAAACGGATTGATGCCCGACGCGCGGTTCACGTTGCGCGTCATGGTCGAGGCGTCGCGCACGTGTCGGGGACCGTGCCGCGCACCGGCACGGTTCGTGGTCCCGCCGTCCCAGGGAATGCCGACCAGCCCGATATCGACCTCGGCATGAAGCGGGTCTTGCGGCGTGACGTAGGGTAGACGCATGAACGTGGCAATGCCTGCAAAACGCGGAAGCACGGTCGCGGTGACCGGGCTGAAACGATTTTTTTCCATCTGTTCTCCTGCTTACAATCGATGAGGTGGTTCGCACCGGTGAAGCGGATCTTTTCATGACAAATTGAAACGATGAACAGCAATGTCCAAAACCTTACTTTCGAAAATCAGGAGGTATGACGCGTGCGCCGCTGGGGCTAAGACGGGTGACGCGCGGTGCGTGCGGGCGCGCTGCGGGGGCGGATTTTCGTTTCGGGTGTTTGACTGCGCATGTGCTGCGCCATGCTGAAAATCTCGGATTTTGATCTTCGCCAACTGCGCGTGTTCAAGGCCGTCGCCGATTGCGGAGGGTTCTCCGCAGCGGAAGCGTCGTTAAACATGACGCTCTCGGCGATCAGCCTTCAGATGGCCGAATTAGAGGGCCGGGTTGGCCTGAGGTTGTGCGAGCGTGGCCGAGGCGGATTCCGGCTGACTGACGCTGGCCGCAGACTCTATGATTCCGTCGAGAAGCTCATCGCTTCGGTGGAGGATTTCCATGTGGATATCGGCGCCATTCACGGCCGGATTAGCGGCCGGCTGTCGATCGGCACAGTCGATAACACGATCAGCAATCCCGGTGGCCGGCTGGCTGCGGCACTTCGCGCAGTCAGAGAGCGTGACAGCGACCTCAGTATTACGCTGGAGATCGGGTCGGCAAGTCAGATCGAGGATGCCGTGCAAAGCGGGCGGCTGGATGTCGGGATCGGACCGTTTAGAGGCGCTGTGGCGAGCTTGTCGTATGAGCACCTCTACACGGAATCGCTCCAGTTGTATTGCGGCCGGGGCCATGCGTTCTTCGATGGCCCACCGTCCACGTTCGATCCCTCCGCAGTGACGGGAATCGACTATGTCACGCGCGGCTACTTTCGCGAACTGAAGGAGCTGCCCGAGCTGGAGAACTTTCGGCTAGCTGCTGTCGCCAACAACATGGAGGGCGTCGCGATGCTGGTGCTCTCCGGCAAGCTGGTTGGCTTTCTGCCGCGGCACTACGCGGCTTACTGGATCGAGCGTGATTTGATGCGGGTGTTGTTCGAGCAGTCACTGGAACACCGCGTTGAATTCAACGTGATCAGCCGACGCGACCAGAAAGTGACTGAGCGCCTGCGGCTGTTTCTGCGTGCTTTGCGTGAACCTGGCGCGCGGAACTGACACTCGTACTGTTGGCAAAGGGTAGCGCCCTTGCGGGACGAGGGCGAGATTCGTGCGCTCACGGCAACCCTGACGCCCACGCTATTCACCGCGTCGCCCATCAAGCCGTGGCAGGATAGTACGGATGTAGCGGGCGTGGATCCGGAGAATGGACTCACACTCGCCGCGCATATCGACCGTTGGCTCGGCCGGCACCGCTCATGCTCCCGGCAGAATCGAGCCGATTTTGTAATCAACGGTAATAGTCAGTGGGAGACGAAGCCTCTCGCGAGAACTCAGTTCCTTGACGCTCGGGGCACGCTTCACGTAGGGTGAAAGACGAATTTCACTTCGCGCATCGGTCGAAGTTACCGTTCAAAGTTTCAGCTTCGAAACGCCGATAACCCGGTAAACGCCCGGAACTCGCCGATGGCCCCTTCGCAATCAATCAGCATGCGCGCCGATCAAGCATCTTTGTAAGGTGAAATCTTGTCTGACCGTTTCAAAGAACAGCACCCAGCCATGGACACCCATGCCCCATGCGTCGCCCTGATCGGACTCGACGACAGCAGGCATCTCGTCGTCACCGCGTGCAATGACCGGTTCTTCGAGCTGTTGGGCGAAACGGCAGTCGATACGCAAATTTTTCCGATCCGTTTTGACGCACTGGTTGCGGATTCCACACAGCGCGAGTTGCGCGAGAAATTGCTCGCATGTTTCTCAGCCGGCTCGCCTGCTCGGCCCGAGCACATCCACGACGTTCGCAACGGCGGCTCATGGTGGCGCCTTTCACTCAAACCGATCAAACGTCAAAACGGCGACGCATGCGCAGATGAGGTGCTCGTGACCGGGTTCGACATGGTCGCGCAAAGCCAGCCGGCTCAAGCGCCGGAAGCCGATGCATCGCGTTATCGCGCGCTGGTCGACCTCGCCTATGACGCGATCGTGACCATGGACGAGCAGCACAACATCACATTGTTCAATCGCGCAGCGGAGAATCTCTTTGGTTATTCGTCGGCCGAGATACTCGGCCAGCCCATCGTGACCCTGTTGCCCGAGCGATTCCGCGCCGGCCATCCGCACAAGGTGAAGCAGTTCGCGGACGCCTATCAGCCGACGCTTCGGCAGGCAACTCCGCCGCGTATGGACGAAACCAACAGTGTGTACGGACAGCATCGCGACGGCTCGATCGTGCCGGTTGAAATTGCGGTCTCCAAGATCAGCTTTAATGGCGGCGTCGAATTCATGGCGGTCGTTCGCGACATTACCGATCGCGCGAGACTAATGGAACTGCTCAAGAAGCAGGCCGTCACCGATGCGCTCACAGGTTTGCCGAATCGCCGGGCGTTTCTGGAGTTCGTACAGAAATTGTTCGGGACCGCCGATCTGTTTTCGGTGTTCATCCTCGACATTGACTTCTTCAAGAAGATCAATGACCAGTATGGCCACGACGTTGGCGATGAAGTGTTGCGCGCGCTCGCGAAGATCGGCGAATCGATCACGACACGGCCGTGCCTGTTTGCTCGCTGGGGCGGTGAGGAGTTCGTCGCTGCGCTGCCGGGCGCCGATGTCGGTCTTGCGCAGAGCATCGCGAACACACTGCGGCAGCGCATCGAACGGCGGGACTTCGAGCACGTGTGGCGCGTAAAGCCGGTTGCATTCACCGTGAGTATCGGTGTGGTCACGCGTGAAGCCGACGAGATCGATGTCGACACGTTGATGAGGCGCGCAGACCAGGCGCTTTATCGGGCCAAGAAGTCTGGCCGCAATCGTGTCGAGACTGGATAGGTTTTCCGTTTGACGAGACAGCAGCGCGTGTCGATCCGATATCGTGCGCTGCCGCGTGATGTGCAACGGATCGATCAGAAACGGTGCCGCAATCCCAGCGCGGTGACGAGCTGGTTTGCGCCGGATGCGCGCGAGAAGTTTGAAATCTGCGCACCCTGAATACCCGTTCCTGCCAATTGATTGGCGCGCTGATAAATGGCTTCCGCGTAAACGTCCGTGCGGGGCGTCAGGAAGTAGGTGTTGACGATGCCGACCTGATGCCACTTCGGATAACGCACGCCCGTCGCCGTAGCGAAACGGCCAAGCGTAAACGTATAGCCTGCCGAAATGTCCCACCGCGGATTCACCGCGTAGCGCACGTTGATTTCGACGTTGTCGAAGCGCACGTCTTCGCCGGGTAGTTTGATGGCGGTATCGGCCACGTTGTTGATCGACGTAGCCTTGTCGAGGCGCGTCTCACTGAATATGAGTCCGACGGCGGTCTGATTGACGTGATAAAGGCCGCCTGCGGCCCAGGTGCGCTGCCGCTGCGCATTGAACGGCGCGCCGGCCGGCTCGGCGCCATTCGTGTTGGCCGTCGCGAGATTCGATGCGTTATTGAACTGGAGGTAGCCAGCCCCGAGGTCCAGGTTGTTGGACTGATAGCCCGCGCCGAAACTGTATGCGCGGTTATCCGCAAAGCCGCCTGCCTCATTCGAAAAACCATATAGCGCGCCGAGCTTCACGCCGCCCAGCAGCACAGGGCTTGTGTATTTCACGGAGTTATTCGTGCGCGTGTAGTTGTCGAGGTTGTCGTTGTCGAAAACGTGGGCGAAGGCTGTTCCGCCGTATCGTGTTCCTCCTAGCGCAAACGGTTCGACAAACTGAACGACCTCGTCGAACTGACGACCGAAGGTGAGCGTGCCTGTCGACTGCGAAGCAAGTCCCATCCACGACTGAAAACCAAACAGTCGGCCCTGCTGCGCGGCCGAGCCGTTCATGACGCTGAACCCGTTAGTCAGCGTAAAGATCGCGCTGAGATCGTTGCTGATCTGTTCATTGCCGGAGAGCGCCCAGCGGCTGATGTTGATGTCCCCGTTCTTTGCCTGCCACGCGCTTTGATGACCATTGGCATTGCCTGCGTCGCTGACGTAGGCAATGCCCGCGTCCACCGATCCCGACAGATGCACCGAGCTTTGCGCATGCAACACCGGGCTGACAAAAGCAAGCAGAACGCTGGTCGCCCGGATGTCCATCCTGATCTTTCTTCTATTCATAGAATCATATTTGTATTTGCGAGTTGTCTCTGTGTATTCCGATATAACTTTCGGGAATTTATTAATATGATTATCCATTTTATGGATCTGCCTTCCTCTTTTAAAAGGCTCTTGCGGGCTGGCGTTTGAACTGGCTGCGGGTGTGGCTGCCGTCGTGGACTGGTATGAGAATTGAACCCGTCTCGGCTCGCGGCGCGACGGGTGATCGATATAATCGATGCAGGAACCGAAGCCGATAAAGTCGGCTTTCAGGAACAGACTGTTATGAATTGCTCAACATTGAGTTGAGTGCCGAACGCAGGACAGCGCCCGAGTCATTGGATGAATCGGCATGTCCAAATGCGTTTTTATTGGTTGATTTTTCTGTTCGGCGAGGTGCATGCGCGCGAATGAATCGACCCGAGGCGGAACTTCGCGAGATAAGGCGGGATCTCGATGACGTTTCCATCACGCAATCTGAATCCAGCTCTATGCGAGCGCGTCAATCTCCGTGAGGCATCCCGGCAGATCGTAAATGGGTTCGACCAGACCGGCGGCACCGGTAATCTCGCTCCGTTACGCGCCGAGCGTCGTCAGTCGGCGTAGTTTGGGAATCGGGATGCGATAGTCGAGCGCAACGGCGGTCCACGGGCCATTCGAGTGTCGCCAGCGAAACACGCCCTGTTCTGCCGTCCCTTCCGCGATCTCCGGCTCGCCCGCGACCGGCGTCGGCCCGATGGCCTTGAGGGAGACACCGAACGCCTCCGTCCAGAAGTACTGCTGGAAGGCCAGTTCCGGCGCATCCGGTCTGAGCAGCGCGGCGGCGGCCACCTTTGCCTGATCGATGGCGCTTGTCCACAGCGGCACACGCGCGACGCGCCCCGCGTGCGGAAACGCGGCGACATCGCCCGCGGCCGCGATATTCGGACGAACGAGGCCGCGCGTGTCCACTACGAGCGCGCCGCCGGTGAGCAGTCCGCTCGTGGTCAGCCATTCGACATTCGGAACGTCGCCGATGGCCGAAACAATCACCTCCGCCTCGATGACTGTGCCGTCGCCGAGGGTGACGACGGACGACCCGTCACGCGTCACGACTTCCGCGCAGCCCGTCGTCATGATGGCGAGGCCCTGCGCGAGCGCCGCATGATGGAGCCGCGCGGCGAGCCACGCGCCGAGCTGGGAAGCGAGCGGCATGCCTTGCGAAACGAGTGTGGTCGCGCATCCCGCCGCCACCGCGCCGGATGCGATCTCCATGCCGAGCGGACCACCGCCCACGACCACGACCGAAGGTCTCGACGCGAGCCGCGCACGCAGCGCCAGCGCGTCGGCGAGCGTGCGAACGGTGTATTCCTCGCCGGGATCGCTACGATTGCCGCGAACGAGGCGTCTGGCGCGCGTGCCGGTGGCGATCACCAGCGCGTCATACGGCACCGCGTCGCCATCCGCGAGCCGCACGCATTGCCTGGCCACATCGACACCGACGGCAGCCATGCCGCGCCGCTCGGTCGCGCCGTGGGTCGCCTCCGGCAGCAGGTGCGAGGTGAGGTCATCGCCGTCGCGCAACAAGGCCTTGGACAAGGCAGGGCGGCTGTAAGGCGCGACCGGTTCGTCCCCGATGATCGTGATGGAGCCGTCGAATCCTTCGGCGCGCAGCGTGTCGCACGCGGTCAAACCCGCGATGCCGTTGCCCACCACCACGATGCGTCGCGGGGTATCCGAAAGCGTGTTCATCAGGGCGCCTCGTCCTCGATGAGCCTGAGCGCGGCCACCGGGCAGACACGCGCCGCGGCTTGCGCCGCCGCGAGGTTCGCCGCGCTGATCTCGTTCACGTCGATGGCGGCATAGCCCTCATCGTCGATATGAAGCAGTTGCGCGGCCACTTCCTCGCACAGGCCATGACCTTCGCAACGCGGGCGATCCAGTATCAGTTTGATCATGCGACCTCCAGCCCGATGACAGGAACGGTGTCGAAGGACACGGTGACATTGCTCGGCGCGCGGGCCACCTCGCCGATGCGGAACGACTTGATCTGCGTAGCGAGCGCCTCGATGATCGCCGCGCCTTCCATGCGCGCAAGACCCTGACCGGCGCAACCGTGCGGGCCATAGCCGAAGGAGAGATGGTCGATCGGGTTGCGCGTCACGTCGAAGATGTCGGGGTTCGCGTAATGACGCGGATCGCGGTTGCCGGCGCCCAGCATGACCGCAATGCGCGAGCCGCCCGGGATCGTCGCGCCGCCGACTTCCACGTCCTGCGCCGTCACGCGGCTCCAGACATGGACGGGCGAGTAGTAGCGCAGCACTTCGTTGAACGCCGACGGAACGAGCGAGAGATCGGCTCGCACCTTGGCGAACGCTTCGGGAAAACGCCCGAACAGCGCGACGGTGTTGCCGATCGCGGCAAGCGTCGTGTCGAGCCCGGCGCCGAGATACTGGTGGATGATGTGACGCGCGGCGCCGGCGGGAATCATCCCGTTGTTCTCCGCCTCGAAGACGCCCCAGCCGACCGAGCCAGGGGTGAGGGCGTCCTGGGTGATCTGCGAGCAGTAGCCGTAAAGCTCGCCCGCGATGGGGAAGTTCTCCACCGTGCGCTGGTTCATCGGCCCGATGACTTCCATCGCGGCCTGTCCCCAGCGCAGCATGTTCGCCCTGGCCTCGCCCTGAAAGCCGACGAGGTCGGCGACAACGCCGATCGGAAAGCGCCGGGCGATTTCGTCGATCGCGTCGAAGGACGGCTGCTTGACGAGGCGGGCCACCAGCGCCTGCGCATTCGCCTTGATCTGCTCGCCCAGTCCGCGCAGAGCCCGCGGCGTGAGGTTTTCGGAAAGCGCGGCGCGCAATTGGGTATGGGTCGGCGGGTCGGAGGCCAGCGACGTGCCCTGCAAGGCCTGGTTCACACCGTCGTTAAAGCCGACGCCCTGAGCGGACGAGAATCGCGCCGGGTCCGCAAGCGCGTCCTTGATGACATCGTAGCCAGTCAAGGCGTAGAGATTCGAGTGCGTGAGATAGACGACGTCGCCGAGTTCGCGCAATGCGCGGTATGTCGGGTAAGGATCGACGAGCACATCGGCGGCCCAAAGGTCGATACCGGATGAACGGGGTGTCACAGGCCAGCTCCTCATTGTGGATGGATGGCCTGTATTCTTAGTTTCGCTTTACATCATGTAAACCCAATGGATACCATGACAGGGTAATCCCGGATCAGGTCGCGCCCAGCATCTTCCACCACAGTTCGGCCAGGACATCGAGCGCCGGTTCGGACGTCAGATCCAGCTCGCCGCGCATCCATGAGAGCGCGGTCTGCTCCAACGCGACATAGGCCAGTTCACCGCGAAAATGTCGCGTGCCCGGCTCGTAGCGGTTGGCGGCATCAAGGCCTTCCCGGATGTCTGCCACCACTTCCTCGATCCAGCCGCGCATCAGTGCGCGCATTTCGGCATCGACCGCCGCGGCCTCGGTGACGGCCAGAAGATAAGGCTTGATCAACGGCCAGCGCGCGGCCTGCGCGCGCAGCCAGTCGTCCAGCTTTTCGTGCGAGCCTTCGCGCACGGCCGCGACCAGCGAACTGGCGGTGGAACTGCGGCCTGGTTCGTCGCGCCGCTCAAGGATGGTGTCGAGCTCGTGAATCACCGCGCGCATCAATTCGCGGCGCGACTCGAAGTGAGAGTAGAACGTGACACGCGTGGTGTTCGCGGCGGCGGCAATGTCGTCGACGGTGGTCGCCACGTAGCCGCGCGAAACAAACAATTCGAGCGCGCTTGAAAGGATGCGCTGTCGAGTCGCTTCCTTCTGAATTTGCCGCTGGTTTTTGGGTTGTGTGGTCATGGCGGCCACGATAACACTATCATCGGCGCCATCGGGCTTCTTCCGGAATTGTGCGCGTCAGCAGCGCGGCGTCCCGAGGGCGGTTAGCGCTGCGGCCTGCTACGGCGGCGACCATAGGGTCGTTCTCGGCTGCAACCCTGGCGAATGGCGCCCCCGCCGGGCAGTTGCAGGGGCGCCCTGCGATTCGCGCGATGTCGGCGAGATTGACCCTGACCCCTGCGTGCTGCTGAGCACGGCTTCGAGCGCTCGCGCCTCCATCGACGAACGCTGGACTCGCGCGTGCTGCGTGTGTTGCGCGATTCCGGAGCCTCCGACGATCGTATCGCCCCGACGGCAACAGCACGCCGGTCATCCCTTGCGTAATGCTCAGGGAACCTGAATATTGTGGGCGGAAGATAAAGGCGAAGAACCCGATTGAAGCGAATCAGTTTGTCGCGCGGGACTGGTCATGTGCTGCGCTCAGCCAGAGCAGCGTCACCCTCATGGATCGTCGTCGGGCACGAGCTTGTAGGCAATCGCATAACGGATAACATCGATATCGTTGCGAAGTTCCATCTTCCTGATGATGTTTGCGCGATGAGTGCTGACGGTTTTCTGACTGATATCCATGCTGGTCGCTATTTCGACTCCGGATTGCCCGCACGCAATGCGTTGAAAAATGCGCATTTCAGTCGCTGTTAGCCTCTCGTGGGGAAGTCCACGCGATGTTGCGGCATCGACTTGCGTTTCAATACGACCTGAAAGGTTGATATATACCCCACCGCCAGCAATTTTCCGCAGCGCCGCGATCAGTTCATGTGCCGGACTGTTCTTCGTCACGAAACCTGAAGCCCCCGCTGCGAGGCATTCGCGGGCAACACCAGGGTCTGAGTATTTCGTCACCACCAGGACTTTCGGAGATTGGACTGAGCGTCGAATTTCGCGGATCAGATGTTCGCCGCGCAAGCCGCTCATTGCTAGACCAAGAGTCAGTATGTCTGGAGAGGCGTGTGTGACCAGACGAAGCGTCCCGTCGCCGTCCGATGCCTCGCCGACAATGTCGAAACCGCCTGCCAATTCCAGCGCGCTTCGGATTCCTACGCGGATGATCGCGTGTTCGTCAGCTATGCCAACCCTGATCATGACGCGCTCCATGGTTCCGCGACTATGCGGGTAGATTCAGACTGTATCGCCAGAAGATGGGCGAGGCAACCAGGTCCGATACAGAGGGGATTCTGTATACTTTTTGGCCGGCGTGCATTTCGTGAAACAGTTGTTGCGCTATGCAATTGAAAGGCACAGACTCGGGCAAACCCTTCCAGTCGAAGGTGAATAGTATGGGGGGATATGGGACTCGGAATGGATGTGGCCTGCGTCGGCTTTGAGAAAACGCGGGAAATCGAATCTGCGGCAGCGCAGGCCCTTTTAAAACTGCTCCACTTCGCTAATGAAGTCACGCATTGCAGTCTCACGATAACGCGCTCGGAGTCAATCTATCTCACGACGCTCGAGGTCTTCGCGAGCAAAAGGCAGCGGGTTTTTACCCAGAAGTACAGTGGCGATACTCTGCTGCCTTTGATCGAGCAGGTTTTCACTGAAACCGAAGCTCGGCTGTCCGCTTTTATTTTTCGCCAGGCAACAACCTGTTCATCGGCAGCGGACCTCGCCCGGGGCACCTGAATACGCCAAACAAGGCAAGCAGCACCACCACAAACAGGATTGACCGTGTCGCCACGGCGCATCTCTCAGCGGACAGGCCTCTCGTTTTTTATTCTGATTTTCCGCCGCGGCGCCACGCGTGACGCATGTCAAACTGCCGAGGCAATAGCGAGGATCGATTAAAGGCACTAAATGAAAAACGGCTCGTTCCTTTTGCAGGAAACGAGCCATTGGCAAACTGTTGACGCGATGACCGGATGGCGATTACCCGGTTATCCGTTGTAGCACCTTATCCTTCAGCACGAAACGGTGGAACAGTGCTGCGCCGACATGCACGCCGATCAGCACCAGCAGCGCCCAGGCGAGCGCGCCATGGATGTCTCCCATCGCATGTCCGGCGGTTGATCCGGTGGGCACGAGCGCTGGCAACGGTAGTGCGCCGAAGACCGTCTCTTTCCACCCTCGCGACGATGCGTTGGCCCAGCCAAGCAGCGGAACCGCAATCAGCGCGGCATAAAGCAGGAAGTGCGTGGAGCGAGAAACGGTGGCCAGCAGCGGCGGCAGTGTGCCCGGAGGTGGCCTGTGCGTGACGCGCCAGACGACCCGTACAGCCATGGCCGCAATGAGTGCCGTACCAATCGCAAGGTGCCACGCAATGAGTCCGACCGGTTGCGTATCGCGGTGCACGTCGGGCATCGTCCAGGCCACGACGAATTGAGCAGCAACCAGGACGACAATCGACCAGTGAAGAAGTCGGGCAACGAGTCCGTAGGTCTCGTCGCCGTTTTGCTTGATGGCAGACATCGTCACTCCTTGAAGAGTTTGGAACGTGTGTAGCGTGTATCTTGCACGAGAAGCCTTATCCAACGCTTAAGAGACCGCCCGCTGCGCGAACCTCGCAGGGTTTCGTCGCAAGGACGCCTGTTTGCAAACGAGTCTGGATTCAGATCGGAGTCGTCGGCGTCCCGCCTGGTTTGACGCCAGTCAAGAGGTGCTAAGAACCGGTTAATACACTGTGTCAGGCACACCTTACAGTCGTCCGGAAATTCGTACCGCAATCTGCCTCGAGAGAACCTGGTGGTTTCGCCATGCGACGTCTATTGCGTTCCATCGACTTCGTCCTTCTGCTCATCACGGCCCTGGGTCTGATAGGCGGCCTCATGCTGACGGCATTCGGCCGAGGCGTGATCGCCCACGCGGTATGGACCGTCGGGGCAGCGCCGGTCCTGCTGGCGTTGTCGATTTCCATTTTCCAGGCGTTGCGGCGCCGCGAAGCAGGCATCGATGTCCTCGCGCTGCTCGCCATAGGCTTTGCGCTGGCACTCGGCGAATTCCTTACCGCCGCGGTGATCGCGCTCATGCTGGCGAGTGGACGCGCGCTCGAACACTATGCACACGAGCGGGCGCGACGAGAAATGACGGCGCTGCTCGCGCACGCGCCGCACTACGCCAATCGCTTCGAAGGCGGCGAGTGGCTTCGCGTGGAGTTGGACGCCGTTGTTCCGGGCGATCGGTTACTGGTGCGAAGCGGCGAGTTTGTACCGGTCGATGGCACGCTCGCTGGCCACGCGCAGCTGGACGAATCCGCACTCACGGGCGAGTCCGTGCTCCAGTCGCGCCCGCCCGGGGAGGCCGTGCCCAGCGGCGTAGTCAACGCGGGAGCGCCGTTCGAAATGGTGGCCGCAGCGGCAGCCAGCGATAGCACGTTTGCCGGGATCGTCCGCATGGTGCAGTCAGCGCAGCAAGGCCGCAGTCCCGCGGCGCGCCTCGCCGACCGCTATGCACTGCTTTTTATCCCCGTCGCCCTGTTGCTTGCCGGAGCGAGCTGGCTTGTCACCGGCAACGTCGAGCGGGCGCTGGCGGTTCTCGTCGTTGCAACCCCATGCCCGCTGATCCTCGCGGTGCCCGTGGCAGTCGTCTCAGGCATGTCGCGTTGCGCAAAGCGCGGCGTACTCGTCAAAAGCGGCGGCGCGCTGGAGCGTCTCGCTCAGGCAGGCATCCTGTTTTTCGACAAGACCGGCACGCTGACGGGCGGCCATGCTCGTCTGGTCGCGGTCGTCACGGATCCCGGGACAACGGCGGACAGCGTGTTGCGGTTTGCCGCTTCGCTTGCTCAAGCGTCGGGGCATGTGATTTCCCAGGGGGTAACCACGGCCGCACGCGAACGCAAGCTCTCGCTTGCCGTGCCAGCCCGTGTTGTCGAACAGCCCGGCGCGGGACTGACGGGGGAGATCGACGGTCAGGTGGTTGCGATCGGCTCGTTTGCCTATGTATCGACGGTCGCGACGCCGGCGCCCTGGAGCAAGGCCTTCCTTCAGCGCGTTGCCAGCGAAGGCGCCTCGGCCGTGTTCGTGGGCGTCGACGGTGTCATGGCGGGCGCCATTCAGATGGCGGACCAGATCCGCCTGGAGACGCCACGAGCGCTGAGGTTGCTGCGTCAGGAAGGTATCCGGCGGCTCATCATGCTCACCGGCGACAGACGCGACGTGGCCGAAACCATCGGTGCAATGCTCGGCGTCACCGAAGTGTGCGCAGAGCAAACGCCCGCGGACAAGCTCGCCGCTATCCACGCCGCTCGAGCGCAAGGCACGGTCATCATGGTCGGCGACGGCATCAACGACGCTCCTGCACTCGCGGCCGCCGACGTCGGGATCGCGATGGGCGCGCGCGGGGCCGCTGCGTCATCGGAGGCCGCAGACATCGTGCTGCTCGTAGACCGCCTGGATCGCCTCGTGGAGGCATTGAGAGTGGCTCGCCGTACCCGACGGATCGCGATGCAGAGCGTGGTGACCGGCATGGTGCTTTCGATTGCGGCCATGGTGGTTGCGGCCCTCGGCTATTTGCAGCCCCTGGCGGGCGCGATGGTTCAGGAGCTTATCGACGTGGGTGTCATCGCGAATGCACTGCGGGCGCTGCGGATACGCGCCACGGCGACGACCGGTAGTCTCGCGCGGGACGATGCGGACCGTCTGAAAGCCGGTCACGTCGAACTCGGGCCGGTGATCGAACAGATCCGGAAGCTGGCGGACGAGTTACCGCGACTGCCGCGAACGACGATTGCAAGCGCGCTCGAGAGCGTGAACGCGTCGCTGTCCCGAGAGCTGGTTCCGCACGAACAGCGCGACGATGCGCAGGTGTATCCGGATCTCGCGCGCCTGCTCGGTGGAGAAGATCCGATGGCGGCAATGAGCGGCACGCATCGGGAAATATTTCGCCTTGCCCGTCTGCTTGGACAGATGACGGCGGAGATACCGAGCGAGGGCCCCGACGCGGACAGCATTCAGGAATTCCAGCGACTACTGTACGGACTGGACGCGATTGTGCGCTTGCACTGTACGCAGGAGGATGAACTGTTCCACGCGCTCGATGAGGGCGCCTAGAAACGCAACGGGTGTCCATACAAACAACCGGTCGGTTCTTCAAGCGTGCCGATGGATCACGCCCCGGCCACGTTCGGCCACGGAGCGACGGGGCGAGCGGAGGAGGCGCGCTGTTCGAGTTTGTGACAGGAACGGCAGCGCCAATTGATGCATATCAATTGCCGTTCGAGCGACATTTCTATTCTTGCTTCATCGATGCCACGCCGAGCACCGGGTCGTGGCGCAGTTCAAGCGAATGGAGCCCGTTCATGTTCACGCTTTTCCGCTTTTACGCCTTCCTCCTCTTTGCCGGACTGGTCGTTTTTTCCGGAAGCGTGGACGCAATGCCGGCGTCTGCACCCGTCCGGCACAACGGCATCAGCTACATCACAGGGGGCATTGGCCAAACCGAAGTCGAAGCGTTCAGAGCGCAGGCTCAACAGTACAACCTGCGCATGACCTTCACGACGAAGTCGGGTGCGTTCCTGTCCGATGTCGACGTGAGCATCTGGAATATGTCGCGTCATCGTGTTCTGCGAGTGCGCACGGAAGGGCCGTTCCTGTTTGTCCGCCTGCCCGCGGGCCGCTACCAGATCGAAATTCATCTTGGCCCGCAGAGTGCGACGAAGGCGGTGCAGGTTCCTGCGCGCGGAGGATCAGAGGCGATTTTCCGTCTTGACGATCCCGACACCTGCGGTGTGATTCTCCTGTGCAAACAGGCGCGATAGTCCGCGTAAAACCGCACGAGTCCGTCGGGCGGACATCTCAAGGACTTGACGCATGTCGCTGAGAATATGCATCGCCATCGATTCGTCAGAAGCTTCCCGCGAGGCGCTGAGGTTCGTTCGCGACATCGCGCCGATTGGGAGCATCGTCCGCCTCGTTAGCGTGGTGGTGGGCGAAGCGTCGATTCTGCCGCCCGGAGGCGCCACGATTCCGGTTCTGGATTCCTTGCAGGAAGAACGGGTTCGCGAGGCGAAGCGCGTGCTCGCGAACGCGACGGACTATCTCGCGCGCGCCGGCATTCGAGCGGAGACTCAGACGATCGAACTGCCCGGACGCGACACCGATATCGGCCGCGCAATCGTGACGTCGGCGGCTTCGTGGCAGGCCGATCTGCTTGTCGTCGGCGCGCGGCAGCATCGGCAATGGTTGCGATGGCTTGAAGGAAGCGTCTCCGGGGCATTGACGCGTTTGCACCGGTGTCCGCTATTGATCGTCCCCCTTTCCGGGGCGCAAGCCGAACACGATCGGCCGACACGCATCCTCTTTGCGGTTGATTCCGCTGAGGACGCACGACATTGCATGGCCTATGGACTGCGCCTCGCGACGCGAGCCTCGCATCTGCGCGCAGTGAACGTTGCTGCACCGGCTCCCGTTTGGCCAGTGGCGCACGATGCACCGGACGTCGGGCGCGCAGCGAAAGCGCTGGTCGCGGCAAAACAGTGTCTCCAGCGGGCTTCGGACAACGTGACGACGGCCACCATCGGCGCGGCGGAAACGAGCGACGACATTGCGCGCGTGCTGGTGCGGGAGGCGGTGGAATGGGCCGCTGATCTGCTGGTGATGGGGATGCACAGCAGCGGGGGGCTGACTCATCTGGTGGTCGGCAGTGTCGCCAAAGAGGTCGCGCGTCTCACGCGGACGCCACTGCTGCTGGTTGACGCTCCGGCTCCTTGAATCCCCGTGTTTGATTGATCCACTTTGGTCGTACCGCAAACGATGCGGCCGTGAAGGCCGGCGTTCATGGATTCGCGATGTCGCGTTTAGCGCGCATTGCGGGCAGGGTTTCGACGTTGTCGTCCGCCGCTTGCGCAGGTATGTCGACGGCGGTTATGTCGAAGCGCCTTGCATTCGATAGAAGCGGCCCGTTTGCGTGGCACGTCTTCAGTACGTCGCGCAGCGGGGCGCGTTCCAATGAGGCGCTGCTGACACTGCCGCAAGCATTTTCTGGACACCGCAGGCAAACGCCTGCACAAGGGAAGGGGGGCGCAGGTGATCGAGATCGTGACACTGACACTGAATCCTGCCGTCGATCTCTCGACGGCAGTGGAGCGGGTCGTCGATACGCACAAGCTGCGCTGCGACGCCGCGTGCCGATACCCGGGCGGCGGCGGCATCAATGTCGCCCGCGTGATCCAGCGGCTCGACGGAAGGGAGGCGAACTGCCTCGCTCTCTATCTGGCGGGCGGCTCATCCGGGAGCCAGCTCGAACAGATGCTGACGGCGGAGCGCGTCAGCAGCCGGCGGCTGCGCATTGCGGGTGAAACGCGCGAGAACTTCTCCGTGAGCGAGCGCGCCACGGGCCGCGAGTTTCGCTTCGTTCTGCCCGGCCCGCAGATCAACGCCGATGAGTGGGCGGCCCTGTTCGCGGTGCTCGATGCGTTAATGCCCGCGCCGCGCTATCTCGTGCTGAGCGGGAGTCTGCCGCCCGGATTGCCGGCCAGGGCCTATGCCGATCTGACCCGCTATGCCCATCTGCGTGGCACGCGCGTGGTGCTCGATACATCGGGGCCGGCGCTCGCGCTCGCACTCGAAGCGGGTGTCTACCTCGTGAAGCCCAGCCTCGGCGAACTGGCCGCACTGGCAGGAAAGCCGCTTGCCGACGAAACCGATTGGCTGTCGGCCGCCCGTCGTCTGGTCGAGGAGCAGCGCGCGCAGATCGTTGCGTTGACCTTGGGGAACGCGGCGCGCTGCTTGTCTCGTCCGAGGAAACCCTGCGCGTGCAAGCGCTGCCTTTGGCCGTATTGAGTGCAACCGGCGCCGGTGACAGTTTTCTGGCCGGCCTGCTGGTGGCGCTGCGTCGCGGCGACAGCTTGCGGGATGCCGCGCGTCTCGCTCAGGCTGCGGCCTCTGCCACGCTGCTCAAGAGCGGCACGGCGCTGTGCGACGCGGATGAAGTGAAGCGGCTGCACGCCGCCATCCGGGATGCGGCCTGACGCCTTGCCGCGCCTGTTCAGACGGCGCCTGACCGGCGAAGCCACAGCGGCACGACCACGGTCGCCTATTTGAGCAGCGCGCAACGCCGTGGAGCCTTTGTCCTTCCACGCCGGACGACGACAGGCGTCCGTCACGGCGAAATCGCGGGAGCTCGACGCCACCCCCGAGAGCAGGCTGTCGCCGGCGGCTCCGTCCGTATCGCTGATTGCTTCCACAAAACTGATGTTGACCCGATGGCGGGCCGGCAAGATGCCGGCTCGCCTGCCTACGCTGCGGACTCTCGCCAGGTTCATCAAACGCCCGTCCGGATGCGCACGGCCACGCGCTCCGTTCGGCCCCGTTTGTCTCTTGACGCAAGTCAATGCCGCGGCGCGGCCCAACCCGATGATGAAAAGCACGCAAGACCACACGGGCGTGACATCCCGATTCAGGAGCCGACATGTATGACAGGATTCTGGTGGCGTTCGACGGCAGCGAGACGTCGAGACACGCGCTCGCCGAGGCGCTGCGCGTCGCTCGCCTGACAGGCGCGCAACTCTACGTCGCGCATGTGATCGACATTCTGGCGCCCTTCGGCATGGGGCTGACCTACGTGCCGGCGGACCTGATCGCCGCCTACCGCGAAGGCGCGCGCAGGGTGCTTGAAGTGGCGCGCGCCGAAGCAAAGGGCGCGGGCGTGAGATGCGAGACGGAGCTGCTGGAACTGCAAAGCGTCACCGACAGCGTGGCGGACTGCCTGAACCGCTGCGCCACGCGCGTGGGCGCGCAACTCGTCGTGCTCGGCACGCATGGCCGTCGCGGCGTGCGACGCGCCGTTCTCGGCAGTATCGCCGAGGAATGTGTGCGCGTGACCGACTGCCCGGTGCTGCTCGTGCGGGGTGCCTTGTGAGCGCCGGCGCCTCTTCCGCCGTGGTCTGGCTCGCGGAAGTCACGCGCGCCGATCTCGGGTGTGTCGGCGGCAAGAACGCGTCGCTCGGCGAACTGATTGCGCGGCTCACGCCACAGGGCATTAAGGTGCCGCCCGGTTTCGCGACCACGGCGCAGGCGTATCGTGACTTTGTCGCGGCAAACCGGCTCGATGAAGTGATCGCCGCCGCGCTCGACGATCTGGAGACCGGGCGCCGCACGCTCGCGGAAACGGGTACACGCATCCGCGCGGCGGTCTTGCGAGGAGAATGGCCGGCGGCGATCGCGGACGCTATCGCCGCTGCCTATACGGAGTTGAGCCGCCAGAGCGGCCAGGACGTGCTGAGCGTTGCCGTGCGCTCCAGCGCAACCGCCGAGGATCTGCCCGAGGCGAGCTTCGCGGGGCAGTTCGAGACCTTCCTGAACGTGTCCGGCGCCGCCGCCGTGCTCGACGCATGCCGGCGCTGCTACGCCTCGCTCTACACCGACCGGGCGATCAGCTACCGTCAGGCCAGGGGTTTCAACACGCTCAAGGTCGCGGTGTCGGTGGGCGTGCAGCAGATGGTGCGCGCCGACCTCGGCGGCGCGGGCGTCATGTTCTCGATCGATACCGAGACCGGCTTCGATCGCGTCGTCCTGATCGATGCGGCCTGGGGCCTCGGTGAGAACGTGGTGCAGGGCGCGGTGGATCCGGACGAATACGAGGTATTCAAGCCGCTGCTGAAAGACCCTGCGTTGGCGCCCATCGTCGGCAAGAAGTGCGGCGCCAAGGCGATCAAGATGATCTGCACACCCAGCCGCATGCAGCCGACCAAGAGCGTGCGGACCTCGCTGGCCGAGCGCCGCGCCTGGGTGCTCAACGACGATGAAATCCTGAAGCTGGCGCGCTGGGCCTGTCTGATCGAGACGCACTATGGCTGTGCGATGGACATGGAGTGGGCGCGGGACGGCGCGACGGGCGAGCTCTTCATCGTGCAGGCGCGTCCGGAAACCGTGCAGTCGCGCCGCGATGCCGCAAGCATCAAGACCTGGCATCTCGACAGGAGCGGGCCGAAGCTGCTTTCGGGCGTCAGCGTCGGCGAGGCGATAGGCGCGGGCGAAGTCTGCGTGATCGAGCAGCCTCGCGACATGGCGCGCTTCGTGGACGGCGCGGTGCTGGTCGCGCAGACCACCGACCCCGACTGGGTGCCGATCATGCGGCGCGCGTCGGCGATTGTCACCGACCATGGCGGACGCACCTCGCACGCGGCGATCGTGAGCCGCGAACTGGGCTTGCCGGCGATCGTCGGGAGCGGCAATGCCACGCGCGTGCTGCGCAACCGCCAGAAGGTCACCGTGAGTTGCGCACAGGGCGAGGAAGGTGAGGTCTATGAGGGCATCGCCGACTTTCACGCGGACGAGATCGACTTCTCGAGCTTGCCGCCCACGCGTACCGGCATCATGCTCAACTTCGCGAATCCGATGGCGGCGTTTCGCTGGTGGCGCCTGCCCGCCGATGGGGTGGGACTCGCGCGCATGGAGTTCGTGATCGGCAACCAGATTCGCGTTCATCCCATGGCGCTGGTTCACTATGACCAGTTGAAGGACGAACAGGCAAAGCGCACGATTCGCAACCTCAGCGCGGGCTACGCGGACAAGACGGCCTATTTCGTGGACCACCTTTCGCGGGCGCTTGGGCGCATCGCGGCCGCGCAGTTTCCGCGTCCCGTGATCGTGCGCATGAGCGACTTCAAGACCAACGAGTACGCGAACCTCGTGGGCGGCGCCCAGTTCGAGCCGCGCGAAGCCAATCCGATGCTTGGTTTTCGCGGCGCCTCGCGCTATTACTCGCCGCTGTACCGTGAAGGATTCGCACTCGAATGTCGTGCGATCCGGCGCCTGCGCGAAACCATGGGCTTCACCAACGTCATCGTGATGATCCCGTTCTGCCGTACGCCCGAGGAGGCCGACCGTGTGCTGGAGGTCATGAAGGGGAACGGGCTGGAGCGCGGGCGCGATGGCCTGGAGATTTATGTGATGTGCGAGATTCCGTCCAACGTGGTGCTCGCCCGGGAGTTCGCGAAGCGCTTCGACGGCTTCTCGATCGGCAGCAACGACCTCACGCAGCTCACGCTCGGCGTGGACCGCGACTCGGCGCAACTGGCGGGCCTTTTCGACGAGCAGAACGACGCGCTCAAGTGGATGGTGCGCACCGTGATCGAAGAAGCCCATCGATGCGGGGCGAAGGTCGGGTTGTGCGGCGAGGCGCCCGCGCATCATCCCGAGTTTGCCGCGTTCCTGGTCGAATGCGGGATCGATTCGATTTCGGTGAGCCCCGACAGCTTCGTGGCGATCAAGCGTGCCGTCGCGGCCCGCGAGGCGGCGCACGATGCGGACCTTGTCGTGCCGGCAGGCGAGGCGTCGCGCCGCGCCCATGGGGTCGAAATCACGCCTTAGCCGTCTTTTCAATTGGGGCGGCTCATGCACGGCCCGGTTGCCCCCGATACTCGCTGAAAAGAGCGGCGGCGCAGGGGTGGCAATCGCCTCACGCCGCTTTCATGCCCCGGACAGGGCCGACCCTTCAGCGCGGCACCCACCAGGTATCCGATGTACCCGTCCGGACATAGAGGCGCTTGACGGCGGCCCAGGCGATCCGGCGCGCCGCTTCTTCCTGGCGTGGGTCCGATGCGTGGGCGGCCCACGCATGGTTGAAGGCGGCACGAAAAATATCCTGTGCGTGCGACGGCAAATGATTGCGGACGCTCGCGGGCAAATCGTCGTTCGTTGCGTAAGGCATGGCGAAGGTGCGCATCGCGCGGGAAGTCAATCGGGCAATCAGAAGACTGGCGCGCGCCGCGAGGGCGGCCTCTGATGCAGATCAAGCAAGGCAGCGCACGCGGGATCGCCATCGTGGCTATTTCGGATGCTGATCTCGGCTGATGCAGGTCAATTTTGCGGAGGACCGGTTCGCTAGATTGAACAAGGATGGGATTCGACGAACGGATCAGGGCCTGGTGCGTCGTGAATCCGGCACGCTTTGATTGATCAGGAGAATGACATGAGCCCTATTGCTCCAGACACGCCGCTTCAACCCGTTTTCCTGTCGGACATGGGCGCGCGCATGGTGCAGATCGGTTTCGATCAACTCGCGTCCGCGCTGGCGTTCCAGGCGAAGTGCCTCGATCGCGACCGCACTGCCGCGCAGCACCTGTGCGAGGTATGGATGCAGGCGCGCACCCACGATACGGGGGCCGTCGCGCAGGCGTGGCAAACGATGACGCGCGAGTATCTTGCGGCGTGCGTGGCCTTGTGGGGGCAAGGGATGGTGGCCGCCGCGAAAACCCAGGCGTCTTATGGCGCGATGCTTCGCGACACGGTGCTCGGCGCCCGGAAGGTGTGGTTGACGGGTGCGCCGGGCCTGGCGACAACGCCGGCCGGAACCGGCGCGCAGTCGGCGGACTGGATGGCATATCTCGCGTCGTTGACAGCCACGTACCCGGACGGCGAGGCGCGCCCCGCCACGTCGCTGCACCACGCGAGATCGGCAGGGGCGTGATCGCCGAACGCCTGCCCCTGCGCAACGAGGGGAGAGCTCAGTATGGAGAAGAAGTTCGATTACGGCAGCATCGCTTTCTTTGTCGGGCTGCTGTTGATGGTGGCGCTGCAATTGTTCTGGTCCACGCCTTCCGTGCCCCAGATGGCGTACAGCGACTTCGTGCGCCTGCTCGACGCGCATCAGGTCGACAATCTCGTGATCAGCCCGACGCGCATCACCGGCGAACTGCGCTCGGAACACGCCAGGGCGACCCTGCCTGCGTCGGAGGCCGCGAGCTTTGGAGACGGGCCGGCGCCTTATCCTTTTGCGACGGTCCGTGTCGCCGACGACGCGCTGTCGGGCCGCCTCGGCGCCGCCGGCGTGCGCTATAGCGGCGCAGTCGACAGCAACTGGGGCAGCGCGCTGCTCGGCTGGCTCGCGCCGCTCGTGCTCTTCGTGATCGTGTGGCAGGTCATGTCGCGGCGGGGCGGCGGCGCGCGCGATTTCATGGGCATTGGCAGAAGCGGCGCGCAGGTCTATGTCCAGCGCGACACGGGCGCGACCTTCAACGACATCGCGGGCATCGACGAAGCGAAAAAAGAGCTGCAACAGATCGTGTCGTTCCTGTGCCATCCGGAGCGCTATCGCCGGCTCGGCGGCAAGATACCGAAAGGCATCCTGATCGTCGGCGCGCCCGGCACCGGCAAGACGCTGCTCGCCAAGGCGCTCGCGGGCGAGGCGGGCGTGCCGTTCTTTTCCATCAGCGGTTCGTCGTTCGTGGAAATGTTCGTCGGCGTCGGGGCGGCGCGGGTACGCGACCTGTTCGAGCAGGCGCAGCGGCAGGCGCCGTGCATCGTGTTCATCGACGAACTCGATGCGCTCGGCAAGGTGCGCGGGGCGAACCTCATGTCGGGCAACGACGAACGCGAACAGACGCTCAACCAGTTGCTCGTCGAAATGGACGGCTTCGAGGCCAATGCCGGTGTCATCCTGCTGGCGGCGACCAACCGGCCCGAAACACTCGATCCCGCGCTGCTGCGCCCGGGGCGTTTCGATCGCCATATCGCCATTGACCGTCCGGACCTGACCGGACGCCGACAGATCCTGGCTGTGCATACGCGCAAGGTGCCGCTGGCACCGGATGTCGATCTGGATGAGCTGGCGGCGCGCACGCCCGGCTGCGTGGGCGCCGACCTCGCCAACATCGTGAACGAGGCCGCGCTGCACGCCGCCGAAGCCGACCGCGCGACGGTCGCCATGGCGGACTTCGACGAGGCCATCGATCGCGCGCTCGCGGGTTCCGAACGCAAGAGCCGCGTCATGAACGCGCAGGAAAAGCAGACGATCGCATGGCACGAGGCGGGACACGCGCTCGTGGCGCAAAGCCGCGCCCATTGCGATCCGGTCAAGAAGGTGTCGATCATTCCGCGCGGGGTGGCCGCGCTCGGCTATACGCAGCAGGTGCCGACCGAGGACCGCTACGTGCTCAGGCGCAGCGAACTGCTCGACCGGCTCGACGCCCTGCTGGGCGGGCGGGTTGCGGAGGAGCTGGTGTTCGGCGACGTGTCCACCGGCGCGCAAAACGATCTGGAGCGCGCGACCGCCATGGCGTGGCACATGGTGGCGCGCTACGGCATGAGCGAGCGCATCGGCCTCGCGAATTGCGCCGACCAGCCCGGGACGGCACATGCGCTCGGCGCCACGGACGGCCCGCGCTGCGGCGAGCATACGGCGCAGCGCGTCGACGACGAAGTACGCAGGCTTCTGAACGAGGCGCACGAACGGGTGGTGCAGACGCTCGCCGAACGGCGCGAGGCGCTCGACCGGATTGCGTTGCGTCTGCTCGAACGGGAAATGCTGGATCACGACGAACTGCTCGCGCTGATCGCCAACGAGCCTGAGCCGGCCGGCTGCGCGCGGCAGGGCGCGCCCGAAAGTGCGCCGGAAAGTGTGCCGGAAAGTGCGAGGTCCAAAGAAGTGGGCAACGTCGAACGCGCGGCATGAGGTGGCGCGCGAGTGCCGTTCAGGCGTTGCGTTTACGGCTCCGGATCGAGATAGTCGTGCGCGGCGCGCACGCGTTCCGACGTCCGCAACGCCTCCAGTGCCCGCTGTTCGGTGCGGCGAACCTGCTCACGCGAGATACCGGTGCGGCACGCGATTTCATCGTAGGTTTGGGGCTCGACGCCAATCCCGAAGCGCCGGCGCACGATATCCGCCTGCACGGCAGACATGTCGTCGAGCCGTGCCTGCACGAATTCGCCCATGCGCGCGCTGGCCGAGCGTATCCAGCGGCGTGGCGGTCGCAGGGTCGGGAATCAGGTCGATCAGTTCCGTTTCGCCGTCGGGCAACACGATGTCGAGCGACGACGACTCGGCGCGCACGCCGCCAAGGTCTGAGCGTTGCAGGCGTTTGTCGGTCTTCATGTCGTTCACGCAATACACCGTGAGGCTAATGGCGAGGCGTACTGACTTCCTCGTGACGGCAGCCGCCGGTTCACAAACACGAATTCGCCGCGGGCTGCCTGATGCCGTGAATCATTGTGCGTTTGCGCGCGGTTGAATAAGGGAACACCGCAGTGTGTGCCACTCGCCGCATCGGTCGATCGGATCGCGCGGCAACATCCGGGGCCAGTGAACAAGCGCGTGCGAGGCTGCACGCAAAATGACCGCTGCGGCGCATGCCCGGTGCGGCTGTCGCAGCCATGTGATTCGGATTGGGCGGCCGATTGATTTGAGTCAAGCCGACAGCCGCGGTAGCGGACACGATGGTTTCATCCGCATGGAATTGCAATTGCCATCGCGCGATGAGCGTGTACTTTCTCGCCGGACATGCAGCCGGCGACAGGATGAACTGGCGCGGTTTCGCATCGGCGAAGGCATCGTCGATATACGGTCTGCCGTATGGTCCGCAGGGACGACGGCGGGTGTGCTTCGGCTAACGCGAAATTGACACGGCACGGAGGCGCGTATGAACTGGCTGGCAGAGTACTTTTCACGCAGGACGCCCGTACTCGATGTCGCGATGTGGATCTATCCCCCGCCTGCACTCGGCCCGGAAGGGCCGGTCGTTCAGGCGCCGCATTGCTTGCCGTACCCCGGTGTCGAGCTGGCCTTCACCGCAGGCGAAGAAGTCAGGCGCGGCACACGCAGCGACGAGATACCGGCGCGCTATGCGTGGTGCGCTGAAGTCCATCAACCCGACATGTCGCGGGTGAGGGAAATGGCAAGGGGCGTGGAAAATCACGGATTCTTCCGGTCGATCGAAATTTATCCGCCTTCGCGTTACAACAACGATTGCCTCATTCGGGTCAACGATGCTTTCGCGTTCGTGCCCGTTTTCTCCGCTGATGGCGCGCCGTGCTTTTCCGGCAGTTGCATGGCGCAGCCCGGCGAGCCGTCCTCGTCGTCCAGCGTGCGTTTGCCGTGGCTTTTCCGCGGCTATATCAGCATCTAGCCGAGCAATGGGTCGACCTCAAGCTCGATGTGAAAGCGGGGCCGGCGGACGATCTCGCATGTGCGCCGGGTCACAGGTGTGATCGACGAGGTTCGGAGGCGCGGCGAGATCCGGCCGAGGCAGTCGAGAACGGCGGCGTGTGGTCCGCGCGAAAAGCGTGGCGTTCGCTGTGTGCATCATCATGGATATTCTGTACACCGAATGAGGTAAAGCTGTCATGTATCGCATCTTTCGTAAGCTGGAACGGTGGGTATTCGGCATCGTGACGGCGTCGGCTGTGGCATGTGCGGGTTTCATCGTGGTCGAGCGGTGCGGCGCGTCCTTCGCGAGTGCCGCCCATGCAGCGCTCGGCAGCGTGTTCGCCTGCGAGCCGGTCAGCCAGCCGGCCGAATGCGACGCCTTGCTGGCCGAGTGGAGAGAAGTCAAATGAATGCTTGTTCACTGTGTACCCGCGAGGTGGCCACCTGCGGTCCGCAAACGTCCATTGTCGAAGCGGCGGCCCGCATGCGCGCCCTTCATGCGGGCGATCTGGTGGTGGTGAGCGAGGAGGCGGGCGCGCGCCAGCCGGTTGGCGTGCTCACCGATCGCGACATCGTGCTGGCGGTGGTGAGTCCGGATGCCTCGCCGACGACGCTCTATGCCGGCGACGTGATGTCGGCGCCCGCCGTGCTCGCCCACGGCACCGACGACTTATGGATGCTCGCGCGGCGCATGCATCTGCACGGCGTACGCCGTCTGCCCGTGGTGGGCGCGGACGGCTCGCTGGTCGGCATCGTTACGCTGGACGACCTGCTGCATGCGGCCGCGAACCTGCTCGATGAATTGCGCCTCATCGCCGCTCGCCAGCAGCATTTCGAAGCGAAGCGCCGCGGTGACAGGGCTTAGCCCGCGCATCGGCAAGATTCCATGGATTCGGTCATGAATACCCCAACGCGCATCCTCGTCGTCTTTTACTCGCGCAGCGAGACCACCGCCGAGTTGGGCGGGCGGCTCGCCGCCGAGCTTGAAGGCGATTACGAACGGTTGCATGAGGTCGAATTCCGGCGGCGTGCCGGGCCTTTCGGCTTCCTGCGCTCGATTGTCGATGTGGTTCGCCAGCGCACGGCGCATCTTCAGCCGATGGCCCACGTGCTTGCGAACTACGACGTCGTGCTGATCGGCACGCCGGTGTGGGCCGCTCGCGCTTCCACGCCCGTGGCGACCTGGCTGGCCGAACACTGGCACGAAGTGCGCGCCACCGCATTCTTTTGCACCATGGGCTCACGCGGCAGCGAACAAACGTTCGCGCAGTTGCAGCAGCTCGCGCACCGCGCACCGCTCGCGACTTGTGCGATTTCCGCGCGCGACATGAAAGAGGATATAGCGGTGGAGAAGGTGGCCCGCTTCGTCCTTGCTATCAAGGACGCGCTCGCGGCGCGCGAGGACGAGGCGGCGGCCCGCTAAACGGGGCGTCGACGCAGTCAGCTCGTTTGTGAGCCGTCGTTTCCCGCGTCATCGTGGTCCGTACAGGTTCGCGCCTGTCGTTGGCCGAAAGTGCTGCGTTTAGCGCTCGCCTGCGCTTCGGCCCCTGTGGCCGCCATCGTCGACATCGGTCACCCCTGGTCGCCCTGTTGCGTGGCTGATCAAACCGTCAAGGTCGTGACGGCACGCGCTTCGCTCGCGACCGCGATGCGTTGTCAGACTCGCGACGAGCAAGGCCGCAGGGTCGAGGCCGGCAGGCCGTACCGTCTCCACGCCGGACTAGCGCAGCGCCGGGCGCGTCGTCTTCCGGGCGCGCTGGGACAAGCGCCAGGCGGCCTCGGCATTCGCGAAGGTCGCCTGTAACACGGGGTGCACATCGGCAAGCCAGCGCTCGCCTGTAAACAGCCCGTAGTGATCGCAGCCTTCCACGTCGAAGCGACGATGTGCATCCGGCGCAATGGCAGGGCACATCGCATGCGCCGCGTGCGTTTGCCCGGCTCCGGTGACGGCATCGCGCGTGCCTTCGACGGTCAGCAGCACCACGTCCCGCAACGCCGACGGCTCGACGAGCGTGCCGTCGGCACCGTTTGCTCCGGATGCGACGCGCCACGTGCCGTTCGCGAGCATCGCACGCTGGAACACGATGTCCACGGTGTCGAGGATGTACTCGGCGGCCATGTCGATCAGCGCGGTGTATTCGCTCAATGCGCGCCGTGCATCGGCGAGTGCGCGGACGTCGCCCCGCGAACTCGCATCGGCGTAAAGCTCGATCAGCGAAACGTACCGATGCGGATAGAGGATTGCGATCTCGGCTTGTTGCAGATAGGCCGGAAAAACCCGTCGGCCGCGTCCCGCAAACTGCGCAGGCACCACATCGATCAGATGACGCTCGCACCAGTCCAACGAATGCGATGTGGCGGCGAAACCGAGCGTGCCCGGGTTGAGGCGCGCATCGAGCGGGCCGCCGATCAGCGTGATGCTGGCGGGTGGGGACAAGGCACGCTGCGCGCGCAGCGACAGCGCCCCGAGTGCGGGAAACGTCGACTGGCAGACTGCAAGGACGTGCAACGGCCGCGTGTCGTTCGCGAACTGGCCGATAAAGTCGTCCAGCATCGCCACGTATTCGTCGAGGCCGAAGCGTCCCGCTGCGAGCGGCACGTCCCGAGCGTTTTTCCAGTCCGTGATGTAGACATCGCCATCGGCGAGCAGCGTCTCGACCGTCTCGCGCATCATGACGGCTGCATGGCCGGCCAGCGGCGCGCATAGCAGCAGCGCGCGCCGGGGCCCGGCGTCCGCGCCGCGGCATGCGAAGTAGCGCAGGTCGCAGAACGGCGTGCGCGCGACGATGCCGCATTCAACCGCGGTGCGGCGACCTTCGAGCGTGACGGTGTCGATGACGAAGGGCGGTGGCGTGTCGGTGAAGCCGGGCAGGGAATCGTAGAGGCCGGCATAGCAGGAGGAGACCGCGTGAGCGAGCGCGGGCGCCGGCCACCCATCGCACACATGCTCGGCATATTCCGACGCCGCGCGCCACGCACGCAGCCATCGGCGCTGCTGTTCGATCAGGGCATACCACATGATCGAGCCCGATGGTCCGGCCTGCCGCGTGTGGTCCGATGCGGCGCGAGCGCTTCCAGCGCTAATTCGCCGCCGATGGGTGGGACTGTTTTCAGGTCGGCGATCTCGCGGAGCAACCCGGCGATCTCGGTACTGGGGATAAGCATGGTCTCGGCTCGTCGGGTAACCGGGCGGTGCAGGGTTGCAGCGCAATGTCGTGCGGCGGCATGACCGCCTCCTCACTCGATCACAGCATGGACGGCCGTGTCGCAGGCGCGTTGATGCAGGTCAGTTCTCCCGTAGGGCCGGAGTCAGGGCGCGCGATTGATCAACTTCAACTTGAAGGAGCCGGCGAAAGACGGCGACAGGTGGATCGGAGGAAATCCGTGAGAGGGATTCAGCGTTGCAGACATTGAGCGGGACTGCCGGCTTGCGCTGCACGACGTTTTGCAGGCAACGGTGCTCAGAAGGCTTCGCTGCTATCCGGATGAGCATGGCTTTGCCGGAGGCAGCCCTTTCTCCTTGCCACGAGCAATTGATCGAAGTCAATCGGCCGGCTAACGCGGCGATGATGATGAACACGAGCGCGGTGCAAACCGCATACGTCTGCCGTGCCTGGAGATGCAGATGGAAATGCAGGATGTGCAGATTCCTGTCGATCATGTGGCGCTGGGCGGGTTACTGGAAATACCCAGCCACGCCCGCGGCGTCGTGGTATTCGCGCACGGCAGCGGCAGCAGTCGATTCAGCCCGCGCAACCGGCAGGTGGCGGCTGACTTGCATGGCGCGGGCTTCGCCACGTTGCTGTTCGATCTGCTCAGCGCCGAGGAGCAATTGCACGACGGCGATGGCACCTATCGCTTCAATATCTCGCTGCTCGCGCGGCGGCTCGCCGCGACCCTCGTCTGGTTGCGGGAATCGCCCGACTTCGCATCCTTGCCACTGGGTCTTTTCGGCGCCAGCACGGGCGCGGCCGCCGCGCTCGTTGCGGCCGCGCAGACCGGCTGGGTAAAGGCCATCGTCTGTCGAGGCGGCCGCCCGGATCTCGCGGGAACGGCACTGGCCTCGGTTAAGGCGCCTACGCTGCTGATCGTGGGCGGCCTCGACGAGGACGTCCTGCGCCTGAACCGCAAGGCCGCCAAGCAAATGACCGGCGAGCACCGAATCGAGATCGTTCGCGGCGCGACGCATCTGTTCGAGGAGCCGGGCGCGCTCGAGGAAGTCACCTGCCTCGCAAACGAATGGTTCGAGCGCTGGCTCGGTGCGTGCGAGCCGAATTGAACGCGCCGTTCGTTTGCCATCCAATTTTCCGACGTGAGTGAACCGATATGAACCCGATTCGCAACGAAAGCGCGGCGACTGGAATGCGTCGCGACAAGCGACTGCAACCGCACACGAACGACAGCTATCGCGCCCCCGCCCGCGTGATGAGCGGCACGGGCTGCCGCGAATGTGGCGCTATCTACGAAAATGGCCGGTGGATTTGGAGCGCCAGCGCGGAAGTGACCCGACAACTCCTGTGTCCCGCCTGTCGAAGGATTCAGGATCACGCGCCGGCGGGAGAGTTGTGGCTCAAGTCTTGCGACTATCTGAACGCGCACCTCGATCAGGTCGTCGCGCTGCTCTCCCGCGAGGCGCGCAACGAAGCAGGCCTGCATGCGCTCGAACGCATCATGGACATACAGGTCCAGTCCGATGGCGTGCGCGTTTCGACGACGGGCCCGCATGTGCTCCGCAAGCTCGCCGCAGCGATGCTGCGGGCGCACCACGGCAGACTCTCGATCGAGTATCGCGATGGCGAACGGCTGTTGCGTGCCCGATGGAGCCACGAAAGCCGGCCCTGAAGAGGACGCCAGATCATGAGCGAGGTATTCCGCGATCGTGCCGATGCCGGCAGACAGCTTGCAACGGCGCTCCAGCGCTACGCAGGCCGCGATGATGTCGTGGTGCTGGCGCTGCCACGAGGTGGCGTGCCGGTTGGTTACGAAGTAGCGAGGGCCTTGCGATGTCCCTTGGACGTGCTGATCGTGCGCAAGCTCGGGGCGCCCTATAACCCTGAGCTGGCGATGGGCGCCGTGGCGAGCGGCGACGCGCTCTACGTCAACGACGCAGTGATGCGCGCGCTTGGCGTGAGCGAAGCGCGGTTCGCCGAGACCCTTGCGCGCGAGCGCATCGAGCTGCAGCGCCGTGAGTCGGCTTACCGGGGACAAAGGCCGCCTGTGGCGGTGCTCGGGAAGACGGTTATTGTCGTGGATGACGGAATCGCAACGGGCGCGACCATGCATGTGGCCCTCAAGGCGCTGCGCGCGAGTCGGCCGCGAGCGCTCGTCATCGCGGTCCCGGTCTGTCCGGTCGGTGCCGAAGCGCGCTTCACCGAGGAGGCGGACGATTTTGTCTGCGTGATGCAGCCGTACCATTTCATGGGCATCGGGCAGTTTTACGCGGACTTTTCCCAGACCGGCGATGACGAAGTTCGCGCTTGTCTGGACGCCGCTCAGGAGTGGCAGCTTTCGGCTGCATGCGGCGATGCCGCCGGCGCGCGGCCCTTGCCTCCCGACGGCAGGCCGGACTGAGCGGACGGCCGTGGCAGCAAGGAGGGCAGGGACGGTATGCGCTCGGAAATCACGCGGATAAGGCAAAGGCGTAGGCGCTATCGAACCGATCACGATTGCCGCCCCATCACAAGACATGGGCCGCGGCCTCGCGGGTTGCTGCTTGATCTCGTTGCGTCAGCTTAGCTTTCGAACGGCGCGGCGAGCAGCAGATCGCAGACATCGGGGATTTCAATGCCCGGCGCGAGGCGACGTCCAATGTCGGCCAAACCCGTTCCAATCGCAGTATGGGGTTTCCGTCTCGCCACTTCGGCGAGTGCTTGCGTGAACGCCTGTTTGAAGCCGAGCCGGGGATAAAGCGCGAGGGTGTCGTCGATCAACTGCGGAGATATCTCGTCCATCCTGAGTCCCATCACGTCGACGTGGGCGCCGAAGTGCACGAGCGCGACTTCCGGTTCCCGGCGATCGGCGATATCTGCGGATGAGTGAAGCGCGATCGCATCCCAGACAACATCGACTTTCGCCTTCGGATAGTCATGCGCATGCAGGAACCTGCTCGCCGCGTCGGCGCCATCGACCTCAAAGCGTTTATCTGCCGCGTGATGCGCCGACAACCCGAGATCGTGAAGCAGCGATGCGAGATAAACGAGCTCGCGATCGTATTTCATCTGCCGCTTTTTTCCGATGAACTCCGCGAACCACCACGTCCGGTGAACGTGATTCAAAAGCGGCTTCGTGTGGGCTGATTCGGCGAGCGCGGCTGCTCGACGTGCAAGCTCGGAATCAGGAGCCGTTATGCCTCCGACGGTGACAGGGTGTTTCATACAGGATCCTTGAATGTTCGGTACGACGAAGATAGGGCGTACCGAACCCGTCAGCAATGACAAACACACCTCGTTTCCGGCCGATGGCTCGTCGTCGGCATGCCGGCGTGAGGCTTCTCGTGCGTGTTATGCCTTTGGCGGTCCGAAGCGTCGGCGGTAGTCTTGCGGAGCCACACCGTACACTTTCGTGAAGGCCCGGCGCATACGCTCGTCGTCGCCAAAACCCGTCCTGCGCGCGATGACCTGGATGGGCTCGTGCGCAGACTCGAGTAGACGTCTGGCCGCTTCGATGCGCAGTCGCTCTACCGCCCTCGCCGGGCTTTCCCCGGTTTCGCGAAGATAGACGCGAGCAAAGTTGCGCGGGCTCATCCGTGCGGCGTCGGCGAGTGCGGGAATGGACAGGTCCGCGTCCAGATGGGTACGAATCCAGTCATGGAGGTCTTCGAACCGGCCGCGCGCGTCGCGCATCTGCTGGCGCAGTTCGATGCTGAACTGCGCCTGGCCACCGGGTCGCTTGAGAAAGAGAACCATGCCGCGTGCAACATTGAGCGCCGCGAGATGGCCCAGATCGTCCTCGATCATGGCCAGCGCCATGTCGATCCCGGCGGAGACGCCGGCGGACGTCCAGATATGGCCGGACGTGACGAAAATCGAGTCGGGCTTCACGTTGATGGCCGGATGTTGTTGCTCCAACCGGTTGCAGGCCGCCCAGTGAGTCGTCACATCCCGATGATCGAGGACGCCGAGTTGCGCGAGGACGAACGCGCCCGTGCACACCGAACCGAGCCGACGCGGTCGTTCCAGATAGTTCGCCAGCGTTGCACGCAGCGATGCCGTCGCGGCGGCGGGCATGATCAGGTCGGCGCCGGCGATGAGCAACGTGTCGACAGAGTCCATCATCGTGTCATCGATGCACTCCGTTTCAAGCTTCACACGCGTGTCCGTCCGCACCGAACCGCCTGACTCGGAGGCCAGCACGACCTGATACGCGGAGCGACCGTCGTCAAAACAGGCATCGCTGAAAGCTTGCAATGGACCTGATATGTCCAGGAGCTTGGCGCCTTCATAGGCGACGATGACAACCTTGCGCGGCGCTCGACCATCCGGATTGTCGGTTCTGGACATTTGCTGACGTATCAAAGTACGGGGATCGCCGATCGAACCGGACCCAGCCTTATGCGGGCCATGACAAGACCTGGCTATGGCGACCGGTCGTGGACCAGCGCACACGCTACCGGAATCCGGCGTAGCGGCGCAAGGCCAACCATACCTCATTTTCTGCCAATGTCCGGGCGCGCCGCCAGGTCTTACGCGAGGTCGGCGGTGCGAGAGCAGGCGGATATCGCGGCCGGTTCGGAGTGAGCGGGAAAAGAAAACGAGGTCTTGCCCAGAACGAATTAGCGTTCTGGCAGAAAACGAGGTGTCAATGTCTGCGGCACATCGATCAATGATCCTATAGTGATTCAGCTAATCGCATCAGTCCATGAATGTGGAAAATGGAGCAAGGAAAATGAGTCAATACAGCGAATTCGAATTCAGGAAGCAGCCGTGGTTTGACGCGGCGTGGTTCGATCGGTCAAATTTTCAGGGATTCAGTCGCTTCATTCCGATGAAGACGATCGTGGTCCACTGCTTTGATCCGAGGGCATCTGAAATACCGCAGGCTGTCGCGGACTATTTCGGTGATGAGGTTTATCCCGGTGAGAACATTCTCGACGAAGCGGGCAACCGCATCGGTAACACGCGTACGTTGTTTGCGGTGTCTAACGCGGGTGGGCGCGCGCTTTCGGCTTTGCAGTCGGTCGCCACGATGGACTATCTTTTCAAGGTTCAAAATGTCGTTGTGGTGCATCACTCGTTTTGCGGCGCTACGGCTTTCGAACCTGAAGACCTCGTTGATGAGTTTCATCATCATCACCATGCCGATATTTCAACGCTGTTCGATCACGATAGCCTCGCCATTTCGAACTTCGAAGATTCGATCAAACACGATGTCCGCTTACTTCGCGACAGCGCAGCCGTTCCGGCGAACGTCAAGCTTTACGGTTTCTTTTACGAGATCAATTCGGGCAAATTGACGGAGGTGGTGCGCGACATTCCGGCCTGAAGCCGGCTTCGGGGCCGCGCATGGGGGATCGCCGCCGGCCGCGTCTTCCTGAATTGCAATGTATCGGCCTGTGTAGATATTTAATTAAAACGACGGAGCATTCGTAGACATCGCCGATGTTCAAACAGCAGGCAGCACTTCAGCCGGTGTGGCTTCAGATACCGTTTCAACATCTCGAAACGTAGCTGGGCTCGTTGAAAAAAGCCGCCACTTCTGCCAGAAGCGGCGGCTAGCACACACGCCGGCGCTGAGGCGCCGATGATTGCGGAATGTCTAAACGCAATCACAGTTCAATTTAGCAACCCGAAAAGCTTTCGTCCATATTTAGAAACGTTTGAGTACCGTTTATTTGTGTAATGCGGATGCAGCCTCATGCGCATTGCATCGCATGGGCGCGGGTCGAACTGAGTGCTTTTTCCTGCTGAGACGCCGCCCACCGGTGGAGCATCGGCTTTAGAACATGTAGAGACCGGAACGATCCCCCTGGTTAAACCTTGCGCTGAGTCGCCAACAGAATTGAGATGTTCAAAGTGAATAATAATTTCACACCAACATTGAGATTGTAATCGGCATAAAAGGATTTTCTGGGGTTTCTGAATAACCGCCGATTGCGTGGTGAGCTTCACAGCGATGGTCAACTTTGTTTGTCGCAAATCGTCAAGCCAAGGTTGTCTGCACCAAACCAGCATGGGTTTGCGTCTCACCAACACCCGACATTCCGCCACACCAGGGTTTTTGACAGGTTTGCAACAACTGGTGCAACAAAGTACAGTGTTGCAACAAATGTATTCGTAAGCCTGTTGCCGGCCGCTCGTCTGCGCGGCCAAAAAGGAGTGTCGCAATGAAACGTACGAAGCTGACCGGCTGGATCGTGATCGGCATGCTATTGGGGATTGCCGTGGGTTACGGCTGTCATCGCGCGATCGACGACGCGCAGAGCCTGAAGTCGGTCGCAGACGGCTTCGCGCTCGTCACCGACCTGTTCCTGCGGCTCATCAAAATGATCGTCGCGCCGCTGGTGTTCGCCACGCTCGTGGTGGGCGTCGCGAAGATGGGCGACGCGAAGGCGGTCGGTCGCGTAGGCGTGCGCACGCTCGCGTGGTTTCTTGGCGCAACCTTTGTTTCATTGCTGCTGGGGGCGCTGGTCGCGAACTGGCTGCAACCGGGCGCGGGGCTGAATCTGCCGCTGCCCGATTCGCATGCCGCCACCGGCATTCAGGCGGGCGCGATTTCGATCCGCGAGTTCGTCACGCATCTGGTGCCCAAGAGCGTGGTGCAGGCCATGGCCGAAAACGAAATCCTGCAGATCGTGGTGTTTGCGGCGTTCTTCAGCCTCGGCATCATCGCGATCGGCGAGCAGGCGAAGGGCATCGTCAAACTGCTCGAACAGATTTCGGCGGTCATGTTCAAGGTGACGGGCTACGTCATGGCGTTTGCGCCGGTCGCCGTGTTCGCCGCGCTCGCACACGTGGTGGCCATTCAGGGTCTGGGCGTGCTGCTCAGCTACGGGCGTTTCATGGGCGTGTTCATTGGCGCGCTGGTGCTGCTGTGGTGCGCGATCGTCGCGGCGGGCGGTCTCGTGATCGGTGGCCGTGTGTTCGGACTCGTGCGCTCGGTGCGTCTGCCGATGCTGCTGGCGTTCAGCACGGCGAGCAGCGAATCGGCGTATCCGAAGCTGCTCGAACAACTCGAACGCAGCGGCGTGCCGCGCCGCATTTCGAGCTTCGTGCTGCCGCTCGGCTATTCGTTCAATCTCGACGGCTCGATGATCTATTGCACCTTCGCCACGCTCTTTATCGCGCAGGCGTATGGCATTCACCTGTCGTTCATGGATCAGGCAGCAATGCTCGCGATCCTGATGCTCACGAGCAAGGGCATGGCGGCCGTGCCGAAAGCGTCGCTCGTCGTGATTGCGGCGACGCTCGGGCAATTCAATATTCCCGAAGCGGGTCTGCTGCTCATCATGGGCGTGGACACGTTCCTCGATATGGGGCGCACGGCGACCAACGTGCTCGGCAACAGCGTGGCTGCCGCCGTGGTGACGAAGTGGGAAGGCCAGCTTGGCCCGGTGTTGAGCGAGGACGAGTACGAAGCGCTCGCGACTGCGCGAGAGGAAGCGCATGCCGGCGCGGGTCTGGTCGAAGGCGTGACGACGTAATCCGTATCGTACGGAATCCGAATTAATCGTCGATCAAGATCATCCGGATAAAAAACGGCGGCCCGCATCACGCGGCGCCGCCGTTTTTTATTACCTTGCCGTTTAGCGGCTGATGTCTTCGAGCGAACGTCCGCGCGTCGCCGGTCCGAGCAGCACCATCACGATCCCGACCAGCATCGACACGCCGATAAACATCGCCACGCCCGGCACGCCGTAGTGGTGCAGCAGAATGCCGATCGCCAGCCCGGCGAACGCGGCGGCGATGCGGCTCCACGAATAGACGAAACCCACGGCGCGCGCCCGCACGCGCGTCGGGTACAGCTCGGCCTGGTAGCCGTGATACGCGTACGACATGATGTTCGCGGCGAGCGTGAACAGCACGCCCAGCACGATCAGCAGCCACGGCTGCGAAGCCTGCGCGAACAGCGCGATCACCACGGCCATGATCAGCAGGCCGCCGACGATCTGGGTCTTGCGTTCGAGCTTGTCCGCGAACCAGAAGCCGATGAGCGGCCCGAACGGATTCGCGATGGCGATCACGAACGCATACGCGAGGCTCTGCGTGACGTGAATGCCGCGCTCGATCAGCAGCGTCGGCACCCAGGCGGCGAAGCCGTAGAAGCCGATCACCTGCGCCATGTTGAAGATCGAGAGAATGACCGTGCGACGCAGATACGGCGGGCGCAGCACTTCGGCGAGCGAGCCCGCACCGGCGACTTCCGGCGCGGCCGGTTCGGGCGCGGGCAGCGGCGTGCGGGTTTCGGCTTGCACGCGGCGCTCGATATCGGCGACGATGCGCTCCGCGTCGGCTTCGCGGCCGTTGCGCGCGAGCCAGCGCGGGCTTTCGGGAATGCGTCGGCGCACGAACCACACGACGATCGCGCCCAGCGAGCCGATCAGGATCACGACGCGCCAGTAGTCGAGGCCGAGCGGCTGTGTGTCCTTGAGCGCATAGGCGAGAAACGCGACCACCGGCACCGCGCAGAACGTGATGACCTGATTGAGCGCGTAGGCGCGGCCGCGTTCGCCGCGCGGAATCAGCTCGGAGATGTACGTGTCGATCGTCACGAGTTCGATACCGATACCGATGCCCGCGATGAATCGCCAGATGTTCAGCGCGAGGCCGGTGGTCTGGAACGCCATGATCGCCGTGCAGACGATGTACCAGATCAGCGACCAGGTGAAGATCATGCGTCGGCCGAAGCGGTCCGCGACCTGGCCGAACACGAGTGCGCCGACCCAGAGACCCGCGAAGGTCGAGAATACGAAGGTGCCGAAGCCCGCCACTTTCAACGGCCCCAGCGCCGAAAAGAAGCCGAGCGACTCGGGCGTGAAGAGTCCGGCGTGGACCATGCCGGGCGCCACGTAGCCGGTGAAGAACAGGTCGTAGAACTCGAACACGCCGCCGAGCGACAGCAGGATCACCATGGTCCAGACGGTGCGTGACGGCGGCAGCCGGTCGAGGCGGGCCGCGATCTCCGCCGATGTTGGAGTCGACATCGAATTCCTTTTATGAGTTTCAGGTGCGAGCAGTGAGACCTGGCGCGGGCGAGCATGAGCGCGCAGGAGTTATGCCGCAGCTTAATTGAGGCGGCGCTTCACGGCACCTGGTTGAAACCCAGCTTGAAGGCGGGCGGCGGGGATCGTCGGTCGCGCGGGGACGTAAAGAGAAGCGCAAGCAGCGGCGTTTCGAGCGTCGATTGCCCGATGCCGCTGTTGGGCCATTGCGCGGCAAACGCGCTTGATCGGGGAGATCGCGCCTGCGCGGCGCGATGCCTGTCGTGAGGTCTGGCGTGAGGTCTGGCGCGATGCCTGGCGTTGCGCCTATCGACCGCCCGCCGCCACGGCTTTCACCGTCGCGCGCGCCGGCGGCGCTTCCTCGATGCCACGGAAGATCAGCGCGGAGATCAGCGTGATCGCGCCCACGGAAGCGAAGCTCACGCGAAAGCCCAGCGCCACCGAGTCCCAATGCGCGGCGACGAGGCTCACGAGCGCGCCGCCGATGGTCACGCCGAGGCCCATCGCGAGCATCTGCACCATCGAAAAGAGGCTGTTGCCGCTGCCCGCGTCTTCGTGCGAGAGACCCTTGAGCGTGATGCTGTTCATCGCCGCGAACTGCATCGAGTTGGCCGCGCCGAAGATCGCCAGCACGACGAGCGAGACGATGACCGGCGTGCCGCGCGAAATCAGTGCGAACGCGACGATCGAGCCGCCGACGATCAACGTGTTGACGAGCAGGAAGGTGTCGTAGCCGTAGCGGCGGATCAGCGGCGCGATCCAGCGTTTGGCGACCGTGCCCGCGAGCGCGGCCGGCAGCATCATGAGGCCGGAATGCAGCGGCGTGTAGCCGAGTTCGAGCTGCATGAGCAGCGGCACGAGAAACGGCACCGCGCTGGAACCGACGCGGCAGACGAGATTGCCGATCAGACCCACGCTGAAGTTGGGCTCGCCGAACAGCGCAAGCTTGAAAAGCGGATCGCGGCGGCGGCGCGCATACGGCACGTAGGCGAGCGCGGAGGCGAGGCCGAGCGCGAAGAGTCCCGCCGACCAGGCTGCGCGATGCGTCTGCACCGGCGCGTCGAAGGCGAGCGAAAACGCGATCATGCACAGCGAGACCAGCGTGCAGCCGATCACGTCGAACGGCGGCGCGGCGGTGCCCGAACTGCGCGGCAGATAGCGCCACACCATGAACAGACCGGCGGCGCCGATCGGCACATTGATCAGAAAGATCCAGTGCCAGGTGATGGCCTGCACGAACCAGCCGCCGAGCGTCGGGCCGACGATCGGTCCGACCTGCCCGGCGACCGAAATCAGCGCGAGCGCGGAGACGTATTGCTCGCCCGTCACGGCGCGCAGCACGGCGAGGCGGCCGATCGGCATCAGCATCGAGCCACCGACGCCTTGCAGTACGCGCGCAATGACGAGTTCGCCGAGCGTATGCGCGCTCGCGCAGCACAGCGAGCCGAGCACGAAGATGAGGATGGCGGTGAAGTAGACGCGGCGCGTGCCGAAGCGGTCGGCGAGCCAGCCCGAAGCGGGCGTGAGCATGGCCATGGTGAGCGTGTAGGCGACGATCACCGGCTGCATCATGAGCGGTTTGACGCCGAGGCTGTGCGCCATGGAAGGCAGGGCGGTGTTGACGATCGTCGTGTCCAGCGCCTGCATGAAAAAGCCTGCGGCGACGATCCACAGCAGCGCCGTCTGGCTTGAATCCTTGTTCATGGGAACGTCTTGGCGGGGCGCGAACGGTGGGGAAACACGGGCGCGCAGCGCGGAAATCTGCAATGACGTCATGATATTGTCATCGCGGGCAATCGGGAACCCCACTCAGGACATTGACTGTTATCGGCGTTGCCGATAACAATGCGGCATGCTCAATCCCACCTGGCTCAAATCCTTCGCGACTGTCGCGGCCTGCCACAGCTTCACTGCTGCGGCGCGGCAACTCGGCCTGACGCAGTCGAGCGTGAGCGACCATATTCGCCGGCTCGAACAGGAAATCGGCCGCCGCCTGTTCGTGCGCGACACCCATACGCTCGCGATCACGCCCGACGGCGAGGCCATGCTCGCGCACGCGGGCGCGATCCTCCAGGCGATCAACCGCGCCGAATCGCAATTCCGCGCGCCGCGCCTGAAGGGCCGCGTGCGGCTCGGTTCCTCCGACGACATCGCGCTCGGCCCGCTGCCCACCGTGCTCACAGCGTTTCGCAACGCGCATCCGGACGTCGAGCTGGAAATCATCATCGGCATGACGGGGCGGCTTTACGAGCTGCTCGACGCGGGCGCGATCGACCTGATGGTGGGCAAGCGGCGGCTCGGCGACAAGCGCGGCGTGGCGCTCTTCACCGGGCGGCTCGAATGGCTCGCGCGCACCGGCACGATGGTCGATCTCACGCAGCCGCTGCCGCTCAATCTCGTGGCCGAGCCGAGCGTCACGCGCGCCGTGGTGCTCGACGCGCTCGCGCAAACCGACTTTCGCTGGCAGATCGTGTGCACGAGCAGCAGTCACTCGGGCTGCGTGGCGGCGGCGCGCGGCGGTCTGGGCATCACGGTGCGGCCGCAGTACCTGGCGGCGCGCGGACTCGCGCCGCCGCTCAATGTCGCGAGCCTGCCGGTGTTGCCGGACGTCGAATTCATCGCGCTCGCGGCGAAGCGCCTGAGCCGTCCCGCGCAAACGCTGATGCAATTGCTGCACGACAGCGATCTGCGTGGCTCGTGGATCGGCGAATGAGGCGCGCCCGTTTCCGCACGATCGGGCGCGCGCCGCACGCGCGTCTGGTGTAAGATCCGCCGCCTGGCATCAGGTATTAGCGGCAGGTGAATGATATGGATCGAAAAACAGCGGAGCGTCTGCTCGTCGACGCGGACAGGATTGCCGAATTCGTTCTCGAATGTTTCGATCTGACGCTCGACGCGCCGCAAGGGCGCGAGCTTTACGACCGCGCGTTCAGCCTCTACCTGAAGCGCGAAGCGGGCGACGTGCCGCTCGCCGATCTCTACGACGCGCTCAAGGGCCACGGCGAGTTGCCGGAAGCGCCCGCGGCCTGAACGTGCATCGCGCGCGGGCTCGCGGCCCGCGCATCGCGTTGCAAACGTCCGTTTTCCAGACTTAGCCCACTCAGCCCGATTCAGCCTGACTCCCCCGCGCGCGCCGCATAGGCACGCACGGGCGCATCGGCATCGTCCTCGGCCAGCGCTTCGAGCGAGAGCCCTTTCGTTTCGATGCCCATGACCGCCACGGCCAGCGCGGCGACGACGAACGACAGCGCGCCGAGCGTGAACACGCCGCTTTGTCCGAAGACCGGCAGCACGACGCCCACGGCGTACGGGCCGATCAGCGAGCCGACGCGCCCGATCGCCGAGGCGAATCCCGATCCCGTCGCGCGCGCGCCCGTGCCGTACAACTCCGGCGTGTAGGTGTAGAGCACGGCCCACATCCCGAACATGAAGAACTGCATCGCGAGCCCCGAGCCGATCAGCAGCGCGGCGCTTTGCAGATGCAGCGCCGTTTGTCCGTAGACCCACGCCATCGCGCCCGCGCCGACGAGCGAGGCCACGCAGGTCGGCTTGCGGCCGATGCGTTCGACGAGCCACGCCGCGCACAGGAAGCCGGGGATGCCGCCGAGCGAAATCAGCACGGTATAGAGCACGGACTTCGTGACAGTCGCGCCCGCTTGCTGCATCAGCGCGCCGAGCCAGGACGTGAGGCCGTAAAAACCGAGCAGCGCGAAGAACCACAGCGCCCAGACCATGATCGTGCGGCGCCGGTACGCGGCGCTCCAGATTTCGCGGAACGCGCCGTGCGGCCGGTTCAGCGCCGATCCTGCCGGGGACGTTTGACGCGCAGGCGCGGGCAGCGTGGCGACGCCGAGCGTGCGCATGACCTGGGCTTCGATCTTCGTGGTGACGGCATCCGCTTCGGCGCTGCGGCCGCGATGTTCGAGCCAGCGCGGCGACTCCGGCACGATGCGGCGCACAATCAGCACGAACAGCGCGGGAATCGCGAGCAGCGCGAACACCGTGCGCCAGCCGAAATGCGGCAGCACGAAATACGAGGCGACGCCCGCGGCGATGAAGCCGAGCGGCCAGAAGCCGTCCATCAGCGCGACGAGGCGGCCGCGTTTCGCGGCGGGCACGAACTCGGAAAGCAGCGTTTGCGCGACGGGGAACTCCATGCCCATGCCGACGCCGAGCAGCACGCGCCAGAGGATCAGCGCATCGACGCTGTGTGCTGTAGAGCACAGATACGAGGCCGCGCCCCAGAGCACCATGCTCCACTGGAAGACCGGCCGTCGGCCGAATCGGTCCGACAACAGGCCCGCGAGCGCGGCGCCCAGCACCATGCCGAAAAAGCTCGCGCTCGCCACGAGTCCCGCCGTCGCGCTCGACAGGCCGAACTCGGTCTTGATCGAGCCGAGCACGAAAGTCATCGTGCCGAGATCCACGGAATCGAAGAAGAACGCCACCGCGATGATCAGGAAGATCGTGCGGTGATACGGCGAATACGGCAGACGTTCGAGCCGCGCGGCGGCGTTGGCCGATGTCGCGCGTGCCGGTGCATGGGGCGAATGGCGTGTCATGTCGTTCCTGTCGTCTGGAAGCGCGACCCGGTGCGCGGGTGCGGCGCGCGCCGGTCGATGACCGGGCGATCCAGTAGACGCCGCCATTAATGTCAGACATAGAACAGAACCGGCGTGGGAATGGAATGCGGGCGTCGCGCCGCAGCGAGCCATTGCGGTGCATTCATGTCCGCGCGGACTAAATCTTGGCGTAAAAGGCCAGCCGTCAGCCCGTAGACTGATCACCGGAAAAACCGCCGCACATCGCGCTTTCGCGCAGACCGAAGCCGAAGCGCACAGCAAAGTTCAGATCAAAAGACCCAAGCCGAGGCTGAAAGCCGAGCTTGAAGACAGCACGGAGACAACGCGTTGCAATGCGGGTGGCAGCGCGGAATGAGAACGGGTGAACGATGACGACCATAAGAGACCGCTTGGTGTTCGGGGAACAGCCGCAGATTGCCCCGCTATCTCTGCCGCAGCCGCAGCAATCGCAGCCGTCGCCACAACCGCAGCCGTTCGCCAGGCTATCGAGGCAGGCGCGCGCGCGCGAAGTTGCGTCGGCCGCGTCGTCGTCGGCCGATGTGGAGTCGAAGTTCGCGCGCGCGCATTCGATTTTTCACGAACGCTGGTGGCTCGACATCGCGACGCAAGGCAACTGGGCGCTCGCGACCGTCAAGCAGGACGACGCGGTGCTCGGCGAAATGCCGTACGCGCTGATCCGCCGGCGCGTGTGGCGCATTTCGCATCTGCCGCCGCTCACGCGCACGCTCGGTCCGGTGATTGCGCCGGTCACGGGCAGCGCGGCGCGTCAGCGTCGTCATCAGCTCGATGTGACGGCGCGGCTGATCGAGCAATTGCCTGTGTGTGACAGCTTTTTCCAGGTGCTCGATCCGCGCGTGGACGACGCGATCGCGTTCGCGCTGCGCGGCTATACGGTGTCGGCGCGCTACACCTTCCGTCTCGATGCGCAATGCACGCAGGACGAGGCATGGTCGCGGCTCGACAGCAAGACGCGCAACGTGATTCGCGGCGCGGCGCGCGAGCTGACCGTCGCGCCCATCGCGACGCCGGGCGAATTCCTCGGCTTTTACGAGGACAATCTGCGCGCGCGCTCGCGCAGCAACGCCTATGGCAGCGCGGTCATGCGCCAGCTCGTCAACACGTTCGTCGAACGCAAGTCGGGCACGCTGCTGGGCGCGTATGGGCCGGGCGCGAAGCTCGTCGCGGCCATCGGTCTCGTGTGGGATCAGCAGGCGATGTATTTTCTGCTTTCGTCGCGCATGCCCGAGGCGCATTGCGGCTCGATCAGTCTGCTGATCTGGAGCGGCATCCAGCGCGCGATCGAAAGCGGACTCATCTTCGATTTCGACGGTTTTTCGAGCCCGTCAACATTCAGCTTTCTCAATGGTTTTGGCGCGACGCTCACGCAGCGGCTCGGCGTCGAACGGCATGGCACCGCGTATCTGCTGGCGCGCACGCTCAAGCGGCGGCTCGCGCCGGGTTCCGTGTTTGCACCGAATCTATAAGGACGTTGGGAATGCGGCGCGTTCGATCCGGGCGCGCCGTGAATGCAGACGATTGAATCAAACCAGTTCGTGCTGCGCGTGCGGCGTGGCGCGACGCGTGGTGGCCTGCGCGAGTTCGAGCGCGCTGGAAGCGAACAGCAAGGGCGACCAGCGCCGGATCGCATCGCGCGCGCCATTGGCGAAGCGCTCGCGCAACGTGCCGTCGCTGCCGAGCTGGCCGATCCGCTGCGCGAGCGTGCGCACGTCGCGCGGCTCGACGACGAAACCGTTCACGCCGTCGTGCACGATCTCGCCCGCTACCCCGCAGGTGCGGGTGACGATGGCCGGGCAGCCCGCCGCGAATGCTTCGTTCACGCACAATCCCCACTGGTCGAATTCGCTCGCGAGCACGATGAAGTCCGCGAGCGCGTAGAGGTTCGGCATTTCGTGATTCGGCAGCGAACTGAGGATCGACACGTCGGCGTCGAGTCCGTGCGCGGCGATGCGCGCGCGCAGTGCCGCATCGAGCGGCCCCTGACCCACGAGCACGAGGCCGATGCCGCGCTCGCGCAGCCCCGTTTGCGCATAGGCGTCGATCAGCACGTCGACGTTCTTGCGCGCCACGAAGCGGCTCACGCACAGCAGGAAACGCGGCGGCAGGCGGTAGCGTTCGCGCACGCTGCGGGCGTTGTCGCGCGCGCGTTGTGCGAGGCGCGCGAAATAGTCGATGTCGACGACGTCGAAGCCGATGCGCGAACGCGTCATCGGGATGCCGAGCGAGAGCGCGTAGCGGCGGTGCCGTTCGCCCGCGACGAGCGCGCCGTCGAAGCGGCTCACGATCATCCGCTTGAGGCGTTCCTTGGCGGCGCTGCGCACGCCGTCGTCGGCTTTCGAATCGGACATGTAGATGAGCTTGAAGCGCCGCGTGAGATGGCGCAGCGCGCACAGCAGCGCCGAATACTGCGTGTTGTAGCCGAGCGTGATGACCACGTCGGGCGCGAACGCGCGCAACCGCGCGACGAGGCGCGAGCAGTCGCGCAGGCCGAGCCCGTCGCTGTCCGAGCCGTCTTCGACGAGCGTGATGGCGTGCGGTGGCCGGTTCGCGAAGAACGCCGCGCGGCGCTCCTGCGGGAAGCCGTAGACGCCCGAGCGCGCGAAGACTTCGAGCAGCGACACGTCGTGCCCGCTGCGGGTCGCGGCGTCGACGAGGGCTTCGTAGCGAGGCACGTGGTAGTCGCCCAGGTTGCCGACGACGAAGAGAATGCGCATGGACAATGACCGCTCACGATTGAGTTGGCAGGGACGTCCGCCGCGCCACGCGCCTGCGTTCCGCGATCAGCGGTCCGAGGCTGTCGCGCCTGTAACGTCATCGTAACCGCGCGTGCGGCGCCGCAGCGCCGCGCCACGCCGTACTGGCTGTCAGCGGCGAGGGTTTGTCCGAATCGATCGGGCTAGGGCGGTGCGCCGCCTCGCGCGGCGCGTTTTGTCAGGCAAGCGCCGGGGCAGGCTGGCGCCCCGGCGTTACGTTGCAAGACGACGAGCCGGCGACGATGGTGTGACCCCGCCGTGCCGGCTTGCCGCATGCGCTTGCCGCGACGGCGGCCGCAGCGCGATCGATCGCGCTTACTTCGGCGAGACGTCGATATCGCCGAAATATTTGCGGGCGAGCGTGTTGACCGTGCCGTCCGCTTCGAGCTTCGCGATCGCCGTGTTCAGACGCTCGCGCAGCGCCGCGTCGCCCTTGCGGATACCGAACGCCACGCCGTTGCCGAGGATCCTGTCGTCGCGCACGGGTTCGCCCACGAACGCGAAGCCCTTGCCGTCGGGCTGCGAGAGAAAGCCTTTCTGACCGGCGGGCGCGAGCAGCAGCGTGCCGTCGAGCCGGCCGGACACGAGATCGGCGTAGATCTGGTTCTGGTCCTGGTACGGCACCACGTTCACGCCCGCCGGTTCCCAATGCGTCTTCGCATAGGTTTCCTGAATCGACGCCTGCAGCACGCCCACGCGCTTGCCTTTGAGCGACGCCGCCGTGGCCACGAGGCCGCTGTCCGTGCGCGCGATCAGGCGGCTCGGCACGCGATAGATCACGGTCGTGAAGTCGATCGCTTCACGGCGTTGCGCGGTGGCGTTCATCGCCGAATTGATCGCGTCGAACTTGCGGCCCTGGAGTGCGGGAATCAGCCCGTCGAATGAAGTTTCGACCCACGCGCAATGCAGCTGCGCACGCGCGCAGACGGCATTGCCAATGTCGATGTCGAAGCCTTGCAGGCGTCCGTTGGCGTCCTTCGATTCGAACGGCGGATACTGCGCCTCCACGCCGAAGCGCAGCGAACCGGAGTCGGCGAATGCGGGCAGCGCGGGCAGCGCGGCGAATGCGCACGCGAGCGCGAGCAGCGTGGTGAGGGGCTTCATCGTGATCTCCTGGCCGGGTCTTGAGTGATTCAAATCGTGCAAAGGCGGCGCGCGCCTTCGAGCAATGTTTCGTCATCCTTCGCAAAACTCAGGCGAATGACGCCGTGATCGGTGCCGTCGGTGTAGAACGCGGACAGCGGAATAGTCGCCACGCGGGCGTCGCGAATCAGGCGCAGCACGAAGTCGCTGTCGCGCTCGTCGGAGAAGGCGCGAAAGCGCGCGAGCATGAAGAAGCTGCCTTCGCTCGGCAACAATTCGAAGCGTGAACCGGCGAGCGCGTGCGCGAGCAGATCGCGTTTGCGCTGATAGAACGCGCCGAGGTCGAGATACGAGGACGCATCGGCGAGCGCCGCGCTGAACGCGTGCTGCATGGGCGTGTCGGCGGCGAAGGTCATGAACTGATGCACCTTGCGGATCTCGTCCATCAGCGCGGCCGGTGCGAGGCAATAGCCCACGCGCCAGCCCGTGACGTGATACGACTTGCCGAACGACGAGACGATCACGCTGCGTTCGGCCAGCTCCGTGTAGCGCGCCATGCTGCAATGGCGCGCGCCGTCGAACACCACGTGCTCGTAGACTTCGTCGGAGAGAATCACGATGTCGGTGTTGCGCGTAAGGGCCTTGAGGCGCGCGATGTCCTTCGCGCCGAGCACCGTCGCCGTGGGATTGTGCGGCGTGTTCACGATGATCATGCGTGTGCGCGGCGTGATCGCGGCGGCGACTTCGTCCCAGTTCACGCGGAAATGCGGCTGCGCGAGTTGGATGGCGACGGGCGTCGCGCCTTGCAGGCGCACGATAGGTGCGTAGCTGTCGAACGACGGCTCGAAGTAGATCACCTCGTCGCCCGCGTGCACGAGCGCGCTGATCGCCGAATAGAGCCCCTCGCTCGCGCTCGCCACGACCGTCACTTCGCTCGCGGGATCGTAGTGCGCGTCGTAGAGCGCCGCGTACTTGGCCGCGAGCGCTTCGCGCAGCGCGAGCACGCCCGCCATCGGCGCGTACTGGTTGTAGCCCGCGCGCATGGCGGCGGTCACGTCGTCGATCAACTGCGGATTGGGCGCGAAGTTTGGCGCGCCTTGCGAGAGATTCAGGGCGTCGTGTTCGGCGGCAAGCTGGCCGATGACGGTGAAGATCGTGGTGCCCACGTCGGGCAGCTTCGAGCGGGAGGAGGCGGCGCTGTGCATCGTCCGGAAATGGGAGAAAAACGGCTATTTGGCCTAAAAGCCCGCGCGGGGGCAATCGAATTTTTCTCATGTGCGCCATGCGTTCGGCTCATGGGCCGCCTGCGCCGGGTTCGCACGGACGCTGGCGGTCTGGTTCGGCTTCAGGCAGACGGCGCCGCGCCGTGCGCGCGGTCGCGTTCCATCCACGCGCTGAATAGCTGGATCTTCGGCTGCTGCGCGGCGAAGTCGGGATAGACGAAGTAGTAGCGCGAACCTGTCGCCACCGCGAAGTCGATCGGCTGCGCGAGCCGCTGCGCGGCCACGTCCTCGCTCACCAGCGTGCGGTCGCCGATGGCCACGCCGAAGCCCTGCATCGCCGCGCTGGTGGCGAGATCGAGCGATTCGAAGGTGGGGCCGCGATGGGCGTCGACGTGCGCCGCGCCCGCGCGGGCGAGCCACAGCTTCCAGTCGGCGTGATCGCGTGTGGGATGCAGCAGCGTGAGGTGCGCGAGGTCGTCGGCGTGCGCGATCGGATGGCTGCGCAGGAATTCCGGCGTGCACACGGGCGTGAGGTATTCGTCGAACAGCGGCACCGCGTGCACGTCCGCGCCCGGCGACGGACCGTAGATGATGGCCGCGTCGAAGGGCTCGGCCTGGAAGTCGACTTCGTGCTGCCAGGTCGTGGTGATCTGCACCTGGAGTTCAGGGTGCTCAGTCTGGAAGCGCGTGATGCGCGGCAGCATCCAGCGCATCACGCAGGTCGGCATCTTGAGCGCGAGTTCGCCGCGCTGCCGCGTGAGCCGCATCGACGCCTCCTCGATGCGCCCGAAACCCTCGCGCACGGCGGGCAGCAACTGCTCGCCCTCGGCGGTGAGCGTGAGGCCCTTCGGCGAGCGGCGAAACAGCGGCAGCCGGTAATACTCCTCGAGCGCGAGAATCTGGCGGCTGACGGCGCCCTGCGTGAGACACAGATGTTCGGCGGCGCGCGTGAAACTGCCGTAACGGGCGACCGTTTCGAAGATCTGCAGCGCGTTGAGCGGCGGCAGGCGCCTCATGACGCGCTGTCCTTCGTGACCAGCACGAGCGGCGTCTCGACCCGGTCGGGCAGGTCGTCCTGGCGACGCTGCTCGATCAGCGCCTGCAAGACGACGTCGATGCCGTAGACGGCCTGTTTGTCCGCGAACTGGTCGATGGTGGCGAGCACGCGGCCGTCGGCGAGCATCGGCTTGATGGCGGCGCTGGCGTTGTAGCCGGTGATCAGCACGCGGCCGCGCAGATGCGCCATGTTGACGGCGTCCACCGCGCCGCGCGCCATGTTGTCGTTCGCGCACAGCAGCGCGCGCAGGCCGGGCTGCGTGGCGAGCATCGCGGTGGCCGCGGCGCGGCCCTTGGCGTAGTCCCAGTCGCCGGGCTGAGCGGCGACAATCCTCACCGAAGCGGCCCGCATCGCCTCGCGAAAACCCACCTCGCGCTGCTGCGCGTTGCGATCGGACGCCACGCCGCCGATGATGGCGGCGCGCTCGCCCGCATGCAGCCGCCGCGCGAGATAGTCGCCGACGAGCCGCGCGCCGCGTCGGTTGTCGGGGCCGACGAAGGGTACGTGGAGCCGGGCTTCGCGCAGTGCGTCCGCGTCGAGCGGATTGTCGATCGTCACGGCCAGCACGCCCTGGCGTACGCACGTTGCGACGGCGGGCACGAGGCGGCGCGAATCGGCGGGCGCGAGCACGATGGCGCTGACCGATTTCGCGGCGAGCGATTCGACGTAGGCAGCCTGCTGCGAGACGTCGGTCTCGCCTTCGGTGCTGCGCACGATCAGCTTGAACGGATAGGGCGAATGCGCCTGGAAGGCCGTGGCCGCCGCGATCATGGCGGCGGTGAACGGATCGTTGCCGGCTTTGAGGACGAGCGCGACGGTGATGTCGCGACCCGCGCCGCGCGCGAAGGGCGACGCCGCGCCGCAGGCCGCCAGGGCACTGGCGATCAGGAAACGGCGGCGCGTGAGCTCGTGCATGGCGGGTTCGGCCGGATGCCGAAAAGCGGGTTCGGATGGCCCGGAGTTTACGCGATTGGCGCGCGCCTGGCGAGGCGGGGAAGCGAGCGGTGGTGGCGCCTGGCGCTTTTGTTAAGTGGGCGTGGTGGTTTCGCGTGGTGTGCTTGTAGCGGCACAGTTCGACGATCCCGAGCAGCGAGAAGATCGCGAACGCGATGCCAGCCACCATAGCGAAGAGGCTTTTTGCCTGCACTAGCAGGAACATCGGATACGGCGTGACCTTCGAGAGAATCGCTGCGCAGGTGAGGAAGTGCGTTTCGCCGAAGCGTTGTGCGAGCAGCACTTACAACGCAAACATACCGCTGCGTTCAGAGGCGTGGCGCGTCGAGCCGGAAGCGCTCAATACTGCTCGCGCATGATGAAAGACACCCTGAGCGTCTTGAGCAGTCGAAGAAGCAAAAAAATCGGCTGTTTCGGGCCGGTTCATTTATTCGAACGACGTTCTGGGATCCGAATAAAGCGCGATGCCAGCCGAATTTGTCGGATGTCAAATTGCGTTCCGTTCGTGATGCAAATCGACTAAATCAACCCCCATTTTAAAGCTTGTCTGATGGTCTGCTCGCTTGCGCAGTCCGACGATTGCCGGTTAGCGGCGGATGGTCCGCCGCGACTGTGCCGGTCGTGTATCTGCACAGTATCCGTAGCTGCAATCGAACGGAGGCACGCACATGAGGCGTTTTCTGTTAAGGCTAGGCGACAAATCTACGGCAGGCGGCGTTGTCCTTGAGGGAGCGGAAAACTGCTCGCACCACGGTATACCGATTGCGTTTATCGGCGCAAAGGTCTGGTGCGAAGGCTGTGAATCGAGCGGTTACATCGAGTCGGTAGGACCGCACCATCCGGCAACGATGCTCGGCAAGCAACAGGCGCTGGAAGGCGATATCTGCATCTGCAAGTGTTCACCGCCGCCTGTATTCAGCGCATCGCAAACAAGCGCCTCTCACAGCTGGGAAGACGAATGGGGGGGCATGGGGTATGCCGCGAGCCTGGTGGCGTCACAGGGCGAACGGCGCGCCACACACCACGAACGATTCAGGCTATGCGATCGCGCAGGAAAGCCGATGCGCGATACGTACTACACGCTGCGGTTATCAACGGGCGAGATTGAACACGGCACCACTGACGAGCATGGCCGCACCGCGCGCTACGCGACGGATAGCGCGCAACCGATCCGGTTTTATATTGGGCACAGAGAGGAAATATAAATGCCTGACGCACTTGGAAGTTCAGTAACCAACGCGGACCCGAATTCATGCGTTACCGTGCAATCAGACAGACTATGCAAGCCTTGGACACTTTCAAACGATGGTTTAGCATTCGTGGCAGTATGCGAGAGTGGGGTTCTGAATGGCACCTATCAGGGAATGCCCGTCGTTGATGGGATGATCTTAAAAGTCTACATCGACAGCAAGGGGTTTCCTACAGTTGGATTCGGTCATAAGGTTTTGCCAGAAGATCACCTACATGTAGGCGATACGATTTCGGTCGAGCGGGCGCGCGAACTCTCGAAGAAAAATCAACGTGAAGCGACCTCGGCAGTCAATCGAAAAATTCACGTCCCGCTAATGCAATATGAATTCGACGCTTTAGCTAGCATCGCGTTCAATGCCGGTGGCGGTAACGGATTCAATGGTATAGCGGATAAGGTCAATGAAGGCGTATATACAGGCGTTCCCAATTTCATACGAACATACCGAGCGCATGGGATCGAGTGGCGTCGGGCGCTTGAGGCACGCCTGTTCCGCTATGGAAACTACGATGCGCGTCACGGGCCGGGGGTCGCAATTGAATAAAATTATTATTTTCGTTCTGTTGATGTTTTTGGTAGTTATGCAAAACGTACAGGCCGATGAGAATGTAAATTACTCCAATTGCCTGCAATACGTAGGTGGCGGCGGTTTGGGTGACGTTGATTGCTATGGTGGACACACAAAATCACTCGAATCGGAAAATCAAAAATTGATTGCGTCGATCAAATCATCGTCCGGAATAAAGGCAGACACGAAAGCGAGGCTGGATAGATACATAAGAGCCGAAGACGTGGCCATGAAAGGCTGCGCGCTTGCTCCACGGTTGGCTCTGGATTGGGCTATTGTTGACGTGAACAAAAATCACGTTGATATGTATGACGCTATGGAGTCCAGTTGTCGATATCAAATTCGAAAACAGGAGAATGAATTTTTGCGAAATCTTTTGTCTATCAAAACAGGCTGACATTGACGATTGATTCCGCTAATTCAATGCCCCGCTTCCAGGTGTAGGCATACATGCGCAGCACGTGCCACTCTGAGGATGATTCAGACAACTGGCGCGTGTTGCCGTTGCAGCAATTCTACTTATCAGAGCATGGCCGGGTTTGCCCACGCTCCTTCTGGTGCTTGATGGCTTTCGCCATAACGTTCGAAGACGAAGATTCAATGATTGTGCGCAGCGGGGCCGCGCGACTACGCCATGTCCCGCTGAAATTCGATCTGCCCGTCAACGATCGCAGTCTCACGTTCCATTTCAATTAACCCGTGAGTGCTCGCGTATCGATTCGATCACGGCGCGGTGCACTTCGCCAAGCAATGCGTGCAAACGCACAGCTTCACTTCGATTCATCGGATGGGCTCCAGAAAGCAAGGGCGGCACCATAGTGTTCGCCCTTGCGGCCCTTCACGTCAATTTCAACGTTCTTATATTTTTCATTAATGGCGCGAATAATCATCGCGCCCCGCGCCGCGATTTCAGCGCACGGTGAAGCTGTAGTGGCCCGTGGTGCGATGGCCGTCGGCGGCCACGGCGATCCACCTGACCGCGTATTGCCCCGCGCCGAGCGGATTCACCGCCACCGACATGCGTTTCTTGTTGCTCGCGTCGACCGCGGCCTTATCGTGAATCACCGACTTGCCCGCGGCGTCGGTGACGTCGATCGAGCTGAATGCGGGTTCGAGTTCGTCGTCGAAATCGATCGTGACGGTGGATTGGCCCGCGGCGACGCTCGCGCCGGCGGCGGGCGTTTGATGCGTCGGATAAGCGTGCGCCCAGGCGAGTTGCGCGCCTGCGAGGGCGGCGGTGGCGGCGAGCGCGCGAAGCGAACGGATAGCGTTGAAAGTCATGATGAAGTCCTCGATAAAACTCGATGCTGCGGGTTATTGAAAGAGCGGCTTGCCGATGCTGTGCGGCGCCACGTCGTCGAAGAAAATATGCGTTTGCACGAGGATGCCCACGTGCGAGCCGCTCGCGCGGTTGATCGGAATCTGTGCCTCGATGCCGAGCTGGCCGTAGCGGTTCATCCAGATGAAGCCGGGATTCACGGTGCCGGTCGTCTGTCCCTGGCTGCGCGAGAGCGGCACTTCCACGAGCGGAATCAGGTTCGAGAGCGGTTGCGGCAGGCCGAGATCGTGTACGTGCTGCTGCAGATACGGCAGGCTGTACTGGAACGTGAAGCCGTAATTGAAGGCGTTCGGCTGGCCGCCGCCCGTGGTGAGCGCCGGGCCCGCTTCGCCGGTGATGGCGATCGGGCGCAGCCACGCGAGCGCGTCGGGCAGGTCGCCCATGCCTTTGCCTGCGTAGATCGTCGGCGAAATGGTGGAGAAGTTGTCGGCGATGGCGCGGCTGCCGGTGCCGCCGATGTCGGCGTCCACGCCCACCGAGGTCATGAATTCGTGCGCGTCGTTCACGTAGAGCAGATATTTCAGGCCGACGCCGAAGTTGTCGAAGCCGTGCGCGGTCGGGTTGTTCTGCATGACGTAGCCGCCGTCGACGGAGAACGCGAGGCGCGGCGTGATGAGCTTGTCGTATTCGAAGTCGAAGGTGTTGACGCTCTGGTCGCCCGCGTCGCCGGGCACGCGCTGGTGGCCGAATTGCAGGTCGGCTTCGTCGCCGACGCCGGGATCGTCGACGGACAGGGTCGCGGGAAACACACGATCGCCTGCGATTGCGTGTGCGTGGGCCAGGTGCGGTGCGAGCGCGAGGCAAGCGAGCGCGAGCGTCAGCGCATACGCGCCGCGGCGTCGTGCGGGCGCGTCGAACGCGCTCCGGCACGGCAAGGTTGGGAACATGAAGCGTCCTGTAACGAAGAGGGTCGCGCGCCGTGTGGATGGCGCGCGCGAACGCGCGGCGGCACGCTAAACGCGGGGCCGCGCAAACGGTCAGGCTTCGTTCAGGCGAGTGGCGGGGCGCGCGCGAGCGCGAAGGTGAGCGGCTCGATGCGCCGCTGGCTGTCGAAGCGCGCGGCCACGCGCGCGTGCACGAGGCGCGTGGCGAGCGGCAGCGCGATCGGCACGCCCGGCACCACGGGCAGATGCGCGAGCAGGTTGCAGTAGCCGCAGTCCTGCATGTCGCCGGGGCTGGCGTGCGGGTTGGCCTGGTTGTCGCCGTGCGCGGCCATCGTCGCGCCGCGCATCGACGGCATGTTGCAGTGCATGGCCGCCATGCCGGCCGGCGCGGCGGTCGTGGCGGCGAGCAGATGCGAAATCACGGGCGCGAACGTCGTCAGCAGGATCGCGAGCGTTCCTAATAGACTGACGAACTGGAGGCGGAGCCGGCGCACGGTGATCAGCGAACGAGACGGGAAAAAACGAGGCGTTCATTATGCCATGCGTGCGGCGGCGGGCTGTCTGGCGCGGGCAAGGTGCGACACTGCGTAAATAGGCAATATATTTCCTTATTGATGCATGAGTATTCGATATTTATAGCGATTTGAATTCCATAAAGCCGCGCAAATACGTCAAGATATTGACGTAAAACGCCCGTCACCCTAGAGTACGCACGATACCCCACAACAACATCGAGACATCCGCCATGTCGATTTTCGACCGGCTTTTGACCCCGCTTGCGGTCGGCCAGACCGTGCTGCCCAACCGCATGGTGATGGGCGCGATGCATACGCGGCTCGAAACGCTCGACCGTCCGCACGCGCGCCTCGCGGCGTTCTACGCGGCGCGCGCGGCAGGGGAAATCGGCCTGATCCTGAGCGGCGGTTTTTCGCCGAACGCCGAGGGCGTGATGGAAGCGGGCGGCCCGCTGTTCGACCGCGCCGAACAGCTCGACGAGCATCGCGCCGTCACGCGCGCCGTGCACGCGGCGGGCGGCAAGATCGTGTTGCAGATCCTGCACGCGGGCCGTTACGCGAAGGTGCCCGAGTGCGTCGCGCCGTCGGCGATCAAGGCGCGCATCAACGCGTGGACGCCGCGCGCGCTCAGCCTCGACGACATCGGCCGCACCATCGCCGATTTCGCCCACACGGCCGCGCTCGCCGTCGAGGCGGGTTACGACGGCGTCGAAATCATGGGCTCGGAAGGCTATCTGATCAACGAGTTCGCGGCGGCCGCCACCAATCATCGCGACGACGCCTACGGCGGCAGCTTCGACGCGCGCATCCGTTTCGCGCTCGACGTCGTGCGCGCGGTGCGCGAGCGGCTGGGCGCGGCGCCCATGCTGATCTACCGGATTTCGTCGATCGATCTCGTCGAAGGCGGCTTGAGCGGCGCGGAGGTCGCCACCTTTGCGCAGCGCGTGGAAGCGGCCGGCGCGGATCTCATCAACACGGGCGTGGGCTGGCACGAATCGGCCGTGCCGACGATCGCGGCTTCGGTGCCGCGGGCGGCCTGGCGCGAGGCGATCCGCAACGTGAAGCGCGCAGTGAGCATTCCGGTGATGGCGTCGAATCGCATCAACATGCCCGAGGTGGCCGAGGAACTGATTGCGTCGGGCGTGGCCGATTGCGTTTCGATGGCGCGTCCGCTGCTCGCCGATCCCGAGTTCGCGAAGAAAACGCGCCTGGGTCTCGCCGATGAAATCAACACCTGTATCGGCTGCAATCAGGCGTGTCTCGACCGCATCTTTACCGAGCGCACGGCCACGTGTCTCGTGAACCCGCGTGCGGGGCGAGAGATCGAGTTTCCGGAGGGCCGGGCGCGCGCGGTGAAACGCGTGGCGGTCGTCGGCGGCGGCCCGGCGGGCATGGCGTTCGCCGTGAATGCGGCGGAGCGCGGCCACGCGGTCACGCTCTACGAGGCCGCGCCGCGTCTGGGCGGCCAGCTCAACATGGCGAAAGTCGTGCCCGGCAAGGCGGAGTTCAACGAAACGCTGCGCTATTTCACGGCGCGGCTCGCGAAGCTCGGCGTGGACGTGCGGCTCGGCGAAGCGGTCAGCGCGGCGGCGCTGGCGGACGCCGGGTACGACGAGATCGTGCTGGCCACCGGCGTCACGCCGCGCGTGCCCGATATCGCGGGCGTCGATCACCCGAAGGTGGTGTCGTACGTCGACGTGTTGACCGGCAAGGTGGACGTGGGCGCGCGCGTGGCGATCATCGGCGCGGGCGGGATGGGTTTCGACGTCGCCGAATATCTGCTCGGCGATGCGCGCGAATCGCTCGATCCCGAGGCGTTCTTTCGCGCGTGGGGCGTGGATGTTGCGAACGCCAATGCGGGTTCGGGCGGTTTGACGAAGGAGATGGGCGCAACGAATCCCGCCAAACCGCGCCGCAGCGTGCACCTGTTGCAGCGCAAGGCCGAAGCGCCGGGCAAGGGCCTCGGCAAATCGACGGGCTGGATTCTCAAGGCGCGCCTGCGCCGCGCGAATCTCGTGACGATCTCGGGCGCGGCCTACGACGCCATCGACGATCAGGGGCTGCATTATCGCGTCGATGGCGTGGCGCAGACGCTGGCCGTCGATCACGTGGTGCTGTGCGCGGGCCAGAACGCGAACCGCGTGCTGTTCGACGAACTGGCGGCGCGCGGCATCCACGCGAAGCTGATTGGCGGCGCCGACGTGGCCGCCGAACTCGACGCGCTGCGGGCCATCGATCAGGCCACGCGGCTCGCCGTCGAACTCTGACCCAGCGCCGTACGCAAACCCGCTGCCGCGCCGGAGCAAGCCTTTTCACCGCGCGCACCGCTCAGGACTGGAACTTGCGCCCTTCGTCAGCGAGCGAAGGGTCACATCATCCACGAATGCAGGAGGAAGCGTGTCTGGCGCACGGAATTCGAGTTTCATCCGGGGGAACAGCGAGATGTCGGGGCGCGTGCGTGACTTCGACTGGGACGCGACGCCGTTTGGCGCGCTCGCGGACTGGCCGCCGCCGCTGCGCGCGGCGCTCAGTCTGTGCCTCGGCGCGCACGCGCCCGCCGCCATCTGGTGGGGCGACGACGCGCGCGTGCTCTACAACGACGCCTATATCCCGTTCCTCGGCGCGGGCAAGCATCCCGGCGTGCTCGGCCTGCCGGGCGCCGCGGGCTGGCCCGACGCCTGGCCGCAACTCGGCGCGCGCATCGAAGGCGTGATGCACAGCGGCAACACCGCCTTGAGCGAAGACGAGCAGGTCTTCTTCGCGCGCCATCTCGCGCAGGAGGAGGTCTATGCGAGCTGCGCCTACGAACCCCTTTACGCCGACGACGGCTCGGTGGCCGGCGTGTTCTGCCTGTGCAGCGAAACCACGCCGCGCATGCAGGGCGAACGCCGGCTCAAGACCTTGCGCGGCCTGAGCACCTGCGCGACGGACGAAGGCGCGGTCGCGGCGGCCTGCGAGTGCGCGGCCGACGTGCTGGCGGCGAACGGCTACGACGTGCCGTTTTCGGCGATCTACGCCGCGCCGACGGGGCGCACCGAACTCGAACTCGTCGCGAGCAGCCGGCTCGGTGCGCCGCTCGTGGCGCGCCTGCATACGCTCGCGGACGCGCAGGCGCAGGCGTGGCCGCTGCGGGAAGTGCTCGCGCAAGGCGAGTCGCGCGAATTCATGCTGACGTCGCTCGACTGGAGCGGCGACGCGCAGGGCGGCTGGCCCGAAGCGCCGCTTTCCGCGCTGGCGATTCCGTTGCGCCGTGCGGGCGTGCAGGATATCTGCGGCATTGCGGTGCTGGGCGTGAGTCCGCGTTGCGTGCTCGACGAGAGCTATCGCGCGTTTTTCGATCTCGTCGCGGCGAGCGTGGAAGCCGTGGTCGCGAGCGCGCTCGGACGCGAGGCGCTGCAAGCCGCGAATCGCCAGAAGACCGAATTTCTGGCGATGCTCGCGCACGAGTTGCGCAATCCGCTTGCGCCGATACGCCATGTCGCTGACCGGCTGGGTTCCGAGGGACTCACCGGGCCGCAGGCGGCACGCTGCATCGAAATCCTGCGTCGCCAGGCGGCGGTGCTGAGCCGTCTTGTCGACGATCTGCTCGACATGTCGCGCATCACACTTGGCCGCGTGCAGTTGAACAAGCGCGGCGTGCTGTTGCAGGAGATCATCGCGCAGTCGCTGGAGAGCGTCGATGCGCTGATCCGCGAGCGGCAGCATCGGCTCACGGTGACGAGCGAGGGCGCGGCGCGCGTGGACGGCGATCCGCAGCGGCTCGTGCAATGTCTCGTCAACGTGCTGACGAATGCCGCGAAATACACCGGCAAAGGCGGCGAATTGCGCATCGAATCGTTCGAGCGCGAGGGCTTCGGCGTGCTGCGCGTGCGCGATACGGGGCAGGGCATTGCACCGGAACTGGTCGAACATATCTTCGACCTGTTCGTGCAAAGCGAGCGCACGCTCGACCGCGCGCAAGGCGGCTTGGGGCTCGGGCTTTCGCTCGTCAAGAAAGTGATCGAGATGCATGGCGGTCATGCGTACGCGACGAGCGACGGCGTCGGGCGCGGCACCACGGTCACGCTCGAAGTGCCGCTGGCCGATTGCGATGCGACGACGCTCGAAGCGGAGGCGGATGCGCCGCTGGAGCAAAGCGGCCCGCTGCGCGTGCTGGTCGTCGACGATAACGCCGATGCCGCCGACTCGCTCGTCATGCTGCTCGAAGCGGAAGGTCACGCGGCCACGGCGGTGTACGACTCCGATGCCGTGCTCGCGTCGGCGCGCCAGTTCGCGCCGGACGCGATCGTGCTCGACATCGGCTTGCCGAAAGTGGACGGTTATCACATGGCGCAGCGTCTGCGCGCGACGCCGGATCTTGCGCACGTCGTGTTGATCGCGGTGACGGGTTACGGCCAGCCGGAAGATCGCGCGCGCGCGTTCGAAGCCGGTTTCGACGATCATCTCGTCAAGCCGGCGACGCTCGATGCACTGCGTCGCGCGCTCGCCAAAGCAGGGCGATGATGCTCGCGGCGCGTGAGTGAAAACGCGCCGCTGCGTGTTGCGCCTGATGATCGGATCAATGCTTCGCTTTCTTCGGAATCTTCGCGCCCGATTTACGCGCCTGATTCAAGGCAATAGCAACCGCCTGCTTTTGCGGTTTGCCCTCCTTCATTTCCGTCTCGATGTTCTTCGAGATTGCCTCGCGAGATTTGCCTTTGTTGAGCGGCATGACGACCTCCTTCGCAGATAGCGGCTATGTTGAGGAATGAAGCACTCATGCACGCATGCGGCGTGCCGCGCGCACGTTTCGAGACGTTTCGAGACATGTGCGCGGACGACTTGAAGCGCACGGCGGGCATCGTGCTTGCTCAATGCAGATTCCCCATGCCCGACGAGGCGACAGGAGGCCATCATGCCGCGCGCAATCTGGAAAGGCGCTATCAGTTTCGGACTGGTTTACGTGCCCGTCGAACTGTATCCGGCCACGCAAAGCGAACGCACCGGTTTCAGTCTGCTCGACCGCCGCAGTTTCGATCCGGTCGGTCATCAGAACATCAATAAACGCACGGGCAAGCCCATCGCACGCGACGACATCGTGCGCGGTTACGAATACGAAAAGGGCGCATACGTGGTGATTTCCGATGAGGAAATCGAAGCGGCCAGTCCCGAAGCGACGCAGACCGTGGATATTCTCGCGTTCGTCGAAGCCGCGCAGGTTTCGTTTCTGTATCTGGACACGCCGTATTGGCTCGCGCCCGACAAGCGCGCGGGCAAGACCTATGCGCTGCTGCGCGATGCGCTGGCGGCGAGCGGCAAGATCGGCATTGCGAACGTGGTGATGCACAGCCGTCAGCATCTGGCGGCGCTGGTCGCCACCGGTCCGGCGCTGGCGTTGCAGACCTTGCGCTGGTCGACCGAAGTGCGCGAGGACGAAGCGATTCCCGCGCTGCCGAAATCCGCGAAGGAAGCGGGCGTCAGCGCGCACGAGATGCAGATGGCGCGCAAGCTCATCGACGACATGACGACCGAGTGGCAGCCGGAGTCGTATCACGACACCTATCGCGATGAAATTCTCGCGCTCGTCGAGCGCAAGGTGCGTGAGGGCAAGGCGCACGAAGTGGAGCAGGTGCATGCGCCCGCGCACGAGCGTCGCAGCGCCGACATCGTCGATCTTTCCGATCTGCTCAAACGCAGTCTCGGCAAACGCAACGGCGCGGCGAGCAACGATTCGCCGCCGCGCAAGAGCACGCCCCGGCGCGGGAAGCGCGCGGCGTGACGATGGTGCGACGAATGCTGCGCCAATGAAACGGGATGGTCGCGATGAAGCGCAATCTATCGGGCAATCTGCGGGCTTACGAAGCAAAACGACGCTTCAATGAAACGCCTGAGCCCGCACCGACACGCGGGCGTGCGCGTCGCAACGGCAGCGCGTCGTTCGTGATTCAGCGCCACGACGCGCGGCGGCTGCACTACGATTTCCGGCTCGAACTCGACGGCGCACTCAAGTCGTGGGCGGTGCCGAAAGGCCCGAGTCTCGATCCGTCGGTGAAGCGGCTCGCCGTGCATGTCGAAGATCATCCGCTCGAATATGGCGCGTTCGAAGGCACGATTCCGGCGGGTCATTATGGCGCCGGCACCGTCGAGATCTGGGATCACGGCAGTTGGCAACCCGAAGGCGGCATGCGCGCCGCGCGCGAGGGATACGCGCATGGCCATCTGAAATTCACGCTCAATGGCGACAAGCTGCACGGCGGCTGGGCGCTGGTGCGTAGCCCGATGGGCGACAGCAAGCAGGAGCGCTGGCTCCTCATCAAGCAACGCGACGACGATGCGGTGAGCGAGGACGCTTTCAAGGTCACGGACGGGCGCGGCGAGAGAAACGGCCATGCGAACCAGCGTGAAAAGACTCCGGCAAAAACGAAAGCGCGCGATGCGGTGAAAATGAAAAACACGTTGGCCGATTCGGGCGCCGCGAAAAAACGGGCTTCGAAAGCCGCTGAAAAACCGTTGGATCAAACCGCGCTTGGCAAGCTGCCCGGCGCGGTTCGCGCGGCAATACCGCACACGTTCGCGCCTCAACTCGCCACGCCCGCCGACACATCGCCGAAAGGCGAAGACTGGCTCTACGAGCTGAAATTCGATGGTTATCGCGTGCTCGCCCGCGTCGACCGGCGTGAGAAAGGCGGGCGCGCTGTACGCATTTTCACGCGTAGCGGTCTCGACTGGAGCGCGAAGTTTCCGCGTCAGATGGAAGCGCTTGCCGCGCTCGATATCGATTCCGCGTGGCTCGACGGCGAAGCCGTCGTCCTCGACGATCAAGGCGTACCGGATTTTCAGGCGCTGCAAAACGCCTTCGAAGAAGGGCATGAGGACGCCATCGTTTTCTGGCTGTTCGATCTGCCCTGGCTCGACGGTTTCGATTTGCGCAAGGTGCCGCTAGAAACGCGCCGCGCGCAGCTTGCCGCCTTGCTCGAACGCGGCGATCAGGACGTGCTGCGTTTTTCCGCTGCATTCGACGGCGATCCCGACGACTTACTGCAAGCCGCGTGCGCCGCAAATCTCGAAGGGCTCGTCGCGAAGCGACGCGAAAGCGCCTATACGTCCACGCGCAGCGCGTCGTGGCTCAAGCTGCGTTGTGCGCGTCGGCAGGAGTTTGTGATTGGCGGCTACACGGAACCGGCGGGCAGCCGCGCGGGCTTCGGCGCCTTGATTATCGGCGTGTATGACGAAGCGGGCGCGTTGCACTATGCGGGTCGCGTCGGCACCGGTTTCGATACGGCCTTGCTGGAAAAACTCGCGCGCGAGTTGAAAACGCGGACGCGCAAGACCACGCCGTTTGCCGAGGTGCCCGCGGCCGAGCGGCGCACGCATGTGCATTGGGTGAAACCGGAACTCGTGGCCGAAGTGCGTTTCAAGACCTGGACGAGCGCGGGCGTGGTGCGTCAGGCGTCGTTCGTCGGTCTGCGTCGCGACAAGGCGGCGGCATCGATCGTGCGGGAGCCGCAGTCCCAGCCTGTGAAAGTGAAGGCGCGTGCATCGTCGCCTGCACACGCCATCGACAAGGAAGCCAACGTGGAAGACGAAGTTTCAGGCGTGCGCATCACGCATCCCGAGCGCGTGATCGACGAACGCAGCGGCACGCGCAAGATCGACCTAGTGCGGTATTTTGCGTGGATCGCGCCGCATTTGCTGCCGGGTTTGCGCAATCGCCCGGTCGCGCTGGTGCGTGCGCCGAAGGGCGTCGACGGCGAACTGTTTTTCCAGAAGCACGCGAACAAGTTGCAGATTCCGCATGCGACGCAGCATGCCGATCTCGATCCCGGACACGCGCCGCTGCTCACGCTCGACAGTCTCGAGGCGCTGATCGGCGCCGCGCAAATGGACACGATCGAGCTGCATACGTGGAACGCGCTCGCGAGCCATATCGAAAAGCCCGACCGTCTGATTTTCGACCTCGATCCCGATCCGTCGCTCGACTGGGCGCGCATGCGCGAAGCGGCGCAACTCACGCGCGAATTGCTCGAGGCGCTCGGTCTGCGTGCGTGGTGCAAGACGAGCGGCGGCAAGGGGCTGCACGTTGTGGTGCCGATCACGCGCCACAGCAGCTGGGACGAAGCGAAGGACTTCGCGCAGGCCGTGGCGAGGCATATGGCCGCGACCTTACCCGATCGCTTCAGCGCGAAGATGGGGCCGCAGAATCGCAAGGGCCGTATTTTCGTGGACTATCTGCGCAACGGGCGCGGCGCGACCGCGATCGAGGCTTACGCGCCGCGCGCGCGTCCCGGCTTGGGCGTCTCGACGCCGATCGCCTGGGACGAGCTGCCGCGCGTGACGGGCGGCGATCAGTGGAACGTTTCGAACCTGCGTGAGCGCCTCGACGCGCTGCGCACCGATCCGTGGCACGAATACGCCGATGCGAAGCAGCGCATCACGGCGGCCATGTGGACGTTGCTCAAGTGCGAATGACGCCCTTGTCGGCGATGCATTTCATGTGCGCTCAATGCGCACACACGGCGGTGAGTGCGTTGTCCCACTCGGTGTCGGGATCGACGTCGAAGAACTTGCCTGCGCCGACCGTGGGCATCATGTCCACGCGATCGATCAACTGGCCTTGCGCGTCGTAGCTCAGGCGCGTCATCAGCGACGCCTGGTGTTTCGTGCAATTGAAGGCCACCCGTTGCTTGAGCATCGAGGCAGGCGCAACGCCATGCGCAACGGCCGTGGGCCGGTCGTAGCGGATCTGCAGCCAGGCGCGGCGAATCGCGCCTTCGCGCACGATGGACGACGTATCCACCGATTCGGTCCACGTATTGGGCACCGAGCCGACCGGGGTCCAGATTGCGGCGTGGGCCACGGGCGCGGCCACGGCCAGCATCAGGCCGGTCAAGCAGGTCAGGCAGGTCAGCAATGGTTGCGCGGAGCGGGGCAACAGGGCGCGCGTGGGACGACGTGAGGTGGACGCTTCGGTACTCATAGGTTCTCTGCGGATAAGTCGGCTTGCCGGGCGGCGACGAGCGATCGCCATTGTAAGCGCCTGTTGCAGAGGCAAGCGGTTTCGCTTGCCGCGCGCGGAAATCCGCACGCCGGATCTGCTGCGTCGCACCATCCCCACGCATCGCCGGCTTTCGCTAGAATCGATCTTCGTCACGGCATGATCGAAGCGAGCATGCTGCTCTCATGGTTCATCCTTTAACGGAGGCGAGCGTGCCTGGTTTACTTCCCAATGTCGACCGCGAAGGGCTTCTCGAGTACTCGGTGGTGTACACCGATCGCTCGCTCAATCACATGTCGCAGCGCTTTCAGGGCGTCATGCGCGATCTTTCCGCGAGCCTGAAAAAGGTCTATCACGCGAAGGCCGTCGCGATCGTCCCGGGTAGCGGAACGTTCGGCATGGAAGCCGTTGCGAGGCAGTTCGCCACGGACAAAAAATGTCTGGTGATCCGCAACGGCTGGTTCAGCTATCGCTGGACGCAGATCTTCGACATGGGGCGCATCCCGTCGGAGTCGGTGGTGTTGAAGGCGCGTCCGGTCGAGGCGGGCCACCAGGCCGCGTTTGCGCCGCCGCCCATCGACGAAGTGGTTGCCGCCATCAAGGAACACAAGCCCGATCTCGTTTTCGCGCCGCATGTGGAAACCGCGTCCGGCATGCTGTTGCCCGATGCGTATCTGCGCGCGGTGGCCGACGCCGTGCATGCCGAGGGCGGGATGTTCGTGCTCGACTGCATCGCGTCGGGAACGGTGTGGGTCGATATGGAGGCGAGCGGCGTCGACATCCTGATCAGCGCGCCGCAAAAGGGCTGGAGCGCGCCGCCGTGCTGCGCATTGGTCATGTTGAGCCCGCTTGCGCGCGAACGTATCGACTCGACCACCAGCACGAGTTTCGCGTGCGATCTGCGCAAATGGCTGCAGATCATGGAAGCCTACGAGGGCGGCGCTTTTGCATATCACGCCACGATGCCCACGGACAGCCTCGCGATACTGCGCGACGTGATGAAGGAAACCGAGAGCTACGGCTTTGCGAAAGTGCAGGCCGAGCAACTCGAACTCGGCGCGCGCATTCGCGCATTGCTCGCGGAGCACGGTTTCCGGAGCGTGGCCGCCGAAGGTTTCGAAGCGCCGGGCGTGGTGGTTTGCTATACCGATGACGACGGCATACGCTCAGGCAAGAAGTTCGCCGACGTGGGTTTGCAGATCGCCGCCGGCGTGCCGCTGCAATGCGACGAACCGGCCGATTTCAAAACCTTCCGTATCGGTTTGTTCGGGCTCGACAAGCTGCACGACATCGAAGGCGCGGTCGCGCGTTTCGCGAAGGCGTTGAAGACGATCGACTGAGTTCGTGTTTCACACGATGTTTGAAGGGGCAGGCGTGCGCGCCTGCCCCTTTTACGTTACGACGACGCGAGCGACTCGCGCGCCGCTTTCACGACCGCATCGGTCGTAATGCCGAACTTGGCGTACACGTCCTGAATCTTGCCGGACTCGCCGAAGCTGTGCATGCCGACGAAGCGCCCCTCGGGTCCGATATAGCGATCCCAGCCCAGCTCGACGGCGGCTTCCACCGCCACTCGCGCGGGCGATTCGCCCAGCACGGCGCGTCGATATTCGCGATCCTGTTCTTCGAATAGCAGACGGCAAGGCATCGACACCACGGCGGTCGGCACGCCTTCGCTTTGCAGAATCTCGCGCGCCGCCACGGCCAGTTGCAGCTCCGACCCGGTGCCGATCAACGTGAGCTTGCGCGGTCCGCCTTCGGCTTCGTGCAGCACATATGCACCGCGCGCCGAGCGGTTCTCGCCGCTCGCATCCTTGCGCAGCAGCGGCACCGGCTGGCGCGACAGCGCGATCAGCGCGGCGCGGCGCGGAGTGTCCAGAATCAGCTCCCAGCATTCCGCCGTTTCGACCGGATCGGCGGGGCGGTACACGGCCAGTTGCGGGATCGCGCGCAGCGCCGCGAGGTGTTCGACCGGCTGATGCGTCGGGCCGTCTTCGCCGAGACCGATCGAATCGTGCGTCATCACGAAGACCGAGCGGATGCGCATCATCGCGCTCAGGCGGATCGCCGGGCGGCAATAGTCCGAGAAGCACATGAACGTGCCGCCGTAGGGAATCAGGCCGCCATGCAGCGCGATGCCGTTCATGGCCGCGGCCATGCCGTGCTCGCGCACGCCGTAGTGAACGTACGAGCCCGCATATTGCCCGGGCTTGATCTCGACCTGATGCTTCGTTTTCGTGTTGTTCGACGGCGTGAGGTCGGCGGAACCGCCGAGCAGTTCGGGGATGGCGTCGAAGAGCTTGTCGAGCACGTCGCCGCTGGCCTTGCGCGTGGCGATCGCGTCGCCTTTTTCGACGAAGGCCTGGCGGGCCGCGGCGATGGCCGATTTCCAGTCCGGCGGCAAACGGTGTTCGTTGCGGCGCGTGAATTCGTCGCGCAACGCGGGCGGCGCCTGCTTGACGCGTTCATTCCACGCGAGCCGCGCCTCGCTTCCGCGCGCGCCGATTGCGCGCCACTCGCGCAACAGATCGTCGGGGATCTCGAACGGCGGCGACGGCCAGTCGAGAATCTTGCGCGCGCCCGCGATTTCTTCTTCGCCGGGCGCGTCGCTATGCGCTTTCTGCGTGCCCGCCTTGGTCGGAAAGCCGAAGCCGATGATCGTCCGGCACGCGATCAGCGTCGGGCGGTCTTGCGTCGCGCGCGCGGTGGTGATGGCGTCGCGGATCGCGTCGGTGTCGTGGCCGTCGATCTCGAGCACCTGCCAGCCGGAGGCGTGGAAGCGCTCGATTTCGTTATCGGAGACCGCGAGACTCGTCGCGCCGTCGATCGAAATCGAGTTGTTGTCCCAGAAGGCGATCAGGCGTCCGAGCTTCAGATGGCCGGCGAGCGAGATCGCTTCCTGGCTCACGCCTTCCATCAGGCAGCCGTCGCCGAGAAAGACGTAGGTGTGGTGATCGACGAGTTCGTCGCCGAAACTGGCGTTCAGGATGCGCTCGGCCAGCGCCATGCCGACCGAATTCGCGATGCCCTGGCCGAGCGGCCCGGTCGTGGTTTCGATCCCGGCGGCGTGCGAATACTCGGGATGCCCAGCGGTCTTGCTGCCGACCTGACGAAAACGCTTCAATTCGTCGATCGTGATGTCCTTGTAGCCGGTCAGATAAAAGAGGCTGTAAAGCAGCATCGACGCGTGGCCGTTCGAGAGGATGAAGCGGTCGCGATCGAGCCAGTGCGGCTCGGCGGCGTCGAAGCGCAGGAAGTCGTGGAACAGCACGGTCGCGACATCGGCCAGACCCATCGGCGCGCCGGGGTGGCCGCTGTTCGCTTTCTGGACTGCATCCATCGACAGAAAGCGGATGCAGTTCGCCATCGCGCGCAGATGCGGGTCCCGGGGCGATGGAATGGCGTGCGCGGGCGCGCTGCCGCTGGCGGTCTGGTCGGTCATGGGAGGTCCTCTTTCGGATGGCGGTTTGGCGGATGGCGAATAGGTGGTCGCGCAAGTTGCGTGCCGGTGCGGCGGGTGTCGAGGGTGCTGAGCGGGGTAACAAGCACTGACGATACGCCGCTTCGGCGCACGGCGACGGGAACGTGTCATGCGGCGATGAGCTTACGTTTTGCCACAGGAGGGCAACGCATCATGGAACCGGATACCCAGTCGGATACCCCGTCGGCGCCCCACGAGGAAGCGGGCGCGCATTCGACGCGCGCGACGAATGCGCGCGATCAGCAACCCGCGAAACCCGACAATCCCGAGAAGCCCGCGCGCGGCGCGCCGGGCAGCTTCGATCAGCCCGAACCGAATCCCGACGTGATGCCGCGCGAAGGCGGCCCGCACCCCGAGCAGACGGCCGAAGTGCCGCTGGGATCGGGCGACGAAGGGCTGCCGTCCGGCGCGCGCGGCCACAACAGCCCGCCGGTCAGAAGGAAGCCTGGCGCGTGAGACGGCACGACAGCGGCGATACCGGCAACCCCGGAAGCTCGGTCCGCCGCCTCAGCTTTCCTGTAAGATCCACGCCTTCGCATCGGCTTCCGGCAGCAGGGCCACGAAGTTCTCGACGATCGAATCGGCGCCCGTGTCGCGCCACGTAAGACCGACGTCCCAGCGGGCGTCGGCATCTTCGATCGGCAGGCACACGACCTTGTCGCCGGGCGAATGCAAGGCCGACTCGTGCATGATCGACACGCCGAGCCCCGCGCCGACCAGCGAAAGGATCGTCAGCGACTCGTTCGCGTGCTGCACGGAGTGCGGCTCGAAGCGGCGCGACGCGCAGAATCGGACGATGTGGTCGTGCAGGCCCGGCGCACGCGCGCGTTGCAGCATCAGGAACGGCAGCGTGCGCAGCGCCTCGACGTCGAAACCGGTGATGGTGTGCGCGAGCGTGCGCGGCACGACGAGCGCGAGCCGGTCGGAGAGAATGCGCCGGTGCGCGAGACCGGCCTGCACGGGCAGACGCACGAACCCCGCCTGAAGGCTGCCTTCGAGCAGCCGTTCCATCTGTTCCGCTGAAGACAGATCGTGCAGCGTGACGTCGACGTCGGGAAACCGCGCGCGAAAACGCGGCAGCACGCGCGACACGGTGTCCACCGTCGAGAAGCTGTAGCCGATCGCGAGGCGGCCGACTTCGCCGCGCGCGGCGCGCTTGCCCTGCGAGAACACGCGTTCGGCCTGCTCGACCAGCGGCCGCGCTTCGCCGAGAAAGTAGCGGCCCAGTTCGGTGAGCGCCGTGCCGTGACGGTCGCGATGGAACAGCGGCGCACCGAGATCGTCTTCGAGCCGCTTGATCTGTTTGGTGAGCGCGGGCTGCGAGAGATTGAGCGTTTGCGAGGCGGTGCCGAAGTGCAGCGAGTTCGCGAGCGTGACGAAGGATTTGAGTAAATGGAAGTTCATATCCGCGAGTTATCACCGCCGGTTATCACCACAACGACAACAAGTCATTGGACCGCGCGGCGCGGCTATGTTCGAATGCCGTTTCGCGCAGTATAGCGGGCACATTTGAGTCGGAGTGCCATGCAATTCATATATTGCAAACGGTGATTTCGTTATTCCGCAAATCCCTATGCGAATGCGGCTTTATGCGTGTCAACGCAATCGCGCCGTAATTCGTTCAAGGGCGGAACCATCAGCAGGAAATACATGAAACGATATTCGGGGAGATCACGCGCGGCATCCGTACCGCGCGTCGTGGCGCGGCGATTCGCGGGGCCTGTGCGTCTGGGCGTGGGCGTTGGTGTCGGTCTGAGCGTGAGTCTGATGGCGGCGAATGTGATCGCGGCCACCGCAGCGCTAGCCGATCAGACGGATCAGGCACAAGCGGCAACACCGACAACACCGGCTGATAAGGCCGCGCCGCCCGTGGCCGCATCGGCCAGTAACGCGGTGTTGCCGACCGTCACGGTCAACGGCGCGAGCGGCAACGCATGGCGCGCCCGCACGGCGTCGGTCGCGGGCTACGACAATGCGTCGCTGCAGAATACGCCCGCGTCGATCACGGTCGTCACGCGCGCGCAGCTTGACGATCAGCAGGCCAAACGTCTGAGCGACGTGGTGCGCAACGATGCTTCGGTGAACAAGGATTACGCGCCGGTCGGCTACTACGAGGGCTTTTCGATTCGCGGCTTCGCGCTCGATCCGGCGAGCGCCTATCGGCTCGACGGTCTCACGCTGTCCGGCGAGCAGCAGGTGGCGCTCGAAAACAAGGAGCGCGTCGAGATCCTCAAGGGTCTCGCAGGCATCGACAGTGGCGTGATTTCGCCGGGCGGCGTGGTCAACTACGTGAGCAAGCGCCCCGAGAATGTGGCGAGCGTGACGGCCGGCGTGGACAGCCGCGGCTCGACATCGGCGGCCGTGGATCTCGGGCGGCGCTTCGGTCCCGACGATCAGTTCGGCCTGCGCGTGAATGCCGCGAAGGAGAACATGCATTCGTACATCGACGGCACGAACGGACGGCGCACCTTCGGCTCGATCGCGGCGGACTGGAACATCGATCCGCGCGCGAGCCTGCAATTGAACGCGGAATTCCAGCAGTGGATCCAGCGTTCGGCGTCGGGCTATCAATTGCTGGGCGGCACGGTGGTGCCGTCGGCGGTGTCGTCGTCGAAACTGCTGGGCGCGCAGTCCTGGGCCAAACCCGTGACCACCGACGCGCTCAACATCAACGGCCGCTTCGACTACGCGTTCAACGACAACTGGCGCGCGTATGTGGCAGCCGGCCGCAGCCGCACGATGATCGACGATAACGTTGCGTTCGCGTATGGCTGTTATTACGTGTCGAGTTGCGGCGCGGGCGGCACGTCGCCGTACTTCTTCAGCTCGAACGGCGACTACGACGTCTACGACTATCGCAGCCCCGGCGAATATCGCCGCAACGACGAAATGCGCGTGGCCGTCGACGGCAAATTCACGACCGGACCGCTGCGCCACGACGTGCTGTTCGGCACGAGCGCGCTGCATCGCGTGGTGCATCTGTCCGATGCGGTCTACGACTACGTGGGCAGCGAAAACATCTATGGCGACGATGTCGACTTCGCGCCGTCGCCGAATTCGCCGAGCGTGTCGTATCCGCAACTCGACGCGTGGCAGTATTCGTTGTTCGCCACCGACCGCGTGAGTCTCGGCGAGCATTGGGAAGTGCTGGCGGGCGGCCGCGCCGTGTTCCTGCGCCAGAAAGCGTGGACGAGCCAGGACGGCCCGGAGACCGGCACCGACAAATCGGCGTTGCTGCCGCAGATCGCGCTGGTCTACAAGCCGGTCGCGCCGCTCTCGCTCTATGCGTCGTACAGCAAGGATCTGTCGCTCGGCGATCAGGCGCCCGTGCGTGCGAGCAATGCTTATGCGTTCCTGCCGCCCGTCGAGTCGCATCAGTATGAAATCGGCGCAAAGTACGACTGGGCGAATCGCCTGAGTCTCACGGCGGCGGTGTTTTCGATCAGCAAGCCGTTCCAGTATGCCGAGCCCGATGCGTCCGAGGCCGGTTATACCTTCGTGCAGCGCGGCACGGAACGTCACGACGGTATCGAGCTGTCGGCGTCGGGACGCGTGACGGAGCGCGTGTCGGTGACAGCGAGCGTCGCGGCGATTCGCGCGCGCGCCTACGATTCGGGCACGCCCGCGTACGAAGGACATCAGGTCATCAACGTGCCGGCCTTGCGCGCGGCGCTCAACGCGGACTGGTCGGTGCCGGGCCTCGCGGGATTCGATCTGCTCGGCGGCATCGAATACAGTTCGAGCCGCAACGCCAACGAGGAAGGCACGGCGCGCGTGCCGGGCTGGATCGTGTTCAACGCGGGCGCGCGCTACACGACGAAGCTCGCGGGCCATCGCACGGTGGTGCGCCTGTGGGTCGACAATCTCTTCAACCGCTACTACTGGAGCGATGCGGGCGAGCAGCAGGGCGACGCGTATCTGTTCCTCGGCGCGCCGCGCACGGCGCGTCTGTCCGTGACTTACGACTTCTGATGACTTCCGTTCGCGTGGCCGTGGCCGCTGGAGAAATTGCATGACCCGAATGACCCTGATGCTCGAGTACTTCCATCCGTGGACGAATGCGGCGGGCTTCTATGTGGCGCGAGACGAAGGCTGGTTCGCCGAGGCGGGACTCGACGTCGAAATCGTCGTGCCCGACCCGGCGCGCGGCGACGCGCTCGCGCATCTCGCGCGCCACGACGTGGACTTTGGCGTGTTCCCGAGCAATCGCCTGTTCGTGCAGCGCGAGGCGGGCCATCCGCTCGTCGGCATCGCGGCGATCAATCATCGCGCGCTGGAGACGATCCAGACCGTCGCGGCCACCGGCATCGAACGGCCGCGCGATCTGGCGGGACGGCGTCTCGCGCTGAACCCGACGCCGCGCGGCATGGCGATGGTGCGCCATCTCGTGGCGCACGACGGCGGCGATCCGGATGCGATCACCATCGTCGATAGCGGCGTGCGCGAACTGCCGCCCGAAAGCTTTCTCGACGGCGAGGCGGACGCCTCGTTCGGCAGCTACTGGGCGTGGGACACGCTGTTCGCCTCGCGCGTGCCGGACGACGAGCGGCGCATCTGGCCGGTCGATGAAATCGGCGCGCCCGCCTATCATAGCTATCTGCTCGGCGCGCACGAGGACACGCTGGAAACGCGCGGCGAACTCGTGCGCGGGTTTCTGGCGGCGGCGCGACGCGGCTATCTGGCGGTCGCGCAGGAGCCCGAGCGGGCGTTGCCGTCGCTGGAGCGCGTGATTCCGTATTTCCCGCGCGCGTTGCTCAAGCGCTCGCTGCCGCTGATCGCGCCCACGTGGACGCACGACGGCACGTGGGGCGTGCAGCGCGAGGCGCTCGTGCATCCTTACGCGCAATGGCTTGGCCGGCATGGCGTGCTGCGCGACGCCTCGCAGAGTCCGCACGCATTTACCAACGCCTTTCTGCCCGACGATACGCGGCAATAAACGACGCACAAGCCCGTACGCACCCGCCCGTACGTACCCGCTACCCGACAAGGAACGTTCTACACATCATGTCCGCACTCGAAATCATCGGCGTTATCGTCAGCGCGCTCGCCATCTGGCTCACGGCGCGCCGCAAGATGCTGTGCTGGCCGGTCGGGCTGGCCTCGGTGGCGCTGTATGGCTGGATCTTCTTCGACGCGCGGCTCTATTCCGATGCGCTCCTGCAAGGCGCATTCGCGGTGCTGCAACTCTACGGCTGGCATCGCTGGCTCGCGCAACAGCGCGGCGGCGCGCAGCAGGCGAGCGACGACGCGCAGCCGGTCGTGCCGGTCGGCGGATTGACGCTCGCGCGTCTCGCGCCCGACCTGTTCGCGGCGGTGGTCGGCAGCGTGCTGCTCGGCGCGGCGATGGCGCATTTCACAGATGCGGCGCTGCCCTGGGTCGATGCCTCGCTCACGGCGTTCAGTCTGGTCGCGCAATACTGGACCGCGCGGCGCTACATCGCGTCGTGGACCTTGTGGATCGTGGTCGATGTGATCTACGTGGGCGTGTTCATCTATAAGGGCTTGTATCTCACGTCGGGGCTGTATGCGCTGTTCCTGCTGCTTGCGGCGCTCGGCTGGCGCGACTGGTCGCGTGCGTTGCGTGCCGATGCCGAGCAGGCCGCGTATGCGGCGTCGGGCAGCCGGGTCTGATGCGGCCACGCCAACGAGATCATCGACATCATGAAGCACGAACAAGATAACGATCACGATATCGACCCCGCCGCGAAAGCCGACACGCGCGACGCCGCCGCGCGCGCCGCGCCGCAATTCACAGTCGACGGAGAGAAGGCCGAGCGCGACTGGCCGCTCATCACGCGTGACGAAGTCGAGCGCCTGCTCGCCGGTTTTGCCGATCTCGCGCCGCTCGCGAAGATCGCGTGGCACAGCCCGCGGCCGTTTTCATCGGCGGTGCTCGCGCATACGCTCGATGGCCGCGCGTGGTTCGTGAAGCGTCATCACGCGCGTTTGCGCAGCGTTGCGGGCCTCGCGGAAGAACACGGCTTCATCGCGCATCTGCGCAGTCGCGGCGTGCCGGTCGCGGAGGTGCTCGCCGATCGCGCGGGCCGAACGGCCATCGCGCAGGACGGTTGGACCTGGGAGGTGCACGCGGCCGCGCCGGGACTCGACGCGTATCGCGGCGTGATGTCGTGGAAGCCGTTTTTTCACGCGAGCCACGCGTGGTCGGCGGGCCGCACGCTGGCGCGTCTGCATCTGGCCGCCGCCGATTACGACGCGCCCGCGCGCGCGTTTCAGCCGTTGCTGTCGAGCTTTCGCGTGCTGAGTTCGCCGACGCTCGAACCGACGCTCGACGCCTGGGTGCAGGCGCAACCCGGCCTCGCGCGCTCGCTGGCGAAACACAACTGGCGCGCCGATATCGCCGAGGTCATCGCGCCCGCTCACGCGCGGCTCGTGCCGTGGCTGCCGGCGCTTCGCTCTCAGTGGACGCACGGCGACTGGCACGCGTCGAACCTGTTGTGGACCGATGCCGCGCCGGGCGCGCAGGTGCGCACGGTGCTCGACTTCGGTCTCGCGGATCGCACCTGTGCGGTCTACGATCTCGCGCTTGCCATCGAGCGCAATACGATCGACTGGCTCGCCGCGCCCGCAACGCGCACGGTGCAGTACGAGCAGATCGCCGCGCTGCTCGACGGCTACGCGTCGCTCGCGCCGTTGAGCGAGGCCGAGCACGAAGCGCTGCTCGCGCTGCTGCCAATCGTGCACACCGAATTCGCGCTGCTCGAAGTCGAATATTTCGACGATATCCTTGGCGATGAAACGGGCGTGAACGCTGCGTACGATGGCTATCTGATCGGGCACGCGCGCTGGTTCGAGAGCGAGGACGGCATGCGTCTGCTTGCGTGGTTACGAAATCGATATCGTCAGGATACCAAAGCATGAGTATTGAGCAGACACACGATACACGTCGCGCCGACGTGCTGGTCGAAGCGGCGGCGCTCGCGCGCGAGTTGGGCGAGCCGGATCTCGTGGTGCTCGACGCGCATGTGGAATTGCCGTCGCCGCGTTTCGACGGCGATTACCGCGTGGCGAGCGGTTACGACGGCTGGCTCGCGCAACGTGTGCCGGGCGCGCGTCATGCCGATCTGAGCGCCGTGTTGAGCGCGCCGCATGAAACGCTGTCGTTCATGCGGCCTGCGCCGTCCGCGCTCGCGCACGGCCTTGAAACGCTGGGCGTGAGCAACGGATCGCGCGTGGTGATCTACGATCGCGCCGATGGATTCTGGGCCGCCAGGCTTTGGTGGATGCTGCGCTGGATCGGCATCGATGCGCGTGTGCTCGATGGCGGCTGGCGCGCCTGGCGGGCGGCGGATCTGCCGGTCGAAAGCGGGCCGGGAAGGGCGGTGGCGCGCGGGCATATCGAGGTGCGCGAGCGCGCAGGGATGTGGGCCGACCGCGCCGATGTCGAAGCGATCGTGGCGGGTGCGGTTCGCAGCACGCTGGTGTGCGCGTTGTCGGCTGAGGTGTTTTCGGGTGTTTCGGCGAGCCGCTATGCGCGGCGCGGGCATATTCCGGGCAGTGTGAATGTGCCCGCACGCGGGCTGTTCGATGAAAGCGGGCGGTACGCGGCGGTTCCCGCTTTGCACGCGGCGCTGGGCGCGCTCGATCGCGCACAGCCGGTTTGCGTGTATTGCGGTGGCGGAATTTCAGCCGCCGTGGATGCACTCGCGCTGACCTTGACGGGCCGCGACGATGTCTCGATCTACGATGGATCGTTGCAGGAATGGGCAGCGGACCCGGCGCTTGCGATGGTGGCGGCAGCGAGGTGAAGTCGAATCGATGAGCGGCGCGCGGTGTAGTCATCGCCAATTCAATGACTTCTTCATTACGCCGCCATTCCATCCACGAAACAGCAATCCGCACTACACGAATCGCCCATTTAAAACGACCGTTTTTCTCCAGTGTGGATAAAAACCCGAAACGCATATTCTCATTTTCTTTCTTCGATAGAATATGCGTCGGGAATCCGGCACGTGTGATATTCGATATCGTCGATATCGGCTTCCCGCTTTGAATCGGGGGCGAGCGAAGCCATGTCTTCGTTCTGTCAAAAAGGGGACCGTGCGACGCGGAACCTTAAAACGGCATCGAATAAGTTGGCGACATGTGGCGACGCTTCACTACCGTCGTTGGCAGGGTCATTCCGGGTGCGGGCAGTCGTTGTCGCAAGCGTGGATGGGTGACGCCCGTCACCGTTGTCATTCTCGGCTTGAGCTTTCTCTGGACCGGCACCCTTGCGGACTCCAACACGCCGCGCCAGTCGGTGTTGCGCGTGCTCGCGTGGCCCGGCTATGCCGACGACGACTGGGTCCAGGCGTTCGAAAAGCGCTTTCACGCCAAGGTCGAAGTCACCATCGTCGATTCCGATGAAGCGCTGTGGGCGCAGATGCATAGCGCCGTGCCGCCGCCCTTCGACGTGCTCGCGGCCAATACCGCCGAGATCGCGCGCTACGCGCAGGCGGGCATGCTGAGCCCGCTCGACCTGACGAAAATTCCCAACCGCCGCTGGCAGCAGCCGTTTTTTCAGCGCCTCTCCGACATTCGCGGACTCGTGAATGCCGGTCACGCATACGCCATTCCGTTCACCTGGTCGTCGATGGGACTCATCTACGACCGCAAGCAGTTTGCGGTCGCGCCGAGTTCGATGCGGGTGATGTGGGATCCGCGCTATCGCGGCAAGGTGCTCGATTTCAATAGCGCGCAGCACAACTTCTCGTTCGCGGCGCTCGCGCTGGGCTATCCCGATCCGTTTCATCTGACGCCCGGGCAGATGCGCGACGTCGCGCGCGAGCTCGTGAATTTGCGGCGCAATCTTCTGACCTATTACACACTGCCCGAAGAGGCCACGGCGCTGTTCGTGCAGCATCACGCGGCGCTGATGTTCGGCAATTACGGTACGCAGCAGGTCGAGCAGTTGCGCAAGGCGGGCGTCGACGTGGGCTACGTGATGCCCGACGAAGGCGCGCTCGCCTGGCTCGATTGCTGGGCGATCACGCGCAACGCCAGCAATCTGGACCTCGCGCACCAATGGCTCGACTATATGCAGGAGCCGGAGATCGGCAAGCAGTTGACGCAGCGCGAAGGGCTTGCGAACACGATGATGCCGGTGCCCGGCGGCGCGTCCGATGCAGGGCCGAAGCTCGTCTGGCTGCAACTCGTCGAGAACATCGGCCAGCGCGAGGCGCTCTGGCAGCGCATCGAATCGGGTGATCGCTTGAGGACCTTCCCGCAATGATCAAGCTCGGGTTGACGGCGAGGCTCTCGATCCTGCTGGTGTGCATCGGCGTGCTGGCGTCGGGCGCGACCGGCTATTCGACGTATCAGGCCAATCGCCGGCTGCTCATGCGCGAAGCGGAGCGCAGCCTGCTGACCTCGACGCAGCTCCTCGGCCAGCGTTTCACCGCCGCGCTCGGCGACGTCGCCGCCGACGCGCTCGTGCTCGCAACGCTGCCGTCGTCGGTGCAGGTTGCGCTCGGCGAAGCGTCCGGGCTCGGCAGCACGCGGCTCAAGCAGGTTTTCGTCGGCTTCATGCTGCAACATCCCGAGTATCGGCAGATCCGTCTGATTTCGCGTTCGAATTTCGGCCTCGAACGCGTGCGCGTTGCGCGCGGCGAGCACGGCATCACGGTCGTGCCCGACGACGAGCTGCAGGAGAAAGGCCAGTTTCCCTATGTGTTCGATACGCTGACCGCGAATGCGGGGCACGTCTATCTTTCGCAGATCGGACTCGAGGGCGGCGCGGCGTCCGACCCGGATCAGCCGGTGGTGCGCATCGGCACGCCCGTCGCGGACACGAGCGGCAGCAACATCGGCGTGCTCGTGATCGACGTGGATCTGACGCGCGTGTTCGAGCGGATCGAACGCGATTTGCCGTCCGATTACGCGGTGTACATGGCGAACGAGTGGGGCGATTTTCTCGTGCATCCGGACCCGTCGCAGACCTTCGGTTTCGCGCGCGGGCGCCGTGTGCTGATGCAGAAAACTTTCCCGCTCACCGCGGCGCTCTTCGACGGCAACCAGTCGAACGTGACCTTTAACGGTTTCGCGCACGCGCATGAACCGCCCGCCGAGGTCTTCGCGTTCGCGCGCCTGCCATATGGCGTCGTGGACGACCGGCACTTCGTCACGCTCGGGCTCGCGCGGCCGCTCAGCGACGTGCTCGAACCCGCCAACGCGCTGGGTGCGCAGATCGTGTGGCTCGCGCTGATATCGAGCGTCATCGCGATCGTGCTGGCGATCCTGTTCGCGCGTGCGCTGGTGCGTCCGCTGCGCACGCTGGCCCATGCGGTGACGCACATCTTCGACGACGCGGCGATTCAACGTCTGCCGGTTGCGCGTTCGGATGAAATCGGCGTGCTCGCGCGCTGTTTCGAGCGCATGCGCAGCGAGATCCGCTCGCAGGTGCACGCACTGCACGCGCGTCAGGAAGAGTTGACGCATCTCGCGGGGCACGACGCGCTGACCGGTTTGCCGAACCGCATGCGTTTCATGGATCAGCTCGAATTCGCGATCGGTCGCGCTGCGCTGGGCGGCGAAAAACTGGCGGTGTTGTTCGTCGACCTGAACGGCTTCAAGCAGATCAACGATCACTTCGGTCATTCCGCCGGCGACGCCGCGCTCGTGGTGGTGGCGCAGCGTCTGCGCGCGGCGCTGCGAGAGACGGATATCGTCGCGCGTTTCGGTGGCGACGAGTTCGTGATTCTCGCGGGCGACGTGCATTCGCCCGATGCGATCGACTCGACGGCGGCGCGCATTCAGGCCGCAATGCGCCTGGCCGTGCCCGTTGGCTCGCATTCGGTCGATGTGGGTGTGAGCATTGGCGTGAGCGAGTTTCCCGCCGATGGCGACCATGCCGGAGAATTGCTGGCGAAGGCCGATACCGCGATGTATATCGCCAAGACGTCGCCGGGTGCCGATTACGTTCGCTATGGGGAACGCATGAGTGCGTCCAGCGACACGCCCGATCAACAACGTGTGATTCGCGACGGCGAATAAGACAACCGTTCGTTCGAATTATTCGTACCGATTGAATCGACCGCGCTTCGTCTGATGTTTATTCACGCGAGTTACAAAACAAATTTGGGGAGTCATGGATTTTTTGGAGCGTCGCGATTACACTGCGTGTCTGATTTGTACCGAACAGTTAATTCGGTTCACTGATTTCCCCGCCGTGTTTGCTTCCCCGGCAAGATCGGCTTGTGCCAGCGACTGCTGGCACTTTTTATTTCGTCCGCCCGGCGCTCGCCGTATGGGGACATCGGCATGTCGAATGCGCGGGCGTCTTGCCCGCGCACCTCGCCGTTATTTACCCGCCGAGACTAAATACGTGAGCGTTGCGCCGCTGTCCCAGTAGCATTGGGCATCGATCAACGCGCGCAATTCGCTTTGGCTTTCGGCGCGTTTTGCGTGGATGCCGGCCACGAACGCCTGTGCTTCGACGTCATGCAACGCCGCGACCCAGCCATCGACCTGACTCTCCCACAATGCCGCGCGAGCGACGTCATGCGCCGCATTCAATTCAGCCAGATTCACGCGCGTTTCGTGATCGTCGTAAGGCGGCAGGATTGGCGCGGCTTTATCCGAGAGCCAGGTTTGAATGCCGGTGAATCCGGCGAGCTGAAACACACGCGGCAAGCGATCGCCGAGCGATAACACGCCTTCTCCGGCCGCGCGCTTGCCGCGCTCGCACAGCAGCGCATAACGAAACGCATCACAAAGCTCGTCGATCGACAGGTCGGTGGTCGTCGCGTTCGCGAGGGCGGCCTGCACCAGATTGCAGGGTTCGGCGCAGATCACGATGCCGCCGGGCCGCACGACGCGGCGCATTTCGCGCAAGGCGGCGAGCGGGTCGGCAAGGTGGATCAGTACGGTCTGGCAGGTCACGACGTCGAAGCTGTCGTCGGCGAACGGTAACGCCTGGGCATCGCCTTGCCGAAACGCGACGCTCGCGCCGAAAGCCGCGAATGCCGATGCAATCGCAGCGTCGCCCGCAGCCCATTTGACATCGCGATCGAGCGCGCTCACGTGCACGCCTCGCGCCATGCGCGGCGCGAGCAAGCGACTCCAGTGACATTGTCCGCAGCCGATATCGAGCAGACTGTGGCGATCCGCGAGTCGCCAGCGTTGGGCCATCAGGTCGAGAAAATCGGCGTTCCACCAGTAGTCGCGATAAGCGCCGAACCATTCTTCGGAATGGGCGAGTTGCGGCGAGGGCGCGAGCGCGCCCGTGTCCGGATTGAATTCCATGGATCAATTCCCTGTTCGTGCAAAACCGGCCGCACCCGTGAGGGTTGCGGCGACATGAGGTAGTGCGGGACGAGCAGGGATTTACATGGGATCGGGGCGGGTTAGCGATCGTTAGTGGGAATAGGGATTGGTCGAGATTAGCCGAGATTAGCCGCTAACAATTCATTGCGTGGGCGTCAGCGCCCGAAGCACTTCAAAGCGCTCGCATACGACCGGCATGGTCTTTTCCGCCACACGGCCGATTCGCCTGCATTCTTCGCTGAAGAAGCGCCAATGTTCGTTTCGCCAGTACGCGAGCGAAAGATCGCCTTCTCCTTCGCCGGCCGCGAAATCCGCGGCCACGCAATCGAACGGCGTGATGTCGACTTGCGTGGTCCGGCGGATCAAGGCGGGCGCGCCCTGCCAGTCGAGAACGATTTCGACGTCGCCCGTCCTGGGTGGCGTCTCGTTGTCGAAGTGCCACGACCAGAGCAGGCTGGACGTTGCGCGCTTCGCGCCGGCAACGATCAGATCGATCAGCGAATTCGAAAGCGCTGCGGAGTCGCCGAAGCCACCGAGGCGAATATCGCCGTCCGGCAACTGAATGCCGCGTGCATTCAACTCAGCGACGATTTTCCTTACATTTTCCTTCACGCAATGCTCCTGGCGAGAGCGCATCGTATCCCGACAAATTAAGCGTGGGTGATCTGGAAAGGCCCGGGTGTCGACTTCTTGCCGAGGCGATTTTCCTGGTAATCCTGAGTAATGGGCTGATCGGCGGAAATTGTCTGCGGAGCGGATTGCCGTCGCCCAAGGTTCCGCCCGGAAGCGCCGCAAGGCGCGAGCGCAGATCGGTCATTCTTCCGGCACAGATGGCGACTCATAGCGACTCATGGCGACTCGGGGCCGTCGCCAGCCGTCGCTCCACCGTCCACCAGCGCTTGACGAAAGCAGGCTGCGACGTCGAAACCGCCGTTACTGCACTGCACAAATAAGCGGGTTCGCTGGCGCGTCCGCGACGAAATTGCCATACTGGAGGGCCGCCGACCATTACGGGCGCATTTTTCCAGCTTTTTTACACGCCATGAACAAGACTGCCACTCCCCAGCCCGAGTTTACCCTCGAACGCCACCCGCAGCCGACGCCCGCCGCCGCCATCACCGCGTCGTTAGCTGACCCCGTATTCGGCAAGGTGTTTACGGACCACATGGTCACGATCCGCTGGAAGGAAGGCCTCGGCTGGCATGACGCCAAAGTTGGTCCCCGCCGCGCTTTTGAAATCGATCCGGCCTGCGCGGTGCTGCACTACGCCCAGGAAATCTTCGAAGGCATGAAGGCTTACCGTCGTGAAAACGGCGAGATTTCGCTGTTCCGCCCGCAGGAAAACGCCAAGCGCTTCCGCGCCTCGGCAAGCCGCATGTCGATGCCCGAACTGCCGGAAGCGTTGTTCGTCGGCGCGGTGGAAGCGCTCGTCGACATCGATCGCGCCTGGGTGCCGGGCGGCGAAGGCAGCAGCCTGTATCTGCGTCCGTTCATGTTCGCCATCGAGAACTATCTGGGCGTGCGCGCGGCTTCGGAGTTCCTCTTCTGCGTGATCGCGTGTCCGGTCGGCCCCTATTTCAAGTCGGGCAAGTCGGCCGTCACGGTGTGGGCGTCGGATCACTACACGCGCGCCGCGCCGGGCGGCACGGGCGCGGCCAAGTGCGGTGGCAACTACGCGGCCAGCCTGATCGCGCAGACGGAAGCCTCGTCGCACGGCTGCGACCAGGTGGTGTTCCTGGACGCCGCCTCGCATCGCTGGATCGAGGAACTCGGCGGCATGAACATCTTCTTCGTCATGGACGACAATTCGCTGCGCACGCCGCCGCTGTCGGGCACGATCCTGCCCGGCATCACGCGCGCGTCGATCATCGAACTGGCGCGCGCCGAGGGCTTCACGGTCAATGAAGCGCCGTATGCGTTCGACGAATGGCAAGCCGATGCGGCGTCGGGCCGTGTCAAGGAAACCTTCGCCTGCGGCACCGCGGCGGTCGTCACGGCGATCGGCGCCGTGCGTCACGCCGGCGGCGAGTTCAAGATCGGCGACGGCGGCGAGGGTGCGGTCACGCGCCAGCTGCGCACGCTGCTCACCGACATCCAGCGCGGCAAGGCGCCGGACACGCGCGGCTGGGTGCGCACGGTCGAAGCCCAGCCCGTGACCGCTGCGCAGTAAGAGCGCGCAGTAGGACCGCTGATTCAGGGCGGTCAAATAAAGCGGCGCTCCCGGAGCGCCGCTTTTGCGTTGACGCGCGGCAAACCGCGCGTCAGATATGCATCCCGCCCGCGACTTCGATCCGCTGGGCGTTCACCCAGCCGAAATCGTTCGACAGCAGCCCGGCGATCACCGGTCCGACGTCCTGCGGCAGTCCGGCCCGGCCGAGCGCCGTGTGATCGGCGACCGCCTTGTTGACTTCCGGATTGTCGCGGACCATGCCGCCGCTGAAATCGGTGGCGATCGCACCGGGCGCGACCACGTTGACCGCGATGCGGCGCGGCCCCAGTTCGAGCGCCATATAGCGCGTGAGCGCTTCCACGGCCGCCTTCATCGGCCCGTAGACGGCGCGATTCGGAAACGCGAAGCGCGCCAGCCCGGACGAGATATTGACGATGCGCCCGCCGTCGTTCATCAGCGGCAGCAGCTTTTGCGTCAGCAGGAACACGCCCTTGAAATGGACGGCGAATTGCGCGTCGAGTTCGGCTTCCGTCGCGGAGGCAAGGCTCGCGGCGGACGACGTGCCCGCGTTGTTGACCAGATAGTCGAAGCGCTGCGCGCCCATCGCGCCGAGCGTGTCGCGCACCTGCGCGGCGAACGCCTCGAACCCGGCGGCAACACCGGTGTCCAGCCGAAGCGCCACGCCGGGCGCGCCGGCTTCCTTCGTCAGCGCGATCACGGCCTGCGCTTCCTGCTCGTTCGAGCGGTAGGTGAAGATCGAGCGAACGCCGCGCGCCGCGAGGCGCAACACGGTATCGCGGCCGATGCCGCGGCTGCCGCCGGTGACGATCGCGATCGGGCCGGAAAGGGGTTGAGTCGTCTGTGACATGGTTTTCCTCTCTCATTCAATCAGTGGGTACCGCGATTTTATGAACGCGAGAGGGGGCGCTTGAATGCCGAAACGCGCCTGATTTCTGCCTGATTGTGCTCGGGCGGAGTATGCTCGGCGCACGTCGTCCGCCCACTTTCTCCGTCATTGTCCCGATCATGTCCGCTCCGCTCGCCGCGGCGATGCTGCGCTACACGCAGCGTCAGACCGCGCAAAGTCCCTACGCCACGGCCATCGACGGCGTGCTCATTCTTCGCTCCGATCACCCGACGCCGCCGTCCTACCGGCTCGCGAGTCCGGCGATGTGCATCGTCGCGCAGGGTGCGAAATGGGCGACGTTCGGCGGCAGCCAGCTCGAATACCGCGCGGGCCAGGCCTTGGTGGTCGGCGTGGAAGCGCCGTCGCTCGGCCGCGTGTTCGAAGCACGGCCCGACGAGCCTTGCCTCGTGCTGATCGTCGAACTCGATCTGGGCGAACTGCGCAGCGTGGTCGAGCAGATGCCGCGCCCGCCCGTGGCCGCCTCGCAGCGCGCGCGGGGCGTGCTGGTGACCGATTTCGACGGCCCGCTCGCCGACTGCGCGCTGCGCCTCGTGCGCCTGCTCGACACGCCCGAGGCGGTTGCGACCATCGCGCCGCTGATCCGGCGCGAGATGAGCTACTGGCTGCTGGCCGGGCCGCACGGCGGCGAGGTGGCGCGCTTCGCGCTCGCGGACAGCCCCTCGCAACGCGTGATGAACGCGATCCGTTCGCTGCGCCAGCGCTACGCCGCGCCGATTCACGTCGACGAACTCGCCTCGGTCGCGCAACTGAGCCGCTCGGCGTTTCATCGGCAATTCAAGGCGCTGACGTCGCTGACGCCGGTTCAATATCAGAAGCAGTTGCGCTTGCTCGAGGCGCGCCGGCTGATGCTGTCGCAGGCGATCGGCGTCGAGGCGGCGGCGTTCGCGGTCGGCTACGAGAGCGCGTCGCAGTTCAGCCGCGAGTACGCGCGCATGTTCGGCGCGCCGCCCAGCCGCGACACGAAGCAGTTGCGCCCCGCGCTCGAAGCGGGCTGAGCCAGATATCGCTTGCACGACTTGCTGCTCCGTATATATGATTCGTATATGGATCATATATACGGAGCAGCAAGTGGGCATTGTTAATATCGACGACGATCTGCACGATCAGATCCGCAAGGCGAGCGGCGTGTCGTGCCGCTCGATCAACGCGCAGGCGGCGTTCTGGATCAAGGTCGGCATGTTGTGCGAAATGAATCCGACGACGCCGTTCAACGAGATCGTCACGCGCGAACTGCGCGCCGCGGGCGTGGCGGCGGAAGCGCTCAAGGTGGCGTCTGCGTGACGAAGCGGCCAGAGGAAATCGCGCTGATGGCGGAGTCGGGCAAATTGCTCGCGGACGTGTTCGCGCGTCTGGACCGGCTGAGCCTGATCGGCATGTCGACGATGGCGGTGAACGATCTCGTCGACGGTCTCATCGTCAACGAACTCAAGGCGCGGCCGGCCAGCAAGGGGCAGTACGGCTACGCCTACGCGCTCAATGCGTCGCGCAATCATGTGGTGTGCCACGGCGTGCCGTCCGCGAGCGAGATCCTGCAAAGCGGCGACATCGTCAACTTCGACATCACGCTGGAGAAGAACGGCTATATCGCCGATTCCAGCAAGACCTATCTGGTCGGCGAAGTGTCGCCGCTCGCGAAACGCCTCGTGGATGTGACTTACGAGGCGATGTGGAAGGGCATTCGCGCGGTGCGTCCCGGCGCCACGCTCGGCGACGTGGGGCATGCGATCGAGCGGCACGCGCGGCGCAATGGCTATGCGGTCGTGCGGGAGTATTGCGGGCACGGCATCGGCCGCGAAATGCACGAAGATCCGCAGGTGCTGCACTGGGGCCGACCGCGCACGGGGCTGACGCTGCGCGAAGGGATGGTCTTTACCATCGAGCCGATGCTCAATCAGGGCCGCGCCGCCGTCGAGACCGAGGACGACGGCTGGACGGTCGTCACGCGCGACGGAAAACTGTCCGCGCAGTTCGAGCACACGGTCGCGGTGACGCGCAACGGCGTGCGCGTGCTGACGTTGCGGCCGGGCGAGCGCGTGGTCAATTGAGTCGCGACTGAGGAGTCGCGACTGCGCGGGCGTTTCTTCGCGTTCCGCGCCATTTAAATCTTTCGTGCTGTTACCTGCTTCATCCCGCTGCGGCGTCTCGCCGCGCGCCGCACGCTCGACTCCATCCGCCGCAAACGCCGACGCCACTGGCCGAAGGCAAGGCCGCACGCGTCCTCGAAGACCCATCCCCAGCGCATTGTCGCTCGCGCATCGCGCCGCGCATTCCCCCCAGCGTCGGGAGGGAGACTTCTGGTAAATGAGAATCATTGCTATTATGGCTGGGATCGAGACGAGCAATTCGGACGCGAATGCCTGCGAGGGTGAATGAACATGACGGCGACTGATCTGAACTGGGTGCGCCTGTGCGACGAGCACGGCAGGGTGGTTCGGGAACTGGGGCGGGCGCAACGGCGCGCGTCGGCCGTTATCGACGCGCAGGCGCAGAGAATCGCGGCGCTCGAAGCCCAGGCGATGCGACTGCGGGCCGCCGTGGTGATCCGCGAAACCGCGCTCGCGTGGACGCGCGACGAATTGCACGACGTGAAAACGGCGATTGCGGGGCTGCCGAAGCGCCTCGCGCTCGCCCAGCAGGTGCGCGTGCTCGAAGCAAGAGTGCACGCGCTGATGCGCCGCTCTCCCGAAGCGAAGCGCGCGCCGGTCGCCGCCTCGAACGCTTCAAGCGCTTCGAACGCCTCAAACGCCTCAAACGCCGCGAGCGAGCCGAGAACGGCTGCGCCGCCGACCGAGCGCAGGCGCGTCGTCATGTGGATCGCGCAGGACCGCGAAACCGCCCAGCACGCCGACGAAACCGCGCGCACCGAACGGGCGCTCGCGGAGAGCGGCGTGCGCCTCGTGCGCACGAACGCGGCCAGTGCGGAACAGCTCAAAGCGGGTCTTGCCGACGCCGATCTCGTCATCTGTCAGGCCGGCTGCGTGAGTCACGGCGACTGGTGGCGCGTGAAGGATTACTGCGCCCGAACGGGCAAGCAATGCATTCTGGTCGAGCACCCCGACGCGCTCGAACGCGTGACGGCATCGAGAAATACGGCATCGGTCGATAGCGCCGACTAGCCACTTTCAAAAACTTGATCTCTATCAATACGGCCCTCGGGATACTGATTAAAGGTTCCGGGTGCGCGGCGCGCCGCCCGAAAGGGCCGCGCCGCAAACGCATGATTGCCGCCCGCGCGTTTCGCACGCGCTCACGCGCCTGGCGTTGGCGGCCTGCTTCTTATTAATCATCGAGGTAATTCGAACTATGACTGCACCTGTCCAGCCTATACCGCCAGGTGACCCGCTGCCGCACCGCAAGATCCTGCGCTCGTGGCTGGTTTCGCTCTCGGGACGCACGACGGTCTATCCCATCGTCCTCCTGCTGATCGACTATGCGATCTTTGCCGCGCTGATCGCGCTCGTGGTGTTCGCGCGCAGCCTCTGGCTCAAGTTCGCCGGCGCGCTGCTTTCGGGCTTCGTGATCGGCCGTCTGTTCATCATCGGACACGACGCGTGCCATCAGAGCCTCACGCCGCGCCGCACGCTCAACAAATGGCTCGGCCGCATCGCGTTCCTGCCGTCGCTTACGCCGTACAGCCTCTGGGAAGTCGGGCACAACGTCGTGCACCACGGCTATACGAACCTCAAGGGTTTCGATTTCATCTGGGCGCCGCTGAGCCTCGCGGAATTCCGTGCGCTGTCGGGGCCGCGCCGCATGATGGAGCGCATCTATCGCAGCGGCTGGGGGCCCGGGCTCTACTACATGATCGAGATCTGGTGGCGCCGCATGTTCTTCCCGACCAAGGCCGCCATGCCGACGCGCCGTCCGGTGTTCTTCCGCGACTGCTGCCTCGTTGCCGTGTACGCGGTGTTCTGGCTGGGCGGCCTGGTCGCGGCCGCACTCGCGACGGGGCAATCGGTGTTCGTGCTGCTGGTGTTCGGCTTCGCGGTGCCGTTCCTGTTCTGGTGCTCGATGATCGGCTTCGTCGTCTACGTGCACCACACGCACGCGCGCGTGCGCTGGTACGACGACCGCACGGCGTGGGCGAACGCGCAGCCGTTCATCTCGACCACCGTGCATCTGACGTTCAAATGGCGTTTCGGCGCGCTGATGCATCACATCATGGAGCACACCGCGCACCATCTCGACATGAGCATTCCGCTGTACCGGCTCGAAGAGGCGCAATCGACGCTCGAAACGTTGCTGCCCGAGCGCATCGTGATCCAGCCGTTTTCGTGGCGCTGGTATTTTTCGACGGCGCAGCACTGCAAGCTCTACGATTTCAGCACGCAGCAGTGGACGGATTACCAGGGCCGCGCGTATTCGTGATGTGAGATCCAGGTAGCGCCAAACACAAAGCGGCGCGCGCCATCGAGGCGCGCGCCGCTTTTTTTGCATCGACGCAAACTGCGTTTACACGCTGCTCAGTCCCGGCAGCGCAATGCCCAGAGTCTGCAGCAGCAACACCGCGTTGAGCACCAGAACGACGCCCGTGGCGGCGATGGCCGCGATATCGGTGAAGCGTCCGTTGGCGAATTCGCCCATGATGTCGCGGCGGCGCGTGAAGCACACCAGCGCGATCATCGGCACCGGCAGCGCGAACGACAGCACGACCTGGCTGACGATCAGCGCCTGCGTCGCGTTCACGCCGAGCGCGACGACCACGAACGCGGGCAACATCGTCACGAGTCGACGCAGCCAGACCGGAATGCGAAAGCCGACGAAGCCCTGCATGATCATCTGCCCGGCCATCGTGCCGACGACCGAACTGGACACGCCCGAGCACAGCAGCGAGACGAGAAACAGCGAAGCGGCGCCCGCACCGAGCAGCGGCGTGAGCGTGCGATAGGCGGTGCCGATTTCCGCAATGTCGCTGTGGCTGCTGTGAAACGCGGCGCTCGCCATAATCACCATCGCCATGTTGACGAGCCCGGCCACTGACAGCGCGACGATTACTTCCAGATTCGAAAAGCGCACCAGCAAGCGCCGCTCGCGCGCATCGCCGCCGACGATGCGGTTCTGTGTCAGCCCCGAGTGCAGATAGATCGCGTGCGGCATCACCGTCGCGCCGACGATCCCCGCCGAAAGAATCAGCGCGCCGCCGCCGGGCATCGACGGAATCAGCGCATGGCGCGCGACGTCGCTCCACGCAACGGGCGCGATGAACATCTCGACGAGATAGCACAGGCCGATCACGGCAACGAGCGCGCCGATGGCGATTTCCATCGGACGGAAGCCGTTTTTCTCGAACAGGAGGATGGCGTAAGTGACGACGGCGGTGATCGCCATGCCGGCGATCAGCGGGAGATTGCAGAGCAGGGCGAGCGCGATTGCGCCGCCGAGGAATTCGGCGAGGTCGGTCGCCATGGCGGCCACTTCGCTCACGACCCACATCGCGTAGACGGCCGGACGCGAGAACTGCTCGCGGCACAGCTCCGCGAGATTGCGGCCGGTGACGATGCCGAGTTTCGCGGACAGCCCCTGAAACAGCATCGCCACGAGATTGGCCGCGAGCACGACCCACAGCAGCGAGTAGCCGAAGCCCGCGCCTGCCTGAATGTTCGTCGCGAAGTTGCCCGGGTCCATGTACGCGATCGACGCGATCACGGCCGGGCCTGCGAACAGCAGCATCGAACGCGGTCCGCGTGGGCCGCCCGCGAGCACTTCGCGGATCGCCGTGGTGGCACGCCCGGTGAGCGTGCAGCTGTCTGTCGCCGTGTTCATCGAGCCTCCCGCATGACGCCGGGCGCCATGCGCGTGTTGCGTGTCGTTATGCGCGTGCGGCGGCGTATCGGCGAGCGACTTCCGCCCAGTCGATGACGTTGTAGAAGGCGCCGATATATTCGGGACGCCGGTTCTGGTACTTCAGGTAGTAGGCGTGTTCCCAGACGTCGAGGCCGAGAATCGGCGTGTTGCCCGACATCAGCCCGGCCATCAGCGGACTGTCCTGGTTGCCCGTGCTTTCCACCACGAGCTTGCCATGAGGATTCACGCTGAGCCACGCCCAGCCGCTGCCGAAGCGCGTGAGCGCGGCCTTCGTGAAGGCGTCCTTGAACGCCGCGAAGCCGCCCAGATCGGCGTCGATCGCGGCGGCCAGCGCGCCATCGGGCTCGCCGCCGCCGCGCGGCGACATCACGGTCCAGAACAGGCTGTGATTGGCGTGGCCGCCGCCGTTGTTGCGCACAGCCGGACGCAGCGCTTCGGGCAGCGACTCGACGCGCGCGACCAGCGCTTCGACCGGTAGATCCTGAAACTCGGTGCCTTCGAGCGCGGCGTTGAGATTGTTGACGTAGGTCTGATGGTGCTTCGAGTGGTGAATCTCCATCGTGCGGGTATCGATGTGCGGTTCGAGCGCGTCGACCGCATACGGCAGATCCGGCAAAACATAGGACATCGAAAGACTCCTTGCGAGGCTGGCCGCGTGGCGCAGCAAAAAGTTCAGTGGAGGGTCAGTGCTGCGTGGGACCGTCGACGTTCAATGCGAGGCAGGCGCTACGCAGGACGCGCGTCACGAGCGGATGCGCGCCGTGACTTGCTACGTGAGCGACGAGCGCGAGGTGCGTTTCGCGACTGTGGCGCAACGCGGCCTGGCGCAGCGAGGCGGTTCGGGTGTTGTCGAGGATCAGCGCGATGAGCGCTTCGTGCGCGCGGCAGAGATAGCTGGCGGCCGTGTCGCTGTCGCCTTGATCGATATGCAGATCGGCGAGGTTGTGACATGAGACGACGAAGGCCGCCACGCAATCCTCCGCGTGCGCGGGCGGCGGCGCGGCGAGCAGTTGACGCGCGATCCACAGCGCTTCCTCGTGGCCCGCAAGCGACGAGGCCGCCCCGGTTTCGCGCGCCGCGGCGATTGCCCGGCGCGTGATGGTTTGCCACTGGGTCAGGCTCGAATCGCGTGCGGACGGGTGGCTGGGAGCAGGCATGGCGTGCCGTTGCATGATCGAGGCTCCTGTAGGTGCCCTTTACGCAGACCGGGTGTCTACGTCGTCAGGATTTGTAAATGATAACCATTATCATTTATTGTGGGCGGAATAACCGGAGCGGCAGTTGGGTTATGTCAGTTTTTGGCGGGGACGGAAGGCGATGGACGGAGGGGAGCGGCGCGCTTATGTCGCCGATGCGCGCCGATGTCTTAGTGTGGTGCGGCCAACGCCAGTAGCGGCGCTCAGGCCTCGATGCTGCCGCTTTGCCCGGCGGCGGCGCGTGCGCGGAGGGCGCGCGACGCCAGGTTTCTGAGGCGTCTGAGACCTTTGCGCACCGGGCTGTTGGCTGAAAAGAGCGCAGTGGCGAGCATGATGACGCCGATTAAGCCCGTCGCGATCTGGTCGAGCCCGCCGAAGCCCGCGAGGATGCCGCCCGCGCCCACGGCGGCCGCGCAGGCCGACAAGGCGTCGATGCGCGCGTGCCAGGCGCTCGCGCTCAGGACGCTCGCCGCGTGGGCGTCGGTATCGGAAACCGACTCGGCGGTCGCCCCGAGCCGACGCGCCATGTACTCGCGGATCGCGATGACCGGCAACGCCGCAAGCAGCACCCAGCTTTCCGAGCTTCCACCAGTCGTCGCCGATGTTGCCGCTGCCGCTGCCGCAGTCGGATCGCCGGAGAACGCGCCCATGCCCTGCGCGAGAAGCGTCGCGCCTGCGAACGCGGATAGCGCCGTGCACAGCGTGGCCGGCGTCCACGACAGGGCGCGTGCGGGCATCCCGCGCCATTGCCGCAGGCGCAGAAAGAGCGAAGCGAACAGCACCGCGTCGACGAGCAGATCGACGAGCGTATGCGTGCCGTCGGCGATGATGGCCCGCGAATCCGCGCACCAGCCGATCGTGAGCTGCAGGGCCACCAGCGTGGCGCTCGCGAGGACGCTGAAACGGACGGCGCGCACGGATGCCCGATCGCACACTGGAGTGACGGATTGCATGCGAATCGCAGAGGGGAGTTTTCGTGACCCCCGAGCGTACAAGCCGCTTATGGCATGTTGATGACGGTGGGCGTCGCGGCTGCGGTTTGATGCGTGCGCAACGATCCATGCACTCCGCCCGTCGCCGTCGCCATCGTTTCAGCTCGCGTCCGCGAATGCCGTCAGCAGAAAATCCATCAGCAGTTTGACGCGCATGGGCACGCGCCGGCCGGCGGGATGCACCAGATGCGTGGGCAGCGAGTCGCGCTGAAACTGTGGCAGCAGCACCTGCACGTCGCCGGTGGCGATCTCCGGCGCGACGACCCACGCTGGCACTTGCGCCACGCCGAGCCCGCTGAGAATGGCCGCGCGAATCTGCTCGGCGTCGCCGGTCGTGAACGGGCCGCGCGGCAGGTAGGCCATCGCCTCGTCGCCCGAGCCGAATATCCACGGACGACGCTCCCGGCCATGCGCGAAGACCACGCACGCGTGCGCATCGAGGTCGTCGGGATGCGCGGGCGCGGCATGCGTCGCAAGATAGGCGCGGCTCGCCACGAGCACGAACGGCGAGTCGCACAGTTTGCGGGCGATCATCGCCGAATCCTGCATGCGGCCGTGGCGCACGGCGAGATCGATGCCGTCGCCGATCAGATCGACCTGGCGCTCCGAGACCGACATCTGGATTTCCACATCCGGATAGCGCCGGAAGAACGCGGGCAGCAGCGGCGTGATGCACAGGCGTCCGTGCACGGGCGACGTGCTGAGCCGGATCAGGCCGCGTGGTGACTGCTGCCGCACGCCGACCGCCGATTCCGCGAGATCGAAATCGTCGAGCAGCGCCTTTGCCGAAGCGTAAAACGCCTGCCCGGCGTCCGTGACGCTCACGCGGCGCGAGGTGCGCGCAAGCAGCGGCGCGCCCAGATAGCGCTCCAGCGCGCCGATCTGCTTGCTGACGGCCGGTTGCCCCATGCCTTCGGCGCGCGCCACGGCCGTGAAACTGCCGGTCTCGACCAGCCTGACGAAGAGGCGCATCGCATCGAGTCGATCCACGGGGTTGTTCCTTGTCGTCAATTCCAGAATGGAATGGATGGTATGTCCATTGTGGCCATTTTCGCAATGGATGCGGACCGTTAAGGTGAGGCTTTTTCGGGAGGAACAGAACGATGAAAGCGATTTGCGTGACCGCGACGCGGGACCTGGAAGTGCGTGACGTGCCGGCTCCGGCGCAGGCGGCGGCGGGCCATGTAGTGATCGAGATGACGGCGTCGGCGATCAATCACGGCGACAAGACCTTTCTCAAGCGGCCCGCGTCGGTGGGCGTCGCGCTGCCCGCGATTCAGCATGACGTCTGGGGCGCGTCGGGCGCGGGCAAGGTGATCGCCGTCGGGGAAGGCGTGCCGTCGCGCTACGTCGGCCGTCAGGTGGCGATCTACCGCTCGCTCGGGCGCAGCGCGCAAAGCGTGGGCTTGTGGTCGGAGCGTGCGCAGGTGCCGTACACCAGTTGCCTGATCCTGCCCGACCACGTCGAGTCGCGCGATTACAGCGGCTCGCTCGTCAACGTCATGACGGCCTACGCCTTTATCGAGGAGAGCGTCGCGGCCGGACATCGCGGCATCGTGGTGACGGCGGGGCATTCGGCGACCGGCAATGCGCTGGCGGTACTCGCTCGCCGTCGCGGCCTGCCGGCCATTTTCCTCGTGCGCACCGACGCGGCGCGCGATGCGCTGCGCGCGGCGGGCGTCGAGCACGTGATCGTGACCGGCGCAGGCTTCACGGCTGAACTCGCCGAACGCGCGCCCAAACTCGACGCGACGGCCGTGTTCGATGGCGTCGGCGGCAGTTTGCTCAGCGAAGTCGCCACGGCGTTGCCGGTGAATTCGACCATCTGGTGCTACGGCTTTCTGGACGGGGCGTCGCCAGTCTCGTTTCCGAGCGCGCTGGTGATGATGAAGAATCTCGTCATCCGCCGCTTCAGCAATTTCGACAGCGCCACCGTCAAGGATCGTGGGCGGCTGGAGGCCGCGCTGCAGGCGCTGGAAACGGTGATCGACGATCCGCTGTTTCGCACGCGCATCGGCGACACGTTCCGTTATGCGCAGATCGACGCGGCGATGGCGTACGAAGGCGCGGGTGGCGCGAAGGCCGTGCTGGTGCCGTGAGGCAGTTCCGGCGGGCGTCGCTCACGCTTCGGATCGCGCTCGACGCGCCAGGCGTTGCTCGCTCCGGGCGTGGACCGGATATGCATGCTCGGCATGATGGCCGTTCATGTGGGGATTCAGCAAAACGACGCAAGCGATGACATAAAAAGCCGTCGCGACCGGGGTGGACGCGACGGAAAGACCTTTTCCGGAGCGGAATCGATCTGGAGGTATCCGCGGCAACCACGCCACGGACACGAAAACGGTAACAGGGCGACGGATGCACGTCCATTTACGTAAATTACGACGGCTTACGTAGCGGATAGATGCGAGGGTGTCCAGCGAATCAATCGTTCTGGCAACTTATCCGGAATATTTGGAAATGAAGTGTTGGCTGTAGCGATTTAGCGCAGTTGATGCAAATCTTACCGTCGATTACCGTCTTGGCACGCCGTCATTCACGAACGGCGATACGCTGGAATCTGAGAGATCTCCATTGACCGACGAGTTCGCATGCCGCACTGGCGGCGGGCGGACTCGTTTGTCGCCTTCCTGAATCGGCGCTTCAAAAGCATTCACCGCGTTAAAGCACGACGAAACCACGCTCGCCTGTCATGTTTATGCAAGCCTGTTTCGCCAGTTGGCGTGATTGCACAAAAATAATCACTGCCTTAACATACGCCGGTCGCCGCAATGGTGATCGTAAGCGTTTACGTCAATCAACGCGTAACTGATCGTCAGCCTGTGGCTTGGGGCGATGATGCACTACGCCCGATTGCCGCCATGAAACCGCTTTTCGACTTTCTCGTTGTCATACCCGCCAGTTTCCTTTCGCACGTTATCGATTTCGGTGATGCCGGTCGATGGGCGAAATCGCGTTCGTCTTCAGCCATTGACGCCGCGTCTTTTCGTCCCAGTGAATCTATTCGGCGTATTTATTCGTAATCCGGATTGAATATTCGAAAGGAGTGGGCCATGACCATTACTCGCATCGATAGCACCGATATTCGCGCCGCGCTGGCCGGGATCGCGTTCGAATCGTTTTATTCGCGTCATTAAAAACGACGCACCGCCGGAGTCTGAGATTGCAAACGCACATTGAACAACCGCAACGCCCGGCAGAAGGGCAAGGCTTGCCGGAGCGCCAACGATGGCTCGTCATGGGCTGCATTCTGCTCGGCATTCTGCTGAGCAACCTCGACAGCGCCATCGCCAATATCGCGCTGCCCACGCTCGTCCGCGAACTCGGGACCAGCGATGCGGCGGTCGTGTGGGTCGTGAACGGTTATCAGCTTGCCGTGGCCGTGTGTCTGCTGCCTGCGGCGGCGCTGGGCGAGATTGTCGGGCATAAGCGCATTTACGCCATCGGGCTGGTGCTGTTCCTGATCGGCTCGGTGTGCTGCGCGAGTGCGCCGTCGCTGTCGTTTCTCGTGGCCGCGCGCGTGCTCCAGGGCGTGGGCGGCGCGTGTCTCGCGGCATTGGGTCCGGCGCTCGTCAGGTCGATTTATCCGCGTAGTCTGATCGCGCGTGGCTTTGCGTCGATTGCGCTGGTGGTGGCGATGTCGGGTGCATTGGGCCCGACGGTGGCGGCGCTCATTCTCTCGGTTGCCGCGTGGCCGTGGCTCTTTCTCGTCAACGTGCCGGCCTGCGTCGTGGCGATTCCGCTGTTTCTCGCCGTCGCGCCACGCGGTCAGGGCGTCGCGCGTCCATTCGATCTGTCGGGCGCGTTGCTCAACGCGATTGCCTTGGGCCTGCTCGTACTGGGCGTCGATATTCTCGGCCACGATACGGGCCGGGCAATCGCCATGCTGGCGGTGGGCGCGGTGTTCCTGATGGGCCTCGTCTGGCATCAAAGCCGGCGGGCGGCGCCGCTGCTGCCGCTGGATCTGCTGCGCATTCCGGTGATTGCGCTTTCGGGCGCGACATCGGTCTGTTCGTACGCGGCGCAGATCATCGCGTACATCTCGGTTCCGTTCCTGTTGCAGACCTTGCTGCATCGCTCGGCGGTCGAGACGGGCTTGCTGGTCACGCCCTGGCCGCTGCTCGTCGCCGTGGCGGCGCCCATCGCCGGCCGTCTTTCGGCGCGCTATCCGGCGGCGGTGCTCGGCAGCGTGGGCCTGGCAGTGCTGGCCTGCGGCCTCGTCTCGCTGGCGATGCTGCCGGCGTCGCCCGGCGACCTCGACATCGCGATCCGCATGGCGGTGTGCGGCGCGGGCTTCGGCTTCTTCCAGACGCCGAACAACACCACCATGATGACGTCCGGACCGGTCGCGCGCAGCGGCGCGGCGGGCGGACTCGTGGCGGTGGCGCGAACGGTGGGCTGGTGTCTCGGCTCGTCGCTCGTGACGATGCTGTTCCAGTTGAACGTTGCCGACCGGACGACCAAATGTCTCGCTGTGGCGGCGGCCTTCGCCGCAGCGGGCGCGGTCGTCAGTCTCGCGCGTGGCTTGACGACGAGTGGCGCGAGCGTGCCGACGCGCAGCTAGGCGAATCGCCTCGGTGTTCAGGCGCGCGCGTGCGGCCTGAGCACCGCTAGCCTCAGTCGGTGATGGCGATGTGCGTGCTGTCGTTGGCGTCGAGCCGGATCTCGTTGACGCGGCCGGCGCGCACGTCGAGCAGCAACCGGTCCAGCGCCTCGACCTTGGCGGGATCGCGCCCGACCGGCTTGATGAGGGTCGGCGCGCTGCCGCCGCGCGCCGTCGCGTGGGCCTCCAGCAGCAGGTGGATGACTTCCTCGCGGGTCATGAAGATGCGGTTCATGCGGTTTCCCCTGTGTGACGAAAACGATGGCCGGTTCGCCGGGCGGATTGCCGCGCCGTGGTCCGGTCCGTTATCTGGTCTGGTATTCGTATTCTGTCCGAGGGAATTGTACTCGGGCGCGGTGCAATCGGCTCCGGAACTCGACGACGCCGGACGCGAGGTCGACGCGCGCGTGCAAGCCGCCGCGCTCAATGCGCGCTTTGGATAGCCGATGCGCCGTTGAGCGGCGCATCGCGACGACCGAAACCAGGTGGCGGCAGGATTTCGGAAACGCGCATCCACCGACTGCGGCGCGTACCGGCGAGCCGCGCGAGCAAGGGCGCATCGGACACCGCGCATTCGACGGGAAAACACGGCGTGCCATGCGATGCGAGCCACAGCGCGCGCGCCACGCCGTCGATCACCGAAATGTAGGGACGTGCCGTGGCATGCGCAGCGACAAGGCGGGGCCGCACGCCGCAGCGCACTTCCACGAGCGGCACGGGATCGCTGATGCCGAGCCGGAAACCTTCCTCGGCCAGCTCGATCTTTTCGTTGAACATTGCGTCGTCGCGGCCTCGGGCCGGAAACGCGCGCATCGCGTCGGGCAGGTCGTTGCGCCACAAACCGAATAGCGCGTCGCGCCGAACCTCGACGACCGCGCGTTCGTCGTTGCCGAACTCGGTGCGGCTGACGCTCATGAAGACCTCGCCCTGGCCGGTCGTGACCTTGAACAGGGCGAGTGTCTGGCCGTTGGCCGCGCGATGCGGACCGAGATAGGTTTGCACGACGATGTCCTGATGAACGAGGCGGCGGCGCGTGCGCGACTCAGCTATACACGGGGAAGCGCGTCGTCAGTTCGGCGACCTGCGCTTTGACGCGCTCGATCGTGGCGGCGTCGTTCGGGGCTTCGAGTACGTCGGCGATCAAGTTGCCTACGCGCTCCGCTTCCTTCACGCCGAAGCCGCGCGTGGTCATCGCCGGCGAGCCCAGACGGATACCGCTCGTCACGAACGGCTTTTCCGGATCGTTCGGGATCGCGTTCTTGTTCACGGTGATATGCGCCGCGCCCAGCACCGCTTCCGCAGCCTTGCCGGTGATGTTCTTCGCGCGCAGATCGACCAGCATCACGTGGCTTTCCGTGCGGCCCGAAACGATACGCAGACCGCGCTTGACCAGCGTTTCAGCCAGCACGCGCGCGTTCTCGACCACTTGCTGCTGATAGGTCTTGAACTCCGGCGTCGCGGCTTCCTTGAACGCCACGGCCTTGCCCGCGATCACGTGCATCAGCGGACCGCCCTGAATACCCGGGAAGATCGCCGAGTTGATGGCCTTTTCGTGCTCGGCCTTCATCAGGATCACGCCGCCGCGCGGGCCGCGCAGGCTCTTGTGCGTGGTCGTGGTGACGAAGTCGGCGAACGGCACCGGGTTCGGGTAGACGCCCGCGGCGATCAGGCCCGCGTAGTGCGCCATGTCGACCATGAAGTACGCGCCGACGGCCTTGGCGACCTTGGCGATGCGCTCGAAGTCGATGCGCAGCGCGAACGCCGACGCGCCCGCGATGATCAGCTTCGGCTTCGTTTCGTGCGCGCGCTTTTCGAGCGCGTCGTAGTCGATGTCTTCGTTGGCATCGAGCCCGTAGCTCACGACGTTGAACCACTTGCCGCTCATGTTGAGCGCCATGCCGTGCGTGAGGTGGCCGCCTTCGGCGAGGCTCATGCCCATGATGGTGTCGCCCGGCTTCAGGACGGCGAAGAACACGCCCTGGTTGGCCTGCGAGCCGGAGTTCGGCTGGACGTTGGCGGCTTCCGCGCCGAACAGCGCCTTGACGCGGTCGATCGCGAGCTGCTCGACGATATCGACGTTTTCGCAGCCGCCGTAATAACGCTTACCGGGATAGCCTTCGGCGTATTTGTTGGTGAGCTGCGAACCCTGCGCGGCCATGACGGCGGGCGAGGTGTAGTTTTCCGACGCGATGAGCTCGATGTGCTCTTCCTGGCGGCGGTTCTCGAGTTCGATCGCGGCGAAGAGTTCGGGATCGACGTTGGCGATGGAAACGGCGCGTTTGAACATGGTTTTCCAGTTTCGGTTTGACGAGGCAGCCGCGATATCGGGCGGTGTATCGGCTCTCAGGTTCCAGCGTGGTGTTGATTGCCCCAGGCCGTGCAGCTATTTAAGAACATGCGCGCCGGGCGCGATAGAACGATTGCGACAAGCCGCAGGGATGGGTTTCAGGCTTCGCACATTGCGCTATCGAGCGCATGCGGACGCGTGGTGCGATAAGCGCCCGGCGACGCGTCGAATTCCTTGCGAAACTCGCGCCCGAGATGCGAGGCGTCCGAGAATCCGCACGACATGGCGATATCGGCAACCGTGCGGTCGGAGCCGGTCAGCATCCACGCGGCCATGCGCACGCGCATCTGGCGGCCGTAGACATTGGGCGATTTGCCGGTCTCGGCAACGAACAGCCGCTCGAGCTGGCGCACGGAGGTGTCGACGCGCCGCGCCAGTTCGGTCAGCGAGAGCGGATTCGCGATGTGCTGTTCCATGATGAGAATCGCGCGGCGCACCTTCGGATGCGAAGCGGGATCGAGACCCGGCGGATAGGGTTGGGGCGCGTTGCCGCGCTGCGCATCGTCGACGATCAGGATGCGCTGGGCTTTCTGCACGATCGCCGCGTCGAGATGCCGTAAAAGAATCGCGGCGGCCACGTCGATCGACGCGCGACCGCCCGAGCAGGTGATGCGCGCGCGATCGATCACGAACAGACGGTCGGCGATCAGGTTCGATTCGGGAATCAAGGGAAAGCGCTCGACGAAATCCCAATAGTGAAACCAGCTCACGCAGATCCGGTAGCCGTCCATCACGCCCGCGCGGGCGAGCGCGAATGCGCCCGTGCAGATGCCGACCAGCGTGGCGCCGCTCGCGGCGGCGGCGCGAATGAAGCGATGCGTCGCCTCGCTGGCCGAGGGCCCGGAATGCAGCAGACCGCCCACCACCAGCAGGTAATCGAACGTGCCGGTTTCGTCGAAGGTCGTCCACGGCGTGACCTGAATGCCGCAACTGGCGCGAATGGGCGCGAGCGATTCGGCGACGATGGTCCACGAGCAGCGCACGGGGCGGCTCATATCGCCGTCGTCGCTCGCGAGGCGCAGCAGATCGACGAATCCCGAGAACGCGGTCAGCGTGAAATTCGGCAGCAGGACAATGCCGAATCGAATCGGCTGACGCGTTTCGGAATGAAGAGGGGCGATCGGGTGAGACATGGAAAACCGGAGTTAAACGCCGCGATTCAGTGCGGCTGCATCGCGTCGTGCTCGACGGCGACGACGTTGCGGGCCGTGCGTGCGCGCAGTCCGAACGTGACGTAATAGAGTACGCCGGGCACGAGCAGGCTCGGAATCCAGCTCACATCCGCGCCGATGAGTTTCGCGAAGTAGCTGTGATAGAACGAGAGGTCCATGAATGGCAGCGTGCTGGCGAATCCGGCGCAGTAGATTGCGATGGTCTTGTAGTTGAAAGTGCCGTAGTGGCCGCGCGCGTCGTACATGTCTTTCACGCTGTATGCGCCGCGGCGCACGAGGTAGTAATCGACGAGATTGATCGAACTCCAGGGCACCAGCACATAAATCTGCGCGTTGAGAATATCGGCGAAATAGTCGGAGAAGTGATATTGCGTGGCGATTGCGATCCACGTCGAAACGGCGAAAAGCAGAAACAGCACGCCGAATTTGGTGGAGCGGCGAATGCGCGTCATGCTGCGAAAGCCGCTGAAAATCGTCACCGACGACATATACGCGCTATACAGGCTCAATACGTTGAAAACGAGTACGCCGAGCACGATTACAATGAGCGCCGGGCGCGCCCAGCCGCCGAACAACGCGGCGATGGCCGTGCCGGGATCGTTGACCACGGAGGTCGATACCGTGGCGAGCACCGCGCCCAACACCATCACGGCGAGCGAGCCGAGCAGGCCGCCCAGATAGGTGTACCAGAACGTGTCGCGCGTGCGCACGCTGTCCGGCAGATAGCGCGAATAGTCCGCGACGTAAGGGCCGAAACCGAGCGTCCACGAAGCCGCTTGCGCGACCACGAGATTGAAAGCGCCCACGGAAAAGCCGTGTTTCGCGGTTTGCAGCGTGACGTGCACGTGCGGCGAGAAAACCAGAATCAGCGCGGTGGCCGCGAAGACGAGAATCGACAGCACCGTCATGGTCGCGCCAAAGCGGTGAATCAATTCATAGCCGATATAGCTGATCACGAACGTCAACCCGCCGAATACGATAATCGCGGCATTGTCGGACATCGGGTAAATCGACTTGATCGATTCGCGCATCACTACGCCGTCGGCGGCGACGAACAGCACATAGGCGAGCGTCACGATCACGAGCGGCAATGCCGCGCCATACACGCCGAATTGCGCGCGGCTCTGGATCATCTGCGGAATGCCCAGATGCGGCCCTTGCGCGGAATGCGCCGCCATGAAAATCGTGCCGATCACATTGCCTACGACGAGCGCGACGAGCGTCCACGCGAGACTCATGCCCGCGACGATGCCCAGCGTGCCGACCACCAGTGCGGTCACCTGCATGTTGGCGCTGAACCAGATCGTAAACAGCCGCTTGGGCGTGCCGTAACGCTCGCCATGCGGAATAAATTCGATGCTGCGATTTTCGACATCCATGACGGGGTCTCCCTCCGGGTTGACCGTCACGCGTGCGTGCATGGCGCGCGTGACGGTGTGATGCGCCCACTCTAGGAGAGGCTTTTTTTGGCCACTATCGGATATCGGCAACCCAGGGTCGATACGGAACGCGGGGCGCGGCGCGAAGAATCAGAGCGCGGAAAAACCGTTGTCCACGAAGAGATGTGCGCCATTCACGAAACTCGATTCGTCAGACGCAAGAAAGAGCGCGGCGGCGGCCACTTCGGACGGTTCGCAGAGTCGGCCCTGTTGCTGCGCGATCGAGTTTTCCGACACATCGACGCCCATCGCGCGCAATTGATCGATTTCGCGAATTCCGTGCGGCGTGCGAATGAAACCCGGCGCGATGGCGTTGCAGCGGATGCCGCGTTCGCGATATTCGATCGCGATCGCGCGCGCGAACATATGGCAGGCGCCCTTGGTGGTGTCGTACAGCACTTCGCCGGGCGTCGCGCACACGGCGGAAATCGACGACGTGCAAATGATCGTGCCCGCCGCTTTTTCCAGCATTTGCGGCAGGACCGCCTGCGTCATCAGATACATGCTTTTGACGTTGACGGCCATGAGCCAGTCCCATTCGTCTTCTTCGATATCGAGGAATGGTTTGACGATCAGGGTGCCCGCGTGATTGAACAGCACGTCGGCGGGGCCGAAGGTTTCGCGCGCGGCGGCAACGGCACGCGCGACGTCCTGTTTGCGCGCGACATCGGCGCCAAAACCGGCGGCGCTCAAACCTTCGTCGCGCAGTATCGAGGCGAGCGTTTCGGCGGCGTCGCCGTCACGGTCGATGATCGCGACGCGCGCACCCTGCCGCGCGAACAGCGTCGAAGCGGCCGCGCCGCATCCTCCCGCACCGCCACTGATGATGGCGACCTTGCCGGCGAGCCGGCCGTCGAGTCGAGCGTTCATGATTCGTTATCCTGTGTTGCATGGCGCATGAGCGCGCCAAGGGCCAGTCGGCGCGACCGCTCGAAAGCGGCGCGGCGTGCGCATCGCAGATTAGATTTCGGCTGAACGCGTGACTATCGGATTTCGGCAATCGCGGGTTTTCCCCGGTTTTTGCAGGGTATTTTGACGCGCGAGGGTTTTCGCTAGAATGGACCGGATAGTGAATGAGTGAATTCCGAGTTCCGAGCCTGATGCGTATGCGCACCGATTCCCGTCTTCTCGCAGATCAGCCCGAGCGCGCCGTCCAGGCGATGCGTTCGGTCGCGTTTTGCGCCTTCACGGACGTGGATGAACAGGCCCGCATTTTCAATGGCTGGGATCTCGATTACACGCAGATTTCGCGCGGCGCGTTCAGCGGCTCGTCGTCCATTGCGTCGATAGGCGGCGTGCGCGTGCTGGTCGAGCATCTCGACAAGGTCATTCTTCAGCGCGGCTCGGTGCCCGCGGGGAGGATTGCGATTGCGGTGCCGCTCGAACTCGACGGCCATGCGCGCATGTGCGGACACGCAAGCGGTCGCGACAGCCTGCACGTATTTTCGAGCGTTGAGGAATTCGAATTCTTTTCGCCCGATCATCACGTGCTTGCGAATGTCGAAATTCATGTCGATGAAATCGACAGCGACGCGTTGCGTGTATTTGCGGGCTCGCTTGCCAAAACCGATATGGCGCCCGTCGTGCCGATGAGCGAAGCCACGGCGCAGCGTTTTCGCGACGTGCTGCGCCACGCGCTGTCGATCACCGTGACGCAGACCGGGCGCGAGCGTGCGATGGCGTTGCAGGGCGCGGTGTTGTCGCTGTTGTCGGAGGTGCTGGAACACGGCGCACGCGATCAAACGCGCAGCGTTGCGCCGCACGCGAGCCATGCCGCGCTGGTCGCGGCCACGCAGCGGTGTCTCGAAGTGGCCGAAACCTGCCCGCTGTCGATCGCGGAGTTGTGCGGCCAGCTAGGCGTGAGCCGCAGAACGATTCAGTACGCGTTTCAGCATGTGCTCGATCTGAATCCCGTGGCGTATCTGCGCGCGGTTCGGCTCAATCACGTGCGCCGCGCATTGCGCAGCGGCGATTCGGTCACGGCGGCGGCCACGAAATGGGGCTTTCTGCATCTCGGCAGTTTCGCGCAGGACTATCGCACCATGTTCGGCGAACTGCCTTCGGAGACGGTGCGCCGTTGCCGGCGTGCGAGCGTTTGAATGTCGCGAGGTTTGAATCACCCGTGGATCACGCTTGATTCAGGCGCAATTCATTCAGGCAAAACTCAGCGGCACATCCAGACCTTCCGGAATCGCATAGTCGGTCATATGACGGCGCGACAATTCCCAATGCGCTCTCACGAGTTCGCCCGCGCGTTCGGTATCGCGGCGCTCGATCGCGTCGATGATTTCATCGTGCTGATCCGCTGCCTGATGCATCTCGTGCTGCATGTTTTCAGTGGCGGGGTAGCGATAAAAGGTCTTGCCCAGACGCGCGTGATCGATCAGCAGGCGGCGCAGGCTGGGCATCAGATAGTCGTTCTGCGCCATCGTGCCGATTTCGAGGTGGAACTGGTCGTTGTAGAGCACCCGGTTTTCCACGTCGTGCGCGTCGATGGCCTGGCGGAAATGCTTCTGGATGGCGCGCAGTTTCGCGATGTCGGCGGCGGTGGCGTTGGCCGCCGCGAGTTGCGTCGTCGCGACGTAAATGAGCGGTGCGGCCAGAAAGAAACTGCGCAGCGAGTGATAGTTCATCGACGACACTCGCGCCGCGCGATTGGCTTCCAACTCGATATAGCCTTCGGCGGCCATCTGGCGCATCAGTTCGCGCACGGGCGGGCGTGAGAGGCCGAATTCCTCGCACAGCGCCAGTTCGTCCACCACGGCGCCCGGCTTCAGTTCCATGCTGACGATGCGGCGGCGCAGGGTTTCGGCTAAAACCGCCTTGCGGTCGATGGGGGCGTTGCTGTCGATCTGGAACTCGTCGGGGCTCGATTTCATGGGGATTCTCTGTCTACCTTTTGTGTACTATAAAGCGGCGGACAGAAAATCTCCAGATGACGCCCTGGGCGCGGTTTGCGCGAGGCGTGCTCCGCGGCCGGTCAAACGCGCTCCCCAATTCGCTTTTCTACGGCTTCGGCTTCGTTCGCGGCGGCCTTGCGCGCGGCCTTTCCCGGTCGGCGAGGGCGCGTGGCGATCCAGCACAGAATCGATCCCGCGCAGACCATCAAGGCGCCGTGCCAGAACGCGTCGGAGAGCGGCGCGTGCAGCAGCGTGGCGGCCAGGGCGGCGGAAATCACCGGAATGAAATACGACGCGCCCGCGAGCACCGTGGCGTTGCCATGCAGAATGCCGATGTTCCAGGCCGCGTAGCCGAAGCCCATCGCCGCCGCGGCCAGGAACAGATAGATCAGCGCGGGCGTGTCGAAGTGCATCGCGCCGCCGCCTTCTAGCGCGAATTTGAGCCACAGCACCGCCGAAACGAGCATGAAGAACGGCGTCACGCCGTTCTTGCCGTTCGCGATGCGCGCCGTCACCGTGCAATACGCGGCCCAGATCAGCGCGCCGCTGAACGCGAGGCCATAGCTCAGCGGATTGTCCTTGACGTTGCCGAGCATGCCCGCGAGGTCGATGCCCCGATCGCCGCCCAGCACCCAGCCGATGCCGAGCATCGAGAGCACGAAACCGGGCACGACGAGCAGATTGGCCTTCTGCTTGTTGAACACGATGGCCGAGACCAGCGTGAAGGTCGGCCACAGATAATTGACCATGCCGACTTCGATCGCCTGCCGGCCGTTATCGGCATAACCGATCGAGAGCGAAAGGCACAGTTCGTAGGCGACGAATAGCAGACTTCCCCAGATCAGATAATTTCGCGGAAATTGCCTGAAATTGGGGAAGCCGACCGTCAACGCGAGAAAGACGGACGCCACCGTGTACATCATGGCGGCGCCGCCGGTCGCGCCCAGACTTTCGCTGACCCCGCGAATCAGGGCGACGATCGACGCCCACAACATGATTGCGACGAGCCCGATCAGCGTGGCCGTATCCTTTTTCATACCTCGAACCTGCCTTGATAATTCATATTCCCCACGCGCGCGCCATGGCCGGCAGCGCAAATCCGGCCACGGCGCGCACGCCGAATGCACCTGACCGGTCAAGCGTCAGGCGGGTGCAGGCATTCACGCGGGCGTATCGATCCAGATCGTCTTGATCTCGGTGTATTGATCGTGCGCCCAGATGGACTTGTCCCGGCCGCCGAAACCCGACTCTTTGTAGCCGCCGAACGGTGTCGTGATGTCGCCTTCGCCGAAGCAGTTGACGGTCACGACGCCCGCGCGGATCTCGCGCGACAGGCGGATCGCGTGGTTCAGGTTGCTGGTGTAGACCGAAGCGGCGAGGCCATAGACCGAGTCGTTCGCGAGCGCGATGGCTTCGTCGAGGTCCGTGAACGTCGTGACGGCGAGCACCGGTCCGAAGATCTCTTCCTGGAACAGACGGCTCGTCGAACTCACGCCGTCGACCACGGTCGGCTCGACGAAGATGCCGCGCTCCGTGTCGCCGCCGAAGGCCACGCGCAGTTGCTCCGTCTGCGCCTGCACGAGATACGAGCGGACCTTCTCGAAGTGCGACTGGCTGACCATCGCGCCGATGCGGTGTTCGGGATCGAGCGGATCGCCCATCTTCCATTCGCGCATCTGCACGCCGATGCGTTCGAGCAGCGCGTCCTTGATGTCGGCATGCACGATCAGGCGCGAGGACGCCGAGCAGTTTTCGCCCATGTTCCAGAACGCGCCGTTGACGACGTGTTGCGCAACGGTATCGAGATCGTCGGCGTCCTTGAGCACCACGGCCGGATTTTTGCCGCCGCACTCTAACACAATCCGCTTCAGATTGGACTCGGCCGCATAGTGCAGGAAGCGCCGGCCCGTGGCGGTGGAGCCTGTGAAGCTCACCATGTCGACGTCCATGTGCAGGCCCAGCGGCTCGCCCACTTCCTGGCCGCCGCCCGGCAGCACGTTGAAAACGCCCGCCGGCACGCCCGCTTCGTGCGCGAGTTCGGCCACGCGCAGCGCCGTGAGCGTGGTTTCCTTCGCGGGCTTCACGACGATCGAGCAACCGGCGGCCAGCGACGGACCGATCTTCCACGCGAGCATCAGCAGCGGGAAATTCCACGGCAACACGAGACCGACCACGCCGATCGGCTCGCGCACGACCAACGAGAGCGCGCCCGATCCGACCGGCGCGGTGGAGTCGTAGATCTTGTCGATCAGCTCGGCGTGCCAGCGAATCGTATGAATCGTTTCGGGCACGTCGGTGTTCTGGCACTCGCGAATGGGCTTGCCGCTGTCGAGGCTTTCCATCGTCGCGAGTTCGTGCGCGTTTGCTTCGAGCAGATCGGCGAACTTCAGCAGAATCGACTTGCGTTGCGAGGGCGGCAGCTTGCGCCAGCGGCCGTCGCGATACGCCGCGCGGGCGCTGGCCACGGCGCGATCGACGTCGGCGGCGTTGCAGGCGGCGATGTGCGCGAGCACCTCGTTCGTGGCCGGGTTCGTGGTGGCGAACGTCGCGCCCGACACCGAAGGCTGGAATGCGCCGTCGATGAACGCCTCGGTCGGCAAGGTCAGCCGCGCGGCCAGCGCGGCGTATTCCTGAGCGGAAAGCAGATCGGCCATCAGCCCTGGCCTCCGGTCACGGCCGCCACTTCGCGCTTGAGCGCCGTGACGATGGTGTGCAGGCGCTGCTTCTCGTCGTCATTGAGACCCTTGAGCGGCGCGCGCACGCCGCCACTGCGCAAGCCGATGATTTCGCAGCCGTGCTTGATCGACTGCACGAACTTGCCTTCTTCGAGGAAGTCCATCAGCGGCAGCATCGCGGACATGATGCGGCGGCCCTTGTTGAAATCGTTTTCCACGGCGCACGCCTGGTACAGCGCGATGTGCTCGGCGGGCAAGAAGTTCGAACCGGCGCAGACCCAGCTGCGCGCGCCCCATGCGAAGAATTCCAGCGCCTGATCGTCCCAGCCGCACGACACGGACAGAGTCGGAAACTCGCGCGCCAGCATGTGCAGTTGACCCGTCTGGCCCGAGCTTTCCTTGATCGCAACGAAGTTCTTCGAAGCCTTCGTGACGATCTCGAAGAATTCGCGGCCCATCGAAACGCTCATGCGGCCGGGGTAGTTGTACAGCATGATCGGCAGGTCGGCGGCGCGGTCAATGGCGAGCGCGTGCTCGGCGTTTTCCTGCTCGGTCGGCAGCGCATAGGGCGGCGAGCCGACCAGAATCGCATCGGCCTTGATCGCCTTCGCGGCCTTTGCGTATTCGACCGAATCTTCCGTGCGCACGGCGCCCGTGCCGATGATCAGCGCGGTGCGCGAGCCGATCACTTCCTTCGCGAGCTTGCCGAGATCGAAGCGTTCCTGCGCGGTGTGCGCGTAGTACTCGCCCGTCGAGCCGCCGATGATGATGCCGTGCACGTCCGCGGCAATCAGCGATTCGAGCACTTCGGCAAAGGCTTTGTTGTCGATCTGTCCGGCGGCGTCGAGGGGCGTGATGGCCGGGGTGTAGATGCCTTCGAATTTCATGATGACTGTTTCCGTGAAGATTGAAATGAGGGAGCGTCGGATCGACGGGTTCAGTGATTGAGCGAAGCGGCTTCCTGCAGGCTCAGCGAACGCGTTTCAGGCGCGAGCGCAAGCGAGGCAGCAAGACCGACGAAGGACACGGCCGCGGCCGCATACATGGTGTTGCCGATGCCGATGCTGTTGAGCGCGATCGGCACGAGCCAGGTGCCGATCGCCGCGCCGATGCGCGAGAGCGATGCGCCCATGCCTACCGCGAAGGCGCGGATATCGGTCGGGAAAATTTCGTTGGGGTAGACGAGTTGCAGCACCTGAGCGCCGCCGATCAGCACCGCATAGGCGCCGAACAACACGAGAATCAGAATGGCCGAGCCGTTCGAGCACGCGCCGAGCGCGAGCAGCGCGAGCGCCGACCACAGGAAGCTGTGGATCACCATCGCGCGGCGGCCCAGCACGTTGATGACGCGCGTGGCGATGATGCAGCCGACCACGAACAGCAGCGTGATGGCGACCGAGCCGAGCGATTCCCAGCGGCCGGTCAGATTGAGCGCTTCGAGCACGCGCGGCGCGAACGAATAGACCGCGAACACGGGAATCACCGAGCAGCTCCAGAACAGCGTGACGAACAACATGCGCTTGCCGTAGCCGGAATGCAGCAGCGACCACAGCGAGATCTTCTTTTCGGCCTTTTCTTCAGGCAGATTGTTCAGCGAAAAATCGGGACCGTAGACCTTCTTGATGATCGCTTCGGCTTCGGCCTTGCGTCCCTTGCTGAGCAGCCAGCGCGGCGACTCGGGCGTGCCGATGCGCACGACGAACAGCACGATGCCGATCACGGCGGGACTCGCGAGCACCCAGCGCCACGCATCGTGCGCGCCGCTGCTCAGAATCAGATTGCCGACGATATACGCGAGCGCCGCGCCGAGGAACCAGATGATCGTCAGCAAGGCGAGACGCGGGCCGCGATATTTGCGCGGCATGAATTCGACCAGCAGCGAACCGGCCACCGGATATTCGATCCCCACGCCGATGCCGATCAGGAAGCGCAGGAAGAACAGCGCCTCGCCGGATTGCACCCAAAGCTGTGCGAGCGAGCAGACGAAGAAGATAACGGGCCCGAAAAAATAGGGCTTCTGGCGACCCAGGCGGTCGGACAGCCAGCCGCCCGCGAAGCCGCCCACGAAGATGCCAATCAGCGCCGAAGCGGCCACCATGCCTTCCCAGAAACTGGTCAGACCGAGCGCCGAGGAAAACTGCACCATCGCCACGCCGATGATGCTCAGGACATAGCCATCCATGAGCCAGCCGCCGCTCGAACGGATGGTCAGCAACTGATGGAATCCATTGAGCGGAACGTCCTCGATGGATACGTGATTGTTCGACATTGCCAGTCTCCTTCCATGAAAAGGGACGCAATGATTCGTTATACGAATCATGTCTGTCGCGTCCTGTGCTTCGTATAAGGTGCGATCGGTCTATATGCTGATTTGCCGGTTTATCGCGTTGCTTCGCGGTCGATATGCGAATCTGGATGCAAATCAGGCTTCGAGTCCTGCCTTGCGCTGTCCCCACCAGAGTGTTGCGTTCACGCCCACCGAGAGGAACGGCTCGGGCGGCGCCTTGTTGGGGCCGGACGTGTCGAGCAGGAAATTCGTCAGTTCATTGGGCTTGCCCGCGAGCCAGTCGGCGAGCAGCGTGCCCGTGACCGTGCCGCGCGTGATGCCGAGTCCGTTGCAGCACAGCGCGCCGTAGACGTTCGGCGCGAGTTGCCCGAAAAAGCCCTTGTGATTCTGCGAAAGCGCGAGCGAACCACTCCAGGTGTACTCGAAATCGACCTGCGGCAACATCGGGAAACGCCGTTCGAACGACAGGCGATGACGTTGCGCGAAGCGGTCGAGGCATTGCTCTCTGGGGCGGCCGTCGGGATTGAACGAGAAACTGTTGCGCACGAGGATGCGGTTGTCGTGCGTGCGGCGCAGCGTGCTGCCGAACGGGTCGGCGGGAATCACGCCCCAGACCGGCTTGCCGCCGAGTTCGGCCTGCTCCGCGGCGGTCAGCGGCCGCGTGAGGCTCGCGTAGAGAAACACCGGCAGCATCGTGCGCGCGAGGAAGCCGAAGCGCATGCCGAACGCGTTGTTGGCGAGCACCAGTTTGTCGGCCACGATGCGGCCGTTGCGATGCGCGAGCACGATCTTCTCGCCGTAATCGACGTCGGTGATCGCGGTGCGTTCGTAGAGCGTGACGTTGGGCGGCAGGCAATCGGCGAGACCCTTGACGAGACCCGACGGCTGCACGAGCACCGTGCCCGGCGTGAACAGCGCCTTGCGATAAAACGACGTGCCGATATGTTCGGGCAGCGCCGCGCCGTCGATCACCTGATACGGCTGACCCAGTTTGTCGAGACCTCGGCGATACGCGTCGAGCACGGCCACGCCGCGTTCTTCCACGGCCGCCTGGTATTTGCCGGACGCGGTCATATGGCAGTCGATGCCGTGCTCGTCGACCAGATCGCGCAGGATGGTCTGGCCGAGCAGGTTGAGCTTGAGCGTGGTGCGGGCGGTGTCGATGTCGCCGATGTAATCGTCCGCGCCGATGTCGTGCGGCAGGTCGATCGCGAAACCGGCATTGCGCCCCGAGGTGCCGAAGCCGACCTCCTGGGCGTCGATCAGCACGATTTCGTCGTCGGGGAAATTCAGGGCGAGCTGCCGGGCGGCGGCGAGGCCGGTGAAACCGGCGCCGATGATCGCCCAGCGAGCCTGCGATTCTCCCGTGTGGCCAGGCCTGGGCGTGCGTGCGCGACTCGTGTGATACCAGCCACACATCTTGTCGTCCGCGGGGAGCGAGGTAACCGTTTGCATTGCTAATTCCAATATCGCTTTTGAAACCCACTGCACCTTCGGGTGATCGCGCACCGGATGCATGCGCTGCCCCCTCGGGGCCGTACAGCGCGACGGCGTCTTCCAGACCATCGGTTGGATTCTGTATTCCGTCGTCCAACATTGCTGTATACAAATTGTAGACGCAGTATAGGTTTGAATAAGACTGAACCAGAATAAGGGTTTACGCGCTGAGATTACGCATCGCCGGCGAGACGGTACGCGCCTGTATCGGGCAAGGGTTTTCCCTTGGACTGAGCGGCGAAAGAGGGTGGCAAGGCAGGCCAGGCGAGGCGGCGAGCGCAAGCCGCGGGTGGGGGCGCACTGTCGCGACCGTTATAGGGACGGTCGGAACGGTTCTATATCCGGCGTTATTGGCTCGGGATCATGAAGGCGATCAAAGGCAATGGCCTGACGATGTCCCCGACAAAAACACGGAGGAGGAAGACAGATGCGACAGATTGATAGGCAAGCCGGTTTGATCGATGGCGCGCCCGCGGGTTACGCGGAACCTGGCCGCAGCGCTGGCGCGAGTTCCGGGTCGCACCGGCTCTCCGATGGGCTCAAGCAGCGGCATGTGGTGATGCTGTCGATCGGCGGCAGCATCGGCGCGGGGCTGTTCGTCGGTTCGGGCCACGCGATTGCGGAAGCGGGGCCCGCCGCCGTGCTGGCCTATGTGTTCGGCAGCCTGCTGGTCGTAACGGTGATGCGCATGCTCGGCGAGATGGCGTGTGCGATGCCCGATTCCGGCTCGTTCTCCACCTATGCCGACAAGGCGATCGGCTCGTGGGCCGGTTTCACGATCGGCTGGATGTACTGGTGGTTCTGGGTGCTCGTCGTGCCGCTCGAAGCGACGGCCGCCGCGCACATTCTGAACGGCTGGGTGCCCGACGTGCCGGTCTGGCAGATCTCGGTGCTCGTGACGGCCGCGCTCACGGTCGCGAACCTCGCGAGCGTCAAGAATTACGGCGAACTGGAGTTCTGGTTCGCGATCATCAAGGTGGCCGGCATTCTGCTGTTTATCGGCTGCGGGATTGCGGCGATCGCGGGGCTGATGCCGTCCGTCCACCTCACGCCGTGGCACACGCTGACCGGTCATGGCGGATTCATGCCGCGCGGCATGGCGCCGATCGTCGGTGCGTTGCTGACGACGATGTTCACGTTCCTCGGCACTGAAGTGGTGACGATCGCTGCGGCGGAATCGGAAAATCCCGCGCGGGAAATCGGCCGCGCGATTACCTCGGTGGTCTGGCGCATTTCGCTGTTCTATATCGGCTCGGTGCTCGTCATCATTTGCACGGTGCCCTGGAACGACGCCGATCTGACGGGTCTCGGCGCGTATCAGGCCGTGCTGCGCAGCTTCCATATTCCGTACGCGCGACTCATTACCGACGGCCTCATTCTGGTCGCGGTCGGCAGCTGCCTGAACTCAGCGCTGTATACGGCATCGCGCATGATGTATTCGCTCGGCCGGCGCGAGCAGGCGCCGCGCTTCGTCACGCGCACGACCGCGAGCGGCGTGCCGGCGCGCGCCGTGATGGCGTCGAGCCTCGTGGCGTTCGTGGCGTGCGGGGCGAATTATCTTGCGCCGAAATATGTCTTCGACGCCTTGCTCTCGACGACCGGCGCGATCGCGCTGCTGGTCTACCTCGTGATTGCCGTGAGCCAGTTGCGTCTGCGCCAGCAACTCGTGTCCGCCGGGCCGTTGAAGGTGCGGATGTGGCTGCACCCCTTCCTGGGCGTGCTGGTCGTTGCGTTGATCTGCGGCGCCTTCGTGGTGATGGTGCTCAGCGAAGATCACCGCGGCGAAGTGATCGCCACGTTGGGGTGTTGCGTGGCGCTCGCGGCGGTGGGTTATCTGCGTCAGCGGCGCGCTTGAACCACGACGTCCTCGCCCGTTTGCGTGCGCGGGCGAGGGCGTCGAATGCGTCTTGCGATGTCGCGTGATTGCGCGTTCAACGATCGGATTGCAGCGCCGGCAGTTCGTCGTAGCGTTTCAGGCGGTAAATGAGGAACGAAATCACCCACGCAAAAATAAACACGCCGATGATGACGAAGCCGAGGTTGTTGAAATTGTCGTTGAGGCTGCCGATTACGTTCCAGAAGCCGCCCTTGAGGTCGAAGTGATCGGCGAGCAGACCGAGTGTTTCGATACCGCCGATGAGCACCGCGACCGCGACGGAAACGAGCGTGATCGTGAGGTTGTAATAGAGCTTGCGGATGGGGCGCACGAAGGCCCAGTCGTAGGCGCCGAGCATCAGGATGCCGTCGGTCGTATCGACGAGCGACATGCCCGCCGCGAACAGCACCGGAAACACGAGCACCACGCCCATCGACACGCCTTGCGCCGCCTGGCTCGCGGAAATGCCCAGCAGGCTCACTTCGGTCGCGGTGTCGAAACCGAGCCCGAACAGAAAGCCGAGCGGCAGCATCCACAGCGGTCGAGACACGAGGCGAAACAGCGGGCGGAACAGGCGCGAAAGCAGGCCGCGGCTGTTCAACAGCAGATCGAGGTCGTCGTTGTCGTAGCGCTCGCCGCGCCGGACCTTGCCGAACGCGCGCCACACGCCGCGCAGAATGACGATGTTCATCGCGGCGATCAGAAACAGAAACAGCGCGGAGACGCTCGTCGAAATGACCCCGCCGATATCCTTCCACGCCTCGAAGCGGCTTTCGAGCGCCGCCGCCGTCGCCGCGACGGCAATCGCCACGAGCAGCACCACGGCCGAGTGACCGAGCGCGAAAAAGAAACCTACGGAAACCGGACGCCGGCCGTCCTGCATCAGCTTGCGGGTGACGTTGTCGATGGCGGCGATATGGTCGGCGTCGACGGCATGACGCAAGCCGAAACCATAGGCGAGCAGGCCGGTGCCGAGCAGCAGCGGCTGCGCGTGAAAGGCGATGAACGCCCAGATCCACGCGCCGATATTGAAGACCGCGAGCACGGCGTAAATGCCGGCGACGCGACGGCGAAGGGTTCCCGGCGCAGCGGCCGGTTCGAGAGCGATGGACATGTGACAGATCCTGAGGTCGGGGCTGTCCTGCAACGAAGCACCGCGCGAAGCGGTGGTTTGCGCATTGGGACACCCCGCCCGTTGCGGCTGCATGGACCTCGGTCGATGGCAGGTCTCCTGGCTTGCGGGTCACGGTTCTCATGCCCGCCTTCCCGGTTTCCCAGTGGCGCCGAATGGCACGAACTCGCCGCTTACAGTTGCGGGGGCAGCCGCAGACTCGACGCAATGCGTCGTCACTGCGTTCCCTTTTGATCCCGTCGCCGGGAACCATCAGCCCGCAAGCGTAATGGGCGGACGGCCCAGACGTCAATTGCACACGAGAAAAAAGCCTGGATTCGATGGCGAGGTATTCGATGGCGTGCGCTTGCGCTTGCGGTTGCCATTGCCGGTACGTCAGGCTTCGCGCCCGGCCCTGTCGATCATCCATTGCCCGAAGGCCACGACGGCTTCGTCGCGCGCGCGATCGGCGTTCATTACCAGCGTGTAGTCGGGTGCGCGCCATCCCGGCGCGGCAATCGGGCAGACGAGCCGCCCGGCGGCGATGTCCCGAGCAATCAGCGGCAGCGACGCGAGCGCGACGCCCAGGCCTTCTACCGCGCTCGCCAGCTGGAGATAGGTGTGGTCGAGTTCGATTTCACGGTGCGGCTGTAGATCAGCGGCGCCCGCCTCGCGCAGCCAGCTCGCCCATGCGGACCGCGTGGTGCTCGAATGCAGCAACGTGTGGTGGCGCAGGTCCGCCGCTTCCCGAATCGGATGCCGATGCAGAAGCGCCGGGCTGCACGCGGGTAGCCGCACGTCGGCCATCAGCGCACGGGAGATCACACCGTCGCCGGTTTCCGGCCCCGCGCGCACGCCGATATCGAACGCGTGGCCGATGTAGCGCAATTTGCGCGAGGTCGTCGACAGCCGCAGATCGATCTCGGGATAGCGGCTGCGGAAATCTTCCAGACGCGGCAGCAGCCATCCCAGTGCGAAACTGGGCTGCACATTCACGCGCACGATGCCCGACACGCGAACCGGCACATCATGGCGGCGCAAGCGGCTTGCCGCCGTGGCGAGCCGCTCGAATGTGCTGCTCACGTCGCCGAGCAGCGCGGCGCCTTCGTCGGTCAGGACCACGCCGCGCGCACGCCGCTCGAACAGCGGCACGCCGAACCAGTCCTCCAGCAGACGGATCTGCTTGCCGACCGCCCAGTGCGTGACGTGCAGGCTCGCCGCCGCCGCGGTCAGGCTGCCGTGCTGCGCGACCGCCTCGAAATAGCGGAGCGCATTGAGTGGCGGAAGCTTTTCGCCGCTTCCTGACGTGTTTCTGGTTCGCGTCATGATGTGACTTTAATTCTCATCTGCGGCGATATTAACTCATTTGATATAAGCTGCCGCCGAACCTACGATTGTCACAATTGTGGCGATCCAGTCCGCGAATTCCCGGTTATTTCTGTCAGCATTCATGCATCGAGGGGCACATGCGCTTCAACTTGTTTTCCGTGTCAGCAGCATTGTCGTCGTCATACCGGACGGATGCCGGCATGCGCTTGCGTGAATGGCGTCAGCCATGACGGGGTATCTGCTGGTTCTGGTCGTCGGCGTGATGGCGGGAACGCTCAGCGGCGTCATCGGCACCGGTTCGTCGATGATGCTGATGCCGCTGCTCGTCTTCTTTTTCGGGCCGCAACAAGCCGTGCCGATCATGGCGATCGGCGCCGTCTTGGGCAACCTCGGCAGGGTCTGCGCCTGGCGAAGCGAGATCGACTGGAAGGCGTTCGGCGCGTATTGCTCGACGGCCGTGCCAGGCGCGGCGCTGGGTGTGCATACGCTGCTGGCGCTGCCCGCGCATTTCGTCGACGTCGCGCTCGGCGTGTTCTTTATCGCCATGATCCCCACGCGTCGCTGGCTCGCGCATCGCGCGGTGAAGATCAAGCTCTGGCAACTGGCGCTGATCGGCGGTCCGGTGGGGTTTCTCACGGGCATCGTCGTCTCGACCGGTCCGATCACCGTGCCGGTGTTCACGTCCTACGGCCTTGAACGCGGAGCGTTTCTTGCCACGGAAGCCGCCGGATCGCTGGCCGTTTACGCGACCAAGATCGTGGCGTTCAAGACGTTCGGCGCGCTGCCGCTGAGCGTGTGGAGCAAAGGGCTGATCGTTGGCGCGGCGTTGATGTCGGGATCGTTCTTCGCGAGAAGCCTGGTCATCCGCATGAAACCGTCGACGTTCCGGTGGCTTGTCGACGGCTTGATGCTGGCGTCCGGCAGTTCGCTGTTGTGGGCGGCGGCGATGCGGTAGCGGGGATAACGTGCGCCGCGGGTTGTGTTATCTGCCCCCGCGTGGCTCGACTCAACGCGATAACTGGACGGGCTTTCACCGCGATCTTCGGCGGCTGCATCGTCTACGCGCGTTCGTCGATCTCGCGGTTCAGCATCTTGTCGATTAAATTCTCGTTTGACGATGGAAGGATAGCGCGCATGAACTCGCCAATCTGTGCAGTGCTTGTGTACGTGCCGGATGTGCCCGCAGCATTGGACTGGTATCAGTCCGCGTTTCGAGGCGCTGTGCGTCGCTCGCTTGAAGCGTTCAATCTGACTTACCTCGAATTCAATGGCGTCAGACTCGAAATCGTTCCTGCCGATGCGAAACTCTCGGCGGGATCGGCGGGTACGGTTGTCTACTGGAGCGTCGATGACTTCGACGAAGCGTTACGGCATTTCCTGCGCGTCGGCGCCACGCTTTATCGAGGGCCCGCACATGTGGAAGACGGCAAGCAGATGTGCATGCTGCGCGACCCCTGGGACAATTGCATCGGCCTATACGGCTAGGTCGAACTCCCCGTTCAACTTGAACCGCTAGCAAAAGCCGTCACCGCCTCGCGGCTTTTCAAACACACCTTGTTTCACGAACGGGAATCCCGCGCAAGCGTCCTGCCCATGACTGCCGAGCCGATATTCAGGTTGACGGCATGCGTGACGTTTTTTGAGGGTTATACGACCTTTGAGTCAATCCGCCTCGGTTCCATAATTTGCGCAGACACCACGCCGGCACACGAGCACCAACGCGATGACGTTCAGTGCTTTCGGCGTGGTCAAACTCGAGCAAAGAAAGGAACTGAACATGAGGCTCAAAAACAAGTCAGCGTTGATTACGGGCGGCACCAGCGGCATTGGTCTCGCGACCGCGAAGCTTTTTATTGCAGAAGGCGCGCGCGTAGCGGTGACAGGCCGCGACGAGACCGTATTCGATCGCGTGAAGGCCGAGCTTGGCGAGCATGCGCTGGTGCTCAAAGGCGATGTGCGGTCGATCGACGACATGCGGGCGATTGCCGCCGAGATGAAAGCGCAGTTCGGCGGCCTGGATATCGTGTTTGCCAACGCTGGTTGGGCGTTCCCTTCCGCGCTCAACGATATCGACGAAAAGCTTTACAGCGAGATCATGGATATCAACGTGAAGGGCGTGGTGTTAACGCTTCAAGCGGTGCTGCCGGATTTACGTGAAGGATCGTCAGTCATCCTGAACACATCGTTCGTCGCGCAGACCGGTAAGCACGGTATTTCGTTGACCGCCGCGGCGAAAGCGGCGGTACGATCGCTCGCCCGTAGCTGGTCTTATGAGTTCCTCGACCGGAAAATCCGTTTCAACGCCATCGCGCCCGGTGCGATCGACACGCCGTTGATCAGCCGATGGGGCATGTCCGAGGAATGGGTTCGCGACCGCAAAGCGGAGTTTGCCGAAGCCATTCCCGCAGGCCACCTGGGTCGCGCGGAGGACATTGCCTACGCTGCGCTCTATCTCGCCAGCGACGAATCGGCCTATGTCATTGGCACCGAATTGATTGTCGACGGCGGCGCTTCGCAGCTTTAAGTCCGCCCCTCGCGATTAAAGTGCTTCCGGCTCGCCTATACCTCGATCCCACGTCCACCACGCTTTCACGGTGTGGTGGCTTTCAATCCGGCCCAACCAGGTTGTGCACACGGATGGGCCGACGCGCAAGGAGAAATCATCTTGACCGACAGTAGTGAAAACAAGGCCGCGGACAAATCGCTGAGCGGGGCAGGTCGTTCGCGCCGCGACATGCTGAAGTTCGGCAGCATCGCCACGCTGGGCGCCGTGCTCGGTGGAGGCGCGTTGCTCGGCCACGCGACGCCTGTTTCTGCGCAGGCAGCCGGCAAGGCCGAACTCGCGCCCAGTGATCCGCTCAACATTTTGATTGTCAATTACGACGGCGGCACGCTGCTCGATTTTGCCGGGCCTAGCGAGATTTTTCATCGTCTGCCGAATACGAACGTTCGCTACGCGAGTCTGAATGGCGGCAACGTGACGCTCGAATTCGGCGTCGTGTATGGCAACACGGAACGACTGGCCGATATCGACAAGACCGATCTGATTCTGGTTCCCGGCGGCTCCAATTTAAGCGCGCCGATGCAGCCGGAGTATCAGGCGCAGATCCGGCGTCTGGCGGAAAGCGCCAAACACGTGACGTCGGTGTGCAACGGGTCGCTGGTGCTTGCCGCCACCGGCATTCTCAATGGCAAGCGAAGCGCCTGCCATTGGGCTTTCGTCAACAAGCTCTCCGAGTATGGCGCGATTCCCGTGCCGGATCGTTTCGTGGAAGACGATAACGGCCGCTTCATGAGCGGCGGCGGCGTAACGGCAGGTATCGATTTCGCGCTTCGCGTCGCGGCGAAACTGCGCGGTCAGCAAGCTGCCGAATTCACGCAGCTCGTGATCGAATACGATCCCGCGCCGCCGTTCCATTCGGGGCATCCGCGAGATGCACGGCCCGAAATTGTCGCGATGGTGGACAAACAACTGCCCGGTGCGTCCCGTGGACTCGCCCGTATTCCGGGCGTTCGCTGAAATGCGCGGCCTCGTTCGCACACACGCAACGCCTTCGATTCCCACTCCGATTGGACATTCTTCAATGCAACAGATTCGTCGATACGCTGCCGCCGTTGCAGCCTGCTTGACCTTGTGCGCGTTTGCCGCGCCGGCAATGGCTGCCGGCCCGCAGCCGCAAACCGAAGCCGCCATCAAAGCCGAGAACGCGCGATGGGCCGATGCCTTCGCACGCGGCGATTATGAGGCGATAGGTCATCTTTATACGCATGAGGGCGCGCTCTTGCCGCCTGGCGGCGACAGAGTGACGGGCGGCGATGCAATTACCGCGTACTTCGTGAAAGCGTATGCTGCGAAAAAACCGGGCGCCGTATCGTTCAGCCATTACGAGTTCTACGGCAATGAGCAGGCGGTAACGGAAGTTTCGGATGCGGAAGTCCGCGACCATGACGGCGAGCTTACCTATCGCGGCAAGCAGATTCTCATTTTCCTGAAGGAAAACGGTGCGTGGAAATTGCAGCGCGACATGTGGAATGATTACGCCGCGCAGCCATCGAATGGAAATTGAGCGTCTGCTGATTTAAAAGTATGACGCCATATCAGCGCGTGCTGTTCATTCGGCTCTCGCGCCGGATCGCCTGCGGCGGGTGGCCATGCAGTTTGATGAAAGCCCTCCGCATCCGCTCCGGATCGGTGAATCCCACGGCCAGCGCAATTTGCTCGATCGGTTCGCTGCCATCTTGAAGGCGCAATCGCGCCGCTTCGACACGCAAACGTTCGACCGCTTTCGCAGGCGTTTCTCCGGTTTCGCGGCGAAATGCGCGTCCAAATTGCCGTGGACTTAAATTGGCGGCATCGGCGAGTCGCTCCACAGGCAGCGCTTCCGCCAGATGTTCGCGTGCGAAGTTCAGCGCAATGCGGATGCGATCCGATTCCGGCTCCATCTGCGACATGGCGGAGAATTGCGATTGGCCGCCCGGTCGACGATACGGCACGACCAGCAGCCTGGACACCGCACGCGCGACGTCCGCGCCCATGTCGCGCTCGATCAGTCCGAGCGCCAGGTCGATTCCGGAGGCAATGCCCGCCGATGTCCAGACGTGGCCGTCCACGATATAGATGCTGTCGCCTTCGACGCGCGTGCGAGGGAAGCGCGATTGCAGCAACGCGGAATATCGCCAGTGCGTCGTGGCTTTTAAACCATCCAGCAAGCCGGTTTCCGCAAGCAGAAAGGCGCCGGTGCAGACGCTCGCGACTCGCGACGCCTTCGCGCCCAATTTCTTCGCCGCTGCGATATTTTCCGGTAACTGCATGGGCTCGATATCGCCGCCGACGAAAACGACGGTGTCGAACCTGCGCCTGCCGACAGGGCGCGTCTCGATGGCAAGACCCGTATTGCCGCGAACCGGGCCGCCCGACTGTGAGATGACTTGCAGATCGTACGGCGTATGGCCCGCGGCGGCGGCCACCTGATTGAATGCCGATAGCGGGCCGCCGAGATCGAGCGCGTCGTGGCCGCTGCAAACAAAGAATCCAATGCGATGCATGGTGCAGTCGTCAGCCGGATAGGAGGGGAAGTCTTATTTTACTGAAATCCCTCGAATTGCGCCTGACGGCTGCCGGACCGGAATAGCGCAACCGGTCCGGCTCAAGCCGAGCGTTAGAGGCCGTTCGATGCGAAGGCCGCGTACGCGTCGCCCGCACCGGACGAGCTCTCGTTTTTGATCACCACATAGCGGCCATAGAAGAACGGCATGCCGAAATCCATGCCGCTATCGACCAGTCCGTACACGGCGATATCGTCGAACGCATAGACGCCGCTGGTGCTCAGCAGCGACACGACGTTGCCGACCTTGAACGAGCCGGTATACGAGCCGCTGGAATCGCTTGCGCCGCTGTTCGGCGTGAACGTCACGGACTCGGTCTGGACCGACGAGGGGCAATAGTAGTCGCTATTGGAACCCGTGCAGCGCGTCAGTGTGCTGTCCTGGAAGTACAGGAAGTTCGTGCCCGAATCGATGAAGCTGCTCTGGTTGGCGGTGCCGCCATACGTCGCCTTGAATTCGAAGCTCGTGTCGAGCGGAATGCGATCGGCCGAGTCCAGCGTGTTGTTCGTCTGCGTGCCGACGCCGAAGTAAAGCGTACCGGTCGCGAGCGCCTGACCGCTATCCGACACGCTCGGCATCGAGAGGACGATGCCGTTGTTGTCGCTGCTCAGCATGCTGACCGGGTTCGTCACCTGCTGGCTCAGCGGCACGGCGCTCGACGTCGAGCAGCTCGAACCGGTTGCACACGCGTAGTACAGCGGATAGGCACTGGTGGCGCAGGTCGAGCCGCAATCGCGGATCTGCCCCTGCACGCCCAGAATGCCGTTCGCGCCCATCCCGGTGGTCGAACCCATGTCCGAGCCGGTGCCGGTGCACGCGGACGGCGCCGAACCGGCATCGGAATCGCCGATCACCTCGACCGGCACGCTCGAAGCGGTTTTGCTTCCCATCGTCACATCGGCGAGACGCAGCGAGCCCCACGTATAGCCGCTGACGAACTGGCCGCATTCGTCGATGTAATTACCCGACGACGCCAGTTGCTCGCGCGTCATGCCAGCGAGCGTCGTGGCGCTCAGCGACGAAGCCAGCACGCGCAGACCGGTCGATCCGGTATCCAGCAGGACGTGATCGATCGTGTCGCAAGTGGTGGTGCCGGGCGCGCAAACGGTCACCGTGACGAACGGTTGGTTCGGATAGGAGCCGAGGCTTTTCTGCACGATGACGGTCAGCGTGTTGCTGCTGCTCGACGAACTGGTGTTGTTCGACGAATTCGCAGAACCGGTCGTCGTCGATGTGCTGTCGCTCGACGAACCGCCGCCGCCGCACGCCGCCAGCGCGAGCAGCAGGGCGTACGCAGCGACCTGGGTGACCGGGCGGCGCGGCAACAACCGGAACGTGCGCGATACGTGGCCGGCGGAGAAGCGATGCGCGAGCAGCGCGAGACCGCAGGCGAGCACCGCGAGAGAAGACATTGTCGTCATGACTGGACAGTGGCGAGAAAAACGAGTGCGAAAGAAAGCGTAAGGGAGTGCAAGAGAGCCCATCGGCGCCGCGCGGCTTCGCATGAAGCCCGCGCGGAAGCGAGGCGGGCGTTACTGGATCACCGACGTGCTGACGCCGGTCGGCAGCAGCGACGGCAGCCAGGCCCGGCCGCGGAAGTGTCGTTGATGGCCTTGCACCTGCACGACGAAATCATCGGTGCTGATATTCACGCCACCGCTGCGCGTGCGGTCGGTCTGATTCTGCAGCGCGCTCACGTATTCGGAGAAGATCGTGCTGCCCATGAAGCTGCGCAGATCGGGCATGAAGGGACCGTCCCACGCCAGGGCGAACACGGTGCCGTCGACGTTCAGGTATTCGCGTTCGGTGATGCCGTTTGTGAGCGTCGATTCGCGCACGGTATAGGCGGTCGACGTGCTCGTTGCCGACGTGCTGCTCGTCGCCTTCAACGACACGGCGCTCGACGCCTGGGCGCTGGTCGCGGGCAGTGTCGGCGGCCCGCCGAGTTCGGCATGCGCACCGATGCAGCACGCGCTGCCCGCGACGAGTACGAGAGCATGGACAGCGGAGCGCGCCATGGCAGAGGCGCGGGCAGGAATGACGGCGGAGACATCCGCCACACGACGCAAGCTATTCACGAAGCAATCTCCTGCGTCTGTGCGAGGCAGCCGGCGGTGCCTGTCTGAAACGGCATTGCTTCGTCATTCGGGTATTGGCCGCGCAGAGAATCCGTGGCGTTTTCCATTCTTCGTTGTTCCTCTTGATCTGCAAGGTCGGTGTCGCGTGCAAGCTGATCCCACACGACGTGTCTGCAATGTTAACGGACATGCTGCAAGGAACTTGAGTCTTCGCGATGGCGTGCCGTGCGGTCGTTCATCGTGATGGGCGGTCTCGCAGATGTCGCTCTCGTGACACCTGGAAAGCCGCGAAAAAAGCTGATACCGTCGAATGCATGCCATCCCGGCAAGCGGGTTATGTCATCTGCATACATGAGTGTCAGCCATGGATGAATTGCTTGAACGTCTTTCGCAAAAGGTGGCCGCCGCACAGAGCCTGGAAGGTTTGGTGCGCCCGCTGCTCGAAATGCTGGGGACAATGACCGGACTCGAATCGACGTATCTGACGTCGATCGATTTCAGCCGCGAAGTGCAGACCGTGCTTTATTCGCGCAATGAAGGACGCACGCAGGTGCTCGAAGGCTTGCAGGTCCAATGGTTCGACACTTTGTGCAAACGCAGTCTGGAAAGCGGGCAGCGTGTTGTCAGCAACGTCAAGGAAATCTGGGGCGATTCGCGCGCGGCCGCCGAGCTGGATATCCGGACTTATGCGAGTGCGCCGGTCTGCGCCGAAAGCGGCGCCGTGATCGGCACGCTATGCGGTATTAGCCGGGAAAGTCTGGAAATCAATTCGCGTGCGCGTAGCGCGTTGAATGTGTTTGCGAAACTGATTTCGGAACATATCGAGCGCGAGCGATTGATCGAACAATTGACGCTTGCTAACGAGCATCTCTCTCAGCGCGCGCTTACCGACGATGCGACGGCGTTGCCGAATCGGCGCGCATTGCAGGAAGCGCTTGGGCGTTTGCTGGCGAATTCGTCGACGGATGGTTCATATGTGGCGCTGTGCATCGTCGACCTGGAGGGCTTTTACGCGCTGAATGACCGGCATGGCTATGCAGTCGGCGAACAGCTTCTGCGCACCAGCGGCGAACGGATGCTGGCGGCGAGTTCAGACGACGGTCAGCTTGCGCATATTGGCGCCGGACGTTTTGCGTTTGCGGGCGCATTGCCGTCCGATTTTGCACAGGCTTCCGTACAAGCCGAGGCGATTGCGCAGCGCTTGTCCGAGGCGGCGGCCGGCGACTATGTTTTGGCGAACGTGAGAATGCATTATCAGAATGCATTGGCGGGCGGCGTCGCGGTTCGCTTCGTGACGGTCGCGCAGGCGCTCGATCAGGCCGATCAGTTGATGCTGCGGCTCAAGCGGAATCGCGGCGGGGAAAGGTAGGGCGCATCGGATGTGCAAGATGCGCCTGCCTTGCCTGCGCGACTTCGACAGGCAAGGCAGGCGTAACGCGACCTTACATCAGAACTTATGGCGAATGCCGACGATCACCATCGACTGACTATCGGTGCCGCTGCGGCCGTATGAACCGATCGACGCCACTGCCGTCTGCAGCGTGCCGTCGGCTTTGCGTTGCGTGCCGCTTGCATGTTGATAGCCGGCAAGCGCATACACGTCGGTGCGCTTCGACAGGTTGTAGTCCGCGCCGAGACTGATTTCGTTGTAGGTCGCAGACGTATCGCCACCCGCCTTCACGAATTCATAGCCAACACCCGCGAGCAGCGCCGGCGTAAAGTGATAAGCGAGAAACGCTTTGCCGATGTTGTAGTGCTGCGTGCCCGAGAAATTGGAAGCCGCGTCGCTCTGATATTGCACGTTGCTGTACGACGCGCCGATCAGCAGCGAACCCAGCGCATATTGGGCCGCCGCCGACGCGACGCCCATTGCCTTCGCCGACTGATATCCCTGATTGATCGGGCTGACGAACAGCGAATCGCCGCTGCTGGTCCAGGACGTGCGCGTGGCACCCGACGACGGTTCGTTGGTCAACCGCATGTACATGGCCGCCAGATTCACCGGGCCATTCGCGTACGACACGCCGCCCGAATAGGTGTAGCCCTGACCTGTCTGGCCCGCGAGGCCGCTGAAACCGTAGACCAGTTCGACCTGCACGCCTCGCCAGTTCGGGCTGAGGTATTTGATCGAATTGTTGACGCGCATGTCGTTGTCGTTGTTGTCGAGATCGCCCGGCGTTGTAAACATCGTGCTGAAGTAATTGTCGCCGGTGATTGCCTGAATCATGTCGACAGACGCTTCGTATTGACGACCCGCCGTGAGCGTGCCCCAGTCCGCGCTGCTCAGGCCCACGTACGCGCGTCGGCCGAACAGACGCGATCCCTGACCGGCCGCGCCGGTATTCATGTTGAAGCCGCTCTCGAGCTGGAACACGGTTTTCAGACCGCCGCCGAGATCCTCCGAACCTTTCAGCCCCCAACGGCTGCCGCTCAGATTGCCGCTCGACATCGCCACGGCATTCTTGCTGCCGCTGGCGTGGTTGATGTACGCGATACCCGTATCGGCGACGCCATAGAGCGTCACGCTGTTCTGCGCATGAGCGAAACTTGCGCCAGCGAGAAGCGCGACGGAGAAACCAGCGCCAAACGTGTTGCGGGTGGACTTATTCATTTGCGAGCTCCAGGTGGTAGCGTGTGTTTAAAATTTCGTAGTCCGGATTGATCGGAAATCAGCGAGCGGAAAAGCGTTGCGGACGATCGGCATTTCCGCGCTGGGGCGGTTCAATTCAGGCGTTCAATTGGAGCACGCGAAAACCGGGGCTTTGTTCTGTATAAAATGCGCAGAAACGCGATAAATGTGATTTCGTGCCGCGATACGGCATAGGCTGCCGTTTTCGCCATAAAGGGGCGGCCTGCACAGTCGTGAATGGACTTGCGGACGGCATGCACTTTCCCGGTGATCGCCGCGAACATGACAAAAGAAAAATCCCCAGCAGTTGGCCCGCTGGGGATCGTGATGCGTCGTCCTTGAAACTCAATAGCCGAAGTCGGCAGCGTAGACGTGTTCCAGTGCTTGTCCCGCCCGGTCGGCCAGAATCGCCTTGACGACCTGGCGCGCCTTGCTCTCGCGCGACACGGCCGAAGCGATGTGCGAACTCAGCCACAGTTTCGGGTGTTGCCACAGCGGATCGTTCGGCGTTAGCGGTTCGGGGTCGAACACGTCGAGAAACGCGCTGTGCAGATGTCCGCTATCGAGGCTGGCCACCACGGCCTGAATATCGACCTGAGGCGCACGGCCCACGTTGATCAACGATGCGCCACGCGGCAGCGCGGCCAGAAAGCGGCGGTCGATCAGATTGCGTGTGGCCGCCGTATCGGGCAGCAGATTGACGACGATATCTGCATTCGCCACGCACGCGTGCAGGCCGTCATCGCCGGCAAAGCTTTCGCACTGCGCAATCTGTTTGGGCGTGCGCGACCAGCCTCTGACGCGAAAGCCATTGGCCGCAAGACGCAGCGCGCACGCGACGCCCAGATTGCCCAGACCGAGAATCGCCACGGTGGTCTCGCTTGCACGCCGACCGACGAGACTTTCGTCCCAGCGGCGCGCCGTTTGTGCGTCGCGCAGCGCGGGAAAGTCGCGCACGATGGCATAGGCGCACGCCGTGACGAAGTCGGCCATGCGCTCGCCGGTTTCGGGCGTCACCATCCGGACGATCGGCAGATGCGCGGGCACCGAAGGATCGCGCGTAATGTGGTCCACGCCCGCTGCGCTGCTCAGGATGACACGCAGCGCGGGAAATTGCGCGAGCCGTCCGGGCGTCGGCTCCCAAACCATCGCGTACTCGACCCTGGCGGGATCGAGCTCGGGATCGTCCCAACCGACGATTTCCAGTTCGGGCAACAGCGACCGGTAGAGCGATCGCCATTCCGGCATTGCTGCCGGGCCGCCCGATTTGACGACCATTAGCATGAGTAGGTCCTTTCGAAATGCGCCTGAATTCGATCGTGAATCAGGCGTCAGCCTTTAATAACACGTTGCGCGGCGCAAGCGTAGTCTTAGCGGAGTTTCGCCGATACCTTCGTCACCGCATTGCGCAGGATTGCCAGCGCTTCATTGACGATCGCATCGCTCACGGTCAGCGGCGCGAGCAGACGCAACGTATTGCGGTGCACGCCGCATTTGATCACCAGCAGACCGTCTTCACGGCATTGATCGATGACGGCCTGGGCGAAGTCGGCGTCGGGCTGGAACGGGTCGCTGTTGCGCACGAATTCGAGCGCGGCCATTGGGCCGAGACCCCGCACCGTGCCGATCGCCGCGTGGTCGCGCGCGATCTGTTCGAGACCGGCGTGAAGCTTCGCGCCGAGCGCGCGGCCCTTCGCCAGCAACTGTTCTTCTTCGAACACATCGAGCACCGCGAGCGCCGCCGCGCAACCGAGCGGATTGCCGCCATACGTGCCGCCCAGGCCGCCAGGCAGCGGCGCGTCCATGATCTCCGCACGGCCCACAATACCCGAAATCGGCAGACCGCCCGCGAGACTCTTCGCAACCGTGATGACGTCGGGTTGAATGCCGAAGTGCTGGAAGCCGAACATCTCGCCGGTGCGTCCGAAGCCCGCCTGGATTTCATCGCAGATCAGCACGATCCCGTGGCGCGTCGTCAGTTCGCGCAGCGCCTGCATGAACTCCTTGCCCGCCGGGAGAAAGCCGCCGTCGCCTTGCACCGGCTCCAGAATGATCGCCGCGACGCGGTCGGGCGCGATCTGCGTGGCGAACAGGTCTTCGAGCGAGCGCATCGCATCGGCCGCGCTGAAGTTGCGGTACGCGTCGGGATAGGGCGTGTGATAGACCTCGCCCGCCATCGGACCGAAATTCTGCTTGTACGGCGCGCTCATGCCGGTCAGCGTCGAGCCGAGCAGCGTGCGGCCGTGGAAGCCGCCGCGGAACGCGATCACGCCCGGCACCTTGCGCCACGCACGCGCGACCTTGATTGCGTTTTCGACGGCTTCCGCGCCCGTCGTCGAGAAGAACGACTTGTAGTGTGCGCCGTTTCCCACGAGCGTATTGAGGCGCTCGGCCAGTTGTGTGTAGACCTCGTAGCCGACCACCTGGAAGGCCGCGTGCGTGACCTTCGCGAGTTGCTTCTGCACGGCGTCGATCACGCGCGGATGGCTATGGCCGATGTTCTGCACGCCAATGCCGCCGACGAAGTCGATAAAGCGGCGGCCTTCGACGTCCCACAGTTCTGCACCTTGCGCGTTCTCGACGAACAGCGGATGCGCGGTGACGACGCCGCGCGGCACGTGATGCTGGCGATGTTCGATCAGGGATTGATTGTCGCGGGTCATGTCAGGTTCTCTCTGGTTTGTTTGATACCGTATTCGGACGGTGTTGAGCAAAGGTAGATCAGGCCGTTACGCGGGTTCGTCGGTGGGGGTACGCACGGGCGGGTTCGCGCTGGCGATGGCTTCTGCAAGATGCTGTGCAAGATGCTGCGCCGTGCGGCCGGTGAGCTTGCCAATCTGCGAGCGGCAGCTGAAACCGTCGGCGACCACGATGGCGTCGTCGGGCAGCGCGGCGAGCTTCGGCACGAGTTCCTTTTCGCCGACCGCTTTCGCCACGGCGGCGGTTTTGTGGTGATAGCCGAATGCGCCTGCCATGCCGCAACAGCCGGTATCGAGCACTTTCGCGCCGAGGTTTTTCTCCGCGCCCGCGCCGCCGCATGCACGCTGATGGCAATGCGTGTGCACATGCACAGATTCTGCGCGAGAACCTTCGCCAGGCAACGTCGATGGAAGATTCAGCCCGTTTTTCTGGGCATATTCTGCAACGGTGATGCACGCCGACGACAATTTGCGCGCGAGTTCGCCGGCCTCGGCATCATGGCCGATCAACGCCAGCATTTCGTCGCGGAACACGGAAAGACAACTCGGTTCGAGAATCAGCACGGGCACGCCGGCGGCAACCGGCGCGCGCATCATCTCGACGATATCGAGCAGGTTCTTCTTCGCCTCGTCGAGCAGGCCGACGTCGTAAAGCGGACGCCCGCAGCAGACATGACGCGGCGTGAGGCGCGGCGTGCCGCCTGCGGCTTCGACCACGCGCAGGGCGGCGTCGAGCACGGCGGGCGAGAAGCCGTTGTTGAACGTGTCGGTCCAGACCACGACGTCCTGTGCGCCAAAGCGCGTGGGCCACGGCGCGATCAGCTTTTTCGCCGCCGGCGTGTCGCGGAAGGCCTGCGAAGCAATGGCGGGAAACGCCGCGCCTTCAGCCAGGCCAAAGCGCTGCGATGCCTTTTTGACGAGCCTGTTGCGCATCGCGCCGTTGACGAGTCCGCTTACGCGCGTGGCAACCGGCAGCCATGCGCCGATCCTGCCGACCGCCGCATCCATCAGCGGACGGCGGCGCGTCTTGTAGTAGCGATGCAGAAATTCCGCGCGGTACTTGGGAATATCCACGTGCGTCGGGCAATCGTTTTTGCAGCCTTTGCACGAGAGACACAGATCCATCGATTCCTTCACGGCTTCGGCGTCACGCGTTTCGTCGATCACCTCGCCGTTGAGCATTTCGAAGAAGAGGCGGGCGCGTCCGCGCGTGGAATTGCGCTCCTCGCGCGTCGCCTTGAAACTCGGACACATCGTGCCGCCGTCCATCGAGCGACATTTGCCCATGCCGATGCAGCGCTCGGTTTCGCGCCCGTATCCGCGTTCTTCGAGTGTGTCGACGGGCGCGTCGTTGCTGGCGGGATTTGCCGCCATCGGATACGTGAACATGCCCTTCACGTTCCCCTGGCGATACTGCGGACCCATGCGCAGGTTCTCGTCCACCAGCATCGCGTCGATCAGCTTGCCGGGGTTCATCAGCCCTTGCGGATCCCACAGCGCCTTGAATTCGCGGAACGCCTGCATGAGGCGAGGCGTGTACATCAGATGCAGGAATTCGCCCTTGGCCTGGCCGTCGCCGTGTTCGCCGGACAGCGAGCCCTGGTACTTGACCACGAGCTTTGCGGCTTCCTCCAGGAATGCGCGCCAGTCGCGCACGCCGCTGGCGGAGCGCAGATCGAAGGTGATGCGCGAATGAATGCAGCCATCGCCGAAATGGCCGTACAGATTGGTCTTGTAGCCATAGCGCTCGACGAGCGCCGTGAATTCGCGCAGATATGCGCCGAGCAGTGCGGGCTCGACGGCGGCGTCTTCCCAGCCGACCACCGGGTCGGGCGCGGCGGGATCGCGCGACAGCGAGGTCGCCGACGCGCCGGTTTCGCGGATCGTCCACAGCCGGTTCATCAAGGCCGCGTCTTCGACGAAACGCACGCTCGGCTGTTGCGGGAAACGCTGCGCCGCGTCGGCCATCGCGCGCGCCTGGGCGATCGCGGCGTCGCGCGTGCTCGCGCCGAATTCGACCAGCAGCCACGCGTCGCCGGCGGGCAGTTCGGCGATGTCGTCGAGCTTGAGCCCCAACGCCTTGAGGCCACCGACGATGCCTTGGTCGAGCCCTTCCATCGCAATCGCACCGAGCGGCAGCAGATGCGGCACGCTGTCCGCAGCATCGAAAATGGTATCGAAGCCGAGCACGACGAGCACGCGCTCGGGCCGACCTTCGACGAGCGTGACCTGCGCGCGCAGCGTGGTGGCGAGCGTGCCTTCGCTGCCGACCAGCGCGCGCGCGATATTGAAACCGTTCTCCGGCAGCAACTGATCGAGGTTGTAGCCCGAGACGCGGCGCTTGAGTTTCGGAAAGCCCGCGCGGATATCGTCCGCATAGCGCTCGGCGAGTTCGCGCAGACCCTTGACGATGCGCGCGCGTTCGCCACCGGCTGCGAGATGCTCGGCGTACGCGGCGTCGTCGGTCGGGCCGACCCAGAAGCGCGCGCCGGTCGCGGTCAGCACGTCGAGGCGTTCGATGTTCTCGACGGTCTTGCCCGCCATCACCGAATGCGCGCCGCACGAGTTATTGCCGATCATGCCGCCGAGCGTGCAGCGGCTATGCGTGGCGGGATCGGGACCAAAGGTCAGACCGTGCGCGGCCGCGGCTTTTTTCAGCTGATCGCAGATCACGCCCGGCTGCACGATCGCGTGACCCGCTGCGGCGTCGATCGATTCGATCGCGTGCAGATACTTCGAATGATCGATACAGATCGCTGCGTTGACGGCCTGGCCGCACATCGACGTGCCCGCGCCGCGCGGCAGGATCGCCACGCCGAGTTGCGCGCACAGTTCGACGGTGGTTTCGAAGTCGTCGATCGTGCGCGGAATCACGACGCCGATCGGCGGCTGGCGATAGTTCGACGCCTCCGACGCATACATCGCGCGCGTGGCCGGATCGAAACGGATCTCTGCCGTGGTCTGCGCGCCGAGTTGCTGACGCAGCATCAGCATCTGGTTGAGATCCGGCGCGCCGGAGGTCTTGGGTCGTGTCATGGAGCGGGTTGCGATAGGTGGCCGGTTCGGCGTTTTCCACTGAGAAAAAACAGCACGTGAAGCAGTATAAAAATGGCGGCAGTTCACAAAGAATTGAAAACGCCCCTTGCCACAGCACCCCGTATCGAAATGAGCGGTCGAAACAGCAGAATGCACAGCGCCGCCGTTCGACCGCTCATCGCGAGAATGCTCAGTCGAGTTGACCCTGGCAGACGTACTTGATGTGCATGTATTCCTCGATGCCGTGCGTCGAACCTTCGCGGCCGTAACCGGAGTCCTTTACGCCGCCGAAGGGCGCAGATTCGGCGGCGAGCGCACCTTCGTTCACACCGACGATGCCGCTTTCGAGCGCATCCGCGAGACGCCAGATGCGGCGCACGTCCGTCGAATAGAAGTAGGCGGCGAGGCCGAAGGGCGTTGCGTTCGCCTGTGCGATCACATCGGCTTCGGTGTCGAAGCGCGTGATCGGCACGACCGGGCCGAAGGTTTCTTCGCACGAGCAGTCCATCGACGGCGTCGCGTCGATCAGCACGGTCGGCGCGAAATAGTTCGCCGAGGCGCACTGTTCCGACTGCACGCGCGTGCCGCCCACGATCACTTTCGCGCCGTTTTCCACGGCATTGCGCACGTGGCGCTCGATCTTGTCGACCGCGCGCGCGTTGATCATCGGGCCGATCTGCGAGGCGGCGTTGGTGGCCGGACCGACGACGAGCGCGCCCACGCGCGCGGCCAGTTTGGCAACGAAGGCGTCATGCACGCCCGCCTGCACGTAGACGCGGTTCGGGCACACGCAGGTCTGTCCGCCGTTGCGGAACTTCGAAATCATCAGACCTTCGACGGCGGCGTCGAGATCGGCATCGTCGAACACGATGAATGGTGCGTTGCCGCCGAGTTCGAGCGAGAGCTTCTTGAGCGTGTCGGCGCTGCGGCGCGCGAGATGCTTGCCCACGGGCGTCGATCCGGTGAAGGTGATCTTGCGCACACGCGCGTCGTCGAGCCAGACGTCGACCACGGCGGGCGTGTTTTCGCGCGAAGCGGTGACGATGTTCAGCACGCCCGCAGGCACGCCGGCTTCTTCGGCGAGCTTGACCAGCGCGAGCGACGTGAGCGGCGTGTCTTCGGCGGGTTTGCAGACGACCGTGCAACCGGCGGCGAGCGCGGGCGCGATCTTGCGGGCGATCATCGCGGCCGGGAAATTCCACGGCGTGACGGCGGCGATCACGCCGACCGGTTCGCGCAGCGCATACATGCGGCGGCCCGGCACGGGCGCGGGAATGATGTCGCCGTTCGTGCGCGTGGCTTCTTCGGCGAACCATTCGACGTAGCTCGCCGCGTACAGCACTTCGCCCTTGCCTTCGGCGAGCGGCTTGCCCTGTTCGCGCGAAATCAGTTTGCCGAGGTCTTCGGTGTGCGCGACGATCAGATCGTTCCAGCGCTTGATGATCGCGGCGCGCTGCTTCGCCGGGACCTTGCGCCAGGTGGCGAATGCGTTGTGCGCAGCGTCCACGGCGCGCTTCGCGTCTTGTGCGCCGCTGTTGGGGACTTGCGTGAACACGGCGTCGGTGGCCGGATCGCTGACCGGGAACGTGCTGCCGTCGACGGCTTCCACCCAGGCGCCGTCGATGTAATTGCGGCCCGGGAGCAGGGAATCGTTGCTGATGCTCAGAGACATGTTGCTTTCCTTGATCTCGTGAAGAGTGAGGGTATGAGGTCGCGGCTTGTAGCGTTACGCGACGGTTTCGGTCTTCGGCAACTGGACTTCGTCGATCCAGCCGCGCCGCAGCTCAGGCACTGAGCGCGAAAGTAGTTCGTAGTACGGATGATGTGGACCGCGATCGTAATCTTCGCGCGCGACCTGCGTCACCTTGCGGCCATGCTGCATGACGACGATTTCATCGCAGATCGCACGCACCGTATGCAGATCGTGGCTGATGAAGAGATACGACACGCCGAGGTCTTTGCGCAGATCGGCCATCAGATCGAGCACGGCTGCGCCGACGACCGTATCGAGTGCCGAAGTGACTTCGTCGCACAGCAGCAGATCGGGTTCGGCGGCCAGCGCGCGGGCAAGGTTGACGCGCTGCTTCTGTCCGCCCGAGAGCGCAGCCGGTGGGCGCTCCATCAGCGTGCGGGGCAGGCGCACCATGTCGAGCAGTTGCGCGATGCGCGTGCGCAGCGCCTTGCCCTGAAGGCCATGATAGAACTGCAGCGGCCGCGCCAGAATGCGCTCGATGGTATGCGCGGGATTCAGCGCGGTATCGGCGATCTGGAACACGATCTGGATACGGCGCAGCTCGCCGCGGCTGCGCTGATCGAGCTGCGGCGACATGGTCTTGCCGTCGAACGCAATGCGGCCTTCGAACGGTGCGATCAGACCGGCCACCGCGCGTGCGAGCGTCGTCTTGCCGGAGCCCGACTCGCCGATCACGCCGATCGCCTGCCCGCGATAGAGCTTGAGATCGACCTTGTCGAGAATGCGATTCTGCGGGCGGCCCTGCGCGTCGAGCGGACCGTAGCCCGCGCAAAGCGCGTCGATCTGCAACAGCGGTTGCGGGGCGCGGCGCGTGCCTTCGGGGTCCGTGCGCAGCAGCGGGGCGTCGGCGCGCGCGTGGACCGCATCGTCGGGTGCATCGGCGTGACGCTCCTTCGGGCGCGCGGCGGCGAGCAGGCTGCGCGTGTAGTCGTCGGCGGGCGCATGCAGAATCTGATCCGACTCGCCGTATTCGCGCATCTTGCCGTGGCGCAGCACGAGAATATGATCGGCCACCTGCGCGACCACCGCCAGATCGTGGCTCACATACACGGCGCTGGTCTTGCGCTGCTGCACCACGCGGCGGAACGCGCGCAGCACTTCGACCTGGGTCGTCACGTCGAGCGCCGTCGTGGGTTCGTCGAGAATCACGAGATCGGGGTCGGTGATCAGCGCCATCGCGGCCATCAGCCGTTGCAACTGACCGCCCGACACCTGATGCGGATAACGCGCGCCGATGGTTTCGGGATTCGGCAAGGCGAGTTCGCGGAACAGTTCGACGGCGCGTTTTTCGGCTTCGGCGCGCGGCATCGTCTTGTGGATGCGCGCCGGCTCGACCACCTGATCCATAATCGTGCGCGACGGATTGAACGATGCCGACGCGCTCTGCGCGATATACGTGACCACGCGGCCACGCAGTGCGCGCTGGGCGGCGACATCGAGCGCGGTAACGTTGCGCTCGCCGACATTGACCACACTGTCCGGCGCGATCGCGCAACCGTCGCGCGCGTAGCCCATCAAGGCGAGCGCCGTGGTGGTCTTGCCGGAGCCGGATTCGCCGATCAGGGCGAGCACCTGGCCCGGCGCGATATCGAATGCGAGGCGATCCACCAGCACGGATTCGCCTGCCATGATCGTCAGGTCCCTGACATGAATTGCCGCGCCCATTTAGCGTGCCTCCCCATCGGTCGTGGCGGCGATCTGCGCACGACGCGAAGCGTTGAATTGTTCGTTGAGCTTCGCCTGGCGACGTGCATCGCGGCTCGCCTTGCGCGCACCGCCCGGCAGGTTGTCGATCACGAGATTCACGGCGATCGTCAGGCTCGCGATGGCGAGCGCCGGCGCGATCACGGCGAGTGCGCCCTCGGCGAGTCCGTCGAGGTTTTCGCGCACGAGCGAGCCCCAGTCGGCGTCGGGCGGCTGGATGCCGAGACCGAGAAAGCTCAGGCTGGCGAGCAGCAGCACGACGTAGACGAAACGCAGCCCCAGATCCGCGAGCATCGGGCTCAGGATGTTGGGCAGGATCTCTTGCAGCATGATGTAGGCCGTGCCTTCGCCGCGCGTGCGGGCGACCGCCACATAGTCCATCGCGTGAATGTTGACGGCGAGCGAGCGCGCGATGCGGTACGCGCCGGGCAGGTAGATGATCGCGGCGGTCGCGGTCAGCATGACGGTCGAGGAGCCGAACGCCGCCACCATGATGAGCGCGAACATCTTGCTCGGAATCGCCGTGAGCGTATCGAGCGTGCGGCTCATGACGGCGTCGAGCTTCGGGCCGCCGACGATCGCCAGCAACGCCAGCGCGGTGCCCACGCCGCTGGCCAGCAGCGTCGCGATCAGCGCGAGTCCCACGGTATAGCGCGCGCCCATCATCACGCGATCGAGCATGTCGCGGCCCAGATAGTCGGTGCCGAGCAGATGGTGCGCGCTCGCGCCCGCGAAGATCTGCACGTTGTCGGTCGATGCGCTGGCGCCGTCGCCGGCCAGCGGACCCGCGATCGCGGCGGCGATCCATACGAGCACGATCGCGAGGCCGATCCAGCCCGGCACGCCGAGTCCGCTCAGCGTGCGGCGCAGGTGAATGAAACGCGGGTGCGCGCTCAGGTCGGCGGCGGCGTCGGCCGGAGGCGGCGCGAGTTTGCCTTCAGAGGTCGATTGGGTCATCTTGGTGAGCTCCACAAACGAAAGGGTGAGGTCGCGTTAGCGGTGGCGCAGACGCGGATTGCCCAGAATTCCGCAGACGTCGGCGAGCGTGACGAGGACGAGGTAAGCGAAGCAGAAAATCATCGCGCAGGCCTGCACGACCGGCATATCGCGCTGACTGACGCTGTCGACCATCAGCTTGGCAATGCCCGGATAGTTGAAGACGGTCTCGATGATGATCACGCCGCCGAGCAGGTACGAGAGGCTCAACGCAACGGCATTGGCGATCGGTCCGATCGCATTGGGCAGCGCGTGGAACATCACCATGCGGAACGACGTGGCGCCTTTGAGCCGCACCATCTCGATGTAGGGTGCCTTCAACTGATCGATCAGCGCGGCGCGCGTCATGCGCACCATCTGCGCGACGATCACGCAGCACAGACACATCACCGGCATCGCCAGCGCGCGCAGCACGCGGCCGAACGGCGCGCCATCGTCGAGATAGGCGAGCGCCGGCAGCCATTGCAGCTTGACCGCGAAAAGCAGCACGGCGAGCGACGCAACCAGAAACTCCGGCACCGAGACGACTGCAAGCACGCCGACGCTGACCGTGCGATCGAACGCGCGGCCGCGCAGCACGGCGCACAGAATGCCGAGCGCGAGCGCGATCGGCACGGACACCAGCGTCGTGATGCCGGCGAGGAGCAGCGAATGCGACAGGCGATCGCCGACGAGGCTCGCCACGCTCAGATGCGTGAGCATCGATTCACCAGCATGGCCCGTGAGCATGCCGGTCAGCCAGTGCCAGTAGCGCACGGGCGCGGGCACATCGAGGCCCATTTGCGCGCGTAGCGCCGCGACGGCTTCGGGCGTGGCGTCCTGGCCGAGCTGCGATTGCGCGGCGTCGCCGGGCAACACCGCGGTGATCGCGAACACGATGGCGGAGATCGCGAGTAGCGACAGAACGGCAGCGCTCACGCGGCGCGCCAGCAGGCGAACAATCACAGTGTTCATATCGGACACCCCTCAAATGGACCGCTCGCCGCCCATCCCTGCGATAGGCGGCGAAGTGTGCTTCGATTGCGGATCAGGCGGACAGCCATACGTGCTCGCCGAACGCGTAACCCATCATGCCGCCGAGCGGAATCGGCGACAGGCCCTGCAGCTTGTTGCTGTGGCCGTCGATGGTGGCGAGGAACAGCGGAATGCCGATACCGGCGTCGCTGCGGATCATCGTCTGCATGTCGGCGTAAATCTGCTTGCGCTTCGCGACGTCCATCTCGGCGCGCGCCGAGAGCAGCAACTGGTCGAACTTCGGATCTTTCCAGCGCGACTCGTTCCACGGCGCATCCGACTTGAAGAACTGCGTGAAGAGCGTGTCGGCGTTCGGGCGCGGATTGACCGTACCGAAACCGACCGGCGCGCTCAGCCAGTAGTTCGACCAGAAGCCGTCGGCGGGCATGCGCTTGACGTCGAGATTCAGGCCGACCTTGCGCGCGGTCTGTTGCAGGATCAGCGCCATGTCGACCGAATACATCGCGGCGGGCGACGCGACCACGGGAATCGGCGTGCTGCCGAGATTGGCCTTGGCGAGGTAGAACTTCGCCTTGTCGAGATCCATCTGCGTTTGCGGCAGGCCCGGCGTATAGAAACGGTTGGTCGGATCGATCGGCTGATCGTTGCCGGTGACCGCATAGCCGAGCGCGATCGACTGCTTCATCAGGTTGCGGTCGAGCAGCAGTTTCATGGCCTGCACGAAGTTCGGATTGGTGCCGGGGCCGGTATCGCGATGCATGATCAGATCGGTGTACTGACCCGACTGCGTGACGAAGACGCTCGCATTCGACGAGCCTTTGACGCGCGCCACCGAACGCGGATTGATCGACGCGACCAGATCCATGTCGCCCGAGAGCAGTGCGTTGACACGCGCGCTTTCGTCGCCGATGCCGACGAATTCGATTTCGTCGAGATACGGCAGGCCGGGTTTCCAGTAGTTCGGATTCCTGACGACGATCGAGCGCACGCCTGGCTGGAAGGTCTGCAACTTGAACGGGCCGGTGCCGATGCCTTTCGTAAAGTCGGTCGTGCCGTCCTTGACGATATGGAAGTAGAACGTGCCGAGAATCACCGGCAGGTCGGCGTTCGGCGCGGAGAGCGTCACCGTGACTTCGTTCGGGCCGGTTGCTTTCACGCTGTCGATCTGGTCGGCGAGCGTCTTGGCCTTCGACGCGACGGCCGGGTCCTTGTGGCGCATGATCGAGTAGACCACGTCGGCGGGCGAGAGCGCCTTGCCGTCGTGGAAGGTCACGCCCTTGCGCAACGTGAAGACCCACACGCGCGCGTCGGTCGTCTTGAACGACTCGGCCAGAGCGGGGCGCGGCGCGAGCGTGCCGTCGAGTTCGACGAGGTTGTTGTACAGCATCGTGCCGCGGCAATAGTCGGTTTTGTTCGACTGTTTGGCGGGGTCCAGCGTGTCGTTCGCCGAGCCGTTGTCGCCCGCGACGCGAATCTTGCCGCCCTTGCGCGGCGTTTGCGCGTACGCGGCGCCCGCCACGCCGTCGAGCGTGCCGGCCATCGCGAGCTGCATGCCGCCCGCTGCGAGCAGGCGCAGCACGTCGCGGCGGGTTGCGCCGTGCTGGAGCGCGCCGATCAGACGATCCGATTCCGGTGCGCCAACGAGAGTTTCGAGTTTTTTACGTTCAGACATGGCTACACGTTCCTGGAGGCAAAGTCATGGTTGAAAACGGAATTCGCTTGCGCGGGTCGTCAGGCAATGGCGTCTTTCATCTTGTAGTAGAGGCCGATCAACGGCAGGAACCACGGCGGCCCGAAGTGGCCCGGCACCGCCGGCCAGTCGCGCCCGGCCCACGGATTGGCCGCGCGCTCGCCGAGCATCGTGCGGGCGATGCAGCGGCCCGTATGCGTGGACATCTGCGTGCCGTGGCCGCTGAAGCCCAGTGCGTAAAACATGCCGTCGCGCTCGCCCGCGTGGGGCAGCCGGTCCTGCGTCATATCGACGATGCCACCCCAGCAGTGCGTGAGCGGCACGTCCGCGAGTTGCGGAAAGGTGGCGAGCAGCCCTTCGCGCAGGATCTCCCCGCTGGTGGCATCGGACTGCGGATTGGACACCGCGAAACGCGCGCGGCCGCCGAAGATCAGCCGGTGATCGGGCGACACGCGGAAGTAGTGATGCAGATTCGAGGTCGTGACGTAGGTACGGCGCTCGCGCAGCAGCGCGCTGGCGCGTGCTTCGCCGAGCGGCGCGCTCGCCACGATGAAGCTGCCGATCGGCACCACGCGGCGGCGGATCCAGCCGAAGCTGCCGTAATTGCCGTGGCGCGTTGCGCCCGTCGCGAGCAAGACCTTGTCGGCTTTCACGGTGCCGCGTGCGGTCTGCACGCGATAGCCGTGCGCCGTCTGCGCGATGCGCTCCAGACGCAGCGCCGCCGTGCGCGTATGAATCTGCGCGCCCGCGCGGATCGCGGCATCGGCGAGTCCCTTGCCGAAACGACCCATGTGCATCTGGGCGCTTTTTTTATAGAGCAGACCGCCGTGATAGCTGTCGCTGTTCACCTCGGCGCGCACGGTATCGCGGTCGAGCAGTTCGATGTCGGTGTCCACGCCATCGGCGATCAGCCGTTCGTAGCTGCGCGCGAGCGTGTCGTAATGCGCCGGACGCGACGCCAGTTTCAGCTTGCCGTGACGCATGAAATCGCAGTCGATCGCTTCTTCGCGCACGATGCTGTCGACGGTATCGACGGCGGCGTCGTAAAGCTGATAGAACGCGCGCGCTTTGTCCGCACCGATCTTCGCGGCCAGCGCCGCGTAATCGACGGCGAGCCCGTTGTTCACATGACCGCCGTTGCGGCCGGACGCTTCAGCGACCACGGTGTCGTTGGCTTCGAGCACCACCACGCGCGCGCCGGCGCGGGCCAGCGTTAGCGCGGCGGAGAGTCCGCAGAATCCTGCGCCGATCACGACCACGTCGGCGCTCGACGGCAGCGCCGCGGCGTGCTCCGTCAGTTCGACACCTTCCTTCCAATACGAATCGAGTTTCATCGACTAATGCGATCTCCAGGGTCATCCAGATTCAATCGACGCATCGTTCACGCGGATCGGCTTGCGTTTTCGGCGTGGCGACAGGGTCGGGCGGTCAGTGACCGCGCGGGTGATGAACAGTGCTGAAATTGAATCACGCCAAAACAGAGGCTTCGCGTCGTATTGACCGGTTCGCACAGGCGGAACTGCGGTTTATGGGGGCTCGACAGCATTGTTTGCCGTGCGGCGAAAATGACGTCGCGCCTGCTCGCCGATTCAGCAGCGAGTCGAAAAAATGCGCGAGTTTGCTATTGAGGTTTGTGCTAATGGACGGCGTTTTCACGCAAAAAAACAGGTGGCGTTTTTCCTATCGCGTGCAAATTCCGGCGAGTGATCATGGGGCAGATACAACCATTCGACCTTCATGAACGATTCGAACCAACATGAGCGGGTAGACGCCGCGCGCTTTTCGCTGCGCGATCTGTGCGAGGCGGATTTGCCCGTCGCGCAGCAATTCTCGGAAGAAGCAGGCTGGCCGCATCGGCTGAGCGACTGGCAGTCGTTGAGCGCGCTCGGAATCGGCCGCGTGGTGATGTGCGACGGGCAGATCGCGTCGCTCGGGCAGATCTTCGTGTGGGACGAGCACGCGGCTTCGATCAGTCTGCTGGTTTCGGACGCGGCGCATCGCGCGGGCGAGGCCGAAGCCGTCTTGCTGCGCGATCTCCTCGAACGCGCGGGCACACGCGGCGTGACGGTGCATGCGTTCGGACACTGGCGCCACGCGGTCGAGCGCCTCGGCTTTCGCGAAAGCGGCGCGGTGCTCCAGTATCAGGGCCGTCCGCGTTCGGCGCCGCTGATCGCCCTTCCTGCGGGCACGCGTCTGCGTCCGGCGAATCACGCGGATGAAGCCGCGCTCTGCGAACTGGACGCCCGCGCCAATGGCATGCGGCGCGAACGACTGATCGCCGCGTGGCTCGATCAGCACGTTCAGGCCATCGTGCTCGACAGCGAATCGTCGGATGAAGGCATTCGGGGTTTCGCCTTCCTGCGCCGCTTCGGGCGCGGCCTGCTCATCGGTCCGGTCGTCGCGTCGGAGCCGCAACTGGCGCAAGCGCTGATCGCGCATCTCTGCGGCAAGGCCGCCGGCAAATTCGTGCGCCTCGACGCGGTCGAACACTACGCGGTGCCGATCGGCGCTTGGTTCGAAAGCCTTGGGTTGACCTGCGTGAATCGTGTCCCCAAAATGACATTCGGCGACGCCGCGCATGGCGCCGCCGACCTGCACACCTTTGCCGTTGCTGCTCAGGCTCTGGGTTAGACGACCCGTATCGGAACATTAGGGAACCGCGGTATGAGTACAAATATGCAGCTGGACCGACTGGATTTGCGGATCCTGAGCCAGCTTCAGAATAACGGGCGCATGACCAACGTGGATCTGGCCGAAGCGGTCGGGTTGTCGGCGAGTCCGTGCCTCAACCGGGTCAAGCGCCTGGAGCAGGCGGGTTTTATCAGCGGATACAGCGCGCAGATCTGCATGGAGAAGATCGGTGACATCCTGACCGTGTTCACGGAAGTCACCTTGTCCGACCATCATCGCGAGGATTTCATCCGCTTCGAAAAAGCCGTCAAGGAACTCGACGAAGTGATCGAATGTCATCTGGTGAGCGGCGGCTACGATTATCTGCTCAAGGTCGTGGCGCGCGGCGTCAATCACTATCAGGAAGTCATGGAAGGGCTGCTGGAGCGCAACGTCGGCATCGAGAAATACTTCAGCTATATCGTGATCAAATCGCCTTTCATCAAGACGCATTATCCGATCGAGAAAGTCTTTGGCGGTAAAGTCTGAGTATGCCGTGACATACGATGCGCTCTCGCGATGAGAGCGCATCGTCATTCAAATGCTACGAAGTCCGAATCAATATTAATTAATATTAGTTATCGGCCATGACGACATAGACCTTGCGCAGCGGGGTCTTGATATCCCAGACGCCGGTGGTGTTCGCCGGAAAAAACAGCGTGTCGCCTGCCTTGATCGCGCGCGCTTCGCCGCCGGTCGGCGTGAACGTGCATTCGCCCGCGAGAATGTGCATGACTTCGGCATTGGCCAGATGACGCGAGAAGCGTCCCACTGACACCTCCCACAGTCCCGAGCGATTGTCGCCCGAGCCTTCGAGCGGCACTTCCAGCGTCTGCGTCGTGCAGGCCGGTTCGGTGAGCGGCGCGCCCACCGCGCCCGCGGGCGTGAGGTCCTGGCATTGCGCGCTTTGCGAAAGAATGGTGATCGGCATGATGTGATCGTGCGTCCCGTTTATTGGCCGGCTTCCACGGCATCGGCGAGTTGCGCGAGTGTGTGGAAGTGGTAGTCGGGGACCGTGTGAGCGGACTCGATCGTGCCGCCCGAGCTGGGCATGCCATGACGGCGCTCGATCCAGCAGCTCGTGATGCCCAGCTCGCGGGCGATGCCGATGTCGTGATACTGGCTCTGCGCCACGTGCAGATTGTCTTCCTGGCGGAAGCCCCAGGCCTGTTCGTAGCGACCGCGCGCGTACGCGAAATAGCGCGCGTCCGGCTTTTCGCACAGCGCGTCGTCGCAGGCGAGCAGCATCGAGAACGGCTCGCCGAGCGTCTTCGAGAAATGCGCGAGCGCCCACGTTTGCGCGTTCGTCATCGTCACCAGCTTGAAGTGCTGGGCGAGGCGCTTGAGTGCTTCAACGGAGTCCGGAAATGCGGGCCATTCCGAGACCGAATCGCGAAAGCCTTTTGCGACCTCGTCGCTCTCGGGCAGGCCGAGGCGCGGCGCGATCAGCTTCCAGCACAGTTCGAGATCGTCGGGATACCAGATCGTGCCCGCGCGCTTGCGCGCCTCGCGATAGGCGGCGAGGAAATCTTCGTCCGAGACTTTGGCGTCGCCGGCCACCTGATGCAGGTAGTTCAGCATGCCGCGCTCGAAATCGATGAGGGTACCGACGACGTCGAACGTCAAGACTTTGAAGCGTTTCAGACTCATGTATAGCTCGCGGATGAAAGGGAAGAGAAGAGAGCCGACGTGTCGCCGGTGTGATGTTGCTGAAACTGTTTGGGGCTCATCCCGCAGCTCGCTTTCATGCTGCGCGACAGATGACTCTGGTCGTAGAAGCCCGACGCCTGCGCGGCGTCGACGGGCGTGACGCCCTGGCGCAGCAGGTTCTGCGCATGCCCAACCCGAACGCGCGTCACATAGCGATGCGGCGATTCGCCGGTCAGTCCTTTGAAGATGACGGTGAAGCGCCACATGCTGAGACAGGCGCGTGCGGCCAGCGCCGCGACGCTCAGATCGCTGGCGGGGCTGGCGTGAATCTGCGCAATCGCGAGTTCGACGCCCGCACGCGTGCGCAAGCCGTTCAGCGCGCGCGTGCCGCCGGTGCGGACGCAAGATGCGTTCATGGCTGCAGCGTTGGCGGCGCTCGCTGCCTGAGCAAGGTCGGACATGAATTTCATAGTGGAGAGCTTACGATTGCTCGTGCCACCGAAAAAACTCATTTGCCCGCGTCAGGCAGTATCAAATCGCGATGACGGAGGGCGGCTCCGTAGAAAATGCGGGGGCAAGCGGGGCATCACGTCGTACAAGAAAGCGCCGCGGCGAGCCCGAGCGACGGATACGCGCTGTCGACCGCGGCGAGGTCGGCGCGCATCTCGGCCAGCAGCCAGTCGCGCACTTCCGCGACGATGGGCCGAAGCGGTCGTCCCGGCGCCCACGACAGGCAGCACAGCCGGTTCGTCACCTGCAGTTCGTCCACGGCGGGCACCAGCGCGCGTTGCGCGAGCCAGTGCATCACGACGTTGACCCAGCCGAGCGCGAGGCCCTGACCGAGCAGCGCGGCCTGCACGACGATGGCGTAATCGTTGAAGCTCAATACGCTTGCCGCGCGCCGCGTCTCGTTCGCGAACGCTGCGAAGCGCGCGTGCCAGCCGCGTTCCTCGTCGTCCATGACGATCACGGTGTCGCCGTGCGCCAGCCAGTCGACGCCGCGCGCGAGTTCCTGATAGTGCGGATTGCAGACGGGCAGCAGCACCTCAGGCATAACCCTGATGCTGTTTTCCCCCATTTCCGCTTCGTGCAGAAAACGCATGCCAAGATCGACGTCGCCGAGCGGGCCGCCGATCCGGCCCGAGATCAGCTGAAAGCGCAGATCCACGGAAGGAAACGCCTCGTTCAGGCGGCTCATGCGCGGCATCAGCCAGTGCGTGGTGAAGGCGGTCGACACCGACAGCGTGACCGGCTCGACGCCCGTCGCGCGGGCCTCGATATCGAGAATCGCTTCCTCGATGCCGTTCAGTCCCTCGGAAATCTTGCGGTACAGAATGCGGCCGTTCTCGGTCAGCTCGATGCCGCCATGGACGCGCTCGAACAGCCGCACGCCGATGTGATCCTCCATGCGCGCCAGCATGCGGCTCACGGCGGGCTGGCTGACATAGAGCTCCTGGGCGGCGCGCGTGAAGTTCCCGCAACGCGCCGCCGCCTCGAAGACGAACAGCGCGTTGGCGCTCGGCAGTTTTCGGCGAAGGTTTGGCATGACCTGATGTTATGCCTGATCCAACAATTCGGGAATTGCCGCCAAAAAAATCGCCGCCTATTCTTGGTTGAACACTGACTGAAAGGCGGGAGCACGACGATGGACGCACGAGTAAAGGCAGGCGTATCGATTCGATCGGCGGTCAAACGTTATGGCCATGTCGTCGCGCTCGACGATGTGTCGCTCGACGTCGCTCAGGGGGAATTCGTCTCGCTGCTCGGGCCGTCCGGCTCGGGCAAGACCACCTTGCTCGGGATTCTCGGCGGTTTCGTGCAGCCGTCCAGCGGCAGCGTCTGGGTCGGCGAGCGCGACATTACATTCGCGCCGCCGCACAAGCGCGACATCGGCATCGTGTTCCAGAACTACGCGTTGTTTCCGCACATGACGGTGGGCGAGAACGTCGCCTTTCCGCTGCGCGCGCGCCGCGAGCCGAAAGCGGGCTGGGCCCGCAAGGTCGCCGACGCGCTGGCGATGGTCGAATTGCGCGGCTACGAGGGCCGGCGCATCAGCGAACTCTCGGGCGGCCAGCGCCAGCGCGTCGCGCTGGCGCGCGCGATGGTGTTCGAACCGCAACTGATCCTGATGGACGAACCGCTGTCCGCGCTCGACAAGCAATTGCGCGAGACGATGCAGATCGAGCTGCGCGCGCTGCATCGCCGGCTTGGCGCGACGATCGTCTATGTGACGCACGACCAGCGCGAGGCGCTGACGATGAGCGATCGTGTCGCTGTCCTGAAGAATGGCAAGCTGGTGCAGATCGACACGCCCGAGCGCCTGTACGACCGGCCCTGCAATGCGTTCGTGGCGAGCTTTATCGGCGAGGCGACCTTGCTGCCCGTCACGCGCGCGGGCGACGACGCGGTGCGCCTCGGCGATGCGGTGCTGCGCTCCGCCGAACCGCTGCCGGACGCCGACAAACTGCTGCTCGCGGTGCAGACCGAGAAGCTCGTGATCGACAGCGGCGACGCCGCGCCCGACGCCAACCGCCTCTCGGCGCGCGTGACCGAAGTGCTGTATCAGGGCGAGAGTCTGCGCGTGTTCGCGAAGCTCGCGGACGGCACGTCGCTCAGCCTGCGCCAGCCGGGCAATCACGATGCGCGGCATCGGATTCCTGCGCCCGGCTCTCCCGTTTCCGTCGCCCTCAGTCCACGCGACACGATCGTCGTACCGGCGTGACCGTGCGGCGCGATCGCCGCGCATGCCGTCTTTCCAGCCAACCGCAACGCAATCAAGGATCCATTCATGAAGCTCACCGATTTCAAGGTGCTGACGTTCGACGTCGTCGGCACGCTGATCAACTTCGAACAAGGCGTGCTGACTTCGGTTCGCCGCCTAGGCGGTCCGGCCGCGAAGGATCTGACCGATGACCAGATTTTCGCGCCGTATCTGCGCGGCCGGGCGAAGTTCTACGGCCGGTCGAGCCACGAAATGGCCAACGTGTGGCTGTCGCTGGCCGCCGAACTGGATCTGCCGGGCGATGCGACGACGGCCGCCGCGTTCCAGCGCGACGTGCTCGACTGGCCGGCGTTCGAGGATTCGGTCGAGGCGCTGAAGCGGCTGCGCAAACACTTCCGCCTCGTCGCGATGACGAACGCCGACCGCGTCGCGCTCTCCGCGTATGCGCACACGCTCGGCGATCCGTTCGACGACACCGTCTGCTGCGACGAAACCGGCGTGGCCAAACCCGATCCGCAATTTTTTGCCTATAACCGTGGCCGCCAGGCGGCGTTCGGCTACAAGTTCGGCGAAATCCTGCACACGGCGCAGAGCCAGTATCACGACATCGGCATTGCGACCGAACTGGGTTATTCGACCTGCTGGATCGAGCGCCGACGCGGCCAGGCCGGTTTCGGCGGCACGCCGGAGCCGGAAAAAGTGACGACGCCGACGTTCTGCTTCCCGACGCTCGCGGCGCTCGCCGACGCCGTCGAAGCCGAACTCTGCGCGGCCTGACGATGCTCGCGCCGCCCGTTTCGACCTCGCCGCAGCCGGATTCGCTCTGGCGTCATCTGGCCGGCGAGGCCGGTTCGTTCGACGCGCCGGTCGGCGCGGGGCCGCTCACGCGCGATCTGCAGGTCGATGTCGCCGTGATCGGCGCCGGTTATTCCGGCCTGTGCGCCGCCCATGCGCTCCATCAGCGCGGCGTGTCGTGCGCGGTGCTCGACGCGAATCCGGTCGGGTGGGGCGCGAGCGGGCGCAACGGCGGCGTCGTGTCGTCCAAGTTTCGCCCGTCGTTTTCGGCGATCGCCAGCGCGCACGGGCTCGACGTTGCGAAGCGCATGCATCGTCTCGCGCACGACGGCGTGCGCACCGTCGAGGCGCTGTTGGAGGAATGCGGCATCGCGCGCGCGCGGTTCGAACGCACCGGCAGTCTGCGCTGCGCCCACACCGAGCGCGCGCTCGCGTCGATCGTCGCGGAAGCCGAGTGGGTGCGCGCATCGCTCGGCGACCGCTCGATGACCGTGCTGTCGCGCGAGGCAGTGCGCGCCGAAACCGGCTCGACCGGTTTTGTCGGCGGCGTGCTCAGCGCCGATGCGGGCACGATCCTGCCGCTCGAGTACGTGCTGGGCATCGCGCGCTCGCTCGCGGCGCGCGGCGTGCCGATCCACACCTCGACGCCCGTGCTCGCGATCGACCGCGCGCCCGGCGTCGCGGGCGTCACGCTGCGCACGGCGGGCGCGACGGTGCGCGCGCGGCAGGTGATCGTCGCGACCAACGCCTATTCGGACCTCACGCCCGCGACCGACGCCATGCGTCGCGAGCTGGTGCCGTTTCGCAGCGCGATGATCGCGACCGAACGTCTGCCCGCCGCGCTCGACGCGAAGCTGATGACGCAGCGGCGCAGCTATACCGAAACGCGCCGCATGATGAAGTGGTTCCGGCGCGCGGACGGTCGCATGCTGTTCGGCGGCCGCGACGCGTTCGGCAAGGAAGGCCAGGACACCGGCTTCGAGGCGCTGCGGCGCGCGATGGTCGGACTGTTTCCGGATCTCGCCGATATTCGCGTGGAGTTCCGCTGGTCCGGTTATGTCGGGATGACCTTCAATGCGCTGCCGCATGTCGGCCGCGCGGACGACGCGACGGTGTTCTGCGTCGGTTATAACGGCGCGGGCGTGGCGATGGCGAGCCTGATCGGCCAGCACGCGGCCGCGCTCGCACTCGGCGAGACGCCCGATCTTGCGCTGCTCGCGCAGGACGGGCTGCGTCCCGTGCCGTTCCACGCACTGCGTGCGCCAGGTGTCAGACTCGTGGCCGCGTGGTACCAGTTCCTCGATGCCATGGGGGCATGATGACGACTGCCAGAGCGTTTGTTTCAGACTCCGGATCCGCACCGATGCAACACGACGAGACCGACGCGGCGCGGCACCATCAGCGCCGAGAAAACCGCACGATGCTTCTGCTGATGACGCCGGCGCTGGCCGTCGTCGTGATTCTGCTCGTCGTGCCGCTCGCGTGGCTGTCGTGGCAGTCGGTCCGCCAGGACGGCGGCTTCACGCTCGCGAACTACTATCGCGTGTTCAGCGGCACCTATCTCGACACTTTCCTGCTCACGTTCAAGCTGAGCCTGATCGTGACGGCCGCGACGCTGCTGCTCGGCTATCCGGTCGCTTATCTCGCCGCGTCGGTGCGGCCGCGCTTCGCCGCGCTGATTCTCGGCATGGTGATCCTGCCGTTCTGGACCAGCGTGCTGGTGCGGACTTACGCGTGGCTCGTGCTGTTGCAGCGCACCGGCGTCGTGAACAAGCTGCTGCTGGCCTTCGGCCTCGTCGATCGCCCCGTTCAGCTCGCCTACAACGAGTTCGGGACGATCGTCGCGATGGTTCATATCCTGCTGCCGTTCATGGTGCTGCCGCTGTATTCGGCGATGCAGAAGATCCCGACCAATCTCTCGCAGGCGGCCGCGAGTCTCGGCGCGACGCCGCTGCACGCGTTCCTGCGCGTGTTCCTGCCGCTCTCGCTCGGCGGCGTGGTCGCGGGCGTGACGCTTGTTTTCGTGCTGTGCCTCGGCTTCTACATCACGCCCGAGCTGATGGGCGGCGGCAAATCGATCATGGTGTCGATGGTGGTGAGCCGCAACGTCGAAATCTATAACAGCTGGGGCGCGGCGAGTTCCGTGTGCGTCGTGTTGCTGCTGTGCGTGTTCGCGATCTTCTACCTCGCGAGCCGCGTGATTCCGCTCGACAAGACCCTGGGGGCGAAATGAGACCGAACCCGTTCGTGCGCGGCGCGCTGATCGTGCTGGTGGTGTTGATCCTCGCGTTCCTGATGATTCCGGTGCTGATCGTCGTGCCGATCTCGTTCTCCGACACGCGCTTCATGACGTTCCCGCCGCCCGCGTTGTCGCTGCGCTGGTATGCGTCGTTCTTCGGCAATCCTGAATGGCTGTCGGCCGCCCGCGTGACGCTGATCGCTTCGCTGTCCGCCGCGTGCATCGCGACGCCGGTCGGTGTGGCGGCCGCCTACGCGATCGAGCACGGCGAGCATCCGCTGATCCGCCCGCTGAAGACCGTGCTGATGCTGCCGATGATCGTGCCGATCATCATCGTCGCGGTGGGCGTGTTCTTCGTCTATTCGAAGTTCGGCTACGTGAACACGCTCGGCGGTCTGATCATCGCCGATTCGATGCTCGGGCTGCCCTACGTGCTGATTTCGGTCGGCGCCGATCTGCGCTCGTTCGATCACGCGCAGGAAATGGCGGCGCGCAGCCTCGGCATGAACCGGCTTCGCAGCTTTCTGACTGTGACGCTGCCGCAGATCCGTTCGAGCGTGATCTCCGGCGCGGTGTTCGTGTTCATTCAGGCGCTCGACGAAACGGTCGTCGCGCTGTTCGTGTCGGGCGGCGACAACCAGACGCTCACGCGCCGGATGTTCGTCACGCTGCGCGACGAAATCGATCCGACCATCGCCGCGATCAGCACGATGCTGACCGCGCTGACGCTTGCGCTCGTGCTGCTCGTGGTCGTCAGCCGTCGCAGCGGTCAGCGCCAGCTGCAGCCGGCGCGGGCCTGAAGCCGACCGGGTTTGAACCACTTTCCGCGACCGGAAACCGACATGACAGACAATGCCCTGAAGTTCTATATCGACGGCGCGTGGGTTGCGCCTGCCGCCAACGCGCGCCTGCCGGTTATCGATCCGTGCACCGAACTGCCGTTCGCCGAGATCGCGACGGGCGATACGCGCGACGTCGATCGCGCGGTGGCCGCGGCGAAGCGCGCCTTCGAATCGTTCTCGCAGACGACGCCGGACGAGCGCGTCGCGCTCGTGCGCCGCGTTCTTGAGATGTACCTTGCGCGCTACGACGAGATCGCCGCGGCAATCTCGCGCGAGATCGGCGCGCCACGCGCGCTCGCGTACGAATGGCAGGCCGGGATCGGCCGCCGTCATCTGGAAGAACTGCTGAAGACCTGCGCGAGCTTCGTCTGGGAGCGCGACAAAGGCACCACGCGCGTGCGTTACGAACCGGTCGGCGTCGTCGCGCTGATTACGCCCTGGAACTGGCCGATCAACCAGATCGTCTGCAAGGTCGCGCCCGCGCTGGTCGCCGGTTGCACGATGGTGCTGAAGCCAAGCGAGGTCTCGCCGCTGAACGCGGTGCTGTTCGCCGAAGTGCTCGATGCGGCCGGCGTGCCGCCCGGCGTGTTCAATCTCGTGCAGGGCGACGGGCCGTCGGTCGGCGCGCCGCTGGCGGCGCATCCGGATATCGACATGGTCTCGTTCACGGGCTCGACGCGCGCGGGTATCCAGATCGCGCAACTCGCGGCGCCCACGGTCAAGCGCGTGCATCAGGAACTGGGCGGCAAGTCGGCGAACCTGCTGCTCGACGATGTCGATTTCGACGTCGCGGTGACGAAGGGCGTGAACGCCTGTTTCGGCAACAGCGGCCAGTCGTGCAATGCGCCGACGCGCATGCTGGTGCCCGCCGCGCGTCACGCGCAGGCGGTCGAAATTGCGCGGCGTGCGGCGCTCGCGCACAAGGTCGGTCCGGCGGATGCGCCGGACACGACGCTGGGGCCGGTCGTCAGCGAGGTTCAGTTCGGGCGGGTGCAGGCGCTGATCGACGCGGGCATCGCCGAAGGGGCGACGCTCGTCGCGGGCGGCGTGGGGCGGCCGGACGGGCTTGAGCGCGGCTACTACGTCAAGCCGACCGTGTTCGCCGATGTGACGCCCGACATGCGGATCGCCCGCGAAGAGATCTTCGGCCCGGTGCTGACGATCATCCCTTATCGCGACGACGAAGACGCGATCGCGATTGCGAACGACAGCCCGTATGGGCTGGCCGCGTACGTGCAGTCGGCGGACGTGGAGCGCGGGCGTCGCGTGGCGTATCGGCTGCGCGCGGGCAGCGTGTATCTGAACTATCCGGATTGGGACGCCGGTGCGCCGTTCGGCGGCTACAAGCAGTCGGGCAATGGCCGCGAGTACGGCGAATGGGGCATCGAATCGTTTCTGGAGGTCAAGGGCGTGGTGGGATACGGCGAGTGAAGTTGGCCGCTTGAACTTGTCCTACGAAGTTGATCGAAGGAAGAGAGCAAAACGCGCCTGGCCCAAAAGCCGGCGCGTTTTTATTTCAGCTTACTTCAGCGTATCGGCGATCCGTTCGGCGATCATGATCGTCGGCACGTTCGTGTTGGCGCAGGGAATCGACGGCATCACGGACGCGTCGCAGACCGTCAGGCCTTCGACGCCGTGAACCGCGCCGTCCGGACCGGTGACGGCGAGCGGATCGCTGGGCGCGCCCATCCTGCACGTCCCGGACGGATGCCAGGTGCCGCCCACCGACTGCGTGACGAATTCGGTCAGCGCCGCATCGTCGGCGAGCAGCGTGTCGAGCGTCATGCCCTGCGTGATCACGCGTTCGATCAACGCAGGCCTTAACGGTCCGGCGACATCGAGCAGCCCGCTGAGCAGCCCGCGCTGCAACGCGTTCCAGTTTCCGGGGCGCGCGACCGCGGCAACACGCGGGGAATAGCTCGACGGAAAGCGCGGCCCGAGCGTGGCCGCGAGCGCCGGATCGGCGAGCGTCTGCGCGCCGAAGCGCACCGCGCCTTTCAGGCGTTCGAGATCGCGCGCGTCCGACAGCATCGAAAATTCGACGGTCGGTTCCTGTTGCGCGTGCGGCGAGGCGAGCGTCACGCGCCCGCGCGAATACGACTTGTTGACCCAGAAGAACATCGTGCCGAGCCGGTAGCCGACCGAGTGCCAGCCGGAGCGCGACAGGATCGCGCCGTGCATGTCGCCGCGCGGCGTGCCGGGCAGTCCCGACGAATAGCGGACGATGGCCTGCTCGTGATGCTCGTCGGGGAAGGGCGTGCGTGCCGCGGGCGGCAGGAACGCGGAAACGGCGATCGACGGATGCTCCATCAGATTGCGGCCAACGCCGTCACGCGCGGCGACGACGGCGATGCCGTGCGCGGCCAGTTCGTCGGCCGGACCGATGCCGCTGCGCATCAGCAACGCCGGGCTGTGGATCGCCCCCGCGCTGACGATCACGCGCGCGGCGCTGATCGAGTCGCGCGTGCCGTCGTGGTGTATGAGTTGCGCGCCGGTTGCGCGCGCGCCGTCGAACAGCACGCGTTCGACCTGGGTGTCGGTGACGATCGTCAGGTTGCGGCGCGCGCGGACCGTGTCGTCGAGATAGCAGACCGAGGTCGGAATCCGCTCGCCCGACGCGCTCACGCCGAGCGTGCCGACGAAGGTGCCGTCTTCCCACGCGCCGTTCTGGTCGGCGCGCAGCGGATAGCCGCGGCGGCCCAGCGCGTCGATCACCCCGCGCACGAACGGCGAAAGCCGCGCGCGCGGCGCGCGCGTGACGCGCAGCGGGCCGTGCTTGCCGTGCAGCGGCCCGTCGAAATCGACATCGTGTTCGAGCTTGCGGAAGAACGGCAGGCAGGTCGCCCAGTTCCAGCCGGCGGCGCCGAGCGTTTCCCACTCGTCGTAATCGGCGGGCGCGCCGCGGTTGGCCATCAGCGCGTTGATCGCGGAGCCGCCGCCGAGCAGCCGCGCCTGTTCATAGCGGCGCGGCGCGGCCGGGGCGCTCATGCGCGCCTGCAGCGCTTGCCAGAGATTGCGCGTGTCGAGATAGGCGCGGCCCGGATAGCGGCTGCGGATGTCAGGCGGCAGCGTCGCCTGGCTCAGATTGCGGCCCGCCTCGACGAGGCAGACCGTGCGGCGGGCGTCCTCGGACAGCCGCGCGGCGAGCACGCAGCCGGCCGAGCCGCCGCCGAGAATCAGGTAGTCGAACACAATAGGGAGGGCCGATTCAGAAGGACGGACGAAACGCGCGAGGCCTGCCGTGGCGTCAGGCCTCGCGCTGCACCAGCCTGGCGGCGATGGCTTATTGCTGCATGAACTTCAGCCAGCGCGCCTTCGCCTGGATGCCGGCGTCGGACGCCCACCACTCTTCGGACATCAGGGCCTGCTTGGCCGCGTTTTCCGGTGCGCTCGGCAACTCGGCCGCGCGCGCGGCGGAAATCTTGCCGGTCTTGTACGCGGCCGGATTGCCTGGACCGTAATCGATATAGGTCGGCAGATTCGCCTGCAGATCCGGCGACACCGCGACATCGACGAAACGCACGGCGGTCTGAAGATTCGGCGCGTTTTTCAGGATGCACAGCTGCGTGTTCTGCAGGATGCCGTCGTTATAGGTGAACGCGATGTCCGGATTGTCCTTGCGCACGGCGCTCGCGCGGCCATTCCAGATCATCTCCATGTCGACTTCGCCGTCGTGCAGCAACTGCGCGGACTGACCGCCCGAGGTCCACCAGACGGCGATATCCGGCTTGATCTGCTCGAGCTTCTTGAAGGCGCGATCGACGTCGAGCGGATAGAGCTTGTCGCGCGGGACGCCGTCGGCGAGCAGGGCCGCTTCGAGCACGGTCTGCGGATCGTTACGCAGCGCGCGCGTGCCGGGGAAACCCTTCACGTTCCAGAAATCGGCCCAATTCTGCGGGACTTTCTTGAGCGTCTTCTTGTTGTAGCCGATGACCGTCGAATAGAACTCGTACGCGACGGAATAGGGCGTGCGATATTTTTCCGGAATCGAGGCGGCGTTCGGCATCTTCGAGAAGTCGAGCTTTTCGATCAGCCCTTCGCGGCCGCCGCGCAGACAGTTCGACGTGGGCGTGTCGATGACGTCCCAGATCGGCTTGCCGGTCGCGCCTTGCGCTTTCACCTGCGGCCACGCGTCGGGGATGCTGTCCTGCGCGATCGTGATGCCGAGTTGCTTTGCCGCCGGATCGAGGATGGCTTTCGTCTGCGCTTCCTGATACGCCCCGCCTTGCGAGACGAAGGTGATTTTTCCGGCGGCCTGGGCGGAGTGGCTCGCCGTGGCCACGAGCGCGGCGATCGACGTCATTGTTATGGCGACCGGGCGCCAGCTCTGCAGTTTGATCACGACTCTTCCTCGACAGGGTTGAAGGGGAAAGCTTGCCCGGTCGGGCGCGTCGGCTTGAGGGCGCGCCTGACTGGGGGATTCGGGCATCGGGTTGATTCGACTATAGTGAGTCAATTTCGGCGCTACAACGCCGAAATTGTTGGAGCCGGCATAACTTGATGTCATGGCCGGTGGGGCCGGGGAGCGGTCGCTTTCAGGGATTCGCGCTGGGCGTTGGCGCGCGCGTTGAAGCGGCGGTCGGTGTCTTTGATGATGGCGCGACGGCGTGATGTGTGTCGGGCGCCGAGGGTTATCCGCGTATCACTTCGCCGGCGGCGCGGCGGCCAGCAAGCTGCGCAAGAACACCATGATCATGTGCCCGATCGGCGCCTCGGAAAGCAGGGGCCGCTGCAATGCGAGCCCTTGCGAGAGCCCCATGAAGGCCGCGGCCAGGACGGCCGGCGATTCCGGTGGCACCTTCTCCAGTCGGGCGAAGATCTGCGTGATGCAATAGGCCAGACCATCGCGGTGCGCGTTCAGCAGTGCCTCGGAAGCCGTGGCAAAGAGGGGATTGCGACGGCCCTGAAGCTTGAATTCCACGCCCAGCACCGACCACTCCGGCTCGGCGTCGAGCGTCTGCGCCCAGATCTCCAGCGCATTCAATATTTGCTCCGCTGAAGCTGACGGGTCGCCCAGCGCCTGCGCAATGTGAGTGACTTGCGCCTTCGAGCGCTCCCGCATCAATTCCACGAACAGCGCTTCCTTGCTGGCGAAATTCGAATAGAAAGCGCCCTGCGTGTAGCCCGCCTCGGCCGCAATATCCCTGAGCGAGGTGGCGCCGAAGCCTTTTTCGACAAACAACCGTTTCGCCGCTGCAAGCAAATGCGCACGAGTCTGCAATCGACTTTCTTCGCGGCTTCGCCGCGGTGAGGTGGGGGCCGCGTTCATGGCCGCAAGGATATCAGTTGATATTTAAATATCAAATGGATATTATTACATTCGCATATCAACTGATATGTGATCGTAATGATGATACCCGTGCATTTCACCAGGACCTAACGAGCGCGCCTGCAAAGGCAGGGCGCGCGCAATGGCAATAAAACTGGACGTGCGTTGCACCAACCAGGCCATGCAATACGGAAAGAGCGCATGAACAACAAGGTCAGAGTGTTGGAAAAGCAACTCGTGCAACTCAATGAACGCATTACGGCCGCGTGGCAACAGGAGCAGAAAGCCGCGATCGAGCACATTCGCCAGGTCATGAATGTTTTCAACCTGGTGCCGAATCAATTGCGTGTCGATCGGCGCGGCATCTATAACACCAGGCCTGTTCAGATGAAGTATCAGGATCCCGTTACGGGCGCGACCTGGAGCGGTCGCGGTCGCGCACCGTCCTGGATTCGTAATCGGAGCTATCACGACTTTCTGGTGCGGCAGCCCGATGACGCAGAAGCCAATAGCAAAGGCAAATCCAGTCAGTCGAATGCCGATCGGAATAACAGGCGTTGAAATGAGGATAATGCGGAACTCAGCGCACCGATTAATGCTTCCGGTATTCGCATTGCGCTGTGAGACTTACGCGTGCGGGAATGGGTATTTGCCGCGGCGCGTGCGGACACGCGCCGGGCAAGTTCTGATGAAAGCCCGAGCGCAATCTCGGGCAATCGCTTTTTACGCCGCGTCGGCCTGCTCGCGCATGCGGCGGGCTTCGTCGCGCAGGAACTGCTGGTAATCGTCCAGATCGCCGTCGAAGGGTTCGACGCCGCCCTTTGTGACCAGCCAGAATTCGTCGCACACGGCGCGCAGCAGCGCGCGGTCGTGGCTGACCAGCATCACCGTCCCCTCGAATTCGTTCAACGCCATGGCGAGCGCTTCACGCGTGGCGAGGTCGAGGTGGTTGGTCGGCTCGTCGAGCAGCAGCAGGTTGGGGCGCTGCCACACGATCATGCACAACACGAGCCGCGCCTTTTCGCCGCCGCTCATCGTGCTCACGGCCTGGTGAACCGTATCGCCGCTGAAATTGAAGGTGCCGAGGAAGGTGCGAAGCGATTGCTCGGTGCCGCTCTGGCCGGGCGCGCGCATGTGCGGCGGCGTGTCCCGGGCGAGGCGGATCATGTGTTCCATCGGCGTGTCCTGCGGGCGCAGCACGTCCAGCTCTTGCTGCGCGAAATAGCCGATGTTCAGCCCCTTGCCCTCGCTGATTTCGCCGGCAATCGGCGCGAGCGCGTGCGCCACCGTCTTCACGAGCGTGGACTTGCCCTGGCCGTTCGCGCCGAGAATGCCGATGCGCTGCCCGGCCAGCACGGAGCGATTGATCCCGCGCACGATGACCGTGGGCGGCGTGTCCGGCGCGGCATCCTCCGGCGCGGGGTAACCGAAGCTCGCGTCCAGCATCGACAACAGCGGGTTCGGGACGTTGAGCGGTTCCTTGAACTCGAAGTTGAACTCCGCTTCCGCCAGAACCGGTGCGATTTTCTCCATGCGTTCGAGCGCCTTGACCCGGCTCTGCGCCTGTTTCGCCTTCGAAGCCTTGGCCTTGAAACGGTCGATGAACTTCTGCAGATGGGCGATCTTGTCCGCCTGGCGGGCGAGCGCGGCCTGCTGCAACTCGAGCTGTTCGGCGCGCATGTCTTCGAACTTGCTGTAGTTGCCGCCGTAGCGCACGAGCTTCGCGTTATCGACGTGCACCGTCACCTGCGTCACCGCATCGAGGAATTCGCGGTCATGGCTGATCACGACCAACGTGCCCTGATAGCGCTTGAGCCACGCTTCCAGCCAGACCAGTGCGTCGAGGTCCAGGTGGTTCGTCGGTTCGTCGAGCAGCAGCAGATCGGACGGGCACATCAGCGCGCGTGCCAGCTGGAGTCGCATGCGCCAGCCGCCGGAGAAGCTGTTGACCGGCTGATCGAGCTGCGCGGCCGTGAAGCCCAGACCCAGGATCAGCGCCTGTGCGCGTGCGGGCGCATCGTGTGCGCCGGCGTCGTGCAGGGCCATGTAGGCGTGCGCCATGCGCATGCCGTCGTCGCTGGCCTCGGCGGCGGCGACTTCAGCCTGGGCCGCCAGAAGGGCCGTGTCGCCCTCGACCACGAAGTCGGTTGCGCCCTGTTCGGTCTCCGGCATGTCCTGCGCGACCTGACCCATCCGCCATGCAGCGGGAATCGAGAATTCGCCGCTGTCTTCGTGCAGCGAGCCGTTGAGCAGGCCGAAGAACGACGACTTGCCGGCGCCATTGCGGCCGACAAGACCGATCTTTTCGCCAGGGGTGAAAGTGACGGTGGCGCTGTCGAGCACGACCTTGACGCCGCGGCGCAGCGTGACATTACGGACGGAAATCATAAGAAGCTACTTCGGAGAGGAATGGCATGATAGCCGACCGGGCGAACCATGCCGTTTTTTTTGAGCGCCTGGGCTGTCTGCGCTGTGTGCGATCCAGCCGGCTGCGCGCGTTCCTCAGTCCAAAGTCAGATAGCCGGGTATTTCCGGCAGATATGCGGTTTCAGCCCATTCTGTCTCGACGGCCGAGATGAAATCGCCAGTTTGAAGCGCGGCGGTATCGGCGCCCGCAATCGGGCGTTTTCGCATGGCCTGCCGCAAGATCTGAGGCGCGTGCTCGTAAAAGCGTTCGAGTTGCCGCGCATCCGATGCGTGAGGCGCGAGGTCAAACACGTCCTCGAGCGTCCGGCGGGACAGATGAAAACGCTGAAGCCCGCGAATCACGCGAACCTGAAACACGACCCCGTCACTATTGTGAGGGATTGCAGCCCATACCAGCGCACTGCCCATAACATGCCCCCATTTGGCGACAAACCTGAATCAAGGTTTGTTGCGCCATGATGGCTTTAAAAAAATCCATTTCAAAAATGCGAGCGCCCGATTTGGCATTTTCGCCACACGAAAAGGGTGAGCGTTGATTGCTGATCCGGCGCTCGCGCTCGCTCGGGTGCGAGCGAACGCGTCAGGCCGGCGCGGTTTTATCCGCGCGTATCGACCCAGTTGCGCGCCCAGCGCGTTGAAAATTCCAGCGCCTGTTCTTCGCTCTCGAAGTAATCGAGCGAATAGAACCGGTAGGAGGCTTCGGCTTGCGCGCTGTTAGTGCGTTCGAGAAGCAGATTGGATGAAAAACACCCGTCAGGCAAACGATGCGCGGACGGTTGGACGGCATAGCCGTTGTACTGCTGAGTATGTTTGGTATGCATTTTTAATTCTATTAATGTCTGAATGCGCGCGTGACGTGAGGACGTGCACGGGCGAGCCGATTCAAAGCCATTGCGAGCCGAATCTGAGGCAGACGGAAAGCGAAAAGGCGTAGTCGCCGAAGGGGAGAATGAGGTGCAACGAGGCGTGTGGCGTCGGGCAGGTTGCCGGATATAGCGGCAACTCAATGCGATCGCGCCAACTTAGGGAGACATTGCTCCGCGAGGGTGTCGCTGCAACCCGGCGTCCGTTGTCGGAGGCCGGGTCCTTCAAACTTTACAGCGGCTTGATGTTAGCCGCTTGCAGACCCTTCGGGCCTTGCTTGGTTTCGAAGCTCACCTTCTGGTTTTCAGCGAGCGTCTTGAAGCCGTCGGTCTTGATCTCGGAGAAGTGAGCGAACAGGTCGTCGCCACCCTTGTCCGGGGTGATGAAGCCAAAGCCCTTGCTGTCGTTGAACCACTTAACGGTACCGGTTTCCATGAAAAATCCTTGATGAAAAAAAACGAGAATTCACTCTCATAAAGAGAGTACGTGAAGCGACAAGGAGGGAGAGGACCACGAATACCGCTGAGGAGCGAGCAATTGATGAACAGCAATCGAACTTCTTGACCTTCGGGCGACACACTAACCTTGCAGGTGTGTCAACGTCAAGATCTGATTTGTAACTGTTTTGCCATGCGCCTGTCTGGCGGCTGCCGAATATGGCCCTGAATCTCTGCCTCGCCCGTCGTTGCCTGGGTCAGTAGCGCTTTTTCGGCGGCATCGACCGTTTGATCTGCTTGCGCACGCGCGCGACCGCAGCGGCCTTTTTACGCTTACGGACCGTAGTCGGCTTTTCATAGGCGGTCCGGGCACGCAGCTCCGGAATCAGGCCAGTGCGCTCGATGGCGCGACGGAAGCGGCGCAGGGCAACGTCCACGGGTTCGTCAGGTTTCAGAATTACAGTAGTCAACGCGTTCCTTTGTTGTGATCCGGCACGATTGAAAAAAGCGACTGGGCGCGATTTCCCTCGACTAGGCAGCGTTCGGGCGGATCGTGGTGAGCATCAGCGACGCTTGTGCTTGCACCTCGCTGCAACGCCAGTGTAACAATTGCTGGCGCTTTTCGGGCGCCTTAAAGGGAAAGTGCTGAGATAGCCGGGTGTAAACCGCAATTCTCGTCCTACCGATGCGCGCCAGGATCGTCCTTGGTCAGCAGGAGCGTAATTGGACGCGTTGCCGGAAACGCGGAAAAGATAATCGTCAGCGCGACGGTGCCGGGAATCGCCAGAAACGAACCCGCGGCTCCCCACATCGCGGTCCATACCGCGAGACTCATCAAAATGACTGCCGGGCTCAGATTCATGGAGCCCGCCATCAACCACGGATCGAGCACATTGCCCATCACGAAGTTAATGGAAGCCAGCACGATCAGAATGGCGAGCGGCTCGCTCCATTGTCCGAACTGCAGGGCGGCGAGCAAACCCGGCAGTACGACGGAAATAAGCGAGCCCGCGTACGGAACGAAATTCAACACGACGATGAGCACGGCGAGGAGAGAAGCGAATTCAAGTCCGGCTATCCACATGCAGATCCAGCTCAGCACGCCGACCACGACCCCGAGCAAGGCTTTCAGTGCGAGATAGGTTCCAATCTTGGAGTTGATGGCGTAAATGAGCGGTGCGAGATTGGCTTTTCCGCCCATGAACGTGAAGAGTTTATGCTGAAACCTGCCGATCTCCATCATGAAGAACAGCGTGTAGAGCATGACGAGCAGCGTCGTGGCCAATATCGACGAAATAGAGCCGACCAGCAACGAAATCATCGACTTGATATTGAGGGTGTCGAGAAGAATCCGGCGAAATGTCGTCCACGATGCATCGGTTTCGATATGGAGCAGCGCCGCCATTTTGCCGAGCAGTGCAAGCAAGGTGGCTTCGTATTTCGGACCAACGGCTTCGATTCGCGCGCTGTCGATGAGCAATAGCTCGATCGCGCCGTATGCCGCTGCGAAAATGAGCAAGGCCGAACACCAATAGCGAACGCCTGCGCGCAAATGCGCGCCGAGACGCGGCAGGCGATGCAGCATCTCGGCAAGTCCGTAAATGACATAGCAGGTGATGATCGAGAATGCGATCGGTATCAGAACCGGACGCCCAACGTACAGTACCGCACCGGCAATGAACGTAATGATGCTGATACACGTGGCCGTAATGAGTTCTCGACGCATGCCTTGGGGTGTCGGGGAGTGGGCCAGGGCGGTTGAGCGCGAATGGTGTGACGCGCTGAACTAGAATTCCACCGCATCGCGAATGATCGGACACGTCATGCAATGTCCGCCGCCGCGGCCGCGGCCCAGTTCCGCACCGACTATCGTCACGACCTCGATCCCGGCCTTGCGCAGCAGCGTATTCGTGTACGTGTTGCGGTCATACGCAAACACGACGCCGGGCGAGGTGCAAACGAGATTCGCACCGCTGTCCCACTGCGTGCGTTCGCGTTGATAATCGCTGCCTCCAGCTTCCACCACGCGCATTTTCTTCAATCCCAACGCTTCGGTCACGACTTCCACGAAGGACTTCTTTTCCTGGTGCAATTCCACACCGGCCGGATGATCGCTCGGCCGGTAGGAGAATGTGCGCGTGCGTGCCATGAAATCCGGTGCAATCAGGACGCAGTCGCGGTCGGCGAACGTGAATACGGTGTCGAGATGCATGGCCGCGCGGATCTTCGGCATGGCCGCCACGATGACCCGCTCGGCGGCGCCGCGGTTGAACAAGGTCGCCGCGAGCTGGCTGATGGCCTGGCGAGACGTGCGTTCGCTCATGCCGATGAGTACCGTCTTGTTGCCGATCGGCATGACATCGCCACCCTCGAGCGTGGCCAATCCGTGATCTTCGGTTGGATCGCCCCACCACACATTGACCTTGCCCGCGAAGTCAGGATGGAATCGATAAATCGCGGCCGCAAGAATCGTTTCCTCATGGCGCGCGGGCCAATAGAGCGGATTGAGCGTCACGCCGCCGTATATCCAGCAGGTGGTATCGCGCGTATAAAGCGTGTTCGGCAGCGGTGCGAGAAGATATTCCGTTGCGCCCGCCGCTTCGCGTACGACCTTGAGCGCCGCGCCGCCGTGAGCTTCGGGGAAGTCGTGAATCGAGAGGCCGCCTAGCAGGGTTTCGGCCAGTGCGCGATCGTTGAGTCCTTCCAGATAGCTGCGCAATTCGTCGAGAAAACCGAGGCCAACCTGATTGGGAACGATCTGGTTATCGAGGATCCATTTTTTCCCCTCGGGCACGGCGACCGTTTCCGCGAGCAGATTATGCATCTCCACGACTTCCACGCCGCGATCGCGCATCTTCGTGACGAAATCGAAATGATCCCGCTTGGCGTTGTCGACCCAGAGCACATCGTCGAACAGCAGTTCGTCGCAATTGCTGGGCGTGAGGCGGGAGTGTGCGATGCCGGGGGCGCACACCATGACTTTCCTGAGTTGCCCGACTTCCGAATAGACCCCCAGCGGGCTATCGGAATGGGTCGATTTTTCATCAGCAGTTTTAGGCTTTGTCACGTCGATCTCCGCTCGTAATGGCTAGAGTTGAATGGAGCCAGTGGCCATCAGAACAATGCCCGCGATGGCGGCCAGCGTTGCCACGATGAAAATGATCCAGTCGCTTCCGCGAACGAAGACTGGGATGTTCCGTTCTCGCCGCGCCCAGACATAAAGCGCAGTACCCGGTGCATAGAGAATCGCGGACAGCAATATGAAAGTCAGTCCACCCGCGATGATCATGAACACGGTATAGATCACGGCGATCGCCGCGAAAGTCAGGTCGCGATTGCGTTCCTCGGGGCGTATTTCGTAGCTCTCCGAGCGTTTGGCGATCATCAGCCCGTAAGCGGCCACAAAGAGATAGGGAATCAGCGACATCGAACTGGTCAGGTTGAGCATCAGTGCGAAGGCGTCGCTGGAAAAATAGGTGCTGGCGACCAGAAGCTGAATGATGATGTTCGTGATCCAGAGTGCGTTGGCCGGGACGCCATTCGCGTTTTCGCGCGAGAAGAGGGCGGGCATGTCTTCGTTACGCGCTGCGGCAAACATGACTTCCGCGCAGATCAGCGACCACGCCAGATAGGCGCCGAGGACCGAGACAACGAGCCCGATACTCACGAAAATTGCGCCCCACGGACCGACCAGACTTTCGAGCACGGCAGCCATCGAAGGTTGGCGCATGCCGGCCACGTCGCCGCGCGGCAAGATCGCGAACGGCAACATCGAAACGAGCACCATGAGTGCCGTCACCGCGCAAAAACCAAATATCGTCGCGCGGCCCACATCGGCGCGTTCTTTCGCGTAGCGCGAGTACACACTCGCGCCCTCGATGCCGATGAAGACAAAGACGGTCACCAGCATCGTTGCCCGAACCTGCTGGACGATGCTGCCTTCCTGAGCGGCAGCGTGAATGTTCAGCGTGAACATGTCGAGCTTGAACGCGAACACCAGAATGACGATGAAGACGACGATGGGCACGACTTTCGCCACGGTCACGACGGTGTTAATGAACGCCGCCTGCTTGACGCCACGCAGGATCAAAAAATGAAAGAGCCAAATGCCGATCGACGCGACGATGATCGCGACTAACGTGTTGCCATTGCCGAAGATGGGAAAAAAGGCGCCCAGCGTCGATTTGATCAGCACCCAGTACGACACGTTACCGATGCAACTGCCGATCCAGTATCCGAATGCGGAGAGAAAGCCGGGGTAATCGCCAAAGCCGACTTTTGCGTAGACGAACACGCCCGCGTCGAGATTGGGCTTGCGTTCCGCGAGCGCCTGAAAGACCCGTGCGAGCGCATACATGCCGGCACCGGCGATTATCCACGCGATGGCGGCGCCCACAGGCCCTGTTGCGTTTGCAAACGTACGTGGCAACGAGAAGATGCCCGCGCCGATCATGCCGCCGACTACCATGGCGGTCAGCTGCAAGCGACTCATTTTCTGCACGGATTCACTCATCGGAGTCCTCATTGTCTCGTGTTGTAATTCGTCTGGCAGTGCGTCAGGCCGATAAAAATATCGTGTATTTATTTACAAATTCGAATCCGGCGGGTTGTTGTTTTCGATGTTTTAAACAAAGGAAAATTATCGAGTCACGCGGACCGTATGAGAGCCAAATAGCACGCGCACGCGATCGCCTGGTGAAAAATGTTGGTCCGCATCTTGCGTCACCGCGATTAATTGTCCGGAGTCGAGTCGGACGGAAATCTCCAATCCGGCGCGCCGCGTTGCGTTTGATTCGACCGCATTGCCGGCCATGCCGCCGAGCACAGCACCGCCTATGCCTGCTGCCAGCGAGCCGTTGCCGCGCCCGATCGCACTGCCGGCCGCAATGCCGCCGAGTGCGCCGCCTGCGATCGCGCCTACACCGCTTTGCTGCGGCTGGATGGTAACGGGCCGTACCCATTCGACCACGCCAACCTCGATTACCTGAGCTTGTTGAGCTTGAGACGGCGTGAACGTGCTGGCGGATGTTGGATGCTCGCAGGCAGTCAGAGAAAAAATCGAAGCCGCGCAAACCATGCAAGTCAAGGCAGGCGTTCGCATCATGCTTTCCGATGGTGAGTCAATCACGATGTCTCGCCAGACATCACGCAAGAACGTTGCAAAAGATTAGTCGCTTTGGAATGATCGCGCCAGTCAAGTGTATTGAAATGCCGATGCATCGATAACTATGTTCGCAATCTTTATCGAAAATTGACACCTGATGGCGTTGAAAAAAATTTCTGGATTAAGATGATCTAGACATCGTTCCATAACTTCGAATTCGGAGGTGAAATGGGCGAATTGATTCTTTAAGTGATGCTAATTTCGGTGTTGTTTTTGAGTTGTATCCATACCTGAAAAGGCATGCTGACTTCGTGCCTGTTGCTTGCGAAATGCTTGCGGAACGCCTCGTAGTGGCGTTTGTCGCCGTGATGGCGCAGTTGGATCTTGTGCAGATGTTGACTGATCGACTGGATAGATGTGAGTGCGCAGTGTCCATCGCAGTTTCCATGATAAAGAGGAGGTTGCATGGCACGGGAACCCGCATTTCGCAGGCGACACGGGTTGAGAACAGCACCGCGCACGCGAATGCTACGGCGAATGCTGGCGTGTTCTGCACTTTCCATCACGACATATGCCGGCTACGTGCCAACGACTAGTGCGGCGGTGTCCGTCATGCGACCGCCACGAGAGGCCAGGTCCGACGAGCCGCTCGTCGTGACGATTGTCTATTCCGGCGACGCGCCGACCGGTTCCTCGTTCGATGTGCCGCGTACCTTGCTCATCACGCTCACGAACGGCGAGCAACAGCCGCGGGCGGTTCAGATCACGCGCGAGTCGGGTGCGCCGGAACATGTGAAGCTCGCGGCAGGCGAGATGAAGGCCGTGAGCTATAGCGCGCCGTGGCCGGACTGGGCGCGCGGTGCGGTTCGAGTGGATGTGCCAGGCGTGGACGTGTCGCCTTCGCTGGTTCTGCTGACGCGCAAAGCCAGTGTCGCGGCCAATAGCGCCGCGTCCGGAGCGACGGCAGCGTCTGCCGCGCAAACCGCAACGTCGGCTTCGAACGCGCCCGGCAGCGCGGGGGACAACGACGCCATGGCGGGCAACGAAGCCATGGCAACGCAGATGCCGCCGTCGGCGGTCAAGCCATCGAATGCGGTTATTCCCGATCTCGGCACATTCCTGGCGGGCCGTTTCTCGTTCTACGAGCCCACGTACTTCGCCGACGGCTGGTCATCCGATGAAACCAGTCTGGCCAAATTCCAGATCAGTTTCAAATTCCGCTTTGTTTTACCCGACGATCCGCGCTCGCGCGGCTTCGTCGACAATCTCTACTTTGCCTATACGCAGACGTCCTTGTGGGATATCCGCAAGTATTCCGCGCCGTTCCGCGATACGAGCTACAAGCCCGCGCTGTTTTACTATCTTGCGGACACGGGTTGGAAAGCCAACTGGTTTAGCCGAATGGGCATCGAGACGGGCTATGAGCACGAATCGAACGGTCGGGACGGGCCCGAGTCGCGTGGGATCGACATTCTGTATGTCAAACCGATCTGGGACTTTGGCGACATCCATGCGAATCATTTGACGGTCGCGCCCAAGGTCTATTGGTACGAGCATATTGCCGGAGAGAATTCGGATATTGCCGATTACCGCGGCTATGTCGATCTGTTGATCAAATACGGCAGCCCCGACGGCTGGCAACTCGCAACGACCCTGAGAAAAGGCACGAAATCGACCTACGGCAGCGTCAACGCGGAATTCACCTACCCGTTGGCCAAGCTGTTCGGCAACGCGTGGGGCGGATACCTGTGGGTTGGTTACTTTAATGGCTATGGCGAAGATATTCTCGACTACAACCAGCACCGCTGGGCCGCGCGAATTGGCTTCAGCCTCTCGCGCTAGCGCGAACGTGTCGCGAGAAGCGGGACCCCATGCTGTCGTGGCAGCGTAGGCCGACGCTTACGGCGAGAGAAGGGAGGGTGGCATGAAGCGGCCCGCATCACCGCAACCTTTGTCGTTATTCGAAGCGCTGGTGCCTGTCGTGGCGCTTATTCTGCTCGTTGGTCTCTCCTATTATCTGTTCGGTAATGAAGGCGCAAGCGGGCCAAACCAGGTGGCGCTCGTTGTGGCGGGCATGCTCGCGGTTTTGGTCGGGTGGCGGCGCGGTCATTCGCTCGCCTCGCTGGGCGAGGCCGCCAACGCGAGTATCAGTTCCGGCGTTGGCGCGATACTCATTCTGTTCGCTGTGGGAGCACTGATTGGAACATGGGCGCTCTGCGGCACTATTGTCGCGATGGTGTATTACGGACTGAAACTGCTGAGCCCGGATTACTTTTACGTCACGGCAGCGTCGATCTGCGCGCTGATTTCATTTTGCATCGGCACATCGTGGACCGTTGCAGGAACGATAGGGATTGGCTTGATGGGCATCGCGCAGAGTATGGGACTCAGCACGGCCATCACAGCCGGTGCCGTGATTTCGGGTGCGTATTTTGGCGACAAGTCGTCGCCACTCTCCGATTCCGCGAATCTGGCGGCGGCTGCGGCGGGTGTTGGACTTTACGAGCACGTGCGAGAGACGCTGGTGACTTCGCTTGTCGCGCTCGTCATTACGCTATTTGTATTCTATTGGCTGGGTGAACCGAATCACTTCGATGCCAGTTCGGAAGTCGCGGCCATGCAGAATGCGTTTCATCTTTCCCCTGTGCTGTTTGCGCCACTCATTCTGGTTGTGCTGCTGACACTGCTCAGACTGCCGCCCTTTACGACGATTTTCCTTGGCGCACTGGCCGGCGGTGTCGTGGCCGCCGTGGTCGCGCCAGGGCGAGTGATCACATTCGCTGCGGCACGCGAGGGCGTGCCGAACTGGATCGCCGTGATCAAAGGCATCTGGCTTGCCATCGCAAGCGGCTACAAATCGACAACCGGCGAACCGGTGATCGACGCGCTCCTCACGCGCGGTGGCATGGATAGCATGTTGAGTACGATCTGGCTGATCATCGCCGCGCTGGGATTTGGCGGCGTGGTGGAGAAATGCGGCGTCATCGAACGACTCATCGCGCCCGTGGTCAGTTGGGCCAAAGGCCGTGGTGCATTGGTGGCCTCCGTGGTTGCAGCCACGATTGCCACGAACGTGGTGGCGGCAGACCAGTTCATTGCTGTCGTCCTGCCTGCGAGAATGTTCAAGAACGCGTTTGCTGCACGTGGCTATGCGCCTACTGTGCTATCGCGGTCGGTGGGCGACTCGGCCACTACGACGGGGGCATTGATACCCTGGAACAGTTGCGGGGCGTATATGGCCGCGACGCTTGGCGTATCGACGTTCGTCTACGGTCCTTACGCGGTGTTTTGCATGCTCAGTCCGATCATCACCATAGCGTTTGCGTATGCTGGCATCCGCATGCCGCGTACTTCTCACGCGGCCACGGAAGCGTCGGAAAACGAGGCGTCTGAGTGACATGCGCATCGATCATTCAACCTAGAATCGATGTCGAATACCGAAGCTCACCAGTATCTGGTTATCGGTGCTCGCCTGGTTTCCATAGGAACCTATGGATGCGGTTGCCGGGACGAGGCCGCCACCCGTACCGCCTTGCGATGGCACACGCTGATCGCCGGCGGCATGCTGCCAGGCACCCACGAGGTACAGATCGGTTCGTTTCGACAGCGCGTAGTCGCCGCCCAGCGACACCTGGTTATACGTCGCCGATGCGTCGCCCGTTGCGCGGACATAGGCATAACCGACGCCGATCAGACTCGCAGGCGTGATCTGATGGCCGAGGAAAGCGCGACCGATGTTGTATCGCTGCGTATTCTGGAAAGCTGAAGCGGCGTCAGGCTTGTATTGCGCGTTGCTGTAGCTGATGTTGCCCGTGAATTGTCCGTCTTCATACTGAAATGCCACGGACGCAATGCCAATCGATTTGGCCGTGACGTAGGCGCTGTTGATGCCCGCAGAGTCTGGAAATCCTGAGTTGAACGTGGCTGCCCCGGTCGTTCCGCCCCATCCGGTGCGCGGTATCGACGAGGACAGGTTGTCGGTGTGAAAGTAGCCCGCCGCCATGCTGAATGGACCGCCCGAGTAACCGGCTGCGGCCGACCACGATTGCCCGGATCCGGTCGATCCCGCCTGGCCGCCCAGCGCATACATGCCCTCGATTTGCACGCCATAGAATTTCGGCGAGACGTACTTGATCGAGTTATCGACACGGAAACTGTTGTCGTTATTATCGACGTCGCCGGGCGTCGCGAAGGGGGCGCCGAAATATCCGTCACCGGTCAGCGGTTGAATCATGTCGACGAGCGGATCGTATTGCCGTCCGGCGGTCACGGTCCCCCATGTTTCCGCGCTCAGCCCGACATAAGCTTCGCGACCAAAAAGACGGCCGCCCTGGCCGAGTTTTCCGGTGTTGATGTCAAAGCCGTTTTCCAACTGGAATATGGCCTGAAGACCGCCGCCGAGATCCTCATTGCCTTTCAGGCCGAACCGGTTTCCTTGAAGATTTCCGCCGAACATTTGCCAGAGGTAACCGCCGGACGGTGTGGCATTGCTGACATATTGAACCGATTGATCGAGCAAGCCGTAGAGCGCGACGCTGCTTTGAGCGCTGGCACTGCTTGCGGCGCCAAGGAGCGCCAGGGAAACGGTGCAAACAGGCATTGACTTCATCGTGTCTCCTTTGTCACGTCGCTGTGCCACCACGCGATGCCCTGCCATACGGTTGGTTATGCCAGCGAGCGCTTGTCAGGTTGAGTGTCGAAGAACAACATTCGCATACGTGACATCTCAAATCGATGTCGCATTGACAGGTTTCAGCGTATTTCATGTTGATTTGGATGACTAATAAATGTTCAGAATAAAGAGTGAATTCTGAAAATTATGACGCTTTTTCCCAACATGAATTGAATCAGGCGGTCGAGATCAATCCGGCTCCCGACCGTCTTCCCATCGTGGATCGGCGGTGATCTGTATGGTTAGACGGTTTTCTATTGGAATCGACCCCAGCGACTTCCATATCTGCTCCCGCAGGCGGTCCTGCGCGCCAATGTCGCGCAACGTCGACAGGGCATCGACAAGCATATTGATCTCGACGAAATTACGTCTTCCCGCCTGGACGACATGGGTGTAATGGCGAATGATGCCGAAATCGCGACTGATGTCGTCGAGCATGGTTTCAATGCCCAGACGCGGATTGTTCTCATCCGGAGTCATGTGCAGCAATTCAGCAAAGCTGCTGCGAATGATTTTCACAGGAACAAGGAGGAAGAGCAGCGACAAGCCCGTTGTCATGACGCTGTCGACGTACGGGTACCATTGATCACGCATCCCCGCCGGCAGCACTGAATACACAACGAAGCCGAGCAGCGTGGCCGCACTGAACGCGAACTTCATGATCCATTTGAAACTGTCAGTCTTCAAGAGTTTGGAGTTAATCCGTCTGGCTGTTGCTTTTTTGTAAACGACCATCGCGAAACAGACCACGCAGCTCGCGACGCTAAACCAGATAACGCCACGCGCGTCGATCGCATGACCGCCCGAGCGAATGCCCTCTATGCCGTTCACGAGGCCGTAGACGCAGACAATCAACATCATCAGGCCGTTGATGCCGTTCACGAGCGGCTCCAGAAACCAGAATCCATACTGAAACCGGTCGGTCGCGGGACGGTTGACGAGCGATGCCGCCATCCACCCCAAGGCAGAACTCACGAAATTGAGCAGATAAAAAATCGCGGTCAGGATCAGCGTGTCGGACTGCACGAAAAAGCCGTAGCCGACGTTGGAGACGAAGCCCAGGCAAACCACGTACATCGACACCTTCATGGCGCGCTGTTCGGCCGTCGCCAGTTGGGATCGTTTCAGGGCGGAGCGGATGGACATGGAGTTTTTCCATACCAGGAGGCGCATCGAGACGGGAGAGTCATCGTGAGCGATTCGTTAGGATACGTTTGCGGGAAATGGCAATAACACGGCGGACTCGTGAGTTTTGAATTTCCACTTCACCTATTTCTTATCGGTTCAACCGCGTGAGCAGTGCCGCGCGAGTTCGACGGTCTGATCATAATCGCTATTTAAACGTGTCGATGCGCAGATTGCCACGCGTCGCGTATGAAACTCGTTTTTAAATATTCAGCTATGCTCGCCTCAAATCGGATCGCGTACTTTTCGCACTCGATTCATTCAGCGACGTTCACGAACGTTTCTGCGTCGCTGATCATGTGTTGAATAGGTATTGGGCAATGTCACTGAGAGGGGACGGATGAGCATCGTGGATGCCTGTTCACACTCGAATTCCGGTGCCAACGCAACGGCCGGTCATTCTGCGCGTGTGCGCGGTCGCGAGGTCTGCTCTCTCGTGTTGCTCGTTTTCATGTTGGGGGCGTGCGGAAAGCCCACACCCAGTGAACAGGCGAACGAGCCGCGCATGGTGGAAATCGCGCCCGTGGGTGAGAGCGGAGCAAGTGAGTTGCGCGTGTTTTCCGGACAAGTCGAAGCCACCAACGTTTCCGCGCTCGCCTTTGAAGTATCGGGCCGCGTGGTGCAGATTGCGGTGCTCGACGGCGCGCGCGTCACGCAGGGCCAGTTGCTTGCCCGCATCGACGACGAGCCTTACCGCCTTCAACTGCAACGTGCGGACGCGCAATATCAGCAGCTCGCCGACGACCTCAAGCGCAAGGCAGCGTTGCGTGACGAAAACATTCTCTCCGGCGCGGCGTACGACCAACTCAAAGCCGCTGTGGAAATGGCGCGGGCCCAGCGCGATCTCGCGAGCCGCGACTTACGCAATACCCGACTGCTGGCGCCGTTCGACGGCCGGATTGCACGGCGCACGATCGAAGCGCAGCAGATTGCGCAAGCCGGCGCACCGGTGTTTCAACTGGAAGCGCGATCGCGCCTCGAAGTCGGCGTGGCGCTGCCGCAGAATATCGCCGACTCACTGCCGTTCGATCGCACATTGAGCGCCGAGGCATGGCCGCCCGACCGGCCCTCGGCAATCTTTCCGCTCGTCTATCGCGAGCACTCGACGCTCACGACACCTGGAGGCAGCGTGTATCGTCTGCTGTTTTCTCTCGCGCGACCGGACAATCTCAATCTGCTGCCGGGCATGGCGCTGCGTGTGCGCGTTCGCGTTCCCGCGTCGGCCACTGCGCAATCCGCGCTCGTCGTGCCGGTCAACGCACTGGTCGTTAGCGGCGACGATAGCCGCGCGGTCTGGAAATACGACACGACGAGTCATCGCGTGACGCGCACTGCCGTGGCGTTGCGCGAGATTCGCGGAGACGATGCCGTCGTGACCGGCGCGTTGCAGGTGGGCGATCAAGTCGTGGCAGGCGGAGCCCAATTCGTTACCGAAGGCGAAGAAGTCCGTCCGATGGAAACGAATCCATGAACCTGGCGCGCACGCTAATCGAGAGGCCGCTAATCGCATGGATTATCGCGTTGGTGTCGTTGATCGGCGGGATCATTGCGTATATCGACATTGGGCGGCTGGAAGATCCGAAATTCACGATCAAGACGGCCGTGGTGGTTACGCTTTATCCGGGCGCGAGCGCCAAACAAGTCGAGAGCGAGGTGACCGATCGCATCGAAAGCGCCGTGCAGCAACTGGAGCAGGTGGATTTTATTCGTTCGCGTTCGATGGCGGGTTATTCCGAAGTGCGTATTCAGATTCGCGATCAGTACATGTCGAATCAATTGCAGCAGATCTGGGAGCAATTGCGGCGGCAGATTGGCGACCTCACGCCACGACTGCCGCCAGGCGCAGGTCCGCCAATCGTGCTGGACCGTTTCGGCGACGTGTACGGTCTTTTCTATGCTATTACCGGCAAAGGTTATTCACAGGCGCAGTTGTTCGATTACGCGCGCGAATTGCGCAAAGACCTGCTCACTTTGCCGGACGTCGCCGATATCGTGATTGCGGGTAATCAGCAGCAACAGGTGACGATCACGGCCGACCAGTCACTGCTTGTCGCCAACAATCTTTCGTCGGACGACATTGCTCAGGCGCTGGGCGTGCAAAACGAGGTTCGCAGCGCGGGGCGCGAGCGTGTCGGCGACCAGTTGATCCGTATTTCGCCGACCGGCACGCTCGACACGCTGGCGTCGGTGCGCGCATTGCCGGTCGGCACGACGCCGGGCGAATTGCTGCTCGGCGACGTGGCCCGCGTGAATTTCGGCTACGCGAGCATACCCACGCAGGCGATTCGCTATAACGGGCAGGATGCGCTGACGATCGGGATCAGCGCGCGCTCGGGGGTCAACGTCGTGAAGGTCGGCGACGAGGTGAAAGAAAAGCTGAAGGAACTCGAACGGGTCCGGCCGTTAGGCATCGAATTGCACGTGCTTTACGACCAGCCCGATTCCGTCGATGTCGCCGTGCGCGGGTTCGTGCTGGATGTGATGCTCTCGGTCGGCATCGTAACGGTCGCGCTCGGTATCGGGCTGGGATGGCGCGCGGGTGTCGTGCTTGGCATCGAATTGTTCTTGTCGATTCTCGGCACGCTCTTTGTCATGTATGCGGCGGGTATTGAATTGCAGCGCATTTCGCTCGGCGCACTGATCATCGTGATGGGCATGCTGACCGACAATTCGATTGTGGTGTGCGAGGGTATGCTCGTCCGCGTTCAAAGAGGACTTTCGCACATCGAGGCCGCAGCGGAAGTGCTCAAACAAGGGCAATGGTTGCTGCTTGCATCCACGGTCGTCGGCATTCTCGCGTTTTCCGGCATTGGCATGTCGCCCGATGCGGTAGGGGAGTTTTGCGCATCGCTTTTCGCGGTCGCGGCCATTTCGCTGCTATTTAGCTGGGTGATTGCCATCGCACTGACGCCGCTGCTCGGTTTTTATTTTTTCAAACGAGGCGAAGGCGAACAGAAGAATCCGTTCGACACGCGGCTGTATCGGCAATACGGGCGGCTATTGGGCTGGGTCGAACGCAGGCGACTCTGGGTCATCGGCTCGATGGTCGTGTTGCTCGTCGTTTGCATCTGGGGTTTTCGGTTCGTCGAGCAGAGTTTCTTTCCGGCGTCGACCAATCCGATTTTCTATGTCGATATGCGTTTGCCGCGCGGCGCCGATATTCGCACCGTGATGGAACGAACACGAGGTCCGGAAAAACTGTTGCTCGCGCAACCCGGTGTGGAGAGTGTCGGAACGTATATTGGCGGCGGCGCGACGCGATTCATTCTGGTCTACGATCCGGAGACGCAGGACCCGTCGTATGCGCAATTCATCGTGACAGTCGATGACGCCGCGCGTATCGACACCCTGATTCCGACGCTCGATCACGACTTGCGCGAACAGTTTCCCGACGTGAACTGGTCCGTCACGCGCCCGAACTTCGGTCCTTCCAGCGGGCTGCCGATTCAGGCGCGCTTTCTCGGTCCCGATCCTGCCGTGCTACGCAAACTGGGCGCGCAGGCGCAGGCCGTATTGCGTAAAGACGGTGGCCTGCAATCGATCAGCAACGATTGGGAAAACCGCGTCAACGTCGTGCGTCCCGTGTTCGACGATACGCGGGCGCGCTCGCTCGGCGTGACGCGGCGGCAACTCAACGACACGTTCGCGTATGCGACGGAAGGCCTGCGCGTGGGCTTGTTTCGCGACGAGGATCTGCTGCTGCCCATCGTGCTCAACGAGCCGCCCGGCATGGGTGGCATCGAGCGTCTGCAGGGGTTGCAGGTGTACAGCCTCGGCCAGCGCCGCTATGTGCCGATGGCGGACGTGCTCGGCGGTGTCACGTATGGCACGGAAGACGGTGTGATCGCCCGGCGCGACCGAATCCGCACGCTCACGGTGTCGGCGGGCACGCGCTATGGCGAGAACAGCGTGGCCGCCTTCGACCGTGTGCGCGCGCCCATCGAGGCGATCGCGCTGCCGCCCGGTTACGAACTTGAATGGGGCGGCGAATACGAGTCGTCGAACAAAGCGAAAGAGAGTTTATTCACGCAATTGCCAATTGGTTTTGCAGGCATGTTGTTACTCGTTCTTTTTATGTTCGGTCGCCTGAAACCCGCGTTGATCGTGCTGCTGGTCGTGCCCATGTCGATCTGCGGCGTGACGATCGGCCTGCTGGCGTTTCGTGGCGCATTCGGTTTCATGTCGCTGCTCGGCTTGCTCAGTCTCATCGGCATGCTGATCAAGAACGGCGTCGTGCTTGTCGATGAAATCGATCTTCAGATCGCGTCCGGTGTGCCGCGCATGCGTGCCGTCATCGACGGTTCGAAGAGTCGTTTGCGACCGGTGGCGCTCGCGGCCGGCACGACGATACTCGGCATGGTGCCGCTGCTTTGGGATCCTTTTTTCAAGGACATGGCGATTACGATGATGGCCGGCCTCGCGTTCGCAACGGTGCTGACGATGGCCGCGGTGCCCGCGCTTTATGTCGTGTTCTTCTCGATCCGCAGCGACGAGACGGGGCCGGGCGCGGGCGACGGAGAACGTCATGAGGCCACGTGAATTCGCTGTGCGCGGCAGCTGTAAGGCGTCGATCTGCGCCGTCGCTTTCACGATCGTGTCCGCGCTTTGCGCATGCAATGGACCGTTGAAGCTCGATCACCCGCCCGCGATGCCCGCCGGTTTCGAGCAGCAACAGAACGCGGCGGAAGCGAACGCGCAGCAATCGATCGACGAAACCAGACTCGTGAACTGGTGGACCCAGTTCGATGACCCGGCGCTCAATGCGCTGATCGAACGAGCGCTGAAAAACAATTACGATCTCCGGCTCGCCGCCGCCCGCGTCGACGATGCGCGCTCCAATATTCTGGCCGCGCGCTCGGCGTTGCTGCCGAGCGTGGGCGTCGGGGTCGAGGCGGCGAAATATCACGGTGGCGAAACCCAGCTCGAATTCGCGCAGTTTCTGGGTGTCAACGATCTCGACGCGCAATTCTGGCGTGTTGGTTTGCAGACGCAATGGGAGATCGACGTATTCGGGCGTGGCCGCGCGAGATTGGCCGCCGCGCGTGCAATGACGTTGGCGGCGGCAGGCGACGCACAGGCCGCGCGGCTAGCGGTCGTCGCGACGGTGGCCGACGCGTATATGACTTACCGCGGCCTGATCGTGCAGCGTCGGCTGATCGAGCAGAGCCGCGCAATTGCGGAAGACTTCGTCGTGATCGCGCAGCACAGTTTCGTCGCGGGCGTCGTGCTGAGTACGGATATCGATGCCGCGCGCGCCGCCCTGGCGCAAATTCAGGCGCGCGAACAGGAAGTCGATCGTGCGCTCGTGAGCGCGCGTCTGTCGATCGAGCAGATCTGCGCGGCGCAGCCCGGTGAACTCGCGAGTGTGCTCGACGAAACCACTGAGCTGCCGCAAGCGTTGCCGGCTATCGCGCCGGGACAGCCGGTCGATCTGCTGGAGCGGCGTCCGGATCTGATTGCGGCACGCGATCGTCTGTTTGCCGCCGTGCGTCAGTCGGATGTCGCGCGCCTGAATTACTGGCCGACGTTTTCATTGAGCGCCGTGCTCGCGCGCAACGGATGGGAAATCGCGGGACAGTCGCTCGGGCCGAGCACACTCTGGTTGTTCGGCGCGGCCGCCATGATGCCGCTGATCGATTTCGGCGCGCGCGAGTCGCGCGTTCAGGCCACCGATGCGCAGGCGCGCGCGGCGGAACTGGCCTACGAAAAAGCGGCGCAGGGCGCGCTTTTCGACGTTGAGCAGGCGCTCGCGCGGCTCTCGCGGCAAGCGCAGTTGCGCGACGTGCGCACCAACGAAGTCGCGCAACGCCGCACGATTCTGCGCAAGACGCAAACGCAGTTGCGCGTGGGCGAAGTGGGGCGCATGGATCTCGATCGCGCGCAACTCGCGCTCGTGGACAGCGAAGCCGCGCTCGTGCGTGAGCAGGTGGGCGAGTTGAGCGCGCAAATCGCGCTCTTCAGGGCGATGGGCGGAGGCTGGGAACGCACGGGCACACCGTTGGCGCTTTCGCCTTCCGCAGGCGCGATCTGGTAACGCTGGACGCGATGTGCGATGCGGTCAACGCAATTGCGCGTCGATGGTCTTCGTCAGCGGTGAATTCACGTCGCCGGTGTGTTTGGTCTGCACGGGTTCGATCAGCACGATCCAGCATTCCTCGTCGGCGACGGGATTGTGCAAGGTGCCGCGCGGCACGACATGCATCGAACCGGCGGGCAGATCCACTACGCGCCCGCCTTCATATTCGATCTTCAGATGCCCGCGTAAGACGTAAAACAGTTCGTCTTCGTGAGTGTGGTCGTGCCACACGAGTTGACCGCGTACCTTGGCGACTTTCACGTATTGATCGTTGACCTGGGCGACGACTTTCGGCGACCAGTATTCGGATACGCCGGCGAACACGTGTTCGAGATCGAACGATTCGGCGAAGGGAAGGGAAGTCATCGTTATCTCCATGCGGGAATGATGGATGCGGCCAGCAACGCGCCCATCGCAAGATTCAGAATGCGCCAATGACGCGGCGTGCGAAAGAGCCGCGCGAGCAGCACGCCGAGCGCGCACCACAGCGCGAGCGACAGACAGGCGGCGGTGCCGAACGACGCGCCAAGCAGCATCGCAAGCCGGTTCGGATTGCTGGCGAGCAGCGCGAAAGACGCCGCCGCGCTCACCGTCATCGCCCAGCTTTTCGGGTTCAGAAGCAGCAGGACGAAGCCGCCTGCGAGCGTGATCGGGCGCGCGGGACCGGCGCCGCCGACCGGCGGAGCGCTGCGCGCGATGCGCCACGCGAGCCATAGCAAATACGCGGAGCCGATTGCCTTCACCGCCGCCTGCAGCGAGGGCAGCGCGATCAGCAGGCCGCCCAGCCCGAGTCCGGCGACGGCGGCCAATAACGCGAGGCTCATCGCGATGCCGAATATCAGCGGAATCGAGCGCACGAAGCCGAAGCGCGCGCCCGATGCGGTGGCGAGCGTGGTGGCGCCGCCGGGCGTCACGGTCGCGACGGCGACAAACAGGAGAAGCGGCAGGATCGAGGTCATCGGCGCAGGTTCACGTGGTAAAGACCTGCACTGTACGGACCGCCGACACATCAGAAAAGGCAATAATTCTGATGTGATCCATTACGCGGCATAATGCGTGAATGAGCCGAAATCTCGACATCGATTTGATCCGCACCTTTGTGACCGTCGCCGACAGCGGCAGCATGACGGTCGCCGCGAATCTGCTGCATATGACGCAAGGCGCCGTGAGCCAGCAGGTGAAGCGTCTTGAAGACCTGCTCGATTGTCTGCTGTTCGTGCGCAAGGCGCGCAAGCTGGAACTGTCGCGCCATGGCGAGCAGTTTCTGGTGAAGGCGCGTCAGTTGCTCAGGCTGAACGACGAAATCTGGGCGGGCATGACCGGCCGTTCGCTCGCCGGAAGCCTGCGTGTGGGCGTACCTTACGATCTCGTCACGCCGCTCGCGCCCGCGATGAAGGCGTTCGCCGAGGCCTATCCGCAAGTGGAGATTTCGCTGGTGTGCGCGGCGTCGCCGGAGTTGAGCGAGGCGGTGAAGAACGGGCGCGTGGACGTGTCGCTGGTCGAATACGTGGCGAGCGAAGCCGAGGGCGAAGTGGTGCGGATCGAGCCGCTGGTGTGGGTCGCGGGTCAGCGCAGCGACGCCTGGCAGAAGCGTCCGCTGCCGCTCTCGATGGTGGACGAGCGTTGCGCGTTTCGTCCTGTGGTGCTCGGCGCGCTTGCGGATCAAGGCATTGCGTGGCGCACCGTGTTCGAGAGCGGCAACATCGAGGCGACGGCCGCCACGGTGCGCGCGGGACTCGCCATCACGGCGTGGCTCGTCTCCACCGTGCCCGCTGATCTGGAGACGCTTGCGCCTCACGCGGCGGGTTTGCCCGCGCTGCCGCCATTCGCGATCTGCCTGCAATTACCCGCGACGGTGAAGCCAACGGCGCAGGAATTCGCGCGCTATGTGCGCGAATCGATGTCGACGGATGCAGTCGGCACACACGGACGTCTGGCGAAAATCGCGTGAAGGGGCGCGTTTGTGCGATCAATATGGCGTGACTCGTCGACGCGTGGTTGAGTGTCGATTGATTCATTGAGCTATTGAATCCACGATCCGTTCGCGACACTTGATCGAATCGACCGAGCGTCGCTTTCTCGCCTGAGTGCAGGCCGCCGCGCGTCATTGATTGATGACGCGCTTCGACGTTAATCCACCTTGTTGGCCTGCTCCTTTGCAAGCAGACGTTGCGCCTGCCTGTCGCCCCGGTTGGCTTCCTGCGCGGTTTGCACCGATGTTTCCGTGGCCTCGGCAAATGCGGCGCGCGCGAGGCTGCTGATATTCACCGTGTAGGAAGCCGATGGCGTCGAACTTTGCGTCGACGTGCCGGACTGCGTTTGCGATTGCGCCTGTGTCGTGGCAGTCGTTTGCGAGGCGCTTGCCGCTTGCTTCTGCGTTCCGGCACTCGTGGTTGCCGCTGCGCTTACGCTTGCGGGTTGGCTGGAAACGGCGGGGATGGTCATAGAAGAATCTCCAGAAAGAAAAGAAAACCGCGTACTGCGCCCGGTTTATCGGAAGATCTTTCAAACTCTTAAGAAGTATTTATTTTCCGGTAATGAGTTTCCTTAAGGCTTGCATAAGCTGCGGTTTGATTCGCGCGGCGCCGAATCAAAATGGCACCATGTCAGCCAGCCCATCGAAATCGTCGATGGAATGCCTGGAATGACAATGCCTTTTATTCAGTCTGAAAGCGGACGGATTGCGTTCTTTTGAAAATGACGCGCCAGATTGGAGATTGCTTTCGAATTGCATTCGAATTGCAATCGTTAAGGTGCTCATCAGAATAGAAAGCTAGCATTGCGCCGCTCGCTCGAATTCCTGTGGAAATCACCTTGTCACTGCACACGAACACTGCCACTCACGATAACTGGTCCACATGGATTCTCCGGCAGCGTCATGGCGATGACCGCGCGCATGAGCGCAACGTCCGTGTCGAAACTACGAAATACGCTGACCGTGTGCTCGATTCCGTTCGACTGCGCCCAGGCATGACATTGGCCGACATCGGCACGGGAGACGGTCTCGTTGGGTTCCGGGCGATCGAGCGCGCCGGTGCGTCGCTCAACGTGGTGATGACGGATATTTCGCGGCCTTTGCTGCAACATGCCGAAGCGACCGCGCGCAGTCTCGGTGTCAGCGGGCAGTGCGCTTTCGTTCACGGCTCTGCCGAGCGGCTTGAGGATATCGCCGATGCTTCCGTCGACGCCGCCACGATGCGCGCCGTTCTGGCGTATGTGGAAGACAAGCCTGCCGCGATGCGCGAGTTGTTCCGCATACTCAAACCGGGCGGCCGTTTCGCAATCGCAGAGCCGATTCTGCGCGACGAAGCGCTCGAGGTTTGCATGCTCAAGCGCCTCGTCGATGAAGGCACTTTCCACGCCGACGATCCGTTCTTTCCGCTCTTGCTTCGATGCCGCGCCGCGCAGTTTCCCGATACCGAGGAGAAGTTGCGGTCGATGCCCATTACGAACTATGGCGAGCGCGATCTCGTGCGGTATGCGATGGACGCGGGATTCACGGACATTCATCTGGAATTGCATATCGACGTACGCACCGAGGACTGTCTGCCTTGGGAGATGTTTATTCGCACTTCGCCGCATCCGTTGGCGCCGCCTTTGGACGAGATTCTCGATACGGCGTTTACACGCGACGAGCGCGCGTATCTCGAAGTGCGCATGCGCGCGATTTTTGAAAGCGGAAAGCAGCTTGGCGCCGAGCGGATTGCGTATTTGACGGCGAAGCGGGCGTAACACTCATGCCTTCATGCCGCAGACGCATCGAACGCACTCGTCGTCTGGCTGGCGGTGCGCCGTGCAAATCTTCGGCGGGCGCGATGTAACATGGTGGGCATATTGCTGGCAGCGCAACCTGAACAAGGAATCCGCCTATGTCCTACGTTTTGTTTTACAGCCCCGGCGCGGCGAGTATGGCCGTGCACTGGATGTTGCTGGAGCTGGGCGTGCCGTTCGAAACGCGACTCGTCGATATCGACACGGGTGCACAGCGTTCGCCGGAGTATCTGCGCCTGAATCCCACGGGCCGTGTGCCGACGCTGCTTGTCGACGGCGCACCGCGCGGCGAGTCGACCGCCTTGTTGATGCTGCTTGCGGAACGGCATCCCGAGTCCGGGCTTGCGCCGTTGCCGGGCGAACCCGAACGCGCCGAGTGGCTCGAGATGATGATTTATCTCGCGAATGCCGTGTTGCCGGCCATGCGAGGCTGGTTCTACGCAGACACCGACGGCGAGCCGGAAGGTGCGGCCGCAGTCAGAGCGTTCGAGCGTCGGCAGATCGAAACATCCATGGACAATCTCGATCGTCTGCTGGGCGACGGACGCCATTATCTGGTCGGCAATCGGCTGAGTACGGCCGATTTCCTCGCGATCACGCTGATGCGCTGGACGCGCAACATGCCGCGTCCGGCAACGACGTGGCCCCATCTCGCGCGCTACATCGAGCGCTTGCGTGCGAGGCCGGCATTCCTGGACCTCAATGCACGCGAGAAGTTGACGGAGTGGCAGAACGCGCTGTGATGCCGGCGGTCGCTAGATTCTAGCGAGCATGACGTCGACGAGGGCCTTGTGCTGCAGCGCGGCCATCCAGCGCCCGGGTATGGCGTCTTCGCCGTACACGATCCCCGCGAGGCCGCCTGCGATGGCGGCGGTCGTGTCCGTGTCGTTGCCAAGCGAGATCGCGCGCTTGACGCAGTCTTCGTAGCAACGCGTCGACAAGACACAGTGGATGGCGGACCAGAAACTGTCGACGACATAGCCGGACCCTTGAGGCGCGTCGAAGCGTCCGTCCAGCACGATCTTCAGTTCGGCTTCATCGGGTGAATCGGCGTAGCGCTGCAGCAGTTCGTCTTCGGCGGCGCGCACGGCATCTGCGGCAGACAGGCCTTCGACAATGCCGAGCGCCGTCACGCAATAGAGCGCACACGTCAATTGCGCGCGCGCGTGTCCGTGTGTGACCCGACTCTGCTTGCGCGCCAGATGAATGGCTTCGTCGCGCGAGGTCGTCACCAGGACGACGGGCAGACATCGCATGAGCGAGCCGTTGCCGTTATCGCGTTCGTCGTCGGGGCCCGCGTTCGCTGCGGGAACGCCCGACCGAAGCTGCTCGAATGCACGCTGCGTCTGCAATCCCACGTCGAAGACCCGACCGTCCGGCGTGAACGCGCCGCGCTGAACCCAGTCGAGCAGATTGTCGGCAAACGTATCGAGGTCGAGTTCGCGGTTGTGCAGGAGCGCGTCGAGCAGCGCGAGCGCTTGCGCGCCGTCGTCGCTCCAGGTGCCGGGCGGGACGCCTGCGTGCGCGCGCTCGAAGTGCGCCGGCGGCGTCATCTCAATCGCGCTCGATTCGGGTATCGATGCGGCGCTGTGGAATTCGTAGGGAACGCCCAGGGCGTCGCCGATCAACAGGCCGAACAGGCCGCCGCGCAGGCGGGAGGGCTGGGACAGATTCATCGTCGGTAGTGCGGTCGGTAGTGCCGTTTGTCATGCGGAGTCGATGGCTTCGGACCATTGTCGGCGATTGGCGCGTGCTTGTCGAAGGACGGCGGTCTGCACACACCCATCATCACGATGGCGAGCGAGCGCGCTAACGCAGGCTTCGCGGTTCACGCGCCCCCACTGCGCTCCGATCTCGCCCGCCCACTCAAACTACGCTGTAGCGCCTTATGGTCGATCGGTTTGATCAGATGCTCGTCGAAGCCGGCCTCGCGCGTGTGCTGATCATCCTCGGGCTGACCATAGCCCGTGATCGCCACGAGGCGAATGCCCGCGAGTTGCGGCATCGCGCGCAACCGCCGCGCCAGTTCGTAGCCGCTCATGCCGGGCAGTCCGATGGCGAGCAACGCCACTTCGGGCAGGAACGTCTGCGCCCGCGCAATCGCTTCGTCGCCGCGATACGCGACCACCGGCGTGTGTCCCTGTAGCGCGAGCAGCATCGCGAGCGAATCCGCCGCGTCGCGGTTATCGTCCACGACCAGCACGCGGCGCGGGCTGATCTTCGCGACGTCGGTTTCGACCGCGCTTTCGCTCGGCCACGCGATGCGCGGCAGCAGGATTTCGAAGGTCGCGCCGTGACCGACGCCCTCGCTATGAACCGCGATCTCGCCCTGATGCATGTGGACGAGCCGCTTGACGACGGCCAGCCCGATGCCGAGTCCCCCCTGGGCGCGATCGAGCGTGCGCGTGCTCTGCACGAACAGATCGAAGACGTGGGGCAGCAACTCGGCGGAGATGCCGGAGCCGTTGTCCGAAATGCCGATGACGGCGTGCGCGCCGCGCGGGCGCGTCCAGACGCGAATCACGCCGCCTGGGTCCGTGTACTTCACGGCGTTCGTGAGGATGTTGCCCACGCACTGGACGAGCCGCGCCATGTCGCCTTCGACGAACAGCGGTTCGTCGCTCGTCGTCGTTTCGACCGTCAGCGTATGACGTTTTTCGCGCAGCCGCGGCTCGACGGTTCCGATGCCCTGCGTCACCACGCCCGCGAGATCGACCGGGCCGCGCTGCAGCGTAATGCGCCCCTGCGTGATGCGCGAGATATCGAGCAGTTCGTCGACGAGACGGGTCAACTGCGCGGCTTGACGCTTGATCATGTCGAGGGCCGCCTGTGCGCCCGGATGGCCGGTGAGCACGCGCGTCAGCAGTTCGCCCGCGTTGGCGATCGGCGCAAGCGGATCGCGCAGTTCGTGCGCGAGCATCGCGAGAAACTCGTCCTTCTGGCGGTCGCCGCGGCGCAGCGCCTCGACGCCGTGCGCGCGTTCGTCGGCTTCCTGCTGGCGCGAAATGATGATGGCCGCCGACTGCGCGAAGCGCATCGCCAGTTCGCGGTCGCGCGCCGTCGGCTCGCCCACCTCCTCGCGATAGAGCGTGAACGTGCCGACGACCTTGCCGCTCGTCGCCTCGACCGGAAACGACCAGCAGGCGCGATAGCGATACGCCTGCGCGAGCCACGCCCAGTCCTTCCAGCGCGGGTCGGTCCGCACGTCGGGCGTGATCACGGCTTCGCGCTTGTAGGCCGCGAGTCCGCAGGCCAGCGAATTGGCGTCGATGGGCACGACGCCCACGCTCGCGGCGTAGTTTCGCCGGGTCCCATCAGGCAGCGGGCGTCGGTAGCGGACTGGGCTTCGGGTGCAGCTTCGGGCTCGCGAGGGAGCGGAATCGGTTCGGCGGTCCGGTCTTGCGTGGTGGACATGGTCCCATTGCCCTGTACCGTCTTCTGGATGCGCGAACTGGACGCGGTCGAAGCCGTTGCGGCTTGCGCCGGCTTTGCAACCTGGCTTTGCAACTGCGCACGAGCATTCAACCGATTATGCGGACGGATTGACGCGATAACGTTGCGACTTTACCGCCATTCGGCGACGAGCGGCGCAGTGCGCGGTCCGTTTCGCTCTTCGTTGCGCGGCTATCAAGCGGCTATCAAGCGGCGATTAAGCGATGATTACACGCCGATTGCGCGATTTACATCGCGCTCACGCAATGCTCCTCGACCCAGAGCATCGCGCGCTCGCGGGCAAACGTGAGCGCTTCGTGCTCGTCGATGAAATTCTCGTCGAGACACAGATCGTGGACGTCGTCGTCGAATGAACCGTCCGAAGCCGGGCTGAAGATTCTCGCGTTCGCCACGATTCTTCCGTCATCGATGCTCGCGCAAGTGCTGATCAGGCACGATTGAAATACGAATTGCATGGCCGGCTCCGTGGTGGGTGGATCGACGGGATAGTCGACACGCCTTCCATGAGCAATTGCTGTGCCGCGCAAGAAATATGCGGCACTGCCGCGAATGATCAGGCCGATGTTCGCTTCGAACGCGACGGGCAGGGCGCGCTCGATTCCCGCGCGCCCCGAATGCGCCCGCATCACACTCAGATCTGCTGCTGGCCGCCATCGACGAACAGTTCGACGCCGTTCACGAAGCTCGCGTCGTCCGAGGCGAGGAACAGCGCGGCGCTGGCGATTTCGTTCGGCTCGCCCAGACGGCCCATCGGGATCTGCGCGGCCAGATAGTCGGCCAGACCCTGGCGCTGGGCGGCGTCGTCGCCGGCCAGGTCGAGCAGGCCGGGCGTGCGGGTCGCGCCGGGGCTGATCGTATTCACGCGGATCTGGCGGTCCTTGAGATCGAGAATCCAGTTGCGGGCGAACGAACGCACCGCCGCCTTCGACGCCGCATACACGCTGAACGCCGCCGTGCCCGCGCTGCCCGCCGTCGAGCCCGTGAGAATCACCGCTGCGCCCTTCGTCAGCAGCGGCAGCGCCTTTTGCACCGTGAACAGCACACCTTTCACGTTGCGATCGAAGGTGTCGTCGAAATGTTCTTCGGTGATGTTGCCGAAGGGCAGCATCGAGCCGCCGCCTGCGTTCGCGAACAGCACGTCCAGATGGCCGTGCTCCTCCTTGATCTGGGCGTAGAGCGCGTCGAGTTCGTTCAGCTTCGTCGAATCGACGCGTACGCCGGTCGCCTGGCCGCCCGCTTCGCGGATGCTCTTGACGGCGGCATCGAGTTCGGCCTGACGACGGCCCGTGAGGTAGACGTGCGCGCCTTCGGCGGCGAAGCGCTGGGCGGTGGCGAGGCCGATGCCGCTGGTTGCGCCGGTGACGAGGGCGATCTTGTTGTCGAGTTTGCGTGCCATGGTGAAGCTCCTTGTGTTTCGTTCAGTGGATGTTTGGGTTGGGTGTTGCGTGCTGCGATGTGAGAAGAATATCGACGGGCCGGTCTTTTCGAAATAGAATTGATTGCAATCCAACGTTGCAGAAATGAAAAGATGAGGGGAAATGGCGAAGCTGCCTGATTTCGAAGGACTGGCGATGTTCGCGAAGGTCGCCGAGGAGGGCTCGTTCGCGGCGGCGGCGCGCGCGATGGGCGTGTCGGTGGCGACGGTCTCGCGCGGCGTGGCGCGTCTGGAGGACCGGCTGGGCGCGCGGCTCTTTAACCGCACGTCGCGCCAGCTGGCGCTGACCGAGTTCGGCCGCACGATCTGCGAGAAGGCGGGCGAGATTTACCGCCAGGCCGAGGAGGCGGAAAGCGCCGCGCGCGAAATGTCGGTGCAACCGCGCGGGCTGGTGCGGCTTGCCGTGCCGATGTCGTTCGGCTTGCGCTGGGTCGCGCCGCTGCTGCCGGGTTTCTTCCGCGCGTATCCGGCAGTGTCGATCGACCTGCATCTCTCGGATGCGTCGGTCGATCTGGTTGCCGATGGCTTCGACGCCGCGCTGCGGATCGCCGCGTTGCCCGATTCGTCGCTGGTGGCGCGGCGGCTGTGCGCGGTCACGCAGTTCGTGGTGGCGTCGCCCGAGTATCTGAAGCGCGAAGGGCGGCCCACGCATCCGCGCGAGCTGGCGGATCGGCCGTGTCTCTCGTACGCGTATCGCGCGCGTAGTGATGTCTGGCGCTTCACGAACGACGCGGGCGAGGAAGAGCCGGTCATGCCGACCGGCCCGCTGCGCGTGACGAACTCCGATGCGCTGCTGCCTACGCTTCTGGATGGGCTGGCGATTGCCGAGTTGCCGGAATTCATCGCGGGCGAATATCTGGCCGATGGCCGCCTCGAGGCGATTCTCACCGACTGGTCGCTGACCAGGGGCGGCCTGTACTTCGTCACGCCGTCGGCACGCGCGCGGCCCGCGAAGGTGGCGGCGCTGTCCGATTACTTCGCCGAGCATCTTTCCGATCCGACGTGGCGATGGCCCAAGCCATAAGGGGACGCCCCATCATTGCATTTATGCAATGATGGGTTTCAAACACTTCTATTTCGCAAATATCTCCGGATCCGTATTCTCCTTTCCATCGGCTGCACGACATGAAGTCGCCGGCCACTCAACCACACGAAAGGAGAATCACGATGACCACGCAAGCCACCCCGAACACGCCCGACACCGCCACGGTCGCCTTCCTCGCGGCACTCAACAGCGGCACCGGTCCGGCCATCGAAACGCTCACGCCCGCCGAAGCGCGCGAAGTCCTGGCCGGCGCCCAGCGCAGTGTGGAAGTGGACGTCTCGGGCATCGAGGTCACGCGCCGCACGATCGAGCAGGATGGCCTGAGCGTGCCGCTCGTCGTGGTCAAGCCGCAGAATGCGCAAGGCGTGCTGCCCGTGTTCATGTTCTTCCACGGCGGCGGCTGGATTCTCGGCGATTACCCGACGCATGAGCGTCTCGTGCGCGACCTCGTGGTGCAGTCGGGCGCGGCGGCCGTGTTCGTCGACTACACGCCGTCGCCCGAAGCGCGCTATCCGGTCGCGATCAATCAGGCTTACGCCGCGACGAAATGGGTGGCCGCGCATGGCGAGGAACTCGGCGTCGATGGCGCACGGCTGGCGGTCGTCGGCAACAGCGTGGGCGGCAACATGGCCGCCGTCGTGAGTCAGATGGCGAAGGACCGCAACGGCCCGGCCATCCGCTTCCAGGGCCTCATGTGGCCGGTGACGGACCACGCATTCGACAACGCCTCTTACGAGGCTTTCGAGAACGGCTATTTCCTGAGCCGCGACATGATGAAGTGGTTCTGGAACGCCTATATCACCGACGCGACCGACGCAGGCGAGCGCAAGCAGCGCTATGCCTCGCCGCTGCGCGCCACGCTCGACGAGTTGAAGGGCTTGCCGCCCGCGCTGATCCAGACCGCGCAGTTCGACGTGTTGCGCGACGAAGGCGAAGCCTATGGATATCGGCTCGACCAGGCGGGCAACGACGTCACGACCACACAGTACAAAGGCACGATTCACGATTTCGGCCTGCTCAACGTACTCGCCGCCGACGCCCCGACGCGCGCCGCCATGCAGCAGATGGCGACGGCATTGAAAACGCGTCTGCAATAACACGCCCCCACCAACACGAATATCGAGAGTCCATCATGAACAACGCTAAACAACTGCTTGCCGCTTACCTCGCATCGATTCGCGACCCGCATGCGGCCGCCGCATTATTCGCCGACGATGGCGTGCTGGAACTGCCGTATCTGAAATCGCTCGGCATCGACGGACGCGCGCAGGGACCGAAAGCGATCGAAGGTTTTATTGCTTCGCTGATTGCGAAAGTGCCGGATTTCCAGTTCAAGAACGTGCGCTATCTGATTGAAACGCCGGAGCAGGTTTTCGCCGAATATGAAGTGGAAGCGCTCGTGCCGTCGACGGGGAAAATCTATCGGCAGATGTACGCGGGGCGGCTCGTTGCGCGCGACGGCAAGATCGCGCTGCTGCGTGAAGCGCTCGATACGGTGGCGGCCGCCGATGCATTCTCGCCGACGCGCGCCGATTGATATACGCGCGGGAGTCAGGCCGAGGGTTTGTGAGCCACGTGCGCCGTTTGTTTTAATATCGGTCGACACAGCCTTTGCGCATGCGCGAATGCATGCGTGAATTCACGAACCTCGAACGCCGCTGACCGTGCGACGCGCGCATCACGCGGCCTGACCACCATGTCCATTCATCCCGATATCGTCAAAGCCTTTGCCCCCACCGGCACGCTGCGTGCCTCCATCAATCTCGGCAATCCGATTCTCGCCAATCGCGATCCGCAAACGGGCGAGCCGTTCGGCGTCTCCATCGATCTCGCCCGGGCGTTTGCGAAACGGCTGGGCACACCGCTCGAACTCGTGGTGTTCGATGCAGCCGGTAAATCGGTCGAAGCGGTCAGCGACGAGCGCGCCGATTTCGGCTTTTTCGCCGTCGATCCGAAACGCGGCGAAACGATCGCCTTTACCTCGCCATATGTGCTGATCGAAGGCTTTTATCTGGTGCGCGACGATTCGCCGATCCGCAGCAACGCGCAGGTGGACGACGCGCGCCATCGCATGGCCGTAGGCAAGGGCAGCGCCTACGATCTGTTTCTCACGCGCGAATTGAAGGCGGCTGAGATCGTGCGCGCGCCTACGTCGCCGACGGTCGTGCAGACGTTTATCGAGCAGCAGCTCGATGTGGCGGCAGGCGTGAAGCAGCAACTCGAAGCCGATGCCGCGAAGGTGGGCGGCTTGCGTCTGCTCGACGAGCGCTTCATGGTGATCCGCCAGGCGATGGGTGTGGCGAAGCATCGTGGCGAAGCGGCCGCGACGGAATTGCGCACGTTTGTCGAAGAGATGAAACGCTCGGGTTTCGTGGCCGATGCGCTCGCGCGTCACGGCATTCAGGGCGCTTCGGTCGCGCCGAACGAATAACGCGCGTTTAATGCGAAGCGGCGTTGCGCGTGCAAATACGCGGAAAAATATATAACTTATGGGAATGGTTTATTGAAAATTAAACAATAGACATTATGAATTCGTGGCGGAACAATGGCGGCAAATACACCACGGAGACAGCCATGATTGACCGGGTTCTTGCGACCGCTTCCGCGCCGTTGCGCACGCGGTGTACACCATTCCGCAAGACTCGTTGCCGCGCCTGAGCCTGCCATGAGCGAGCGAGACGCCATTCAGGCCGGCATCGTGCCGTTCTCCGCGGGAACGGACGCGCCGCATTTCAGAGCGCCGGATCTTGCGTGCGATTGCCACATGCATGTCTATTCGCCGCGCTTCGCCGTTGCCGCCGATGCGCATCTGAAGCCGCCCGCCGCATCCCTTTCTGACTACCGTTCGCTGCAGCGTCGGCTCGGCACCACGCGCAACGTTTTCGTGCAGCCTTCGACGTATGGATTCGACAATGCCTGCGTGCTGGACGCGATCGCAGATACCCGCGAAACCGCGCGCGGCATTGCCGTCGTGAGCAATACGGTGAGCAGCGCGGTAAGCAGCGCGGTGAGCGAACGCGACCTCGACGAACTGAGCGCAGGCGGCATCGTGGGCCTGCGTTTCAATCTGGTTCGCTCGGGCACGGATGCGCTGCGCGATGCCGTGTCGCTGGCGCCTGCGCTCGCGGAGCGCGGCTGGCATCTTGAGATCCACGTGAACGGCGCGCAATTGCCCGGGCTGGCGGCGACGCTCGCGCGTCTGCCGTGCGATGTCGTCATGGATCATTTCGGACGCGTGCGCTTTAACGAAGGCGTATCGCAACCGGCGTTCCGCACGCTGCTCGCGTTGCTCGACAACGGGCGGACGTGGGTGAAACTCAGCGGCGCCTATCTCGACGCGCAAGCGACGCGCGCCAGCATCGTTGAGATTGGCCGCGCGCTGGTCGAGCATCGCGCCGATCGCCTCGTCTGGGGAAGCGACTGGCCGCATCCCGCCGCCGCATCGTTACCGGACGACGCCGAGCAATTCGACTATTTGCGCGAATGGGCGCAAGACGAATCCACACGCGAACGGATTCTCGTTGATAACGCCGCTGCGCTTTATCGCTTTTAGTCGACGAAACACATTCATAAACAGGAGACCGGATGAAGTCCACTTCATCTTATGCGCTGCCCCACGCAGGGCGTGCCGATATGAGCGTCGCAGCGCCGGACGTGCAGGAACAGGCGCAATTGTGTGAGCGCGCCGTGCGAAAGGCGTCGATTCGCTTGCTGCCGGTTTTATTGCTCGGCTATATCTTCAGCTATCTCGACCGTATCAATGTGGGCTTCGCCGCATTGACGATGAATCACGATCTCGGGCTCACGTCGGCGCAATTCGGTTGGGGCGCGGGTCTTTTCTTTGTCAGCTACGCGTTGTGCGAAGTGCCGAGCAATCTGGCCTTGCATCGATTCGGCGCGCGTCTCTGGCTGTCGCGCATCATGGTGACGTGGGGCGTGCTCTCGGCCGCGATGGCGTTTGCCGTCGGTCCTCATTCGTTTTACGCGCTTCGTTTGATACTCGGCGTGGCCGAAGCGGGCTTCTTTCCCGGCGTTGCGTTCTATCTGACTTCGTGGTTTCCGCGTGCGTATCGCGTGCGCGTGCTTGCGTGGTTCACGCTAGGGATTCCGCTCGCGTCCGTCATCGGCGGCCCGCTTTCGGGTGCGCTGCTGAGCATTCACGCATTCATGGGGCTCTCGGGCTGGCAATGGCTGTTTATTGCGCAGGGTTTGCCGGCGACGGTGCTCGGCATCTGGGCGTGGGCCGTGCTGTCCAATTCGCCAAAGGACGCCACGTGGCTCAGTCACGAAGAGCGCGGCGCGCTGGTGAATCAACTGGAAAGCGAAGTGACGGCGAGCAGTACGCAAAGTTTTCGCAGCGCCGTCGCCGATCCGCGCGTGTTGCTGTTGACGCTCGCGCTGTTCACGCTCTCGACCGGCATCGCGGGGATCGGCATGTGGCTTCCGCAGATCATCAATCGTGAAGGGCTGGGTCTGTTCCGGACCGGCATGCTCTCGACGATTCCTTACGCGTGCGCCGGGCTGGCGATGGTCGTGGCCGCGCGATGGATGGACAAGGGCCGCGATTACGCCGCGAGCCTGACGATGAGTTCGGCGGTGGCGGCGTTGGGTTTCGTGGTGTCGGCCGTTTCGGATTCGGTCGGCGTCGCGCTCGTCGGCATCACGATTGCGATGATTGGCGTGAATATCGCACGCACGGCATTGTGGGCGATTCCGCCGACTTTCCTCTCGGGCGCGGCGGCGGCGGGTTGCATCGCGGTCATCAACGCCGTGGCCAATTGCGCGGGTTTTGCGGGACCGGCGATGGTGGGTGTCGTCAAGGAAATGACGGGATCGTTTACGGCCGGGTTGATGACACTGGCTGTTGCGCTCGCCGTGACGGCGGGTCTCGCGATTGTGCTTGGCCGTATTCGACGATGACCGTTTGCCAGGCATCGCGCGCGAGTCAATCCGCGCTGCTTGCAACGAGGAATGATCCATCGACGTGCTGGCGGTTCGACTCGCGACGCTCGAATCCTAGCCCCTGCGTGTTGCCGACAGCGCTTCACGAAACGTCGCAATCAGCCGATTGTCGTCGCCCGCGCGCGTGATCATGACCAGCTTCGTGCGCAGATCGAGATCCTTGACCGGAATGAAGCGCACATCGCGTCGATTGTTTTTCGCCGTCGATCGCCCGACCAAAGTCGCGCCCAAACCCGCACCGACGAGCGCGAGCGCCGTATGAATTTCGATCGCTTCGTGCGCGACGCGCGGATCGCCGCCGGCCGCCTTCAACGCGGCCAGCAGTTGCTGACCGAACGGGCTTCGCGAGTCTTTCGGGTAGTGAATGAACGGCAGACGCGAGAGTTCGGCCGCCGTGACCGAACGCTGCTTCGCCAGTGGATCGCCTACCGGCACGACGGCGACGAACGGCTCGTTGAGCATGACGGTGTAGTCGAGATCCGGATTGGGATCGAGCGGGCCGATAAAACGCGCAATGCCGAGATCGATCCGGCCTTGCCGCAAGCGCTCGGGTTGATATTCGGAGAGCGCTTCGACGAGATCGAGATGCACATCGGGACAGCTTTCACGGAAACGCCGCACGGCCGCGGGCAGGATCGAATACGCGACCGAACGCACGAAGCCGATGCCGAGCCAGCCTCGCTGCCCCGATGCGATGCCTCGCGCCTCGTCGTCGAGCCGGCCGAAATGCGAGAGCAGTTCCTTGGCGCGCGGATAGAAATATTTGCCGAGCGACGTGAGTTCCATCGGCCGGCGCGAGCGATCTAACAGTTCGCCGCCCAGGTGCGCTTCGAGTTGGGACAACTGCATGCTGATGGCGGTCGGCGCGACGTACAGGGCGTCGGCGGCGCCCGACGCGCTGCCCGCCTCGACCACCGCACAGAAGTAGCGAACCTGGCGAAGATTCATTTTTATTGAACTAAGGCTCAGAAAACGATGTTTGATGTTGCTGAAACTTTATCTAAAACTAGCAGCACGATCAAATTCCAAAAATCGAACATGAGCAGTCACGAGACATCTACCGACCTGATCGCGGCGCTGCGCGCCCTTGGCAGCGCAACCGTCTACGAAGCCCAGGGCGCCTATGGCGCGCTCGACAGCGGCATCAAACCCATCCATCCCTCGATGTGCGTGGCAGGCCCGGCCGTCACCGTGGACACGCGTCCCGGCGATAACCTGATGCTGCATTACGCCATGCTGAAAGTGAAGCCGGGCGATGTGCTGGTCGTCGACGCGAAGGGCTTTCTCGAAGCCGGTCCCTGGGGCGACGTGTTCACCGAACTCGCGCTGCAGAAAGGGTTGGCGGGGCTCGTGATTCACGGCGCGGTGCGCGATGCGCGCACGATCATCGAGCAGGGTTTTCCTGTATTTGCGCGCGGGCTCTGCATCAAGGGCACGGGCAAGAATCAGCCGGGACGGCTGAACGTGCCGATCACGATTGGCGACGTGCAGATTCAACCGGGCGACATCGTCGTCGGCGATATCGACGGCGTGGTGGTCGTGCCGCAGCACGATGTCGCGCGCGTGGTCGAAGTGAGCCGGGCGCGCGAGGAAAAGGAGCTGGCGTTCCGGGCGAAGATTCGCGAGGGCGCGACGACGGTCGAACTGCTGGGGCTGGAATCAACCTTGCGCCGTTTCGATCTGACCTAGTTCGAGTTGCACTTCGTCGAGTCGACAAAGCGGACCCGGACGGGTCACGCCAGAATAGAAAAAATGGAGCGAGACACATGAGAAAAGACACGGCATTGCCCGCGTCGAATGCCCTGGCGGCTTCGGCGCGTCCCACGCGCTATCGTTGGGTGGTCGCGACCCTCTTTTTCCTGATCTATACGATTGCCGCCGCCGATCGCGCGAACCTCGGCATTGCGCTGCCGTTTCTGCGCAAGGAATTCTCGATGACCAACGCCGAGGCCGGCGCGCTCGTCAGCGTTTTCCTGATCGCGTATGCGTTGGCGCAATTGCCGTCGGCGCTGATCATTTCACGCTTCGGCGTGCGTCGCGCGCTGCCGATTTCGATGATCCTGACTTCGATCGCGACGGCGATGACGGGCGTCGTCGGCTCGCTCTTTTCGCTCAAGCTGTGCCGTCTCGCGCTCGGTTTCGCCGAAGGCCCGCTGCCACTCGGCATTGCGGCGACGATTAATAGCTGGTTTCCGGCGAAAGAGAAAGGCACCGCGTCGGGTTTGTTTCTGTCGTCCGTGAAATTCGGGCCGGTCATTACGCCCATTCTCGGCGTGGCGATTATTTCGGTGTGGGGCTGGCAAGCGATCTTCCTGGTGTTCGCGATGCCGGGCGTGCTGTTTTCGATCGTCTGGTATTTAATGGTCGCCGACAAACCGGCCGACAGCCGCGGCGTGAACGAAGCGGAGCGCGAACTGATCGACGCGGCAAGCCCGAAGGCGGGGACGGCCATGCGCATCGAGCGCACGAAAGCGATGCCCTGGCTCGACCGGATCACGCGCGTGCGCAGCGAGAAACCGCTCGAAACGACGCGTGCTGTGGTGACCTCGTGGAATATCTACGGCTGCGCGCTTGGCTATTGCTGCCAGCTCGGAATTTCGAGCGTGATGCTCGCGTGGATTCCGACTTATCTGCTCAACGTGAAGAAGTTCAGCGTGGCCGGTACGGGTTTCGTGGCGGCGGCGCCGTGGGTGGGCGCGGTGGTCGGTAACATTCTCGGTGGCTGGCTTTCGGATCGCGCGCTCGGCAAGCGGCGCAAGCCCGGCATGATGTTCTCCGCCGTGGCGACCGCGCTGATGATGATCGTCCTGATTCAATCGCCTGCTTCGCCGGTATTGTATGGATTCCTGATCTTTATGGCTGGTGTCGCGCTGAGTATTGGATTCTCCGCGTATATGGTCTATCCGACGTCGTTTGTCGCGAAAGAGAAGTTCCCGCTTGCGAATGCCATCGTCAATATGGGCGGCCAGCTTGGCGGTGCGGCCACGCCGTTTATCGCGGGTCTGCTGCTCGATCATTTAGGCTGGGACTACGTATTCGGCTTTATGTCGGTGATCTCGGCGTTCACTTTCGTGATTCTGCTGACGATCACGGAGCCGCTCGAAACGGTAGCGCGCGGCGCCGTGCAACGTAACTAGCGATCCGAATGTGAATCACTGATTCAGGTGCGTACGCGTCGAACGGAGCGGCGCGCAGCCGCATGACTACGACATCGACTATGAAAAGCGCGGGCGCGTTTCGCACCGGGACGTGCATGGTCGCGCGTGGATCGCCCGGCAGAAGGTGTATAGCCAGGCGCACAAACCCGTCGCACGACAGGACGTGGCCGTGGAGCACGCGGTGCGCATCTTGCGCGCGCGAGCGGCGGCGCCGCGAAACTGGAGGTGTACAAGACCATCGGGCGCAACATGGTGGCGCGGCAGATTGCGTCGCTCGGGGTGAATCGCGGCGAGGGCGAAATGCGCGTGTGGGCGAACGAGGATCGAGTCGTTGCGCGCGCAGCGAGCGCAAAGACGAAATTGGGCCTCGTACAGAGGCCCAATTCACGCGTTCGACAGCGTCATGCGGTGCAGGTCAGTGCTTGTGCACCTTTTCCAGCGCTTCGGGGCGATGGACCGCGTGCTCGCCGCTCTTTTCACTTTCGACCTCGTAACGCGGGTCTTCCTTCGACGCAGCGACGTTGTGTCCGTCAAGCTCCGTGTCGCGGATGATTCTGCGGACAACCGTGCCAGTCGTCATGCCTTGCGGGGTGTTCCACGTCACGCGATCGCCAGTCTTGAGTCGATGGGACATGATTTTGCGCTCCGGTAGTTGAAACCTCGTTATCGGCGCATTCTGCGTTCCCGAGGTTGCGCGGGCGGATTTCGCGGTCGTTGTCGCGCGGGGCGATCAGTCCCGATGCGCTGTGCTGGCGTAGACGTGGCAATCCCGCGCGATCTCGCCGAACGCCGGAAGCCGGAGCCATTTGCGCAACATCCCTTCGTGCTGGAATCCCAGTTTATCGAGCACGCGCTGCGAGCGCGTGTTTTCCACGTCGCATACGGTCCAGATTCTTTGCGTATGCGGCGCGCGCCACAGCGATGACAGCGCCGCCGCACCGGCTTCGGCGACGAATCCGCGGCCCCAGAAGCGCTTGCCGATGCCAAAGTGGATTTCGGTCTTGTGGCCCTCGGGAATCGCGAGAAAAATGCCGATTGCCTCGTCGTCCTCGCGTGTGCTGATGACCCACGAAAATGGCGTATCCGGCCGTTCCCAGTCTTGCTTGCACCAGTTGTCGATCATCGCCTCGGTGCGGGCCACGTCCGCGTGAGGCAGGCGCTGGAGAAAGCGCGAACAGTCCACGTTTCCCGTGTAGTTCTCGAATAGCGCGACGGCGTCATTGCGACGCGCCCGGCGCAGACGCAGACGCGCCGTGAGTATTTCAGTGCGATCCGCCACCAGCCGTTTCTCCTGTTTGTTTTTTCGTTGGTTGCCGCCAGAAGGTGACAGCGATGTGACCGGAACACCCTTCGATCAGCCTCATATTTTCATTGACCGCCACGATAGAAATATGCAGGTCGGCCAATTCTTACCATCGAAACACGGGGTAACGTTACGGGATTTTTCAGAATGCTGCCTGACATCGTGAAAGCCTTATTGTTCAAACGCTGACCGATTAGCTGTTTCGAACAAGAGGAAATCACACATGAAAAAAAACCTGTTTGCTGTCGCTTCGATCGCGATTGCGGCGGCCGTGTCGCTGCAAGCGCGCGCGGACGAACCGTTGCCGCCGCCGCCGCATGGCGGTCCGGCCTTCGCGGGTGAGCCGGGCATGCACCCGCCGTTCCCCGGTCCGGGCTTCGATGTCATCAACGATCTTGAGCAACTGCGCCGCCTTTACAGCCTCTCGGGCCACCCCGATGAGATCGTGCAGGTCTATCACGAAGTGCTGGACAAGTCGCATGATCCGGTCGTGCGTCGCTTTACGTACGATGCGCTCGCCCGCGAGCAGCTGAAGCCGGCCGATCCGGCCGCCGCTATCGCGACACTGCACGCGAGCCTCGAAGAAGACGTCGAGCGCGCTAATAAGCCGCCGCGCTTCGAAGGCGCCGACAAGAAGGGCGCGCCGCGTCCCTGAGCGTCACAGCGGCCGCGCACGTCGACAGACGCAAGCGGCCGCACGACCTGCAAGACCCCGCTGCGGACGCTTCCACCGCGACGCACGCCTTACCGTCCCTTATCGTTCCTTCCGGCGATCGTCGCCGTCACGCGCGTCACGCCTCGCCATTTCCCCGCAGTTCGCCGGGCCCTTTGCCTGTCCATCGCTTGAGCGCCCGCCGGAAGTTGGCCGTGTCGCTGAACCCCAGCAGCATCGCAATATCGTCCGTGCTCAGCGGCGTCGTCTTGAGATATTCGAGCGACAGCGAGCGGCGCACGTCGTCGAGAATCGCCAGAAATGAGGTCTCTTCCGCGAGCAGGCGACGACGCAGCGTGCGCGTCGTCAGATGCATCGCATTCGCGACTTCGTCCATGCCCGGAAACACGCCGGGCTTGCTCATCAGGATCTGATAGACCTCGCCGGCCACGCCCGAGGACGTCTTCGCCTGCCCGATCAGACGGTCGCAGGTTTCCTGCAGCAGCGTGGCCGTGAGTTTGTGCGCGAGCTGCGGCTTCTGATCGAGAATCGCGCTGTCGTAGACCAGTTCGCATTGCGGTTCGCCGAACAGGCACGGGCAGCCCAGATACTCGCGATAGAGATCGGCGTGCGGCGGCGCGGGATACGAAAAGCTCGCGCGCACGGGCGGGCAGTCGTGTCCGGCCACGTCCTGGAGATGCGTGACGTGCTGCATGTACTGCTGCTCGATGATGAACGCGCCCAGCTCGCGCGAGGGACTCGACACGAAGGCATCGGGGAAGGTCCAGACCATCCGGTCCGGGTATTCGGTCCAGTCGATCGTGACCGTGGGCGTGGCGAGGCGATGGTATTTCACGCCCAGCTTGAAGTAGTCGCGCAGCGAGAGGCACGACATCAGCGCATAGCCGTACATGCCGTAGGCGGACAGATGCAGCCGCCTGCCGACCTTGAACGGCGTAGCCGGGTCGCACGCGAGCGACACCGCATTCCGGCACACGGTCGCGTACTGGCCGATCGACGTCATGACCGACGCATCGTAGATTTCGCCGATCTCCACGCCCGTGCCCTTGAGGCTGTCGGCGGGCGCAATGCCCTGTTCCGAGAGCACTTCCACCAGCGCGGCGATTTTGTACGGCGCGTAGATGCGCTCGTTGAGCGGTGGCCGGGTCGATGCCATGTCCAATCCTCAGTGTGTCCAGTTTGTCCTCAAGGGACGGCGGGATGTCCGAAAATGACCTTATCGGCGCGATCCTACCCGACTACCATCGCTATCACAAGACAAGCACAAGACAAGCACAAGACAAGCCGTATCGAACCAGGAGACGCGATGAGCGAAGCGAGCCGAAAGGTCATCATTTCATGTGCCGTGACGGGCGCGACCCATGTACCGTCGATGTCCGAGCATCTTCCGCTGACGCCCGCCTCGATCCGCGAGCAAGCCATCGACGCGGCGCGCGCGGGCGCGGCGATTATCCATCTGCACGCGCGCCACCCTGAAGACGGGCGGCCGACGCCGGACCCGGCCATCTTCGCCGAATTCGTCCCCGATATCGCCCAGGCCACCGACGCCGTCATCAACATCACGACGGGCGGCAGCACGCGCATGACGCTCGAAGAGCGGCTCGCCTATCCGCGTTTGCTGAAGCCGGAAATGTGCTCGCTGAACATGGGCTCGATGAACTTTTCGATTCATCCGCTCGCGCAGAAGATGACGTCGTGGCGTTACGGGTGGGAAAAGGACTTCGTGGAAGGCATGGAGGACATGATTTTCCGCAACACCTTCCGCGACATCAAAAAGATCATGCTCGAACTCGGCGAGCACGGCACGCGATTCGAGTTCGAGTGCTACGACCTCGGGCATCTGTACAACCTCGCGCATTTCGTCGACGAAGGGCTCGTGAAGCCGCCGTTCTTCATTCAGTCGGTGTTCGGCATCCTCGGCGGCATGGGACCGGACCCGGAGAACATGAGCGTCATGCGCACGACGGCGGACCGGCTGTTCGGCCGCGATCAGTATCAGTTCTCGGTGCTCGGCGCGGGCCGTCATCAGATGCCGCTCGTGACGATGGCGGCCATCATGGGCGGCAATGTGCGCGTCGGTCTGGAGGACAGCGTGTATCTGTCGAAGGGCGTCAAGGCGGAGTCGAATGCGCAGCAGGTCGCGAAGATCCGGCGGATTCTCGAAGAGCTGTCGTTCGAGATCGCGACGCCGGCGGAAGCGCGAGCGATGCTGGGTTTGAAGGGCGCCGACAAGGTGTCGTTCGAGGCCGCGCTGGCCTGAGGCTGCGGCGCGGTCGTTTGGGTTGTTCAGCGTTTCATGGCAGTCAGACACAACAAGACAAGAAAAGCCGGTTAATCAGGAGACACGGTTATGACGAGCGCTTCCGGTATCGAAAGCGCCGATGCGTTGCATCGGCAGGCCACGCGCAAGGCAATGGCGCGGCTCATTCCCTTGATGTGCGCGATCTATTTCATGTCGTTTCTGGATCGCACCAACGTTGCGCTCGCGAAAACCCAACTCGCGATCGACGTGGGCATTCACGCGGCGGCCTATGGCCTGGGCGCGGGGATCTTCTTCATCGGCTATGCGCTGCTCGAAGTGCCGAGCAATCTCGCCGCGCACCGTTTCGGGCCGCGCCGCTGGATCGCGCGCATTGCCGTGAGCTGGGGCGTGCTCTCGACGCTCATGATGTTCGTGCAGGGACCGTGGTCGTTCTACGGGCTGCGCGTGCTGCTCGGGATCGCGGAAGCCGGGCTGTTTCCCGCGCTGATGTACATGGTGACGCTGTGGTTCGCGACGCAGGACCGGCCGGTGGCCGTGGGCTGGATCTACACGGCGCCGGCGCTCGCGCTCGTCATCGGCAGTCCGCTCGGCGGCGCGCTGATGCAACTCTCCGGACTCGGCGGCCTGCGCGGCTGGCAGTGGATGTTCATGATCGAAGGCTTGCCGAGCATCCTGGTCGGCGTGCTGCTGTATTTCAAGCTGCCCGATCGTCCGCGCGACGCGCGCTGGCTCACGCCCGACGAGGCAGGCGTGCTGGAAACCCGCGCGGTCATCGATACGCACGGTCATGCGGACCTGACCTCGGCCGACTGGGTCGCCGCGCTCAAGCGTCCGAGCACGGTGCTGATCGGCCTCATCTACTTTCTGAATCAGGTGGCGTTCGTCGGCCTGTACTTCTTCGCACCGGCCATGATTCACCAGATGAACGTGACGTCGCCATTCATGGTCGGCGTGCTGTCTGCGAGCGTCGGCGTGGGCTTTCTGCTCGGCGTGCTCGTGCTGCCGCGCATCCATCGGCGCGGGTCGAGCGATTGCGGTTTTCTCGCCTGGCTCACGGGCGGCGCAGTCGTCGGCGCGGCTGCGTATATGAGCGCCCACGATCCGGCGGCGCGCATTGCGTGTCTCGTCGTCACGGCGTTCTTCGGCGGCGGTGTGCTGCCTTCGTACTGGTCGATCGCCATGAAGCGCGTGCAAGGCATCCAGGCCGCCGCGGCGCTCGCCTTCATCAACACGCTGGGCCTGCTGGGCGGATTCGCGGGACCCTATCTGTTCGGTCTCGCGGAAGCGGTCTCGGGCCGCAGCGACGCCGGCTTCACGGTGATTCTCGTGGCGTCGATCGGCGGACTCGCGCTCGTGCCGCTGCTCGCCCGCGTGATTCGCCAGGAAAGCGGCAGACCGTCACTGGCGGTGCCGGCCGGTGGCGCGCAGCATTGACGTCATACACACGCAATCCAGTATCAAACAGGGAACCAGTATGAGATTAAAGGGCAAGGTGGCGATCGTCACGGGGGCGGGGCAGGGGATCGGCGCGGCAACGGCGCGCAAGTTCGCACGCGAAGGCGCGGTCGTCGCGATCTGCGATCTGAACGCGGACGCCGTGGCGCAGGTGGAAAGCGCATGCCGCGAAGCGGGCGCGCAGGCCAACGGTTATGTGCTCGACGTCGCGAACCGGGACGCCGTGGGGGCGATGGTCGCGGACGTGATCGCGCGTCATGGCCGCATCGACGTGCTCGTGAACAATGCGGGCATCACGCGCGATGCACGTCTGCAGAAGATGACGCTCCAGCAGTTCGACGATGTGATCGACGTGAATCTGCGCGCGGTGTTCAACGCGACGCAGATCGTCGCCGACATCATGGTCGAGCAGGGCGCGGGCGTCGTGCTCAATGCGAGTTCGGTCGTCGGCATTTACGGCAATTACGGGCAGACGAATTACGCGGCGTCGAAGTTCGGCGTGATCGGCTTCACGAAAACGTGGAGTCGCGAACTCGGGCCGAAGGGCGTGCGCGTGAATGCGGTTGCGCCCGGTTTCGTCGATACGCCGATTCTGTCGACGGTGCCCGACGCGGTGCTCGACAAGATGCGCAGCCAGGTGCCGCTCGGCCGCCTCGCGCAGCCCGAGGAAATCGCCAACGTCTACGCGTTTCTCGCGAGCGACGAAGCCAGTTATATCAACGGCGCGGTGCTGGAAGTGTCGGGCGGCATGACGCTTTGAATCCGGCCGCGCGCCGGCGCGGCCCGGATGATTCACCAAAGAACACTGAACGAGGTCATGAATGGGTACGTTGGATCTTCTGAAACCGAGACCCGGTTTGCGGGTGCTCGTGTCGGGCGCGGCGGCGGGCATCGGCGCGGCGATTGCCGATGCGTTTCTCGAAGCGCAGGCGCAGGTCGTGATCTGCGACGTGGACCCGGCTGCCGTCGAAGCGGCGCAGTCGCGCCATCCCGCGCTGCGGGCGAGCGTGGCCGATGTGTCGAAGCGCGAACAGGTCGATCGCGTCGTCGACGAGGCGGCGAGCGCGATGGGCGGCATCGATGTGCTCGTCAATAACGCGGGCATTGCGGGCCCGACGGGAAATGTCGAAGATCTGGACCCCGAACAATGGGAGCGTACGGTATCGACGAATCTCGACAGCCAGTTTTATTTTCTGCGGCGCGCGGTGCCGGTGCTCAAGGCGTCGTCGGATTGCGCGAGTATCGTGGCGCTGTCTTCGGTGGCGGGGCGGCTCGGGTATGCGTTCCGTACGCCTTATGCGTCGACGAAATGGGCGATCGTGGGACTCGTCAAGTCACTCGCGGTCGAACTCGGGCCGAGCGATATTCGGGTGAATGCGATTCTGCCGGGCGTGGTGGAGGGCGAGCGGATGAACCGCGTCATCGCGGCGCGCGCCGAGGCGTTGGGGATTGCGTTCGAAACGATGCGCGAAGCGTATCTGAAGAAGATTTCGCTGCGGCGGATGGTGACGGTGGAGGATATTGCGGCGACGGCGTTGTTTCTTGCTTCGCCTGCGGGCCGCAATATCACCGGGCAGGCGATTAGCGTGGATGGGAACGTCGAGTATTTGTGAGGGGCGTGTGCCCCTCACGGGGGGCACGCTTCGATCAGGATGCGGCTCTGGCCCGGCCGTCGAATGCGCCGCCAGTCTGCACGTTGCCGGCCGTCGTGACGGCCTGCTTGCCGGGCAGCAGCGGGAAAACGAGTTCGGCGAAACGCCACGCTTCTTCCAGATGCGGATAACCGGACAACACGAAGGACTCCGCGCCCGCATCGGCATATTCGCGCAGTCGCGCCGCCACGGTAGCCGGGTCGCCCACGAGCGCCGTTCCCGCGCCGCCGCGCACGAGGCCCACGCCCGCCCACAGGTTCGGGCTGATCTCCAGCTTGTCGCGTCGGCCCTGATGCAGTTCGGCCATGCGGCGCTGGCCCACCGAATCCATATTCGCGTAGTTCTGCTGCGCGCGCGCGATGTCTTCGTCGGTGAGCTTGCTGATCAGCGAGTCAGCGGCGGCCCACGCTTCTTCATTCGTCTCCCGGACGATCACGTGCAGACGCACCCCAAAGCGCACCTTGCGGCCGTATTTCGCGGCGCGCGCGCGAACGTCCGCGAACTTCGCCGCCACCGCTGCGGGCGGCTCGCCCCACGTCAGATACGTGTCGATATGCTCGCCCGCGATTTCGTGCGCCGCGTCCGATGAGCCGCCGAAATACAAAGGCGGATGCGGCTTCTGCACCGGCTCGATGAGGTTCTGCGCCTTCTCGACGCGAATATGCCGGCCGTCGAAATCGACCTGCTTTTCCGCGAACAGCCTGCGCCACACCGTGAGGAATTCGCCGGCGTGCTCGTAGCGCTCGTTATGCGAGAGGAACACGCCATCGGCGGCGAGTTCCGAGGCATCGCCGCCCGGCACGACGTTCAGCAAAAGCCGGCCGCCGAGCGCTTCGTCGAGCGTGGCCGCCTGACGCGCGGAAGCCGTCACATTGCCCAGCGAAGTGCGCAGCGCCACCAGCAGTTTGATGCGTCGCGTGACCGGCGCGAGACTCGCGGCCGTGACCCACGGATCGAGGCAACTGCTGCCCGTGGGGATCAGGAGGCCGTCGTAGCCGAGTTCGTCGGCGGCGACGGCGATCTGGCGCATGTACGCGTTGGTCGGCGCGCGGCCGGAGTCGGATTTGCCGAGATATCGCGTGTCGCCGGAGGTTGGCAAAAACCAGAAGATGTCGAGGCTCATAATGATTCGCTTCCTTAGGAGGACGGGCTGCGTGTGCTTGAGCAGCGATGGCGATCATTACAGCAGACGCGGTGTTCTCTCCCTACCAATGAGCAGGAAGTAGCTTATTCCTGCGAGGCACATGCCAGACGGGGCGGGCGCTGGCGGACCGTTCGCGACGAATCGACGCAAGCGCGGCGGGGTCCGGCGCCCATCATGCAATCGAAATTGAATAGACAACTCATCGATTCGATGGCTGTCAATTTTGTCGGATACTTCACGGTTGTGAACGGGCGAAGGGCGTGCAATGAATAGCGCCTTGATCAGCGTTCGACCGCTATATCCCGATCGTCGCCCATGCCGTGATAGCCGCCCTGGAATATGACCGTCACGTTGCGAGGATTTCGCGCGCGATAGACGTTGGCATAAATCGGGGTGGACACGGTGCCCGTGCCACAGGGGAATTTCAGTTCTTTATCGACGCGTCCGCTTTTGATATCGACGAGCCGCAAGCGGGACATCGAAGGCGGGCAATTGCTGGCCGATTCGTACACGCCCAGCAATAGATAGTGTTTCGTGTGATGCCACATCGGAATTTCAACCGTGCCGCCAAGGCGAGGGGAATCGCCGGTGTCGTTGAGACTCCCAATCTGATGCAGCGAGATCGGCAGATTCTTTTTGCCGTCGCGCCACTCGCCCGATGCTTGCTCGCCGTTCACGCTGAGCGAGATAGGGCAAGGAACCGGATGCGTGGCCGATGCCTCCGGCACTTTGGGTGAATCGCCGAACGTGGCCGGCTCCCCGGCTTCGCACAGTTGCAGCGAGCCATCGGCGAGTCGTTTGCCTTGCAGCGGAATGGGCGTTCGATGCGCGTCGTAATAGTAACTGCCGTCCACGTGTGATTCACGCGAATTGTCGCTCATTTGAATCGACAGATGCACAGGCAGGTCGCCGATGGTTCCCGCGTAGTTTTGAACGTCGTACCATCCGGCATGCGCCGACGAAATGACAGAAAATAAAAGCACGCCCAAGGTCGCGCGAGAAAAGTCGGTGTTGTACTTCATCGGTTTGAATTCTTTTTCGAATTTTTCTGTGACGGATTATGCGTCGGTGTTTTTCACGGGTAATGCCGTGCCAGATGCCGTCGAAACGCGATGGTCGCGCCGATGCCACGAACGTATCGCGCACAAGTTTGAGCGTGCTGGCGATGCCTTGCGTCCACTTGCCGGCCAATGTCACGTCGTCGGCTTCCAGCGCGCCGGACCAGCTCGCGTTCGCTGCGGGCACCGTGAATTCGAGCGTGCGCCCAGGCGTATCGGCAATCGTGCACGCGAGATCGTATGCGCCCTGGTCGGGGCTGTCGAACGTGAGCGTCAACTGGCCCGCGTCGCTCCACGCGCAGTGCAGAACGATGGGCAGACCGGCGAGGCGGCCGTTGTACGAACCGGCTGGAATCTGTTGAGCCGCGGGCATAGGGGACGCTCTGCTTGGTCAGTGCGTTGCGGTTGCAATCCGTGACGCAGCGGTCGTGTGCGCGGGTCGCCGGCATCGCCACGTAACGTGGCGGGAATTGTAGCGTCGATCCGCCATTTATCTGCGCTGGAACGCCGGGCGCCCGCCGCTTCCTGTTAATCATGCTTCGCGCATGGGGCCGAATGGTTTTCCGACTCCCGGTCCGCCCGCAACGGGCTTTCCACGCGATCCTTTCATAGCTTTCAATCTCCGCGAGATCACCCGGAACAGTGCATAAAACAGTACCTTGCATAAAACAATACCGCCTGCTACATTGCAGTCCATGATTTCGCGGAAACACGTTGTACGCACCATGCGTGTATTGCAAGGTACTGTGTGATGCACACTATCGAAGACGGATTTGAATGAAGACCCAGCTCAAGAAGGGAACGCTCGACATGTGCGTGCTGGCCGTGCTGGCGCGCGGCGACAGCTACGCCTACGAACTCGTCTCGACGCTATCGGAAACCATGGAAATCAGCGAAGGCACGATCTATCCGCTGATGCGCCGCCTGCAGGCGGAAGCCTGGGTGTCCACGTATTTCGTCGAGTCGAGTTCCGGACCGCCGCGCAAGTATTACTCGCTGACGGCGGCGGGGCGCAGCAGCCTCGCGAGCATGGAAGAGGAATGGCGCAGTTTCGTCGATGAAGTCAACGGTGTGCTCGGGTTGCCGGGCGCGCCTCTCAAAACAGGGGGCAAGCAATGACGCAGGACGCATTCATCCAGCAGTTGCGGCATGAACTGCGAAGTTTGCCGAAGCATGTCGTCGACGACATCGTCGCCGACTATCGCGAGTACATCGGTGACGCACTCGCGGCCGGACGCAGCGAAGCCGACGTGATTGCGGCGCTCGGCGATCCCGTGAAACTGGCGCGCGAACTGCGTGCGCAGGCGAGCTTCCGGCAGTGGGAAACGCGCCGCTCGTTCGGCAATCTGCTGCGCGTGATCGTGTCGATCGCGGGCCTCGGACTCGTGCAACTGTTTCTGCTCGTGCCGTTCATTTTCTACCTGACGCTGCTCACGTGCGGCTACGTGCTCTCGGCGACGATGCTCGTCACCGGGCTCGCGACCGTGGTGCTGCTCAGCAGTCATCACGCGTTCGGCTGGCCGTCGACGGACCGCATTCCTTTCAGCTTTCAGGGCAGCAGCCAGGACAGCAGCGAGAGCGCGGACGATGGCGCCGAATCGCAGCGTCGGGCGGATGGCGACGCCGCGATGCTCAAGCGCGTCAACGTGCCGGACTTTCGCGTCGACGGCGATCGCTTCGTGCTGCAACCGCAGCCCGGTACGCACATGTCGATCGTGACCACATCGGGCAACGTCGAATTGCGCAACGAAAACGGCAAACTGCACGTCACGTCGACGGGCGGCGCGACGGCCGGGTTCGACGTGAAGGGCGACGTGTGGACGATTCCGCGTGCCAACGTCGTCGCGCTCGACATCGGCACCGGAAGCGGCGACACGCTCTCGGCCGCGCGAATGGGCGGCAGCGCGGGCGATATGGCGTGGGAAGTCAAGAGCGACGGCGAGCACGTGTCGTTTGTCGAGGGCGGCAAGGACGGCCCGCGACTCGCGGTGCACAGCGAAGGCGACTCGGTGGTGATCGACAAGAATCACGTCGCCATCGATAGCGGCGACGATCACGTGCTCATCGTCGGTCCGCATGGATCGAGCATCGGCGCGCTGCTTTACGGCGTCGCGATGCTGGCGGGCGGCGCGCTCGGTTTGTGGCTCTGCGTGTGGCTCACGCGCTTCACCTGGCGCGGCCTCGTGCGCTATGTGCGGCGTCACGCCGAGCGCATCGCCGAACGTCTCGAACACGGCGCGGCCTGACGCACGCGAGCGCAGTGAACATCGACAACGCAGTCTTTTTCTTCGAACAGGACATCGTCATGAATCTGCACTTTCTCTCCAGCACCGCGCCGGTTGCGCGCGCCGATCACCATCGCATTCGTCGCGTGCAGGCCGCGCGTTGTTTTGCCTGGCTTGCTCAAGGTTTTGCGGTCGCGCGTCTGCGGCCCGTGGCGTGGCTTTTCGCGCTGCTTGCTTGCGCCGATCTTGTCACGCTGTTCGAACTCGCGCCGCGTCTGAGCGTGCTGGCGCCGCTCGTCGCGCCGCTGGCGATGGCCATGTTCGTGCTGATGCAGGAGCGTGCCGATCACGCGCGTCCCTGGACGTTCGGCGAGACGTGGGGCGCGGTCGATGAGCATCGCGATGCCTTGCTTGCTGTCGGCGTGGCGGCTGCGGCGATGGCGAGCGCCGGTTATTTCGCGGCAACCATGCTGGCGCACATGCATGGGCTGCGCGCGTGGGCCTGGCTGGCTGCGCTGCCGTTCTATGGGGTTGCGTTCGCGTCGTTCTGGTTCGCGCCCGCGTTGATCGTGCTGCGCAACCGCACGCCGCTCGACGCGATGATGACGAGTGCGCGCGCCGTTGCGCGCAACTGGCCGGTCGCGTTGATTTACGCGGCGGTGATGGGGGCTTATGCGTTCGCGGTGTCGGCGATGCCGATGACGTTGAGCGGCGTGGTCGTTACGCCGGTGCTGGCTGTGTTGATCTTGCTCGGCGCGTATGCGAGCTATCGCGATCTGCTGGGTGAGTGAATGCGGTGTCGGTTTGCGGCTTCATGTCCTGTTGTGTTGAGCTGTCTTATGGAGGCGAAAGTCCATGCGTCTGATCGGAAAAGTTTGGAAAGAACATAAAGGCTTCGTTGCGTTTCTGCTGCTGATGACGGTTTTCCGGAGTGCCATTGCGGATTGGAATGTGGTGCCCAGCGGCTCGATGCTCCCGACGATTCAAGTGGGAGATCGAATTCTCGTGGACAAGATGGCGTACGACATTCGCTTTCCGCTGACGCATTTGAGTCTTGTGCGCCTTCATAATCCCCAGCGAGGCGATATCGTCACGATCCAGTCGGCGGCAGCGCACGAATTGCTGGTCAAGCGCGTCATTGGACTGCCGGGCGACACCGTTGCCATGCGCGATAACGTCCTCTTTATCAACGGTTCGCGCGTGAGCTACCGGGAGATTCAGCTCGATGAGCACGCGAATGATGCGACGTCGCGCGGCGAGTACTACACGGAAGTGATCAGCGGGGCTGCGCACACTATCCGTCTGTCACCGGATGCACCGAGTCCTCGCGATTCATTTGGGCCGCTTGTCGTGCCACCCGGAAAATATCTGATGCTAGGTGACAACCGGGACTACAGCGCCGATTCCCGATACTTCGGTTTCTTCCCGCGCGAGGAAATCATGGGCAAAGCGGAGCGCGTCGCTTACTCGTTGAATCCTGCACATTATTTTTTCCCGCGCTACGACCGTTTCGGCAGGCCGCTCGACGCACCACAAGGATGAACGTTGCGTGGTGGCAGTGTCCGGCGGCTGACCAATTAGCAGGAAGCGAGCTCACTAAACCACCTCACCGAGTCGCCCATTGCTTAAAGCCAATCGCCGATGCCATGCCGCTTCCCACATTTCACACCGACCGTCTGACACTCCGGCCGCGTACGCTACAGGACTTCGACGCGTGCCTCGCGATGGATCGCGATCCCGAAGTCGTTCGATTCGTCGTTGGCCCGTGGAGCGATCTTCAGGCGCACAAGCGCTTTCTTCACTCGCGCATTGAAGCGCGTTTCGGCGAGGGACTGGGTTACTGGTCGATTTTCGCGAAGCGCGATCCCGAGCGCTTTCTCGGCTGGGTCTTGCTCATCCCGTACGATGCCGTCGGCCCCGAGTTTGAAATCGGCTGGCGTTTAAACCGGGCGGCGTGGGGGCAGGGATATGCGACGGAGGCCGCACGTCCCGTCCTCATTCACGCGCTTCGCACGCTCGCGCTGCCGGAGATCGTCGCGGACATTCATCCGGAGAATCGCGCGTCGATCCATGTCGCGTCGAAGTTGCGGATGACGCATCGCGGCGATGGCATCGACGACGGCGTGCCGTACAGCCGCTACGCCATCACGCGAGACGAATTTCAACGGGAGAGCGACGGCGGCACGAACCGCCTTTAACTCAGCCGCACGATACGCCGATCCATCGATCTGCGCTGGAATCAGCGCTTCCCACGCCCACCGGCAGGTTTCCCCGAAGGCTTACCGCCGGTTTTCCCCACAGGCTTACGCGCCCCACCCGAACCCGCCGCAGACTTCTTGGCAGCAGGCTTGGCGCGCGGTTTCTGCGTGCTGAACGGATTCACCCAGCCCGGGCCCGGACCGTCGCCCGGCTGCGCCTGTTTGCCCGGCAGAACCCCGGCGACCACCTGCGGCACCTTGGCTTTCTTCGGTTTTTTCGGTTTCTTGAGGATTTCCCCGCTCGCGCTGGTTTCCGGCACGCGATGATCGGCGAGGAAGCCCGGTTCCTCTTCGCGACGCAGCGTTTGTCTAATCAGCGCTTCGATCGCGGCCAGTTGCGGCGCTTCATCGGCGCACACGAGCGACACCGCCACGCCGCTGGCGCCCGCGCGGCCGGTCCGGCCAATACGGTGCACATAGTCTTGCGCGACGATCGGCAGATCGACGTTGATCACCAGCGGCAGATCGTCGATATCGAGTCCGCGCGCGGCCACATCGGTGGCCACCAGCATCTGCACTTCACGCGCCTTGAAGCGCTCCAGCGCGCGCAGACGCGCCGGTTGCGGTTTGTCGCCGTGAATCGTATCGACCGAATAGCCGGCTTTTTCCAGCAAGGTCGCGAGGTAATCGACACCGTTGCGCGTCTTGACGAACACCAGCGCGTTCTGCCACTTGTTGCGCGCCACGAGGTGCATGAAGAGTTCGGGCTTGTTGCGCTTGTCGACCGTCACGACCCATTGCTTGATCTTGCTGGCCGTCGCATTGGGCGGGCTGACGCTGATATCGACCGGATTGCGCAGAATGCCCGCCGCCATGGTGCGGACTTCCTCGCTGAAGGTCGCGGAGAACAGCAGCGTCTGGCGTCTCGCGGGCACCGCTTCGAAGACCGCGTTCAGTTCGCGCGCAAAGCCAAGGTCGAGCATGCGATCGGCTTCATCGAGCACGAGCGTCTGCACCTGATCGAACTGCACGGCGTTCTGACGATGAAGATCCAGCAGACGGCCAGGCGTGGCGACGAGCACGTCCACGCCTTTGCGCAGCTTCATCATCTGCGGATTGATGCTCACGCCGCCGTAAGCGGCGAGGAATCGCAGGTCGAGGCCTTTGCCGTATTCGATAAAGCCCTGCACCAGCTGCTCGGCGAGTTCGCGCGTCGGCACGAGCACCAGCACGCGCGCGCGATTGCTCGACACCGCCGGGCCGTTCTGCACCAGCCGTTGCAGCAGCGGCAGCGCGAAACCGGCCGTCTTGCCGGTGCCGGTCTGCGCGGCGGCCACGACGTCCTTGCCGCTGAGCACGGCGGGAATCGCCTTGACCTGCACCGGCGTGGGCGTCTGGTAATTGAGATCCCGCAGAGTGCGCTGCAAGGGATCGATCAGGCCTAGCGTGGCGAAGGACATGGGGCAGTTTCCGGACTAAAACCGCAATTCTAGCGGTTACCGCGCCGATTGCGACGCGCGCCGCGTATCGACGCGCATCGCGCATGCCGTTTTTTGCGCCGTCGCCCTCAGAAGCCGAAGCCGCCGCCATCCACGTTCAGCACCTGGCCGGTGACGAAGCGCGCGTCGTCGGAAACGAGAAAGGCCAGTGCGCCGGTCAGGTCGTCGGGTTCCTCGGTGCGCGGAATGAACTGTCGCGCCCGCACCGCTTCGAAGGCTTCGGCGGGCAGATTCGCCGCGCTGCCGGGATGACGCGTCAAGCCCGGCGAAATGGCGTTCGCGGTCACGCCGTGCGCGCCGAGTTCGGACGCGAGCGCGCGCGTGAGGCCGATCACCGCCATCTTGCTGCTCGCGTAGGCGCTCATGCCGGGCGGCGGTCCCCACACGGTGCTCGACGCGAGATTGACAATGCGGCCCCAGCCGCGCTCGACCATCCCGGCCGAAAAGGCCTGGGCGAGCAGGAAGGGCGCGTCGACGTTGACGGTCATGATCTGCCGCCACAGCGAGGCGGTGATGGTGGCGAGCGGCGCCATCGGCATGAAGGCCGCGTTGTTGACGAGCACGTCGACCTTGCCGGTGCGCTCGATCACTTCGGCGGCGAAGCGGGCGATGTCGTCGGGTTCGCTCAGGTCACAGGCGAGCGCGATGGCGCGGCCACCGGCGGCGTCGATGCGCGCGGCCAGCGCATCGCACGGCGCGCGATCGGTCAGTACGAGTGTGTGGCCGCTGGCGGCGAGGCGCCACGCGAAGGCTTCGCCGAGGCCGCCGGCGGCGCCCGTGACGACCGCCACGCGGCCGTTTTCGGGTGAAAAATCGCTCATGGTGAATTCCTTGGTTTCAAGCGGGCAGATGACGTGATTCACAACGGATCGCGCAACGCCTGCTGCGCCGCGACCATGATGCGCGTGTGCTCGTCGCGCGAGCCGCCTTCGCGCTCGATCTCGCCCAGCCGCCCCGACGCCGACACAACGAGCCGCGCGCGGTCGTAATGGCGGCCCGCGTAGGCGAGCAGCGCGCCTTCGAGCGAATGGCGCCGGCGCAGTTCGTCGGCGAGCACGAGCGCGCCTTCCACGGCGATGCCCGCGCCCGAGGCGAGATGCGGCGTGGTCGCGTGCACGGCGTCGCCGAGCAGCACCACGCGGCCGCGATGCCACGGTCCCTCGATCATATGCCCCGCGAGCGGACGATACAAAACGCGGTGATCGTCGAGCGTGCCGTCGAGCAGCCCTTCGCGCAGCCTCGCGAGCGGGCCGTCGAATTCTTCGAGCAGATCGGCGAGCAGTTGCGGCCACTTGTCCGGCGCGAGGAAATCCATGCCTTCGCGTTTGTCGAGCACGAACAGATAGCACTGCGTCGCGCTGATCGGATTCATGCCCGCCTTGGTGGTCTTGCCCATGTAGATCGTCGAGTTCTCGCGTTCGCGCGGCACCACCGCGCGCCACGATCCCTGGCCCGTGAAGCGCGGCCCCGCGAAATCGGGCTTGACGTGGCGGCGCACCGCGGAATTGACGCCGTCCGCGCCAATCACGAGGTCGTAACGCGCGCGCGTGCCGTCCGTGAAGACGACGTCGACGCCTTCTTCATCCTGCGCGAGCGTTTCGAAACTCACGCCGAGGCGCACGTTCGCGCCCGCGCGCTGCGTGGCGTCCGCGAGGATCGCGGCGAGCGCACTGCGCATGATGCCGGCCGCGCCCGGCAGATCGTCCGCGCCGTGCGCCGAGGCGATCGGCACGGTGGCCGTGAGCTGACCGCTTGCGTCGCAGATATCGACGGCGCGCCACGAACCGCCCACGCGCAGCACGTCGGCGACCACGCCGACTTCGCGCAGCGCCCGCAGCGTCGGTCCGCTGATGGTGATGCCCGCGCCGTCGGGCGCCCACTGCGGATTGAGTTCGACGAGATCGACCTCGATGTCCTGGCGGCGCAGCATGATCGCCGCGCACATGCCGCCGATGCCGCCTCCCACGATCAAGACCTTGTTGACGAGTGCCATGGTGTCTCTCTGTGTTTTATCGTTGCGTAATGACTGGATAGGTCTGAATGGAGCGACGAAGAACGCGCGCCTCAGGCGAGCGTGCCGCCCAGTTGTTCCGCGAGCCAGTCCGCGATGCGGTTGCCGGCGTTGAGCGGATTGTCGAGCGAGCTGTGTTCGACGCCGCCTTCGCGCGCGGTGAAAACGAAGAGATCCTTCTTCGGGCTGTTGATCAACTGATCGAAGGTTTCGTGCGCATATTTGAGCGGAATCTGGCGATCGTTTTCGCCGTGCGTCACCAGAAACGGCACGCGAATGCGATCGAGCACGCCGTTCAGATGCATGAATTCGGCCTTGGCGAAAAAGTCATCCTGATCCTTCGCGCCGAACACCCATTGCACGTGCTTCCAGTAATGCGGCACGGGATTTTCGCCTTCGCGTTTCAGACGTGCGTGCTGCACGGCGCGCCAGTCGTGATTGGCGCCCCAGACCGCGCCGCACGCGAAGCGCGGCTCGAACGCGACCGCGCGCGGACAGTAATAGCCGCCCAGCGACACACCGAGTGCGCCAATGCGCTGCGGGTCCACTTCCTCGTGCGCTTCGAGCCAATCGACGATCGGCGCGGCCCAGACCTCCGTGTTGTGCACGGCAGGCAGTTCTTGCAAACGCAGCGCTTCGCCCGTGCCCGGCTGATCGACGAACAGCGCGGAGAGGCCGCGTCGCGCGAACATCGTGCCCATCACGCTCTTTTGCAGCATCTCCTTGGTCGAATCGAGTCCGTTCATGACGACGACGATCGGCGCGCGCTGGCCCGCTTGCAGCCCTTCGGCGCGCACGTAGAGCGCGGCAAGATGCGTGTCGCCATACGGGATGTCGACGCGCACGCAATTCTCGCGGCCGAGCGTGCGGCCGCGTTCGAACTGTTCGAGCGAACGCTGATAGATCGCGAGGCGCGCTTCGAAACCGTGTGCCTGCATGCGTTCGGCGATGCCGTAATACAGGCCCGCACGCGCGTATTTTTCGCCGGCGGACAGCGTGTGGCCGCGCGCGAGATCGTCGTCGGCGAGGGCGCTGAGCTGATCGGCGCCGGCCTTCCACGCTTCATAGAAAGCCACCGTGCCGGGATCGTCGCCCGCGAGCGCCGCGTCGCGCAGCGGCGCGCACATGGCGTCGACTTCGCCGATATTGCCGCCGTGCGTGAGCGCGATCATCGTCGAAAGGCTCCACACGTAATTGGTCGGAAAGTACTGGAACATGGTGATAGTCCGTTTAAATGTCGAAGACCGAGGGCAGGTCGGCGGCGATCCATACTTCGCCGTCGACAACGCGCGCGGGTACCTTGATGAGCGACTTGCCGGTGCACGGCCCGGCGAAACACAGGCCCGTGCGGATGTCGAAATGCGCGGAGTGCGCGTAGCAGACGATGTGCTGTCCGTCGCCGGACAGAAAGCGGTCCTGGCGATATTCCATCGGCCGATGTTCGTGCGGGCAGTCGTTGAGCCAGACGAATACTTCGTCGCCCTGACGCACGACGCACAGACGATCGTCGAAGCCTTCGCGCAGCATGCCGCGCGCGCCGCCGTCGGGCAGCGCGTCGAGCGTGCAGAGCAGGCGCTCTCCGGCGTGCGTGGTCATTCGCCGGGCGCCCACTTGTTGCGGGCGTCGAACAGGAAGATCTGCGAGTTGTCGGAACCCGGATCGACGGCGCGCGGCGTCCAGCTCGCGTCGTGCAGGTCCATGTCCGCGTCGAACTCGATCGTCGCGCCGAACGGGCTGTTGAAATACCAGAAGAAGTTGCTGCCCAGAATATGGCGGCCCGGCCCCCAGAAGCTCTTGTAGCCCTTCTTCACGAAGTTCCAGCCGTGCTGCAGCACTTCGGCGGGCGAGCCCAGATGGAACGTGAAGTGATTGCAGCCGATCATGTGATCGTTCTGGCTTTCGATCATGAAGAGCGTGTGATGATCGTTCGTGCCCGCCGGCCGCATGAACGGGCCGAGATGATTGAAGCGGTCGGTCACGACGAAACCAAGGCGCGCATAGAACGCTTCCGCCTTCTGCACGTCGTCCACGAAATACACGACGTGCGAGAGCGTGCGCGGCTTGATGACTTCATCGGGATTCGCAGCGCAGTCGTTGGGCGCGCGACCGGCGGGTTGCCCCGGCACGTTGAAGCCCAGATAGCGCGCGTCATAGGCGCGGCGTTGCGTGACCATGAAGGCGACGCCGAAGCCCGCATCGTCCATGCAATGCACGGTGCCGTCGGCGTCCATGCGCACGTCGCGCTCCGCTTCGAGATGCGCGCGGATCGTGGCGAGCGTGTCCGCGTTGTCGACGCCGTAGACCGTTTCGCGCAAACAAGGCGTGGCGGCTTTCGGCGGCAGCGGCGGCAGGCGCGGGTCGTCGGCGGGGCGCATGACGAGGCCCGTGCCGTCGAGTGCGGTGAAGACGCCGCCGTGCGCGGGATCGTATTCGACTTCGTCGAGACCATAGTCGTGCAGGTACTGGCGGGCTCCCGCCATGTCGTCGATGCCGAAGACGAGATATTCGAGTCCAACGATCTGCATAATCAGGAATCCTTTTCATTGGTATCGCAGCGATTCAGTGGCGCAGCGATGCCGGGTATTCAATGGGCGATGGCGCGGGCGATCAGTTGTTCGACCGTGCCGTCGTGGCGCAGGCCGAGTTGTTCGGCTTCGGGCGTCAGCAGCGGCGGATAGGCGGCGAACAGCCGCTCGATGAACGGGTCGGGCGCGTAGGTCACGAGCGCCTTGCGTGACTCGCCGAAGCGCGCGGCGAGCGCGTCGACCACTTCGGCGATGGTGAGGCGCAGCACCGGCATCTGATAGCTGCGCCGCGCGTTGAAGCGTTCCGCGTCGACGGTCGCCGCATGCAGCAGATTGTCGACGCACGCGCCCACCGAGATCCACCACGCCACGCCTTCGGGCGAGACCGGCACCGTGATCGCCTCGTTGGCGGCGAGTTTCCAGAACAGCTGGCTCATGAACGCCGACATCATGCCCGCGCCGTCGCCCGGTCGCGCCACCACGCCGGGCAGGCGCAGCGAGCAGCCCTGCACCCAGCCGAGGCGCGTGGCGTCGGCGACCAGCGCTTCGCCCGTCAGCTTGTGCGCGCCGTAGCTCAATGCGGGCGCGGGCAGCGTGCGTTCGTCGACGACCTCGGGCAGTTGCTCGCCGTAGACGGCCACCGTGCTCGCGAAGACGAAGCGCGGCGGCCGGGCCTGACCGCGCAGATCTTCGAGCAGGCCGAGCGTGGCGTCGAGATTGATCGTGCGGCCGAGCGCGTAGTCGCGTTCCGCCGCGCCGCCGGGAATGCTCGCGAGATGGAACACGGCATCGACGGGCGCTGCGTAGGCTTGCGCGCGCACGCTCGCGTCGGCGATGCTGCCCGCGAGTTGCGTCACGCGTGCATCGGCGTGCGGCGCATCGAATGCGATATCGAGCAGCGTGAGTGTCGACACCGCGCGTGCGCCGAGGCCGTCGGCGAGCAGACGTTTGACGAGCGCGCGCCCGACGAACCCCTGTGCACCGGTAACGACGACATGGCTCATTGCGCGTCTCCCTTGCGGAACGGCAGCGTGGCGAGGAACGCCAGGCGCGTGGCGCCGAGCATCTTGAGGCCCGCGCGCGCGGAAGACGCGTCGAGGCGCGCTTCCATCGGCATGGTGCCGAAGCTCTTGCCCTTGATGACGAGTTCGTTGCCGACGCGTTCCAGCGACTCCACGTGCATCAGTTCCTCGTCGGCGGGACCGCGCAGCACCATGCCGGCTTTCTTCGGCGCGTGGCCGTTCGCCGTCGCGGGCACGCCGCTGTCCTGGCGCGCGCCCTTCGCGACGCTGCCGAAGTCCATGCCGAGCTGCTCGAACATCTTGATGGCGGTGGCGCGGCCCGCGCCGTACACGCCGCCGCCCGGATGCTGGAACGGTCCCGCGAGATAGAGGCGCTCGACGCCCGGCACGGTGAACTGGCCGAGGTCCGGCGTGGGGCGATGCCCCGCGCTTTGATAGAAGTAGGGCGCCACGCCGTGCAGATCGCCGCGCATCATGCTGTTCGGGCTCGAGCGTTCGAGATCGACAGGACTGACGATGCTGCGCGCGACGATGTTATCGCTCGTCAGGTTCGAAACGAACCGGCGGTAATGCGCGAGCGAGAGATCGCCGATCTCTTCCTTGAACTCGTCCCAGTGACGCTCGGACCAGCGCGTGTCCTTCACGTTGTACGGCGCGAACGTGATGCCATGGAACATGCCCTTGCCCGCGGGCACGCGCGTCTTGTCGCCGATGCTTTCGTCGCCGCCCGCGCACAGACGGCGCTCGGTGATGAGACCGCGCTTGAGGTCGTCGAAATCGGCGAGCATCTCGTCGAGCTTGTCCGTGGCCATGAATTCGAGCATGGTCGCGTAGCCCACTTCTTCGCCCGCGTAATAGCGCGCGTTTTCCTTGAGATCGTAGTGGCTCACCATGATCGAGAACGGCGCGAGCGTGGCGCGTTCCGCGCGCTTCAACACGGGCTCGGGCACGCCTTCCACGAAGCGGCGGATCACATGCGGATGAAGCGCGCCGATCACGGCGTCCTTCGCCACGATGGTCTCGCCACTCGCGAGCTGCACGCCGCTGGCGCGACCCGCGCTCGTGAGAATCTTCGCGACTTCGGCGTTGCAGCGCACTTCGCCGCCATACGATTCGATGCAGCGCACCAGCGATTCGGTGAGCTTGCCGCTGCCGCCGATCGGCTGCGAAACGCCGTACGTATGGATGATGCCGGGCATCAGCAGCACGCCCATGCCGGTGCCGAGTTCGTTGGGCGCCTGCAGGTTTTCGCTCACGAGACGCAGCAGATGAATCTTGATCTTGTCGCTCTCGTAGAGTTGATTGACGAGATCGAGGCAGTCGCGGTTCATGTAGTCGAGCATGAGGCGGCCTTCGTCGCTGCGGTCGAGCATGGCGACGAGTTCGCCGAGCGGCGGCGGCGGCGAGTAGAGGCCGGGCATGAACATCTGCAGGACCTGCTGGCTCATCTTCACGAATTCGCGGTACGTGTCGGCGTCTTTCTGCGAGACCTTCGCGAAGCATTCGCAGGTCTTGTCGAGATCCTTGTACGTGAACAGCACCGATTGATCGGGAAAGATCGTGGCGTGCGGCACCGGCGAATAGTGGTATTTCAGGCCATGTTCCGAGAGCAGGCCGAGTTCGTCCTGGCGCAGCATCGGATTGCCCTGAATCATGATGTGCACGCTCGAGTGCTCGTCGTGCCAGTAGCCCGGCGTGTTCAGCTCGCGCGTGCTCACGCCGCCGCCCGGCCACGCCTTGCGTTCGAGCACGAGGACTTTCTTGCCGGCTTTCGCGAGATACGCGGCGGCGACGAGGCCATTGTGGCCCGCGCCCATCGCGACGATGTCGTATTGCGTGGTCATGCGCCTGCTCCTGCAATGGCGTGGTGGGCGGACTGCTGAACGTAGTCCGCCTGAATGTAGCGATGATCGATGGCGCCGAAGATCGATTGACCGTCGTGGCCCTTCATGTCGAAACGCAGACGTTCGCCGAAACGCATCCACGGCGTGCGCGATTCGCCGTGTTCGAGCATTTCGATCGCGCGTTGCTCCGCGAGGCAGGCGGAACCCGTCGCGTGATAATCGACGTTCGAGAAGGTGCCCGAACCGAGCAGCATGCCCGCGCGCAGATTGCGGTTGTACGCGATATACGCGATCAATTCGTGAAAGCCGAAGCTCATTTCGCGGCCATTCGGCGCGCCGAAGCGCTCGCCGTTGCGCGCGACTTCCATGTCGAGCTGCACGCGGCCGTCCTGCCAGGCGTCGCCGAGTTCGTCGGGCGTGACGGCAACCGGCGCGAACGCCGTGGCGGGCTTGGCGAGAATGAAGCCGAAGCCCATGCCCAGCTCGCGAAACAGATGCTTGCGCATGCTCACGTCGTTGAAGAGCACGACGAGGCGTACGTGGGAGAGTGCGTCGGCGGCGCGCGTGCCCATCGGCACGTCGCCGAGAATCACGCCCACTTCGCCTTCGAAGTCGCATTGATCGGCTTCGTCGGGGAACGCGTAGTCGCCGTGCGGGCCCACGAAATCGTCGGCCTGACGCTGGATCAGCACGGGAATCGACGGGTCCGACTTCTTCTCCGGATGGTAGGCCTGCGTCATGATGCGGCCGTGATTGAGGAACGCGGAGGCGTCGATGAAGTGATGCGTGCGCGGCAGCGGCGCGCTGCACGCCTGCGCGTCGAAGTCGAACGCGTTCGCCGCGCGGCCGGCGTTGAGCGCGTCGTAAAGCGCCTGCAATGCGGCTTGCGTGTGCGCCCAGTCGTCGAGAGCGGCGCGCAGTGTCGGCGCGATGGCGTCGGCGCGAACCGCGCGGCGCAGATCGCGCGAGACGACGATCAGCGCCCCATCGGGATGACCGTTGTTGAGCGACGCGAGTTTCATGGTGTCTGTCTCCTTCGATGTCTTGTCGGTTGATGCGATCAGCGCAGCGGGCGGCCGCCGTCGACGGGCAGCACGCAGCCGGTGGTGAAGCGCAGATCGCGCGCGGCGACTAGCACCGCCTGCGCGATTTCCTGCGGGTCGGCGAGGCGGCCGAGCGGCGTGCGCGCGGCCTGCTCGTCGCGCCACGCGGTGTCCATCGACTTCACGAATTCGGTGTCGACGAGTCCCGGCGACACCGACACCACGCGGATGCGCGGCGCGAGCGCACGCGCCAGCGACTTCGTGAGATTGTCGAGCGCGGCCTTCGAGGCGCAATAGATCACGTTGCTGCCCATCGCGGTCTGCGCGGCGATCGACGAAATATTGACGACGACCGCGCCGCCCGCGAGCGTGCTGCGGTCGAGCAGCGGACGCAGCGCGCGCACCATCGCGAACGGGCCGCGCACGTTGGTGGCGAGCACGTCGTCGATGAGCGCGTCGGGCATGCCGTCGAGGTCGTCGTGCGCGACGAAGCGCGTGGTGCCCGCGCAATTCACGAGCACGTCGCAGCGGTTGTAGCGCGTGGCCACGTCGTCGGCGAGGCGCTTGAGCGCGGCGGTGTCGGTCACGGGCGCGGCGAGGGCGCTATGGCCTTCGCCGTCGAGTTGCGCGACGAGCGCATGCGCCGCGTCGGCCGAACTGCGATAACCGGCGACGACGGCGCAACCGGCGAGCGCGAGCGAGCGGCAGATCTGCTCGCCGAGGCCGCCCGTCGCGCCGGTGACGAGCGCGACGGGGCGCTCGCCGTTAAGGGTGGTGAACTTCGTCATGACGTTGCGTGCTTGTCGTGTGTGTCGTGCGTTTCGTGCGTAGCGTTCGTCGCCGAACGGTTCCAGTGCGCGAGCGGCAAACCCGGCACCGGCGAGCGGAAGCTCGCCAGCGTCGTGCCGCCGAGGCTGCCGAGATACACCGTGCGCAGATCGGGGCCGCCGAACGTGAGGCTCGCCATCATCGGCGCGAGCGTGCCGCGGCACGCGCCCATCAGCTCGGGCGTGGTCGTGCCGTCGCGATAGTGCGTTTCGTAGCGCGCGAAAGCCTCGGGATTGCCGTCGTCGAGCAGCGTGAGCACTTCGCCTTCGGGCGTGAGCGCAATGAGCTTCTCGTTGAGGATCAGCGTGATCCAGAGATTGCCGTGCGCGTCGAACGCGAAGCCGTCGGGAAAGCCGCCGAGATCGGGCGGCCCGTAGATCTCGCGATCGGTGAGCGAGCCGTCGTCCTGCACGCGCAGACGCGAAATGCGGCGCGCGTTGGTTTCGACCACGTAGAGCCATGCCTCGTCGGCGTCGAGCCGGATCTCGTTGGTGCCCACGAAGCCGTCCGCGACGATGCGGATGCCGTGTTCGTCGATCAGGCCTACGTAACCGTCGGCGGTCTTCTCGTTGATCGAGCGCGTCCACGGCACCTGGCGCGTGGTCACCGTGAACCAGATACGGCCGCGCGAGTCGGTTAGCACGAAATTGGTCTTGCCGAGCGGCGCGCCGTCGAGGCGGTCGTAGAGCGTGCGCGAAGCGCCGTCGCGCGTCATCAGTTCGATGGCGTCGGTGCCGAAGTTGGCGATCACGATATGGCCTTCGGCGTCGAACGCGAGACCGTTGGGCAGCGTGCCGCCCATCACGAGTTGCTGGGCGTCGCCGGACGCGGGCGCGGTGTTCTGCGTGCTGTGCTGCGCGATCAGTGTTTGCGTGCCGTCGGGCGCGATGCGCATGACGCCGCCGCGCGCGTCGGCGGTCCAGAGCGTGCCGTCGGGTTCGGCGAGGATGCATTCGGGGCGCAGCAGATCGCGGCCAACCTGGCGAATCTCGTCGCGGTTGACTTGCCAGCCGTGCAGCGGATTAGTCGATGTCGTCATGGGTGCGTGAATACGTCAACGTGTCAGCAAGATTGGGTAAGGCAGCGCGATCCGGCCCGCAGCGTGAACGCCGGCGCGCATGCAAATTCAGCGTTCAGCACGCGTTACGATTGATGGCGATCGGGGCGAACGGTTCGAGCAACTCGATCAGATTGCCGCCCGCGTCGCGAATAAAGGCCGTGGGATTGCCGTCGACGTTCAGTTCGAACGCGATATCCGCGCCCGCTTCGCGCAACGCGGCCACCGCGCCCGGCACGTCGGGTACTTCGAAACACATGTGCTTGTTGCCGTGCGTGCGCAGATCGAGATTGGGCACGCGGCGATCGTCGGGCAGGGGCGCGGCGCCCGGCACTTCGAAGATCTCGATGCGGTATTGCTCGCGGCGCACGAAAGCGATACGCGCGGGAATCTTGTCGATGTAAAGCTGCTGTTCGAGCGTGAAGCCGAGCATGCGGCCGTACCAGGCGACGGCGGCGTCGAGATCGGGCACGCTGATGCCGAAATGATGGGGTCGCAACGAGGAAAGCAGCGGCTGCTGCGTGCACGGCGCGGTCTGCATGCGGGTTGTCTCCGGCTTGTTGCCGGCCGCTCGGGGCGGCACGGCGAATCGTTTGTATAGCCGTACTGTAGAGGGATTCAATTGTCGAAACCATCAATTCCTAGTGGAAACACGCATTGATGGGATCGGATGCTCGCGGGATAGTCACGCCCCATGAGACTGGGTCACTTCGACATGAATCTGCTGGTCGCGCTCGATGCGCTGCTCGACACGCGCAGCGTCACGCGCGCGAGCGAGCGGCTGCACATTGGCGCGTCGGCAACGAGCAGCGCGCTGGGCCGCTTGCGCGAGTATTTCAACGATCCGCTGCTGATGCAGGTGGGGCGGCGCATGGAACTCACGCCGCTGGGGCGCAGTCTTGCGCAACCGGTGCGCGAGATTCTGCTGACCGTGCAATCGACGGTGGTGGCGCGGCTCGAATTCGATCCGGCGCAGGCGCGGCGCAACTTCGTGATTCGCGCGTCGGACTATCTCACCACGGTCTTGTTGATCGACGTGGTGCAGCGTCTGCAACGCGAAGCGCCCGGCATTACGCTGCACATCGCCAACATGGCCGACGACGTGCCCGAGCGCCTCGATCGCGGCGAGGTGGATTTCGTGATTTATCCGAGCGTGTCGGTCAATCCCGATCATCCGTCCCAGGCGCTGTTCGAAGAGACGTTCAGCTGCGTGGTGTGGGAAGGCAATCCGCTCGTGGGCGAGACGCTCACGCCGCAGCAATACGCGGAATTGGGGCACGTGGCCGCCACCTTCGGCGACAGCCGCAGCGCGAGTTTCGAAGGCTTCGTGATGGCCAATCGCGGCATCTCGCGCACGATCGAAGTGACGACCACAAACTTCAACACGCTGCCGCAACTCGTGATCGGCACCACGCGCATCGCGACCGTGCATACGCGGCTCGCGAAAATCTACGCGCATTTCCTTCCCTTACGCGTGCTGCCCTTGCCGATGGAGCTGCCGCGTCTCGTCGAAGTCATGCAGTGGCACGCGATCAACAACGGCGACCCCGCGCACGCGTGGATGCGCCGCGTGTTGCAGGAACAGGCGCAGGCGAGTGCGGACGCGCCGGGCGCGGCGCTGCTGCAACGCGGCTGAAGCCGGTACGCGTCGATTCGACGGCATCAAATGGTCTTGTCGACGCAATCTGATTGTGTCGTAACGTCGCGGCCGGAATCATTCGTCTCACACAAACAGGAAGTTCGCGGTTCTGCCGGACGCGCCATGCGCGCACGGCTCGACATCGCGGACTCTATTCAAAGAGAAACGGAGACGACCCCATGCATGTGCAAACTCCAGGCCGCGACGGCGCGCCGGTGCGCCGCGAAGCCCACTTCCTTCATGCGCTGATTCTGCTGAGCACGGTGATTTGCGGCACGCTTGCGCCGACCGTGATTGGCCCCGTGCTGCCCGCGATGCAGCAGCATTTCGCCAACGTGCCCGGCATCGAAACGCTGGTGCCGGTGGTGGTGACCATGCCGATGTTCGTGCTCGGCGCGCTGGCGATGGTGATCGGCGCGGTCAGCGACAAGATCGGCCGCAAGCGCGTGCTGGTCGGCGCGCTGGTGCTCTACGCGATCGCGGGCACCGCGCCGCTGTATCTCGACTCGATCCAGGCGATTCTCGCGAGCCGCGCGCTGGTCGGCCTGGCCGAAGCGGCGGCGATGACCGTGAGCACGTCGTTTATCGGCGACTATTTTACGGGCGCGAAGCGCGACCGCTACGCGGCGTTGCAGGTCACGGTGGCCTCGACTTCGGCGTTCGTCTTCAATCTGATGGGCGGCGTGCTGGGCGCGTATGGCTGGCGTGCGCCGTTCGTCGCGTACGCACTGCCGTTGCTGCTCGCGCCGCTCGTGCAGATTTTTATCTGGGACACGCAGGGCGGCCGCGATCTGCGCGAAGCCCACGCGCATGCCGCCGACGAGACCACGTTCCGTCCGTGGCTGCTCGCGCTGATCTGTCTCGCGGCCTTTGGCGTGGGCATGGTGTTCATGGTCGTGCCGGTGCATCTGTCGTTCATGCTCGTGCAACTCGGCGTGCATTCGACGGGCGCCATCGGTTTTGCGTATGCGATGAACAGCGTTGGCATCATCGCGGGCACGCTCGGCTTCGGCTGGTTTATCGCGAGTCGTTTTTCGGTGCTGCAGCAGTTCGTGCTCGGCACGATCGTCTGCGGGCTCGGCTTCGTCTGCATGGGCACGGCGCACGACCAAACCGTGCTCACGCTGGGCGGCGCGATCAACGGCGTGGGTTGCGGCATCGTGCTGCCCGCGCTGGTGAGCTGGGGTCTGCGCTCGCTGCCGTTCTCGCGGCGCGGCTTCGGGACCGGCGCGTTCACGGCGGCGCAGTTCATCGGCTATTTTTGCAGCCCGATCGTCGTGATGGCGATGGTCATGCACTCGGGTTCGCGCTTCGCCGTCGTGCAGTCGTGGGGGCTCGCGCTGTTCGTGCTCGCTGCGGTGTGCGTGGGCGGCTCGCTGCTGCGCGTGCGTCGTCTGAAGCTCGGTTGAGCGATCCGGAGACGCGCATGACTACCGCTTTCAAACCGGCGCTGCCGATTCAGCGCGGCGAGCGCCTGCGTGGCAAGACCGCGCTGGTGACGGGGATCGGCAACGGCATCGGCAAGGGTTGCGCGATGCTGTTCGCGGCGCAAGGCGCGCGCGTGGTGGGCTGCGATATCGACGCCGACGCCGCGCAATGCACCGTGAACGAAGCGCGCGAACACGGCTGGACGATCGACAGCCTGCATCCCTGCGATCTGACCGCGCCGCGCGAGGCGGGGCGGCTCGTGGAGTTCGCCGTCGAGCGTCATGGCGGCGTCGATGTGCTCGTCAATGCGGCGGCGTTCGGCGCGTTCGCGTGGATCGGCGAAATGGACTACGAAACGCAGTGGCGCAAGACGCTCACGGGCGAACTCGATATCGTGTTTCTGCTGTGCCAGGCCGCGTGGCCCGCGCTGATCGCGCGCGGTGGCGGATCGGTCATTAACTTCGCTTCGGCGAACGCTTCGCATGCGCTCGAAGGGTCGCCCGCGCTCGCGCACTGCGCGGGCAAGGGCGGCGTGCTGGCCATGACGCGGCAGCTCGCGATGGAAGGCGCGCCGCATGGCATCCGCGCCAATACGGTTTCACCCGCGCTCGTCGAAACCGAGGCCACGCGCCGTCACATGCAGGCACAGCCCGAACTGATGGCGCGCGTGCTCGGCAAGCTGATGGCCCGCCGCGTGGGGCAGCCCGAGGACATCGCATGGTGCGCGTTGTTCCTCGCGTCGGACGAATCCGCCTGGGTGACCGGCGCGGAATTTCCCGTCGACGGCGGCGCGACCGCCTGGTAGTGGTCAGGCGGCGATCAGCCTTTTCTAGAAGTTCTCATTGAATCCGGAACGCGCCCGTCACGAGGCGCGACGGAACGCGTTTTGCCACAAAAATCTGGAGACGATAATAATGACGATTCATCGGTTTGGAATCCTGATTAAACGAGAAATCAACGCATGGCGTCTTTCGTCGATGTCGCTCGCGATAGCGGCGATGCTGGCGAGCGGCGCGGTCTTCGCGCAGACGGCACCGACCACGTCAACCGGCCCAGACAGTGCCGACGACGCAGCCCCTTCGGCCAATGCATCGAAGTCAGCGAAACAAGCGACGCCAGCGAAGCCCGCACTGACGCTCGCTGCCAGCGACGGCACGGTCAAACAGGCGTCCACGGATCGGCCGTCGGTGCAGCAGGGCATTCCGTCGACCAATCAACTCGGCGTTTCGCACATCGGCGACGCGGCGCCCGCGCCGGCGTCGAGCCCGCGTCAGGGACCGCTCGCCGGCATCGGCCAGAAGCTCAACGACTGGGGCTTCACGCCCACGCTCAATCTCGTGCAGATGTATCTCACGAACCCGAGCGTCGGCCAGCAAACGGGCAATCACGAAGCGCTGACTTTCATCTCGGTGGGCGGCGATTTCGACATGGAGAAGATCGCGGGCTTTCCAGGCGCGACGATCCACTTTCAGCAGCTCTTCGTGCCGTTCACGAACAATCTCGCGTGGGGCACCCAGGTGGGCGACGTGCTCGCGGGGCAGCCCGGCCCGTACGTGCCGCAGGTTTCGCATCTGGGCATCTTCACGTGGGAGCAGAAGGCGTTTCACGACAAGCTCGATGTGGAGTTCGGCAAGACCAATGCGGGCGCGTATTTCGGCGCGCCGGTGTGCAATCAGGGCTTCGGTTGCCAGAGCGCGATCCTGCAGAACAGCGCGGGGATGAATCCGCCTGTCTACGTGAACTGGGGCGGCCGCGCGCGCTACAACATCACGCCCGCGTGGTCGGTGCAGGCGGGGCTGTTCCGCTCGAATCCCGCGTATCCGTTCACGAACGGCTGGGAATGGACCAACAGCGTGCCCGACAGCAACGTGTGGCTCGCGAGCACTGCCTATCGCACGACATATCAGAGCGATCCCTATCCCAAGAGCTATGAGCTGATGCTCTACTACAACACGCGCACGCAGACGGACCCGCTCACGGAGGAAACGCACAAGGGCACCTCGGGCATGTACTTCGGCGGGCGTCAGGTGGTGTGGCGCGCCGATGGTGGCCTCGCGGGCGCACCGGACCCGACGGCCGTCTCGCTGTTCGCGACGGCCACCGGCAGCTTCGATTCGCGGTCGAGCTACGGCATCGCGATGACCGGCAGTGCGGGCGTGATTGTGGAGGCGCCGCTGCGTAGCCGTCCGCACGACAGCTTCTCGCTTTCGCTGAACTGGGCGACGCTGACGCCGCACGAGCAGGAATATCTGAAACAGGAGAATCTCGCTGCGGGCGGCACGGGCTATACGGTCGGACGCACGCAGTACGGCCTCAAGCTCGACGCCAATATCGCCGTCACGCGCAGCATCATTCTGAGCCCCTATGTCATGCGGACGTGGAACACGAGCACGTAGGGCAATCCGGCCTACGCGGCGACGCCGAAGAACGGTTTCGTGGCGGGCATCGTCGCGGCCGTTTTCTTCGACAAGATGCTCGGCCTGACCGATCACTGATCATTCATCGCGGAGCGGTCTAAGTATCTGAGTATCGACGTATCGATGTATCGGCGGACAGCGGTGCGTGGTGGCGCGCCGGTTGTCCGCCCTGATTCTGCAATCTGCAGTCTGAATGGAATCGCAGAAGCGCCGCGCGTCTTGATCGGCTGTTCAGTCCGTATCCGGTCGCACGCCGTAGCTTTTCATGGCCGACTCGACTTGTCGCGCTTCGGACGTCTCGGGATAAAGCCGATAACTCGGCGCAATAATCGGCTCGACGCAATCAATCTCGATGGCGAAAAGCGAGCGGAAAGGAAAACGCGGTCCGGCGAGTTGCGTCAATGGCAACGCGAGCGTGGCGAATGCCTCATCGCTCTCGTGCAGCAGTCGGGCTTGCCCTTTTAGCTTGAATCCCTTTTGAACAAACGGATCGACAAAGCTCACGCAGACGTTCGGGTTGTGCGCGATGTTTTCCGCGCTGCCCGGCGATGCGAGATTGGCCATCAACACAACATTCGGCCCGTGCGCGCAGAATATTTCCTTGGGCGAGACATTCGGCGCGCCGTTGGCATCGGCGGTCGCCAGCCAGCAGAGCACGCTTTTTTTCATGGAAGCCAGAACCGCGTCGTTCAACATCGTCGACTCCTGTGGGGTGGAAATCGCATTGTCGGCGATACGGGTGGCGACGTCGACGGTTCGGCTGCGTTAGCGCCCGGACGGCCGTTCAGGCTGCCACTCGGGATAACGCGGGATAGCTTCGCCGTCGACCAGCCACGGCGCGTCGTGCGAGGTCCAGATATGCATGGCCGGTTTGTGGCCGGGGTCCTCGTCGAGCGTGGGCACGCGCAGGATCACATGCGGTTGCAGCGGCCGCTCGGCAATGAGATGTGTGCCGCAAGCCGAACAGAAATGGCGAAACTTGCCTGCGGACGATTCGAAACTGCGCAGCAGTGCTTCACCGGCGGTCCAGCGAAAATGATCGCGCGCGACGCGCGCCGTCGTGGCGAACGCGGCAGCGTGCGCCTTGCGGCAAGTCCGGCAATGACAATGTCCGATGGGCGAGTCGAGTGAATCGATTTCGTATTTCACCGATCCGCACAGACAGCTACCTGAAAATGGCATGAAGGCTCCACGTTGGGCGATTGAGTCATCAATCTTTGAATTGTACGTGGAGCGTAGCCGTCCTCGCTCAGTTGTACGCCGGCTGCTTGCTGACACTCGGCCGTTCGCGCATCCTTGCATACCACGCTCGCAGCGCTTCGCACTCGTCGGGTACCGGCAACTTGACGATCGACGCGAAAACCAGACCGCCGATCACTGTGATATCGGCCATCGAAAACGTATCGCCCGCGATAAACGGCTGCGTGGTCAGCACGTCATTGAAATAACGCATGCCTCTCAGTGCTTTGTCGCGCTGACGAAATCCCCATTCGGCGTTTTGATAGTGCTCGACGTCGGGCCCGAGTCCGGGCGTGGCGTGATGGAAATACACGCTGATGGCGTCGAGCAATTCCAGTTCGGCGCGCTTGCTCATCATGTGAATCAGGCCTTTCTCGCGCGCGGTTCTGCCGGTCAGGATGGGTGCTTCGCCTAGCGTATCGAGATATTCGGTGATGGCCGTGCATTCGGCGATGCAGGTGCCGTCTTCGAGTTCGAGAACCGGCAGCGTGCCCGAATAGTTCTTCGCGCGGATGAATTCGGGCCGCTTGTGTTCGCCCGTGTAGAGATCGACCATCACAAATCTTACCTGCGAATCGAGTCCTGTCTCGGCCAGCGCGATACGAACGCGCGTGGGGTACGGACCTTTGGGGAAATCGTAGATCGTCATGGTGCTCGCCGTCATGCTTGCCTCTCGCTGAGTGGGGATAAGGACGCCATCGCTCGTTCTGAAACGATCGCTCTAAAATCTACCTAACGTTTGTTAGGTTTACGATAGAGAGTACAATGCGGCTTGTCAACGGGCATTTCGGATTGCGGAGGCAGGGTGGTGAAGATCGATTCAGGCGCGAATTCGCGGGAGCGCATCCTGGCGGCGGCGACGCAGATTGCACAGGCGCACGGCTACGGCGGGCTGAATTTTCGCGATCTCGCCGAGGCGGTCGGCATTCGGGCCGCGAGTATCTACCATCATTTCGAAAACAAGGCTGATCTCGGCGCGGCGGTCGCGCGGCGCTATTGGGAGGATTGCGCGGCGTCGCTGGAGGCGTCGCTGGCCAGCGCTGCCGAGCCGATCGATTGCCTGCGCCGTTATCCGGACACCTTCCGCAAGGCGCTGAAGAACGACAATCGCATCTGCCTGTGCAGTTTCATGGCCGCCGAATCCGACGATCTGCCGGCAGTGGTGATGCAGGAGGTCAAGACCTTCGCGGACGTGAACGTGGCATGGCTCGGCAAGGTGCTCACCGCTGCACGCGTGGTCAGTCCCGCCGAGAGCGAGGCGCGCGCCCGCGCCATTTTTGCGGCCATCGCCGGGGCGCAATTGATTGCCCGCAGTCGCGGCGATATTGCCGTGTACGACGACCTGATCGCGAGTTATCGCGCCGCGGGTTTATTGCCTGGGTAATTGCCCGTGTAATAGCGCTTTTATTTTTTCTTCGCGTCGATCTCTTCGGCCAGCACGGCGCGCGACGTATCGCCCATCAGATAGCGCGCGCCGCTGCCGCGACGACGCGCGACGTCGTCCGGATTGTAGAGCGAGCACGATTTCAGCGAGAGGCAACCGCAGCCCACGCAGGACGCCAGCTGATCGCGCAAGGCGATGAGCCCGTCGATGCGTTCCTGAATGAGGGGCTGCCACGCACGCGAGAGACGCGTCCAGTCCGCTTTCGTGGGCGTGCGCTGATTGGGCAGCGCGTCGAGCGCCGACCGGATGTCCGCGAGATTCAGGCCAACGGCCTGCGCCGCGCGGATAAAACCCACCCGACGCAGCATGTCCCGTCGATACAGTCGGTGCCCGCCGCCCGTGCGCGTGCTGCTGATCAGCCCTTGATCTTCATAGAAGCGGATCGCGCTGGCCGCTACGCCGGCGCGCTTCGCCAGTTCGCCAATCGTAAGCGTTGTTTCGGTCATGCGTTTTTCGCGCGGAGTTTCTTGACTTCAAGTGTACTTGAACTTTGACAATGCCATTTCCCTTCACGGTTCGAGAGACGTCCCCATGCGCAGCGATTCTGTCCGCAGCACCTTGAACGCATTGCTCGACGCCAATGCGCGCTTCGATCTCGGCGCGAAAGGCACGACCAATCATTGTCCGATGGCGCTCGTTGCGCTCGCGGAAATGGGCGCGTCGTCGGCGCGGCTCAGCGCGTTTTTCGACAGGTGGGCATCCACGTATGCATTGAGCGCGCCGCTGGTGGTGACGCGTATCGATCGGCGGGAATGGAAAACGCATCTGGGAACGCGCGCGGCATTCGGCGCATTGCGCCTGTGTTTTCTCGACTGGATCGCCGATACGGGTCCTGCGTCGGTTATCGCGAGTGTATTAAGCGAAGTGCGTTTCGCGCCTGCAACGCAGGCTTTTCATTCGATCATCCGGCTCGCGTATGGGATCGAAGCCGGGCATGCCGGCGAAATCGCATCGGGACTGGCGTCGTTGATTGCGTCGCATCTGCCGATCGATATTCGCGCCGACTCGAAACGTCGCGAGGCGGCAAGTATCGGCGAAGGATTCGATCAGGTCGGCGAGGCCTTTCGCGGCGTGTCGTTTGCGCAGAACACGATTACCTCGCGCGTGCTGGCAGTTGCCGACGATCCGCGGTTTGCGTCGGCGGTTCTCGCGTTGCCGCTGCGCGCAGGCGTGCTCGATGAGATCGCGCGCGCGACTATCGACGCCTATTGGCGCAGGCCGGATTTCACGCTGCTGCACACGGTCACGGTAACGCGTGCGGCGCGCATCGTCTTTGCGTTGCTGGACGCACGCCTCGTCGAGCAATTGATGCCGGACTTCTGGATCGCGCTCTGCGCCGCTTACGCAACGGTTGGCGAACGCGCGCAAACGGACACGCGCGTCGTGGATCCTCATATCGAATGGCGCGACGTCTGCAAAAAAGCAATCGCATCCGACGACGATCACGTGATCAAAATGAGCTACACGTGTTGGTGCGAAGACCGGCGCGATCCCTCGCCGCTTTATCTCGCCTCGGCGGCGAGGCTGGTGTCGTAGCGCAGCGCGATGCGCCGCCTTCCTCACGTAATCAGTCGATGATCGATTAACAGCACCGCGAACAGAAGCGTCAGATAAATAATCGAATAACGAAACATCGATTTCGCAAGCGCGTCCGAATAATGTCGATAAAGCCGGACGGCATACATGAGAAACGCCGCGCTCAAAATGATCGCGCAAATCAGATAGAGACTGCCGCTCATGCCGGTCAGCCAGGGCATGACCGCGACGGCGCACAGCAGGATCGAATAGAGCAGGATTTGCAGCTGCGTGAAGCGGATGCCGTGCGTGACCGGCAGCATCGGCAGACCGGATTTCCGATAATCTTCGCGGCGATACAGCGCGAGCGCCCAGAAGTGGGGCGGCGTCCAGACGAACACGATCAGCACGAGCAGCCAGGCGTCGGCGGGCAGCGTATTGGTGACGGCCGCCCAGCCGAGCGCGGGCGGCATCGCGCCCGACAAGCCGCCGATCACAATGTTTTGCGGCGTCGCGGGCTTGAGGATCGCGGTGTAGATCAGCGCATAGCCGATGAACGTCGCGATCGTGAGCCACATCGTGAACACATTGGTGCAGGTCGCCAGCAGGAACGCGCCCGCTGCGCCGAGCGTGAGCGAAAACACCGCGATTTCGGCGGGCGCGATCGCGCCTTGCGCGGAGGCGCGATGACGCGTGCGATTCATGCGTGCGTCGATCTTCAGTTCGAGCAGGCAGTTGAACGCGAACGCCGCGCCCGCGAGCAGCCAGATGCCCAGCGTGCCGCCCACGAGCACGCGCCACGGCACCGATCCCGGCGTCGACAGAAACATGCCGATGACGGCGGAGAAAACGGCGAGGTTGGCGATGCGGGGCTTCGTGAGTGCGAGGAACTGCGAAAAGCGGGTCGGAGGGCGTTGGGCGATTGATTCAGATTGCATAGGCGTGGTGTCGACTTCGGCGCGGGTTCGCTTCGAGTTGCGGGTTCGGGACGCGCGGGCGGTCAGGGTCAGGAGGGTTCGGCGACGGCATCGCGATCAATCCTGAAATAGTAAGGAAGGCCGTCTCAAAAGTCTGCCGATGTGCTTTACGCTTGATATTCATCATGCTCAGGCATTGTTGTGGCCGAAAAAGATGAGCAGTTTTGTCGCAGTCGAAGAAAGCCGCACGAAACGCTCAAGTCCCGTCACTCTCCTGCCGATATGCCGTTTGGCCGCCTGCGCGTCGCAGGCCGCTCCCGTTTTATTTCCGCAGCGCACATTCGAACAACATGAAGCTAAAGACCAGACTTTCCGGGGCGATGTTGATTTTCACGGCGTTCAGCGCCCACGCGCTGGACATGCGCAGTGCGCAACCCGCCGCGCCGATATCGGCATCGGAAACGCAGGCCACGCCGACGATTGCCCAGGCCGCCCTGGCCCAGGAGCGTCTGCGCCAGATGCTCGTCAAGAACGGATTCGATCCGGACTCGCCGAAGGGCCAGTCGATGATGAAGTTCTTCGCGCGGCTCGCCACCGACGAAGCTTTCCGCGTCAAGTTCACCCAGTTCACGAAAGCGGGCGACCCGTTCGGCGGCCAGTTGTCGCCCGACGACCGCGTGCGCGTGCTGCGCCTGTTGAGTCACCTGGCGCAGGGTCCGAAGAACGACTGCGCCGTGTTGCAGGCCGACGGGAAGAACTTCATCGTGCTGGCGAACGCGCTCTCCCCGCAGGGTCTCCAGGATCTGCTCGACGCCTTCGAAATCATTGTCGCCGACGACGAGGGCACATCGAGCGACGAACACTACACGCTCGCGGAACTGCTCGACGCCGAAGCCGAAGTCGAATCGGTCCTCGACGCCAAATTGACAGTGCAGCCCGATGTGAAGGAACAGGCCGCCATTTGCCAGGTGATGGGCAGCGGCCTCGACGCAATCAACGACTTGCCTGGCGCATCGCGTGAGCGCGCGACCTACGCGATCTTCCATATGCTGGGCAGCAAGACGTCGCCGCGCGCGAGCGTGCAGGCAGATCCCTTCGCCTATCTCGACGACATGTTCGACGAGCGGCGCATGCCCGACGCCCTGCGCGGCAAACTGCCCGCGAACGGCAGCCATCCGATGCCGTACTCGCGCCTCGTGATCGACGGCGAATGGCGGCATCAGTCGGTGCCCAACCAGCCGTCGCCGTTCACGGACACATACGTGAACCGCCGCAACAACGGCGTCGTGGCCGAAGTGGTGACACCGGTCGTCACGAGCGGTTCGCCGGGCTGGTCGCACTTCTACCTGAGCTACGGCGTTCAGGATCTGCTGACGCAAAACGTCGGCACGCGCGTACTCACGCGCCTCGGCACGCTCAAGGACGGCGCGGCCATCGATGCCGCGAGCCGGCCGATGCTCGAAGGGCGCACGCTGGAGATGCCCGTGCCGCTGCCGTCGGAGGACGGCGAGACCGCGCGCTCCTGCCAGGTCGGCAAGACGGTGCCCGCCTCGACGATCTTCAGGACGTTCGAAGGCGATGCCGTCGATCTGCACTGCCAGTACGTGACGAAGAAGGGGAAGACGACGCGCTACGATGCCGCGCTGCTGATGAGCTACGGCATTCAGTTGTGGAAGTCGTACGACAGCGAAGACGGCCACACCGACGTGGTCATCCGGAACGTGACGATCCAGCAACCATGAAGGCGCGACGATTGAGACGTAAAGCGGCGCGCCGGGAAGCGGGTGCGTTGGGGCTGACTGCGCTTTTTGCCGCGGTCGCCGCATTGGCCACGTTCGCCGGTCAGCCCGGCACGGCGGCGGCGTTGCCCGCGCCGCCGCGCGCGGCGTCGGCGGCGTGGCTGGCGGGCAGCGGTTTTCCGGCGCTCGATGCCGTGCGGGTGGTCGACGATCCCACCACGCCTTGCGTGCTGATGCTCGACTATCGCGCCTGGGCGGCGTCGCTGTTCGACAAGCCGAAGGACGAGCGCGCGCGCTGCATGCTCGAGGCGGCGAACGGCAATCTGTCCGCGCGGGCGATCTACGGCCAGATGGTGGCCTACGGTTACGGCGGACCGCGCGAGACCGATCGCGGTCTCGCGATGCTCGAATCGGCGGCGCTCGACGGCTCGGTGCTCGCGCGCCGCATGCTCGGCAATCTTTATCGCGACGGCAGCGTGGTGCCCGCGGATCTGCCAGGCGCGCGCCGCTGGTTCGAATCCGCCGCTGCGCGGGGCGATGCGATTTCAGCCGACGTGCTCGGCGCGATGAGCGCGAACGGCGAAGGCCAGCCCGTCGACAACGAAAAAGCGTATCGCTACTTCGTGCAGGCCGCGGAAGCAGGCTCGGCGAACGGCGCGGCCAACGCGGCGCAATTCGCCGCCATCGGGCGCGGCGTGCCGCGCGATCCCGAACTCGCGGCTTCGTGGATGATCCGCGGCGCAACCGGCGGCGATCCGCTCGCGCAACTGCTGCTCGGCCTCGCGCTGCTGCAGGGCAACGGCGTGCCGCGTAACCCCGAAAACGGCGTGGGATGGCTGCGCGAAGCCGTGCGTCAAGGCAACGTCGGCGCCGAGGCGGTGCTGGGCGATGCGTATCTGAGCGGCGTCGGCGTGCCGCGCGATGCGCGCCGCGGCTTCGAACTGATGGCGCGCGCGGCGGCTAGCGGCTCGGTCTACGCGCAGCGCCGCATGGGCAATCTTTACGCGGCCGGAACGGGCGTCACGAAGAATCTCGCGCAGGCGCGCGCGTGGTATCGCAAGGCCGCGCTCGAAGGCGATGCCGCCGCGCGCTTCGCCCTGTCGAATCTCTATCGCACGGGCGGCGGTGGTCCCGTCGATCTGGACGCGGCCAACGGCTGGATGCGCGGCGCGGCCGAGGCGGGGCTGGCGACGGCGCAGAACGACCTCGGCGTGATGTTGCGCGAAGGCTGGGGCACGCACAAAGACCCGGCCGAAGCGCGCGTCTGGTTCGAGAAAGCGCGCGCGCAAGGGCTGGGCGTGGCGTCGCTGAATCTCGCGATCTATGCCGCGCGCGGCGTGGGCGAGCCGGTCGATTTCGCGAAGGCGTACCGGCTCGCGAGCGAGGGCGCGGAGCGCGGCAACGCGGATGCGGCGGTCTCGGCGGCCGCGCTGGCATGGATCGGGCGAGGCACGCCCGTCGACAAGGCGCGCGCGATGGCCTGGTATCGCGAGGCGGCGGATCAGGGCAACGTCGAGGCCGCGCGCTGGATCGGCAATCAATATCTCGCGGGCGCCGCGGTGCCGCGCGACGAGGCGCTCGGCCTGCACTATCTCGTGCTCGCGGCGGACGCGGGCGATGCGGCGGCCAGCGTCTCGCTGGGCGCTTATCTGGCGCAGCATCGGCAGACCGCGTCGGGCAAGACGGGCGTCGAATGGCTCGAAGCCGCCGCGAAGCGCCGCGTGCCCGCCGCCTACGGCGCGCTGGGCTACACGTACGCCTACGCAAACGGCGGCGCGGTCAAGCCGGACCCGGCCGCCGCGCTGAACTGGTTCTCGCAGGGCGCGCGGCTCGGCGATCCGGCTTCGCTGGCCGGGCTTTGCAGTCTGTACGCGTACGGCGGTGACGGCGTGGACCGCCGCCCCGATTTTGCGGCGCGCTGGTGTCAGGACGCGTCGCGCGGCGGCAATGCGTTCGCGATGAAAATTCTCGCCGATGCGGACAACCGCATCGCCAGCGACACCAACCGCGCGTACTGGCAGTGGAAACTCGCGGCACAGGGCGATCCGAAATATCAGTCGATGCTCGGCGACAGCTACGATCTCGGCGATGGCGTCGCGCCCGATCTCTCGGCGGCGACGTACTGGTTCCGGCACGCGGCGGAGCAGGGCAATGCATCGGCGCAAGGCTCGCTGGCGTGGCATCTGCTGACGGGACTCGGCGGCCGTGCGGATGCCTACGAGGCGTTCGCGTGGGCGTCGAAAGCCGCGCCCGCGGATGCGGAAGCCAAGCGGATGCTGGGCGTCGATTACGCGTACGGACGCGGCGTCGATCGCGATCCGGCAGCCGCCCGCGTCTGGCTCGAAAAGTCGATGGCCGCGGGCGACGACTGGGCGGCCAGCGACCTCGCGACCTGGTACGAAATCGGGCCGCGCGCGCTGCGTGATCCGGCGCGTGCGCGGCAACTGCATCAGCGCGGCGCGCGTGGCGGCGCGGAGCAATCGCAGATCGCGCTCGCCTTGCAGGCGCTCGCGGCGGGCAACGAAACGCGCCTCGGCAACGACGAGCGGCGCTGGCTGGTGCCGGCGGACGCGGCCGCGAGTCTCTGGCGCGAGGACGGTCTTGCGCCCGCCGGTGTGCGGCGTCAGCGCTGGGATGGCTTGTCGAGTCTGAACGAGGCGCTGCTCGGCAATCCGCTGATGCAGTACGACATCGGCATGCGCTTTCTGACCGGCAATGGCGTCCCGCGCGATCGCGCGCTCGGCGCGGCGTGGATCGCTCGCGCGCGAACGGGCTTCGAGGCGCGTGACGGCGTCCCGGCGTACGCCGCTGCCATCCGCATCGTGGAGGCGCGACTGTCCGAACGCATGGGCGATGACGAGAAGCAACGCGCTCGCGAGATCGCCGCGAATCTGAATGCGACGGTAAGCGAGCTGCCTTGAGGTGACGGCCTACGCGCCGCCGCTGCTGAAGTTCAGCAAGACGATGCCCGAAATCGCCGTCACGAGCCCGATGGCTTTGACGGCGCTCACCGATTCGCCAAACCACAGCATGCCGATGACCGCCGTGAGGGCCGCGCTGCTGCCGGCCCACGCTGCGTAAGCCATGCCCATTTCGATGCTTTTCGTCGCGACCGCCATCAGATAGATGGCCACGGCATAGCACGCGATGGTCAATATCGACGGAAAAAGGCGGCTGAAACCGGCGGATAAATTGAGTGCTACGGTGCCGAGCGCTTCAGCGGCGACACTTGCAGCAAGAATGAGCCAGGCGGCTTGAGTGGAGGGCATGCACGTACCTCGCCAACTCCACGTTTATACCGAACGTTAGAGCAAGCGGAGAGGACGGTACCCCAAGACGAAAAAATACTCGCAAAACAGCGCCCCGTTGTCAACGTCATCAACGGGATTCGATGGCGATGGGGCGCTCAGGCAAGCATGCTTTGCTTTCCGAATCTTTCCGCCGATTCCGGCGACACGATTAGCGCGCCGGATTGCGTCGATTCACATGGTTGTCGAGAATTGCATCGGCCATGGCGCGCGACTTCGCGCTATTGCGTGCGTCGAGCATGGCAATCACGATGGACGCCCCGAAAATCAGCAGGCTGAATGTCACGACGATGCCCGCGAGCCAGGGCACCGGCATATTGCGCAGATCGGCGACCGAGTAACTGCCCGCTTCGAATTGCGCGGCGGCCATGCCGCAGTAATGCATGCCGCACACCGCGACGCCCATCACGATTGCCGAGCCGATCTGCCGGACGCGGCGCATCGTATGGCGGCGGCGCAGGTCGAAAGCCAGCAGCAACGCCGCACCGCTCGCGATGATGGCGATGATCACCGACGCGATCACGAGGCCGATGCTGTAGTGAATGGCCGGGCAGATATCCATCGCCCACATGCCGAGATAGTGCATGCCCGCCACGCCGAGCCCCATGGCAACGGCGGCGCCCGAGAGCAGCGGCCAGCTCAGTTCGTAACGGCACAGCGGCAGAAAACCGATTGCGGACGCGACGATGGCAATCGCCAGCGAAGCAACGGTAATGGGAACGTTGTAGCCGACGGAGATCGGCAGATGGAACGCCAGCATGGCGATGAAATGCATCGACCAGATGCCGAGCCCCATGATGCATCCGCCGAATGCGATCCACGGAAGAAGCGGGCGTTTGCCGATGACATCGAGGCGATCGGAAATATCCAATGCCGTGAATGAGGCAAAGATCGCGAGCAGGCAGGAGAGCACGACAAGCGAGGGATCGTAGTAGCCGGTCATTTTCGTTCAACTCGTGTGAACTGCATGTGGCGAGACTTGGCGTGGACGCGGTTACCACTTCCCCGTGCGTCCATTTCCTTTTAAAAATTGCGTCGAGTATACATAGAAACGTTTGCGCGCAATAGCGAGGCAGAACCCGAATAAACCCGAAAAGGACGCCTAAGAAATGTGGAATGACCCTTGAATGGCGGCTGTAAAAAAATACTCGAATAGCGGCATTCGAATAACGATGCGAATTGCATTTAAATGGCTTTAAAACACGTATGAAAAGGCAAGGGCGCGGCATTTGTTTGCACGCAAGGCAAACTGCTCTGCCTACTTTCGCCGCAGATACTCGCTAGGCGGCATGCCCAGCACCTTGCGAAACATCGCCGCGAACGCGCTCGGACTGTCGTAACCATGCTCGAGCGCGAGTTCGAGTATCGACACTCCGGCGGACAACCTCGGCAAACTGAGCAGCAGGCGCGCGTGCCGCCACCACGCGCCGGGCGTCATGCCGGTTTCGCGCTTGAACGCGCGGGCGAGCGTGCGCTCGGTCATATGCGCCGCGCGCGCCCAGGATTCGAGCGTGACCGGATCGGCGGGCGCGCGGATCAGTTGCGTGCACAGCGCGCTCAACGCGGGATGGCGCGGCATCGGCACATGCAGCGCGAGCGGTGCGGCGATTTCCACTTCGTCGAGGATCAGCGCCAGCACGCGGCCCGCGCGATGGTTGAGGTCGTAGTCGGCGGGCAGGCCGTGCGCGGTCACGATCAACTCGCGCAGCAACGCACTCGCCCCGATCACGCGGCAATCGCGCGGCAGGCTCGGCCGCACTTCGTGAGCGACGAACAGCGAGTGCATGCGCACGTCGCCGGCCATTTCGATTTCGTGGCGCGTGCCGCCCGGCACCCAGACCGCGCGTCCTGGCGGCACGACCCAACTGCCGGCCTCGGCGCGCACGATCATCACGCCGTCGATGGCGAGGATCAGTTGCGCCTGCGCGTGCGTGTGCGCCGGAAACGCAAGGCCCGCGGGCGAATCGGTGGCGATCACGCCGATCTGGCGCGCTTTGTCCTGCGCGTCGAGCGCCTCGAAGAAGCCGTTCATGTGTCAATTTCCCGACGATGAATGCACATTACGCGCGCGATTGACCAAAGGGCTCGACCCTATCATGACGTCGATGTTTCCGCCCGATCGTTTTCCCTTCATCGACTTCACGATGCTGTCCACGTCTGTTCCTCCCGTTTCATTGCGCGTTGCGAGCGCGCTGTTATTGACCGCCGCGGTGTCTGCGCTGGCTGCGCTGACTGCGAGTCTCGCCGCGTGCTCGACCGCCGAGGCTTATCGCGCGCCCGTGGCCGCCGCCGAGCGCACCGCGCCGTTCGACGCCGCCGCTTCGACGCCCAACTCGGTGAGCGCCGCGCCGCCCGATCACTGGTGGCGGCTCTACGACGATCCCGCGCTCGACGCGCTGATCCGCGACGCGCTCGCGCAGAACCGCGATCTCGCCGTGGCCGCCGCGCGCGTCGAACGCGCCCGCGCCGTGCTCGCGCAAACCGACGCCGCGCACCTGCCCGCCACGGAGGCGACGTTCGGCGTCGATTACGGCCGCCACACCGACGACCAGATCGTGGCCGCCGCACGCAACAGCGGCAGCGCGCCGACGCGCTTCGGCTGGGCGCCGGGTTTCGCGCTGTCGTGGGAGGTCGATCTGTGGGGACGCGTGCACGATCTCGTCGCTGCCGCGCATGCCGACGCCGACGCCCAGCAAGCCGCCGCCGACGCCATGCGCGTGAGCGTCGCCGCCGAAACCGCGAGCGCCTACGCGCGGGCCTGTGCGTTTGGCGCGCGTATCGGCGTGGCGATGCGCTCGGAGCAGGTGGCCGAGCGCATCGCCGCGCTCACGGCGCGGCAGCAGGCGCTGGGCCTCGTCGCGCCGATGGACCTCGCCCGCGCGCGCGCTTTCGCCGACGACACGCGCGCGCGTCTGCCCGTGCTCGAAGGCGAGCGCCGCGCCGCGCTCTACGAACTCGCGGTGCTCACGGGTCAGGCGCCGTCCGAGATTCCGCCGGCCGCCGTGCAGTGCCGCACGCCGCCCGCGCTCGCGCAGCCGTTTCCGCTCGGCGACGGCGCGGCGCTGCTGCGCCGTCGTCCCGATCTGCGCGAGGCCGAACGCAAGCTCGCGGCGGCGCATGCCCGCGTCGGCGCGGCGCAGGCGTCGCTGTATCCGGCCATCGTGCTGGGCGGCTCGGTGAACTGGCTGTCGACGACGGGCAATCCCGCATCGATCGGCGACCGGTATGCGGTGGCGTGGGGTATCGGCCCGCTGATTAGCTGGCGCTTTCCGAATCTGGCGGCGAGCCGTGCCGAACTGGGCGCGGCGCGTGCCGACGACACCGGCGCGCGCGCCGCGTTCGATGCGAGCGTGTTGCGCGCCTTGCAGGAAACCGAGCAGGCGCTCGCGCGTTACGGCGCGGCGTGGCGCGAGCGCCATGCGTTGCAGACGGCGCGCGCCGAGCACGCTCGCGCCTTCACGCTCGCCGAGCGCGAGTTCCGCGCGGGCGCGCTCGATTCGCTCGGCGTGCTCGACGCGGAGCGCAGCCTCGTGGACGTGGACGCGGCGCTCGCGCAGTCCGCGCAGCAGGTCTCGCTCGATCAGGTGGCGGTGTTCAAGGCGCTCGGCGGTGGCTGGCAGCCCTGAGCGCGGCTTCATTCATTCTCGAAACAAGATCACAAGCATGAGTACGACTGTCGATACCCAAACTGAAACCGAAGTTAAAAAGATCAGGCATCCGAAACGTGTATGGATCGTCGCGGGCGGCGTGCTCGCGCTGCTGGCGGCCAGCGCGTGGGGCTGGCACTGGTGGCGCGTCGCGCGCTTCGTCGAATCGACGGACGACGCCTATGTGCGCGCCGATGTCGTGACCGTGAGCCCGCGCGTGTCGGGCTACGTGACGCGCGTGGCCGTCGACGACGATCAGCCCGTGCGTCGCGGCGACGTGCTCGTTCAGCTCGACGACCGCGATTTCCGCGCCAAAGCGCAAGCGGCTGCGGCAGCGGTCGCGAGCGCGCAGGCGGCGCTGGGCGAGGCGCAGGCGGCGTCGCGCACGCTCGATGCGCAGATCGCGCAGCAGGCGAGCGCGATCGACGAAGCGCAGGCCGACGTGGACGCCGCGCGCGCCGAATCCGCGCGCCGCAACGCCGACGCGGCGCGCTATCAGGCCTTGCTCGCCGACGAAGCCGCGAGCGGCCAGCGCTGGGAAGCGGCCCACGCCGACGCGCTCAAGGCGAACGCGCAGTATGCGCGCGCGAAGGCGGCGGCGCAGGCGCAGCGCGCGCAGACCGAGGTGTTGCAGCGTCGGCGTGCGCAGGACGATGCGGCGATCGACGCGGCGCGCGCGCGGCTCGCGGCGGCGCAGGCGCAACGCGTGCTCGCGGACCTCGATCTCGACCATACGCGCATCGTCGCCACGCGCGACGGCATGGTCGGACAGCGCAGCGTGCGCGCGGGGCAGTACGTGGAGGCGGGCACGCCGCTGCTCGCCGTGGTGCCGATGCGCGATGTCTACGTGGTCGCGAACTTCAAGGAAACGCAGCTCGAACATATGCGCGACGGCGAGCCTGTCACGCTAGACATCGATACGTTTTCGGGCCGCACGCTGCACGGTCGCGTGCGCGGCATCGCGCCGGGATCGGGTGCGGAATTCGCGCTTCTGCCGCCCGATAACGCCACCGGCAACTTCACGAAGATCGTGCAACGCGTGCCCGTGAAGGTCGCGCTCGATCCGCTGCCGCGCGACGTCGTGCTGCGGCCCGGCATGTCGGTGGTCGCGCATGTGGATACGCGCGAGGCGGCGCGATGACCCCGCAATCGGTGCAATCGGCGCAATCCACACCCGCCGCCGAAGAAACCGTCTCGCTGCGCGCGTGGGTCGCCGTGCTCGGCGGCGTGTTCGGCTGCTTCATGGCGGGCATGAACGTGCACGTGACGAACGCCTCGCTGCCCGACATTCGCGGCGCGCTGGGCGCGAGCTTCGAGGAAGGATCGTGGATCACGACCGCGTATCTCGTCGCCGAGATCGTTGTGATTCCGCTCACGGGCTGGCTCGTGCAGGTGTTTTCCGCGCGACGCGTGCTGCTGGTCGGGGCGTCGGGGTTTCTCGCGTTCTCGCTGGCGTGCTCGCTCGCGCCGACGATCGGCTCGATGATCTCCGCGCGGGCCTTGCAGGGCGCGTTCGGCGGCGTGCTGATTCCGCTCTCGTTTCAGCTCATCGCCACCGAATTGCCGGCGTCGCGGCGCGCGCTCGGCATGGCGCTGTTCGCCGTCGCCAACAATGTCGCGCAGGCAGCGGGGCCGTCGCTCGGCGGCTGGCTCACGGACGCCTATTCGTGGCGCTGGATCTTTTATTTGCAGATTCCGCCCGCGCTCGCGCTGATCGCGGCGATTGCATGGTCGATCAAGCCTGTTCCCGTCGATCTCGCGCGCTTGAAGAATGCGGATTGGTTCGGCATCCTGACAATGGTGGTTGGATTGAGCGCATTGCAGATTGTGCTCGAAGAAGGCGGACGCAAGGACTGGTTCGCCTCGCACGATATCGTGCTGCTGTCGTGCGTGGCGACGCTCGGTCTTGTCGCGTTCGTGGCGATCGAATTAAAGCGCGCGCAGCCGTTCATCAACCTGCGTCTGCTGGGGCGCTACAACTTCGGCGTGGCGAGCCTGATGCAATTCATGTTCGGCGCGGTGGTGTTCGGCGTGGTGTTTCTGGTGCCGAATTATTTCGCGCAGACGCAGGGCTATAGCGCGCGCGATATCGGCATGACGATGATTCCGTATGGGCTCGTGCAGTTCGCCATGTCGTTCGCCACGCCGCCGCTGATGCGCGTCGTCGGGCCGCGAATGGCGATCGTCGCGGGCTTTGCGCTGGTCGCTGTGGGCTGCCTGATGAATATCCATCTCGACGCCGATTCCGCCGCGAACGTAATCGTGCCGTCGCTGATCGTGCGCGGCGTGGGGCAGTCGCTGGTGGTGATCGCGCTGTCGGTGATGGCGGTGGACGGGATCGAGAAGGCGCAGCTCGGGTCGGCCTCGGGCGTGTTCAATATGGTGCGCAACGTGGGCGGCGCGATCGGCATCGCGCTCGCGAGCCAGATCGTGGTCGAGCGGGAGAAGCTGCATGCCATGCGGATCGGTGAATCGATCACGCCTTACGCGAGCGCGTTTCAGGAACGGATGGCAGCGCTCTCGCGGCTCGTGGCGCAGAGGCATCTCGCGCACGCCGACGCGCTGCCGCGCGCGCGCTTGGACGGCGTGCACGAAACGGCGCTCGCGATCATCGAGCAGCGCGTGCTGCACGAAGCGCTGCTGATGGCGTATAGCGATGCGTTTCTGATTGCGGGCGTTGCGATGCTTGGCTGCATGGCCGCTGCGTTTTCGCTGCGCGGTGCGAGTCGATGACGCGGTTTAGCTCGCGGGTTCAGTTGGCAGGTGAAGGCGCGTTGCGCTGGCGGCGTCCTTCGAAAATGCCGAGCGTAAAAACCGTCAGCATGCCGCTCGCGATGGCGAGCGGCCAGAGCAGCACGTCGTTGCCGAGACGCGCCATCGCCGCGCCCGCGATCAGCGGACCGACGATCGAGCTGCCCGTGAACGCGAGCGACACGCGCCGCATGTTGCGCACGAGCGCGTCTTTCTCGCCGGCGGCGGCCGCGTACATGCCGAGCGTGATGAAGGCGCTGTTCATGCCGCCCGCGAGAAAGGCGCTCGCGGCGAAGCGCCAGGACGTGGGCGCGGCGAGCGCGAACGCGACCAGGGCGAGCGTGCTCGTCATCGCGCAGAGGACCACGGTTTTGCCGAGGCCCGCGCGGTCGGCCATCCACCCGACCGGGAATTGCAGCGCCATGCCGCCGAGGCCGACGCAGGCGAGCAGGACGGTGGTCTGGGTGCCGGTCATGCCGCGCGCGGCGGCGTAGAGCGGGAACAGGCCGTAGAGCGCGCCGTCGCTGAGGCCGCCGACGGCGACCACCACCATGCCCAGCGCGACGAGCGCGCTGACCGGCATGGAGCGCGCGTTGCTTTGGCCCGGCGTTTCGCGCGCGGGCGGCGCGACTGCTGGCCCGATGGGCGACCCGGAAGCGGTCAGCCACAGCGGAATCGCGGCGGCCAACGTGAAGGCCAGGCCGGCGACGATCGTCACGGAACCGGCGGGCCCGCACCACGCGGCCAGCGCGGGCGCGACGACGCCCGCCGCCGCGATCAGGGTTTCATGCACGCCGACCACGCGGCCGCTGAGCGCATCCGGCACGAGTCCGTAAAGCCAGGATTCGTTGGCGATCCAGCGCAGGCCGATCCCGAGACCCATCAGCATGCCGGGCGCGATCCACCACGGCCACGCCAGCCACGGCACCGTCGCGAACGCCGCGATGCTGGCCGCGAGCCCCAGCGAGACCGTGTATTTAGCGCCGACGCGCGCGACCAGCGCGGGCGCCGCCATCAGCCCCGCGAGCATGCCGATCCATTGCGACGCCGCGAACAGCCCGGCGCGCGGCGCGTCGAGTCCCTGATGCGCGAGCCAGACCGGCAGCACGATGAAGCCGAGGCCGAACTGGCCGATCTGCGCGAGCGTCGAGACGGCGGTCAGCGCGGCGATCGCGCGCCAGCGCACCGTGGGCGCAGCGGGTGCAGCTTCGTTCACGGCGCGCTCCCGGCGGGCATCGGCAGCCCGGTTTCGCGGCATTCGATCGGACAGCCCGCTTTGAGGCACGGGCCGTCGTCGCAGAAGCGGCAAAGCTGCATCGCCTGCGCGGCGTCGCGTGTTTCGTGCCAGAGCACCTTGATCAGCAGCGCTTCGAGCTGCTGGCGCTCGTTGCCGTCGAGATGGCCGACGATGCGCGTGAGCAGTGCGTCGCGCGCACGTTGCAGGGCCGCGACTTCGCGGCGGCCGGCGTCGGTCAGCGCGAGGGCGACGGAGCGTTTGTCGACGCCGGGGCGTTTTTCGACGAGACCGGCGTCGACCAACGCCGCGACGGCGCGCACCGCCGCCGGATGCGAGAGCGCGACGGCGTCGCGCAACAGTTCGATCGATGCGTCCGGATACTGGCCGATGGCGTTCAGCATCGCCCGCGCGGTGGGGCCGGCGAGTGCCGCCACGGAATCGAGCGCGACCATGTCGTCCATCACCAGCACGGCGAGCGCGCCGAGCAGGTTTTCCGTGCGCTGAGTCATACGTCTCCCAATACATGCAATCTGCACATATGTAGTCTGCACACATTTCGGGAGAAAGACAAGCACAAACAAAAGCCGTCGCGCAAGCGGAGAACGACAGCCGCAGGACCAATTTTGCACACTTGGTATTGATGTACGACAACTTTATGGTATGGTCGCGATCCCAAATATTGAAGCGATGACCGACGCCCCGTTGTGCAGGGGCTTGTAGCGCGTCGGCAATCCGCTCAGACCACCCCGACTCTCGCGACAGCTGAACCAATCGACCATGTTGTCTGACATTTCTGCATCAAGACGTAAATTCCTCCTGACGGCCGTGCTCGCGCTGCCGACGATGGGCGTCTTCGTCAACACGCTGAGCGCCGCCGAGGCCGCCGAAATGGCCGCGCCGGATCTGAAAACCTATCGTCCGGCGTTCTTTTCGGCCGAGGAATGGGCGTTCATGCTCGCGGCCTGCGACCGTCTGATTCCGGCCGACGGACGCGGTCCCGGCGCGCTGGAAACCAACGTGCCGGTTTTCATCGATCAGCAGATGCATGGCGATTTCGGCCGCGAGATTTATCTGCAAGGGCCGTTCAATACGCAGGCGCCGAAAGAGCTCGGCTATCAACTGCCGTACACGCCGCAGCAGATCTATCAGCGCGGCATCAAGCTGACCGATGCGTATTGCCGCCAGAAGTATCACAAGCGTTTCAGCGAACTCGACGCGGCGACGCAGGACGTCGTGCTGAAAGCGCTGCAGGACAACGACATTCACTTTGCCGACGGCGGCGAAAGCGCGCTCAAGGCCAGCCAGTTTTTCGGCGAAATGATTTCGGATTCGAAAAACGGCTATCTCTCCGATCCGATGTACGGCGGCAATAAAGGCATGAAAGCCTGGATTGCCATTGGTTTTCCCGGCGCCCGGGCGAGCTTCCTCGAATGGGTCTCGCAGCACAACGTGAAATATCCGCTCGGGCCCGTGAGCCTGAACGGACTTCGCGCTTGAGCGCAGGACTTTCGCGCGCGTGATCGCGTGACCGATCGCGAAGCACTTCGCGTATTCAGAATCAACGAGGAACACCGTGGCAAAAATAACCAATGACGCAGTCGACGTCGTCGTCGTCGGACTGGGCTGGGCCGGCTCGCTCATGAGCATCGAACTCGCGCAGGCAGGCCTGAAAGTGCGCGCGCTCGAACGCGGCGAAGACCGCAGCAATGCCGACTTCGCGTATCCGAAGCCGGCCGATCAATACGCCTATGGCGTGCGCAACAAGATCATGGTGACGCCGCGCGACGGCGCGCTCACCGTGCGCCATTCGGCGCAGGATACGGCGCTGCCCACGCGTAAGTGGGGCGCTTTCGTGCCGGGCACCGGCGTGGGCGGTTCGGGTCTGCACTGGACCGGCGTGCTGATCCGTCCGACGCCGACCGACCTCAAGCTCAAGACTTACGCCGATCAGGCCTACAAGAAAGGCCAGCTCGAAGACGGCATGCAGGTGCAGGACTTCCCGTTCACGTGGGACGAGATCGAGCCGTACTACGACTTCTTCGACAAGGTCTGCGGCCTTTCGGCGAAGACCGGCAATCTGCGCGGCAAGATCATGCCGGGCGGCGATCCGTTCGAAGGTCCGCGTTCAAACCCGGCGCCGCTGCCCGCGCTCGAAGACACGCTGAACAACACGATGTTCGCCGACGTGGCGCGCAAGCTCGGCTATCACCCGTTTCCGAATCCCTCGGCGAACGTGTCGCGCGCGTGGACGAATCCGTACGGCAATCAGATCGCACCGTGCAATTACTGCGGCTATTGCAGCAAGTATCCGTGCCTGAATTTCTCGAAGGCGTCGCCGCAGACGGCGGTGCTCGACGCGCTCAAGCGCATGGATAACTTCTCGTACCGCGTGAACGCGAACGTGCTGCGCGTGGACATGCACGCCGACGGCAAGACCGCGAAGGGCGTGACCTACGCCGACGCGCACGGCAACGAAGTGTTCCAGCCCGCGAAGATCGTCGTGCTGGCGGGCTTCCAGTTCGTCAACGTGCGGCTGATGTTGCTGTCGGGCATCGGCAAGCCGTATGACCCGGTGAGCGGCAAGGGCACCATCGGCAGAAACTATGCATTCCTGAGTAATGGCGGCGCAACGCTGTTCTTCAAGGACAAGAATTTCAATCCGTTCGCCACGGCGGGCGCGACCGGCCAGATGTTCAACGACATCTCGCCGGGCAATTTCGACGGTCCGTCGCTCGGTATTCTCGGCGGCGCGAAGATTCACAGCTCGCAGTCGAGCGGCGCGCCGATCGGCACCGCGCTGCCGCACGGCACGCCCGCGTGGGGCAAGGGCTGGAAGGAAGGCATGCAGGACTGGTACGGCCATTCGATGAAGATCAGCATCACGACGAGCTGCATGTCGTATCGCGATCACTATGTCGATCTGGATCCGACCTACAAGGACCCGTGGGGGCAGCCGCTGTTGCGTATCACGTTCGACTGGAAACAGAACGAACTGAAGCTGCAGCAGCATCTGCGCAAGATCGTGCTCGATGTCACGAAGGAACTGAATCCGGACAGCTATTCGGAAAGCTTCCTCGCGATGGACTCGCACTGGGACATCACCAAATACGTTTCGACGCACAACGTCGGCGGCGCGGTGATGGGCGATTCGCCGGAAACGAGCGCGCTGAACCGCTATCTGCAAAGCTGGGACGTGCACAACGTGTTCGTGCCGGGCGGCAATGCGTTTCCGCAGAATTTCCAGGCCAATCCGACCGCGACCATCGGCGCGATCACACTGTTCGCCGCTCGCGCGATCAAGGAACAGTATCTCAAGAACCCCGGTCCTCTCGTGCAGGCATGATCGTCATGAATTTCCTCAAGACCTTTACGTCCGCGGCGCTCGTGACGGCCGTGGCGCTCGGTGCGTCGTTGGCCGTGCATGGCGCATCGGCGCAAACCGGCGCTGCCGTGCAAAACGCGCAAAGCACGCAAGCCGCGCAAGCCGCGCTCATCAAGCAGGGCGAATATCTGGCGCGTGCGGGCGACTGCATGGCGTGTCACAGCGCGGCGGGCCGAAAGCCCTATACGGGCGGGCTGCCGATCGTGAGCAACATCGGCACGATCTATTCGAGCAATATCACGCCGGGCAAGCAGAACGGCATCGGCAACTACACCGAGGCGCAGTTCGCCGCCGCCGTGCGTAAGGGCATTCGCGCCGACGGTTCGCATCTGTATCCGGCGATGCCGTATCCGTCGTACGCGAAGGTGTCGGATGCCGATATTCACGCGCTCTACACGTACTTCATGCAGGGCGTCGCGCCGAGCGACGATGCCGCGCCGGAAACCTCGCTGAGCTTCCCGTTCAACCAGCGTTGGGGCATGGCACTGTGGAACTGGGCATTCACGTCGGATAAACCGTTCAGCGGCCCGGACGGCGCGAGCGATCAGGTGCGCCGCGGCGCGTATCTGGTCGAGAGCCTCGGCCATTGCGGCAGTTGCCACACGCCGCGCGGCTTCGCGATGAACGAGAAAGCGCTCGACAGCAGCAACGCGTTGTTCCTCGCGGGCGGCCAGCTCAACGGCTGGAACGTGCCCGCGCTGCGCGGCATGTCGCGCTGGAGCCAACAGGACATCGTCGATTATCTACAGACGGGTCGCAACAGCCAGGCGGCGGTCGCGGGCGAAATGACGTCGGTGGTCTATCACAGCACCTCGCATTTGAGCGACGCCGATCTCAACGCGATTGCGGCGTATCTGAAGACCTTGTCGGCGTCGGAGACCGCGCAAGCGGCAGCGCCCACTGGCGCGAGCGCGACGACTGCTAAATTGACGGCGGCGCAGAATCTGACGCTCGGCGAGCGGCTCTATGTTGACAATTGCAGCGCGTGTCACTTCGTGAACGGCAAGGGCGCGCCGCGCGTGTTCCCGCATCTCGACGGCGCGACCGTGGTGAATGCGAAGGACCCGACCGGTCTTATCAACGTGATTCTCGCGGGCGCGCAAACGCCGTCGACGGCAAAGGCACCGTCGGTGCTGCCGATGCCGGGCTTCGCCTATCGTTTGAGCGACGACGAAGTGGCCGCGCTGGCGACTTTCGTGCGCGGCGGCTGGTCGAATCACGCGGGCGCGGTGGACGCCGGTCAGGTCGCGAAAGTGCGAAGCACAATGCACCACGATTGAGGTTTCAGCGATCCGCAGAAAGCGGCGCCGCGCGATGCGTAGCGCCGTTTTTTTTTAAAGCTTTTCGCACTGTTTCAGGGCATCTTCTGGTTTAAAAAGTCTGATGAAAAGACTTTTTAAACGACCTCTAAAGCAGCGCGCGATTATTGCCGTTATTGCAAGTATCTCAACGACCAATCGGCCACCGCCGGCACCCGCAGCATGCGCAATGTAACCGTACGGGCCAGCCTGCTGGCTGTCCTCGCCATCTTCTCGACGATGATTCTGCTGGGCGGGCTGATGGGCATCACTGCGCTGCATAGCGCGAATGGCAATACGCAATCGTTGCGGGAAATGGCGCGCCAAACCATTCTCGTCAACGATGCCTACAAGGACACCGCGCGCACGCGTTCGGCGCTGATGCGCGCCTACACCGCGCTCAAGGAGCGCAACGATACGGCCGGACGCGACGCCGCGCTCAAGAGCGCACAACGCACGCTGGATCTATCCGCGAGCGAAACGCAGGCGTTTCAGAAGGCCGTGCCGTTCGACGGCATGGACGCAACGCTCAAGGCAAGCCTGATCGATTCGTCGGGGCAACTCGCGACGAATCTCGCGCGTGCCCGCGATGCGCTCGCGAGCGGCGATACCGGCGCGTACGCTATGCTCAACGACAGCGCGATCACGTCATCGGGCGCGGCCTATTCGGCCAATGTCGAGCAATTTCAGCAACTGGCCAATCAGCTTTCCGAAACCGGCCTCGCGAACGCCAACACGCAGTATCAGTGGATCGTCGGCATGGTGGTGCTGGGCGTGAGTCTCGCGATGGCGCTGATCGTCGCCACGCATTTCGCGCTGCGCCGCGTGGTGTCGCAGCCGCTCGCGCTCGCGGCGGACGTGCTCGATCGCATCGCCTCGAACGACCTCACGGTGCAGGTGCCGCAAGCGAGCGGCAACGAAATCGGTCTGCTGTTCGCGGCGATGCAGCGTATGAAGTCGGGACTCACGCAGACGGTGGCCGGCGTGCGCGATAGTTGCGAAGCGATCCATACGGCCGCGCGCGAAATTGCGGCAGGCAATCTCGATCTGTCGAGCCGCACGGAACAGCAGTCGGCGTCGCTCGAAGAAACGGCGGCGAGCATGGAGCAACTGACGTCGACGGTGCGCCAGAACGCCGAGCATGCTCGCGAAGCCAGTACGCTCGCGGGCGGCGCGGCCGATCTCGCGCAGCAGGGCGGCGACGTGGTGAGCCGCGCCGTGCGCACGATGGCGGAGATCAGCGCGAGTTCGAAAAAGATCGCCGAGATCACGGGCATGATCGACAGCATCGCTTTCCAGACCAACATTCTTGCGCTCAATGCCGCGGTGGAATCGGCGCGCGCAGGCGAACAGGGGCGCGGTTTCGCCGTGGTGGCCGGCGAGGTTCGCACGCTCGCACAGCGTAGCGCAGGCGCGGCACGCGATATCAAGGAACTGATCGGCCAGTCGATCAACCGTGTGGAAAGCGGCAATGCGCTCGTGACGGAGGCTGGCAATACGATGGGCGAAATCGTCGGCGCCGTGCGTAATGTGGCGACGCTGATGGGCGAAATCACGACGGCCACGGCCGAGCAAAGCGACGGCATCGAACAGGTCGGCCACGCGGTGAGCCAGATGGATCAGGTGACGCAGCAGAATGCGGCGCTTGTGGAAGAAGCGGCCGCTGCGGCGGGGGCGCTGGAAGCGCAATCGCAGCGCATGCGCGAAGCGGTGTCGGTGTTTCGTCTTGCGCGTGCGTGATTACGCAAATCAGACGATGGCGGCTTAACGGGCTGCAATCGTCCGCGGTGTTTTACGTCGATTAATCGATACGTAATTCATTCGTGAGCAGTTTTAATAGCGCGTCCACTTTTGGAATCAGTTGCCGGCTCGCCGGCCAGACGAGGTAAAGCGGCAAGCCTTCGGTCGCATGCTCGGGCAGAATCTCGACCAGCTCGCCGCTGTCCAGTTCGTGCCGGATCAGCCACGTTGCCAGTTGCGCGACGCCGAGTCCGGATTTCACCGCTTCGACCTGCGCTTCCGCGCTGCCGAGTACCATCCGACCAGGCCGGTCGCGGTGCTCGGCCCCTGCGTTTTCGCTAAATCTCCAGGCGGAAATACCGCCATCCGCGCGCCCGTATAACACGCGGTCGAGTTGCATCAGCGATTCAATATCGCGCGGCACGCCACAACGTTTCAGATACGCAGGCGACGCGCAGAAAATCAGGTGCTCTGTGCCGAGGTGTCGGCGTGCGAGACCATCGGGTCCGTTTTGCGCGACGCCGATACGCACCGCAATATCAATTCCTTCTTCAATCACGTCGACGAACCGATCGGTGAACGTGACGCGCGGCGTCACTGCCGGATAGCGCTGTGCGTAACGCAGCAGCACGGGCATGACGCGGAATCGTCCAAAGGCGACCGGAAGATCGATGCGCAGGCGCCCGATCGGCTCCGATCCATGTGCCGCGAGAACGGCTTCGGCATCGGCAAGCTCTTTGAGCACGCTCGAACAGGTGGCGTAGAACGCGGTGCCTTCATCGGTCAGCGCGAGACGGCGCGTGGTGCGCGCGAACAGCTTGCAATCCAGGCGCGATTCCAGCCGGGCGACGGCTTTGCTGATGGCCGATGTCGTGAGATTGAGGCGGTCGGCGGCGGCGGTAAAACTGCCTGACTCCGCAGCGGCGACAAAGGCTTCGATGCCTTTCAGGCGCTCAGTGGGCAACACGGCAACCCCTTATTGTGGACTCGATGGAAACAATCGATTGAAATATTGCCGCACGACTTTCTGCGACGTCAATGATAGATTTCGAGGCCTTGAAACTGGAGGTGCTCGTGTCCACCACGTCGCGTACAACATCGGCCCAACACGGAACGGCGCCCGCACACGGTGCGCTGGCCGTGCTGCTGCTGGCTATTTCGGCATTCGTGATTGTCACGACGGAATTCATCATCGTCGGATTGCTGCCGGGTATCGCGCGCGATTTCGGTTTGTCCATTGCCAACGCGGGCCGCCTGGTCACGCTGTTTGCTTTCACGGTGATGTTATTCGGGCCCTTGCTTACCGGGCTCGTTTCGCATGTCGACCGGAAGAAGTTATTCGTCGCGCTGCTGGTGCTCTTTGCGTTTTCGAATGCGCTCGTCGCGATGGCATCGAACGTCTGGATCGTGGGCGTGGGCCGCGTGCTGCCCGCGCTCGCGCTGCCGGTTTTCTGGGGCACGTCGAGCGAAACCGCTGCACAACTTGCGGGTCCGGCGCGTAGCGGTAAAGCGGTTTCCAACGTCTATATGGGCATTGCGGCGGCGATGGTGTTCGGCATACCGGTTGGCACGCTCGTCGGCAATGCCGTGGGGTGGCGCGGTACGTTCTGGATTCTTGCCGCGCTTTCGCTGGCCATGGCGGTGCTGCTGTTGTTCGTGATGCCTGTGCTTCAAAAACCGGCGCGCCTTGAACTTGCCCATCAAATGCGCATTCTCAGGAATCCGGTATTTCTCGCCAATCTCGTTCTTTCAGTTTTCGTTTTTACGGCGATGTTCACGTCTTATACGTATCTCGCCGATCTGCTTGAACGCGTGGCGCACATTCCCCGTCACGCCGTGGGCTGGTGGCTGATGGGCTTCGGCGTCGTGGGGCTCGCGGGCAACTGGATCGGCGGACATATGGTCGGCAAGGACCCGTTGCGCGCGACGTTCATCGCGGCGCTCGTGCTGGCAGTCGGCATGGCAGCATCGACGCTGTTGATCGGCAATGCGTTCATGCTCGTGATCGCTCTCGGCGTATGGGGGCTGGCGAATACCGCGCTTTACCCGATTTGTCAGGTTCGGGTGATGCGGGCGGCGGCGCATTCACAAGCGCTGGCTGGCACGCTGAATGTGTCGATGGCGAATGCCGGGATTGGACTCGGTGCGATCATCGGCGGTCTGACGATCAATAAGCTCGGCGTAGCCGATATTGGTTACGTGGCGGCGGCTATTGCTGTCGTAGCGGTTCTAGTGGTGCCGTTGATTGCGCGCATGGGCGGCGAACGCGCTTATTAACAGCGCATCACTTTTAATAAGCGTTCCGATCGCGGTTTTCCATCGCCACGCCTCGGGCTTCTTCAAGCAGCCAGTGTGCAAATGCCTGGAGCGGCCCGTCACTCGATTCGATCGGCTCGGGAAGTACGAGGCAAAAGTTTTTCGCCACACTCCCGGCGTCGGGCCACGGCGCAACCAGACGGCCTTCGGCCAGCTCCGCGCCGATATACAGACGCGGCACCAGCGCTACGCCGAGGCCCGCAAGCGCGGCCTCGATCAGCATCGCATGCAGATCGTAGCGGGCGCCAATCGCCGAATTCGTCAGCTCGATGCCGGACGCTTGCGCGTAGACCTGCCACGCATCCGGATTCTGCCGTCTATGCAGGCGCGGCAGCGCATCGAGCGACGCGTTGTCACCCGCCTCCGCGAGCAGCACCGGACTGCACACCGGCACCAGCACTTCTTCCAGCAAATGATGTCGATGCATGCCCGCCCACGCAGGGTGATCGAAATGAATCGCGGCGTCGAAACCACTGCCTGCGAGCAGAAAAGGCTCCATGCATTCGGCGATATGCACGGTCACATTCGGGTGGCGCTGCTGAAAACGCTTGAGGCGGGGAATCAGCCAGCGCGTGGCGAAAGTCGGAATGGCCGCGATATCGATGCTGGCGCCTTCGGCCGGTTGCCCCATCAGATACAGACTGTCGCGCTCCAGCCGATCGAGAATCTCCCGGACCTGCGCCGCGTAGCGCGTGCCATTGGGCGCGAGCCGAACGCGATTACCCACGCGTTTAAACAGCGACACGCCCAGAAATGTTTCCAGCCGGGCGATCTGGCGGCTGATCGCGCCTTCGGTGAGCGCCAGTTCTTCGGCGGCACGGGCGAAGCTGCCGTGTCGGGCTGCGGCTTCGAAAGCGAGTAGCGCGGAATGGCTGGGAATCTTGCGGCGCACTGAGGTTCTCTCCGTTCTAGCGTGCTGAGGGTGTTGATCGTCAGCTTGATTAAATGTCATTGAAGGCTGACTTTATTTCGTTATCTATGCGGCAGACCCCAGATTACCATTACCAAACCGCAATGAATGCGCGCACGCTAATCCGTTTCGAAGGACCAACCGATGATCTACACCGTGGAATGCAGTTTCGCCGATCCGCATAGCGAGGCCGAGTGGAACGCCTTTTATAGCCTCGACAAATTGCCCGCGCTCATTTCGGTGACCGGCTTTCGCAGCTCACAACGATTCAAGGCGATGAGCGCGGGTTGCCCGGTTTATCTCGCCATGCACACGGTCGACAGTCTCGACGTGTTGACGAGCGAGGAATATCGCCAGAAAGGCGGCGGCAATTTCGCGAAGTGGCAGCAACACATTACGGACTGGCACCGGAATCTCTACAGCGATATTGGCCTCGCGCCCGCAGTGAAAGCCGATGAATGGCTCGTGCTTAGCGCAAACGGCCCGGATCCGCTGATTCAGTTGGGCCGGAAACCCTGGGCGATGCAGGCCGTGGCCCTGGAGAAGTTTCCGGAGAAGCGCTGGCTCGCGGTGCTGCCTCGGAGCAATGCGCCGCGCGCGGAGGATTTGCCCGCAGGCATCTATCTTTACGCACCGATGGCCGATCAATTGACCAGCGCGCGTGCGATATCGTCCGGCCAGAAAGACTGAGCATCGCAATGCCCAACCTGACTTTCCATATTCGCGCGGACCGGATGCCGTCCGATGCGCAGCTTGGCGAACTGTCGCGCGATTGCGTCGAACTCTGCACCGAGAAACTCGAAGTGGAAATCGGCAATGTTCACGTGATTTATTCCGCCGTTCGGCATGGATACGGTCAACCCGTTTTCGCGGAAATCCAGTATCGGCTCAACGCGTTTCGTACTGCAGCGGTCATGGACCGCTTCATGGAAAGTCTCGACGGCGCGATTACCCGGCGTACCGGCCTCAAGGCGCGTATTCGTTGTTTTGGCTATGCGGCTTCGACGATTCACGCACGCAATTAGGCAGTCTGGAGAATCAGGATGTCCACGCAATCTTTTCCCAGTCATCAAGCAGGCGATTTCACGATCCACGCCATCAGCGACGGCTATCTCAATGCCAGCCTCGATTTCCTTTCGAATATCGACGCGACCGAAGCGTCGACAATGCAGCGCGACGCCGGTGAGCAAACGCCGACTGCCGTGCATATCAATTGCTATGTGTTACGTGGAGCCGGGCGAACCATTCTTGTCGACGGCGGCGCTGGCGGCATCAAGCAATGGGGCTGGAGCCTTCAAAATAACCTGTTGCTTGCCGGTATCGAGCCGTCGGCGATCGACACCATTCTGCTCACGCACGCGCACCCTGATCATGTCGGCGGGCTGGTGAATGCCGATGGACGCATGGTTTTTCCCAACGCTGAACTCGTGGTGAACACGCGAGAAATTCGCTTCTGGCAAGACGATGCGAATCTGGCACGCGCCAGCGAACGCGCGCGCGGAAACTTCGAAATCGCGCGCCGCGTATTCGACGCCTATGGCGATATCCGCACGTTCGACGCCGGCGAAGTGCTGCCCGGCATCCGCGCGATGCCGCTACCGGGGCATACGGAAGGGCATACGGGCTATATTGTCGAAGCGCGCGAACGCAGTCTGCTGATCTGGGGCGACGTGGTGCATTTTCCGCATATTCAGATTCAGCGTCCCGATGTGTCGATCGCATTCGATCAGGATGCTTCGCTCGCGGCGAGCACGCGTTCGCGTTTGCTGGACGTGGTCAGTTCGGAAGGGTTGTTAGTCGCCGGGATGCATCTTGGCGAACTCGGCTTTGCGCGCATTGCGCGAAAGAAACGGGGCTATGACCTGCGCTATGAGCGCGAAGCCATGCCCCCGCAAGCGGTTCGGTAAGACGCGCCGAACGCGCTTTAGAAGTTGAATTCCGCCGACATCAGCAACGTGCGCGGCGCGGCATTCGTCACATACGTGCCTTGCTGAATCCAGTAGCGGCTGCCGAACAGATTCTCGACATTCGCACGCAGCACCACGTCCTTGCCGAGCACCTGCATGCCGTAACGCACGCCGACGTCATAACGCGTCCACGCCGGCAGACGCAGCGTATTCGTCGCGTTGTAATACTGCGCGCCCGTATGAATGATGCGGCCGTTCACGCTCAGGCCCGGAATCCACGGCAGATCGTAATCGGCGCCGAGATTGAAGGCGAATTTGGGCACACCCGCCGGATCGTGGCCGTCGTTCGTGCCGCCCGCGGTGCCCTGCAGTTTCGGATCGTAGAACGTCGCGCTCGCCATCAGACGCAGATTGCGGAACACCTCGCCGTACGCGGCCAGTTCGAGACCGCGAACGCGCGTCGTGCCGTCGTAACCGTAGATATTCGTGAGCGGATTCGTCACGCCATTCGGCTGCGAAATCTGGAACACCGACACCGAAGTCAGCACGCGTCCCCAATCGGCTTTCACGCCCGCTTCATATTGATTGGACTTGTAAGGCGCGAACGCCTGACCCGCGTTCGCCGTGCCGGCCGGTGCGGTGCCGCCGTTCGTCAGACCCGATGTGAAATTGCCGTATACGGAGATATTCGACAGCGGCTTGATGACAATGCCCGCGAGTGGCGTGATCGCCTGCTGATCGAGCGTGCTCGTGCGCGCGCCCGTCGACGTGTTGTAGTTGTCGAGGCCAATCGTTTGTCGACGGAAGCCGCCGGTAATCAGCAGCCGGTCGTTGAAGAACGACATCGTGTCGATCACCTGCTGGCTGTTCAGGCGCGTCTGGCTGCTGCGCTGCATGTCGCCGCGCGCGGTGGTCATCGCCGGAAGCGGAGTGGGGCTGTACAGATTCGACGGCACCGCCGAAGACGTTGCGCCCAGCGCGTAGAAATAGCCGATTTCCTGATTCAGGCTCGTGAAGCCCGTGACCAGCGTGTGCTTTACGCCGAAGGTGTCGAAGTGAAAACGCAGCCCGGCGTCCACCGATTTCGTGCGCGTGTATTGGTCGTAATAGCCGTTGCGCACGCTGAACGCGCCGTCGTTCGTCATGCCGCTCGCCGACGGGAAGTTCTGCTCGGAAGTGCCGTAATGCTCGCCCACGGCGCCATACACGGTCACGTGATCGTTGAAGTCGTATTCGGCGCGCGTCATCACGGCCGTGTCGCGCAGTTTGAGCTTCGAGCCGGGATACAGATTGTTGTACGCGGACGGCACGGCGGGCACGGCCGTCGCGGTGCCGAAGCCAATTTGCGAGCGCAGTTCGTCGGTGTTTTCGGAAACGTTATACGCATCGAGCGACCAGCGGAATTGTTTGCTGCGGTAATCGAGCGCCACGGAGCTATCGCCCTGAAGCTGATTGCCGTGCGCGATGCCGGTCTGGCCATCCTTGATCTGGCCGTTCACGCGAATGCCGAACTGGCCTTCGCTGCCGAAGCGGCGTCCAATATCCACCGCCGTGCCGAACTGGCTCTTCGACTGATAAAGCGCGGTGAGACGCGTAAGCGGTTCGTCGTCGGCGCGCTTGGTGACGATGTTGATCGCGCCGCCGACGCTGCCGCCCGGACCCATGCCGTACATCAGCGAGCCGGGGCCTTGCAGCACCTCGACACGTTGCAGCAGATTCACCGGCACGCGCGCGGCCGAGACCATGCCGTACAGACCGTTGAGCGCGACGTCGGTGGCTTGCACCGCGAAGCCACGAATCTCGAACACATCGCCGAAACCGCCGCTGCTCTGTTCGGTGCGCACCGAGGCGTTATTCACCACGAGATCGCCGATCGTGCGCGCCTGCGTGTCCTGAATGAATTGCTCAGTATAGTTAGTCGTGCTGAACGGCTGGTCCATGACATTGGACGTACCCAGCACGCCCAGCCCACCGCCGCGCGCGACCTGGCCGCCCGCATAAGGCGCGGGCAGCGCGCCCGGCGCTGAGCTGCTCTTGACGACCACCGCGGGCAGGACCGCGTTCGCGTCCGCTGAGGCGTCGTCCGGCTTCGTGGTGGTTTGTGCGTGCGCCGCGCCCGATAGCGCGGCCGTGGCGATCACGCCGAAAGCAAGCGTGTGGACTGCGCGAGCGACTGCGGTGCGCTGGCTGCCCGGCGCGTGAAATTCCCGTTGAGACATGGTGTGTCGATTGTTGTTAGAGAAAAAGGGCGCGCCGGCGCGTTGCGCATCAGAATGCGAATCATTATCAATTGTAAGATAGATGCGAGATGAATGCAGCAAATGTTTACAAATATTGTTGTCGATACAACACCGTCGTATGCGCCTTCTTGATGCGCAAAAAGTTGACAATCAGGCGACAAAAGTTGCGTCCGAGTTTATTTTTGACGAAGGAAACTTTCGTGTACTATCAGGACACCTTTTCCTGAATCGACTCATTACGCATGCCGCGAAAACCCGCCACTGCTGCGAAGTCCACGAAAATCCGTGCCGAGGATGAACTCGCCGAAGCCGTGCGCCGACCCACGGGTCCGCTGCGGCCCGTGCGCGACGACATCAATCTTGGCGAGCGGCTGCGCACGCTGCGCAAGGCGCGCGGACTCTCGATCGAGCAGGTGGCCAACAGCGTCGGCGTGACCAAGTCGTTTCTGAGCCGGTTCGAGCGCGACGCGGTGTCGGCGTCCGTCGCCACCCTGCTTAAAGTCTGCGATGCGATCGGCGTGCGTCCGGGCACGCTGTTCGATCCGCCCGCGACCAACCTCGTGCGCGCGGGCGAAGGCCGGCCGATCAGCCTGGGCGGCGAGGGCATGCACGAGTATCTGATCGCGGGCGTGGGCAACGAGCATCTGATGGCGCTGTTGTCCGTCATCGAGCCGGGCGGCGGCTCGGGCCCGGAGCCGTACAAGCTCAACGCCGCCGTCGACTTCGTGCATCTGAAGGAGGGCGAACTCGACATGGTGGTGGACGGCGAACTGTATTCGATGAAAGCCGGCGACACGCTCACGTTTCCGCCGACGCTCGCGCACACGTGGCGCAACCCGTCGCAGACGCAGCCCGCCGTGGCGGTCTGGGTCATCGCGCCGCCGATCTGACGAGTCCGCCATGCGACGACACGCCCCGAACGCGCACGAAAGCGCGAACCTCGACCGCATCGACCACGCGATTCTCGACGTGTTGCGTCGCGACGGGCGCGTGACGTATCAGCGGCTCTCGGAACTCGTCAATCTCACGCCGCGTCCGTGCCTCGAACGCGTGCGCAAGCTCGAAAAAATGGGCGTGATCGCGGGTTACGGCGCGCTGATCGACATGCGTCGCGTAGCGCCGTGCCTCACGCTGTTCGTGCAGGTGGCGCTGTCGAATCAGAGCGGGCGCGCCGCGCAAACCGCCTTCGAAGCCGCGCTCGCGAGCGCGCCGTGGGTGCTCGACGTCTATCTGGTGAGCGGGCAGTTCGATTATCTGATTCGTATGGAGTGCCGCGACATGCATCACTACCGCGAGCTGACCGAAACCTGGCTCGACAACGCACGCTTTCATATCGACAAGATCGCCAGCAGCCCGGAGCTGGCAGCAATCAAGCAAACGCTGGCGTTCTAAGGTTTTTATGGGGCACTCCATTTATTTTTCCGAAGTCATTGATTCGTCATCCGAATTAAATGGCGCGACGGAATCGGTCGTCATGCGCGTAACTGCGACGCAAATGCGCTGCCGTGGCGACGTCCTTCGACATGACTCGCGGTTTATGCGCCGCAATAATTGACGCCGGATTCCAGCGAGAAACCGCTAACCAGATCGATACCGTTAGCACGCCAATACCTGCGCGGTGCGCCTTGATGCGCCGCCCCGAAATCCATCCAGCAAGCCACCTCACGAGACCGACGATGAAACGCTACGCCCGCCTTCTGCTGATTACCGCCGCCTGCGCCACTTTTGGTGCGCCGCTCGCACACGCGAAAGAATGGACCCAGGTGAATGTCGCCACCGACGCCACCTTCCCGCCGTTCGAATCCGTCGCGCCCGACGGCAGCCTCACCGGCTACGACATCGACCTGATTCACGCGCTCTGCGATCGCATGCAGGTGAAATGCAACGTCATCAACGCGGCGTGGAGCGGCATGTTCCCCGGTTTGCTCGGCAAGAAATACGACGCGCTGATCTCGTCGCTCAATATCACCGAGGAACGCAAGCGCGTGATGGCGTTCACCGACGTCTATGAATTTCCGGTCTATCGCTTCGTCGGCCCGAAGAGCGAACATCTGGCGATCACACCCGAGGGACTGAAGGGCAAGACGATCGCCGTGCAGACGGGCACGCCGATGGACAACTTCATCACGCAGCGTTTCGGCAATGTGGCGACGATCAAGCGCTACGAGTCGGGCAGCGAGCCGTATCTCGATCTCGCTTCGGGCCGCGCCGATCTGCACTTTTCGTATCAGGCGCAGATCGATTCGAGCTTTCTCTCGAAGCCTGAAAATGCGCAGCGCTTTGGCCTGATCGGTCCGGCGTACACGGGCAAGGACAGCCAGGCGCTGGGCGAGGGTGTGGCGATCGCCGTGCGCAAACAGGACGACGATCTGCGCCTGAAGTTCAACACGGCGCTCGCGCAACTGCGCAAGGACGGCGAACTCAAGAAGATCAACGACAAGTGGTTCGGCGCCGGTTCGAACGTCACGCAATAACGCTTACTCGTTTTCAGTTTTCATTCAGACCATGATTGCGGAATACACACGCTCGGTCCTGGCAGCCGGTACGGTGACGCTCGCGCTGGCGTTCGCTTCCATCGTGCTCGCCACCGCGTTCGGCATGATCGGCGCGCTCGCCAAACTGTCGGGCAAGCCACGCGTGGTGTGGTTGGCCACGCTCTATACGACGGTGGTGCGAGGTATTCCGGATCTCGTCATCATGTTCATCGTGTTTTACAGCTTGCCGGGCGCGATCAATCAGATGCTCACCGCGCTCGGCAGCGACGCCAATTTCGAATTGAATCCTTTCGTTGCGGGCACGCTCACGCTCGGACTGATTTTCGGCGCGTATATGACCGAGACGTTTCGCGGCGCGCTCCAGCGTATTGCGCGCGGTCAGTCCGAAGCGGGCTACGCCTACGGCATGACCGCGTGGCAGGTGTATCGCCGCATTTTGTTGCCGCAGATGGTACGTCTGGCGATTCCCGGTTTCACCAATAACTGGCTCGTGCTCGTGAAGGGCACGGCGCTGGTGTCGCTGATCGGTTTGCACGATCTGATGTTCCGCGCGCGCGGCGCAGCGGAAGCCACGCGCGAACCGTTCACGTTCTACGTGCTGGCGGGCGTGTTCTATCTGATCGTGACGATCGTTTCGCTGATCGCGCTGCATTATGTGGGGCGTCGTTTCGCCGTCGGAGCACGCGAGGTGCGCGCATGAACTGGGATCTTATCTGGCTCAACGCGCCGATGTTCCTGCACGGCCTGCTGCTCACGCTCTGGCTCGTATGTGCTTCGGTGTTAATCAGTTTCGTGATCGCGGTGCCGCTGGCGATCGCCCGCGTGTCGCGCAATCGCTGGGTCGCGTGGCCGGTTGCGGGCTACACGCTCGTCATGCGCGGTACGCCGCTGCTCGTGCAGCTTTTCATCGTCTATTACGGGCTCGCGCAATTCGCGTGGATGCGCGATTCGTCGGTCTGGCCGTGGTTTTCGAACGCCACGTTCTGCGCGATCTTCGCGTTCGTGCTCAACACCACCGCCTATAGCACCGAGATCTTCGCGGGCGCGATCCGCACCGTGCATCACGGCGAAGTGGAAGCGGCGCAGAGTTTCGGCATGAGCCGCGCGCTGGTGTATCGGCGCATCGTATTGCCGTCGATGTTGCGCGCCGCGCTTTCGCAATACAGCAACGAAGTCATCATGATGTTGCAGGCCACGTCGATCGCCAGCACTGTCACGCTGCTCGATATCACCGGCGTGGCGCGCTACGTCAGCATGAATTACTACATCTCGTTCGAGCCGTATGTGACGGCGGGCGCTTTGTATCTCGTGCTCACGCTTGCGCTCACGCGTCTTTTTCGACTCGCCGAATCTCGCTGGTTGCGGCATCTTGCGCCGCGTGCGCATTGAGGAACGGCCTTCATGTCTCCGTTGTTGATCGACAGAATCGGCAAGCGCTTCGGCACGCATACGGTGCTCGACAGCGTGTCGCTACGTGCCGAACGTGGCGACGTTATTAGCATCATCGGTTCCAGCGGCTCGGGAAAAAGCACCTTGCTGCGTTGCTGCAATCTGCTCGAACAGCCAAGCGAAGGGCGAATTTACGTCAACGGCGCGGAGCTGAAACTGCGCCGCAACGCCCAAGGCGATCTCGAAAGCGCCGACAAGGCGCAATTGCGTGCCGTCCGCACGCGTCTCGCGATGGTGTTTCAGCACTTCAATTTGTGGCCGCATATGACCGTGCTGCAAAACCTCATTGAAGCGCCAATGCGCGTGCTCGGTGTGAAACGTCAGGAGGCGGTGGAGCGCGCGGAACATTATCTTCAGCGCGTGGGCCTCTACGAGAAGCACGCGGCGTGGCCCGCGCATCTTTCCGGCGGACAGCAGCAGCGCGTGGCGATTGCGCGTGCGCTGGCCGTGGAGCCCGACGTGCTGTTATTCGACGAGCCGACTTCGGCGCTCGATCCCGAACTCGTCGGCGAAGTGCTGCGTGTGATGCGCGATCTCGCCGCCGAACAGCGCACGATGATTGTCGTGACCCACGAAATGGGTTTCGCGCGCCAGGTCTCGAACAAGGTGGTGTTTCTGCACCAGGGGCGCGTCGAGGAAAGCGGCGATCCGCACAGCGTACTCGCGTCGCCGCGCAGCGAGCGGCTGCGTCAGTTTCTGAGCGGCGCGCTCAAGTGAGTCGTGCCGCCATCGCGTGAACATCGCGTCTGTATTGCGTGCAGCACCGGGTTGCAAGCACGCTATTTTTTAAGGAGTTTCCGTCATGTCCTCCCAACGTTTCAAGCAGTGCGATCTCTGGGGCGTGCCGTTCGACGGCGAGTCGTCGCTCGGCTATCCGGGCTCGCGCTACGCGCCCGAGCGCGTCCGAAATGCCGCGCGCTGGATCAATATGCGCATTCAGGACGGCAAGGTTTATTGCCTCGAAACCGATGATTTTTTCGAAGTCGGCGAAAACCTGCTCGTCGATCGTGGCGATGTGGCGGTGTCGAACGATACGCTGGCGACGTTCGCAGCGACCGAAGCGGCGGTGCGCGAATCGCTCGGCAACGGCCGCATGCCGATTGTGATCGGCGGCGACGACAGCCTGCTTTATCCGGTTGCGAAGGGCGTGCACGACGCACTGCCGGGCAAGATCGCGATTGTGCACTTCGACGCGCATCTGGACCTCATGGATTCGAGCGAGGCGCAAGGCCGCTACAGCCAGTCGAGCGGCATGCGTCGCGCGCTGGAACTCGATCGCATCGACGCGCGCCAGTGCATTCAGGTTTGCGAGCGGCATTTCAATTTTCCGGCTTCCGGCCGCTTCAAGCACGATAACGACCTCGTGCATCTGTCGGCCCGCGAGGTACTCAAGCTCGGTGCCGCGGCCACCGTCGAACGCATTCTCGCGCGCACGCAGGGCGCGGATCATATCTTCCTCTCGTTCGATATCGACGCGATCGATCCGGCTTACGCACCGGGCGCTGGCGCGCACGAACCCGGCGGCATCAGCTCGGCTGAAGCGCTCGAAATGGTGGAAATGCTGGCGCCGCATTGCGTGGCGATGGCAATCACGGAAGTGAATCCGACCACCGATGTCGGCGACATGACTTCCACGCTCGCGGCTTATCTGGCGTTTTCGTTCGCCGTCTACGGCAGTCAGCGCCGCTAAGGTGCGTGAATTCGCGCGCATACAAGCGTATAAAAGCGCAGCCGAATCGGCTGAACAAGCGCGCGATAACGGCAGGGAAGGGGCGTGGCGGACGGCGAAATCGCAATGATCCGCACGCGGTATCTGGAAGAATAATCGGATCGTGGATCGTAAAACGATCTGGATTCCAAATTAATTTTCCGCTCCGCCATGTCTCAACAAACCACCGATACTGTCCTGATGGTGCGCCCCGCGCGCTTCGCGTTCAATCCGGAAACCGCGCGCGACAATCTCTTCCAGCACGATGCGCCGCAGCGTGACGGCGTGCATCGCGCGGCGCTCGCGGAATTCGAGGCTTATGTCGATGCCTTGCGCGCGCGCCGCATCAACGTGCTCGTGGTCGACGACACGCTCGATCCGCCCACGCCTGACTCGATCTTTCCGAATAACTGGTGGTCGTCGCATGCGGACGGTTCGCTGGTGCTGTATCCGATGCGCGCGCCGAATCGCCGCGAGGAACGTCACGGTCCGGTGCTGGGCGCGCTGGCGCGGCACGCGCAATGGCCGGTCACGGTCGATCTGAGCGGCTACGAGCGCGAAGCCGTTTTTCTCGAAGGCACCGGCAGCGTGGTGTTCGATCGCGATACGAGGCGCTGCTATGCGTGCCGTTCGCCGCGTACGCATCAGCAGGTGCTCGACGCGCTTACGCAATGGCTCGGCTACGAGACGATCGTTTTCGATGCCGTGGACGCGCGCGGCGCGCCCATCTATCACACCAACGTCATGATGTGGATTGGCACGGCGCTCGCGGGCGTGTGTCTCGATGCGATCACCGACGTGCAGGCGCGCCGCGACGTGCTGGCCAGTTTGCGCGCGGCAGGCAAGCACGTGATCGAACTGAGCGGCGCGCAACTGGCGGCGTTCGCGGGCAACATGCTCGAACTGCGCGACGGCGACGGCGCGCCGATGCTGGTGATGTCGCGCACCGCGTGGGCGTCGCTCGACGTCATGCAGCGCGCGCTGATCGAAGCGCACGCGACGCCCGTCGTGGTCGATATCGACACCATCGAGCACGTGGGCGGCGGCAGCGCGCGCTGCATGCTCGCCGAAGTTTTCGCGCCCACGGCGCACGCATGAACGGAGCGCGATCATGATGATGGTACGGATGGCGCACGCCGGCGACGCGCCCGCGTTGCTCGCGCTCGCGCGCAGTGCAGGCGTGGGCATGACGTCGTTCATGCCCGATCTCGCGATGATCGAGGCACGCATCGAGCGCAGCGTGCAGACGCTCGCGGGCACATTGCCGCTCGCGCAGCAAGGCTATCTGTTCGTGCTCGAAGACACGCTCGATGCGCGCGTGGCGGGCGTCTCGGGCATCGAAGCGGCGGTGGGGCTCGACGCGCCCTGGTACAACTATCGCATCGGGCGTTATCTGCATACGTCGCGCGGCGTGGGCGTGAGCAGCGACGCGTCGGCGCTCTTTCTGTCGAACGATCACACGGGGCACAGTGAATTGTGCACGCTGTTTCTCGCGCCGGAGTATCGGCGCGACGGCAATGGCGCGCTGCTGTCGAAGGCGCGTTTCATGTTTATCGCGGCGTTTCGCGAACGCTTCACGCAGACGCTCGTGGCCGAAATGCGCGGCGTCACCGATGCGCGCGGACGCTCGCCATTCTGGGACGCCGTGTGCCGGCCGTTCTTTCGCATGGAGTTCGCCGAAGCGGATCGCCTCGTCGGTTTGGGCCGCAAGTCGATCATCGCCGAATTGATGCCGCGTCATCCGCTCTATATGGCGCTGTTGTCGCGCGAGGCGCGCGCAGTGGTCGGTGAAGTGCATGTGCAGACGGCGCCTGCGCGCGCGTTGCTCGAATCGGAAGGACTGCGTTTTGCCGATTACGTCGATATTTTCGATGGCGGCGCGACCTTGCAGGGCGATATCGATCGATTGCGTATCGTGCGCGAAAGTCGGCGGCAATCAATTGACGATGTGATGGCGCAGCCGACGCAAACACTGTTGATCGCGAACGATGCGCTCGACGCGTTTCGTGTGACGAAGGCGGAGGTCGGCGAGTCGATGCGCGCGCATCGCTCGGCCTTGCTGGAGACGTTAAATGTAGCGGAAATGGGCGCGGTGCGAACCGTGGGTTTGCGCCCCGCGCCCGCTGCCTGTGCGTGATGCGCTCAAACGGTGCAAAGGGGCGGAAGGCGCGCTTTTACGTGCGCTGTCCGCGCCTTGTCAGCGCCTTGTCCGTTAGGGCGAGCCGGGCATGCACGGGTGGCGCGCTTTTTGCGTCTGCATCGACATGAAACGTGAATCCGTTTGAAGCCCGAAGGAGAAACTCATGTTCCGTTCGTTTTTGACGACGCCCGAAATGTTGCTGCTGCTTTCCGATGAACCCGAGCAGATTGAGTTCGAGACTTTCGAGCCACCACGCGAGCGCGGTTTGTTCGCGCGTCTGCTGCGCCTGACCGGCTGGCGATGAAGCGGTCCAACTAAAGCGCACGCGCCGTCCGCATTCACACACGAACGGCGCGACACTTTACGCTTCAGCCCATCAGAACTGATAACCCACGCGCACCTCGCCCTGTTGCGCCGAGGCATGCGTCGTGTTGATCAGCGCGTCGTAACTCAGCGACACGGTCAGGTTCTTGCGCGGATGCAGCGTCACGCCCGCGCCCGCCGTGAAATAGCCGCGCGGCAGGCTCGTGCCGGGCGCGGTGAACAGCGTGCCGTCGCTCGCGGCGACGCTTACGGCGCGGTTCGCGTCGAGCAGTTCATGCGCGTAGCCGATGCGCAATTGTGCGTTCACGGGCCGCAGCGCATCGCCGAATGCGCGATCGACGGTCACGCCCACATACGGTTGCAGGCTGCGCACATTGTCGCTGCCCACGGCTAGATCCTGGCCGCCCGCGCCGCCCTCGCTGAAATCGTTGGCGTGGAAATACGCATAGCGCAGACCGACGCGCGGCGTCACCGTGAAGCTGCCGAGCGTCATCGGCAAACTGGCCTGGCCGCCCACGTTGAATTCCTCGCCCATGTGATCGCCTTCGGCGGTGCCGATCGAGCCAAACGGGCGTTTCTGCGAGAGGAAGTCGAGCCCGAATCCGAGCGTGGCGCCCAGATTCACGGCACCGAATGCGCGGCCGCCGTAGAGTGCGGCGCGCAGCGTGTCCGTGGTGCCCGAGTCGCCCGTGTTCGATTCGTCGGTGTCGCTGTGGTCGTAACCCACCGCGACGCCCGCCGTGTACGCGCCGAGCGTCTGTTCGAGGCCCGCGAGGAAACCGTAGCGGTCGGCCTGGAAGCCCGGCGCGCCGCCGGTGCCGCCCACCTTGGTCTGGATGCCCGTGGCCGTGATCCAGCCCGCCGGATTGCCGGCGCTTGCCGTCGAACCATTCGTCGCGCCATTCATCGCGGCATTGCCGAGGCGGCCGAGCAGCGCCGCGCTTTGCGCCTGGGCGGCCAGAATCGCCGAGGTGCCCGTGGCCGTGTAAATGCTCGTGTTGGTCGGTGCGACGACGGTCGTGCCGGTGTTCGTCCCCGAGAGCACGAGTTCGACGTCGTTCGCGCCATACGTCACCGCCGAAGCGAGCGTGCCGATATTCGACTGGCCCGTGCTCGTGACGCTGCTGAACGTGCCGCTCACGCCGCCCGTCGCCGAAACGAGCGTGTACGTGTGCGCCGAGTAGGTGCCCGGATCGTAGGTGATGGCCAGCACGCCGTTGAGCGTGGCCTTGCCGTTGACCGCGAGTTGCGACGCGGCGCTCGGGCTCACTTCGATGGCGAGCGTCGCGCTCGACGCCTGCGTATAGTTGCCGCCGATCGTGAGCGTGCCGATCGAGCCGCCCGGTTCGACCGTGCCGTCGTTGGTCACGCTGCCAGCCACCGTGCCGTGGCCGCGCAGCGTGCCCGCGGCGTCGACGCTCGCATCGCCGCCGAGCACGGCCGTGGCGTTGTCGATATCGCCCACTTCGAGCAGGCCCGCATTCACTTCGGTGGTGCCCTTGAACGTGCTGCTGTTGCCGTTGAGGATCAGCGAGCCGCTGCCTTGCTTGACGATCGCGCCGGTGCCGGTGAAGCTGCCGCCATAGGTGCCGTTCGCGTTGGCGAGCGTGAGCGTGCGTGCGCCGAGACTGACTGTTCCGGATCCCGAAATATTTTGCAGCGTGGCGCCGGACGTCGTCGACGAGATATCGAGCGTGCCGTTCGTGGTCACGCCGCTCGACGCTGAGATGCTGCCCGCGCCGGTGAGCGCGAGCGTGGCGCCCGTGCCGATGACGGTGCCGCCGCTGTAGGTGTTCGCGGCCGTGAGCGTTTCCGTGCCGCCGTTCACGTTCACGCCGCCCGTGCCGCCGATCACGCCGCCGTACGTATCGGCGGCGTTGGTAAGCGTGAGCGTTTTCGCGCCGAGCGCGACCGCGCCGCTGCCCGACAGCGTCGTGATCGACGCGCCTGACGTCGTGCCCGAAATGTCGAGTGTGCCCGCGTTGGTCACGCCGCTCGACGCCGCAATGCTGCCGCTGCCCGTGAGCGCCAGCGTGGAGCCGTTCGTGATCGACGTCGCGCCTGTGTACGTGCTCGCGCCCGAGAGCGTTTCGCTGCCCGTCACCGTGACCGCGCCGCTGCCCGCCACCGTGCCGCCGAAACTGCCGCCCGAGAGCGTCACGCCGCCGCTGCCGACCGACACGGTGCCGGTGCCCGAGAGATTGCCGAGCGTGCCTTCCACCTGCAGCGTGCCGTTGTTGACCACGTTCGCGAGGATGATGTCGCCCGAGTCGGAGAGGATGAGCGTCGCGCCCGTCTGGATCAGCGTCGTGCCCGTGTAGGTGCTCACGCCCGTGAGCGTTTGCGTGCCGCTCGCGATGGTGAGGCCGCCCGTGCCCGAAATCGAGCCGCTGAACGTGCCGCTCGCATTGGTCAGCGTGAGCGTCTGGCCGCCGAGGTTGACCGTGCCGCTGCCCGAAAGACTCGCGATCGACGAACCCGACGTCGTGCCGGAAATATCGAGCGTGCCGTTCGCGGTCACCGCCGATTGGGCGAGGCTGCCCGTGCCGGTGAGCGCGAGCGTCGCGCCGCCCGCGATGGCGGTCGCGCCCGCGTACGTGTTCGTGCCCGAGAGCGAGACCGTGCCCGCGCCGACCGTCACCGCCGAGAAGTTCGAAATCGCGCCGCTGTACGTGAAGGCATTGCCCGAGCCCGGCGACATCGTCAGCGTGCTGGTGCCGGTGCCGCCGTCCATGTCGCCCGTGACGGAGGCCACGCCGCCGAGGATCTGCACGGCACTGTCGCCGCTGCCGAGGTCGATGGCCTTGCCCGAGTCGTCGGCGCGGATCGTGCCGTAGTTGACGATCGTCGCGTCGTTGCCGGCCGTCGAGACCACGGCCTCCGTGCCGCCCGATTCGAGCGTGCCGGCGGCCTCGTTCGTGATCGACACCGTGAACGCGTTGGCCGCGCCCGTGACCGCAATCGCCCCCGCGCTCTGGCCGTAAATCAGCCCGCTGTTGTCGATCACCGTGTCGGCGTAAATGCCTTGCGTGGCGATGGGGTCGCCCGTGGTCGGGTCCTTGTCGAGGCCCGCGAGCGTGATGCCGCGGCCGAGACCCGCGTTGGGCGAACCGTCGATGTCGTTGGTCGCCGAGTTGTAGCCCGCGATCGTCCCCGAGTTGATGATCGTGCCGCCGCCCACGGTCACGCCTTCGCTGGTGTCGCCGTTCGCGTGCAGCGACTGGATCGTGCCGGTGTTCGTGATGTTGACGATGCCGTCGACGTCCACGCCGTCGCCGTCCGCGGTGCGGCCGTTGCCCGTGATCGTGCCGTCGTTCTTGACCGTCACCACTTCGTTCGCGTTGAAGCCGTCGATGTTGATGCCCGAGCCGTCGTCGCCCTGGATCACGCCGCCTTTGGCGTTGGTGACCGAGAGCGTGTACGCGCCGGAGGTGGTCACGTCGGTATTGCCGCCCGTGATGCCGTGACGCGCGCCTTCGATCAGGCCCGTGGCTTCGTTGGTGACGACGACCCCCGTGTTGGTTTGCGCGTCGATACCGTCGCTGCCGTCGTCGATGGTGGCCGCCGCGTTGTACGCGTAGATCGTGCCCGCGTTGTCGATGGTGCCGTTCACGCCGGGCCGCACGGCGTCGGCTTCGTACGCCTGGATCAGCGCGCCCGCGCCGTTGTAGACCGAGTTCGTGCCGGTGGTGATCGCATTGAAGTCGATCGCCTGCGCGCCGCCTTCGCTCGCGTTGTACGAAATGATCTTGCCGTAGTTGCTGAGCTTGACGCTGTTGTCGCTGTACTGCATCTGGATCGCGTCGTCGTCGGCGGCCGAGATTGTGCCGTTGTTGACGATCGTGAGCGTGAGCGGGTCCGACTTGTCGCGGATCGCGCGGCCGTCCGTGCCCGCGGCAACGGTGCCGGTTTCCTCGATCGTGCCGTTGTTCGTGATGGTGCCGGTGCCCTTCACGGCGATCGCGTTGCTGCCGTCGCTCACGTTGAGCGTGACGCCCGCGTTGACGGTGACCGTGCCGTTGGCAGCGAGGTTCTGCGAGCTGGTCGTATCGGTGGAGATCACGACGGTCGTGCTGGCAGCGTGGGCGTGGCCTTGCGCGATCACCGCCGTGACGAGCGCAACGATCTGCGCGATGCGCTGCTTGCGCAGCGTGTGCGACTGAGCGTCGAGCCACGATGCAGCGGGCGCGGCGTTGCCGATCTTGCGCGACGTTGCGCGACCCGCGCCGGCGCGCGTGCGGCCGTGCTCGGAGATCGCTTGCATGACGCCCAGCGCGCGGTTGAACACGACACGGTAGAGGTGATTCATCGCAGCCTTTTTCTCGTTCTGTCGACGCCGCGCGTGACGCGTCGCCGTGGTGGACGGGCCAATCCGGGCGTGGCGGCCAGCGCACGAGTCAGGCAGGGGGAAAACACAGGCGGGCAGTCGGCGCAGGCGGCGCCGTCCTTGCACGGGGCGCCGGGGCCGATCCGCTTTTGCGTCTCTGCTGGTCGATGACGTGGCCGTGCAAGCTTCCTTGCAGCCGGAGGCACGGGTTCTCGATACGAAGATATTTCTTGTAAGCACGCGCGGCGTGGCGGGCGGTAAGGCGTGAAAGCCTGGCGCAGCGCGTTGGGGCGCTATTCAGCCACGCGGATGTGACCGATCCGTGACGTAATGTGAAAGGTTGTGATTACAACGTATTACGAGGGAGAAAGTTTCGGGTGCGAGCGGGAAGGTAAAGCGAGGGTGCGGGAAGAATTCGTGACAGCCGCCGCGCCCGTGCGTTGCACACGGGCGGATGAGAGGCGGCTGCGGATTCCGCCTCACGCAAGCGTTTGCGCGTGCCGGATTCGAAGCGGATCGGCCTCGTGGCGAAGCCGATCGATGGAAGAGCGCGTCAGCGCGTTACGGCGCTACTGCGGGCACTACTGCGCGGCGATCACCGCGATTTCGACGAGCAGATGCGGCGCGGCGAGCCGGGCTTCGACGGTCGCGCGCGTGGGCGCTTGACCGGGCGTCACCCACGCGTCCCAGACTTCGTTCATGCCCGCGAAATCGCGGCCGATATCGGCGAGCCAGACTTGCGCCGAGACGAGCCGCGACTTGTCGATGCCCGCCTGGGCGAGAAAGCCGTCGATCTTCGCGAGCACGCTCGCGGTCTGAATCTTGACGTCGACGGTCGGATCGGCGGACGTCTGGCCGCCGACGAAAACGAGACCCGCCGCCTTGACGACGCGGCTCATGCGCTGACTGGTTTCGATGCGGACGATTTCGGTATCGGACATGGGTGCAGTGACTCCTGTGCGCTGCGCGAGCGCGGTTGAATGATGGGGAACGTGCGGGCTAGTGCGTGGCCGCGTGATCCACGGCGGCCGAAGGCGCTTCGCGTGTTTCGCGCCCGAACCGGTCGATGGCGAACGCGTCGAGTGGCACCGAAGGCGCGCCGTCGAGCATGAGTTCGCTCACGACCTGGCCGCAGGCCGGGCCAAGCTGAAATCCGCTGCCGCAATAGCCGAACGAGTAATAGAGGCCGCTCGCGGTGCGGCTCGCGGAAATCACCGGCAGCGCGTCGTCGGTGAACGCTTCGACGCCCGCCCACGCGCGGTTCACGCCCAGATCGCGCAGATGCGGAAACAGATCGACGACGGTCCGCGCGCTTTTCACGAGCCGCATGAAATCGACTTCGCCGTGCCGACCCGGCAGATCGGCGTGACCGATCAGCTTGCCGCCGATCACGACCGTGCCGTTGTCGAATTGCTTGAACGAGAGCGGCCGTCCGGTCGCGCCGAGCGTCGCGCGGCAGAACGGCGCAACGCGCTGCGTGACCATCAGCATCAGTCCTTCGGGATGCACGGGCACGGGCTCGCCCGCCTGGCGCGCGAGTTCGCCCGACCACGCGCCCGCCGCCACCAGCAGCTGGCGCGCCGCGAAGGTGCCGCGCGGCGTGTGCGCGAGCCAGCGCTCGCCGTGCGGCTCGATGCGCGCGACTGGCGTACCTTCGACAAAGCGCGCGCCCAGCCGCTGCGCGGCGAGCCGAAACGCCGTGGTGGTGCGATACGGCAGCGCGTAGCCGTCGCGCTCGACCCAGATGCCGCCCGTCACGTGTCGTGCGAGCGCCGGTTCGAGTTCGAGCACGCGTTCGCGGTCGATCAGCGTTTCGTGCGTGAAGCCGTGCGCGTTCAGCAGCGCGACGCGCTCGCGGCATTCGTCGAGTTCCGCGTCGGTTTCGGCGATCTTCAGTTGGCCCGAGGGCACGAAGCCGCCGTCGTCGCCGATCAACTCGGGCAGCGTGTGCCAGAGTTCGCGCGAGCGCAGCGCGAGGGGAATTTCGGGCAGCGGACGGCCGAGCGTGCGCACGCCGCCCGCGTTCACGCCCGACGAATGGCGCGCGACGTAATCGGCTTCGAGCACGATCACGCTCGCGCCGCGCCGCGCAAGATGGAACGCGCTGCTGGTGCCGTGCAGGCCGCCGCCGATCACGAGCACGTCGGCTTCCTGCTGCGCGCGGGCGGGTTGCTCATTCACCGGCGAGTTCTCCGAGCGTGATCGGTTTGATCGGCGGACGGATGCGGTAGTAGCCGACTTCGTCCGGCTGGACCTTTCGGGCGTCGGCGATCACTTCCGTCACGGTCAAGCCGCACAGGCGTCCCTGGCACGGTCCCATGCCGCAGCGTCCGAAGGATTTCGCCTGATTCGGCCCGACGCAGCCGAGCGCGACGAAGCCGCGCAGTTCGCCCGCCGTCACTTCTTCGCAGCGGCAGACGATGGTGCTGTCGGCGGGAATGCGGTTGGCGTCGCGCGGACGATAGAGGCTGTCGAGAAACGGACGGATGCGCATCACGCGTGCGAGCGCCGCGCGGTGCGCGTGGGCTTCGCGCTCGCGCGTGGCGGTGTCGAGCATGCCGAGTTGCGACGCGACGGCAAGCGCGGCGAGCGTACCCTCTTGCGCGGCCGCCTGCGCGCCGCCGATGCCCGCGCCGTCGCCGGCCACGAAAATGCCGGGCACGTCGAGTTCGCCCCAGGCGTCGGTCTGCGGCGTGAAGCAGAGTTGCACGGGGTCCCAGCGATGCGCCGCGCGCAGCGCCTGCGTGAACTGCGTGTTCGGCACGACGCCTTGATGCAGCAGGATCACATCGGCTTCGACGCGTTGCGCGCGGCCCTGCGACGTGAAAGTGAGCGCGGCGGCGCGCTGCGTGCCGTCCGCACCCTGCGTGCCTTCGATCGCGAGATCGTCGGCGCCTTCGTAGATCGGCACGCGCGCGTCGCGCAACGTGCGCAGCAATTGCAGGCCTTTGCTCAGGAACGGCCACGCGCGCAACGCCGCGAACAGATGCGACTTCGCGCGCCAGCGATCTTCGTGACGCGTGGTATCGACGAGCGCGCGGATCGGCACGCCCGCGCGCACGTACTGCCAGCCGAGCAGATAAAGCAGCGGGCCGCAGCCCGCGAGCACGGGTGGCGCGGCGGGCACTTCGCCCGCGCTTTTCAGGAGGATTTGCGCCGCACCCGCCGTGAGCACGCCGGGCAGCGTCCAGCCCGGAATCGGGAAGGGCCGTTCGAGTGCGCCGCTCGCGAGGATCACGCGCTGCGCCGCGAAGCTGCCGACCTTGCCGTCCTTGAGGTAGTGGACCGAGCGCTCGCGCGTGACCTGCCAGACCGTCGCGCCCGGCAGATGGCGCGCGCCCGAGCGCACGAAGTCCTCGGCGATGGCCGCGCCTGCCGCGTAGTCGGGGCCGAGGATCTCCTTGCGGCGCGCGTCGGCGCGTTCGATCGCGCGGTAGATCTGGCCGCCGACGGCGTTCTGTTCGTCGATCATCACGACCGACAGGCCCGCGCGCGCGGCACGCGTGGCGGCGCTCATGCCCGCCGGACCCGCGCCGACCACGACGAGATCGACGGGTTCGGCGCGATGAAGATCGGCTTGCTGAGCGCTCGATGTGGTGTGGTCAACGGCCATCAGCGTTCTCCAGTGCAGGGGCGTTTTGTGTGGCGGCGGGCGTGGCGTCCTGCATGAGTTCGGGCGGCAGATCGCGCGCGCCTTCCTGCGAGCGGATGCGCATGCCGTCGCGCACCTCGACCATGCAGCTTTGGCGCGCGGGCACGCCGTCGATTTCGACGAGGCATTCGAAGCACGCGCCCATCATGCAGTAGGGTGCGCGCGGCGCGCCCGAAACCGGCGTCGAGCGAAAGCGCGCGACGCCCGCGGCCAGCAGCGCGGCGGCGACGGAGCGGCCGCCCGGCACGCGCAGCGGCGCGTCGTTGAACCAGATGTCGACGGGCGCTTCGGCGTCCGCGAGCGGTTTGAATAGCGAGGAAGTCGATTGAGTCGGTCGGGCGGTCATGGCGGATCCGGTGAGCGATATCTAGTAAGCGTCAGAGCGCGGCAACGCGCGGGGCCGCGTCGGCCGCGGCGGCATCGAAGGCGGCGGCCCACTCGCGCGGCGCGTCGGGAAAACGCAGCGCCGACAGCGCGGGCACTTCCTCGGGCATCGGCGCGCCCGTGATCCACGGCGCGATGCGCAGCGCGTGCGCGGCGGCGAGCGTCACGCCGCTGTGGCAGGTCACGACGAACGCGCCCGGATGCACGGGCGATTCGTCGTAGATCGGAAAGCCGTCGGGGCTGTAGACGCGCAGCGCTGCCCACATGCGCACGAGCCGCACGTGTTGCAGCATCGGAAACGCGCGCACGCCGCGCCGCGCGATGTCGGCGAGAATCGGCGTCGTCGTGAGATCGTCGAAGCCCGCTTCTTCCATCGAGTCGCCGAACTGCACGGTGCCTTCGTCGGTCTGCCGCACGTTGATGGTCGGATAGCGCAGAAACGTCGCGACGCGCTCGCTCACCAGCACCTGGCCGCGATTGGGCGCAACCGGCGCGAACAGGCCCGCTTGCGGCGCGAGCGCGCGGTTGCCGAGACCCGCGGCGAGCACGATACGGCCCGCGCGAAAGGTGCCCGCCGCGCTCTCGACCGCGAAGCCGCCGCGCTCCGGCACGATGCGCTGCGCGCGCGCGCCGGAGACGAGCCGCACGCCGCGCCGCTGCATCGACGTATGCAGCGCGCGCAGCAGCTTGAGCGGATTGACGTGGCCGTCCATCGGCGAATAGCTCGCGCCGACGACGGCGGGGCCGATGCCCGGCAGCCGCTCGCGCAGTTCGCGATGATCGAGCAGCTCGAACGGGTAATCGCCGATTTCGGCTTGCAGTGCGGCGAGACGCGTCTGGCGCTCGGCCAGTTCGGCATCCGAAAAGCAGATATGGAAGCCGCCTGGCTGGCGCAGCGCGACATCCACGCCGCTGTCTTCGAGCAGGCTGGCGGCGAGTTGCGGCCAGCGCACCGCCGAACTGCGCGACCAGCGCGCGTAAGGCGTGCGGCCATAGCCCTTGCCCTGAATCCAGACGAGGCCGAAATTGCCGCGCGAGGCGCGAAAGCCGCCATCGTCCTCGTCGAGCACGGTCACGCGCGCGCCCTCGCGCGCGAGTCCCCAGGCGACGGCGGAGCCCACGAGGCCGCCGCCGATCACGAGTACGTCGGGGCTTGCGCTGGGGGTGTGAGTCATCGGGCTTCTCCGATCAAAATGCGGTCCAGGCCGACCATGCGGTCGAGCACCAGCATCAGCGCGACCGTGCCGACGATCAGCACCGCCGACACCGAGGTGACGAGCGGATCGATCGTCTGCGCGATCTGGTTGTACATGGCGACGGGCAGCGTGGTCGTGCCGGGCGTCGCGACGAAAATGGTCATGGTCAGCTCGTCGAAACTCTGGATGAACGAGAGCACCCAGCCGCCCGCGACGCCGGTGCGGATCATCGGCAGCACCACGCGGCGGAACGCGGTGAGGCGGCTCGCGCCGCACGAGAGCGCCGCGCGTTCGGCGTCGCGGTCGAGGCCGATCGCGGACGAGAGCGCGAGGCGCAGCGCGTAGGGCAGCACGATCACGACATGCGCGGCGACCAGCGCCCAGAACGAACCGCTCAGATGCAGCAGCGAAAGAAAGCGCAGAAACGCAATGCCGAGCACGACGGCGGGAATCATCATCGGCGAGAGGAAGAAGCTCGTGAGCGCACCGCGGCCCGGAAAGCGATAGCGCGCGATGGCGAGCGCGGCGGGCACCGCGAGCGCGACGCCGATGGTGGCCGCCGCGAACGCGAGCCGCGTCGAGAGCCAGAACGCCGAGACGATGTCGGCGTTGTCGAGGATCGCGCGAAACCAGCGCAGCGAGGCGCCGTCGAACGGCATCGAGATGTAGCCCTTGTCCGTGAACGCGACCAGCATCACCACGGCGAGCGGCGCGACGATAAACAGCAGAAACAGCGCGTTGAAGGCGAGGCCGAGAAATCCGTTGCGTTGCATGGCGTCTCCCTCAATCGAAGATGTGCTTGAAGCGGCGTTCGGCGAGACGGCTGCAACCCATCACGATGGCCACGTTGGCGATCAGCAGCAGCACCGCGATGCTCGCGCCCAGCGGCCAGTTCAGCGTGCCGAGGAACTCGTCGTAGGCGGCGGTGGCGACCACCTTGAGGCGGCGTCCGCCGATCAGCGCGGGCGTGGCGAACGCCGAGGCCGAGAGCGCGAACACGATGATCGAACCCGAAAGCACGCCAGGCAGGATCTGCGGCAGCACCACGCGGCGGAACACGCGCCAGCGCGACGCGCCGAGCGAGAGCCCAGCCCATTCCACTTGCGGATCGAGCTTTTGCAGCGTGGCCCAGACCGACATCACCATGAAGGGCACCAGCACGTGCGTGAGCGCGATGATCGTGCCGGTCATCGTGAAGACGAGGCGCACGGGTTCGTCGGTGATGTGCAGCGCTTGCAGCGCGTTGTTCAGCACGCCGTTGTTGCCGAGCAGAATCTGCCAGCCGAGCGTGCGCACGACCACCGAAATCAGCAGCGGACCGAGCACGATCAGCAGGCAGATCGATTGCCACGGTTTGCGCATGCGTGCGAGCACGATGGTTTCGGGCACGCCGAGCACGATCGAAAGCAGCGTGACCGCGAAGGCGAGCCCCGCCGTGCGCAGAAAGATCACACCATAGTAAGGATCGCTGATGACTTCGAGATAGTTCGATATCGTCCAGCCGCGCTGCACGCCCGCGAGATCGTTGAAGGTATGAAACGACAGCACCAACGTGAGCAGCAGCGGCGCGAGCAGCAGTGTGAGAAACAGCACGAGCGCGGGCGCGGAGAGCAGCCAGGGCGCGGCGCCGCCGCGCGGATCGTCAAGCGTGGCCATGAGCGCTCTCCCGCGTGAGCACGCGCAGATCGTCGTCGGTCCAGGCGAGGCCCACTTCGTGACCTTCTTCCGGCGGCGGCGCGCCCGTGTTCGACTGCGCGACGTGCAACCGCCCAAGCTCCGTATCGACGACGAGCAGCCACTGGTTGCCGACGAACACGCGCGTGGCGATGCGGCCGTGCACGCGCGCGTCGCCGGCATCGCCATTCGCGAGCCGCATTTTCTCGGGGCGGATATAGACGTGCACCGATCCCGCGACCTCGCGGCCTTCGTGCGGTACATGCAGCGTCGTGCTCGCCACGGCCACTTCGGCGCAACGCGGATTGCGGCGCAGCACTTCGCCCGCGAGCGAGTTGGTGCGGCCGAGGAAGGTGGAGGCGAACGGCGTCGCGGGGCGCTCGTAGGCGTCGAATGGCGTGCTCAATTGCGCAATGGTGCCGCGATGCATGACGGCGATGCGGTCGCTCATCGTCATCGCCTCGACCTGATCGTGCGTGACGAGAATGGTCGTGATGCCGAGCCGCTTCTGGATCGCGCGCAGTTCGATGTGCATTTCCTCGCGCAGCTTGGCGTCGAGATTCGACATCGGTTCGTCGAGCAGCAGCAGTTCGGGCTGCATGGCAATGGCGCGCGCAATCGCCACACGCTGGCGCTGACCGCCCGACAGCTCCTTCGGATAACGCGCGTCGAGGCCGGAAAGGCGCACGAGCGCGAGCGCTTCGGCAATGCGTTCGGCACGTTGCGCGCGCGGCATCTTGCGCATTTCGAGCCCGAAGCCCACGTTGGCCGCCACCGTCATATGCGGAAACAGCGCGTAGCTTTGAAACACCACGCCGATGCCGCGCTTTTCGGGCCGCAATTGCGTGATGTCGCGGCCGTCGAGCGTCACGCGGCCGGTGCTCGGCGCGACGAAGCCCGCGATCATCTGCAACGTCGTGGTCTTGCCGCAGCCCGAGGGGCCGAGCAGCGAAAGAAACTCGCCGCGTTCGACCGAGAGGTCTAGTTGCTCGATCGCCGTGAAGTCGCCGTAGCGCTTCGAGATGCCTTGCAGGGTGAGAAAGCTCATGCGCGCAGTCCTTGAAAAGCCGTGGCCAGACGAATCGTTGCGTGCTCAACGCTCGACGGAGCGGTTCCAGCGTTCGGTCCACTCGGTGCGATGCTGGTTGATGGTGGTCCAGTCCATCGCGGTGAGCTTCGCGACCTGATCGGGGCCGTAGGGCACGCGCGCGGCGACCTCCGGCGCGAGCTTGACGGTCTTGTTGACGGGGCCGAGACCGATGGCCTGCGCCTGCATCGCCTGCACTTCGGGGCTCAGCAGGTATTGGATGAACTGCTGCGAGAGTTGCGGCTGGGCGTTTTCGGCGAGCGCGCACGCGGCCACCTGCAGCGCCACGCCGCCTTCCTTCGGGTAGATGAACTTGAGCGGGAAGCCGGTGTTTTGCAGCGCCACGGCGCGACCGCTGCCGTAGGGCGCGGCGATCACGTCGCCGCCTTGCATGAGGCCGTCCATCTCGCCCGGCGTGGGCGCCCACGAGAGCACGTTCGGCGCGACCTGTTTCGTCATCGCCGCGAAGCCGGGGTCGATGTTCTTCTCGCCGCCGCCGTTCAGGCGCGCGAGCATCACGAGCGTATGCAGGCCGTAGGTATTGGTGATCGGCGGCACCCCGAGCTTGCCCTTCAGGCGCGGGTCTTCGAGCGCCTTCCACGAATCGGGCGCGGGCAGGCCGAGCTTTTTGAACGCATCCGCGTTATAGCCGATGCCGGTCGCCACCATGCCCACGCCCACGGCGTTCGGGCCGAGCCGTGCGAGCGGGTAAAGGTCTTTCATGACGGGCGCGTCGTCGACCTTGGCGCACAGGCCGAGCTGCATCGCCTGATACATGGGGCCGTCGTCCATCACCGCCACATTGATCTGCTGATGACCCTTCTGCGCCTGCAGCTTGGCGAGCGTGTCGCTCGAATTGCCCGCGACGTAGACGATTTTCACGTCGTGCGCTTTCTCGAACGGCGGAATCACCTTCTGACGATAAAGCTGCTCGTTCGAGCCGCCCACATTGGCGACGTAGAGCGTGGTTTCGGCGTGGGCGAACTGGGTGCTGGCGCAGGCGGCGCTGAAGGCCAGAAGGGCGGCCGCGCGGGGCAGGGCGAGACGATACGAGCGGCGGCGCAAGGCGTGATCCATGACGACGATCTCCATTCGATTGTGGGGGCCGGCGGCGTAGGACTCGTGCGCCGATGCGTTGCAGTCTCGCCCGCGTTATTCATATCGTCCAATACGAATAAAATAGCCATCTATGCACAGATGATATGGATCAGGGTTAAGCCCAGGAGGGTTGGCAATGAATCTGAAACACGTCGAGGCGTTCCGCGCGGTGATGGTCTCCGGCTCGATGACGGCCGCCGCGAAGGCGCTATTCACCTCGCAGCCCAACGTGAGCCGCCTGATCGCACAGCTCGAACGCGACACCGGCCTCAAGCTCTTTCAGCGCGTGGGCGTGCGGCTCATTCCGACGAGCGAAGGCGAGGCGTTCTTTCGCGAAGTGGAGCGCGCGTATGTGGGTCTGCAAGGGCTTGCGAACGCGGCGGCGCAGATCCGCAATCTGGGCAGCGGTCGGTTGCGCATCGCGGCGATGCCGTCGGCCGGTCTCACGCTCGTGCCGCACGCGCTCAAGCGCTTTCAGGACCGCTATCCGGGCGTGACGGTTTCGCTGCACGTGAACACGTCGGGCACGGTCAATCACTGGACCGCTTCGCAGTTCTGCGATCTGGGCGTGGCGGTCTATGTGAGCGAGGCGTCGAACTGCGAGGTCGAATTGCTCTCGAAGGTGGCGGCCGTGTGTGTGATGCCCGCGCATCACCGGCTTGCGAAGAAGCGCTCGATCCGTCCGGAGGATCTCGAAGGCGAATCGTTTATTTCACTGTGTCACGGCGACGGCACGCGTGCGCAGATGGATGAAGTGTTCGTGCGCGCGGGCGTGGAGCGCGTGCTCGCGATCGAGGCGCAATACACGGCGATCTGCTGCGAGATGGTGCGCAGCGGCATGGGCGTGACGCTGGCGCATCCGATCGTCGCGCGCGATTTCGCCGGGCCCGATATCGCGATCCGGCCGTTCGCGCCCGCCGTCATGTTCCCGATGTATCTGCTGTTTCCGCCGAACCGGCCGCGTGAGCGCCTCGCTTCGGCGTTCGTCGAGGTGCTGGCGGAAACGCACGATGCGCTTGTCAGCAAGCCGTCGGAGAAGGCGCGCACGCGCGGGTAGTGCGCGTGCGTCGCATGTCTACATCGACAGTTGCGGCAATGGCGACTCATTCGAACTCCGCAGGAATCGATCGAGTCGCTGATACGCCTCGATCAACGCCTGCCGTGGCGCGAGAAACAACTGCGTGTCGGCCTGCTGAAGAATGGGCTCGACCAGCGCGCTTTCGACCGGTGAAATACGGCATGTTTCGTCGTCGCCCGCGCGCAGAATGCAGGTTTCCAGTGCGGCTTCGGCGTTCGCGAACTGCGCGATCTCGGTATCGCCGTAACCTTCGCATTGCACGTAGAAGGTGAGATAGACCATCCGCACCAGTTCGCTGACGAGGCGCGTGGTGCCCGCCCAGCTTTTGCAGGCTGCGAATGTAAGGTGATGCGCGAGCGCCATTTCGGTGGCCGTTTTTTCGTCCAGCGGGCGCTGCAAAAACTGGGGAGAAGCAGAGGGGAGCGGTGCGGTGGAGACGTTTTTGCTACGTGACATTAATACGGAAGTGGTGCGACGAAGAGTGAGTGTGAGTCCGAAGATAAAGCGGCTTCACAGCGATTATGCGTGAAACCGCTTGAACGTGACGCCGAACCCGCATGTCGTGCGCTCGCGGGTGATCGGCAACGTCGCGCACAAGCATATACCAGACCGTCTGACACGAAGATGTTGCTCCGCTGACAATTTTGTTAAGTCGCAGATCGATCGACGTGGCCGAAACCGAGGCTGGCCTCAGATTGTCGCGGCCAGTCGTGGAAGCATGCAACGCGCGCGAGTCCATGTTTTAAGGGCCAACGCGCGTGCTTATCGCCTCACGGTGCTTCAGTGATTCAGTTCGTCCAGCCGCATGCCGTTGGTGCGCGGGCCGAATAGTCCAATCGACAAGGCGACCACGAACATGCACGCCGTGATGCCCGTGAACGCGCCCGCCACGCCGAAGTCGCGCAGCAACGCCGCGATGAAGAAGCCGGAGAACATCGCCCCGACGCGGCTCGCCGAATAGACGAGGCCATTCGCGCGGCAGCGGATAGCGGTTGGAAACAGCTCGGCCTGGTAGGCGTGATAACACACCGAGATCGTCTGCCCCGCAAAGCTGATCAACACGCCGAGCGCGATCAGCATCGCCACGCTGCGCGTTTGCGCGAACGCGAGGCCGCACACGATCACGACCAGCGCGCCGCCGACGATCAGCCACTTGCGTTGCAACCGATCGGCGTACAGCATCGACAGCATCGGCCCGACCGGCAGCGCGAACGCGATGATGAACGAGTAAAGCAGACTCTTCGTGATCGTGATGCCTTGCCCGATCAGCAGCGTCGGCACCCAGTTCGCGAAGCCGTAATAGCCGATCGCCTGACACAGATTGAACACGACGAGCATCAGGAAGCGCGATCGATACGGCGGCTGAAGCAGCTCGGCGAACGACGCGCGGCGATGCTCGGGCTGCACGATGACAGGATGCGGCGTCGGCAGCGGCGCACGCGATTGCGTGGCAACGATCGTCTCGATGCGCGAAACGATCTGCTCCGCCGCTTCCGGTTTGCCATGCGAAGCGAGCCAGCGCGGACTCTCCGGCACCGAGCGCCGCACGAACCAGACGAGCAGCGCGCCCGCCGATCCGGCCAGCACGACGATGCGCCATCCGTCGATGCCGAACACCGCGGTCGGCACGAGCCAGTACGAGAGGATCGCGGAGACCGGCGCGGCGGCGAACATCACCATCTGGTTGAAGGCCATCGCGCGTCCGCGCATGTGTTGCGGCACGAGTTCGGTCACGTAACTGTCGATCGTGATGATCTCGACGCCCACGCCGATGCCGGTGACGAAGCGCCAGAACAGCAGCGCTTCCGGCGAGGTCTGGAACGCCATGATCGCCGAGCCGATCGAATACCAGAGCAGCGAAATCGTGAACACGCTGCGCCGCCCGAAGCGGTCCGGCAGCCAGCCGAAGCAGAAGGTCCCGACGAAGAGCCCCGCAAACGTCGCCGCGATGAAACCCGCTATGCCGTTCCAGCCGAAGAACGTGTGCGTCGTCGTGGCGAGCACGCCGCTTTTCGCCATGCCGGGTGCGATGTAACCCGTGAAGATCAGATCGTAGATTTCGAAGAAGCCGCCGAGCGAGATCAGCAGGACGAGCATCCAGAGATGCCGCGTCATGGGCAGGCGATCGATGCGCGCGGCGATTTCCGCGCCGGGTTGAAGGCCGACGCGCACGGCATGCGGGACGAGCGGGACGGCGCCCGCGGGGACGGTCTGCTGCATGAATGTCTCCTGATTTTTTCCAAGAAATGGCATTTCTGACGAATGCTCATGGATGGCGTGAGGCGTTAGTCCGTCATGGCGGCCGCCGGTCGTTGCGCGCGTGATCGTTCATGCGTTCACCCGCGCCTTGAGTCGCGACAGGATCTCCTGCGTGTGTTCGCCGACGCGCGCGAGCGCCTGGCGCACGCCCGGACGGCGGCCGCCCATCGTGATCGGCAGCAGCACGACGTCGGTCGTGCCGCCGTCGTCGGTTTGCATCGGCACGAGGCCGCCGCTCGCTTTCAGATGCGGATCGTTCATCAACTGATCGGGCCGCACGATCGGCGCATACGGGATGCCGGCAGCTTCGAGCTTCGGCGCAAGTTCGTCGACGCGCCGATGTTTGAGGACCTCGCCGAGACAGCTCAGTAGTTCCGCCCGCACGGCGACGCGCAGCGCGTTGGTGGCGAAGCGCGGCGTTTCGGCGAGTTGCGGGCAATGCAGCACATCGCACAGCGTGACGAACTGTTTGTCGCTCACGGCGCCGATGAAAAGCTGCTCGTCGTCGGCGAGTGTGAACACGTCGTAGACGCTCCACGCCGAGACGCGCGACGGCATGGGCGGCGGCGCTTCGTTCGTCATCGCGAACTGCTGCATGTGTTGCGACGACAGAAACACGCAGTTCTCGAACAGCGCGCTTTGCACCTCCTGCCCGAGTCCGGTCGACTCGCGTTCGCGCAACGCGGCGAGCACGCCGATCGCGCCGAACATGCCGCCCATGATGTCGTTGACCGACGTGCCCGCGCGCAGCGGGCGGCCCGCGGGTCCGGTCATGTACGAGAGGCCGCCCATCATCTGCACGACTTCGTCGAGGGCGAGCCGCTTCTCGTACGGCCCCGGCAGAAAACCCTTGTGCGAGACGTAGATCAGGCGCGGATTGCGCGCCGAGAGCGTGGCGTAGTCGAGGCCCATCTTCCGCATCAGGCCGGGGCGGAAGTTTTCGATCATCACGTCGCAGGTGTCGGCCAGTTCGGCGGCCGTTTCGCGGCCCTCCGGCGTGGCAAGATCGAGCACGACGCTCTTCTTGTTGCGGTTGAACGAGCGGAAAAAGCCGATGCCGAGGCCTGGCAGCGAGCGCGTTTTGTCGCCGTCGGGCGGCTCGATCTTGATGACTTCGGCGCCGAGATCGGCGAGGATCATGCCGCACGTCGGCCCCATCACCATGTGCGTGAATTCGATCACCCGGACGCCGTCGAGCGGCAATCGTGTCGTGTTGGCCATGTCGGTTTCCTCAGGCGGTCAGCGCGTCGCGCTTCGACGCGCGCGCGAAAGTGTTGGGCAGACCGGCGCGCCACAGTGCGCCGTGCAGGGTTTCGCCGTCGAGCCAGCGGGCGACCTGCGCGCGCAGATCCAGCAGCGCGGGCAGGTCGAGGCCCGTATCGATGCCCATTTCGGCGAGCATGAACGCGAGGTCTTCGGTCGACGCGTTGCCGCTCGCGCCCGGCGCATGCGGACAGCCGCCGATGCCGGCGAGCGTCGCGTCGAAGCGGTTCACGCCGGTTTCGAGCGCCGCGTAGACGTTGGCGAGCGCGAGGCCGCGCGTGTCGTGAAAGTGGCCGCACCAGAGACGATCGCCGGCGATCCTGCGCGCCTTCGCGAACAGGTCGTGCACGGCGCGCGGTCCGGCGTAGCCGACCGTGTCCGCGATGCTCACGCGATCGACGCCGGCATCGAGCAGCGCCTGCATGCAGCGCAGCACCTCGTCGGGCGCGACGTGGCCCTGAAGCGTGCAGCCGAACGCCGTGCCGATGCCGCCTTCGATCAGCGTTTTCGCGCCCGACGCGTCGCGCGCCGCACGAATGCGGGCGACCTCGGCGATGACCTCATCGGGCGTTTTGCGCAGGTTGGCGAGGCTGTGTTCGAGGCTCGCCGAAAGCGGCACGAGCAGCAGATCGGCCTGTGTTTCGAACGCCTTTTCGGCGCCTTTCAGATTCGGCACGAGCACCGACACCGAGAGGTCCGGCAACGTCTTCGCGAAGGCGGCGAGCGCGGCGGTATCGGCGAGCTGTGGCAACAGCCGGGCGGGCACGAACGAACCGACTTCGATCTCGCGTTGACCGGCCGCGTGGGCGGCGCGAATCCACTCGATCTTCTGTTCGGTCGCCACGATGCGCGGCAGGCTTTGCAGGCCGTCGCGAAGGCCGACTTCGCGGATCACGGCGTGGCGGGGAAGTGGGGGCATGAAGCTGTCTCCGGGAACTCGCCGGTCGTCGAATCGCCAGCGTCGTGCTAACTTTAGACATTCCCGAAAACTAGTAAAGCGGCATTCCGGAAGCACCAGGATTCCGATCCGGAATGTCACAGGAGACAAACACCTTGCGCGATCTCGACCTGAAAACCCTGCGGCTCTTCGTGGCCGTTTGCGATCATCACAACATCGCGCGGGCCGCCGAGGAGGCGCATATCGAGCCGTCGGCGATCAGCAAGCGGATCGCGCAACTCGAAGCGGACCTCGGCGTGCCGCTGCTCGACCGTTCGCGGCGCGGCGTGTCGCCGACCGGCGCGGGTCTCGCGCTGCTCGAACACGCGCGCACGGTGTTGTTCACCGTCGAGCGGATTGGCAGCGACATCGCGGCGTTTGGCGGTGGTTTGCGCGGTCGCGTAAGCATTTGCGCGTCGGCGTCGGCGATCGCGGAAACGCTGCTCGACGATGTCGCGTCGTTCATGCGCGAGCCGGCTAATGCGAATATCCGCGTGGACGTTGAGGAGCGGCAGTCGCACGAACTCGTGCGCCAGTTGCGCGAAGGCGTCGCCAGCATCGGCGTGTGCTGGGACAACGTCGATCTGCAGGGATTGCAGCATCGCGCTTACCGTCGCGATCGTCTCGCGCTGGCCGTGCATCCCGACCATCCGCTGGCGGGCAAACGCTCGATCGCGTTTCGGGAAACTTTCGCGTATGAGCATGTGGGGCTGCCGCCGACCACCGCCGTGCATGCCATGCTTCAACGCGCGGCGGCGAGCGAAGGCGCGGCGCTGATGTATCGCGTGATCGTGTCGAGTTTCGATGCGGGATTCCGGGTTGTGGCGGCGGGACTCGGTATCAGCGTGGTCCCGGAAGAAGTGGCGGCGACGTACACCAGGGTGTTCAAGGTGAAGACGATTCCGCTCGTCGATACGTGGGCGGAACGTCGCTTCGTGGTGTGCTTCAGAAGCTTCGACCAGTTGCAGCCCGCTGCGCAGCGCGTTGTCGATCATCTTGCGCGGCGTGCGGATGAGGCGGGTCGGACATCGAGACCATGAGGCTTCGCTTACCGCGACTGGGTGATCCGCCTCGCCGAAAGGATCGCTAACGGGGAGCACGTCACGACGAGCCGATCGACGTAAAGACCGAAGCATCGATCGGTCGACGCCTCGCTCGATGATCGGGAATTCCGGCACAACATGGCTTCCCCGGTCATCGACTCTTCACACGTAATGTGTGCGGACATTGCAGGCGATCGCGCGCGGGCGAGTCATCCGCTCCTGTTCGGGCGAAATGGATTTGCCCTTGAATGGCGCGATATTCGGATTCACCGAGTCGTCAATGAAAGCGAATTGGCCCGCAGGAGGCAGTGCGACCGTGATCTGCGGCCAGAATCACGGCGCAATTCATGCCGTATTACATCGGCGGGGCGACGCCATCCTTTTCGACCACGACAAGCTTGCCGTCAAACGTGCTGGACGTCTTCGGAATCGCCACGACAAAGACCTTTTTGCCAGCGATCAATTCCGCGCGCGTTGCCGGGATCAGCGTGACGACCGGCACGTTGGCGGGCACGTTGATGGTGTTGGATCCGCCTTTGTATGAGAGTGTGAGATCGCGGCCGCTGGTGCTTTGCACCACGGTGTCCACGTTGGCATTCGTCATGGTGCTGTTCGCACCGAGGTCCCACGCGTAGTGGCCTTCGCCCGTTCCGCGCGCCGCTTCAGGGAAGACCAGTACTTCCCTGGCCGTCAGTTTGCCGTCGGGGCCGGGAATCGCGGCCGCGCCGACATAAGAGCCGGGTTTGATGTCGGCAAGCTGGATCGCCTTCACGGCGTTGACACCGGCCGACTGCTGCATATCGATGGTTACGGTGTCTCCACTGCGCCGATGCACTTTGAGCGCGTTGCCGGCGAACGACACGATCTCGCCGCGAATGCGTTCAGGCTTATCGGCAGGCGTGCCTGCGAATGCCGCGCCGGCGAGCGTGAATGCTACAAAGCAAAAGGCAATTTTGAAATGAGTGGGCATAGTTGCTCCGAGAGCGGGTTGGGTCGAGAAGAAATCGGCTAATGGGCGTTCAGGATCCACCGAACCAGTTGTAGCCCTGGTTTTCCCAATAGCCACCGGGAAATTCGTTGCCGACGGTAATGGCGACGATGTGTTTGGGGTTCTTGTAGCCGAGCTTCGTGGGAATGCGAAGCTTCAACGGGAAACCATACTTTGCGGGGAGTGTGGCGCCGCCGTAAGTCAGCGTAAGGAGCGTCTGGGGATGCAGCGCCGTTGGCATATCGATGCTGGTCCAGTAGTTATCGGCGCAGTGCAGGGCGACATATTTCGCGGTCGTATCCACGCCGGCGCGCAAGAGAAAATCGGAAAACCGCACGCCGCCCCATTGACCTATCGCGCTCCAGCCTTCAATGCAGATATGCCGCGTAATCTGGCTCTGCTGCGGCATCGCGTGTAATTCGTCAAGCGACCAGATGCGTTTTCCTTTCGCGAGACCGCTGACTTCAAGCCGATAAGTCTGCCTGTCGACCTCCGGAACTTCGTCGATGTCATAGTAAGCATTGAACGGAAATGGCCGCGTAATCATCGATTCCGGATACGTCGGGGCCAGTGTGTTCGGATTGAACATGACGGCTTGTACGCGATCGTTGAATGAAGACATTCTGCGCAGCAGGGTATTGACTGATTCTTCGCTCTTCAGATCGCAACCCGACAATAAAGCGAGTCCGCCCAAAGTCAGAATGCGTTTGCCAAACAGGCGTCGTGAAGACGACGGGAGTGCTTTTCGCGCGTCTTTGATGATCGATGCGCCGTCGAGCTGCCGTACGGTTTTCCGCGAAGTCATGGTTAGCGTCCCCGGATCATGGTGAGCAAAGACCGCGGAACCAGCGCGACCATTGCGACATGGATGGCAAAAAAGCCGACCAGAACACTCATTGCGAAGAAGTGGACGACGCGTGCCTGATCGAAACCGCCCATCGACGCACACAGAAGCGGCAACTGCACCGGCTTCCAGACAGCCAGACCTGACAACACCACCAGCACGATGTCAGCAATCACGACGAGATAAGCCAACTTCTGCACGGCGTTGTATTGGCCGGGATCGCCGTGACTGAGCTTGCCGCGCAGTGCCGCAACGAGGTCGGTGACTACTGCACGAAGACTGAGCGGCAAGAATTTTTCACGCAGGCGTCCTGTGCTGAGATTCGCGACGAGATAAGCGCCGAAATTCGCGACCAGTATCCACATGAACGCGAAATGCCAGAGCAATGCTCCGCCCAGCCATCCACCCAACGTGATGGAGACGGGAAATCGAATGGCGCTGAAAATGGGCGAAGCCTCATACACTTGCCAGCCACTCAAACACATGACGATGACGGCGACAGCGTTGACCCAGTGGAAAATGCGAACCCACGCGGGATGGATTGGTGCATGCATCGAGACAACCTCGCTGTCGACGAAATAGAATGGGGAACGGGCGCCTGGAACTATCGCATCCGGGGACGCAGACCGTTATCGGTCGAATGACCGATGGATCGCCACGCCTCCAATCTTGCTTTCAGTAAATCCAGGCAGGAGCATGCGGCAACGTTGCGCTTTGCATCGTGTCGTGATTGATCCAGATTCTGGCCCCTTCCTTGCGGGCCAATTCCTCGATCTTGCGCATCGAAGCGACCGAAGCCTCACGATCAGTGCTGAACGAAGGGACTCGACGATATTGGAGGTCGAGGCAGTTGTGCGCGACGTCTCCACCAAGAATGACCGGGCCGGTACGAGGAAGTCGAACGAATAATGAGCAATGCCCAGGAGTCAGTCCGGGCGTGTGGATCAGGCGAATGGCCCCGTCGTCGAACAGATCGCAATCTCCTTGCAGGAGTTCGACCTCGTTGTCGCGCATCGCCGAATAGAACTCAGGCAGATAGCCGAAACTGTCCGCTTGTGTGCCGAACATCGCCTCGTGTTCGTGCTGCTGAACGAACCATTTGGCGTTTCTGAATAGACAGGAATTGCCGACATGATCATAGTGCGCATGCGAAAACATAATAATGTCGACGTCGTCAGGGGAGAGACCGATCATTTCGAATTGGGCGGCGATCGTACGAACCACGATGGCGCGCATACCGTCAGCAACGATTTTTCCGCCGGGATGGGCGTAGAAAGCGTCGGGCGTGCCGGTGTCCCAGAGCAGCCATTTTGCTTTTTGACGAATCAGGTAGGCATTGCAACTGAGCGTTGCTGGCACACCGACGCTCACGCCGGGCAAATAGATCGATCCGTCCTCGACTCGAGTCAGCCCGCCGTCGAGGATGCAGATTTTTTCCACGCTTTCCTGCATGTTGATCGTTCCCTTTCCCTTTATGCGAGCCCGCATGCCAGAACGCCGGAACGCCCGATTTCCGACATTGCGTCGCCGCTGGCGGCATGAAAAAAGCGTGTCCGCTGGCTCGCGATGGCCGCCGTGGAAGTCGCAAACGGCGTGACGGGTGAAAATCATCGCGGCGAAGTCGCGGCGGCGGTATCGGTCGAATGACCGATTCGCCCAGCAAGATCTGTTGCGTATATAGTGATCAACATGCATTTACTCGCGTTTATTTTTCTCCATGACGATCGCTGACCCGAAAAGCCAGACGCCGATTCGAGTATTTGATTCGGTAAAGGCACTCGCTTTCATTGGCGATCTGAGCATGGGGCAGCCAACCGATCATTCGTTGCGTACAGGTTGGATTGCCGCGCGTCTCGCGCAGGCAGCCGGTCTGAACGCGGACGAAAACGCAACGGTTCGCGAGGCGTCGCTGCTGCGATGGTCCGGCTGCACGGGTAACGCGGCGGGATTCGCCGAGGTGTTCGGCGACGACATCGCGATCCGCGCGAAGATGGTCGAAAACCGGCCAGGCTGGATCGAACCGCTCGGCGCGCTCGGGGGGCCCGCCGCGGTGCTCATGCCGCTCGCGCGGATTCATTGCGAGGTGTCGGGCGAAGTCGCGCGTTTGCTCGGGCTCGCGGGACCGACCGAAAACACGCTGCGCCACATCTTCGAAGCATGGGACGGCAGTGGCACGCCCCACGGTGTCGCGCGTGACGCGGTGCCGATGTCGGTCTACGTGGTCGCCCTCGCGGGTGATCTGGAGGCGTTCGGCCGCGTGTACGGCGTCGAGCGTGCAATTGCACTCATCAGGCAGCGCGCCGACGCGCGTTATCCGGCGCATCTTGTCGATATCGCGGTATCCAATGCGCCTGCCTGGCTGCAGGAAATCGAGAAAATGCGCGATGTCGATTTCGATCGTGCGTTGTCAACGCCGGCCATGCAGCAAGCTTCGTCGGCGGAGTTGATTGCTGACGTCGTGGATCTCAAACTTCCGTGGATGACCGGCTTCTCGCGCCGGGTTGCGGCAACCGCGGCAGCGTGTTGCGAGCGGCTGGCCCTGGACGAAGCGGCACAATCACGCGTCTATCGTGCTGGTTTGCTGCACGGCATTGGACGTGCCGCGGTGCCGAACAGCATCTGGAATCAGGACACGTCTTTGCCCGCGAGCGCGTGGGAAAAAGTGCGGCTGGTGCCGTACTGGACTGCGCGGGCTGGCAAGCAAACAGGCGTGCTCGCACAGGCGACCGAGCTTGCTTCATACGCGTACGAACGGCTGGATGGCTCCGGCTATTTTCGCGGTCTGAGCGGCGCCGCGTTGACGCTCGAGGCGCGCGTGCTGGCGGCTTCGGTGGCGTGGGTCGCGTTGCGCTCGCGGCGTCCATGGCGTGCCGAATTGCCTGCCGATGAAGCCGCGCAACAATTGCGTAACGAGGTGGCCAACGGCCGGCTGTGTAGCGAAGCCGTCAATGCGCTGCTGGCCGAAGGGCAGGCGTTCGCGAGATCCCCGATCATTCCGGTGAAAGCCGCGCAGCACAATGTGCATTTGACCGTACGTGAAATCGAGGTTCTGCGTGCGATCTCTCTCGGGTCGAGCAACAAGGAAGCCGCGCGTGAGTTGACGTTGAGTCCGAGTACGGTGCGTACGCATGTGGAAAGCATTTTCCGTAAGCTCGAATGTTCGACGCGCGCGGCGGCCACGCTAAAAGCATCGGCGATGGGCCTGCTCTGATGAAGGCAATGGCGTCTTCATAGTCATCGCGGCCACCAGGGCATTCCGAGGGGCGTTGTCCGCGCTCGTCTGCTTGACTCGAAGCCGATACAAAATATCACTACGGCGGTTTCGGCACGTTGATCGACCAGTTCGACCAGTCGGTCGCCGGCCTCAAGGATTGCGAGCAGGCCGTTGTCGCCGCAATTGGGCAGGATCTGACGAAGTCGCAGTAAGGGCTGCGATAAGTGCCGCCAGGTCCTCGGCATCGCGAAGCGTCGGCGCTTCGATATGGCCACGCGAGATCGCCGAGGACGGGCATACGAGGACTTATCGGCTGGCGACCGTCTTCTGCCGCCGCACGTCGGCATACATTTGCCTGACACCCGCACGTCGAACTTTACGAGTTCGAACGTCGCTAAATCTGCTTGACATGGGCAATTTGGCTTTTTACATTCGCTTCCACTGAGGCGCGAGGTCGACTTCGTTCGATTTGCGCTTCCGCGGCAGCGTTGCCGCGCTACATATGGAAGGCTACGTAGCCCCCGAACTTGCGTCGTATGACGCCGGTTTGGGGGCTTTTTTGTTTTCTGGAGATCCAACACGATGGAGTCGTACGTCAGTGCAGATCAACAACCCGGCCGTTTCGTCGTCGCGTGCGTGCAAATGGAGCCGCATGTCGGTGCCGCGCGCGAGAACGTCGAGCGCGCGTGCATGCTTATCGAAAGTGCCGCGCGCAACGGCGCCGCGCTCGTGGTGTTGCCGGAGCTAGCCAATAGCGGTTATGTGTTCGAGAGCCGGGAGGAGGCGTATGCGCTCTCGCAACCGTTGCCGGATGGCGAGGCGGCGCGGGCTTTCGATGCGCTCGCCAGACAGTTCGGAATCCATATCGTTAGCGGCGTCGCCGAGCGGGCTGGTGAAAAGATCTATAACTCGGCGTTGCTCACAGGACCGGCGGGGCCGCTCGGCGTCTATCGAAAACTGCATCTCTGGAACGAGGAAAAGCGCTTCTTCGAGCCGGGCGACCTGGGCGTGCCGGTATTTGCCACGCCGCTTGGGCGGATCGCCATGGCGATCTGCTACGACGCCTGGTTTCCGGAGACCTTCCGTCTTGCCGCGATGCAGGGCGCCGATCTTGTCTGCGTGCCGACCAACTGGGTGCCGATGCCCTCACAGCCCGACGACCGTCCGGCCATGGCGACGACGCTGGCCATGGCCGCCGCGCACAGCAACGGCCTCGCGATTGCCTGCGCGGATCGCGTGGGCACCGAGCGTGGCCAACCGTTCCTCGGCCAGAGCCTGATCGTGGGCGGCGACGGCTGGCCGATCGCCGGGCCTGCCAGCGCCGATCGCGAGGAAATCCTCTACGGCACGATCGACGTCGCCCGCACACGCGCGGGACGCACGCTGAATCCGCGCAATCACGTCCTGCTCGACCGGCGCGTTGATCTGTACGACGCGATGCTCGGCACGAAGACCGCGCGCGGCTCTGCTTGACAGGCGAGGCCGCCACCGACAAGACGTACCGGCAAGACCGCATCACGAACCCTCCACGCATCACCACAACTACGAGGAAGCATCATGACGTCGTTCAAACGCATCATCGCTGCCGCCGTCGCGGCGGCGGCTTTCGGCGCCTGGCTGGGCGCGGCGGCGGCCGAGCCGATCAAGATCGGCGTCGCGGTCGGCCTGTCGGGCGCCAACAGCGTGGTCGCGCCGGCTGTCGTTCAGTCGTCGCAACTCGCGGTCGCCGAGATCAACGCGGCCGGCGGCATTCTGGGTCGGCCGGTGGAACTCGAAATCGCCGATGATGCGTCCGGCGCGGTCGGCGCGCAGAAGGCCTACGACACGCTGGTGTTCCAGAAAAACGTGGACGCGATCATCTCGATGGAAACGAGCGCCGCACGTAACGCCGCGCTGCCCATCGTCGCGCGCGGCAAGAAGCCGTTCATCTACACCTCGTTCTACGAGGGCCGCTCGTGCAGCCCGTGGATGTACGTGAACGGCTGGGTGCCCGAGCAGGTCGTCGCGCCGATCGTCGATTACTTCAGCAAGACGAAGGGCGCGAAGACGTTCTATCTTGTCGGCAACGATTATGCGTTCGGGCGCGGCATGCTCGACTTCACGAAGCAGTACATCGAGCAGCACGGCGGCAAGGTGATCGGCGAGGAATATCTGCCGATCGACGGCACGGACTGGACGCCGGTGCTCTCGAAGATCCGCGCGGCGAAGCCCGATGCGTTGATCAGCGCGACGGCCGGCGGCGCGCCGAACGTGGCGCTCGCCAAGCAGTTGAAGAGCGCGGGCCTCACGCTGCCGTACGGCAACCTCGCGATCGACGAGGGCACGGCCAAAGGCATGGGCGATGTCGCGAGCGGCGTCTATCTGGCGGCGTCCTATCTCACCAGCATCGATACGCCGCAGAACAGGAAGTTCAAGGCCGCGCTCGACAGCAAGTTCGGCGCGGATGCGAAGACGCCGAACGAGTTGTCGGAGCCGCAATACGAGGCGTTTTTTCTCTACAAGGCGGCGGTTGAAAAGGCCGGCTCGACGGATCCCGCGAAAGTCGTCAAGGCGCTCGGCGAGGTGTCGTTCGACGGGCCCCGCGGCACGGTGCAGATGAACCGCAGCCGCCACGTGCCGCTCGCGATGCGGCTCGGGCAGATTCAGCCCGACGGCTCGGTGAAGGTGTTGCAGACGTTCAAGGATGTGGACCCGGGCATGCAGTGCCCGAATCTCAAGTAACCGCAGGCGCGGTATCGGGCGCGCGCATTCCGTGCGGATGCGCGCGCCGCACGAGCAGGAGGCGACATGGCTTTGGCATTGGACATCGGCACGACGGCAGCGATGCTGTTCATCGTGACGGCGGGTTTGATGGTGATTTTCGGCGTCATGAAAATCGTGAATTTCGCCCACGGCGCGCTGCTGACGCTCGGCGGCTACGCGAGTTTCGTGGTCACGCAACTGAAGCTCGATCCGTGGTTCGGCTTGCCGCTCGCGATTGTCGTGGGCACGGCGGTCGGCATGGTCGTCGAGTGGATCATCGTACGGCCGCTTTACAAACGTCCGCTTGACGCGATTCTGGCGACATGGGGGCTCGGCATCGTCATCGGCCAGATTATCGTGATGGCGTTCGGCCGCGAAGTGAAGTTCGTGCCGACCTCGCTCAATGGCGCAATCTCGATCGCGGGCACGGAGTATTCGGCGTACCGGCTGCTGCTGATACCGGTTGCGCTCGCGCTTTGCGCGGCGCTGACGCTGCTGCTCTCGGGCACGCGTTTCGGCGTGAAGACGCGCGCGGTGATCATGAATGAAGATCTCGCGCGTGGGCTCGGCATTCACTCGGGGCGCATCCGTTTCATTACGTTCAGCCTGGGCGCGGCGCTCGGTGCGCTCGCCGGTGCGCTGATCACGCCGCTGTCGAGCGTGGACCCGGACATGGGCGTGGCGTGGATCGTCAGCGCCTTCATGCTGGTGATGGTATCGGGCCACTCGATGGTCAGCCTGCTCGTGACCTGCATCGTGTTCGGGGCCTGCCAGGTGCTCGTCAGCACGTTCGTGAGCCCGGTGCTCGGCGGGCTGACCATTGCGGTGCTGGCGGCGCTGACGCTGCGTATCCGTCCGCGAGGATTCGCCCATGGCTAAGTTCGACGCCTCGTTGTCCAATGATCACCGCGAAGCCGATGCGCACGCAAGCGAGGAGGCGCAGACGCATCGCCGCCGGTCATGGCGCGATCTCACGATCGTGTTCGGCGGCGCGCTGGTGCTGCTGGCCGTCGGCCCATTCCTGTTCGGCTCGTATTTGCTCAACATCCTGATTCAGGCCTTTTTCTTCGCAGCCGTCGCCGTCACCGTCGATCTGTTGTGGGGCTACACCGGCTATCTGACGTTCGGGCAGTCGGCATTCTTCGGGCTCGGCGCCTATGCGGCCGGGCTGGTATTCACGCATGCGGGATTTTCGCCGCTGCACGCGCTGCTCGCCGCAGTTTTGGCGATTGCCGTGCCGGTCGCCGTCGCGGCCGTGGTCGGATGGCTGTCCTTTTATCGGGGTGCGTCGCCGTTCTTCGCCACGGTGATGTCGCTCGTGCTGCCGATCGTGCTGAGCCAGTTGCTGCTCTCGGGCGGAACGTGGACCGGTTCGAGTTCCGGTCTTACCGGCTTCGAGACCTTCGACCTCTCGCTGGGCGCGTGGTATGGCATCGCGGGCGGGGCGCTGCTGGCGGTGGTCGCCGCCGCGTGGTGCTTCGTGCGCAGCGACGGCGGCCGTCTGCTTGCCGCGATCCGCGATAACGAATCGCGTTGCGCCTACCTCGGCATCAACACGTCGCGCATCAAGATCGCGCTGCTGGCGGTGACGGCGGCGATCGCGGGGCTCGCCGGGTTGGGATACGGCGCGTTCAGCCGGGTGGTTGCGCCCGAACTGTCGGGCTTCGTGCTGGGCACGCAATTCATCATCTGGGTCGCGCTGGGCGGCCGCGGCACGCTGTGGGGGCCGGTGATCGGCGCGCTGCTCATCAACGTCGCCAGCGCTTATTTGAGCAGCAGCATGCCGTTCGCCTGGCAGTTGATTCTGGGCGCGGCGTTCGTCCTCGTGATCGTGCTCTTGCCGCAAGGTCTCGTGCCGCTGCTCGTCAAGCCGTTGCGCCGATTCACGGCGGCCGGCGCCCGCGCACCCGCGCTGACCGAAAGCGCACCGCGCGACGCTCACGCGCCGCAAGCGGGCGAACCCGCGCTGCAGATGCGCGGCGTGGCACGTCACTTCGGCTCGCTGAAAGTGCTGCAGGGCATCGACCTGGTCGCCGACGGCGGCGAACTGGTCGGTCTGATCGGCCCGAACGGCGCGGGCAAGACTACGCTGATGCGTTGCATGAGCGACGGGGCGGAACGCTCCGCGGGCAGCGTGGCGCTGTGCGGCAGCGACATCGGCACGCTGGCGCCCGAAGGCTGCGTGAAGCTTGGGCTCGGGCGCAAGTTCCAGAATGCCAATGTGTTCGAAACGTTGACCGTTGCCGAGTGTCTGCGCGTGGCGCGCACGCTCGTCGAGCGTCCGTCGTTCGTGCGTCGTTCGCCGACGCTCGCGCTGCCGCCGTATGCGCTCGACGTCATGCGCGCGACGCAACTGGAACGCAAGCTCGACGCCGTCGCGAAGGACCTTTCGCACGGCGAACAGCAGGCGCTCGAACTGGCGATGGTGCTCGCGCTGGAGCCGCGCATCGTGCTGCTCGACGAACCCACGGCAGGTCTGACGAAAGTGGAGCGCACCCAGATAGGCGGCGTGCTGGCGGCGCTGGCCCATCGATACGGGCTCTGCTGCCTGCTCGTCGAGCATGACCTCGATTTCGTGGCCGAGGTGGCCACGCGTATTGTCGTGCTGCATCAGGGCAAGATGGTGATGCAGGGAAGTTTCGACGAAGTGGTGAACTCGGATCTCGTCAAGACTATCTACGCGGGCAGCGCGCAGGAGGCGGCATGAGCGGCATGAGTGATATGGCGCTGGACGTTCGGGAGATTACCAGCGGCTACCGGAATTCCATCGTGCTGCGCAAGCTGTCGCTGCGCATCGCGGCGGGCGAAGCGCTCGCGCTGCTCGGCAAGAACGGGATGGGCAAGACCACGCTGCTCAAGACGATCATGGGCTATCTGCCCACGCGCGGCGGCACGATTCACGTGCGCGGCGCGGACGTGACGCGGCTCGCGCCGCATCGGATCGCGCGTGCGGGCGTCGCTTACGCGCCGCAGGAGCACGCGCTGTTTCATGACCTGAGCATTCGCGACAATCTGCGGCTCGGGCTCGAACACGCGTCGACGTTCGACGAGCGCTTCGCGCAGATCGAGCCCGTGTTTCCGGTGTTCAAGGACCGCTTGCGGCAGGTTGCGGGCACGCTGTCCGGCGGCGAGCAGAAAATGCTGCTGGTCGCGCGTGCGCTGATGATGGCGCCGTCGATGATCCTGCTCGATGAAATCACCGAGGGGCTTCAGCCTTCCGTCATCGACCGGCTCGCGCAGGCGCTGCACTGGGAGCGCGAGCGGCGCGGCACGACGCTGTTGCTGATCGAGCAGAACGTGCCGTTCGCGCTGGCGGTGGCCGACCGCTACGCCGTGCTCAAGCAAGGGGCGATCATCGAGGAAGGGGACGCAAAGGCGCAGCGCGCCGCCCCCGCGATCTTCGCGCATTTGCGCGTCTAGGCATGTTCAGGCAGGTTTTGGTGTGTTCTGATGTGGCGGGGCGGTGTTGCGCCCGGCCGCCTCTAATCGGGAGAGAAGCGTCATGCAGTCCAGTTCACAGCAGTCGCCGGGGCAGCCGGTCACGGAGGCCGGCTGGCGCGTCGGCGTGCTGTACTCGCGCACGGGCGTGACGTCGGCGACCGAATCGGAGCACTTTTTCGGCACCGTGCTCGCGATCGAGGAAATCAATGCGGCAGGCGGCGTGGACGGGCGCTTGCTCGATCCGGTCGTCTACGACCCGCGCAGCGATCCCGACGAGTATCATCGTCTCGCTTCGCGGCTGCTCCAGGACGACGACGTGACGGTCATCTTCGGCGGGTCGACTTCGTCGAGCCGCAAGGCGGTGCTGCCGCTCATCGAACGCTACAACGCGCTGCTCTGGTACTGCTCGATCTACGAAGGTTTCGAGTATTCGCCGAACGTCATCTACACCGGCGCGGTGCCTAACCAGAACAGTATGCAGCTCGCCGCGTATCTGCTTCGCAATCATGGCCGGCGCTTCTTTCTGGTTGGCGCCGATTACATCTATCCGCGCGAGTCGAACCGCATCATGCGCGACATGGTCGAGCAGCACGGCGGCGAAATCGTCGATGAAATCTATTTGCCGAGCGACGCCGAACCGGCCGCGCTCGACGAAGTCGTACGGCAGATTCGCACGGCGCAGCCCGATGTGGTGTTTTCGACGCTGATCGGGCGCGGCGCGCGCAAGTTCTATCAGCTTTACCGCGAGCACGGCATCGACCCCGCGCGCATTCCGATCGCGAGCCTGACGATGACCGAGGGCGAAACGCAGATGATCGGGCCCGAGCTGTGCGGCCACCATATTGTCGCGGCCAGTTATCTGAACACGCTCGAACTCGACGGCAACCGGCGCTTTCTGGCGTCGTGGCGCGCGCGTTTCGGCGACCAGCCTGCCAGCATGTGGTCGGAGATGGCGTACAACCAGGTGCATCTCTTCGCGCTCGCGCTGGCGCGTACGAAGTCGCTCGACACCGCGAAGCTCGTGGAGGCCGTGCACGAAGTCGAATTCGATTCGCCCGAAGGCGCGCTGCGGATCGACCGCGAAAACAATCATGCGATCCTGACGCCGCGCATCGCGGTGTGCCGGCCTGACGGTGCGTTCGACATCGTCTGGGAAGGGCGCGCGCCGATCAAACCCGACCCGTACCTGATCTCCTACGGCTTCGGCGAGTTCTGGCTGGACGGAGGGCGACCATGACGACGTGGGCGCGCCGCCTGTTCGACGATTTGCGCACGCTGCGCGTGCTCGTCATTCATCCGCCTGGCGACGACCGCAACGTGCTTGACGAGCAGTTGCGCCGCATCGGTTGTCTCGTCACCGTGGTCTGGCCGTTTCCGTCGCCACTGCCGGCCGACGCCGATGTGGTGTTCTTCCTGGTCGGCGCCGACGCGCGCCGGACGGGCAACTGGTGCGCCGCCGACACGCAGGCAACGCTGATCGCGCTTTCCGATTACGAAAACCCGACCGCGCTGAAGATGCTGCTCGATACGCAGGCGCACGGCGTCATCACCAAGCCTTATCGCTCGACCGGCATTCTGAGCACGCTTGTGCTCGCGCGCGCGGCTTCGGGCTACCAGCAGCGGCTGCAAAGCAAGATCGGCAAACTCGAGGACGCCATCAAGGCACGTCGCCAAATCGAACGCGCCATGCGGATTCTGATCGATGTGCACCGGCTGAGCGAAAACGAAGCGTATGAGCATATCCGTTCGCGGGCAACGCGCCTGCGTGCGACTATTGGCGAAGTGGCGACGATGGTGATCGACGCCCATGAAGCGATGGAGAAGCTCGGTCTCGACAAACGACCCGGTTGAGCGCGCCGAGGCGCTCCATCCTTTCCGGCCGTGCCTTGCAATGCTCCGGACATCAGGGACCGGCGAGGCATCCATCTGAAGAATGTGTCAGAAAGCGGACTATGGACAACCTTGCCAGACTTGTGTCGACGGTCAGTCGACGGACCTTCAGAGCGGAAGGTCATGTTTTTGCGGTCACGCCCGAGCGAGTCGGCCTGGCCGAAGGCGTGCGTGCCGCCGTGGCGATGGCGCCGATGCTGATCGCCGCGTTGCTGCTGGCGCGTCCCGAGGTTGCGCTCGGCGCGGTGGCGGCGTTCTGGAACTGCCTGTGCGATCCGCAGGGCGAGAAGTCCGATCGCCTCAAAACCATGGGCACGTTCACGGTTCTCGGCGTGGTTGTCCTGCCGCTCGCTGCGTACCTGGCGAGTTGGGGTTATCCGGCGAGCCTCGCCACGCTGTTCGCGCTGGTCTTTCTGTGCGGGCTGACGCGCTCCTATAACGCCTCGCTTGGGCCGATGCCCACGCAGGCCGGTCTGATTGCGTCACTTGCCGTCGTGATCGGCATCGCGCTTGCCCGGCCTTGGGCTGGCGCGCTCGAACTGGGCGGATACTTCCTGATCGGCTCCCTCTGGACCATGCTGTTCTGCGTCTTCCTCTGGCCCATCCCATTCCGGCAGTCCGGCAATCTCACGCTCGCGACGATCTTCGGAAGACTGGAAGTCATGGCCGGTTTCCTGCAGGAGCGTAACTCGCTTCCCGGAACGGAAATCGCCGGTTGGGAGGGATTCGACACGGTGCATCGCCGCGGCGTACGTATGTCGATCGAGCGAGGCAGGGCGTTGGCCGCGCTCGACACGTGCAACGGATCGCGGCTCGGGGCGTTTATCGATGCCGCCGGCAGAATCTTTTCCGCGTTGATTGCGTTCGGCCACGCTCGACGGATGTCCGAAGTGCCGATGGGCGCGCGATCCCGGTCGTTGTTGCAAGGATTGCAGCAGCTATTGGCGACGCTGGGCGCGCATGCCCTGCTGGATCGCCCCTTGCCGGAGGCGGTGGTCGCGCAGTCGAAAGCGCTTTTGCACCAGTGTGCCGGTCAGGAAGACGGCGAGGCACGCGCGCTGACTTTCGCCATGAGCGCCATTGTGCGCCTCGCCGATGGCGCGACTGCGCCCGTGGAGGCCGCAGCCGCAGCCGCAGCCGAAGCCGCTGCCGCTGCCGCTGCCGCTGCGGGGCAAGGCAGCCGCGGCATCGCTCCGCTGGTCTGGCGCCATGCGTTGAGGGTGGCGGTGGCTACCGTACTCGCCTTCGCAATCGGGACGCGGTTGAACGTCGCGCTCGCCTATTGGGGAGCGCTCGCGGCAATCATCGTGACACAGCCGATTTCCGCGAATACATGGTTACGCGTGCTTGAGAGAGCGAGTGGCAGTCTCATCGGAGGCGTGATCGCCGCCGGACTGCTCGCAACGCTGGCGGGGCCGGGCGCCATGGTCTTCGCCATCTTGCCGCTGGCCGCCGCGGCCATTGCGTCGAGACTCGTGAGCTATGGATTATTTGTGGTTTTTCTCTGCCCGATGTTCATGCTGATTTCGGATTTCATTCACCCGGCGAGTGGTTTGATTGCGGCTCGCTTTGTCAATGAAGTCATTGGCGCAGTGGTCGGCGTGGCGGCCAGCTTTCTCTTGTGGCCCGAGCGCGGGAGCGACGCGCTGGCGGCGGCGACTTCGGCGGCGATTTCGGCCAATATGAAGTTTGCGTCGGAAGCGCTGCGCCAACGCAGCGGTTCGGCAGCCACGCTCGATCGATTGCAGCGCGAGGCGGGGCTTGCGAGCACCCGGCTGGAAGCGGCGCGAGAACGCATGCTGCTGGAGGGCCGTTGGCGATCCGCATCGCTCGAACGTCTGCGGGAGGTGATCGTGGCGCTGCGTTCGGTCTGCGGCGCAGCCGCCGTGCTCGAGGTGCTGCGGGAAGGCGAGCCGAGCGCATCGGATCGGCAAAGAGCAGACGGATATGAGGCGATGACGGCTCAGTTGCTCCAGGCGCTGGCGTCGCGCACCACCTGGACGGTATCGGCGGCGCAACCGGCCGTTGCCGCCAACGACGACCTCGGGCAAGCGATCCGCAGCTTCGCAACGGCAGTCAATGCTTACGCGTCCGGCCAGGCGTGAAGCGGCGGCTCACTGCCGGACCGGCGCGTAGCTCGACAGACGGCCGCGAGTTGATGGCTGGACGTGAAGCGCGAGCTGCTCGCCTACGGCGTGGACGCGGGCGCAATAGTCCTGTGTGTCAATGACTTTCGCCGATAACCGGGTCTGCCCGTTTCTGCCATTCTCGTTCAGCGCGCTCGCACGCTTTCGTCTACTCATTGCCAGACAGATACGACTATTAAAACAACTCATGCTCGGCAACCCGCAGACGCCTTACGCCGAATTTGTGCCGGCGCTTGCCCGGTCCATCTCGACGGTCTCATGTTCGGGCGCATCGTCGCCGAGGGCCGCAATGGCTCGCGTATAGCGGTTGATGGCCGGCAGCGCGGAAATACCGTGAGCCAGGATACTCAAGAGCACCGTCGCCATGACGATCAGCTTGATCGTTGTCTCGCCGGGCAGGTTCGTTTCGCCTTCGAGATAGACAAGGCCGAGCACGATCGACGCCAGCCCCTTCGGCCCGAACCAGGCCATGAAAAGCACGGTGGGCTTGCTCAGGTGCGTGCCCCGCAGTGCGAGCGCGACGGGGATCATACGGATCAGCGTGAGACTCAGCAGCGCATACGCGACGATCGCGAAATCGAACTGTTTCCAGACAAGCGTGATGAGTAATCCGAACAGGAAGAAGACAAAATAATTCAACAGTTGCCCCCAATCTTCCGTGAATTCGACGCTGTGCTTGCCGACTTCGCTGAAACCCGCCTGAGTCGCGAGGCCGGCAACGAAGGCCGCGATGAACATGCTCGCGCCGCTCGCCTCGGAAGCGAGCACGCAGGCTATGGGAAGGGCGACGACGCCGAGCTGCGTGAGCGGTACGGCCATCCACGCCTTGCGTTGCGCGAGCCCGAGCAGCCAGCCGCCGATCAGCCCGATGCCAACACCGATTAGCGTGCCGTAGCCGAGCTGTTCCATCAGGAACCGGGCCAGTACCGAGCCGCCCGCGCCAGTCTCGCGAGCCTGCGCCAACGCGATGAAAAACATCAGAAACGGAACCGACAGTCCGTCGTTCAGCCCCGCCTCGACATTCAGCGCCTGGCGAATGCGCCGCGGCACGCGCGGGCTGCTGACGATCGCCTGCCCAAGACCGGCGTCGGTCGGGGCCAGGATCGCGGCGAGAATGCCCGCTTCCCACCACGTGAGCGATCGCACGACGACCACCGCGCCGAGCATGCCGAGCACGATGGTGAGCAGCATGCCCACGGTCAGCAGGCGTACGGGCAAATTGGTGTCGCCCTTGAGCATGCGCGGGCGCACGCGGGCCGCATCCGTGAACAGTGTCATGACGAGGCCCAGTTCGGCGATCACCAGCAGGTCCTTACGGTCCATCGCGAGTTCGGTCAGCGCTTCGTGCGAAAACGACATCAGCACGCCGAGCAGCGTGAACAGGATGGGCGCGGTGATGACGGTCCGCTCAAGCCTTCGGGACACGAGGCTGTAGACAAAGACGAGCGCGAAGAATGCGGCGATGAGCATCATTTGATCGCCCCCTTGGCGAAGTCTGCAACGTGTTCGATGGCGGCCACGACCCGCGCAACCTTGCGTGCTCTGTGATTGATGGTTCCGCTGACGCAGAGAGGCAGGAGAGCCGGTGTATCGACGATTGATGCCATTCGACTGCCGTAGTGCGCCGGAACGATTGACGTGCATCAATCACTTCGCCGCCGCTTCGCCAAATGATTGTTTCGAGATCGCTGAGATGTAGTAGGCGGGATGATGGATCGATGGAGGCAGAGATGATCAAGAACGTACGTAGTGCTGAAAAGATTCGGGCTGAGATTCTGCGCCGGGTTCAGGAGAACGCGGATCTTGGCGACAGCTATCGCGAATGCACTATTTCGATTCCGCGCGCGGTCGATCCGGCGAAGAACGGCGGTTGTAATTGGGTCGTCGACGACGTCCAGGGCGTCGCGCAGGACTGCGTGGCGCCTTTGAAGGCCGTGATCGCCGAAATGATGCGCGAATACGAGCTGGCCTGAGGTGGGATGACCTCGGTGTCGGGCGGTGCCGCGTAACCAATGCTTCGGCACAGACGGTCTGACCATTCAGCGCCGATTCATGAAGCGCAGATAGAAATCACGCGACAGGGAGGGTGTGATCCAGGTCAATCGCTATGAATGCTTCTTCGCTACTGTCAATGCAGCGATAACGCGGCAAGGGCAGGCCAACTGAAGCCGAGGAGGGAACGGTGATCAAGGAAAACGAGGGTGACGGCAAGCTCCATCTCGACCGCTTCATGGCAACGCAGGCCTTGACCCGCGCTTTCTCGTGGATCAGGGGCGTGACGGCGCATCGCATGCGTTTTACCGGGGCATTTACACCGCTGCTGGCCGGCGCAGCCCAGGGACGCGGCGGCGAGGGCGAAACGCGGCTCATCGACGTTGCGGACGTAGCGGACGTTGTGGACGTTGCGCCGGCAGACGGTGAGAGCGAATTGCGGCGCGTGCGGCGGCAGAGGGCATCCGAGGTCGGCGACATGGCCGCTGCGCTTGCCCATGAGGTCTGTCAGCCGCTCACGGCGATTCTCAGCAACGCGCAGGCCGCACAACGCTTTCTCGCGCAGACCCCGCCCGCGGTCGGCGATCTGCAGGACCTGCTCGCCGAAGTCGTCGCCGACAGCACACGCGCGCACGCGATCATCCGCAAGATGCGGCAATCGGCACGATGCGAGCCGCCCGAAGCCAGTGTGATCGATGTCGGCAGCCTCGTGCACGACGTGATGCGCGTGCTGCGCCGCGAGACTCAGGTGTTTCGCGCGGCGATTGTCACGCGTATCGAGGATCACTTGCCGCCGGTGCGTGGGGACGCTGTGCAGTTGCAGCAGGTTCTCGTGAATCTGCTGCTGAATGCGCTGGACGCCGTGCACGACAGCGCTACCGAAGATCGCCGCATCAGCATCGTCGTGACGGCCACGGCCCGGCGCGACAGGGTGTGCATTGCCATTCGCGATGGAGGGTGTGGTGTCGACGCCGGCCAGTTCGTCACGCTGTTCAAGCCGTTTGTGACATCGAAGCCGGAGGGGCTGGGAATCGGTCTCTCGATCAGCCGCATCATCGTCATGTCGCACGGCGGCCAGCTCTGGGCCGAGCGCAACGCCGATCGCGGCATGACTTTTCATGTCGAGCTTCCGGCGCACGGCGAAAGCATGAGCGCATCAGTCTGAAACCGGAAAGGAGCAGACGTCATGGACAAAGCTGTTTCACGCAAGCACGCGCACAATGCAAAGGCCGCTTCGGTACCCTACAGCACGCCGGACGAGCGCGCGGCGCAAGCTCGGCTCATTCGCGATCAGGTATCGCGGTCGTCCCACTCGGGATGGAAGCTTCCAGAGCAGCGCCGCGATGTGATCGAGTTGCTCGAGGAGTCCAACACGGGCCGCTTGCCACGACTGATCCCCATCCGCTTTGGCCGGATGTCGGTCTCGCCGTTTGCCTTCTATCGAGGCGGGGCCGCCATCATGGCGGCGGATCTTGCCACGACGCCCACCAGCGGGCTGCGCGTGCAGGCATGCGGCGACGCCCATCTGATGAACTTCGGCGGCTTTGCGACGCCTGAGCGCCATGTGATCTTCGACGTCAACGATCTCGACGAAACGCTGCCTGCGCCCTTCGAATGGGACCTGAAGCGCCTCGCCGCGAGCGTCGTGATTGCAGCCCAGCATCTCGAACTGCCGTATAGCGATACCGTGCGTCTCACGACCGATCTCGTGCGCCAATACCGCGAGCGTATGCACGACTACGCCTATATGCGCGTGCTGGACGTCTGGTACGACCGCATCGATCTGCAGAAGTATCAGGACAGGCAAGGTGACCCCGATGTCATCGAGACCGCGCGCAAGCGCATTGCGCAGCGTATCGAAGCGGAGCGCCAGAAGACCGCGCCCGATTTTCTCTATCCGAAGCTCGTGACCGAGGAGGGCGGACGGCCGCGTATCAAGGACGAGCCTCCGCTTATTTTTCATCCCGATTCCGAGCTGGCGCCGGGCCTCGAGTCCGGCTATGCGGAGGCGATCGCCTCCTACCGCGAGTCTCTGGCCGAGCATGTGCGCACACTATTCGACCGGTTTCATCTGGTCGATCTCGCGGCCAAGGTCGTGGGCCTCGGCAGTGTCGGCACGATGTGTAGCGTGGGCCTGCTGCTCGCTTCCGACAACGACCCGCTGTTCCTGCAGGTCAAGGAGGCAAGGGCGTCGGTCCTGGAGCCGTATGCGGGAAAGAGCGTGCATCCGAACCACGGCCAGCGCGTGATTGCGGGCCAGCGCATCATGCAGTCCGCAAGCGATGTGTTTCTCGGCTGGAGCCGCGGCAAGAATGGGCGCGACTTCTATATCCGGCAACTGCGCGACATGAAAATGTCGGTCGTGATGGAGGCGCTCGACGCGGGCATGCTGCGTCAATACGGCCGCATGTGCGCGCATGCGCTTGCGCGGGCCCATGCGCGTTCGGGCGACGCCGCGATGATCGCCGGGTACATGGGTTCGAGCGGGGTTTTCGACGACGCCGTCACCGAATTCGCAACCGAATACAGCGCGCAGAACCGGCGAGATTATCGGGCGTTCATTCACGCGATCCGCGAGGGCCGTATCGAGGCGATGACCGAGGACTGAAGTAGGACTTTGGTCCGATTGCTCCGGACCGTCCGCAGACACATTCTGAACATCAGGCGTGCGGTGGATGAAAGGATCGCACGGCGTGCACGACGGCCGGGCCGGCGCCCACGGCGCATCCCTGCGCCCGTCACCGCCGGCGCGTGCGTCTTCCGTGCGCGAACGATTCGTTCTACCTGGCGTAGCGCCAAGGAGGAACCGTGAGCATGTCAATCAAGCGTCGCCTTCAGGTGCTGATCGCTGCGGGTGTGTTGCCGGCGAGCCTGGCGAGTGCGGGCCCGATCGCCTATCCCGCGAAGGGGCAGAGCGCGCAACAGCAGCAAAAGGACGAAGGCGCGTGCTACAGCTGGGCGAAAAGCAATACGGGCGTCGATCCCACCAAGGTGACGTCGGCGCCGCCGCCATCCGGTCCGGCTGTCGGCGGCGGCGAGCGCGTTGGCGGTGCTGCGCGCGGCGCGGCGGGCGGCGCGGTGATCGGCGCGATTGCGGGCGATGCGGGCAAGGGCGCAGCGATCGGCGCGGTCGGCGGCACGATGGTGGGCGGCGCGCGGGCGCGCCAGAACCGGCGTGATGCGCAGGCCAATGCACAGGCGCAATCGCAGGGCGCGATGGATGCGTTCAATCGCGCCTACGCCGCCTGCATGGAGGGTCGCGGCTACACGATCAAGTGAAGCGCGCCGGCGCATGCGAGAGCAGGACAAAGGAGAGTCGTAGCCGCCGCGCGATCCGCGCGCGCGGGCAGGAGTGTGCCGCGTTCCGCTGTATCGATTTCTCTCGCGGCGTTCTGGGCGTTATAGGACCAAAGCCCGATAGGTGCTTGCGATCGCAGTCGACATAATGTCATCACGTGACGCATGGCTTTTGACGGTTGCCGGAGGACGATAATGAAGCGAAGGAGTTTTGTGCTTAAGGTCGCTGTGATGGCCGCCGCCGTGGGCGCGGCCGTATCGGGTTGCAGTGTGACGACCGGCAGCGGCAAGAGCGAGGAAACCGACGCCTCGAAGCGCCAGAAGATCGACGCCGAAGTGGACGGCACCCTGTCGCGGCTCTATGCGATGGTCGGCGGCTCTCAGGAACTGGTGTCCAAGGCGCGCGGCGTGCTCGTGTTCCCGTCCATCGTCAAGGCCGCGTTCATCGCGGGCGCGGCATACGGAGAGGGCTCGTTGCGCGTGGGCGGCGCGACCGTCGGCTATTACAGCTCGGCGGCAGGGTCGTTCGGCTTCCAGGCGGGCGCGCAATCGACGGCGATCATTTTCCTGTTCATGACGCAGGATGCGCTCGACAACTTCCGCCGTTCGTCGGGCTGGTCGGTCGGCGGCGACGTGCAGGTCTCGCTCATCAAGGTGGGCGCGAACGGCAAGCTCGATACGCGCACTGCGTCTGCGCCCGTGTCCGCGATCGTGATGACCAACACGGGGCTGATGGCGGACGCCTCGCTGTCGGGCACCAAGGTCACGAAGCTCAATCTGTAGCGGCAGCAGGCTGCACGTTCGACGTCGCGGCGCGTCTCGAACGAGACGGCCGGGCCCGCCATCGCGTGGCGCGGGCGGCGGCACGGCTCGCGACGTTCTCACTCCAGACGGAGGCATTCATGCCGAAGCTCAAACTGCTGGCAGCCGTGATGGTGATCGGGCTCGCCCAGCTTGGCAGTGCGCAGGCACAAACCGACGCCGGCGTGGTGAAAACGCCCGGCAGGGCGGCCGTCGCGGCCAGTCGCACGGTGACGGCCGAGGTGCTGAGCGTCGATCCCGCGACGCGGACCGTGCGGCTCAAGCGCGAAGACGGCAAGACCTTCGAAGTACAGGTCGGCGAGGAAGCGCGCAACTTCGATCAGCTCCGGATCGGCGACAAGGTCACCATGACCTATCGCGAAGGCCTGACGGTGAGTCTGAAGAAGGGCGGAGGCGGCGCGACCTCGGTCGAGGAAACGCCGTCGCTCGAACGGGCGCCCAAGGGCGCGAAACCTGGCGGCACCATCGGCAGGCAGGTGCGCGTGGTCGCCGACGTCGTCGCGGTGAACCACAAAACCAGAATGGTGACGCTCAAGGGACCCGAGGGCGACACGGTCGACCTGAAAGTTGAGGATCCCAAAGAATTGGCGAACGTCAAGGTGGGCGATCAGGTCGAGGCGGTCTACACGGAGGCGCTGGCCATCTCCGTTCAGCCCGCGAACGCGAAATAGTGAGTGCGCCGTGCCCGCGTGCGCGGCCCGCACATGGGCGGCACCGACCTGGCTGCGGCCGCCGTTCGTCAGGCGGTGATGGCTCGGGAGCGACCCATGCCAGCACCGGTTTTGCGGTCGGGTGGACCAAATGAGCGCTTCCAGTCAATCCGTGGCGATCGTCGACGACGAAGAGTCCGTTGGGCGGGCGATCCGGCGGCTGCTGAAGTCCGCGAACATCGACGCGGTGGCGTTCGCGAGCGGTGAAGCGTTTCTCGACGCGTTGCACGCCGCGGACCCCTATCGGCCCGCCTGCGTGATTCTCGACTTCCAGATGCCGGGAATGAGCGGCATCGACGTGCAGCAGCGTCTGGCGGGCACGGGTTTGCCGGTCATCGTCATCACCGCGCACGACGAGCCGAACGTGCGCGCTCAGGCGCACGCGGGCGGCGCGCTCGCGTATCTGTGCAAGCCGTTCGACGAACTCGATCTGATCGACGCGGTGCGCTCCGTGCTCGACCGGGATCGCGACGCGTGAGCGAGTAGCCGCCATGAAACGCCAGGCCGATTTTTTCCACCGTCATGCGCCGTGCGGCCCGCTCGCGCCGCGCGCGAGCGCAGGGGAGCCGACGCCATGAAGCACGCCGGTCTGCTCCTGTGCCACGAATGCGATCTGCTGCAGCGGCGCGCGTCGTGTCCGCATCGCGGGGTGTTGCGTTGCCGCCGTTGCGGCGCGGAACTCGAACGCGATCACACCGACAGCAGCCGGCGTTCGCTGGCGCTCGCCTCGGGTGCGCTCGTGCTGTTCGTGATCTCGAATCTGTTTCCGATCGTGGGCCTGGCCGTCAACGGCAACCTCATACGGGCGACGTTGTGGGGCGCGGTCGAGGTGCTGTATCTCGATGGCATGTGGCCCATCGCGGGCCTCGTCTTCATCACGACGATCCTGATGCCGGCCACGCAGATCGTCACCTTGTTGTGGCTGCTCGTGCCGCTCGAATTCGGCCGCAAGCCGCGCGAGGCCAATCTGGTGTTTCGCGTGATGGGTGTCGCGCGCACCTGGGGCATGACCGAGGTGCTGATCCTCGGGTTGCTGATCGCACTCGTCAAGCTCTCGCATATCGCGACGGTGGTGACGGGCGTCGCGCTCTGGTCGTTCGGCGCGCTGATGGTGGTGCTGGCAGGCACGGGCGCGGCGCTCGACGTGCCCGCGCTCTGGCATCGCATTGCGCCCACGCCGGGGTTCGGGACGTGGTCCGGCGCTGCGCGCGCGGCGCGGCCGAGGCCGGATCGCGGCCTCACCGGCGCGGCCTGCGGCCTCGCGCTGTGTCCGTGCTGCGAGCTGATCGTGCGCCTGCCCGCGAGCGGCGGCGCGCTTGCGTGCCCGCGCTGCGCGACGCCGCTGCATCTGCGCAAGGCCGGCAGCCTGTCGCGCACGTGGGCGTTCCTGATCGCATCGATCGTGCTTTACATACCGGCGAACGTGTTGCCGGTGATGGACACGAGTTCGCTGTTCGGCACGCAAAAGGACACCATCATGAGCGGCGTCGTCTATCTGTGGGTGTCGGGATCGTGGCCGCTGGCGGTGGTGGTGTTCATCGCGAGCATCGCCGTGCCGATGATCAAGATTCTCGGCCTCGGCTATCTGGCGGCCTCGGCGCAGCGCGCGTCGCGATGGCTGCCGCAGGAGCGCACGCGCATCTACCGGATGATCGAGCTGGTGGGACGCTGGTCGATGCTCGATATTTACGTCGTCACGATGCTGGTCGCGCTGGTGCAGTTCAAGGCGCTCGCGACCATCAAGGCCGGTCCGGCCGCGATTGCCTTCGGCGCGGTCGTCGTCATGACGATGTTCGCCGCGAGCGCGTTCGATCCGCGCCTCATCTGGGACCCATTGGAGCGCGATCATGCCTGACTCCGGCCCTGACGGCACGCTGCCCGATCTGCCCGAGGCGAAGCCGGTGGCGGGCTCGCGCTGGCGCATGCAGATCGTCTGGCTGGTGCCGGTCGTCGCGCTGCTGATCGGCGGCTGGCTGGCCGCGAAGGCGATTCTCGAAGAAGGCCCGACGGTCACGATCAGCTTTCGCAACGGCGATGGCCTGGAGGCCGGCAAAACCAAGATCAAATACAAGGACGTCGATATCGGCATCGTGAAGTCGGTGACGCTCTCGCCCGACCACAAGCGCGTGATCGCCACGGGCGAACTCGTGAAGGACGCAACCAGCATGCTCGTCGCGAACACGCGCTTCTGGGTCGTGCGGCCGCGCATTTCCGGCGGCACGGTCTCGGGGCTCGGCACGCTGCTCTCGGGTTCGTACGTAGGCATGGACGAGGGCAATTCGAAATCGGTACGGCGCGACTTCGTGGGTCTCGAAGTCCCGCCGGTGTTTCCGAGCGATATGCCGGGCCGCGAATTCGTGCTCAAGAGCGCCGACATGGGCTCGCTCGACGTCGGCTCTCCGGTGTTTTTCCGCCGCCTCGAAGTGGGCCAGATCGCCTCGTACGAACTCGATCCGAACGGCAAGGGCGTGACCCTGCACGTGTTCGTGAACGCGCCCTACGACCGCTACGTGCGCGGCGATACGCGCTTCTGGCATGCGAGCGGGCTCGACGTGTCGCTCAGTCCCGACGGCGTGCAGATCAACACGCAGTCGTTCGTCTCCTTGCTGATCGGCGGCATTGCGTTCGAGACGCCGGACACCGACCGCAATCTGCCCGAGGTCGCCGACAACACGCCGTTCGATCTCTACGCGACGCGCGCGGAGGCGATGAAGCAGCACGACCGTATCGTCGATACCTATATCGTGACGTTCTTCGATTCGGTGCGCGGCCTGACCGTGGGCGCGCCGGTCGATTTCCGCGGCGTCGAGGTCGGCGAGGTCACGCATATCTACACGCGTTTCGATCCCGTGAAGCGGCAGTTCAGCATTCCGGTCGAGATCAGCCTGTATCCCGAGCGCTTCACGTTGCGCTACCGGAGCAACGCGCGCCAGGAACCTGGCGGGCGCCTCACGTCGTCGCCGCATGAACTCGCGGATTTCCTGATCGCCAGCGGCTTCCGCTTCCAGTTGCGCTCGGGCAATCCGCTCACGGGGCAACTGTATGTCGCGTTCGACATGTTCCCGGACTCGCCGAAGGCGAAGATCGACTGGAGCCGCACGCCGCCCGAACTGCCCACGGTGCCGCGCACGCTGCAGTCGTTGCAGGATTCGCTGACGCGGCTGCTCGCCAAGCTCAACGGCATTCCGTTCGAGCAGATCGGCACGCAGGCGCAGCAGACGCTGCAAAACACCAACGAGGTGATCGCGCGGCTCGGCAGCGACGTGGTGCCGGAAGCGCAGGGCACGCTGTCGTCGGCGCGCACGGCGCTCGACTCGGCCAACTCCGCCTTGCAGCCCGACACGCAGCTTCAGCAGAACACCAGCGACGCCATGCGCGAACTCGCTCGCACGGCCGCATCGATGCGCAATCTCACGGACTATCTGGAGCGGCATCCGGAAGCGGTGGTGCGCGGCAAACCCGGAGACAAGCCGTGATGCGCGCCACCGCACGGACCGGCTGCGCGAGCGCACTGATTGCGCTCCTTGCTTGTGCGGGCTGCGGCTCGCCGACGCCGGACTTTTACGCGATGCACGGCGACGCGCGCATGGACGCGGCGCCGGTGGCTGCGACGATGTGCATCGTCGTGAGTCCGGTGACGGTGCCCGATCTGGTCGACCGGCCGCAGATCGTCACGCGCACCGCCGACAACCGCATCGAGCTGAACGAGTTCGCGCGCTGGGCCGAGCCGCTGAAAGCCGATATCGCGCGCGTGATCGCCGACGATCTCGCGCAGCGTCTCGCGACGGCGCGCGTGTCCGTGTTCGATGCGTGCGCGGGCGCGTTGCCGCAGTGGTCCGTGCGAGTCGACATCGTCGGCATCGACAGCGTGCCGGGCGACGCGGTGACGATTGCCGCGCAATGGGCGGTGCGGCCGCCGGCGAAAGGCGCGATGGTGTTCGGGCGCAGCCTGGCCCGCGAGCCGCTCGACAGCCACGATTATGGCGCGCTCGTGGCGGCGCACGAGCGCGCACTCGGCACGATCAGCTCGGAGATCGCGGCGGCGATCCGCGCGGGCATGCGGCAGTGAGCCGCGCCGCTCCGCTCCGCGTAGTGTCGTGTGGTGCCGCGCAGTGCGGTGTACTGCGGTCTCGCATCCTGTGCTGATTCTCGAACCTGAACTATTCTTGGCATGACAGTGATGCCGTTCGAGCGTGGCCGCACGCCGCATCGCGCCAACCTGCGCGCCGATCCGGCCTCCGCGCAACGTCACGCCGACGCCGCGCGGCACGATCCATCCAGCCTATGCCCACTCAACCCTCAGGTCTCGACAACGAGCTTTCCGCAAGCGCGGCGCACGGCTGGGCAAAGTGGTTGCCGGGCCTCGTCGCGCTCAGGCGTTACCGCTTGAGCTGGCTGCCGAGCGACGTCGCCGCGGGGCTGGTGCTGACGACCATGCTGGTGCCGGTGGGCATCGCCTACGCCGAGGCGTCCGGCGTGCCAGGCGTCTACGGGCTCTACGCGACGATCGTCCCGCTGCTCGCCTATGCGGTGTTCGGCCCGAGCCGCATCCTCGTGCTCGGTCCCGACTCCGCGCTCGCCGCGCCGATCCTGGCTGTCGTGGCGGCGGCCGCGGGCAGCGATCCCGAGCGCGCGATCGCGGTCGCCAGCATGATGGCGATCGTGTCCGGCGCGTTCTGCATACTCATGGGCCTGTTGCGCCTGGGCTTCGTGACCGAACTGCTCTCGAAGCCGATTCGCTACGGCTACATGAACGGCATCGCCATCGCGGTGCTGATCAGCCAGTTGCCCAAACTGTTCGCGATCTCCATCGACGAAGGGGGGCCGCTGCGCGACCTGTTGAGCCTCGCCACGGCCATCGCCGGCGGGCAGGCCAACTGGGTCAGTTTCGCGGTCGGCGCGGGCAGCCTCGTGGTCATCCTCGTGCTCAAGCGTTTCGAGAAGGTGCCCGGCATCCTGATCGCCGTGGTGCTCGCGACGCTCTGTGTGAGCGTGCTGCATCTCGACGAGCGTGGCGTCAAGGTGCTCGGCAAGATTCCACAGGGCTTGCCGACCTTTGCGGTTCCGTGGGCGAGCGGCGTCGATCTGATCAAGATCGTGCTCGGCGGCTGCGCGGTCGCGCTGATTTCCTTCGCCGACACCAGCGTGCTCTCACGCACCTTTGCCGCGCGCTATCGCAGCCGCATCGATCCGAGCCAGGAAATGGTGGGGCTCGGCATCGCGAATCTGGCAGCAGGCTTTTTTCACGGCTTTCCGATCAGCAGCAGTTCGTCGCGCACGCCCGTCGCGGACGCGGCCGGCGCGAAGACGCAGTTGACGGGCGTGGTGGGCGCGCTGGCCGTCGCGCTGCTGCTGCTCGTTGCGCCGAACCTGATGCGCTATCTGCCGACGAGCGCGCTCGCGGCGGTGGTCGTGGCGGCCGCGATCGGCTTGTTCGAAATCGCCGATCTCAAGCGCATTTACCGGATCCAGCAATGGGAGTTCTGGTTGTCCATGGTGTGTTTCGCGGGCGTCGCGGTGTTCGGCGCGATTCCGGGCATCGGCATCGCGGTGGTCATCGCGATCATCGAATTTCTGTGGGATGGCTGGCGGCCGCATTTCGCCGTGCTCGGTCGTGTGGAAGATGTGCGCGGTTATCACGACATCGCGCGCTATCCGCAGGCGGTGCGCATTCCGGGGCTGCTGCTGTTTCGCTGGGACGCGCCGCTGTTCTTCGCCAACGCGGAGTTGTTTCAGGAGCGGCTGATGCAGGCCGTCGACGAATCGCCGACGCCGGTGCGCCGGATCGTCGTGGCCGCCGAGCCCGTGACGAGCGTCGACGTGACGTCCGCCGACATGCTGCGCGAATTGATCGAAGCGCTGAATCGACGCGGCATCGCGCTGCATTTCGCCGAGATGAAGGACCCGGTGCGCGACAAGCTCAGGCGCTTCGAACTGCTCGATCTGCTCGGCGATACGCACTTTCATCCGACCGTGGGCAGCGCGGTCGACGCCTGGCTCGGCGACGCGGGCCGCGATCCGGCCGCCGGACAGGTGAAGCAGCCCGCGCCGTGACTGGCGCGCAGGATGTGATCGGTGCGATCGCCGACGACATTACGGCGCGGCCTTCCGTTTCTGCGTGACGTCGCCCGCATCCTGCTCCGTGTTTTTCTCTTTGGCCCAGCCGGGGCCCGGATCGAACGACGTCATCGCTTCCGCTTGGGTCGCGGTATCGGGGCCCAGGTCGCGTCCGTAGACCTGGCCGTCATGGCTGACGAGGAGGGTCTTGATGCCGGTGTCGCCGTATCTGACCGGCCACGCCACCACGGCGAAGCCGCCGAACAACTGGCCGCGCACGAGGTAGCCGTAGGCGCCGCCTGGGGCGTGCGGTCCCTGCGAGGTGAGCAGCCTGTAGCGATAGCCGTAATAGCCCGTGCCGCGCACATTGCGCGCGCTGGCGGCGGCGAATTCCTCGCCGAGCGGGCTGGGTTCGGCGCCCGCGGCGGTCGGCCAGTAGAGGCCGTCCTGCTTGCCCGGCGAACTCGCGAGACGGCGCGCGTACACGTAGGTGTCGTTGCCGTCGTGATACGACGAGGCGTACTCGCGCTGCGCGTCGTAGATCGCGAGCAGGGTCTGGATCGCCGCGAGTTCGTTACGGCCAATGCGCCGGATGCGCATTTCCTCCGCGCAGGCGGCCATATCGAAATGCCAGCCGTGGCCGCCTTTGACGAGGGGGCAGGGGAAGGTCCAGCCGTCGTCGCCGACTGCGATATGCGCGCGGTGGCTGTCGTCGGTCTGGACCGAGTGGGCGACCTGCCATTCCTCGAGGAAGCGCGCGCGGATCTGCGCGCCTTCGGGTGGCACCAGACGACGGAAATCGGCGCCGAACAACGTCTGCAATTCGGTTTCGTTGTTGCGGGAGACGGCCTCGCCGAATGCGTTCATGGCGGCTTCGGGCGAAGCGAACGAGGCTTGCGCCGCGGCAGCGAGCGGCTGCGTCGGCACGAGAGCGAGCGCCGCCGTCACCGACGCCGCCGCGAGGAGGCCGGGCAGGACGCGAAGGCTGGACAGGTCGTTCATGGCTGGTTTCATGGTAGGGCTCCCTGGCGTCTAGCGTCTGCCGCCACCACGACCGCCGCCGCGCATGCCGCCGCCGCCGCTGCGCGTGCTGGCGCCGCCACCGCGATTGAAGCTGGACGACTGCATGCTCGACGTGCCGCGGCTGATGTCGCGTTGCGTGGCGCCGCCGCCACCGACGCCCTGAAATGCGCCGTCGCGTCCGCCCGCGCCGCCGATGCCACCTGCATCGCCCGCGCCTCCCGGCCGCCCGGCGCCGCCGATGCCTGCTGCACCGCCTGCGCCGCCAGGACCACCCGGCCGGCCCGCGCCACCCGCACCGCCTGCGCCGCCGACGCCACCCGGTCGTCCTGCGCTGCCAGCACCGCCGACGCCGCCCGGCCGCCCTGCGCCACCTGCACCGCCTGCACCGCCGACGCCACCCGGCCGTCCAGCGCCACCCGCGCCACCGGCGCCACCAGCGCCGCCGACGTCGCCACGGCCGCGATAGTCGCGCCGTCCGGCGCCGCCCGGCACGTCACGCGAAAACTTCTCGCGCGTGGCGTTGTCGCGGTACGACACGCCCTGACGATGGCCGGGATCGTGTTTCCACTTGCCGCCTTCGACATTGGTGCGATTGAAACTGCGATCCACGTTTCTGGCCTTGTCGACGTTGATGTTGACATCGCCGCCGCCCCAGTTGCAGTTGCCGAAGAGCGCGCCCGCCGCCGCGAGACCGACGCCCCATGCGAAGCCCGTCATCAGCGCGCCGCCGGGGTAGTACATGGGCGAGGGCGGCCAGTAATACGGCGGATACGCCGGATAGCTCCACGCGCCGTACACCACGGTCGGGTTATAGGCCGGCACGTAGATGACCTGGGGATTGGTGGGGTCGATACGCACGATCGTCGGGGCGCCTTGCTGAGGCGGCTGCTCGACGATCACCTGCTGCTGCTCGCTCGACTTGAGGTTGCCCGCATCCCTGGCGCGCGCGCGTAATCGCTGCACGGCGGCCAGCACGTCTTTTTCCTGGGCGAGAAAAGCGTCGCCGAGTTTTTGCGTCCAGTCGATTTTTTCGTTCATCGGCTCGAGGATCTGCGGAAACGCCACGAGCGATTTCACGCTCGTGTCCCACGGCTGATCCTGAACCGCCTTGACGGCTTCGTCGCCCTTGAGCTTCGGGTGCTCTTTCGACCAGCGCGCGGCATGCACGATTTCCAGCGGATAAGTCGACGCCATTAGCACCTGCGAGAGCACCGAGTCGGGATAAAGCGCGATTGGCGCCACCAGCGCCTCGATCTCTTCGGGTTTGTATGGCGCGGGCGGCGCGGGGGTTTGTGCGAGCGCCGCGGATGGCGCCGCGCTCACGAACGCGAGCATCAGCAAGCGGATCACGCCGTAGATTCGTTCAGTCCACGAAGTCATCGCCGCTCCTCCCGATGCCCAACCGAACCTGCCAATGCGAAGAACGCCACGCGACGCGGCCAGGAAGGGCTATTCGCCTAGTTTTGTCGTCGCGCGTGGCGGGGGCAATCGGACCAGAGTCCTATTGACTATTTGTGCGAGCACGCAAATGAATGTTGGTGTGCCGGCAGAGAAAAAGCGGAATGACGTTTCAGAATTCGGGTATTCGCCGGCCAATGGAGAGGTGTTTCTGAATGAGCGGTATTGAAGTTGTTTGCGTATAAACCCGGATTGCGCGGCGACAACGGTGCGGCGACTTAATGAAGCTAATAAAACGCAATGTGGTGTATCGCAATGTTCAACAATCGAGGTGAGAATCATGATCATGACCTGTACAAGTCGAAGACTGCTGGCGACCGTCGTCATTGCGTCGATCGGCATCGTGCCAGTCTATGGGCAGACCGGATCGCCGGGAATGAAACAAATGCAGGACGCACAACGAAAAGCGGGGGAAAAAGCCAGAACCAGCAAGCATTCGCAGGACGCGAATTCAGGTCAGCAGAAAGATACGGGCGGCAGCGTTCCAGCGTCGTCGCCGGGACAATCTCATTAGCGCGCAGTTAAATGGATGGCGGAATATGGTTTGCAAATATTTTATCGATTGCTCCATTTCCGTCATTTGTTCGTCATGTAAGCGCATCAGGTATTAATCGCCCGTCCGTAAAGTGATGCAATTAACACACGGAACTAAAAAAATTACCGAAATTTAAAATAAGTCGGTGGGTGGCATGATTTCTTTCGTATAATTTACCCGTACTGTCTCGATATAGTCAGTGCAACTCCCATTCAGGTGGTGTCGTGACGAGCGACATTCGCATGTCAAGCCGTGCCGGTTTCAGTACGTCATTTGCCACGTGCGGGCGACCGATTCACCGCACATCAAGAAGAAGCCGTTGGTCACCGTTGTGAACTCGTGAATATCGCGGCCAGCATGCAGGTTCTGGAGAGATCTCGCGCATCGTTGCATCGGGTATTTGCGTCAGGCTGAATTGCTGTCAGGACAGCTGATGAATTATGGGCGGCGTCGCAAATCCCATCCAGATCGCGCGTTCGGAGGGCACCATGTACGGAGAGAACGTGGGGAACGGAAAGCGCACATTCAGGCTCACGGGCCGGGGGCAGGGTCGTGATGACTGGCTTTCGTGGCTTTCCGCTGTTACCGGGCGGCTGACACAGCGGGCATTGCCGGACCAGTCGGCGCCACCCATGCTGCGCGGCATGATCGACGTGATGCCGTCCGCCGCGCTGGCGGTCGACGAGCAGGGAACGATCGTCGCCGCCAACGCGCGAGCCGCGCTGCTGTTCGGTTATTCGGCGGCGGAACTGAGCGTGTTGCCGCTGGACATGCTGGTGCTGCCGTCGCAAGACACGGATATCGCCGAGCCTGTCGGCACGTCGTGGGTGATGCGCGGCGCGCCCGGCAGTACGACGCGCCCGGCGGTCGTGCGCAAAAGAGATGGCAGTCAGCGCGCCGCGCAGGTCACCAGTTCCGTTTCGTTTGCAATCGAGCGCAGGCCGTACGCGGTGCTGGTGATCGACGCGCTGTGCGGCGAGGGCGATGAAGGCGACGCGGGCGACGTCGCAAGCGCTCAGGAGCCCGGCGTGCGTCGCGCCGGTCAGGCGCTCATGCATCACGATCAGGCGTCCGACGTCGGCGACATGGCGGCGGCGCTCGCGCACGAAGTCGATCAACCGCTCACCGCCATTCTGAGCAACGCGCAGGCGGCCAGGCGCTTTCTGGCGAGCACGCCGCCCAACATCGGAGAGATGCTCGAGTTGCTCGACGAGATCGTTTCCGATAGCACACGAGCGCACGCGATCATCCGCAAGATGCGGCAGTTCGGCAAGCGCGAGCAGAGCGAATTGAGCGCGATCGACATGGGTTGTCTCGTGCGCGATGTCATGCAACTGCTGCACCGCCGTGCGCGCGAACGCCACGTTGCGCTGAGTTCGCATATCGAGAATGGCTTGCCGATGCTGCGTGGCGACGCCGTGCAGCTTCAGCAGGTGCTCGTCAATCTGATTCTCAACGCGTTCGACGCCATGCAGGGCATGGCGCCCGCCGAGCGCGCGGTGTTCGTCAGTGTCGGCGCGGCGCCGGGCGGGCGTGGCGTTCGTATTGCGATACGCGACTGCGGCGACGGTGTCAGCGACGAGCAGATGGCCACGCTGTTCAAGCCCTTTTCGACCTCGAAACCGAACGGTCTGGGGCTGGGCCTGTCGATCAGCCGCATTATCGTCATGGGGCACGGCGGCCACATGTGGGCCGAGCGCAATCGTGAACGCGGCATGACCTTTCAATTCGAGCTACCTGCGGAGGGCGCGACCACGAATAGCGGCGCGCACGAGCCTCTATGAACACACCCCAATCTCTCGTGTTCGTCGTCGACGACGACGAGCCGATCCGCAAGGCCTTCAGTCGTCTGCTCGGTTCGGCGGGCTACGTCGTGCAGACCTTCGGCTGCGCCGGCGATTTCCTTGCATGCGCCGATCTGACGAGCCAGCCCGCGTGCCTGTTGCTCGACCTCGGCTTGCCCGATCTGAGCGGCATCGCGCTGCAGCGCCGGCTGCCGTGCAGGGTGCCGACCATCTTCGTCTCGGGCCATGTCGGCGCGCGCGCCGCCATCGCCGCGATGAAGGCCGGCGCCACGGATTTTCTGCTGAAGCCCGTGGACGAGGCGCCGTTGCTCGAGGCGGTCGAGCGCGCGCTCGCGCTTGCGCGGCAATTGTTCGAACAGCGCGCGCAGAACGCGGAAATCCAGCGCCGTGTCGCGCAGTTGACGCCGCGCGAGCGCGAAGTCATGGCGCTGGTGGTCGCGGGGCGGCCGAACAAACTCGTCGCCGATGAACTGGGTGCGGCGGAGAAGACCATCAAGATCCATCGCGCGCGCGTCATGGAAAAGATGCGGGCCGGCTCGCTCGCGGATCTGGTCCGGCTTGCCGAGCGCGCCGACCTCGACAGTCCGGCGGCGGAGCGTGGCGACGCACTCGCGGGCTCTGCGGAAGGGCGTCGGTTCGCCTGAACGCACGGATCGCGTACAGGTGGCGCACAAGCAGCGCATGGGCGCGCGATGCGGCCAGTCAACCACCGCGTTGCCCGCGAGCGGTGTCACGTCACGCGGCATTCGTGCATCGCGCATTCAATCTTCGCGCTTCGGCGGCATGACCTGCACGACGATGGTCCGGTTGTTCCAGAGGATGTTGTGAATGCGCGGCTGAAGCTTGCGCAGGGCTTCGGCGCTGAGTTTGTTGAAAGTCAGGATCACGGCGGGACGCTCTCCGGTGCCGGGCACGCGCTGGATCTCGTCGAACGGCGGACAGCCGTATCGGCCGAGAAACGCGTTGATCTCGTCCGACGAAATGTCCGCGTCGACATTTCCAATCCATAGTTCGCTCATCTTCGGTCTCCGGATTCGCCGCGCGCGGCGCGTCTAGAACGCGTCCGGCACGCGCTTGCAGGGGTGTTCGGGATCGACGTAGCCCGACGCCTTCTGCCTGCGCGGCAACACCACCTTCTCTCGCGGCACCTTGCGATAGGGAATCGTGGCGAGCAGATGCGTGATGATGTTGAGCCGCGCCCGCCGCTTGTCGTCGGAGCGAGCCACATACCAGGGTGAAAAGTCGAGATCGGTCTTCGCGAACATCTCGTCGCGCGCCCGCGAATAGTCGTACCAGCGGCTATACGAATCGAGGTCCATCTGCGACAGCTTCCAGGTCTTGCGCGCATCGTGAATGCGGCCTTCGAGGCGGCGCGTCTGTTCGTCGGAACTGACTTCGAGCCAGTACTTGATGAGTATGATGCCCGACGCAATGATGGCTTTCTCGACCAGCGGCACCGCTGCGAGGAATTCTTCGGCCTGCTTTTGCGAGCAGAAGCCCATGACGCGCTCGACACCCGCGCGGTTGTACCAGCTTCGATCGAAGATCACGACCTCGCCCGCCGCGGGCAGGTGAGGGAGATAGCGTTGCACATACATCTGGCTCTTTTCGCGCTCGGTGGGTGCGGGCAGCGCCACGATGCGGAACACGCGCGGACTCACGCGCTCGGTGATCGCCTTGATGGTGCCGCCTTTGCCCGCGCCATCGCGACCTTCGAAAACGATGCAGACTTTCGCGCCGCTCGCCACGACCCATTGCTGCAAGTGCGCCAATTCGACATGGAGCGGGAACAGCTCCTTCAAATAGGCCTTGTTGCTCATCTTTTCCGTTGCGCTCGCGTCCGGCTTTGCCGCGGATGTTGCCTCGCGCTTCGCCTCGGCCTGCCGTTGCGCTTTCGCTTCCGCCTTGGCAGTGCGCCGTTTTGCATGTCTCGACGATCCAGACATCGTGCGCTCCCAGAAAACCCTTCCTGTTCGACGGCGAGGCGTCGCGGCGACGGCTCGCGACGGTCATGGCTGAGAGCATGAACCGTGGTTCCGGGGCGGCACCATAGGACCTTGGTCCTATGGCCTGCCGCCGCGCGCTCGCGCGATGCCGTGCTGCCCGTTGCACGCTTGCGCGGGCTAGGACCAAAGTCCGATTGTTCGCGCCAGGGCGCGTCGCCATACTGAATCTGGTCGAATAGGCGACGCGTCCACGGCTTCGTTGGGCAGTGCCATTTTCCGGCGGCGGCCCATTGCCTGATCCGTCGTGCAGGCCATCACGGCGCGTCCTTTCCGATTCCAGCTCGAAAGCGGAACTTACGAGATCAACCTGAGGCAATCATGGCGCACGCTTGCAGGCATCAGAAGCCGCCGCTGCCATGGCGAACGGCGCCAGGCGGGGACGTGGCGAAAGGCGTCGGGTCGATGGTTGTCGTCGGTGCCGCGCTCGCGTTCGTCGTAGCCGGCGCCGGTTGCAGCAAGAAGCCGGCGGTGGCGGCCGCCGCGCCCGTTGAAGTCACGGTGACAACGGTGGCGCCCCACGATACGCCGGTCGATTTCGAATTTACCGCGCAGACCCAGAGTTCGCGCGAAGTGCAGATACGCTCGCGCGTCGACGGCTTTCTCGACCGCCGCATGTATGTGGAAGGATCGCTGGTCAAGGTGGGGCAGACCCTGTTCCAGATGGATCCCAAGCCGTTCGAAGCCGCGTTGCGCACGGCGCAGGGGCAACTGGCGCAGCAGCAGGCGCGACTGGAAGTGGCGAAGGCGAATCTGGCGCGCGTGAGACCGCTGGCGCAGGAAAATGCGTTGAGCAAGAAGGATCTCGACGACGCGATCGGCAACGAAAAGCAGTCGCGCGCCGCGGTGATTGCCGCGCAGGGCGAGGTCGATACCGCCGAACTGAATCTCAGCTACACGACGATCAAGTCGCCGCTGAACGGGCTATCGAGCTTCGCGCGGCAGCAAGACGGCAGCTATGTGACGTCCACGCAAAACGGCTTGCTGACTTACGTCTATCAACTGGACCCCATGTGGGTCAACTTCAGCATTTCGGAGAATCAGCAACTGCGCTACCGCGATCAGATCGCAGCGGGAACATTGCGCTTTCCGGCGAACCGTGCGTTTGCGGTGTCGCTGCAACTCGCGGACGGCTCGGTGTACAAGGGGCGCGGCGCGATCGATTTCGCCAATCCCGCGTTCAACACCGAAACGGGCTCCTTCCTCGTGCGCGCGGTCTTTGCCAATCCCGACGGCACGCTGCGCCCCGGCCAGTTCGTGCGCGCGCGGGTCTCGGGCGCGATTCGGCCCAACGCCATTCTCGTGCCGCAACGCGCGGTGCTTCAGGGCGCGAAGAGTCACTTCGTCTGGGTCGTGAATAAAGACGACAAGGCAAGCCAGCGCGTGGTCGAGGTCGGCGAATGGCACGGCAACGACTGGTTCGTGCTCGATGGCCTGAAAGACGGCGAGCGCGTCGTGGTCGACGGTGCAATCCGCGTGGTGGCGGACACGCCGCTGAAGATCGTGGCGAATCCCGCCGCGGCCACGGGGTCGGCGCCGGCTTCGGCTTCGGCTTCGGCGACCGCCTCGGCCAACTGAAAACTGAAGGGCGTTGACGATGAGCATCTCGCACTTCTGCATCGACCGGCCGATTTTCGCGTCGGTCATTTCGATCGTCATCACGCTCGGCGGCACGCTGACCATGCTGGCGCTGCCGGTCGCGCAATACCCGGACATCACGCCGCCGCAGATCACGATCACCGCGTCGTATCCCGGCGCGAGCGCGGACGTGGTCGCCAACAACGTCGCCGCACCGATCGAGCAGCAGGTGAACGGCGCGGACAACATGATCTACATGAACTCGTCGAGTTCGTCGACGGGGAATCTGACTGTCAACGCGTTCTTCGAGATCGGCACCAATCCGCAGCTCGCGCAGGTCGACGTGCAGAACCGCGTCAATCTCGCCTTGCCGCAGTTGCCGCAATCGGTGCAGGCGCAGGGCGTGCAGGTGCAGAAGAAGTCGTCGGCGTTCATGATGGTGATTGCGATCTATTCGCCCGACGAGCGCTACGACAGCACCTATATCGCGAACTACGCGAACATCTATGTGCTGGACGCGCTCAAGCGCATTCCCGGCGCGAACCAGTCGAGTATCTTCGGCACACCGGATTACGCGATGCGGGTCTGGCTCAAGCCTGACCGCATGGCGCAGCTCGGTATCACGGTGGCGGACGTGCAGCGGGCGGTGCAGAACCAGAACCAGCAGTTTGCGGTGGGACGTATCGGGCAGTCGCCGACGGGCGCGAAAGTCGAGCAGTCGTTCGCGGTGACCACGCCGGGCAGGCTGGCCCAGCCAGGCGATTTCGACAACATCATCCTGCGCGCGAGCAGCGAAGGCGCGGCAATTGTGCGGCTGCAGGACGTGGGCCGCGCGGAACTCGGGCAGAAGGATTATTCGATCCGCAGCCGCTACCAGGGCAAGCCGGCCACCATTATCGCGGTCTACCAGCAGCCGGGCGCGAACGCGCTCGACGTGTCGAAGCAGGTGCGTGCCGCGCTCGCCGAACTCAAGCAGTCGTTCCCCGAAGGGCTCGACTACAAGATCGCGATGGACACGACCGAGTTCACGCGCGCTTCGATCTCGGACGTCGTGCACACGTTCTTCGAGGCGCTCGTGCTGGTCGTGATCGTCGTGTACGTGTTCCTGCAAAGTCTGCGCGCGACGCTGATTCCGATTCTGGCCGTGCCGGTGTCGATCGTCGGCACGGCGATGGGCATGGCGCTGCTCGGCTTCTCGATCAACATGCTGACGCTGTTCGGCATGGTGCTGGCGATCGGTATCGTGGTCGACGACGCGATTGTCGTGATCGAGAACGTCGAGCGCAACATGACGGTGCACAAGCTCGGGCCGAAGGAAGCCGCCAAGCGCGCGATGGACGAAGTGGCCGGGCCGGTGATCGCGATCGTGCTCGTGCTCTGCGCGGTGTTCGTGCCGGTGGCGTTCGTGAGCGGCATTACCGGGCAGTTGTACAAGCAGTTCGCCATCACGATTGCGATCTCGGTGGTGATTTCGGGCATCGTGGCGCTGACCTTGTCCCCGGCGCTCGCGGCGATTCTGCTGAGTAGCTCGCACCATGAAAAGAAGGGTTTTTTCCGCTGGTTCGAGAACGCTTTCGGGCGCATGACGCGGGGCTATGTCGGGTTCGTGCATATCGCGATCCGGCGCTGGGTGCTCGCGCTGCTGCTGTTCGCGGGGATGATCGCGCTCGCGGTCGTGATGATGAAGACCATTCCCTCCGCTTTCTTGCCGCCCGAGGATCAGGGCTATCTGCTCGGTGCGGTGACCATGCCCGACGCCGCGAGCCTCGACCGCACGGGCGCGGTTTCGGATCAGGTGGCCGGGTATTTCATGAAGCAGGACGCGGTGAGCGGCATTGCCACCGTCGATGGCTACAGCCTGCTCGACGTGCAGAACAAGAACAACGCGAGCACGTTCTTTGTCGGGCTCAAGGGTTTCGACGAGCGCTATTCGTCGGGTCACGCGAGTACGCAGAATGCGCGCGCGGTGCTGGTCGACGCGTACAAGGCGCTGTCGTCGATCAAGGAGGGGATTGTCATTCCGGTCAATCCGCCTTCGATTCCGGGCCTGGGTACCACGGGCGGCACCGAGGTGTGGATCCAGAGCAAGGGCGACGCGACCATCACGCAACTCGCGGAAGTGGTGCGCGAGTTCGTCGCGAAGGCGCGGCAGCGGCCCGAGCTTGCGCGCGTGACGACCACCTTCAATCCGAATTCGCAGCAACTGCTCGTCGACGTGGACCGCGAGCGCGCCGAAACACTTGGGGTGCCGGTGGAAGACGTCTATAGCGCGATGCAGACCATGTTCGGTTCGCTCTACGTTTCGCAGTTCAACCGATCGAGCCGTCTGTGGCAGGTGATCTTGCAGGCCGATCCGACGACGCGCCTGCGCCCGGACGATCTCGACCGCATTTACGTGCGCAGCAAGACCGACACGATGGTGCCGCTGCGCGCCGTGGCGAATTACCGCTACGTGACCGGGCCGGACCTGCTCACGCGCTTCAACAATTTTCCGGCGGTGCTCGTCACGGCCAACGCGGCGCCGGGCTACAGCTCCGGGCAGGTGATCGGCGCTCTGGAAGAAATCGCGGCGGCGATGCCCAACGGCTTCGGCGTGGCGTGGAGCGGCGAAGCCTACGAGGCGCGCAAGTCGGGCGGCACCTCGGGCTCGGTGTTCGTGTTCGGGCTCATCATGGTGTTCCTGATTCTCGCCGCGCAATACGAGAAGTGGTCGCTGCCGATCGGCGTGCTGATGGCCGTGCCGTTCGCGCTGTTCGGCGCCTTGCTCGCGATCCTGCTGCGCGGCCTTGAGAACGACATCTACTTTCAGATCGGGCTCACGATGCTGGTCGCGCTCGCGGCGAAGAACGCGATCCTGATCTTCGAGTTCGCGGTAATGAACCGCGAGGGCGGCGCCTCGGTGCTCGACGCGACGATCGTCGCCTCCGAGGAGCGCTTGAGGCCGATCGTCATGACCTCGCTCGCGTTCATTCTCGGCTGCGTGCCGCTCGCGATCGCCACGGGGGCGTCGGCCAACAGCCGCCATTCGATCGGGACCGGCGTGATCGGCGGCATGCTGGGCGCGACCGTGATTGCCGTGTTCTTTATCCCGATGTTCTATTACCTGCTCGAAACGATGTCGTCGCGCCAAAGCAAGGGCACGGCGGCGCCGGGCTCGGGCGATGCGTCGGGCGGCGCTTCGGGCAATGCCTCGGGTAATTCCTCGGGCAACCCGGCGGGCAATGCCTCGGGCGGCGCGGCGGGCGCGCCGGAAGGCACGCCGTCCGCGCCGCGTGGAGACGATTGACATGCGCGCGTCCGCTCATGGGCCCGTTCATGCGCCCAAACATGCGCCCAAACATGCGCCCATCGTCGCGCGCCGGCTCGTGCCGCTGCTGGCGCTCGCGCTGAACGCCTGCCTGCTCGGCCCGGACTACGTGCGGCCCAACGTCGAGGTACCCGCGACATACCGGTTTGCGAGCGGCGAAATGCTCGAAGTCGCCGATACGGTCTGGTGGGAGCAGTTTCAGGAACCCGTGCTCGATCAACTGATCGCCACGGCGCTCGAACGCAATCGCGACGTGAAGATCGCGGCGGCGCGCATCGACGAATTCGCCGCGCAGGTGCAGATCACGCGCTCGGCGTTCTTCCCGCAGGTGGGCGCGGGCTTCACGGCTTCGCGTCAGCGCGTCTCGCAGATTGGCGGCTTGCCGTTGCAGCCGGGCATCGATCCGGTCTACAACGCGTTTTCGCCGACGCTCAGCGCGACGCTGAATCTCGATGTCTTTGGGCGCACGCGCCGGCTGACCGAGGCTGCGCGCGCCGATCTCGCCGCGACCGAGGAAGGGCGGCGCGAGACCATTCTCACGCTGGTGGCGGCGGTGGCGGGGTCCTATATCAATCTGCGCAGCCTCGACCGGCAACTGGAGATCGCGCAGGCGACGGCCGCGAGCCGCGCCGATTCCGTGCGGGTATTCACGCTGCGTTTCTCGCACGGCGTCGTCTCGCAGATGGAACTGGCACAGAGCCAGTCGGAATACGAGGCCGCGCAGGCGACCATTCCGGTGATCGAGATGCAGATCGGCCAGCAGGAGGACGCGCTGTCGGTGCTGCTCGCGCAGAACCCCGGTCCGATTCCGCGCGGACGCGAACTGCGCGCCATCGCGCTGCCCGCCGTGCCCGCGGGCGTGCCGTCCGATCTGCTGTCGCGGCGGCCCGATCTGCTCGCGGCGGAGCAGAACCTCATCGCCGAAAATGCGCGCATCGGCGCGGCGCGTGCGCTGTATTTTCCGGACCTTTCGGTGTCGGGGATGATCGGCTCGGCGAGCGCCGTGTTTTCGAGCCTGCTGACCGGGCCGGCCTATATCTGGTCGGTGGGCGGCGCGATCGCGCAGCCGCTGTTCACCGGCGGCAATATCGCCGGGCAGGTGCATCTGGCCGAAGCGCGCGAGCAGGAGGCGCTGTACACGTATCTCGATACGGTGCAGAAAGCGTTGCAGCAGGTCGAGGACGCACTGATCGCCTTGCAGAAAAGTCAGGGCGAACTGGTCGCACAGGGACGTCAGGTCGATGCGCTGGCGGTCTACGCGCGGCTCGCGCGCAAGCGTTATGACGCGGGTTACACCAGTTATATCGAGGTGCTCGATGCGGAGCGCAGTCTCTTCAACGCGCAACTGACGCACACGCAAACCGAGTCGGCGGTGCTGACGTATTACGTCAGTCTCTACAAGGCGATGGGCGGCGGCTGGGTGACGCACGCCGAGCGCATGACGATGCCCGCGCCCGCAAGTGGCGCGTCGGCGACCGAAGCCGCGCGGACGCAGGCGGGCGCCCCGGCGCTTGCCGGTGCCGCGAGCCGCTAATTGCGGATTGCCGATTGCTGATCGCTATTCACACACGCGTGCGTGCCGGTTGCGCTCATATCGGCGCTTATCCGCTCGATGCTGCCCATGCCGCTCGCTCGCGCGATGGGCGGCTTCCTGCACGGCACGCACGGAGGCCGTCAGGAACAGGCCCGTCAGCACCGGATCGGGGCAGGCCGGGCACGACGTCGCCGATGCAGCGAGGCAGCCGGAGGTCGAGGTGGGCACGACGCCGTCATCGCGGTGAACGCATGGAAGTTGAGGGTTTCCACGCCGGGCAACATCGCCAGCGTGAATGGGTGCGCATGACGCGTCACCCGCCGTGGTCAGCGCAGCGTCACGGCTGCTGATCCGGCGCCTGTGGCGGGCGCGTTTGCGAGGCGCAAGGCGTCGGAGTCTGCGCGGGAGTCTGCACGGTTATCGGCGAGAGGTCCGGCGCTTGGTCCTCCCCGGCGTCCTGCGTCCGGAACTGCGGCTGATCCCTCACCCAGCGCCAGAAAAGCTGGTAGCCGACCGCGAGCATCACCGGCCCGATGAACAGCCCGATGACGCCGCCCGACACCATGCCGCCGAGCGCGCCGATCAGCACGACGGGCATCGGCACCGCAACGCCGCGCCCGAGCAACAGGGGCTTGAGCACGTTGTCGACGAGACCGGCGACGAACACGTAGCCGGAAAACACGATGGCCGCCGTGCTGACGCCTTCGGTGACGAAGACGAAGATGATCACGGGCACGGTAATCAGCGTGGCCGGCAACTGCATGATGCCGATCATCAGCACGGCGAGCGCGAGCAGCCCCGCGCCGGGAATGCCCTTGACGATGAAGCCGACGCCGATCAGCAGCATCTGGATGAACGCGATCCCGACGACGCCCTGCGCCACCGCGCGAATCGTGGCGGTGCAGAGATCGGTGATCTGCACGCCGTTGTCCGGGCCGGAGATGCGCGAGGCGATTTGCACGGCGCTCTCGTGGCCTTTTTCGCCATAGGCCATGAGGATGCCGGACACGATCAGCGCCGCGAAGAACACCAGCATGCCCATGCCCAGGCCGGTCACGGTGCCGAGCAGCGCGCGGCCGGCGTCCCGGAACTGCGGTGCGTACTTCTGCGCGAGGCCCGCGATGTCCGTGGACGCCTGGAGCCAGATGTCGTAGACCCGCTTGCCGACGAACGGCCAGTTCAGCACCGACTCGTCCGGCGGCGGCACGTGGACGCGGCCGCTCTTGAACACGGCCATCGCGTTGTCGATCGATTCGGCGACGGCCACGCCCAGCAGATAGGTCGGCACGATCACGATGACAAACGCGCCGAAGACGATCAGCGTGGCGATCAGGCCGTCGCGGCCCGGCATCGAACGGCGCAGCCGGATCTGCAGCGGATAGAGCGTGATCGCAAGAATCAGCGCCCACACCATCAGATTGAGAAACGGGACGAAGATGCGGAAGCAAACGATGGCCAGCACAGCGATGAGCGAGGCGCGAATCAGCACGTCGAGCAGCGCTCTGGACAGAACCCGCTGGGTGGACGGTGTTAGAAGCATCGGTTCTTCTCCTGCCGGGTCGCCACGGAATCGGTGCCGACGCAAGACGGCCGCGCCCGTTTCCCCGGTGGCGCGTCCTCACTTTCGGATCGTGCCGCGCGCGGGACAGCGGGGCAATTGGACTTTGGTCCCATAGCATTCCCGGCAATTCTGTCGGAGCACGGCGGCCGATCAGAAGCTCGTCGTAAAACCGAACGAGGCTGCCGGAAGCCTGGCGAAAGCCTGGCGGCCGGTGCGAGGCAATCGGACCAAGGTCCTATTTCGCCGGCGCCTGGTTGCGCGTAATCTGGATCGACGAACTCTGACTCAAGCTTCGGACAAAACCGCGATGCATGCCGTACTGAGTGGATTCGCCGCGCTGGTCGCCGACATCGCCGCGTTGACGGCGGCGCCGTTCGCGCCCAGGCGGTCGCCGCGCGAGGCGCTGCGCTTCAGAATGCACGGTCATATCGCCAGGATGCCCGGCCGGGCGCGCCGGCGACGCGTTCGAGGAGACCATTGATAACGATCGATACGATCGATCAGACGCGCCTCGCGCTTACAGACGGGTCAATTTCACGGCTGGCGCGGAGTCGTCTTTGGACTGCGTCATCCTCGGCTGCCCATCGATCGACGACTGCGAAGCCGTGGCCGCACTCGCGGCAGGTCGCATATCGGCGGCTGGCGCGGTTTCCTGCTGGGCAGGTCGGTTTATCGCGCCGCCGACGAGTACGCCCGTCGAGGCGAGAAAGACCGCAAGCAAAAGGGCGAATGCCATAAGACGTACCTCATCGAGTGGATGGCGGTGCTGGCGGCTCGCATCGACGGATGCCGTCGCGCGTCAATCGATGCCCTGCTGGTGTATTCGAACGATTTCATCGGCATGCTCGGCGTGCAGAGGGGAGCTTGACGCAACACGACGCTCGACATGCACGCCGCAAACGCGCAGGAGGGCAACGGGAGCGATCGTGATGCGCGCCGTCGTGCTCGCCGTCGTACTCGCCGTCGTACTTTGACTCCCTTCAGCCTATACGCGCAGGCCGACCGCGTGTATCGGACTTTGGTCCGATAACCGGCGCGAGATCGCGCGTAAGTCGGCTTGACGCAGGCGACGCGGTCCCCGGCTTGGGTGCTGTGTATCGTGCGAAAAACCGGCAAAACGCCAATCGTGTCGCGCGACGGCGATGACGCGAGATCGAAAAAAGCCAACCTCGAAAGCGCCTGCGCCGCTCGCGAAGGCGCGTAACGAAATGCCCGCCTTATCGGACGAAAGTCCCATAGCGCACGCCCTGTTTCGCGCATAGCCTGATGGTTCAACCCTCGTTCCCGCGCGGCAACGCCATGCCGGAGGTTGCTCGCTCCCCCCATGCAAGCGAGGCGATATGAAAAAGTACGAGAGTGCGGATAAGCTTCAGCGTCGCGAGACGATCCGCAAGATGGCATTTCTGCTGTCGGACAGCGGCGCGCTCGACGACTGGGAGGCGGTCAGACGCGCACTTGCCGCGCGCTTCGACGCGCTGGATGTCGATCGTGTGCTCGCCAGTCCCTTTCTCCGCCTGATTCTGGATCAGCGTTGTCGTGCGTGCAGCAATCGGGGCACAGATCACGAAAGTGCGTTCCCGGCGGATCAGGACGACGAAGCCGCCCCTGGCGCCGCTCCAATGGATGACTTCGCGTCCGCCGGCATGAGCACGCCGGTGCGCCATCAGCCGCCGGATGATGCGTGTGCCGCGGCGCGCTGGACGGCTCAGCCGTGCCTCGCGGGCGACATTGCCGCGCTGCTGGCGGACGGCCGCAAGCTAACGGCCGCGCAACTGGCGCGGGAAATCGGCGCCGCCTTGCGCGACATTCAGAAAGCCCTTCAGTCGATGCTGGCCTGCGAAGAGGTACACGTTGCGCAACGCACGCCACGCGGTGCCGGCGGCCGCAGCGCGCGGATCTTTGCGATCGGCGGCGATACGGTCGCCGGCTCGACATCGAGCTGGGCCAAGGCTGACCCGGTCGTGCTTCGCGCCATGGATGCCCTGGTTCGTCACGGAGAGCCGTGAAGCCGGATGCGCACGATCATCTGCGTTTGAGCGCGAATCAATACCTGATATCGTGCGTTGTCGGGCGTCGTCGTGAAGAGGTGCCGCGCCCGTATGCCGATTGTCGTGCCGCTGATCTGAAAGAAGAAAAATGAAAGCGTCATTCGCGCACGACCGGCCGGCATGCACCGATCGAGCCACTTGAGCCGCGCTGATCTGCGTGGAGATACGCTATGAAAAGTTTGCCGAGATGCTGTTCGACGCTTGCTGCGTCGGCCATATTGCTCGCGGGCTGCGCAGCCGGCGGCGTGCAGCAGGGCGGGCCGCATCTGACGCCCACGGAGTGTCGCGACCTGGCCGCGCTCGGAAGCAGTGCGCCGCCGACGAAGGCACAACGCCAAAGCGAGCTTTCGGCGTTGAGGAAAGCGGGCTACGACCCCTCACCCTGGAATGACGACCCTTATTATCCGGACGACTTGCAGGAGGCACAACGTCTCGTCGCCCATTGGCGCGAAACGGACTGCCAGAATTTGCCGGCACAGTGAGAACCGCACCAACGGCACGCGTTGCCGCCCGGGCGCAAGGATGCCACGCGAGGTGGCTCGGCGTGACGGGGGAGACCATGAAAACTCAGGATTTCGAGGACGTGATTCGCGAAATCGCCGCGTTGACGGCAACGTCGGAGGAAGTCGTTGCGCAGATGTACACCGAAGCGTTAGAGCGTTTTCGCAAGGATGCACGGGTTTTCGACTATATACCGCTGCTCGCTGAGAAGCGCGTGCGCGAAGCTTTGAGGATCGCATCGAAGATCGCGGATCAATAGAGACCTTCGGGGCGATCTTCGTAGCGATCAGGCAAAAACCGGCGCGGCGATTTCGCTCAATAGAAAACGAGTCCGGATTTCCCGGTGCTCACGCGTGTGCCAGCCTTGCCCTCGGTAATCGCCACGATATCGGCCAGCGCGCCGATCACGGCGTCTTTGCCGGTGTTGCGCGCGAACTCCGCGGCCGCCATGATCTTCGGGCCCATCGAACCGGCCGCGAAGCCCAGTTTCTCCAGTTCGTCGGGATGCGCGCTCGCGATCGCCTTTTGTGACGGCGTGTTCCAGTCGACGTACGCGGCGTTCACATCGGTGGCGATGATCAGCATGTCCGCCTGCAACTCCTGCGCGAGCAGTGCGGAGCACAAATCCTTGTCGATCACGGCCTCCACGCCGCCCAGCTTGTGGCCTTCGCCGTAGAGCGTTGGAATGCCGCCGCCGCCCGCGCAAATCACGATCGTGCCGCGCTCCAGCAGCCATTTCACCGGACGGATTTCGAAGATGTGCTTCGGTCGCGGACTCGCCACGACGCGGCGGAACTTGTCGCCGTCGGGGGCGATGGCCCAGCCGCGCTCGACGGCGAGTTTCTCCGCTTCCTCCTTCGTGTAGACCGGGCCGATCGGCTTGCTCGGATGCTGAAACGCCGGGTCGTTCGCGTCCACTTCGACCTGGGTGAGCAGGGTCGCAAACGGCACCTCGTACGGCAGCAGGTTGCCGAGTTCCTGCTCGATCATGTAGCCGATCATGCCCTCGGTCTGCGCGCCGAGCACGTCGAGCGGGTAGCCGGGCACGTCCTTGCAGGCCTCGCCTTGCAGCGCGAGCAGGCCGACCTGCGGCCCGTTGCCGTGGGCAATCACCAGTTCGTTGCCCGGCGCGATCTGCGCGATCTGGGTGGCCGCGAGGCGCACGTTCTCGCGCTGGTTCTCCGCTGTCATCGGCTCGCCGCGACGCAGCAGCGCGTTGCCGCCAAGTGCAATCACGATTCGCATGTCTGACTCCCAAAGTTACCTGTCTCGGTGAAACCGGGCGCGCGTGCGCCGTCGAGCGGTGAGGCTCAAATGTCGGCGAGCGTCGACACGAGAATCGCCTTGATCGTATGCATGCGGTTTTCCGCTTGCTCGAACGCCAGATTCAGCGGCGATTCGAACACTTCCTCGGTGACCTCCACGCCCCCGCTGAGCGCGGGATACTTGTCGGCGATCTGTTTGCCGATCACCGTTTCGCTGTTGTGGAAGGCAGGCAGGCAATGCATGAAGCGCGTGTGCGGCGTGCCGCTCGCCTTCATGAGCGCCATGTTCACCTGATACGGCAGCAGCGCCTTGATGCGTTCTCCCCACGCTTCCATGGGCTCGCCCATCGAGACCCACACGTCGGTGTGCACGAAATCCACCGCTTTGACGGCGGTTTTCGGGTCCTCGGTCAGCAGGATGCGCGCGCCGCTTTCCTCGGCGAACTTCTTGCAGTCAGCCACGAGATCGTCATGCGGCCAGAGCGACTTCGGCGCCGCGATGCGAACGTCCATGCCGAGCTTCGCGCCGATGAGCAGCAGGGAGTTGCCCATGTTATTGCGGGCGTCGCCGAGATACGCGTAGCTGATCTGCGTGAGCGGCTTGTCCGAATGCTCGCGCATCGTGAGCACGTCGGCGAGCATTTGCGTGGGGTGGTATTCGTCGGTGAGGCCGTTGAACACCGGCACGCCCGCAAACTTCGCCAGTTCCTCGACGATCTCCTGGCTGAAACCGCGATACTCGATGGCGTCGTACATGCGGCCCAGCACGCGCGCGGTGTCTTTCATGCTTTCCTTGTGGCCGATCTGCGACGAAGTCGGATCGATATAAGTGACGTTTGCGCCCTGGTCGTAGGCCGCCACTTCGAACGCGCAGCGCGTACGCGTCGAAGTCTTTTCGAAGATCAGCGCGATGTTGACGCCCTTGAGGTGCTGTTGCTCGGTGCCCGTGTATTTGGCGCGTTTGAGGTCGCGCGAGAGGTCGAGCAGATAACGCAGCTCACGGGTGCTGTGGTGCATCAGACTAAGCAGACTGCGGTTGCGCAGGTTGAAAGCCATGTCATTTCTCCGTTTCGAATGCAGCGCAAATGCGGGTCATCAGGTCAAAGACAGTGGGTCGATATCGACCTGTGGGCCATCGGTTAATACTCCACGGCGTCGCGCATGATCGGGCAAGTCATGCAGTGGCCGCCGCCGCGCCCGCGGCCCAGTTCGCTCGCCGTGATCGTGATGACCTCCACGCCGGCTTTGCGCAGCAGCGTATTGGTATAGGTGTTGCGGTCGTAGCCGATTACCACGCCGGGTTCGACGCACACGACGTTGTTGCCGTCGTCCCATTGCTCGCGCTCGGCCGCGAACGCGTTGCCGCCGGTTTCGACGACGCGCAGCTTCTTCAAGCCCAGCGCTTCGGCCACGACGTCCACAAAGGGCTTTTCTTCGCGGCGCAGATCGAGTTTCGTGGGGCTCTTGTCGTCGGGGCGGATCGAGAACGGCACGATCTCGTTGACCACTTCCGGAAAGATCGTCACGAGATCGCGGTCGCAGAAACTGAACACGGTGTCGAGATGCATGGCCGCGCGCAACTTGGGCAGCCCTGCTACGACGAGGCGCTTCGCGCCGCCCTTGACAAACAGGTTCTGCGCGAGCGCGCCGATCGCCTGGCGACTCGAACGCTCACCCATCCCGACCAGCACGACGCCATTGCCGACAGGCATCACATCGCCGCCTTCGAGCGTGGCCGCGCCGTGGTCTTCGTCGGGATCGCCGTACCAGACCTGAAAGTCCTTGTTGGCGAATTCCGGGTGATAGCGGTAGATGGCCGTGGTCAGCAGCGTTTCCTGACGGCGCGCCGCCCAGTACATCGGGTTGAGCGAGACGCCGTTATAGATCCAGCAGGTCGTGTCGCGTGTGAAGATCGTATTGGGCAGCGGCGCAAACACGAAACTCGAATAGCCGAGGTAGTTGCGGAACTCCTTGAGGATCTTGCTTTGATCGGTGTCCGGCAGATCTTCGGCCACCACGCCGCCAATCAGGAATTCCGCGATCCGGCGCGGCTCCAGACTTTCGATCCAGCTACGCACCTCGCCGGCGAGCGAGACGCCCACCATCTCGGGACGAATCTTGCGATCGAGAATGTACTTGAGCGCTTCCGGGTGCTGCACCGTTTCGGTTAGCAGGTTATGCATCTCGAGGACATCCACGCCGCGTTCGCGCATCTTCGTCACGAAGTCGAAGTGGTCGCGCTTTGCCTGACTGACCCAGATGACGTCGTCGAATAGCAGCTCATCGCAATTGCTGGGTGTGAGACGTTGATGCGCGAGGCCAGGGGAGCACACCATGACCTTGCGCAGCTTGCCCGCCTCGGAGTTGACGCCAAAGGCGACGTTATCCGTACTCATTTGAGACTCCTCGAATCAGGATCACAGGGAGAGAAAGCCCTTGTACAGGCCGAAAGCCGCGATCAGCGCGCCGAGCAGTACCGCGGCGAAGACGAATTTTTCGACGGTCGTGAAGACGGGCAAGCCGACTTCACGCTTCGCCCGCGCGAAGAGAATCACGCCGGGCGCATAGAGCAGCGCGGAGAGCAGCACGTATTTGAGGCCGCCCGCGTAGATGAGCCAGACCGCGTAGACCACGGCAATGAGCGCGACGACGAGGTCCTTGCTGCGCTCGTTGTTGCGCTCGCCGCCAGCGGTGTCATAAGTCTCGCCGCGCGCTGCGATGAGGAATGCGTAGGCCGCCGACCAGAAGTAGGGCAACAGGATCATCGAGGTCGCGAGATAGATGAGCGAGAGATAGGTGCCCTTCGAGAACAGCGTGATGACGAGGAAGATCTGGACCATGCCGTTCGTGAGCCACAGCGCGTTGGCCGGCACGTGCTTCGCGTTTTCCTTGCGCAGGAAGTTCGGCATGGTGTGATCGCGCGCCGCCGAGAAAATAATCTCGGCGCACAGCAGCACCCACGAAAGCAGCGCGCCGGCGAGCGAGACGACGAGGCCAACGCTGATGAGAATCGCACCCCAGTGGCCCACCACGCGCTCCAGCACGCCGGCCATCGAGGGATTCTGGAGAGCCGCGAGTTGCGGCTGGGTCATCACGCCGAGCGAAAGAATATTCACGAGCACGAGCAGCAGGAGTACGCCGACGAAGCCGATGACGGTCGCCTTGCCGACGTCGCTGCGATGCTCGGCGCGCGCCGAAAAGATGCTCGCGCCCTCGATGCCGATGAAAACCCACACGGTCACGAGCATCATGTTGCGCACCTGATTTGTCACGCTGCCGAGCTTGGGATTCAGTTGACCCCAGAAGTCGGCTGAGAAGGTGCCGGAGCGGAACGCAAATGCACAGAGGATGATGAAGAGGCACAGCGGCACGATCTTGGCCACCGTGGTGATCAGATTGACGTAAGCCGCTTCCTTGATGCCGCGAAGCACCAGAAAATGCAGCGACCAGAGCAGTACCGAAGAACAGACGATGGAGATCGGCGTGTTGCCCTCGCCGAACACCGGGAAGAAGTAACCAAGCGTACTGAACAGCAGAACGAAGTAGCCGACGTTACCGAGCCAGGCACTGATCCAGTAGCCCCAAGCCGAGCCGAAACCCATATAGTCGCCGAAGCCGGCCTTCGCGTACGCGTACACGCCGCCATCGAGTTCGGGCTTGCGCAGCGCCAGTGACTGGAACACGAAGGCAAGCGTGAGCATGCCGACCGCGGTAATCGCCCAACCGATCAGCACCGCACCGGCATCCGCACTGACCGCCATATTCTGTGGCAGAGAGAAGATACCGCCGCCAATCATCGATCCCACGACGAGGGCGGTGAGTGCGCCTAAACGAAGTTTCGTGGCGGCGGCGGGCGCTGCAACGCGCTCGGGCGTCGCGGCGGGGCGAGGTGTAGACGTTGAGTCGGACATGGATGCCTCCTGCGCGCTTGGCTGTTGCCGATTTCAATTGAGCGTGCCCGGCGTGGCGAATCGAAATTTCATGAGAGCACGAATCGTTTATTCAGCATGATGATTTGAGGTTGCCTCGGGTAATTGATCTTCATCAATCGATCTCGTTGATGGAACAATCCGGCTATTTCAATCGGGCGCGGGAATATAGGCGGTAAAAGGCAAAGCAATTTCGTTGCGCTGAATTATTGATTTATATAATTGAATCGGATTTGAATAACATGAAGGTTGCTTCGTGCGCGTAGATAGCCCGCTTGCGGATGTTCACGTCGATCATCCACCCAACGCGATAATCGCAATCGTGAGCAGCACGCCAACCGCAACCATCAACAGGCCGGCTTTCATTCCGCCCCCAGCGGAGTAGCGTCCGAGTGCATATCCGGCAGCGAATAGCATCGCGAGTGTGAGCACGCGTGAAGTGATCAGCGCCGCAGTGATATCTTTGATAACGAGAAATGGCAGCGCAACCGGAAACGTACCCAGCACCACAAGCAGAAAGATACCCACCGCACCGACGAGATCGTCACGTCCGAGTGACGCTCGCGACGGCACAGTCGGCATGCTCGCAAGGCGCGCACGAACGCGCTCGAGTTCGGCATCGTCGACCAGTGGCTGGATAGCCTTCGGCAACGCGTCGCGCAGCGTGTGCACGGCAATGGCGTTATCCCGCGTTTGCCGGATGGTCAATATCAGTTTCAGGCGCTGCCCTCGATCAGCGAGGGTGCGGATGAGGTACATGACGGCATCGGCAAGTCCCCATGCCAGATTGCAACCGAGCGCCGAAAAGAACATCTTGTGCCCTGCGGCTTCGCCGGCACTGACCGCCTTGACGGCGCCGACGAAGGTCAGGGCCATGAACAGACCAAAACACAGCTCGCAGACACGGTCGACGGTATGGAGAACGGGTTCGCGCTGTGCGGGCCTGGTTCCACTGGCCGGTGTGAGGGTGCTCATATCAGCCTCGGCTGACGTTGGATAACGTGATTTGCGCCGACGGTCGGCGTGAATCGCCGCTACAAAAGGTATCGGAAGGAGACGTTTCTCCATTGACTTATATCAATCGCGAGACCTCGCACGGAAGATCGCGATACGCGAGTGACAATTTATTTTCAGAAACCGGATTCGCGTGACTGAATTGCTAACGTCAAATGCGAATTGGAGCATTCGAATCGCGCACAGATGCCGTCTTTCGGCGGGATCAATGATCAACTATTAACGATCAATGATCGAACCAGCGATACTGGACCGTGATCGAAACGATCTGATAAGACCCCGCCGCACGGGTTACGAAGCCGCGCGAATAGCCGAGCTTGGCAGACCAGCCGTGACCGATCGGCACTGCGAGCGTGACACCGCCACGCGCGTTCGCTTGGCTCGTGCCGCTCGATGCATCGTTGACGCTGGTGGCGCCTCCGAGGGCATAGCCGACATCGATGGCGAGCCAGAGCCCCGGCCGAAAACTGTAGCCGCCGTGCAGTTGCGTGACCGTGAGGGGAGACTGACGCCTGATCTGGCCATTGAAGAAGTTCGTGTTGCTCATGAAGAACCAGACGCCGACCGAGGCTTCAAAAAACCAGTCACCCCACGGTTGCGATAAGCCAATTTCGGGTTTGAACGCCCAACGATTGTTGCCTACGTTTACGAGGTGCGAAGGCACGTATTGGCCGGTCGGCATCTGCACGGTCAGGCTCACGCCAAGCGACGTGGCAGGCGGTGTGCGTGCGAACACGTCTGGCTCAAGCGGGGGATTGCCAAACAGGTTCAACGCAAAGCGCACTTGCATATCGCCCATGCCGGCGCGATGGATTTGCGTCGGCGCGCCAATGACGAGTCCGCTCAGATTCCCGCTGACAAAAGGCTGGACAAGGCCGATCGACGCCGTGTGATTTGCCAGCGCAAACGTGCGGACATAGCCGAGCAGCCAATTGTTGATGCGTGCGCTGACACCGGTTATGGGCAGCGATGGGTCGGTCAGCACGTCGCCGCTCACATGCGAATAACCCGCGAGAATAAAGTTCGTACCCACCGGCGAAGGGGAATAGGTGCGTGGCTCCAGCTCTTGCGCATGCACCAGGGTCGCCTGCCAGAGTACGGCGGCGCAGGACCAACCACAACTCCAGCGAGCTGAACGTCTGCTCATCGCGGTTCAATCGAAGATGCCGGCAGATGCACCGTAAGCACGGCCGCCTCTACCGCTAGCCCGCACTGTGCGGAGCCAGCATAGCAGTGCCAGGCTCGAGGCTGAATAGGACCTTGGTCGGACAGTCCGGAACCGCGATCGGATTCAAGCGAGCCGTGTGCGGGTTCTCGGCGTATGCGCTCGATTGATCAAGGTCAATTGCATGGCCGGGACCCACGCTAGAGTTGTTTGAGGAATCACAACATCGTTCCGATCTACCCACGCCGCGCGCCAGTCGGCGTTGCAGCGCGGGCAAGCCGACAAACGACACAAATGAACTCAACTACTCCGGTAGTGTTCGTCGTGGACGACGACGAACACGTACGCAATGCGCTGAGTCGCTTGCTGCGATCGGGGGCTACGCCGTGCAAGCTTATGGCACTGCCGGCGACTTCCTGAACGACGCGGATTTGACCAGCGCCCCCGCATGCGTGCTGCTCGACCTCCAGTTGCCCGACCTGAGCGGCATCGAACTGCAGCGGCGTTTGCACGGCATCGTGCCGATCGTGTTTGTTTCGGCGCACGGTGACATGCAGACCGCGGTAGACGCGATGAAGGCGGGCGCGGCGGACTTCCTGACGAAACCGATTGATGCGGGTGTGCTGTTTGAAGCCACGACACGCGCAATCGAGCACGCGCACCGCCTGTTCGAGCAGCGCGAGCAACGCACGGAGCTTCAGCACCGTCTGGAAACGCTGACGCCGCGTGAGCGCGAGGTCATGGCGCTCGTGGTTGCCGGGCGGCCGAACAAACTGGTGGCCGACGAACTCGGTGCGGCGGAGAAAACGATCAAGATCCACCGGGCGCGCGTCATGGAGAAGATGAAAGTCAGATCTCTGGCCGAACTGGTTCGGCTCACCACGTCGACCGGCATCGATGCGCCCGTCCTGTTGTCGACGCAGTCCAGCCGACCGCGTCCCTCGGTTCAGCCTGCCGGGCGTGAAGCGGCGCCCCACACAGGTTGATTGGGCGGCTGCAAGTGATCAGCGTGGCAATGCGTGGCAATGCGTGGAAGAAATCGGGAAGTTGCGCCAGCGGGAAGCCTAAACCGCATTGCGTCTTCGGTGCTCCCGGCAGCGCCGGAAAATGTCGGCACAGTCAATCAGATGAATAGCGGACTGATTAATTAGTTTCTCCCTTCCGTAAATGTGGCGTGGTTTAAGTCGCGTCGCGTGTGCCGCTACGCGGCCACTCATCCGCCAATGTGGCCGCCTTGGGCCGCGGAACGGCGATTGATCTGCATCAATCGCGCGGGCGGCCGCCTGCTTATCGTGAAGGGACGCAATCGTCGGCGAGTCGAGGTGAGCGTTCATCCGACCATCCAGATGATTGATACGGCGCCATTCCGGTTGAGCGGCGAGGGAAGGAGAACGCCATGGAAAATGAGCACGCGCCCGTCACGGGTATTGACTCAACCGCCCCTGCAAGCGGCTGGCGCGCGATATTCGTGCCGGCGCAATGGCTGCCGGCTTACAAAGTGCGATGGCTATCATCCGATCTGGTGGCGGGCGTGACGCTTGCGGCGTATGGCATACCTGTTTCGCTGGCTTACGCAACGCTCGCCGGATTGCCCGCCCAGTACGGGATCTACTGCTACCTCGTCGGCGGTCTCTTCTACGCGCTATTCGGCAGTTCGCGGCAACTTGCCATTGGCCCGACGTCGGCCATTTCGATGCTCGTTGGGGTGACCGTCGTGGAAATGGCGGACGGCGACCCAGCGCGGTGCGCCTCCATTGCCGCCTTGACCGCGATCCTTATCGCAATCATGTGCCTGATCGGCTGGATTTTGCGGCTTAGCTCGCTCGTCAACTTCATTAGCGAAACCATATTGTTAGGCTTCAAGGCGGGCGCCGCGCTGACCATTGCGCTCACCCAGTTGCCGAAGCTTTTCGGAGTAAAAGGCGGCGGTGAGCAGTTTTTCGAACGCATCTCGATCCTGATCGGGCAGCTACCCGACACCCAGCTCGTCGTGCTCGCCTTCGGGCTTGGCGCGCTAGCGCTACTGATTCTCGGCGAAAAATATCTGCCGGGTCGCCCGGTCGCCTTGTTTGTGGTGGCGCTTTCGATTGTTCTGCTTTCGCTGACACCCTTGGGTGCGATGGGCTTCAAGGTCGTCGGTGCCTTGCCGCGTGGTCTGCCCGCGTTTCACCTGCCATCGCTGCGCGTCCGGGACGTGGACGGTATTGTCTCGCTGGCGTTTGCCTGCCTGCTGTTGTCGTATGTGGAGAGCGTCTCGGCTGCCCGGGCCATCGCCCGGAAAAACGGCTACGAAATCGATCCGCGCCAGGAACTGCTGGGACTCGGCGCGGCAAACCTCGCGGCGGGTGTGTTCCAGGGCTATCCGGTCGCGGGCGGTTTGTCCCAATCGTCGGTCAACGACAAGGCTGGTGCGAAGACCCCGCTCGCGCTGGTTTTCGCTTCGATTGCGATCGGTCTATGCCTGCTGTTCCTCACCGGCCTGCTGGCCAATCTGCCGAACGTCGTACTGGCGGCCATCGTGCTGGTGGCGGTCAAGGGCCTCGTTGACATTCGCGAGTTGCGGCACGTCTGGCGAGTCAGCCGCTATGAATTCATGGTGGCGATGGTCGCATTCGCTGCCGTCCTGCTGCTGGGCATTCTCAAAGGCGTGATCTTCGCCGTGCTGGCGTCGATGCTGCTGCTGATCAGGCGTGCAGCGCATCCGCACGTCGCGGTACTTGGGCGCATTCCCGGCATGCAGCACTATTCGGATAGCGAGCGCCATGCCGACAACGAACAGGTTCCCGGCGTGCTGATGTTCCGTATCGAAGCGTCGCTGCTGTATTTCAACGTGGATCACGTGCGCGCGGCGATTATGGAGAAAATCCGGTCGACGAATCGTCCGGTCAAACTGGTGATACTGGATCTCTCGAACTCGCCCGTCGTGGATATCGCGGGCGCCAGAATGCTGGCGACGTTGCATACGGACCTCGATCGGCTGGGAAAGCGACTGCGCGTTGTGGCGGCTCACGGCAGCGCACGCGACATGTTGCGCGCGGAAGGGCTGACGGAACTCGTCGGCGATATCAGCCGCCGGGTTTTGGTCGACGACGCGATCGAGGCTTACCTGCACGAGATGGATGCGAGCGCCGAAGCCGCCGGGCAAGTCGCGAGAGAGCCGCCGGGCACGGGCGCGAAGCTTCAAGGCTGAAGCGTTCCAGCCTGACGGCGGTATCCGGAAACCGGCTGCGAGTCTGACGTCGAGACCATCGGGCGGCATCGCAACGCACCAAAAGGAGGTTCATGTGTCGATCCCCTACAGGAAGCCATTTCTCCTGGCGCATTGCGCACGTTTGGCGTTGTCGACTCTGCTTTTGGTCGGCAATGCTGAAGCAGACGCCAGCAATCTGAATTTTCTCAACGACACGCCGATCTCCTACATGAAGCCGCGTGACATGGAATCCATCAAAGGCGCACTGGTTCAGGTGCTCAATACAAGCAAGGACGCTGAAACGACCGGGTGGACAAACGCGCAGACCGGAAATAGCGTACGGATCGACGCGACGATGACACCGGAAACCACGGTCCACGACGGTCCGAAGACGTGTCGGAGCGTCACGATCAATCTGCTGGCGAAGGGGCAGTCAATGACGCTTCATCCGGTCTTTTGCGGAACCGGAGGCAGGGACTGGAGTTTGCAAAAGCGGTGAGTGTCCCCAAAGGGCGCGCCGCTATGAACCGTTTCGCGAGATGCCTGCTCTCGTCCGATACGTTGTTTGACGGGTTGCCGCGCTAGATGGCGCGCATGGCCGCATCGATGTGCAATCCGGCAGGCAGCAGTTCGGCACGAGGGAAACGCACGAGCGCGAATGCGCGCAGGCGAGGCGGAGCGCCTGGAATGCGAGCGAGACGAAACTCGATTTCGCGGCTGGCCGGTGTTTCGTTGCTTCTCACGACGTTCATCAGATCGAGGCGCAAGAGACGCTTTTCCACATAGAGATATTCGGCCGGATGGGCGAAGACGTCGCAGACCCGTTTCATTTCCAGTTCGACCACGCCGGTCGGGACGCGAAGAGCGGCAAGGCTGTGCGCGTTCTCTTCAATCTCGCTCTGCAGCCGCAGCAGTTCTTCCGAACCGGCGTCCGGACTGTCTCCCACCACCGAGCGCATACCGACTCCCCGCCGCTCGAGCAATGCCACGCGCGCCTCCAGCAGTTCGCGTCCTTTTGCCACGAGTTCGCGGCGGTCCGCGGCAAGTCTTGCCAATCCTTCCAGTGCCAGTTGATCGATCAGCCGGCGCGCAATTTCCTGGCGCAGATCGAGGTCCGTTTGACCGCAGACACTGACGCGATGATCGGTGAAACAGATCGTCGTCTGGGGAACGTCATGGCGTACCGAATCGCCGTCGAGCGCAACGCCAAGCACGTGTCGTTCGAACATCGCCATCCCGAGTGTCGCGTAGGCTTCGGTTGCCTCGGCATGCTGCGAGAAATAGGCGCGCAGTTCCTCCGAGCGGCTGAACGCCTTCGGCAGATCATCGGACGTCGCGAAGAATGCGCGAATCAAGGGATCGGTCGCCCAGGCGGCCCTATCGGCCTCGTGCGGAGGCGGCAACGAGCCGGTGAGGTCGTCGATATAGTCGAGTGAAACGGAAATGGCTTCCCCGAGGCGCTCCCGATAGCGCCGGGCCAACCGCAGACGAGGATTCAACGCGAGCGCGCGATCGATCATTTCGGCGAGGCGCACATTTTCCTCGCGATCGCTGCTGCCGTTCCGATGAAACAGCCAGGTAAGCAAGCCCATGTTCGAATCCTCACTAGCCAATCCGCGCCACGCAGCTTGTTCACTCCGGCAGCGCAGCCCGGCGAAAGAACGCGGTCGCATCCGCATCGAGTTTCCCGAATGACTGCTCGTACACAGCCACGAACGCAGGCGACCCGTAAAGCCGGCTGAGCGTGCGATCGACCAGCAGACGCAGATCGTCATCCCCGCGTGCCATGCCGATTGCGACGGACACGCTTGTGAACCGCCGGTCGAGAACGACCAGATCACTCGCAGCGGGACTGTCGTGCGCCACGGCAACGAGAAGGGCGCGGTCCGCGAAGAAGACGTTCGACTGACGATCGATGAGCCTCTGCAAACCCGCCTGCATCGAGGTGACCGGAGCAACCGTTGCCGAAATCCGAAGCTCGCCAAGCTTTGCGGCAAGCCAGCGTTGGGCGGGCGAGTCGGCGATCACCGAAACCGTCTGCCGTGACAGCAACTGCGCGGGCGACGCCCGCCAGACGGCGTGAGACGGGTGCTCTCCGGACAGGATCTCGCGCAGTCCCGCAGGCGCATCGGTGCGCAGAACGGCGCCGATACCGCCCGGATAGACCGGAATGGAGACCGACATGCTCTGCCTGTTCGTCAGCGTGTCGAGCACGCCGCACACGAGATCGACACGGTTCTCGCGCAATGCGTGCGTGTCGTCGCCTGGCGCGAGCGGAACCCATTGGGTCTTGAGTGTCGTCAGACCGGTTTCGCTTCGGATCTGATCTGCAATCTTCTGGCACAGCGCCACGGTGTAGCCCGTCACGTGTCCGCCGGCGTCCTTGTAGGCGTACGGAGGCGCGTCGCTGAGATAGCCCATGCGGATCGTGCCGGACTGCTCGATGCGCGCGAACGTCGCGCCTTGGGGCCGCTGGTCGGCGTGCACGGGATGCGGCATGAAAGCGGCAAGCGCCAGTAAGCCGATGGCGATTGCCGCGGCAGCCGAACTCGCTGCCGTGCGCGGCGCGGAGGGCGACGGGCCGGTCCGGTTGGCGGCGAAGCCATATATCGCGTACCCGATCGCCAAAACCAGCATGCCGCCCATCACGGCATCCTTGCCGGACGCGTAGATCGCAAATACGGAGTAAGCCAGCGCCACGACCGCGATCGTCGCATTGAGGCGGTATTTCGTGATCGCGGTGCCGACGTTGCGCATCATCACGAACAGCGCCGACAGCGAAATGACATACGGAATGACATTGGTGACGACGGCCAGGTTGACGAGCGCGGCGAATTGTTCGCTCAGATTGGGGGAAATTGTCGACAAGGCCATCACCGACTGTACGAGCGCCATGATCACCATGCCCGCAACAGGTGCGCCGGAGCGATTCACCTTGCCGAAGACGGCGGGGAACATCTGGCTTTCGGATGCGTCCCTGGCGGTTTGGGCCAGCGTGAACTGCCAGCCCAGCAGGGAACCGACGCATGCCATCGCGGCGAGACCCATGACGACGGAGCCCACAACGGGATTGAACATTCGCGCAAAGGCGAGGCCGAAGGGGCCCGTCGATCTGGCGAGTTCCGCGTTCGGCACGATGCCCTGGATCACGGCCGTGGAGAGAATGTAGATCACCGCCGCGCCGAGGGTGCCGAACATGCAGGCCAGCGGAACATCGCGCTTGGGATTCTCGACCGCCGACGAGTTCTGTACCGCCGACTCCATACCGAGGAACGCCCAAAGCGTGAGAGAGATGCTCGAACCCATCCCTTCCATGATACGCAGCCCCTTCGGATTCCACGCCGCCGCGAAGGTATCGCTGTGAAACCAGAACCACCCCGCAATCGAAATGAAGCCTACGGGCAGGATGACGCCCCAGACGGTAATCGCGCCAATGCGTCCGGTAATTTTTGGGCCGCCGAAATTGGCCAGCGTGGTCAGCCACAGAAGTCCGATTACGCCAAGGCAGGTCGTCAGCGGGGACGCGGTCAGCGCAGGGACGAACGCGGCGAGATAGCCGAGCGCGGAGCTCGCGACCGCTACGTTGGCAATGGCGATGGAGAGGAAGTAAAGAAAAAAGACCTGAAAATAGCCGTCCTTTCCGTAAGCTTCTTCCGCGTACGCGGCCATGCCGCCGGCGCGCTGATTCAGCAGGCCCGCTTCGGCAAAGCCCCAGGCAATGGCGAGCGATCCGATTGCCGTAACGAGCCACGACAGCAACGAAATCGCACCGACCTGCGCCATATTGGCGGGCAGCATGATGATGCCCGATCCCATCATGTTCACGCTGACGATGAACGTGAGCTGTACTACGTTCATCTTTCTGGGCTGATCAGTCATGGCGATTCTCCTGCCCGTATCACCGTGCGAACGCCCAGCGAATCATCGAGAGCGATCCGCACGTACGGAGCCTGCGTCAAGGCTAGAGCGCGGGACGAGGATCAGATTGATTCAGGTCAAGTGGATTACCCGCCTGGCTATTCATGACCGATCGTCGATTGATTCTGAAATTCAACGATTTTCCGTAAAGATGCGGACTTCTGGTTGCAAAGCCTGGGGGATTGCCGGAGATGCCGTGTTTTTATCGCGCTTCTTCAAAGCGGGCCCGGCTGCCCCGCTCGCAGCTTCGAGGTATTAAACGGGGCAAGAGATTAAAGGACGCCCGCATATTGCCGTTAACGGATAGCTGTGACCAAGCAATGAGAGGGCAGGGAGTGGATTGCAACAGGAAGAGAACGGGGATTAACGCAGCGGTGTTGATCATGGGGTGCTCGATGATGGCTCAGGTCGCCTGTGCGATCACCGAGACCAGGACCCATCCCGGCGTTAAAACCCATAGCGTTGAGGCGCACCACGTCCAGCAATCCCGTCATTCGATGGACACGGCTCGTTCACACGAGCACCGGAGGCCTGCGCATTTGCGGCACTTGGGGCGCGCGAAACACGAGGAGCACGCCGAATACGAGGAACGTGCGAAACACACGCGAGTGGTGACAGCCAACCTGGGCGGCCGCAGATATTTTCATCGTGTGCGGTTTCACAAACACTCGGGGCACCACGTCGAGGGCCACCATGTTCAACGGGTGTCGACCGTGCAAGAGCAGTGGGCTACCCAGACCCAACACGCTCCGACCTGGGTCTTGCCGCAAGTCTGCGAACAGGTGCTGAACTACACGGGCGCGTGCCAACCGGCCGTGCTGGAGAGTTTGCGGGTTCTCGGTCTCCAGGTGCCGAATGTGGAGGACCGCGGGCAGATGGCCCAGCATCTCCAATCGATGCTGGATCGCGAGGGCTTGGAACAGGTGCAGGCTCAATGCCAGTCTGTGTTGCTTGAAGATCAGCGAAAGATCAATGGGCTTCAAACGTTATTGGCACGAGCCCATGTCGTTGCTTCGGATGACTGCTCTCAGCAGATCCAGAATCTGGCCGCCCAGGCTGCTGCCGGTCAAGGCGCGTCAGCGTCCGTTGCCACTGGTGCGTCTGATGTCGCTCAGGCACATGCGGGCGTTTCTGGAGAGTAGCGCCACGGTGGCGGGAACAGTTTTGTCGGGTTGACAGGGAAGCGACGGTGCAGGCAGGCGAAGCAATGAGCACTTGACGACCGCTTTCCGCCGTATTGCGGTCAATCGGGCGCGCGCGGCAGTGTCGATATGCGCAACGTTGCGTGCGCTCCCGGCAGATCGCGCACTCTGCCGGGAGCACGCTTTGTCAAACGACCGTAGCAGACGTATCGGCGACGACAAGCATCCGCTTGAGAGACGACGCCGATGCATCAGGCGCATCGACCAAAAAAAGCGACGCTTCAAGGGCATGTGAAATGTCGAAGCTTCCGATTAGCCAGGCACGCAATGCCGTTTCCGATGTGACGATCACGCTGCTGCGCTTCGCATCATCCGTCGCTGTGACATCCGGCATATCGGGCACGATATCAGGATCGAAGCCATCGGTGGTCGCGTGGAAAAAGCCCCACGTGTCATTCTCGATCAGCAGGACGTAGAAGTCCGGCAAGGCGAGAAGATCGTCCGCCGCGTGGCCTGATTCAATTCGGGCCTGCAGCCGGTTGAGTGCGTCGACCGCGGACATTCGCTTACGCGCTGCTGCAAGCGCACCCTCGTCCGCTTCGACTTCGTCGACGAGGCCTGCTTCGATCGCCTTGCGTGTGGCGACCGCGACACTCAGCGCGAGCGGATGGCCGATGCTGAAATCAATCTTGAATTCGCAGATTGCGCACATGGCAACACCTCAGGGCGTAACGATGTTGAACCAGAAATCGAACGTATCTAGCCACGACACGAACTCACCGAGTTTCTGGCTGTTGCCGTCAATCTTCGCATTTCCGGCCATCACGAGCTTTTGCATGTTGGTCTTGCCCATCATGATGTCGTTGAGATCGGCCCGCGCCATCGTGACTGTTGCATCGGCCGATTTTGAACGGGTGTCGGGTGAATAGTGCAGCGCGCTATTCTCGACGCCCAGTACATAGTTCTCTTTCGTGTCCGTCAGCACAAGGTTGAACGATGCCGTTTGGCCCGCCGCGCGGTCGCTGTTGAGGCGTATACCCAGATAATCCAGGAACATCGGGAGCGGCATGGCCTGGATGGTGTCAGGGCTTTGCGGGTTCGAAGCAGGCAGCTTTTTCACGCCTTCTCGCAGTTCCTTTGCACCGGTCAGGTAAAAGTTTCTCCACGAAGCCGATTCGGACTGGTAGCCCAACTGCTCATAGGTGTCTGCGAGAAGTTGCCTCGCCGCAGTGTTCTGAGGCTCGGCGAACACGACATGATTGACGACCTCTGCAACCCAGCGATAGTCGCCCTTGTTGAAATCGGCATGCGCTTTGTTGAGTACCGCTGCCGAGCCGCCCATGAACTCCACATAGTGCTTGCCGGCTTCTGTGGGCTGCAGACGGTGGAGGTTTGCCGGCACGCCGTCGAAAAAGCCGAGCCGCAAGTTGTATTGCGCGACGGCGTCGTGATAGACCGTGCCGTAATAGCTACGGCAATACCAGTGCTTGGCGAGACTGTCGGGTAGACGCATTGCATCGCCGATCTCCAGGGGCGTCAGGCCTTGATTGGCCATTCGCAACGTTTGATCATGCAAATAGCGGAACATATCCCGTTGCGCACGCAGGAAGGGGACGATTCTGTCGTTTCCCCACGTCGGCCAGTAATGCGAAGCAAACAGCACCTGGGCATCGTCGCCAAACATATCGAGCGCTGCCTGGAGATATTTCGACCAGAGCAGGCCATCCCGCATCTTGGCACCACGAAGCGTGTACAGATTGTGCAGCGTATGCGTAGCGTCCTCGGCTGCGCAAAATGCCTTGTATTTCGGCAAGTAAAACATGAACTCTGATGGCGCCTCCGACTCCGGCGCCATCAGTACGACCAGCTCGACCCCATCGAGTGTCATCTTCTGGCCGGTCTTTTCGGCGAACATCGTGGGCACGGCGAGTGTGATCGTTCCGACGGACGTGGTCTTGCCGAGGCCCCCATCAACGATGCCGGTGGGGCTACGCGGAAGCAGCGAGCCATACATAAAGGTCGCACGGCGGCCCATTGCGTTGCCGGCGATGACATTTTCCCCCACTGCGGCTTCGGTAAAACCCGTTGGCGCCACGATCTGTACCTTGCCGGACTTCAGGTCGTCGTCGCTTGCGAGACCGCGTACCCCACCGTAGTGGTCAACGTGGCTATGCGTATAGATCACGTGGGTGATCGGCTTGTCTCCAAGATGCGGAATAACAAGCTGCTTCCAGACCGTCGAGGCCACTTCCGTCGTGATGAACGGGTCAACGACGATATAACCGTGATCGCCGCGAATGATGCTCATGACCGACAGGTCATAGCCACGCACTTGCCAGATGCCATCGACCACCTGGTAGAGGCCGTGGTTCATGTTGAGCTTGGCGTTTCGCCACAGGCTTGGGTTGACGGTGGACGGGGCATTATTCTCCGCACCGCCGTTCACGAAAGCGAACTGCTGAAGATCCCATGCGTTGACACCGCCCGGACCGGGAATGACAACGGGTTCAGGAAGTGTAGCGATCAGTCCACGTTTTGCATCCTCGAAATCCTGCGCGTCGGCAAAATTCAGGAAGTCGGCATACTGCTTGTTGATCGAGATTGTGGCGGCCGTCGCAGGTTTTGGCGCTGCTGTGGTCGGCCTCGGGGTGGAGCTGGATTGAGCGAGCGCTTCACTGACGACGCCTGGAAAGCCGGTTGCGGCGCCGGCAACCGCTACGTTCTTGAAAAATGCCCTTCTCCCGCCCACCTTTCCCGCGTCATTCGCGTCAGACATGACCGGCCTCCGATGTTTGTCAACTACAGGGTCACGAAACTGCAGAGAATCACCGCGACACGAGCATATAGAGAATTTAGACGCGGTGATTTGGCTGTGCGCAGTGTTCGCAACGCAGGTAGGAAAGGGCAGTGGATTGGCACAATCCAAATTCCGGCGAGGGAACGCTCATGACAAGCATGCTTCGGTTTGCTCGTCCACTTCAAGAGCATCGTCTACCTTGATGCCGCTGCATGACCCTCGCGCGCGATCCGACGTGGCTGCCTTGCCAGACATCCTGAACGAGCAGTCGAGTGAGGTCGCATGCGCGTAGTTTGCTATCAATTGCAGGATTGAACCCGTGGGCCGTTGTCCGGGCGCGTAGTGTTCACGTCTTCCCGATTGGCCATATCGTCCTCGCGAATGGTTTGCAGTCCAATGAAAGATTGCATACGTCGTCAATGTTCATGCAACCCCTGCGCAAGCTATCAGAAATGGCGCTCGCTCCGTTCGGGCGTGCACGTTTTCTCACGCTCGTTTCAATCAGGCGTGACGTCACGTCAAATAGGAAAGTAGAACGAACGACTCGATGCTAGACTGATTTTTAACGTCCGACAGTGTGTGAAGACGTGGGCGTACGCGCGGGGCAATTGCTTCTCGTGCGATTGGGTGACGTATTCGAGCGAGGTGTGCAAATGGTGGCCACGCAGATCCTTGCAGAGAGACAGGCGGCGGGTCGAAAGGCGCGCGAGCGCGCGAAGCGATCCCGTCACGCGGAGATCGGAAATACAAAACGCGACCCGATCGAGCTTCTCGAGGCCAGTAGCGCGGGCCGGGTAGAGGCGCTCGTTCCTTTACGCTATGGTCGCATGTCACTTTCGCCATTCACGTTCTTTAGGGGCACTGCAATAATTCAGGCCCACGACCTTGCGGGCACGGTCAATTCGGGTATCGCTTTCCCCATTTGCGGCGACGCACACCTCATGAACTTTGGCGGCTTCGCCACGCCCGAGCGACAACTGGTGTTCGACCTGAACGACTTTGATGAGGTCGCGCCCGGACCGTGGGAATGGGACCTGAAGCGGCTCGTTGGAAGTTTTGCGGTTGCGGGCGAGCATATGGGCTTCGGGCGTGGCGCGATTGGCGAATTCGTGTGGAGTGCGGTTCACGAGTACACCGAGCGCATGCGCGAATACTCGCAATACAGCTCTCTGGATTTATGGCACGAAATCATCAGCTTTGAACGCATGATGGAGCTGGCAAAGACCGAAGAGGGCCGCAGCCTGCTCGCCAGGACGTCAAAAAAAGCGGCAACGCGTACGCACGAAAGCGTGCTGGCCAAGATGGCGACGCAGCAAAACGGCAAATGGACGATTCAGGATGCGCCGCCCGCGCTGTTCCATCCCACCGGGCCTAATTCACTGCTCGGCAAGGAAAGCAACTGGACCGACACCGAGGCATGGCAAGGCAAACTCGCCAGGGCGTTCGACGCCTACCTCGACACGCTGCCGGCCGACCGCCGCCTGCTGATCGACCAGTACGAACTTCACGATATCGCGTTCAAGGTCGTGGGCGTAGGAAGTGTCGGCACGTTCTGCCTCGTGATGTTGTTCGTCGATAGCCACGGTACGCCGTTGTTTCTGCAAGTCAAGGAAGCCCGTCCTTCCGTGATCGCCCGATATTTCGATGCGAAAGCCCACGACCATCAGGGGCAGCGCGTCGTGGTCGGGCAGCGCTTGTTGCAAGCGGCGAGCGACTCGTTTCTTGGCTGGACGTCGGGACCTGCCGGACGGAATTTTTATTTCCGCCAACTGCGCGACATGAAGGTATCGGCGGAAGTGGAGCGAATGAGCGCGACCATCATGCAAGGCTACGCCCGCATTTGCGGTTGGGCGCTTGCGCGCGCTCACGCAAAGGCGAGCGGGAAGGCGATTGAAATCGCAGCGTATCTCGGCAGCGGCGAGCGCATGGCCGAGGCGCTCACCGGTTACGCAATGGCCTGCGCCGCGCAGAACGAAGCCGACTACAAGGCATTTATGAGCGCATGTCGGTCTGGAAGGCTTCAGGCGCGAAGCGACGAAGACATGGCTGCGGATTTCCGTATTTGACAATCACAATCGTGTGCGCGTTCGTTCAATGTTTCCAGTACGTCCGCTATTCGGCGAGTTGAGGGATTGGGCCGAAGAAGATTGACGAGAGCTTTCTGCGTCCGACAACCCGTGCGAGTTCGGCAATGACGCAATAGTTGAAAATCAGCGTCACGAGCATGATCTGCACGCCCCAGAAGCGCGGCCAGTTCATCTCGGCAAGCAGGTGCACGTTAGCCTGGAGGATGCTGTGCGTGTCTCTCCAGGATTCGAACAGCCTTTCCAGATAGTGGATGACGGTTGCGACCGCGGCGTACATCAGCGTTTTCCACGCAACATTCCAGATTAACGGCTTGTCCGGAAACCGGTTGATGAACGGCAACATGTCCGCGATCAGTACCGCTTTGCCCAGGATCAGCGAGGCGACGAGTACCGACGCTGAAGTGGGTATCGAAACGCCAGTCCCGAGGATCATTAGCGAGCGTACGACGACCACGATGTGCAGGATGACGAAAAAGAAAATCGTGGGCGGAAGCACTTTCATGAATTCGTGCTTTAGCGTGGCTGTCAGCGTCTTCATGACCTTAACCTCCGTCGTGTATGGACTGAATCGGTCAATGCGGGCATCGTGTGTTTCAAACGATTTTTCACGAAAGGATGCGCAATCGGAAACAATGGGCCTCGTCATTTAAAGACCGGATTTCAACCTGTTATAAGCGCGAGGGAGATGTGCAGATAGCGTAGCAAAGTTCGGAAATCATGAGATATTCGCGGCCGACGCGACGCGACGCGACGCGACGCGACGCGACGCGATGCGCTGTAAATTGCCGCTCGCACCTCGTCGTCGCGAAGGTGATAAATGGCTGCAACTGGCCGACTACCGACTCACGCTTCGCGCATGAGATTACGCCACGCGGTGACGACGCCCAAGGCGTTTCGAACGTCCCTCGTGCCGACCCTTGCGCGCCCGCTACGAACCGACTGCCTTCTTGCCGATGGACGCCAGCTTCAACGACAGCCCCGCCGCATGAATGCCGGACGCCGCAGCCTCGGGCAGCGCCGAGTCGCTGACGATGTGGTCGAAGCGCTCCAGCCCGGCAATCTTGTACGTGCTGAAGGTGCCGTATTTCGCACTGGTGGCGAGCAGCACGGTTTGCTCGGCCACTTCCATCGCCGCGCGCTTCACATCGATCTTGGGCGGCGAGGGCGTGGTCACGCCACGGCGCAAGTCCCACGAACTGGCCGAGATAAACGCGACATCCACGGCAAGCTGGCGCAGCGTGGCCGCCGCGAGTTCGCCGACGCTCGACTGGTTCGCATGGTCCAGCAGGCCGCCGGTGTGAATCGCGGCAACATGCCCGGCGTTCATCAACTCCTGCATGATCGGAAAGTCGTTGGTGATGACCGTGATGTCGGGCAGCGCGAGAATGTGCGGCACCAGCGCGAGCGTGGTGGTGCCCGCGTCCAGATACGCCGTCATGCCGGGCCGCAGAAACGACGCCGCGATTTGCGCGATGGCGCGCTTTTCCGTGGGATCGATCAGCGCCTTCGAAACATGGCTGGGCTCGGTCGCCAACTGGCTCGCCACGCGCACGCCGCCCGGCACCGAATGCACGAGGCCTTCGCGCTCCAGCAGCGCGATATCGCGCCGCACCGTCATGTGCGAGCAGCCCAGCGACTCCATCAACTGATGCAGCGACAGCACCTTGTCGCGCCGCAGCAGGCGCAGCATGGCTTCGCGCCGCTGATCGGGAATCAGCGGCGCCGTTGGGGTTTCGTCGGGTTGGGTCTTGCTCGGCATGCGGAATCTCTGGGGGGCCGTTCGGTACGCCGCTATGTTAACCGATGTTAACGGCCGATCAATGTGCTCAGCAGCATCACGCCCGCGAGCCCGACCAGCGATTGGAGCGAGAGCATGAGCGTCCACGTGCGCAGCGTCTGCGCGACGGAGAGCTGGAAGTATTCCTTGAACAGCCAGAAACCGGAATCGTTGACATGCGAGAGCATCACCGCGCCCGAGGCCGTCGCGAGCGCCATCAGTTCCGGCGAGACGCCCGGATGCGCCACGAGCAGCGGCGCGACGATACCGCTCGCCGCCACGGTCGCCACCGTCGCCGAGCCTACGCAGATGCGAAGCAGTGCCGCGAGCGCCCAGGCGAGCAGCAGCGGACTGACCGCCCAGTGCATCGAATGGTCGACGATGATCGTGTCGAGGTGAATCGACTTGAGCATCTGGCTGAAGCCACCGCCCGCGCCCAGAATCAGCAGGATCGTGCTGAGCGGCGCCACGCCCTTGTTGACCATTTTCTGCATCGCCGCCAGCGCGTAGCCGCCGCGCACGCCCAGCGCGAACCACGCGAACACCACCGCGGCGAGCAGCGAAAGAATCGGGTCGTTGAGCGCCTGGAAGAACACGAAGGCGCTACTGCCTCTCGCGGCGTGTCCCATGCCCACCGTGCCCGCCAACATCAAGCCTGGCGGAATCAGCAGCGAGATCACGGACAGCGGCAGCGAGGCCGTCGATTCACGCACGTCCTCGCCGCGCGTGCCGCCGGGGCCCGCCGCGAGATCGGGAGCCGGCCCGAAGAAACGCCGCGCCGCGAGCGTAAATAGCGGGCCGCAGAGAATCGCGCTCGGGATCGCAATCGTCAACCCATAGAGCAACGTGAGCCCGGTATTCGCGTGATAGGCAGACACCGCCTGCGTGGGCGCCGGATGCGGCGGCAGCAAGCCGTGCGACACGTACAGGCCGGCCGCGACCGGCAAGCCGATATAGAGCAGGTGGCTTTTCGTGCGCCGCGCGATCGTGTAGACGAGCGGCGCGAGCATGATGAAGCTCACATCGAACAGATGCGGCATGCCGACCAGCAGCGCCGCCGCGCAGATCGTCCACGGCGTGAGCCAGAGCGGCCGCTTGCCGACGAACGCATTGGCGATGCGATCCGCACCGCCCGTACCGATCAGGATGCCGCCGAGCACGGCGCCCAGGCCGACGACCGGCCCGGTTCGCGCGAGCGCGCCGCCAAAGCCTTGAGTGAAACTTTCGATGCTGTGCTCCGGCGTGACGCCGGCCAGCAGGCCGAGCCCGAGCGCCGACAACGTCAGCGCCACGAACGGGCTCAGCCGTACGCGCACGATCAGCAAGATCAGCACGACGATGGCGCTCACTGCCATCGCGATGGTTGCGACCTCTCCCCGCATGGTGTCTCCCTGTATTTATCGCGCGTCGCTGTCCGGGCTCGGACGGGCGTCGGCGCAAGCGCGGAGGCGCCCGCGCTTGCCATGCCGCGCCGCGTCCACCGATCTCACTTCGCGCCGGCTTGCCACGCTGCCAGCAGCGCTTCGTCCGCGTTTTGCAGGTGATCGAGCGTCAGCAGTTCGCCGGCCGCCACGTCGCGCGCGAGCGTCGCGTGCGCCGCCAGATAGAGCGGCGCGACATTCGCGCCCGCCGCTTCGCGCGGCAGCAGCACGGCTTGCACGCCCGTCACGTCGTGATGATGACCGCCCATGTGGAGCACCGTGCCCGCCTTGATGTCGTCCGTCGCGCGGCCTGCGAGCACCGCGCATTGGGTCGGTTGCGCGGCGCCCGTCGGCCGTCCGTGCAGCACGGCTTCGAGCAGCGTGATCGGGGTCTCGACGCCCATGAAGTGATACGGCAGATAGAGGCACGCATAGCGGCCGTTGCGGCTCACCACATGGCCCTTCTGCGCGAGCAGCGCCCAGGTGGGCGCGTCGGTCGTGCGCACGACCACGAATACGCCGCCTGCGAAACTCGCCTCGTCCGGGCGGCGCAGCATGTTGAACACGTCGATGACGCCCGTGCGCGAGAGCACGCCGCCGTCTTCGCGCAGCGCGTAGATATCGGCGAGTTCGGTGGTGCGCGCGACCGGGTAGTGCAGCAGTTCGACGTCGGGCACGAGACCCGTGTTGGTTGCCACCACCGTCATCTCGCAGTAGTCGGCGGTGGCCGAGGTCTTGCGGCCGCGCAACGCCGCGCGGCGCGCGGCGAGCGTGGCGGCAACGTCGTCGCCGAGCGTCATCAGGTTCGCGAGTTCCGGCGCGGCAAAGCGCTGATCGAGCTGCGTCACTTCGCCGGTGGCGTCGTCGAACACGAGGTCGTACTCGCTCGACTTGCCCGCCGCGACGATGTCGAGTCCCAGCGTGCGCGCCCACGAGACCCAGCCGATCAGGTTCGACGGCTGGTCGCCGTCCGCCGTGGTGTAGACCACGCCTTGCTGCGCCGCGAATTGCGCGAGCGACACGCCCGCCACGGCGTCGACTTCCTTGCTGACCATCGCGACATGGCGCTTCGCTTCGAGCGCGGCGCGCGCGGCGCGGTAACCGACCGACGGATTGCCCGTGCCTTCGACAAGAATGTCGAACGCGGCCGGATCGAGCAGCGCCACGTCGCGCACCAGTGCGATCTGGCCCGGCGCGAGCGAGCGCACGCTGGCGGCATCACTGCATTCGACGAGCGACGCCGCGTCGTAGCCGAGTTCGAGGCACAGCGCGCGCAGGCCCCCGAGATCGAGATCGCAGAGCACCGTGGGCGCGAGGCGGTCGATCAGGCGCGTTTGCGCGAGCAGCGTGCGCGCGAAACCGCCGCCCGCGCCGGTCAGCGCGTAGCGGATGACCGGGCTGGCGGGCGAGCGGGACGCGGAAGCCGCGCGGAAAAGCAGTTCGAAGTTCATAAAGGGTGTCCCCAGTGGTTGGGTGGCCGCTCGGCTGCGCACTTCGCCAGCGAACGGATGCGCGAGCTACGGATCGCACGTTGTCTGAACGCGAATTTAACTTTCATTACCATCGCAGTCAACTTTTCTATCAGGCTTTAACATATTAGAACATCGAGGCTATAATCGGTTGACATTGAGGAGAAGAAGGCAATGACCCCTAATCTGCAAACAGCCCCGAACGCGCCGCTGCTCGGCTGCATCGCGGACGACTTCACCGGCGCGACCGACCTCGCCAGCATGTTGGTCCGCGGCGGCATGCGCACGGTGCAGCTCATTGACGTGCCGCGCGGCGCTGAGCCCGTCGCGGCCGACGCCCTCGTGGTCGCGCTCAAGTCGCGCACGATTCCCGCCGGCGAGGCCGTCGCGCAGTCGCTCGCCGCGCTCGCGTGGCTTCAGGCGCAGGGCTGCCGCCAGTTCTATTTCAAATACTGCTCGACCTTCGACTCGACGCCCGCCGGGAATATCGGCCCGGTTGCCGAGGCGCTGATGAAGGCACTCGGGACGGATTTCGCCATCGCCTGTCCCGCGTTCCCCGAGAACGGCCGCACGGTGTATCGCGGCTATCTGTTCGTGGCCGACGCGCTGCTCAGCGAATCGGGAATGGAAAAGCATCCGCTCACGCCGATGACCGACCCGAATCTCGTGCGCGTGCTGGCTGCGCAAAGCACGCTGCCGGTCGGCCTGCTGCGCTACGACGCGATCGCCGCGGGCGAGCAGCCCACGCGCGAGGCGACGGCGAAACTGCGCGCGCAAGGCGTGGGCCTCGCGATTGCCGACGCCGTGTCGAACGACGATCTGCGCTCGCTGGGCCAGGCGTTCGCCGACGCGCCGCTGCTCACGGGCGGCTCGGGCCTCGCCATCGGTCTGCCGGACAACTTCCGCCGCGCCGGTTTGCTCGGTGCGGGCGAAGCGGCCGCGCAACTGCCCGCCGTGGGCGGCCGCGCGGTGGTGCTCGCCGGCAGCAGCTCGCGCGCGAGCCAGGCGCAGGTCGCGCACTGGCGCGCGAGCCGTCCCGCGCTGCGCATCGATCCGCTCGCGCTCGCCGCCGGCGAGCCGGTGGTGGACGCCGCGCTCGCGTTCTTCGATCAACACCCCGACGAAACCGTGCTGATCTACGCGACGGCCGCGTCCGGGGAACTGGGCGCGATCCAGTCGCAACTGGGCGTCGAACGGGCAGGGCAGCTCGTGGAAGGCGCGCTGGCCGCCATCGCGCGCGAACTCGCGCAGCGCGGCGTGCATCGCTTCGCGGTGGCGGGCGGCGAAACCTCGGGAGCGGTAGTGCAGGCGCTGGGCGTCTCGCGGCTGCGTATCGGCGCGCCGATCGATCCGGGCGTGCCCTGGACGATCGGTGACGGCCCGCACGGCCCCATCGCGCTCGCGCTCAAATCCGGCAATTTCGGCGGCACGGACTTCTTCACGCGCGCCCTCGCGCTTCAGTCATGACCAGGATCTCCATGAATCAGGAAAGCACGCTGCGCGAAGCGATCGCGCGCATCGGCAAAAGTCTCTTCGATCGCGGTTACGCGGCGGGCACGGCGGGCAACATCAGCGCGCGGCTCGACGACGGCTGGCTCATCACGCCCACCGACGCGTGTCTCGGCGATCTCGATCCCGCGCGCATCGCCAAGGTGAGCGCGGCGGGCGAATGGGTGGCCGGCGACAAGCCGTCCAAGACGCTCGCGCTGCACCGCGCCGTCTACGACCATCAGCCCGACATGCACGCGGTCGTGCACACGCATTCGACGCACCTCGTCGCGCTCACGCTCGCGGGCGTCTGGCGCGCGGACGATGTGCTGCCGCCGATCACGCCGTACTACGTGATGAAGGTCGGCCACGTTCCGCTGATTCCCTATTGCCGCCCGGGCGACCCGCAGGTGGCCGAGCGCGTGCGCGAGCTCGCGGGCAGCGTGCGCGGCGTGCTGCTCGAACGGCTCGGGCCGGTGGTATGGCATCGCAGCCTGCGCGAAGCGTCCGCGATGCTCGAAGAACTCGAGGAAACGGCACGCCTCGTTCTGATGATGCAGGCGCAGGGCAGGAGCGTCGAGCCGCTCGGCGAGGACCAGATCGACGAGTTGCGCACGACGTTCGGCGCACGCTGGTAAGCGGATTCGGCGGCGCCGCCCGCCATGCGATAGACGAGACGATACCCGGAGGAGACCATGCAAACCGATACCGACGCTCATTCGCCCCACGCGCCCCACGCGCTCCCTGCGCTCCCGCCGGCGGAGGACAAGCCGCGCTCGCTGCGCGCGCTGCTCGCCACGACGCGCTGGCGCATGATCCTGATGCTGTTCGCGCTCTATACGGTGAACTGCATCGACCGGATGTCGCTCTCGGTCGGCATGCCGTCGATCGTGCATGAGTTCGCGTTGAGCCCGGCGATGCAAGGTCTCGTGCTCTCCGCGTTCTTCTGGACCTACAGCACGTTCCAGATTCCCGCGGGCTGGGCCGCCGACCGCTTCGGCGCGCGCCGCATGATCGGCATCGCCGCGGTGCTGTGGGGCGGTTTTCAGTGCGTCGCCGGATTCGCGATCAACGGCGTGATGCTGCTGCTCACGCGTATCGGCCTCGGCGTGTTCGAAGCGCCCTACATGCCTTCCGCGACCAAGCTCGCCGCCGCGTGGCTGCCGCCCGGCGAACGCGCGCGCGGTCTCACATTGATCGACAGCGGCGCGCCGCTCGGATCGGCGGTGGGCGGGCTCGTCATCAGCGCGCTGATCGGCGCGTCGGGCTCGTGGCGTACCGCATTCATCGTGGTCGGCATTTCGACCGTGGTGCTCGGCGTCGCCGTCTATCTGATGCTGCGCGAAACGCCGGAACAGCACGCGCGCCTCGACGCCGCGGAAGCGCACGAGATTCGCGAGGCCAAACGCGTGGCCGGCGAAATGCCTGGCGGCGCCGCGCGCGCGCCGCTCACGCGCGGCACGCTCGCCGCCATGGTGATCGGGCGGATCGGCTGGGCCACGGTGTTCTTCGGTCTGGTCACCTGGGGGCCTAACTATCTTTCGGCGGGACGCGGACTCGATATCCGCAGTATGGGCATCGCCACGTTCGCGATCTTTCTCGCGGGCGCGCTGGGCGAAATTCTCTCGGGCGCGATCGCCGACTGGCTGCAACGCGTGATGCCGCGCGCGCGGGCGATGAAACTGCTGTTCGGCGTGTCGGGCGGCATGTCGCTGCTGTGCCTCGTGGCGCTGCCGTTCGTCGAAGACGTGCGCCTCGCCGTGGCCGTGCTCGCCATCGGCGTGTTCTTCCACCTGTGGGGCGGTCTCTACTGGCTGATTCCCGCGATGCTCGCGCCGCGCGAGCAAGTCGGGCTGGTGGGCGGCGTGATGAACTTCGCGGGCACGGGCGGAGCGATCGCGGTGCCGATCGTGGTCGGCGTAATCGTGCAGATCACGGGCGGCTATCACATGGCGCTGCTGTTTCTCGCGGCGAGCGCGCTGACCTATCTGATCGGCTCGCTGCTGATCGACTTCGGCGCGAAGCCGCTTGTGAGCCATGCAGGCAGTGCGAGCACGGCAAGCGCCGCCACGCATACGGCGGAACGCACATGAACACGAAGTACGACGGCCCCATCGTCGACGCGCACCAGCACTTCTGGGCGCTCGCGGGGCGACATCATCCGTGGCTCGCGCCGGGCGTGCGCGTGCCGCATCGCTACGGCGACTACGAGGCCATCAAGCGCGACTATCTGCCTGCCGACTATCGCCGCGACGCGGCCGCTCACGACGTGGTCGCTACCGTCTACGTGGAAGCGGAATGGGACCCGGCCACGCCGCTCGACGAAACGCGCTTCGTCACGGCGCTCGCGCGCGAGCACGGTTTGCCGAACGCGATGGCGGCGCAGGCCTGGCTCGACGCCGCCGATGTCGCCGAGGTGCTGGCCGCGCAAAGCCGCTTCGAACTCGTGCGCAGCGTGCGCCACAAACCCGCGCACGCGCACGCCTCGTCGGGCAACACGCTGATGTCGAACGGCCGCTGGCGCGACGGCTACGCGCAACTCGCGCAATACGGCCTGCATTTCGAGCTGCAAACGCCTTGGCGTCATCTGCGCGAAGCGGCGGCGCTCGCGCGCGATTTTCCCGACACGATGCTGATCGTCAATCACGCGGGTGTGCCCGGCAACCGCACGGCCAGCACGCTGCATGGATGGCGCGAAGCGCTCGCGCCGCTCGCGGCGCGGCCGAATACCGTCGTGAAGGTGTCCGGTCTGTGCGAAGCGGGCCAGCCGTGGAGCGTGGAAGCGAACCGCGACGTGCTCGGCACGCTGCGCGAACTATTCGGGGCGCAACGGCTCATGTTCGGCAGCAATTTTCCCGTCGACGGCCTGTTTCTTTCTCTCGACGCGCTCATCGACGGCTTTAAAACGCTGGTGTCGGCGTGGAGCGCCGCGGAGCAGCGCGCCTTTTTTCACGACACGGCGACGCGGGTGTATCGGCCCGTCGACCTGTCGAATCCTTCTGCAAGGACTCCACGATGACTTCCACGGCAAGCAGCAACGCATCGGCCAATGCGCTCGGTTTCGATCTGCCGATCTTCGATGCGCACCATCACTTCTGGGATCTCGGCGACGGCCATTTCCCGTGGCTCACCGACGACTACGACGAGCACTTCTTCCTCGGCGACTACCGCCGCATGTGCCAGAACTTCCTGCCGCCGCAATATCGCGCGGCGACGGCGGGCTTCGACGTGATCGGCACCGTGCATGTGGAAGCGGAACGCTCGCGCCGCGAGCAGGTGCAGGAAACCGAATTTCTCACGCGGCTGAACGCGGCAACGGGATTGCCGAGCGCCATCGTCGGCCATGTGTTCTTCGTGCAGCCCGACTGCGAAGCGGTCCTCGCGGGTCACGCGAAAAGCCCGCTCGCGCGCGGCGTGCGCTCGAAGCCGGAAATCTCGTCGGGCCCCGGCGAATCGGTGCGCGGCCAGCCCGGCACGATGCAGGACGAGGCATGGCTGCGCGGTCTCGCCATGCTCGAACGCTTCGGCTTTTCGTGGGATTTGCGCGTGCCGTACTGGCATCTGGAAGAAGCGGCCGACGTCGCGCGCGCGTTCCCGAATACGCCCATCGTGACGAACCATCTGGGTCTGCCGCTCGACCGCTCGGAAGCGGGGGTGGCGATCTGGCGGCGCGGCATGCAGGCACTGGCGGATTGCCCCAATGTATTTCTTAAGGTATCCGAACTGGGTCTGCCGAACGGGACGTGGGACAGCGCGAGCAACCGCCGCGTGATTCGCGAAGCCGTGGATCTGTTCGGCTTCGAGCGGTCGATGTTCGCGAGCAATCTGCCGGTGGGCAATCTCTCGGCGACTTTCACCGAAATCGTCGCCGATGTGATTGGCGCTTTGCCCCACGCCACCGAAAGCGAGTTGCGCGCGCTGTTCGCGGGCACGGCACAGCGCTTTTATCGCGTCGGCTGAGAAGGCAACAACCGGGCGACGCGCGAGCGACGCCCGACAAAGTCGCGCACGTGCTGCGCGCACAAAAAACATATCAGGAGACAAGCATGTCCATCGACGAAAACGCCCTGTTTCGCAAAGTGTCGTTACGCATCTTGCCGGTGCTGATGCTCGGCTTTTTCTTTTCCTATTTGAACCGCGTGAATGTCGGCTTCGCGAAATTGCAGATGGCAAACGAGCTGCAATTCAGCGACGCCGTTTATGGTTTCGGGGCGGGCATTTTCTTCGTCGGCTACTTCCTGCTGGAAATACCGAGCAATGTCATTCTGCATCGCGTAGGTGCGCGACGCTGGATCTCGCGCATCATGATTACGTGGGGCTTGCTGTCGTGCGCGACCATTTTCGTGCGCACGCCGATGCAGTTTTACGTCATGCGTTTCCTGCTCGGTCTCGCCGAAGCGGGTTTCATTCCGGGCGCGATTTACTACATGTCGCAGTGGTTTCCCGCCGCACGGCGCGGACGCGCCTGGGGCACGTTCTATATCGCGCTGGCTTCCTCAGGTGTGATCGGCGGACTGATTTCCGGCTCGATTCTCGAATTCTTCTCCGGGCTCGGCGGCCTGAGCGGCTGGCAATGGCTGATTCTCTGTGAAGGCGTGCCCACGATTGTGCTCGGTGTGTACATCTTCATGCGCATGAGCGAGCAGATTCGCACCGTCAACTGGCTGAGCGACGACGAGAAGAACTGGCTCAGCGACGCGATGGCCGCCGAAGACCGCGCGAAGGTGGCGCACGGTTTCGGCGGCCTGCTCGCCAACGGCTATGTGTGGGCGCTCGTCGCGATCTACTTTCTCTACAACGTCGGGCTGTATGCGATCAGCTTCTGGATGCCCACGCTCATTCAGCGCATGGGCGCGAAGGACGCGCTCGCGATCGGCCTGCTGAACGCCGTGCCGGGTCTTTGCGCGATCGTCTGCATGCTGGCGTTCGGGTATAGCGCCGACCGTTTCCGCGAGCGCAAATGGCACTTGATCGCGGCGTTTTCGATGGCGGCGGTTGGCTTTGTGCTGAGCGTCGTGTGGCAGAGCGAGCCGGTGCTCGGCATTGTTGCGCTGTGCGTGGCGAACATGGGCGTGCTCTCGATTCCCTCGCTGTTCTGGGCCGTGCCGACTTCGTTCCTCAGCGGCGTGACGGCCGCCGCCGGCATCGCGATGATCAATTCGATCGGCAATCTCGCGGGATTTGTCTCGCCATACATGATCGGCTCGCTCAAGCAGATGACGGGGCGCACCGATGTCGCGCTGTACGTGGTGGCCGGCGGCCTCGTGCTGGGCGCGCTGCTCGTGGCAGCGGTGATGCAGACGCGCAAGGGGCAGCGGGGGCTCGCGGCCAACGCATCCCGTTGAATTCTTGCCCTGTTTCGGGACGGTGACGGACCGACAGCGGGGAATGCGATGAGATGCTGGCGAGTTTTTTTAGAGCGCGCGCATGGTTTTGAGGTTGCCTGGAGAGGAACCCGGTATCTCGGGAGAGGCGGCCCTCAGGTTGCGCGCAAGCTACGCTTGCCGCTGGATATCGCCACGTTTTCCGCGTCGCGCTTCCGGGACGTCGACGCAATTCGGGAACAGGATCGTGACGTCGCGGGCCGGCATCGGCTTGCCAAACAGAGACCCCTGAGCAAAATCGCAGGGGAGCGTACCAAGCCACCGAAACACGTCTTCGTCCTCGACACCTTCAGCCGTTGTCTTGATGTGCAGGCCATTGGCAAGTCCCAGGACTGCGGGGACAATTTTTTCGTGTCCCGCTATCTTCCGGTCAATGAACGAGCGGTCGATCTTGATCTTGTCGATCGGAAGATGCGTCCGGTGATAGATGTAGGCGCCGTTGAGACGCAAGCGCCGGAAGGTTCGCCCCGCTGGTTCACGACCGCGTGATCTCCGGGGCAGCCTGCAAATCGTCAAATCAATATATGACGAATGCACTATGACGGATTATGCCTCGCCATACGGATCTTTCTCCAAAGGCCATTGCTGGACATCCTTGCTGGCTCACCGGGCAGGGCGGCTTCGCAAGTGGAGGGTCATCCGGCGACCAGCGTCCCCATTGCGTTGCTGCCGTCATGACGGGCGTCCACTTCGTGGCGAAACGCTCGATCGCTGAATGCGATAACCCGGAATCCGCCGGCTGGACTGCGCGGCACCGTAATGCCCCAATGCCAGCCACCGTCCTGCTCGAACACGTGCAGTACATGTGGTTTTGACGTGAAGTCGTTGTCAAATGCAGTGATCATTGCCTGCTCCCGGAAAGATCGCCCACAACGGTTCGAGCTGCGAAACCTGTGCCGTAGCAATCGCCGAACCCGATTTTCCCGCGCGAAACCCGGAACCGGGTCGCCCGCAGCCGGCGTGGCGCGCAATTTGCTCATGTGCTCCGGCGCTGGGAGCAGCCCGCTCCCACTACCCGGTTGAGGTGTGCTTTGCTGAACGTAATGATGGTCGCCGCCGAAGCGGCCCCGTTGGCCAAGAGCGGCGGGCTCGGAGATATGGTGAGCGCTTTCTCTTCGGCGCTCAGTCTTTTCGACATCGACGTGTCCATCCTGATCCCCGGCTACGATTGCGCGTTCGACCGGGTCGTGGCGCCATCTCCCATCGGCTATCTGCGCGGACTGCCCGGCGGCGACGCGCGGCTCTGGCGCGCTGCGATGCCGGATGCGGATGTGACCGTGCTCCTGCTCGAAATGGATCACCTCTATGCGGGCCGTGGCCACCGGCTGTATCAGGATGAGCACGGGCGCGACTATCTGGACAACTTCGCGCGTTTCGCCTCACTGTCGGCGGCCGCCGCGCGCATCGCGACCGGCGTGCGCGGCGTCAAGCGGCCGCGCATCGTGCACGCACACGATTGGCACGCCGGCCTTACGCCGCTTCTTATGAAGCTCGCGGGCGCATCGGCGCGCAGTCTGTTCACGATCCACAATCTGGCGTTTCAGGGCAACTATCCGCCGGGCCTCGCGCCCTATGCGGGCATTCCGTCCGACCTGCTGTTGCCCGCACCGCGCGACCCGCGCAGCATCGAGTTCTACGACACGCTGAGCTTCATGAAAGCGGCCATCGTCCACGCCGACGGTCTGAGCACCGTGAGCGAGCGCTATGCGCGTGAAATCCTCACGCCGCGCTTCGGCAACCGCATGGAAGGCGTGCTGGGCGCGCACGCCCACAAGCTGACCGGCATCGTGAACGGCATCGACGACGCGCTCTGGAATCCGCAAACCGACTCGATGATCGCGCAGCCCTACGGTGCGGACGATCTCACGGGCAAGCATGCCTGCAAGAAAGCGCTCCAGCAGAGCTACGGCCTGCCTGTCGACCCGTTCGCTCCACTCGTGGCGATCGGCAGCCGTCTGAGTACGCAAAAACTCGCCGACGTGGTCTGCGAAGCGTTGCCTGCCGCTTTGGCGCGCTGGCCGCGCGTGCAGTTCGCCGTGCTGGGGCAGGGCGACGCCGCGATCGAACAGCAGTTGAGCGCGCTGGCCGCCGCATGGCCGGGACGCCTGGGCGTGCATATCGGCTATGACGAAACACGCGCGCATCGCCTGCATGCGGGCGCTGACATCCTGTTGCACGCGAGCCGTTTCGAACCGTGTGGTCTCACACAGCTCTACGCGATGCGCTACGGCACGATTCCTGTCGCCTCCCGCGTGGGCGGTCTCGCCGATACGATTGTCGACTGCCCGACGCTCCCGAGCGATGTGGAGCGCCAGAACAAAGGGGATCTCGACGCGGCCGGATTCCTGTTCGACGGCGAAAGTCCCGCCGACATCTTCCACGCGCTCGGCCGCGCTCTGGACGTATACGGGATTCCGCCGCTGTGGCGCGTCATTCAGCGCAACGCCATGCGCCGCGACTCCAGCTGGTCGGTGCCCGCGCAACGTTATCTGAGCCTGTATCAGACGCTGGCCGGCCACGTGCGACGGCGTGAGTCCACGCCCGTCTGCCGCTCGGTTTCGCAGATCGGCCGGACGCACGCGCCTGTGCAGCGGGGTCGCCGGTCAGCCTGACAGGCCATCTTCGTCAGATTTTGCGGGCAGCCTGCTGCGTGTTTTGCCCGAATGATATGCCGGACGTTATGCCGGACGTTATGCCCGAAGAACGCCGTGGCCCCTTCGCGGACGCGGCGATTCGACGGTGCTCGACTCCATGTGCCGGCCGGGCGTGACCTCGTACGCAACCGCCGGGTACGCGACATGCGCTAGCGCGCCCTCCATACTCTGGCCTACCTTTACCGCTTCATGAAACGGATTCTCCTCGTCGACGACGACCTTGCCGCCCTGGAGTCGCTCGCCGCGGCACTCTCGGGAGAATTCCTTGTCGCCACCGCGTCGGATGGCGGATCTGCGTGGCGCTATCTGAAACACACTGACGTGAATATCGTCATCACGGACCTTCGCATGCCGGGCATGTCAGGCGGGGTGCTATGCGAGAAAATTCGGGATGACGTGACGCTCGCTTCGATGCCGGTCATCCTGGTTTCGGGTGAATACAGCCCACCGGCCTTTGTTCGATACGACTGTTATCTGCGCAAGCCATTGAACATCGGTCAGCTGGTGGCCGTGCTCCGTCGACTGCTCGTTCCTGATCCTCATCGTGCAACGGGCGCGATGCAAAGCCGCGCCCCGAAATCGAATGACGGCGCGGACGAATGAAAAGCGCAATGGGCAGCGGGACGACGGCGTTCAGTCTTCGCGACGATGGCGCGCTTCAGGGACGGCTGCGTTCAAGCGCGGGTGCGCCGTGATTCCGAATCCGCAAAGGGACGAACCGGTGGCGCGCCGCGTCGTCCCGGTGGATGTGGGGCAGGGTGCGAGGACACCGCGTGCCTCGACGACGGTCTTTCGCCCGACCGTCCCGAACGACCGAAAGGTATCCCGTTCATTTTTCTATCGACCATGACGCCTCGTCGTGCAGACGCACGACGAGCACGACGAGCACGACGAGCGCGGAGAGCGCGCGATCGACGCTGTCGTCGCCTGGAGGCGACTGCCAGCGCACTTCGAGTTCGATCGAGCAAGCCACGCTGAAAACAGTCGATTCGCGCATCGGTTCGCGGCGCTCGTGTAGCCAGCGTGCCCATGGAAAGGCTGTCGCGTGTCCTGTGCCCGGCATGCCTATTTTGCCCCGGTATCGTCCGAAGGATGCGCTCGCGGCGCCGATGCTTCAACCGCCGACGCGCTCCGGCGACTGGCATGCCCGTTTGATTTCGCCGTGTTTTTCTGCAGTTTCGCGCGGCGCTCCTGATCGCCCTTCGATCCGGGTGCGGTCGTGTGTTGCCCGAGTTCCGAACCGTACGGCGAGGTGCCCGTACCTTGGGCCAGCACGCCGGCGCTATGGCATAAGCCGGCGAGCAGGACGGCAGAAGTCGCGTATTGAAAAGAATTCATCGCATTCCCCTCGAAATTCGTCATGCGTTGTTAAGCGCCGAGCAAGCGCAATGTCGCACCGAACGCGCAACGCCTTCCCACCGCGTAGAGCGACGTCTGTCCGGGGGCGGCGTGCGAGCTGCTGGCGCTCGGCAACGCGCGGGTCCGTGAGGCATCTCCATCGTCCCGCTCAGGATCCGGGCAAATCAATGTCCGATGACAGCGCGCACGGTGCGTGTGAGCCACGCTGAAACGCCGACTCGCATGACGACAGGCACGACGCGCTTTGGACCGACGATTAACGAGCCGAGCACGATCGACGCTAACAGCGACACCATGGGCGCATCCAGCAAGGCGCGGCCGACATTGGACAGGGTCAGTGCCCGCTCCGACCGCTGCGCTTTTCGGCTCTGCATGTCGCGTAGTTCCAGATTCGCAGCCAGCAGTTGCGCGCGCGCGAGCGCCAGTCGATCGAGGACAAGGGCTTCCCGCTCGCTGATATCGTTCATTTCAGTGCCTCCTTGAGCGTTTCCAGATCGGCGCGAAGCTCACGCTTCAGCACATTGAACGATTGCACCGGTCGCTGTGCCCGGTGCGCGAACCAGGCGATGAGCGATACGGCAAACCAGCCGATCGCGACTCCCCAGACCACCGCGAGAAAATACGGCGTGTTCCACGCGGAGGCAATCAGCGCGATGCAAAAGAACGAGAGGGTGAAAAGGCCGCTCACAGCGAGGGCCATCAACGCGATGAGTTCGCGGGTCAAACGCGCGCGGGTTTCGGCGAGCTCGACCGAAATCAGCTCGCCATAGTCACCGACACAGAGCAGCGCGAAGCGCGAGACATTACGCCAGCTTTCCAGTCTTGATTGAATCGACATGTTCGCCTCCTGCGTCTGCTCCGGTCGAGCATCAGTCGCGCGCCGACGCCCAGAGCGCACCGGCGACAAAGCCGATGGCGGCCGTCGCGGCGAGGGCCAGTAGCGGGTTTTCGGAAACGGCGTCGCGCGCGACCTCCGCGGCGTCGGCCATCAATTGCTTCGATTCGCCGCACAGTGCCCTGGCGCTGCCCGAAATGCGCATCGCGGGATCGCCCAGCACGGCCCCCGCGGCGTCCTTCAACTTTCCTGCTGCCTCGTCAACAACCCCTTCTGCTTTCGTCGTCATGGTGTTCTCCTTTTCGCGCGGATTTGCGCCGTGTAGTGAGTCTCTGATCCGCTAGCAGCAATAGGTGTGCCGCCCTCGGCTGAACCGCTCTCAGGCAGGGAAAACATGTAGAAAATGCTGATGCGATTGCTGGGATGTCGGGGCTCGATGGCGCTCGATCCCTGCTTTGCCGGCTGACAGCCAAGCGAGGCCCGGCAGGAACCACGGCGTACGTGGCGAGCGCCAACGACCCGGCGACGCCCCGTATCGCTTCGCGGCGATGGATTAGCGTCGGATGACTCCGACGGTCGCGGCGAACGCAACACTCAAGGGGAATCGCACCGGATTCACGTTGTCAGCGGCGTATCGTTCGTGTTGTCACCGTGACTGCCGCACGCGTTTTTCAGCGTCGAGCCGCAGAGAAGCCACAGCGCGAGCGAGCCGGTCGACACGGCGCCGAGTGCCAGAAAGGCGCTCGCGTAACCAAAATGCTGGGCAAGCACGCCGCCGAGTGCAGGGCTCAGCGCGGCCCCCATTCCTTGCAGGGTCATGACGACACCCTGCCCGACATTGACGCGCCCCGTTCCCCGCAGCAATCGCACGACCAATGCCGGAACCGCGACGCTCTGCAGGCCGGCGCCAATCCCGTCAAGCGCCTGGACCGGCCAGACGCCCCATGCAGCGATAAACATCGCCGCGACGACGCCGCGCAAGGGCAGGGCGAAGAATGTGATCAGGATGACGCGCCAGTAGCCTATGCGCCGGATAAGGCGGTTCGCGAAGCCGGCCGCGACCAGCATGACAAGTTGCGCGATGACGATCGTCGCGGCGGTAAAGGCGTTGGGATCGCCCTGATGGGTGGAGACGACGGCAAGCCCGTAGAGCGGGAGCATTGCCGCATTGCCCAGATGGAACATCGCAAGCGCCAGGGCAAGCAGGAGCAACGGGCGACAGGTCAGCAGCACGCGAAACCCGCTCGCAGGTTCATGCGTCGTCCGCGAGGACGGCCCCAGACCTCGCGCGCTGTCATGATCGATCGCATTGCGCCGGATCAGCAGCGCCGAGATGACGGTCATCACGCCAAATACGCCTGTCAGCACGAACACCGCACTGAAGCCGTACTTCCATCCCAGGCCGCCCGAAAGCGCCGCGCCGACGACGTTGCCCGCATGGTTGGCCACCTGATTGCGTCCGAACTGCCGGTCGAAGCCTGTTTCACGAACGATACCGAGCGTCAGGCCGGCGACCGCCGGGCCCAGCGCAGCGCCTGTCACGGCGCTAACGATTTGTGAAGCGCCGACCATCCAGTCGTTCTGCGATATTGAGAGCGCGAGCGCTGCGAGCGTCGTCATCGCTCCGGCGACGACGATGACGCCGCGTTTGTGATGCGTTGCATCGATCAGCGCGCCGGCCGGCGAGGTCGCGAGCATGCCGGCAATGCCGCCCACCGTCATGACCGTGCCGATCGCCTGCGGATGCCAGCCCTGCGCCTGCAGAAACACGCCGAGAAATGGGCCGATGCCCGCCTGGACATCGGCCATGAAGAAGCTCAGCGCCTCCAGCGCATAGTGGGGGTTCATGGGGCACGCACGACGTCAGGCGGGCGACGGCGCATCGATCAGTTCAGCGATCTCGTCGACTTCGATCGTTCGCCCATGTCGATTCCTGACGCCGTGCCCCCATGCCTGGATATGCGCGCCAGGAGCGAGGTAGGCTGCCAACTCGGCGGCGGCGTGCGGCGGCATACGCAACGACGTGCCGTCGTCGAGCAACGCGCCCCGCAGTTCGCCTTTCGGGCCGAACAGCGAAAGAACCACCTCACCGGCGGCCTCCATGGGTTTGCGTTCGAGATGCGCCTTCGCAGGTTTCTCGCCGCCACGGTGCGGCCCTTCGTCGAGTATCACTACGCCGTTTCTGGTGGTGAGACAGACTGCGGCAAGCATGTTCGCGCCGCGAGGTTTCACGCCGCGAATCCTCACCACCTCGCCCGGTGTCACGTGTCGGGCCAACTTCTTCGCGAGATGGGGCGGAAAGTGAACCTGCTGCGAATCGAGCACGAAACCGTCGATTTCGCCGTGCGGGTTCAACAGAAAACGCACGATTTTTCCGCGGGTTTCAGGAAGGCTCTCGGGGTCGATCCAATGCATGATTTTTCTCCTTTATGAACGAACGCCAGCGCGACGGAAGACAAGGACGGCCGACAGCATCGTCGCGGCCCGCTCGCCACACGGCCCGAGCGGCGGCCGCGGGCGTCAATGTCCAGGCGAACAGGCCCGTATGGTGCGGCACGGGGCAGGCGATCGCGGCCACGGTATCGGCGCTGCTCGACACGTCGTCAGCCTTTGAATCGCAACCAGAATCCACAGCGCGAAAAGCTGCGTGGAGAACGAAGGTCTTGGCATGACGGTCCACTTACCGTGTCGGGATCCGTCATGAAGCAAATTTCTCGCCACGGCAACCCGGTGGGGGATTGTGTGCAGATCTTCCGTGACCTGGCGCGCCAGTGCTGCGTTCGGGGCGATACAAGGAGGCGTCGCAGGCGCGCTTGTTAGCAAACACCTGAATGACAATATTTCCTGTAAAAACGGCAACACACCACTGAGAAGGCTTTTCTGGCAACACTATTAGCGTTTTTTCGCCCGGCATTACGGCGCGGGTGATTGCCGTCGTCGTCGCCGTCGTCATCGCCGTCGCCGTCGCAACCGGAGTCCAACCTGGCGACAAGCGGCGTGCGCGCCAGCTTCGCCATTGCTGTCTGCTGGCGGCCGAAGGTGGAATTCACCGGATGCGCGCTGCCCGGCGCGAGATGGTTGCATTGAGCCTCGACAACTTGAGCGCCGGCCTTGGCGCAGCGCGGCGTATCGCTCAATGCGGGTGATGGCAGCTCAAAACGGCTCACGCCATGGCTGCAGATCCAGTTCCTGAGTCCACGCGCTGCGACTCTGGCTGTGCAAATGCCAGTCACTGTCGGCGATGGCGTCGACGCGCTCAGCCGTGCGTCCGGTCAGGACCACCGTGAATGCTTCGCGCGCGAAGCGCCGGGGCAGCGCAGCACCGTGTCCGGCACTCGCGCCAACACCGGCGATCCACGCTAGCGGTGAGGAAGAGGAGGATAGTTCGCTCATGATGATTCACGCCAGTTGTCGCGCGCGATTGTTCAAAAGAGCGGACGTCATAGGGCGATTCGCGCGTACAACCCACGCCATCGCATTCGGGCGATGGTGTCGACGCTCACCGGGGAAGGTCGCGCGCCCTTAGATCTTGCCGACCAGATCGAGCGACGGCGTCAGGGTTTGCGCGCCGGGCGTCCACTTTGCCGGGCACACTTCGCCCGGATGCGACGCCACGTATTGCGCGGCCTGCACCTTGCGCAGCAGTTCTTTCGCATCGCGGCCGATGCCGTTGTCGTGCACTTCGTAGAGCTTGATCTTGCCTTCCGGATCGATCAGGAAGGTGCCGCGCAGCGCCAGACCTTCTTCCTCGATCAGCACGTCGAAATGGCGGGCGAGGGTGGCAGTCGGATCGCCGACCAGCGGGTATTGCACCTTCGCAATGGTGTCCGAGGTATCGTGCCAGGCTTTGTGCGTGAAATGCGTATCGGTGGAGACGCCGTAGATTTCGACGCCGAGTTTCTGGAACTCCGCGTAGTGATCGGCGAGATCGCCCAGTTCGGTGGGGCAGACGAAGGTGAAGTCGGCCGGATAAAACACCACTACCGACCATTTGCCCTTGAAGTTTTCTTCGCTGACGGGCACGAACTTGCCGCCGTGATAGGCCGTGGATTTGAAAGGCTTGACCTGCGTGTTGATGAGCGACATAGGCGTTCCTTGAAGTGATCCTGCAGCGGGTATCGGCCGCATGAATTTGCGCCCGATGCGTGATCGGGCGCTAGCCGATATAGAGACTAGACGAGCGTGGCGCGCGCAGGAAGCGATCTTTTTTTGTATGGAATCCGCGAATGCAGAAAAGCGATTCGTTGCGGAATCGCTCGATTCAGGCGGGTTTTCGAGTCGGGTCGACGTGGGGCGTGCCGGTCAGCTTCTACAGCGTGCCGGGCCGCGGATCGGGCACAAAGCCGTCGCGATTGGGCATGCGCACGGCGGCGAGCGAGTGCGCATCCAGACGGGCGTCATCGGGCACAATGCCGTTGCGGTTGAGGATCCAGGCGCTCACGGCATACACCTCGTCCGCACTCAGCGATTGCGGCGCGTTATAGGGCATCGCGCGGCGAATATAGTCGAACAGCGTAGTTGCATAAGGCCAGTAGCTGCCGACCGTACGCTTGGGGCGGTGCTCCTGAGCGTGCCGCTGCCGCCCACCAGCGGATCGCCGATCAAGCCCTCGCCCTGCGCGCCGTGACAGCCCGCGCATTTTTGTGCGAAGACCCGTGCGCCGGTCTGGACATCGCCGCTGCCTGGCGGCAGCCCCCGCCCGTCTGGCGCTATGTCGATGTCCCAGGCCGCGATGGCCGATGCGTCCAGCGGTGTGCCGATTCCGGCGATGGTGGACGGCATAGCGACGGTTTGCGTCGTCACGGCCGGCGTGCAGGCGCCCGTGACCAGCGCGCTCGCGACGACGAGTGGCGTGAGCAGCTTACGCATTGGCGACGCTCCCGTCAGCGCCGACTCGCCAGGATTGAATGCCGTTGTAGTGGTAGTACGAATTCAGGCCGCGTGCAGCGACGAGCGCTTCGCGCGTGGGCTGGACGTAGCCGGTGGAGTCGGTGGCCCGCGAGAGCAGCGTGGCCGGGCCGCCTTGCCATGTCCAGTCGAAGGTGAAGCGCGTGAGCGCGCGATCCCGCACGGGTGCCTCCAGGCGCGCGCTCTGCCAGTTGATGCCGCCATCGGTCGAGACTTCGACGCCACGGATCGTGCCGCGTCCCGACCATGCGAGGCCGACGACGGGATAGTAGCCGTGCCGCGTCAGACGTTGTCCCGGCGACGGCCGCGTGATGACTGACTTCGCATCCATTTCGAACGCGAACTGGCGCGCACGGCCATCGGGTAACAGCCCGGTGTATTTCGAGGTTTCCTCGCGGGTTTCGAGCGGGCCGTCCACCACCTTGAGGCGGCGCAGCCATTTCACGTGCGTGTTGCCTTCATAGCCGGGAACGATGAGCCGCAGCGGATAACCGTTTTCCGGACGCAGCCGCTCACCGTTTTGTGCATAGACCACCAGCGCCCGATCGAGGATGGCATCGAGTGGCAGCGAGCGAGTCATCGCGGCGGCATCGGCGCCTTCCGCGAGAATCCAGCGCGGGGATGCACCCGGCGCGGCCGGTGTGCTGCCGCCGACCGCTTCGAGCAACGTCGAAAGCCGCACGCCGGTCCATTCGCAGCACGACAGCAAGCCGTGAGTCAGTTGCAGCGGCAGTCCACTCGGGCCTTTCCATTCGCTGGCCGTGTTGCCCGAGCACTCCATGAAATGGATGCGCGATTCCGAGGGCAGGCGCAGTAGATCGTCCATCGTGAACAGCTTCGGTTCCGTCACCAGGCCATGAACGGCGAGGCGGTGCGCGTCCGGATCGATATCGGGCACGCCGCCGTGATGGCGCTCGTACACGAGGCCGTTCGGTGTCAGCGTTCCGTGCAGATCGGCCAGCGGCGTGAGCGAAGAAGCTGCGCCTGGCATCGGCCACTGGCGCGCCGCGCGACGCACCACATGCGACTCGAACGAAGACGGCAGCCCGTAAGGGTGAGTCAGGATCGGCGCGCCCGGCGTGCGTGTCCAGGGTGGCACGTCGAGCGGTTCGAGCAACTGTGCCGAAGGAGCGCCGGCCATCGCGACCCGGGCCTGCGAGACGGCCAGAGCCGAAATTGCAGCACTGCCCAGCAGGCGGCGTCTGCGAGCCGATGTGGGCGAGCCGTCAGTCGAGGACGCAGGTTTGCGATCGGAAATAAAGCGCATGAGTCGTGTCCCGGCGAGGCCGCGCCGCCCGTTGAGGACGCTATCGGCAAAGGGGGCAGTATATGAGCTGCGTGCGCGCCGACTAATAGTGTTTAAACCTACGTTTATATCTGAACGCGATTACGCGGATGCGACGTAGCAGCTAAAGCGACGCGTTCTCAGATAAGGTTTGTTCGGGTGTGGGGGAAAGCGGCTCGCGCGGCGCGGCAACTCCTGATGTTCGCGTGAAGTCGCGCCCGCACGGGGCGGAACGCGAACGCCGACGCTTATGGACCGGGGATCGACGCCTGTCGCGACGCGGGGACATGAGGCGCATCGTCATGACGAAGTGATGTCAGCGCTGATTTGCTAACGCAAAAGCCTTTGTTGGCGTTGCGTGCTGCGCGCACTAGCATGCAATGAGGCGGACGATTACGTCCGCGATTGTCTTTGCGGGGACATCCATGCGATACAAGGGCTATGAAGTCGAACCGTCTGCTTATGCGTTGCCAAGCGGACTCTATGCGGCGAATCTGATCATCGAAACGGCATTGCCGGCTGTTGAATCTTCATTCTCGTTCGAAGCGCTCGATTATTTCTTCGAGCCGGATCACGCCATCGCCTATGCCTCACGCTGGGCTCGCGTGTGGATCGATCAGCGGGCGAAGCGGGCCGCTCAATGATCCGCAGGCGAGTGCCGCCGGTGCCGTCCTCGGCACTTTCCACGTAACGACCCTGCCAGGCAGCAAGCACAAGACTCTCCGTCGTTTCAAGAGAGTCTTCGTGTTCTCAGATACGTGGCCCCGCTACCGTGGCGAGCGTATCTAGCAGGGGTTGCGCCAGATGCAGTATTTGCCAGGGCGTGCCGGCGTGCGTGTTCCGGGATTCGGGCTCTCGCTTCGATAACAACGTGCGCGTAATCACCCAGTTTGACACGTCCAGGCTAACGACGGAGGCGCAGATATCCGCGTGGGCCGCAGTCTCGCCGTTGCGAGTAATTTCATTTGCGATTGCCTCATCGAGATCTGCGTCGATATCGACGCGAATCGTCTCGATGTAGGCGAACCTCGCATGCCTGGCAGGACCTTTCGAAGCGTCCAGGACGCTATGTGCATCAATCGGTGCACGGCCGAAGCTATTGGTCACATTGCGGTAGCGTCCGGTGGCGAGGAAGTCGCGGAATGCCGCATCATGGCGCCAGAGGTATTGCGAAGCGTAACGGGTTTCTTTCGCACCATGACGTCCTGCTTCGCGCAGGAGAAACGCTTTGTAGAAGAGGTCGGGCGCGTTGTCCCACAACGAGCCGCGCTCTTTTGCACGAAGGTGGATCTTGCTTGTATCGTAGTCGGACGGGAGGCGGTGGCCATAGAAAACGGTCAGCATGGTAAACGCTCCTTTGAATGATTTCGCAATCGGGTAAACGGCCGACACAAGCGTAGCAGCGGTCTTCCCGGTGATATAGCGATCACGCCCAGTTTCAGTGATTCGAATTCTTTATGGACAGGGAATGAAGGGTCTTGATGTAGAAGCCGTTCAGGCTTTTGTGCTGGTCGCCGATCTGAAAAGCTTTACCCGTGCGGCGCATGTGCTGGACACGACGCAGGCCGCGGTCAGCTTGCGCATCAAGCGTCTCGAGGAGCAGCTTGGGCGGCGGCTCGTGGAGCGGACCTCGCGTCACGTGCGATTGTCCGTAGACGGCGACACGTTTCTTTCTTCTGCACACGCGCTCGTAGCGGCGCACAGAGACGCGATGGGTGCGTTCGGCGAGCGGCGCCGAAAACTGGTGATCGGCATGAGTCACCATGTGGTCGGGGCAGAGCTTCCGCTGCTGCTGCGGCAACTGGGCTACGAAAATCCGATGGTGGTGATAGAGCTTCGCATCGCTGCCTCGCGCGATCTTCTCGACGACTACGACAAAGGCGTTTTGGATGCGGCTATCGTCTTGCAACACGATAGTCGGCGACTGGATGGTCAACAGATTCTGAAGGAGGCGTTCGGATGGATGGCGGCTGAAGATTTTCAGCATGACACGTCGTCGCCACTGAAGCTTGCAACGCAGGCCGCGCCTTGCAGCGTGCGCCAGATGGCAATTGATGCGCTCGACGAGGCGGGGGTTTCGTGGGAAGAGGTATTTGTCGGCGGGGGCGTGACCACAATCGGTGCGGCTGTCGCTGCCGGGATCGCGGTCGCAGCGCTCGGTCGTCGAGTCGCTCCTGCCGGCACCATAGACATCGGCGAGCGATATGGTTTGCCGCCGCTGCCTGGGCGTAATGTTGTCTGTTATAGCGCCCAACGAGACGAGCAAACCAAATGCATTTTGCACCGCCTGGGTGAAGCGTTGTGCGCTGTCCCTGTGCGATGAGCATGTGAAGGCCGCTCTTGCGTGACGTGCTGCGCGTGAGGCGATAAACGCTCACGCAGATCGCGTATCGCTCGTCGCGAACCCGTCACGCAAATCACCGCGTGGTGACCTCAGACCGCCAAAGCAACGCCGTCACTACGCGGATCGTGCGCGCCGCACGCAACGAATCCAGCGTCGTCGACATCGAGACAGATAACCCCCGCTTGTCCGCCGAGCGGACTGAGCGGCGGCAACTCGGCGATTTCGTGTCCGCGCGCGGCCAGCGCGTCGAACACCTCGCGCCCCGCGTGTGTTTCGAGCTTGAGGTTGTCGCGACTGTCCGAGAAAGTGCGCCCGAGCAGGAAACGCGGCTGCGCCAGCGCCGCCAGCGGATCCATCCCATAGTCGATCAGCCGCGTGAGCAGCGCGGCGAGCGTCTGCGGCTGACCGTCCGCGCCCTGTGTGCCGTAGAGCAGGCGCGCGCGTCCGTCCACGAGATACATGCCGGGATTGAGCGTATGGAATGGCCGCTTGCCCGGCGCGATCACGTTCGGATGCGCGTCCCGATGCGGGCCGCCGCCGGGCGCGCGGAAGGCCGCGCCGCGGTTGTGCCAGAGGATGCCGGTGTCGCCCGCCATCACGCCGCTGCCCCAGTCGTGGAAGATCGTCTGCAATACGCTTACCGCGCGACCTTGCGCGTCGGTGGCGGCGAGATAGACGGTGTCGCCTTCACGGAATCGATGCGGCCACGCCAGTGCGCGCGTGGGCTCGATGCGCGCCGCGCAGGCGGCGAGGTGAGCGTCGCCGAGCAGCCTGTCGACGGGCACGTCTTGCGTATCGGGATCGGCAAGATGCCGGTCGCGGTCGATAAAGGCCTGCTTCACCGCTTCGACGAGCCGGTGATAGTAGTCGGCGCTGCCGTGCGCGCAATCGCGCAGGCCCAGTTTCGCCAGAATGCCCATGATCTGCAGCGTCGTCATGCCCTGGGTGGGCGGCGGCAGCGTCGCGAGCACGCCTTCGCCATAACGCAGCGTGAGCGGCGGCTCGCAGCGTACGCGCGTGGCTGCGAGGTCGTCGGCGTCGAGCGGCGAGCCCGCTTCGCGCAGGCCGCGCGCAATGCGTTGCGCGAGCGCGCCTTCGTAGAAGTCGCGCGGACCGTTTGTCGCGAGCGTGCGCAGCGTGGCCGCGAGCGCAGGCTGGCGGAACGTCGTGCCGATGGCGGGAATCGCGCCGTCCGCCAGGAAGGTCTGCGCGAAGCCGCGCCAGCGTTCGGCGTCGCCGTATTCGTCGGCGCGATACGTTGTCCAGAAGTGCTGCGAGCGCGTTAGCGCGAAGCCGTCCTGCGCTAGCGCGATGGCGGGCGCGAGCAGCGCGTCCCACGCGAGCGTGCCGCCCCAGTGTTCGCGGCTCGTGCGGTACGCCGCCTCCCACGCGGCGACGGTGGCGGCGCTCGTGAGCGCGGACGCGGGGCCGCGCACGGGAATCGCGCCGTCGAAGTTCGGGAGATCGCGCGCCGCCTGGCCGATGCCCGAAATCGACTCGACGGGCTGGCCGGGCGCGGCAATCAGCCAGAAGCCGTCGCCGCCGAGACCGGTGAAATGCGGCATGGTCACGCACAGCGCCGCCGCCATCGCAATGGCCGCCTCGATCGCGTTGCCGCCGCGCGCGAGCACATCGCGTCCCGCTTCGCTGGCGAGCGTGTGAGGACTGGTGACGAGGCCCGCGCGGCCACGCGCGTTGGCGGTCGAGGTTTGCGTGCGTGTGTGGATTCGGGTGTTGATCGTCATGCGGTGACTTCGGCGTCGGCGTGGCCGCCCAGGTAGGCGGCGGACAGTTTCGGATCGGCGGCCAGTTCGGCGGCCGTGCCGCTCGCGCTCACGCGGCCTTCTTCGAGCACATAGCCGCGGTCGGCGATCGCGAGCGCCATCGCCGCCATCTGGTCGACGAGCAGCATCGAGAGCGACTCGCTGCGCAGATCGTCGAGCGACGCGAACAGTTCGGCGATGACCTTGGGCGCGAGGCCGAGCGAAGGCTCGTCGAGCAGCAGCACGCGCGGCTTCGACATCAACGCGCGCGCGATGGCCAGCATCTGCTGCTCGCCGCCGGAGAGCAGCCCGGCGCGCCGATGCTGGCGCTCGCGCAGACGCGGATAGCGCGCGAACATCGACTCGATGCGCGCATCCAGTTCGCCGCGCGGCAGTCGGCCCGACGGGAACGCGCCAAGCTTGAGGTTATCGAGTACCGAGAGTTCGGGGAAGACCTGGCGGCCCTCGGGCACGAGCACGACGCCGAGCGCGGCGATCTGCGCGGCGTCGAGGCGCGCGAGGTCGCGGCCGTCGAAGGTCACGCCGCCGGCCACCGGGCGATGCAGGCCCGCGAGGGCGCGCATGAGGGTCGATTTGCCCGCGCCGTTCGCGCCGAGCAGCGCGACCAGTTCGCCTTCGCGCACCTGCACGCTCACCTCGTGCAGAACGGGCGCGGCGCCATAGCCGGCCGTCACGTTGCCGACGCCGAGCACTTCGCGCGCCGGGGCATCGTCTTGCCGCGCAATGTGTGCAACGTGCGCGGGGCGCAGCGCATGCAGCGCGGCGTCGTTCGATGCGCCCAGATAGGCTTCTCGCACGGCGGCGTCGGCGCGAATCGCGGCGGGCTCGCCTTGCGCGAGAAAGCGTCCCGCGTCGATCACGACAATGCGATCCGATACGCCCATCACGAGCGACATGTCATGCTCGACGAGCCCGACGGTCACGCCCGAATCGGCGATGCGGCGCAGCAGGGTGCCGAGACGCGCCTTGTCTTCGCTGGACAGGCCCGCAGCGGGTTCGTCGAGCAGCAGCACGGCGGGGCGCGTGGCGAGGGCGCGCGCGATTTCGACGAGGCGGCGGTCGACGTGCGCGAGGCTGGCGGCTTCGATCTGCGCGTCGCCGTGATAGCCGCAGGCGCGCAGCAGCGCGAGCGCCTGCTTGCGCGGCGCGTCGCCCTGCATGCGCGCGGTGCCGAAAAGCGCGCCGAGACGGCCGCGCGTGAGCGCGAGCGCGACGTTGTCGAGCACCGAGAGGCTGCCGAACAGCTGCGAAGTCTGATAGGTGCGCGCCACACCGGCGCGCGCGCTCCGGAACGCGCTGCCAGCGTCGAGTTGCAGTGCGCCCAGCTTGCGCGTGCCGGTTTGCGGGCGATAGAAGCCCGAGAGCATGTTGAGGACCGTCGATTTACCGGCGCCGTTCGGACCGATCAGGCTCGTCACGCGCGCGGCGGGCAGCTCGAACGACAGATCGCTGACGGCCTTCACGCCGTCGAACGTCATCGAGAGGCCTTGCGCGGCGAGCGAGCGGCGCGCATCGGCGCTGAGCGGTTCGAGGGCGACAGGCGCGGCGGCGTCCCGATCGTGCGGCGACTCGCCCGACTGCGCGCGCGACGGCGAGACCAGCCGACGCACCAGCGCAGCCGCCACGCCGGCCACGCCGTTGGGCGCGCTCCATAGCACGACGAGCAGCAGCACGCCAAAGCACAGCAGACGCAGGTTTTCGAGCCCGGCGAGCAATTCGGGCAGCAGACCGACCACCGCCGCGCCCACCAGCGGCCCGGCCAGCGATCCCGCGCCGCCGATCATCACGACGAGCACGAAGAGGATCGATTGGGAAAACGAGAACATGCCGGGCGTCACCATGCCTTGCAGCGGCGCGAATAGTCCGCCCGCGAAACCGGCCAGTGCCGCCGAGAACGCGAACGCCACGGTTTTCACCGTGAGCGCGTTCACGCCGATCGAGGCCGCCGCCGTTTCGCTGTCGCGCACCGCGCGCATGGCCGCGCCCCACGCGCCGCGCGAAACGCGCGCATAGAGCGCGAGCGCCACGGCGAGCAACACGAGCGCGATCAGGGCGACGGCGCGCTCGCCATCGGCGAAACCGCCGAGCGCCGGGCCGAACACGTTCATGATGCCGTTTTGCCCGCCGGTGAGATCGCCGCCTTCCACGGCGCTTTGCTCGATCACGAAGGCGAACGCGATCGTCACCATCGCGAGGCCCGGGCCGCGCACCCGCAGGGCGGTGAGCGCAAGCAGCGCACCGGCGACGGCGGCGACGCCCGCGCCGAGCGCCCACGCGCTCCAGAAGCTCCAGCCGAACTGCGTGGTGAGAATGGCGACGGCATACGCACCGATCGCGAAGAACGCCGCGTGGCCGAACGACACCTGACCGGTCAGCCCGAGCAGCAGGTTGAGGCCGACGCCGCAGATAGCCAGCAACACCACGCCCGCCAGCACCACGACGAAATAGCCGTTGACGTTGCATGCGGCGAACGCGGCGGCGAGCAGCACGACGGCGAGCGCCGCGCCCTGCCAGAGTCCGCGCGAACGCGCCTCGCCTGAACGTGGCGCGGGCATTGCCTCGCGCGCGGCGAGAGAAAGTCGGGAATCGCTCATACCTTGCGCACCTCCGCGCGCCCGAAGAGGCCGTTGGGACGGATCGCCAGCACGACGATCAGCAGCCCGAATGTGATGATCTGCGTGTAACTGGATCCGAGCGTGGCCGTGATCATCGCTTCGGCAGCGCCGAACAGCAGGCCCGCGATCATCACGCCCCACGCGCTGGACAGCCCGCCCAGAATCGCGACCGCGAAGGCCTTGAGCCCGAACACGGTGCCCATGTCCGACTGCACGTTGAACAGCGGCGCGATCAGCACGCCCGCGATGCCCGCAAGCAGCGCCGAAACCGCAAACGCAGCCGCGATGGTGCGCTGGATCGGAATGCCCATCAGGCGCGCGGCGTCGCGGTTCTGCACCACGGCGAGCATCGCCACGCCCCAGCGCGAGCGGCGCAGCGCGTAATGCAGCACGGCAGCCAGCAGCAGGCCGACCGCGGGAATCACGAGCTGCAACGGATACACGCCGAGCCCCGCGCCGCCGATGTGCAGCGACGACTGCGCGAGCGGCGAGGGCAGGCTGCGCGGCTCGGTGCCGAAGGTCAGCATGACGACATTGTCGAGCACGATGCCGAGCGCCACGGTCGCCATGAGCCACGCGTTCGAGCCGCGCCGCGCGAACGGCCGCACCGCGAGGCGCTCGACGACGAGGCCGTAGAGCGCGCACGCGGCCAGCGCCAGCGCGATGGCGAGCGGCATGGGCCAGCCGAGCGTCTGCGCGAAGGTGTAGGCGAGCACGGCGCCGAGCATCATCGAGCTGCCCTGCGCGAAGTTGACGGTCGCGCTGACCGCGAACGTCAGATGAAAGCCGAGCGCCATCAGCCCGTACATGCTGCCGAGGCCAAGGCCCGCAACCAGCGCCGATATCCATTGCATGAGTGAATCTCTCCGGGGTTTTCCGCGTGTTGTGCCGGCTTTACTTCGCGGCCATCTGGCCGCCCGCGGCGCTGACCGGCACGATCCGGTTGTCGATGAACTGCGCCCACACGTAGTCGCTCGCGCCCAGCGCGTCGGGCTGCTGCTCGCTGAACGGATGTACGTAGGTCTTGATCAGCCCGTCGTAGCGGTCGATTGCGTAGAAGCCCTTGCGGATCGCATCGCCGTCGGTGGAGCCGGCCTTGTCGATGGCGAGCGCGCTCAGATGCATCGCATCGTAGGCATTGGCGACGCCCACGGCGGGCGTGATGTCGTCGGCGCTCTTGATGTCGGGATACTTCGCCTTGAGTTCGGCCACCACGCGCGCGCTGATCGGCGAGGTCGCGCCGAAGAAGCTATACGTCTGCACGAAATGCACGTTCTTTGCGTTCGGTCCCGCGAGTTCCGTGAAGCGGCCGCCCGCCGGGCCCCAGTGCGAGACGATCGGCACCTTCCAGCCCATGCGGTCGAGCGACTTCACCACCTGCGCCGAAGGCCCGACATTGCCGACCATCAGCAAGGTATCGGCGCCCGCGGCCTTCAGGCGGCCGAGCTGCGGCGTGACGTCGACATCCGTCGCCTCGATCTTTTCGATGCCGGCCGGCTTCATGCCCTTGGCGGCCAGCGCCGCGACGATGCCCTTTTCGTTCGACTGGCCCCACGGATTGTTGACGAGCACGAGGCCGAGCTTCTTCGCGCCGAAAGCCTGCTGCGCGTGCGCGACCATCGCCACGTCCACCAGTTCGTCGACGGCGGACACGCGGAACGCGAAGTTCGGCTTCGCGCCGTTGTGCGTGATCTGCGTGCCCGCGGCCCACGGATCCATGAACGGCACTTTCTCGTGATTGGCGAGCGGCACGATCGCCATCGAAACCGGCGTATCGAGGCCGCCGAACAGCACCGCCACCTTGTCCTTGTAGATCAGTTCGCGCGCGGCCAGCACGCCCTTGGCGGGATTGCCTTCGTCATCGCGGCGCACGAGTTCGAGCTTGCGGCCGCCGAGCACGCCGCCGCTTGCGTTGATCTCGTCAATGGCGATGGTCATGCCGCGCGTGAGCGCTTCGCCCGCGCGCGCCGACTGGCCGGAGAGCGCGGTGACGAGGCCGATCTTGATGGTGTCGGCAGCATACGCGACGCCGCACGACAGCGCGGCAGCGGTGAGCGCAAGCGCGACGGCACTCGTCTTGAACCACTGGCGGCGCGGCGAGGAAGCGGGGCGGACGGCCTGGTGGGCGGCGTGACGTAGCGGCATGAGACGGTTCTCCAGTGAGTGTGACGGACGCGGGCGAGGCCGCGGATGCGTCGCTTCACGCAAGAGCTATGCCATTTCGTTCGCGATTTGAGCAGATAGTTGCCGACGCCAGTAATCACAACGTGCGAACGATATGGAACGCCAATTGCATACGATCTGGCTATCAGATGGTTAACCATTTGTGGTGCGCCAAATCGGTTCGCGTTCGCACAACAGCGGTGCGCCGCGCGCGACGACAGGCACCACGACAGGCACCGCGTTATGGCTGCAAAGCGGTGCGCCCCATCGCCGACTGCAATCGCACACTACGCAAGGACACAATGAGCACAACCTTCATGGAAGCCGCGCCGATCGACGCGAACGCCACCCGGCGCGACGACCCGCGCTTCGGCGCGCTGCGCACGCACGGGCGCTTCGACTATCAGCCGATCGTCGCGCGCGATACGTATTGCTGGCCCAACGGCGCGCGCCTCGCGGTCTATCTCGGCTTCAATCTGGAGCACTTCGCGTTCGGCGAAGGGCTGGGCGCGAATCTCGGTCCGCTTTCGCCGCAACCGGACGTGCTCAATTACAGTTGGCGCGAATACGGCAATCGCGTGGGCGCGTGGCGTTGCCTCGATCTGTTCGACGATCTCGCGTTGCCCGCGGGCATCGTCATGAACACGGCGCTCCTCGATCATTGCCCGGAGTTGATCGCAGCCTGCGTGAAGCGCGGCGACGAACTGATCGCGCACGGCCATTCCAACGCGCACCGGCAGAGCGACTTCGAACGCGCGCACGAGCGCGATCTGATCGTGCATTGCCGCGCGCGTCTCGCGGCGCTCACGGGGCAGGCGCCGGCGGGCTGGCTGTCACCGTGGATTTCGGAGACGCTCGACACGCCCGATCTGCTCGCGCAGGCGGGGTATCGCTATACGCTCAACTGGTGTCACGACGACCGTCCCGTCCGCATGCGCACCGGACATGGGCCGCTGTGGTCGATTCCGTATCCGCAGGAAGTGAACGACATTCCGATGATCGTTGGACGGCATCTGGACGGCGCGGCGTTCGCGGACATGATCGTCGATCAGTTCGACGAGATGCTTACGCAGGCCACGCATCCCACGCGCGGGCAGCCGCTGGTGATGGGGATCGCGCTGCATCCTTATCTGGTCGGGCAACCGTATCGCCTGCGCCACCTCCGACGCGCGCTTGCGCACATCGCGCAGGCGGCGCGCGCGGGCACGATCTGGATGACGACGCCGGGCGCGATCAGCGCGCATATGGATGCGATCGAGGCAGCGACCGAAGCCTCGAGTGAAGGCGCAATCGGCAGCGATCTGGCGGCCACGATCCGCTAAACTGGCTCACGATTCCCTCACCCGCTATCCCTGCTTGCGCCGAACGCGTTGCACATCATGTCCACCAGCCGACCGACCCGACCTGACCGATCCCCTGCCGCGAAGAAAGCCGCCGCGAAGAAACCTGCCGTGCACGAAACGGGCGACGAAGCGCTCGCGAGCGCGCATGACGCCATGCAGACCGAAGCGGGTATCGAAACGCAAATGTACCGCACAATCGTGGATGGCGTGCTCGCGCATCGGCTCACGCCAGGCACGAAACTGCCTGAGCCGGAGCTGTGCCAGTTGTTCGATGTGGGCCGCGCGAGCGTGCGCCGCGTGCTCGAGAAGCTCGCGCATGATGGCATCGTCACGCTGCGGCCGAACAAGGGCGCGGTGATCGCCGAGCCTACGCCCGAGGAAACGCGCACGATTTTCGAAGCGCGCCGCGCACTCGAACGCGCGCTGGTCGAACTGGCGGTCGCGCGCGTGACCGATGCCGACCTCGCGCAATTGCGCAAGCAACTCGACGACGAACACGCGGCGATGCACCGCTTCGATCAGCCTTCATGGGCGCGTCTGGCGAGCGATTTTCATCTGCGCGTGGCGGCGCTTGCGGGCAATGCGGTGCTGCAACGCTATCTGGTCGAGCTGGTGTCGCGCTGCTCGTTGATTGTCGGGCTGTACGAGCCGCCGGGCTATGCGCCTTGCGAGCACGACGAACACGCGGCCATCGTCGAGTGCATTGCGCAGCGCGACGCCGAAGGCGCGATTGCGCGCATGCAGGCCCACCTCGTCGATCTGGAGCAGCGCATCGAGACCACCCGCATGCGTGGCGAAAAGAGCCTCGCCTCGCTGCTCGGGCTGGCTGAAACGAAAGTGGCCGGCGCGCGCAAATGATGCACGCGGCGCGCCGCCGCGAACCCAACAAACGCCCATGAAGGGGCGCAAAACGCCATGGAAATCGACTTCAACGAACTCACGGCTTACGAGCGTTACAAGCTGATGGCGGGGCTCATCGTGCCGCGGCCAATCGCACTCGTGACGACCCTGAGCCCGGGCGGCGTGATCAACGCTGCGCCGTTCTCGATGTTCAACATGGTCGGCGAAGAGCCGCCGATCGTGATGCTGTCCGTGAATCGCCGCGACGACGACTCGCTCAAGGACACCGCCGCGAATATTCTGCGCGAGCGCGAATTCGTGGTGCATCTGACCGACGAAGCGATCGCTGCAAAAATGCACGCTTGCGGCGAAAGCCTGCCTGCGTCGGAAAGCGAACTTGCGCACGCGGGGCTGACGTCAGTACCGTCGACGCGTGGCGGCCCGCCGCGTATCGCCGAAGCGCCGGTGGCGTTTGAATGCACGCTCTGGGAGACGCTCGAAACACCGAGCCGCCATATTTTCATCGGACGCGTGGAGCGGCTGCATGCGCGCGACGATCTGATCGACCGCGAGCGCTGCCGCGTGCGTTTGCAGCATTACTATCCGGTCGGGCGTTTCGGCGCGAGCTTTTATGTCGATACGCGCAACCGCTTTTCGATGGAAGTCAACGAGGGCACGACGACTACGGCGACTTCCGTGGACGAAATGTAATTCAGCGACGATGCCTGCCGGGAAACTTGAGAGCAGGGCGACTGCATCTAACCTGATGTCATTCGATGATATCGGCCGTTTCACTCAACACAACCCGGCAGCCTGATTCGACGCGATCGAACGCCAAAGTCATGCCATGCATGACGGCGACCGCATTCGCAAGACTGAGCCCAAGACCGTTTCCGGGCGTATGGCGGCTGGCTTCGCCACGATAAAAGCGGCGCAAGACGGCTTGATGCTCGGATTCGGGAATGCCCGGCCCGGTGTCGTGAACGGACAAATAAACGTGCCCCTCAAGACGGGCGAGGCCGATAACAACCGTCCCGCCGACTGGCGAAAATTTGATCGCATTCTCGATCAGATTGGCGAGCGCTTCGAACAATAAATTCGGATCGCCTTCAAGCACGAATTCACCGCTGTCTTCGATTTCGCATCGGTAATTCAGTTGCTTTTCTTCAGCCGACGCCTCGTAGTATTCGTACACGTCTTTCACAATGGCGCCGAGATCGACCGCGACGAACGACTGCCGACGCACGCCGCTTTCAATTTCCGAAATGCGTAGCAGAGCGTTGAAAGTGTGATGCATGCTGGTAGCGTCGACGAGCGTATTGTCCAGCGCCTGACGATAATCGTCGACCGTCCGGCCACGCCGTTGCGCGCGCTCGAGTCCGGCGATCATCGACGTCAGTGGTGTGCGCAAGTCGTGCGCAATCGCGTCGCACACGCCTTTTACTTCATTCATCAGGCGCTCGATTTCGTCGAGCATGCCGTTGACCACGCGTACCAGACTCTCAAGATCGTCGTGACGCCGATGCGTCGGCAGACGTTGCGAGAGGTCGCCGCCAACGATCTGTTTGATCGTTGCAGTGACCGCATCGAGTCGCCTAAGCGAGCCGAGTCCGATCAACGCCGCGCCGATCAAGCCAATCGCCAGCGCGATCATCGCGCCAATGAGCAGCACGTTGACAAGCCCGCTGTTGAAGCTGTCCAGTTCCAGCGCATTCTGGCATCGCAGGGCCATGCGATCGCCCGGCAGTTTCGCGGCAATACACCGGGCGGTCTGATTGATCGGTCCATCATGCAAGCGAATCGCGAATGGTTTTCCCACATATGGAATATCGCGAGGCAATGTCGTCAACGAACCGGCGATATAGCGCCCGTCATTGCCGAACAGGCCGTTCGGCCGTTGCTGGTCCGGATCGCTTTGACGCAGCACGTTGAACAGTGCGGACAAGCGTTCCGGCGAACTGCGTTGCATGGCGACATATTCCCGACCTAACCAGTCATCGACGCGTTGCGTTTCAAAACCGGTAATCGAAAAATACAGATAGGCAAATAGCGGCACCGAAATGCCGCCGAAGATGCCGAGGAACAGCACCGAAAGCCGAAAGCTCGTGGTGCGTCGAAGATCAATCAGGCGCACGAAGGACATAGCCGGAACCGCGAACGGTATGAATGATGGGCGCCGATCCCGTTGGGTCGAGTTTTCTTCTCAGGCGGCTGATATGCACGTCGATCACATTGGTGCGCTCGCCGACACGGTAATTCCAGACCGCTTCGAACAGCATCGTGCGGCTGATCACCTGGCCTTCGCGACGAATCATATATTCGAGAATCCGGTATTCGCGCGGCAGCAATTCAACTTCCTTGCCTGCATACACGACGCTACGGCTCACCAGATCGACGTTCAGCGCTCCGACGCGATACGCCTGCTCCTGGCTGGCGGTTTGCGAGCGTCGCACCAGAGAATCGAGCCGTGCAGTCAGTTCGATATATTCAAAAGGCTTCACGAGATAATCGTCGCCGCCTGCGCGCAATCCCTTCACGCGTTCGTCGACCGTCGACAGGGCGCTGAGGATCAACACGGGCGTGGTCGATCCCGCCTCTCGCAGCGCGCCGAGCACGTCGAGCCCCTCCATGCCGCCGGGCAGCATCCGGTCGAGAATGATCGCATCCAGCTGGCGCGAAGTCGCCTGTGCGAGTCCATCCGCGCCGGTTGTCGCGATTTCGACCGCATATCCGGCATCCTCCAGGGCGACCTGGATTTCGTGGCGTGTTTTCGCGTCGTCCTCGACGACGAGTACTGTTGGCATAGCGATAACTCTTCAAAAATTCAGCAGACAGGCCCCGAAAAGCCCCCTCAAACATTAAATAAAGTTCATTAAACGCGGTTCATCTCATTGATTTTGCGAAGGAATTGCCAAATCTGAATTTTTAAAGTATAAATACGAACCATTCTCATTTTAGCAGCGAGCAGGCCTCCATGACAGCCCGAGCCAGGGCTCGCGACCAACGCGCCGGACGCACTGCCGGGCGCTGTCGTTGCGCATGTGTCGCTATGTCGACAGACAGGATGATTAGTATTCCTACTATAAATGGCGGTGCCTACACGGCGAGGATCGAGCAATATCCTCAAGCGTTGGCCGATCTGCATGCCGCGCCTCGCGCTGTGCTCTACGTCATGTGTGCGTCCGGATAAACATCTACCGCTGGGCCGATAGCCACTTTTCGTGCATACATGAGTGGACATCGCTTCAGTCTTTGCCGGATCAAATTAACTTCGATGTGTCGCCCCGTTCGAATGCCGCCGCATTCGATGGCGCAGCTTTGCGCATTACTTTCTCCTCTCTCCGCCATGAATCGATCTTCCCGCCAAATTCGTCGCGCCGCCTCGGTCCGGCAACGCTCCGCCTTGAAACGACGCCGCTCCATTGCGGTCGCGCTGACCGTGGTCGCTTATGGCGGTCTCGCCGATTCCCGCGCATGTGCGGCTGAGCCGGTCGCGGCTTCCAGTGCGCCTGCATCGGCGTCCGCTGCTGCGAGCGAGCCGGAAAAGGGCGCGACGCTTGCGCCCATCATGGTCAAGACGGCGAAAGAGCCGGCGGCGAGCCCTTACGCGCCGAAGACCGTGCAGACGGGCCAATATCGCGGACTCGATGCGCTCGACGTGCCGGCTACCGTGAGCGTCGTGACGAGCGATGTGTTGAAAGCACAAGCTGCAACGGGGCTCTACGACGCGCTGCGCAATGTCGCGGGCGTCACGCGCCAACAGTTGAGCGGCATTTCGTATGACCAGCTTTCGATTCGCGGTATTGCGCTCGACAATCGTCAGAGCTATTACCTCGACGGCGTGCTGCCGATCGACAACAACATCTGGATGCCGATGGAGGACAAGGAGCGCGTCGAAGTGCTGAAGGGCGCTTCGGCGTTGTATTACGGCTTCGCGGTGCCGGCCGGCATCGTCAATATGGTGATGAAACGCGCGGGCGATACGCCGGTGACGTCGGCGTCGATGCTGGTCGATTCGCACGGCTCGGTGGGCGCGCATGTCGATATTGCGCGACGCTTTGGTGCGGATAAACAGTTTGGCATTCGCGTCAACGCCATGGCAGAGCACGTCGAGACGCCGATCAGCGGCGACCGCGGCTATCGCATGTTCGAAAGCGTTGCGCTCGACTGGAAGCCGACGAACCGCTTGACGTTCAAGTACGACCTCGAGCACATCGACCAGCGTGTGGTCGAGCAGGCCGGGATTACACCGCTTACCGCCGTCAATGGCGTTATCACGCTGCCCTCGCTACCCGACGCGTCGAAATTGCTGGTGCCGAATGACAAGCCCACGACATCGACTGCGATCGCACAGATCCTGCGCGCCGACTATCTCATCAACGACAACTGGAGCGCGAACGTTTCGATTGGTCAGTCGATCACGCAACGCAATCGCTGGCTGTGGATTTTCCAGAAGTACAACGTCGATACGGGCACAGGCCAATTGCAGGGCAGCAAGCAGAATGGTCAGTTCTATGAAAACAAGAACGTGCGCGCGGAAATCAACGGCCTCTTCAACACCGGGCCCTTCACGCACGACGTCACGTTCGGCGTCAACGAAAACTGGTTATTCCAGCCGAATTTCACGACGTACTATTACACCGCGACGCAGAACCTGCATGAGCCGATCAGTATCACCAGTTTGACGGCGGGCTCGTCGAAGGCCTTTTACGCACAGCACATCAGCAATCAGGGTGTGTATCTTTTCGATCGCATTGGCCTGACGAAGAACCTCGATTTTACGGCGGGCGTGCGTTATTCGTCGTATCACGCTACGCAGGCGTATACCGTCACGCAGGATGTGAATCACACGTCGCCTTCAGCGAGCATCGTGTACAAGATCACGCCGAAAACGAGCGTTTACGCGAGCTATATCGAAGGGTTGGAGTCGGCCGGTAGCGCCCCGGCGACGGCGACAAACGCGTATCAGGTCCTGCCGGCGGCGGTGAGCAAACAGGTGGAAGTGGGCGTGAGGCATCGATTCAACAATGGCGCGCTCGCGTCGATCGCCGCGTTCCAGATTCGTCAGCCGTCCGCGAGCACGGATGCCGACGGTGTCTACGCGCTGAATGGCGTGGGCCGCTATCGCGGCATCGAGTTCTCGTATCAGGGCGATATCACGCGGGATCTTTCGATCGTCACGACGGGCATGTGGCTCGATGCGACGCTCGTCGACAGCACCGATTCCACGACGCTCGGCAAGCGACCGGAAAATACGCCGCGTTATACCGGCAGCGTATTTCTGAATTATCGCGTACCGCATCTCTATGGATTCTCGATCAACGGCGGCGCCTATTTCGTCGGTCAGCGTCCGATCAACGACGCGAATCAGGCGTATATCCCGGGCTACACGCTGTTCTCTGCGGGCGCTCGCTACGAGACGAGTCTGTTTGGGCGGCACGCTACATTCCAGTTGAACGTCGAGAATGCGTTCAACAAACACTACTGGGCGTCGGCGGGATCGAGCCAATTGGGCATCGGGCTCGAGCGGACGATTTCTCTGACCTCGACATTCGACTTCTGATAGGACGGCGACCATGAATGTGAATTTTCCATTGAGTTCGGACCGCGCTGTTGCGCACACATCGCGTCGTGTGCTGCGGCGCGCCGCCTCGCTATTGACCGCGTTGATCGCATTCAGCGCCGCGGGAATGGCTAGCGCCGCTGCGCCCCATGCAACGGGCGCGAGCGGTGACACGGTCACGGCCAACAAGCATGTGCTTTACGTTACTCGACTGGATCATCGCGATCGTGAAGAGGACGACAAGGTGATCGCGCATCTGGAGCAACGCGGGATGATCGTCAAACTGGTCAACGAAGACGCGCCGGTTTCGGCTGCGAAGGGCGAAGACCTCGTCATCATTTCGTCAGTGGTGAGTGCGCGCGATATGGTCGGAACGCCGTTTCGCGATGTCGCGGTGCCCATTTTGACGTGGGAATCGGATCTGTTCGATTCGCTGCGCTTCACCGGTCAGAAGAAAGGCGAGGACTTCGGCGAGGTTGCGAAGGAGCATTACGTGAATGTGGTGAATGCGCCGAGTCCGCTCGCAGGCGGCGTGCCGGCGGGTAAGCGTTGGGTTTATCCGCGCGACGATGAAATGGGTTGGGGCAAACCGGGGCCGGGCGCCACAATCATTGCGACGATCGCCGGCGAGCCGACGCATGCCGTGGTGTTCGCGTACGAGAAGGGCGCAACGATGGATTACGATTTCATTGCACCCGCACGCCGCGTTGCACTGTTTCTTGGCAACCGGTCATTCGAGAAACTCAGCGCGGACGGCAACGCTATTTTCGATGCGGCTGTGAACTGGGCCGTCAGTTCATCGGCCGCGGCGGAGTGTCCGTAAGCAGGTCATCGTGCCGCGATCGCGCGGGGAACGTCCGAGGCGGGTCGTGCGTGAAATCGAGCACGCGTGTTTCCCGCCTCATTAGCCGCGCTCTGCGAGCGCGCTATTCCATTGTCCGTCTTTCACGATATCCATCACCGCCGCCATATGCGAAGACGCCGACATCTTCACGATGCTCGGATAAAACGCAGCGAATGTGGACGAGATGGGAAACACGCGGCAATGCTTCCATTTTTCCTGATCGACCTCCGAGGCCGGCAGGATACTCGCGCAATCGAGCCCGGTCTCGATCCAGTCGAGAATAACCGACGGCTGCGATACCGACATGACCGCCTTCAGTTCGCCACTCGCGCGTTCGAGCCGGTCTTTCACCAGTTCATAAATCCCCGGACCTTCACCGCGACGCAACAGCATCAGCGGAAATTTCGCGATTTCGCACAGCGATAGTGCACGATCGGGAAGATCTTTTGCCAGCGTGGGCGTCATGACCGCGACGGCGCTTATCGGCTGGAAATTGAGGCAGTCGTAGCCACTCGGGTTCGACGGTTTCTGGATCAGCGCGACGTCGATCAGCCCGTTGCGCAACAGCATTTCGATGTAGCTGGAGTCGGAGACCGTGAGGCGAATGTGAATGTCGGGGTGACGGTGGTGGATTTCCAGAATCAGTGATTGAAAGAAGCGCTGGTAGAGATGGGATACGCCGATACGGAGTGTCTGCGTTTCCGTCTTCGAGATGATGATGGTTTCGCGCGTGGCGTTGTCCACGCTCTGAAGAATCTCGCAGGCCCGGCGGTAGAGATGTAGCCCGGCGGGCGTGGCCTCGATGTGCCGGATGCCCCGCAAAAACAGCAGCGCCCCAATTTCCTCTTCCAGCTCGCTGAGCCGCTTGCTGAGCGCGGGCTGAGCGATATTCAAGAATCGTGCTGCCTTTGAAACATTTCCCTGCTCAATAACGGCACAGAAATAACGCAATCGCTTTAGGTCCATATTCCCTCCGCGGCCGATTCTAACAAATTGGGATCAGCAATTTCTGATTCGAATCAAATTCATCGGGCATATATTTTTTTGCTTAATGTGCCATATCGAAACGGTAATTTTGGCATCGGCCGTTGTTGCCTATATTGGCTCCGGGATAAAAATTTGGCTTACGAAACGTTCCACGAAGCAATCGAATCGATCGCCACGCCGGACGAAACGCCTGTGCAGACAGGCCTTTCTCCTGGCAGCGGGCGCCATGGGAACCGTGTGAATAAAGCGTCGAGCCAAAAGGAAATAAATATTGCGTAATGAAAATCAGGTGTGGTTAATCGTCGCATTTCTGAATGGGGAAGTGCAGAAGCGAAGAGCGTAAAGGTAGCGACGAATGAGTGTGATGAAACAATCAGGCGCCGCAATTCGGTTTAAAGGTTTAAATGGAGGACTGGCATGATGCGCCAGCGAATCATTGTCGGTATCAGTGGGGCTACGGGGTTTCAGTACGGCGTCAAGGCGCTGCAGTTACTGCGCGGCATGAATGTGGAAGTGCACATGGTCATGTCGCGTGGCGCCGAATTGACGCGCGAGCTGGAAACCGACTATTCCCGCGAGGAAGTTCTGGAACTTGCCGACGTCGTCCACCCGATCACCAATCTCGGCGCTTCGATCTCCAGCGGCTCGTTTCGGACCGTGGGCATGCTGGTCGCGCCCTGTTCAATGCGCTCGCTCGCGTCGATCGCGTCAGCGCAATCCGACAACCTGCTGACCCGCGCCGCCGACGTGGTGCTGAAAGAGCGCCGCCGTCTCGTGCTGCTGGCGCGCGAAACGCCGCTGAACCTCGCGCACATCGACAACATGCGTCGCGTCACGGAAATGGGCGGCATCATTTTTCCGCCTACGCCGGCGCTCTATCAGCGACCCACGACGGTGGATCAGATTCTGACCCACACCGTGGGGCGCGCGCTCGATCTATTTGGACTCGAAGTACCCGATTTGCCTCGCTGGGGTGAATCACACGCTTGAGTGGTCAACAACAAAGCTGATAACTGAAATTTACTTGGGGTAAAGAACATGCTGATTGGTCCATATTTCAACGGGTCGGCCGTGGTTGTCGGTGGTTGCGCGGGTGCGTTTTTGGGCACGCGGCTGTCCGAACGTCTGCGTCTCGCATTGCCGCAGACGTTCGGTCTCGCGTCGATGGGGCTGGGCATCACGCTGATCATCAAGGTCAAGTTCATGCCGGCCGTCGTGCTCGCATTGATTCTGGGCGCAGCCATCGGTGAAATCATCTATCTGGAGAAGTTCATCGGCAAACTGGCCGGTTCGACGCGAGGCGTGATCGACCGCTATTTACCGTCGAATTCAGGACTGGGACAAGCCGAATTTACCGAGCGATTCGTGGCCATTCTCGTCCTGTTCTGCGCGAGCGGAACCGGGATTTTCGGCGCGATGCACGAAGGGATGACCGGCGACCCGTCGATTCTCTACATCAAGACGATTCTTGACCTGTTCACGTCTGCGATTTTTGCAACGGCACTCGGCTATGCCGTGGCATCGATCGCGATTCCGCAACTCGTGATTCAGCTCTTGCTGGCCGCACTCGCTGCCATGATTCTGCCGATGACGACGCCGGACATGATGGCGGACTTCTCGGCGGTTGGCGGCTTGATCATGCTGGCCACGGGCTTCCGTATCTGCGGCGTCAAGGCATTCCCGGTCGCGAACATGATTCCCGCGCTTGTGATTGTCATGCCGATTTCGCATCTGTGGGCGCACTTCGTGCACTAATCGCCGAATGCGCTTTGCGCGTCAAATGAAAAACACCGCACTTCAAGTGCGGTGTTTTTCATTTCTCTATTGAAAAAACGATGTTTGAATCAATGCGCGCGCACTTCCACGATCGAGAGCGATTGCTGCAATCGAGCGATCGTGGAAGCGGGCGGATAGTCGGCAGGCAGCGGCGCATCGAGCGGACCGCCGGTTTGAACGCCGTCACGCCGGAAAGGCTGCAATACCAGTTTCGTGATGCCGCGCGCGACGAGTTCGGTCGAAATGGCGACCAGATCGTCCTCGGTGAGCAGCGCGGGGTGGATCGTCGTGCGGCATTCGAATTCAATACCGCTTTCGACGATGAGATCGAGTGAACGCCGTGCCGCGTCTCCGCTGCGTGCAATCTGCGTGACGTCCGCGTAGCGCTCGAACGGCGCTTTCACGTCAAAGCCGATCCAGTCGATCAAGGGCAAGCACGCCGCCAGTCGATCCGGATAGCCACCGCCCGTATGCAACGCAACGCGAAAGCCGAGCGCTTTCACTTCCGCCATCATCGACGGAAGAAAGCGTTCGACCAGCGGTTCGCCGCCGCAAAAGACCACTGCGTCGAGCATCCCTTTGCGGCGTTCGAGCCACGCCGCGATCGACGGCCATGAGGGCCGATCGGGCGCGCTATTGCGGGTTTGCAGGTGCGGATTGTGGCAATAGTGGCAGCGCCACGGGCAACCCGAGACAAACACGACGCACGCGAGTTTGCCCGGGTAATCGCAGCTGGAGAAGCGCACGACGCCGCCGAGCTTCGGCGAAGGTGTCGGCTCGTCGTGATGGCTCATGGGCGTTCGCGGAAGAAGCAGCGTTCGGCGAATTCACCTTGTTTGCCGATGTTGAAGGCGGAAACCGGTCGGTGATAACCCATGACGCGCGTCCAGATCTCGCAGCGCGTGCGTTCTTCTTCTTTCAGGACCGGCTGCGTCGATGTTGCGTGAAGCGTTGGGAGTTGTTGCTGGAACATAATGCCTCCTTGAGGCGTTGAGAAAGCGGAAAATGGAAGGGCGATATTGAATCGCCGAACGGTGAAATTGTTCAGCCGATCTCGGCTTCGGCTTTTTCGTGCAGCAAGGCTTCATCGCATTTCGGACAGAATTCGTGGCGGCCGCTGAGATAGCCATGCTTCGGGCACACCGAGAACGTGGGCGTCACGGTGATATACGGCACGCGGAAACCGGCAAGCGCGCGTTTCACCAATTCTCGGCAAGCCTTCGCCGACGACACCGCCTCGTTCATATACAGGTGCAACACCGTGCCGCCCGTGTATTTCGCCTGCAACGGTTCCTGTTGTTCGAGCGCTTCAAACGGATCGTCGGTCCAGGAGGCGGGCAGTTGCGTCGAGTTGGTGTAATAGGGCTGATCCAGCGTCCCAGCCTGGAGAATGTCGGCGAAACGGCGGCGGTCTTCCTTGGCGAACCGGTACGTTGCGCCTTCGGCGGGCGTGGCTTCGAGATTGAAGAGATGGCCGGTTTCCTGCTGGAATTCCGCGAGTCGCGTACGCACATGATCCATCAGGCGGATCGCGAAATCGTGTCCGCGCGAGGTTGTAATATCCTCCGTATCGCCGTAGAAATTGCGGATCATTTCGTTCACGCCATTCACGCCAATGGTGCTGAAGTGATTGCGTAAAGTCCCCAGATACCGTTTGGTATACGGATACAAACCTTTGTCCATCAGATCCTGAATCAAGGCGCGTTTCACTTCGAGGCTCTCCCTGGAGAGATCGAGCAAAGCGTTCACGCGCGCGTAGACGCGGTCTTCGTCGCCACGGCACTCATAGCCGATTCGTGCGCAATTGAGCGTCACCACGCCCACGCTGCCGGTTTGTTCCGCCGAGCCGAACAGGCCGTTGCCGCGCTTGAGCAATTCGCGCAAGTCGAGCTGGAGACGGCAGCACATCGAACGCACCATATGCGGCTCGAGTTCACTGTTCAGAAAGTTCTGGAAATACGGCTGGCCGTAGCGCGCGGTCATTTCAAACAGACGCTCCGTGTTCGGATGCGTCCAGTCGAAATCGCGCGTGATGTTGTAGGTCGGAATCGGGAAAGTAAAGCTGCGGCCGCGCGCGTCGCCGGCCGACATCACCTCGATATAGGCGCGGTTGATCATATCCATTTCCGCGCCCAGATCGCCATAGGTGAAGGGCATTTCCTCGCCGCCGACATAAGGCACCTGATGCTTCAGGTCGTCGGGGCAGGTCCAGTCGAAGGTCAGGTTCGTAAAGGGTGTTTGCGTGCCCCATCGACTCGGCACATTCAGGTTGTAAACCAGTTCCTGGATGCACTGTTTCACCTCGGCATAGCCGAGTTTGTCGACACGCACGTAAGGCGCCATATACGTATCGAACGAAGAAAATGCCTGTGCGCCGGCCCATTCGTTTTGCAGCGTGCCGAGGAAATTCACGATCTGTCCAACAGCGGCGGACAAGTGACGTGGCGGATTCGCCTCCACTTTTCCCGGGACGCCATTAAAGCCCTCTTGCAGCAAGCTGCGTAGCGACCAACCGGCGCAATAGCCCGACAACATATCAAGGTCATGAATATGGAGTGAGCCGTCGCGATGCGCCGCGCCGATATCGGCGGAATACACATTGTTGAGCCAGTAATTCGCAATGACCTTGCCGCTCGTATTCAGGATCAGCCCACCCAGGCTCCAGCCTTGATTGGCGTTTGCATTGACGCGCCAATCCGAGCGATTGAGATACTCGACGATGGTCGAGGCGACATCGACGGTGAGCCCCGACTTGTCGTCTTGCGGAGCTTGCGCGGGGTTGTGAGTCAACGCGTTTTGCATTTGATTGGCACCATATGTAGTGGTCGTTGTTGATTGGTGAACTTTATATGGTGTTTTATGGCGATGCTGGACGATGCCTTGGCACATTGATAAGTGTCAAAAACCGATGCACCGCGATGCCGCGGTACACATGCGATTCGTGACCGCGCGAATGCGTGAAAGGAGACGAGTCCGGCGTGTTTCGAACGTGCGAGCGATTCGAAGCAAGTGAATCACGCACAGTTCGAGAAAAAGACAGAGCGGTTTCTACCGCAATAAGCTGCGGTAAATCGACTCAATGGAAACAGAATGAGAATAGCGATTCAGGAGCGATCGCCGTAATGGCAGCAGGCAAATATGAAGCGCGGAAATCCACTGTAGAAACCGCGCAGCAGAGCGGAGCGATCAATGTGATTCGTCGCGTTGCCAGACAGTTTTGCGGGCGAAAACCAGACTATTATCGGTGAGTTTGATGTGTTCGATCGACAGCCGCCACAAATCGGTGGGACGCAGGCGCGCAACCGGGTGCCGGATGAGATAGCGATCCATCGCGGCTTCGAGTTCCGCACCGGAAAGCCGCGTCGCGAACGCCGAGAACTGTACGCCGCGTATATCGCGAAGGCGCTCGGGTTGTTCGGAAACCGTTGCCGAAACCATCGGTCGGCTTTGCATCGCGTGACCGTGGCGCGTTTTCAGGCTGGTCATCACGAGCACGCTCGCGTTGTTCGGTTCAAATGCGTAAAAGCAACTGGCCGACCACGGCGTGTCGCCGTCAACCACGGCAAGGCTCAAGACATGATGCGTCGACATGAAGTCGGAGATGCGTGCGGGAAAGGCGTGCATGGGGAAAAACCTGTTGAATCTGCGGAATATCGCATCTGACGATTCTGCCGCCGGTGACGCGCTCCATGCTGGAACTCATCATCGGCGGCAGGCCGTTCAGCGCGATTTCAGGCGGTATTCAGACGAACCGCCTGATCTTGCGTGTCTAGATTTCGTCCGGCACGAAGTCGGGCAGGAAACGACGCACATCGACTTCCTTGAATTTCGAACGCTCGAAATGATGCTTGAGTTTGAACGGCACCGTGCAGTCGAAAATCGTTTTGCACGATGCGCCCTGTTCGAGAATGCTCGGGCTGAATTCCGGAATCTGTGACGGATCGAGCGGATGGCAGCGCACGCCCGGAATGGCCACGTGGCTCACGTCGCCCTGATAACGCGTTTGCATGGCCCACAACACGTCGTCGGTGTCGAAGATATCCACGTCTTCGTCAACGAGAATCACGTGCTTGAGTTCCGGGAACGACGAGAACGCGAGCAGGGCAGCTTGACGTTGACGACCTTCGTCCACGGGCGCCGACTTCTTGAATTGCATCACGGCGAGCAGTTTGCCGCCGCCCGAGTTGTGCGCGTAGACGTTGAGCAGTTTGCCCGGCATGGCGCGTTCGACCATCTGCAGAATGCTGGCCTCGGTCGGAATGCCGGCCATGTTCACGTGCTCTTCGCCGGGGCCGACGGTCGTTTGCAGGATCGGATTACGACGATGCGTAATGGCCTTCACCTTGATAACGGGAATCGCGTCCTTCGCTTCGCCGGTATAACCGGGGAATTCCGGCATGGCCTTGCCGGTGTCGGTGTTCTGGTCTTCGCGTACGCGCACGATCGGCAGCAATTCGCCTTCGATCACGATTTCGGCGTGGGCGATGGCGCGCGCGTTGACGGTCAGACAGTTCGACAGTTCGACGGCTTTATTACGCAACGCGCCGGCCACGTTCAGTTCGTCGAAACCGAGCGGCGTCGTCGGCGGTTCGAAACACGCTGCCACGTAAATAGCAGGATCGACACCGATGCTGACCGAAATCGGCAGCGGCTTGCCGGCGGCTTCGGCTTTCTGGCGGAACGCGTCGATATGGCGGCCCGGCGTGAGCCACATCGAGAGCTCGTCCTTGCTCTGCACGCAGAGGCGGTGAATCGTCACGTCGTGCTCGCCCGTTTCCGGATCGGCCGCGTAGCAGAGACCCATCGTGACGTACGGTCCTGCGTCTTCCTCGGTATTGGTTGGCGCGGGCAGCAGCGTGCGCAGATCGAAACCCGGCTCCGTGGCGAGGTGCACGACCTCCTGGCACTGCGCCTTTTCCTTGCCGACGGTGACCGGCGGGATCGGATTGAGCACGGCGTCCTTGAGCAGGAAGCCGAGTTTTTTCGGCTCGCAGTTCAGCAGTTTGCCGACGCGCTTGCGCGAGCCCAGCAGGCCGATAGCGACACGGAAGTCGGGGAAGCCTTTGACCTTATTGAAGATCATGGCGGGACCGCCGCGTCGAGTGGGGCGTGAACAGGTACCGCCGGCGCCGACATAACGATAGACGCCCGAGAGTTCTGCGTGCGGATCGACTTCGACGCTGGTCTGGACCAGTTCGCCCGGGAGGTCGCCGAGGACCTGGAGGGCCGAGCGCAGGTCATGCACGCGCGGTTCTGTGTCACCGCTGTGATCGTTGTGTGCCAATTCAATTCTCCTTGGATTCGACGCTGAACGCGTCTGGGAAAAAATATAAACACCGGAGAATGAAGCGGGAATTACCGTTTTGTTATGCCTTCTAAAGCGAAACAATATGGCTTATCGAAATGATTAAGGTCAATGAAAAAAATGGATTTAGGAACCAGAATCCACTCGAATTTCATGTGGAGACCAATTTTTGTCTCGATGAATTTCACGTGAGTTGTTGAGTATTCCCGCAACCACGTGTGTAGCCGGCGTGTGCACGTAACGCGGGTGGCATGCTGGATTGTTCGCTACTTGAGCCGGGTCGGCAGGCGTAGCGAAATATCCGGAAAATTTTTGATGGCAATAAGCTATTTATTCTGAATGGCGTGATTATTTGTCGCAGTGAAAGTGGGGTGGTCGATCGATTGACGCATCGAGTTTTCGATTGACCGGATTCAATCGCAGTGGATTGGCGGTAGAAAAATCTAGAACGAAGTCGTCGGTGGGTAGTGCGGTTACGCCTCGTTGCGCGGTTGGGGAAACCCGGGCGTAGTCCGCACGGTTGTGAAGAACTAACACAGGATTACTAATGACCAGGATCGTATTATCGGCGGCGCTCGTCGCGGCAGGGGTGCTGACGGCATCGGTCGCGCATGCGCAGAGCAGCGTGACGCTGTGGGGCCAAATGGATGTCGGCATCAACTATGTCAGCAACCAGGGCGGCACACGCAACTTCATGATGGACGACGGCGTCAACGGGCCGGATCTGCTGGGCCTGCGCGGCGTCGAGGATCTCGGCGGCGGCACCAAGGCCATCTTCGAACTGGTGGATCAGTTCTCGGTCGATACCGGCGAATTCACGGCAGACCAGAGTCTCTTTTCTCGCACGTCGCTGGTGGGCCTGCAGAACGACCGTTTCGGCAAGTTGACGGTGGGGAATCAGTACGAATTCATGACGGACACGCTGTTCTTTAACGGCGACGATCCCTCGGAACTGTCCGGCCACTTCTACGACTTCCGCGCCGGTCCGTTCCAGAAGCTCGACCTGCCCGGCAACCCGACGGGTTCGTTCGACTGGGACATGATGAGCGGCGGCACGCCGGTCACCAACTCGGTGAAGTATGTCTCGCCGCGATTCGGCGGATTCAACTTCGGCGCGATGTACGCATTCGGCAACGTTGCGGGTTCGGTGGGTGCGGGCAACGCGCAGAGCTTTTCGCTGAGCTACAAGGCGGCCTCGTTCGGTGCGGACGCGGCTTATACGAACATCAAGACGTACACGGCAGGCTCGCCGCAGATCAGCGTGCGTCGCTGGGGCGCGGGCGCGCATTACGACTTCGGTAACTGGCGCACCAATGCGCTGTTCACGACCGTGCATAACTCGGAGAACGGCGGCTCTGTCTGGGAAGTCACCGCGGGTGCTGAATACCACTTCACGAGCGCGTTCAAGATGGGCGCTTCGTACATGTATATGAAGGGCAATCAGACCGTCGACAACAACCACGCGAACCAGCTTTCTGGCATCGCCGAATACTCGCTCTCGAAGAACACGAGCGTGTACGCCATGGCGCTTTATCAGATTGCGAACAAGGGCGCGCAAGCGCAATTGAGCGGGCAGAACACCACCGAAGACGCCTCGAGCAGCAACGTTCAGACGGTCGCACGTATCGGTATTCGTCATCGCTTTTAAACGTGCCAGCCACGTGAATTTCCGGCGTGATTCATGTTCCGGAAATTCGCCCGTCGCCGCGTGGATAAAAAAACACCATGCGGCAACGGGCGACGAAACGGCGAATCAAGCACTCGCAGCACGAGGTCCAGACATGATCGATATCCAGAAAGGCTCGCCGTATGAATGACTATCTTTATCGCATTTCGGTCGCGCTCGGCGGCATGTTGTCTTGCATGCCGACGCTTCCCGGCTCCGAGGCGCTCGTCAACGTGCTGAACAAAACCTTGCGACACGATATTCCTGCGAAAACGCTCAAGTTACTCGAAGGTCGTGCGCTGCAGGCGCAGGTTGCCGACATTGGCGTGCGCTTCGATTTCGCGGTATGCGATGGCGTATTCGAAGCGCTCCCGGAGCCGCGCGAAGTGGACTTGAAAATGAGCGCGACGTTCGAAGATTTCCGCGCGGTAATCGGCGGCGAGACGCCGTTCGACACGCTGTTTTATAGCCGGCGGATCGTACTCGAAGGCGATCTCGACATTGGATTCGCCGTCAAGGAAATGTTTTCGGACATGGATTTCGGCACCACCTCGCTGGAGACCGTCATGCAATTGTGGCGCACCAATATGCCTCGCAATCTCGGCGCCTAGCGCCAACGTGTTCCCCGCGATCGTTTTCGCCGAGATCGCCAGTTGAAGATTTGCAGAAGCACGGCCAGCCGGGCCGTGTTGCATCATTTGTGAGGATTGTCTATGTTCGTCGCCAGCAGGACGGAGCTCGACTCCCTGATTGCGCGCGTGAAAAAAGCGCAGGAAATATTCGCCACGTTCCCGCAGAAGAAAGTCGATGAAATCTTTCGCAGCGCTGCGCTCGCCGCGTCCGAAGCTCGCATTTCCCTTGCACGCATGGCGGTGGAAGAGACGGGAATGGGCGTGCTCGAAGACAAGGTCATCAAGAATCACTTCGCGTCGGAGTACATTTACAACGCGTGGCGAGACGAAAAGACCTGCGACGTGATTGCCGTCGACGAAAGCGCGGGCACGATGACGATTGCGGAGCCGGTCGGGCTCGTTTGCGCGATCGTGCCGACCACCAATCCCACCTCCACCGCGATCTTCAAGGCGCTGATCGCACTGAAGACGCGCAACGGCATTATTTTCAGCCCGCATCCGCGTGCGCGCCGCTCGACGTGCGAAGCCGCGCGCATCGTGCTCGCAGGCGCGGTGGCGGCAGGCGCACCCGCCGATATCATCGGCTGGATCGATGCGCCGAGCGCCGAATTGTCCGATCACCTGATGACGCACGACGACATCAATCTGATTCTCGCGACGGGCGGCCCAGGCATGGTGAAGGCCGCGTATTCGTCGGGCAAACCGGCCATTGGCGTGGGCGCGGGCAATACGCCGGCCGTCATCGACGAAACCAGTGACATCAAGCGCGCCGTCGCCTCGATCCTGATGTCGAAGACATTCGACAACGGCGTGGTATGCGCGTCGGAGCAATCGGTGATCGTCGTGGATGAAATCTATGACGCGGTACGCGAGCGCTTCGCAAAGTCGGGCGCGTATGTGTTGTCGCCGGAAGAAGCGGGCGCAGTGGGCACCTTCCTGATCGTCGGCGGCCGCCTCAACGGCGATATTGTCGGGCAATCGGCGGTGACCATCGCGGATATCGCGGGCGTGAACGTGCCCGAGAATACGAAGATCCTGATTGCGGAAGTCACCTCATACGGCGAAGACGAACCGTTTGCGCACGAGAAGTTGTCGCCTACGCTCGCCATGTATCGCGCGCGCGACTTCGCTCACGCAGTGGAAATCGCCGAAGCGCTCGTCGAGCTGGGCGGCATCGGTCACACGTCGGTGCTGTATACGGATCAGGACAATCAGCGGGATCGCGTCGCGCTGTTCGGCAAACGTTTGAAGACGTCGCGTGTGCTCGTGAATACGCCTTCGTCGCACGGCGGTATCGGCGACCTCTATAACTTCAGGCTCGCGCCGTCGCTCACGCTCGGCTGCGGTTCGTGGGGCGGCAATTCCGTTTCGGAAAACGTCGGCCCGCAACATCTGATCAACCGGAAGATCGTCGCTAAACGGGCGGAGAATATGCTGTGGCATAAATTGCCGAAGAGTATTTATTTCCGCCGCGGCTGTTTGCCGTTCGCGCTCGAAGATCTGCGCGACAAAACGCGCGCCACGGTTGTGACCGATCGCTTTCTTTTCACGCAAGGCTATGCGGGCGAACTGATTCGAACGCTCAAATCGCAGGGGCTGGAGGTGTCGGTGTTCAGCGACGTCGAAGCGGACCCGACGCTCGACATGGTGCGTCGCGGCGCCGCTGCACTGCGCGCCTTCAAGCCCGATGTGATCGTTGCGTTCGGCGGCGGCAGCGCCATGGACGCGGCCAAGATCATGTGGGTGATGTACGAACACCCCGAAATTCGTTTCGAGGAACTGGCGCAGCGTTTCATGGATATTCGCAAGCGTATTCATCGCTTCCCGCGCCTGGGCGTGAAAGCGGAACTCGTCGCCATTCCCACCACCTCGGGCACGGGTTCCGAAGTCACGCCGTTCGCCGTCGTGACCGACGAGAAGACCGGACTCAAATATCCGATTGCCGATTACGAACTCACGCCGAATATCGCTATCGTCGATGCGGATCTCGTCATGCACATGCCGCGCGATCTCACGGCTTACGGCGGCATCGATGCGGTCACGCATGCGCTCGAAGCGTATGTCTCCGTGATGGCAAACGAGTATTCGAACGCGCAGGCGTTGCAGGCGCTCAAATTGTTGAAGGTGTATTTGCCGTCCGCATACGCGCGCGGCGCGGGCGATCCGGTTGCTCGCGAGCAGGTTCACAACGGCGCGACGCTTGCGGGTATCGCCTTTGCGAATGCTTTCCTCGGCGTGTGTCACTCGATGGCGCACAAACTCGGCGCGGAATTCGGTCTTGCGCACGGCCTCGCGAATGCGTTGCTGATCGCGAACGTGATTCGCTACAACGCGAACGATGTCCCGTCGAAACAGGCGGCCTTCAGCCAGTACGACCGGCCCGTTGCGCGCTGCCGTTACGCGGAAATTGCCGACGCGCTTTCGCTCGGCGGTGTTTCAGTGGACGAGAAGGTCGAGGCGCTGGTGGCGTGGATCGAGGAACTCAAGCAATGGCTCAACATCCCGGCGTCGATTCAGGCGGCGGGTGTGCCCGAAGCGCGATTCCACGCGTGTCTCGACGCGCTCGCGGAAAATGCGTTTGACGATCAATGCACGGGCGCGAATCCGCGCTATCCGTTGATTGCCGAAATCCGCCAGCTACTGCTCGACAGCTACTATGGGCGGGCTTATGTCGAACGCGTCGGCGACGTGGCTGAACCCGAAGTCACCGTTGCCATAGACGGACTGTAAACGTAAAAAACCCGGTCGCCCATCGGGCAACCGGGTCGTCGATTCGCGCGGGTCACTCGGCGTCACGCGCTGTGCAACACGCTCGACAAGCCCCGCGCCGAACGATGCGATCGTTCGCGCAGGGCGACTCTCATGGTGCGATCAAGACCGATCAGAAGCGGTGGCGGATGCCGACCGTGCCGACGACCTGCGAGCTCGACGACGACGCCGAGAAACCGACGATATCCGCGCCGATGCCCGAATCGCCCGTGCTGCCCACGTGCTGGTACGCAGCTTCGGCGTACACGTCGGTGCGCTTCGAGAGCGCGTAATCCGACTGCAGCGTGATCTGGTGGTACTTCGGATCGACGCCCTTCAGGCTCGCATCCGTGTACGTGTACGCGCCCGAGAACGACAGGGCCGGCGTCAGGTTGTAACGCGCGTTGATTTCATAGTTCGTGAAGCGCGCGCTGCCATCGAGGCCGATGCCCGACGACGTGCCCGAGTTCGACGAACCGATCAGCGTGGCGTTGCTCAGTTGCGTCTGCGTGAAGACGAAACCGACGTTCGCTGCGCCGAACGCGTAGTTCACGCCTGCGCCGTAGGTGCGTTGACGGCCTGCCGTGAAGGTGGCGTCGGTGCTGACCGCGCCGCTCGTGTTGCTCGAACCCGAGCCGTTGACCTGCAGGTAGCCGGCGCCGAACTTCAGGCCGCCGAATGCGTACGATGCGCCGACGCTGTATGCGCGGTTGTCGGCGAAGCCGTCAGCTTCGTTCGAGAAGCCATAGAGGGCGCCGAACTTGAAGCCGTTGTAATCGACGCTCTGGAACTTGACCGAATTGCTGATACGGAACGAGTTGTTCAGGTTGTCGTTGTCGTACGGGTGCGAGGCGATCGTGCCGCCGTATTGCGTGCCGTTGAGCGCGAGCGGGGCGAGATAGTCGACCACGCTGTCATACTGGCGGCCGAGCGTGAGCGAACCGTACTGGTTGCTCGACAGACCGACGAATGCCTGGCGGCCGAACATGCGGCTGTTTTGCTTGAGCGCGCCGCTCATGACGCTGAAACCGTTTTCGAGGACGAAGATCGCCTTCAGGCCGCCGCCGAGGTCTTCCTGACCCTTCAGGCCGAAACGGCTGCCGTTCAGCGCGCCGCTGGTGGCTGCGAATTCATGCGCGCCGCCCGAGTTGCTGCTATAGGCGATGCCTGCGTCGATCAAACCGTACAGCGTGACGGTGCTCTGTGCGTGGGCGACGCTGGCGAAACCGGCGGCAGCGACTGCGAGAGCGGAAAGGGTAGTCTTTTTCATCGTTACTCCATGGAATTGTTATTCGCTCGATGAGAGCGAGCGCGGAGCATAACGCGATATCCAAAATTGTTTTTTACGCTTGTGGTCTGCACGCCACGATTCGAATCACCGATTGTTCTTTGTTATTCCCGTTTATTACGTGACCGGTATGTTTTATCGAAATGTGTCGTAAAAAACGATGTATTTGCTCGTTGTCGACGAGCTTCGAGCACGCTGTGGAACGCGATTCTCACGAGTTTTCTGAAATATTCGTTAATCGAGATTACGAATTATAGCGAAAGTCGAATAGCGCAATGAAATGCACGCTATTTCGAAACGTAATGCGTCCATCGACATTTACGGGGCGACTTCCGCAGACATTTTCAGCCTCGATTCGCGTCGTTGGGTGCGATTCGACGAGTGACATGAAAGCCACACGCAAGCGCGCAGTGTGACTACGGCGCAACAGTCTGCGACACAGCGCTTCACCACCAATTTTTACGGTTGTTTACCGGCATTGCGGCATGCCGATCTGCGCGGAGGCTTGTCGCGCAAGGCTGACACAAGCGCACGCATTCGGGCGCGCGATGGCCGCGCGAGTTCAATTCTTACTCGTCGTTACCGCAACCTTCCAATCTGACAGTTAGTAAGGAGAATCATTCTCATTTGCAGCTATGATCGCGGCCTTTGATGCACCTTGGGTCAAACGACCCGCTATTGGTTGATTACGCTGCGGAAACTCAAACATTCATGAACCGAACCACACACTCACCCGTGCAGGCGTTTCGCCTGGCTCCGCTCGCCGCTGCGGCTTTCGCGCTCGCCAGCCTGTCCGTCCACGCGTATGCCGCCGATGCCACGAGCGATAGCGCCACCACGGACAGTGCGAAGTCGTCGGTGTTGCCCGCCGTGAGTGTGAAAGCGGCTCGCGCCGCGCTGCCCGGCGACCTTGCGCCGGCGTATGCGGGCGGGCAGGTCGCGAGCGGCGCGTCGATCGGCGTGCTCGGCAAGCAGAAGATGCTCGACGTGCCGTTTTCGGTCACGAGCTACACGTCGAAGCTGATTCAGGATCAGCAGGCGCAAACGGTCGCCGACGTCGTCGCCAACGATCCGGCCGTGCGCACCGCGCTCGGCTACGGCAACTTCTCCGAGACCTATATCATCCGCGGCTTCCAGGTCTATTCGGACGACGTGGGCCTCGACGGCTTCTACGGCCTCACGCCGCGCCAGATGGTCGACACCGGCGCGATCGAGCGCGTCGATATCTTCAAGGGCGCGAGCGCGTTCGTGAACGGCGCGGCGCCGGGCGGCTCGGGCGTGGGCGGCACGATCAACGTGCAGACCAAAGTCGCGGACGATAAGCCCGTCACGCGCGTGACGGTGGAGGGCAGCGCGTCGGGCGAACTCGGCACGCACGTGGACGTGGGCCGCCGCTTCGGCGACAACGACCAGTTCGGCATTCGCGTGAACCAGACCGTGGTGGGCGGCAGCACGGCCGTGCAGAACCAGGACAGCCACTCGCAGCAAACCGCGATTTCGCTCGATTATCGCGGCGACAAGCTGCGTCTCTACGCCGACTTCCTCTATCAGAAGAACAACATCACGGGCGGCCGTCCGGGCGTGTTCGTGACGGGCGACGACATGCCGTCCACGCCGTCGGCGAGCTACAACTACGCGCAGCCGTGGACGTATTCGAAGCAGGAAGACACGGTCGGCATGCTGCGCGGCGAATACGACATCGCGCCGAACTGGACCGCTTACGCGGGCATCGGCTCGCGTCATACGACCGAACTGGGGCAGTACGAGACGCCCACCTACGATGCGGGCTCGACGACGGCGTATCGGATGAACACGCTGTTCAAGGAAAACGCGATCTCGGCGCAGACGGGTGTGCGCGGCAAGTTCAATCTCGGCCCGGTTTCGAACCAGGTCAATGCGGGCTGGCAGATCGAACGCATCGCGGAGTACGGCGCTTATAACTGGAGCTACGGCCTCCCGTGGTCGACGAGCCTCTACAACACGGCGACGGTTGCGATCCCGGGCACCACGTATGGCGCGGGCGACTTCTCCGATCCGGGCCTGACGAGCACGACGCTGATGCGCAGCTTCGTCGTGTCGGACACGCTCGGCTTCTTCCACGACCGCCTGCTGTTCACGGTTGGCGCGCGTCGTCAGAACATCGTCGAAAACGGCTATGAATACGGTTCGGAAACGCAGGACTCGGCGTACAACGATTCCGCGACCACGCCGATTCTCGGCCTCGTCTACAAGCTTCAGCCGAATCTGTCGATCTACGCGAACCGCGCGGAAAGCCTCGTCGAAGGCGGCACGGCGCCGAGCGGCACGGCCAACGTCGGCCAGGTGCTCGCCCCGTTCCGCGCCAAACAGTACGAAGCGGGCGTCAAGTACGACGCGAATCATTACGGCGCGGCGTTCGCGATCTACCAGATCAAGCAGCAGGTCGCGTACACGAACAGCGTGACCAACATCTACGCCGCGGACGGCATTCAGCGCCACCGCGGCGCGGAGTTCTCGATGTACGGCGAGCCGCTCAAGGGCCTGCGCGTGATCGGCGGCGTGTCGTATATCGACGCCAAACTGATGGACACGGGCGACGCCTCGGAGAACGGCAACCGTCCGATCGGCGTGCCGGCGTGGACCTTCAACGCGAACCTCGAATACGACGTGCCGCAACTGCCGGGCCTCACGCTGATGGGCCGCGCGATCTGGACCAGCTCGCAGTATCTCGACACGGCGAACACGCAGAAGATCCCGTCGTGGACGCGTTTCGACGTGGGCGCGCGCTACAAGACGCAGATCCTCAAGCACGACACGAGCTTCAACGTGATGGTGACGAATCTCGCCAATCGCTCGTACTGGTCGTCGGCGCTCGGCGGATATTTGACGCAGGCCGAGCCGCGCACGGCGTGGTTCTCGGTGACGACGGACTTCTAAAGGGAGCCATCGCGCATGCCGCGCATAGCTGCTATGCGGCATGCGCGCGCCCAACGCCATGCGCGGTCCGGATAATTTCAGGCATTCCGAAGCGCGTCCGGCCCAGCGGCTGAGTTCGCGCGACACCTTGCAACAGGGAGCCTGAACTCATGTCTGAAATCGCCCAGCCGCGCAACGGCGGCCGCATCCTCGTGGACGCGCTCGTGCGCAATGGCGTCGATACCGTCTACTGTGTGCCCGGCGAAAGCTATCTGCCGGTGCTCGACGCCCTGCACGACGCGCATGGCGTGCGCACGATCACCACGCGCCACGAAGGCGCGGCCTCGAACATGGCCGATGCCTACGGAAAGCTGACGGGTCGCCCCGGCATCTGTTTCGTGACGCGCGGCCCCGGCGCCACGCACGCGAGCAACGGCGTGCACACGGCGAGCGAAGATTCCACGCCGATGATCCTGTTCATCGGCCAGGTCGAGCAGGATTTCATCGGTCGCGGCGCGTTCCAGGAAGTCGATTACCGCCAGATGTTCGGCGGCATCGCCAAGTGGGTCACGCAGATCGAAAGCGTGGAGCGCATTCCCGAGATCGTCGCGAAGGCGTTCAGCGTGGCGCTCTCGGGCCGTCCGGGTCCGGTCGTGATCGCGCTGCCCGAAGACGTGCTGTTCGGTGCGGCCGCCGTGGCCGACGCACCCGCCGTGCGCATCGCGCATGCCGCGCCGGAACCGCAGGCGCTCGACACGCTGCGCGAATTGCTCGACGCCGCGACGCGTCCGCTGGTGGTGGTCGGCGGCACGGGCTGGGACGCCGAATCGGGCGCCGCGCTCAAGCGCTTCGTGCACGCCAACAATCTGCCGGTCGCGGCCTCGTTCCGCCGCCAGGATCTGTTCGACAATCGCGATCCGCATTACGTCGGCCAGCTCGGCCTCGGCGTGTCGCCGAAACTGTCGGATCGCGCCAAAGAGGCCGATCTGGTGATCGTCGTCGGTTCGCGTCTCGCCGAAACGACCTCGTCGGGCTACACGGTGTTCGAGAGCCCCGCGCCGAAGCAGACCATGGTGCATGTCCATCCCGACGCCGAGGAACTGGGCCGCGTGTTCCAGTCGCGTCTGCCGATTCACGCGTCGCTGCGCGCGTTCGCGCTGGCGCTCGACGGTGTAAAGCCGGTCGCGGCCGCCTCGCAGCAGCGCTGGCAGGCGTGGACGGAAACGGCGCGCGCCGATTACGTCGCGCATTCGACGCCGCCCGCGCCGAGCGCGGAAATCCACGGCGTGGATCTCGCGCAGGTCGTCGCGCATCTGAACGACGTGCTGCCCGACGATGCCGTGATTTCGAACGGCGCGGGCAACTACACGGTCTGGGTGCATCGTTTTTACCGCTATCGCAGCCCGGCCACGGAACTCGCGCCGACCAACGGCGCGATGGGCTACGGCTTCCCGGCGGCCATCGCGGCGAAAATCCAGAATCCGCAGCGTTCGGTCGTGTGCTTCGCCGGCGACGGCTGCTTCATGATGTATCCGCAGGAACTGGCGACGGCGGTGCAGTTCGGCGCACCGCTGATTGTCATCGTCGTGAACAACAATATGCTCGGCACGATCCGCATGCATCAGGAGCGCGAATATCCGGGCCGCGTGTCGGCCACGCAATTCGTGAATCCCGATTTCGTGGCGATGGCGCAGGCTTTCGGCGCACATGCCGAACGTGTCGAGCGCACCGAAGATTTCGCGGCGGCCTTCGAGCGCGCGCAGCGTGCCGGCGTGGCGGCGCTCATCGAGCTTCGCACCGATCCGCTGCAGATCACTCCCGCTAACCGTTTGAGCGCATGAGCATGACAACCGACATTCAAGGCATGATGATCATCGGCGGCACGCCGGTGAAGGGCGCCGATGGCGTGACCTACGCGCACGCGGCGCTGACCGGCGAGGCGCTCGCGCCTGCATTCGGCTGCGCGAGCGCCGACGACGTCGAGCGCGCCTGCACGCTGGCAGCCGACGCATTCGACGCCTACCGCGCACTCTCCGACGAGCGGCGCGCCGCGTTTCTCGAAGCCATCGCCCAGGCGCTCATCGATCTCGGCCCGGCGCTCACCGAACGCGCGCATCTCGAAACCGCGCTGCCGATGCCGCGTCTCGAAGGCGAGCGCATGCGCACGGTGAATCAGCTGAAGCTGTTCGCGGCGGTCGTGCGCGACGGCCGCTGGCACGGCGCGATCATCGATCCGGCGCTGCCGCAGCGCGCGCCGCTGCCGCGCCCGGATCTGCGTCTGCGACGCATCGGCCTCGGGCCGGTCGCCGTGTTCGGCGCAAGCAATTTCCCGCTCGCGTTTTCGGTGGCGGGCGGCGACACGGCGTCGGCGCTGGCCGCGGGTTGCCCGGTGATCGTCAAGGCGCATCCGGCGCACCTCGGCACGTCGGAACTCGTGGGCCACGCGATCGCCCGCGCCGCGCGCGAAACCGGCATGCCGGACGGCGTGTTCTCGCTGCTGATCGGCGAAGGCACGGCGGTCGGCGAAGCGCTCGTACGTCATCCGGAGATTCAGGCCGTGGGTTTCACGGGTTCTCGTCAGGGCGGTCTCGCGCTGCAACGCATCGCGCAGGCGCGCCCCGAGCCGATTCCCGTCTACGCGGAAATGAGCAGCATCAATCCGGTCGTGCTGTTGCCCGCGGCGCTTGAAGCGCGCGGCGAGCAGATCGCCAGCGAGTACGCCGATTCGATCGTGCTCGGCACGGGCCAGTTCTGCACGAATCCTGGCATCGTGCTCGCGCTCGAAGGCGCGGCGCTCGACGCGTTCTGCGCGAAGGCTTCGCAGGCCATCAGCGCGAAGGCCGCGACGACCATGCTGACGCCCAATATCCACGCCGCGTATTGCCGCGGTGTCGATCGCCTCAGCGCGCTGGCCGACGTGACGACGCTCGCGAACGGCCGTGAAGCAGCAGGCGCGTTCGACGCGGTGCCCGCGCTGCTGCGCACCGATGCGCGCGCGTTCCTCGCCGAAGCGGAGATGCAGGAAGAAATCTTCGGGCCGAGTTCGCTGATCGTGGCGTGCCGCGATCTCGACGAACTGCGCACCGTGCTGCGCCGCATGAGCGGCCAGTTGACGGCCACCGTGCATCTCGACGAAGCCGATCACGAGCACGCCCGCGCGCTGTTGCCGACGCTCGAGCGCAAGGCGGGCCGCGTGCTGTTCAATGCGTTCCCGACCGGCGTCGAAGTCAGTCATGCGATGGTGCACGGCGGCCCGTTCCCGGCGACGTCGGATACGCGCACGACCTCGGTTGGCGCGACGGCCATCGACCGTTTCCTGCGTCCGGTCTGCTATCAGTCGGTGCCCGATACGCTGCTGCCGGACGCGCTCAAGCAGGCGAATCCGCTCGACATCTGGCGTCTTTACGACGGCGATCTGAAGCGCGATTAACGTCGGAATTAAAGCCTGAATTAAAGCTGGAAAGTACAACGCCCGCGAATGCATCGCACGATGCGCTCGCGGGCGTTTTCATTGGCGCCGCGGTTTTTAAAAGCGCGGGCTGGATCGGTCAGCCTTCCGAAAGGTGCGGTTCGTCCGGCGTGCCGGGCGTGAGCGCCGTGCCGGGCCAGTCGCCGCTCGTCACCAGATCGGCGGCGACGTCGCGAATCATCTGCGCCACGCTCCAGACGCCGTCCGGCATCGTACGATTCTGCGGCCACGCAATCGCCACGTCGCGCATGACCACGGGATTGTCGAGCGGCACGCATTGCAGGCGGCCATCGGCGACTTCCTCGATCACGGAAGCGGCGGGCAGCACCGTGCAGCCGCATTGCGCGATCACGAGACGTTTGGTCAGCGAGATCGATCCGTCGCATTCGAGCACGATGCGCGGCGTGAAGCCGTGGCGCGCCGCGAGCGATTCGACCAGCACGCGCAGGCCGTGATGCGTGCTCGGCAGAATGAGCGGTACCTGGCCGAGCAGGCTGACGTCGGCGAGTCCTTCGGGCAGTGCGTAATTCGCCGGCGCGACGAGACAGATCTGTTCCGCGAGCAGCGTGTCGAACTGCATCGCGCCGCGATGCTCGGGCACGTACATGACGGCCAGATCGATTTCGCCGTCGCTCAGGCGGCCGAGAATCTGGCTCGCGAGACCTTCGATAAAGCGCACGCGCGTATTCGGATAACGCGCGCGCAGCCGATGGCCGAGGCTCGCGAACATGATGCGGGCAATCGTGGGTTGAGCGGCGATGACGAGCCGGGCGGGCCCGCTTTCGACGCCGCTGCGCATCGCGCCGCGCGCTTCGTCGAGCGTGCGTTCGAGCGTTTGCGCATAACCGAGCAGCTGGGCGCCGCGTTCGGTGAGCCCGACGCCACGGCCGCTGCGGCGGAAGAGACGCACGCCCAGTTCGGCTTCGAGCACGGCGATACGGCGGCTGACGGTGGACTGGTTCGCGCCCAGTTCCATCGCGGTGCGCGAAATGCTGCCGGTCTTCGCGACGTGGGCGAAGACGGCGAGGTCGTCTGAGTTCATGGGCGATTCACGAGCGGCGATGTACGCGCGAGTACCGGGGTGGCCGCGGGAGTGGCCGTGCGCATGATGGAGGCGCGGGCCGGTACGGATTGCGCAAGTGCTCGTTATATCACGTCATGACCCGGAAGCTGACGTTTTCCTTGATAGTGGAAAAGACGCGGCGCGTGACCGGGAATCGTTCGGAGACCCAGGCACGCGCCGCTTTCAGTCGAATTCAGGCGAATTCAGCCGAAGTGATCAAGCGTGAAAATCAGGCTTGCCCTTCGAGTTGCTTGTTGCGCGTTTCAGGCAGAAACACGGCGACGATGAACACCACCACATACGACGCCGCCGCCCACACGCCGATCGACTTCGCCAGCCCGACCGACGCGCTCGTGATGCCGACCGCAGCGGGCACCAGCGAACCGATGCCGCGACCGAAATTGTACGAGAAGCCGCCCGCCGAGGCGCGGATCTGCACCGGGAACAGCTCGGTGAAGCATGCGCCCATGCCGGAGACGATGCCCGACTGGAACAGTCCGAGCGGAAAGCCCAGCACCAGCAGCGCGGACATCGGCAGATGCAGGTGCGTATAAGCCAGCACCGTGAGCGTCGCGCCCGCCGCCGAGAGCGAGAAGGTCCAGCGTCGGCCGATCGCATCGCTCAGATACGCCATGCCGACGTAGCCGCAGAACGAGCCGAAGATATTGACGGCGAGATACATCGTCGTCAGGTTGATGGTCAGGCTTTGTGTTTCGCGCAGATACGTCACGAGCCACGTGAGAATCGTGTAGTTGCCGCCGAGCGCGCCGGCTGCCATCGCCGAGGCCAGCAGGGTGCGCGGCAACACGCTGGGCGCGAAGATGCGGCCGAAGGTGTCGAACAGACCGCTTTGCGCGCGGAATTCCGCCGCCGATTCGAAGGCCGCCGATTCGTCGACATTGCGGCGCATCCACAGCACCAGCAGGCCCGGCAGAATGCCCAGCAGGAACAGTACGCGCCACGCATATTGTTCGGGCAGCGCGCTGAACAGCACCCAGTAGAGCAGCGCGGCGAGCGCATAACCCACGGGCCAGCCGCTTTGCACGCAGCCCACCGCGCGTCCGCGAATGCGCTTGTCGACGACTTCGCCGATCAGGATCGCGCCCGCCGCCCATTCGCCGCCGAAGCCGAGACCTTGCAGACTGCGCGTGAACAGCAATTGATGGAAGCCGTTCGTGAAAGCCGAGAGGCCGGTGAACAGCGAGAACCACAGAATCGCCAGCTTGAGCACGCGAACGCGGCCGATACGGTCTGCGAGCACGCCCGCAATCACACCGCCCACGGCCGAGGCGACCAGCGCCGAGGTGCCGATCACGCCGGCCTGCGCCTTGGTCATGTGCCAGGCGGTCAGCAGGGTGGGAATGACGAACGCGAAGAACTGCACGTCCATGGCGTCCAGCACCCAGCCGAGGAAACACGCCCAAAAGGTGCGCCGCTGGGAGGAATTCATGGTGCTGTACCACGTCTGCATGAGGTTGATCTCCAGCGCAGGCTGCCGCCCGCTTTGTTCTATATCGAAGGTCGGGCAAAGGCTGCCGAACCGTGAAATAACTTGTGACAGTGATTATGCGGGCATGCCAGATTGCCGCCCTTGCGTATGACGCATAGCAGATATGCGAAAAAAGACTGAGTGCGCAAATAACGCTGTGAAATGCTCAACGTTCTCAAGTTTCGATCATTGATGCCGTAGACGGGGGCAACGGCTCGAATTTGAATTCCTCTGTTCTTTCAGCGATTTCACTCTGCGATATGTTTAAAAAATTACAATCCGCGCGCGCCTGGCTCTCGCGATGGGGTTTCTCGGCTGCCTACTGGTCATTGGCGGCTCGATGGGGGTTGCAGGTGTGAGTTCCAGCAATCACGATCTGCAAACGCTGTATTCCAATCAACTCGGCTCGGCGGTGGCGCTGAGCCAGACGAGCGTCGCGCTGGCGCGCAGCCGTCTGTGGCTGTTCCGCATTGGTCTCGCGCCCGATGCACCCGACATCGCGCGCTCCGAGCAGAATTCGCGCGATCAGCTCGATCACGCGAAGCAGTCGTGGGAGGCTTATCGCAAGCTGCCCAGCTATAACGACGAGGAAGCGCGCAAGGCCGACGAAATCGACGCCAAACTCAAGCAGTTGTTGCAGGACGGCTATGAGCCGATTTATCGCGCGATCGAAACGAAGGACGGCAATCAGATTCGCTCGGCAGTCCAGAATACGTCGTCGGCGTTATATGGCGATGTGACGGGCAGCATCGACGCGTTGCAGAAAATGCAGGCCGGTTTTGCCGTCGCCAAATACGATCGCGCGCAGGAGCGTTTCCACTGGTTCGTGACCGTGGCCGTATTGGGCGTGCTGTTTGCGCTGTGCGCCGCCGCGTTCGCATGGATCGCGTTGCAACGCGCCATCGGCCGTCCGCTTGCGCAGGCGCTCGCGCATTTCAAAGCGATTGCGAATGGCGATCTCACCGCGCGTATCGAAGTCCAATCGCTCGACGAAATGGGGCAATTGCTCGAAGGCGTCAAGGCGATGCAAACCAATCTCGTCGACATGATTGGCCGCGTGCGCGATGGCGCAAGCGCGATCAATACCGCCGCGCGCGAAATTGCCAGCGGCAATTCGGATCTCTCGCAACGCACGGAAGCGCAAGCCGCATCGCTCGAAGAAACGGCGTCGAGCATGGAGGAATTGACCGCGACGGTGCGCCAGAACGCCGAGAACGCGCGTCAGGCCACTTCGCTGGCGGGCGCGGCCTCGGATACGGCGCAACGCGGCGGCGTGGTGGTGGGCGAGGTCGTCCAGACGATGCAGGGGATTGCGGACAGCTCGCGGCGCATGAACGAAATCATCAGCGCGATCGAGAGCATTGCGTTTCAGACCAATATTCTGGCGCTCAATGCGGCGGTCGAAGCCGCGCGTGCAGGCGATCAGGGTCGCGGTTTCGCGGTCGTGGCGTCGGAAGTGCGCACGCTCGCGCAGCGCGTGGCCACGGCGGCGGGCGAGATTCGCGGCCTGATCGGTCAGGCGACGTCGCGCGTGGACGCCGGTTCGCGACTGGTCGAGGAAGCGGGCACCACGATCGCCGATATCATTCGCGACGTCTCGCGCGTGAACGAAATCCTCGGCGAAATTGCCTCGGCTTCCGAAGAGCAGAGCACGGGTATCGGCCAGGTGAACGTAGCGGTCTCGCAGATGGATCACGCGACCCAGCAGAATGCGGCGCTGGTCGAGCAGGCGTCGGCGGCGGCGCAGGCAATGGCGCAGCAGGCGAGCGGCCTCGATGAAGTGGTCGGTGTTTTCCGGGTGCGCAATTAAGCACACATCGCATTGCGCCGCGCGATATTGCCTTCGCGCGGCGCAATGCGAATCATCAGAAGTCCGATCGAACCGTCAGCATCACATTGCGCGTATCGCCGAATACGCTGTAATACGTGCTCGGCGGACGAATGTAATACTCGCGATTAAACACGTTATTCAATTGCAGCGACGCTTCAACATGCTTGTTGAATCGATAACCGATCTGCGCATTGAAAATCGCATAGGCGCCTTGTTCGACACCGCGTGAAATACGCGTTTGCGCGAGCATGCCGCCGCCCACCGAGAACCCGCGCAACGTGCCGCGCGAGAACGTGTACTTCGTCCACAGCTTGAACAGGTGCTTCGGATCGGTGCCGTCGGTGAGATCGGGCGAGTCGTTCTCGTAGTGCGCATTCAGATACGTGTAGCCCGCGTAGACGTTCCAGTCCGGCATCGGCTGGCCCGTGACTTCGAGTTCCACGCCCTGATCGCGTGCCTTGCCCGCCGAGACGTAGTAATACTGGTGCGCGGGATCGGCGACGGCGCGGTTGTTGTCGTCGATACGGAACAGCGCGGCGTTCGCATTCAGGCGGCCATTCAGGAAGCTGCCTTTCACGCCCACTTCATACTGCTCGCCCGAACGCGGCGGCAGGCCCGTGCCCGAATACGTGCTCTCCGTTTGCGCGTCGAGAAAGCGCGCGTAGTTCGCATAGGCCGTGATCGACGGCACGATATCCCAGAGCAGCCCGGCGGAGGGCAGGAAGCGGTGATTGATCTGCGCGTTGGTGGTCCAGTCGCCGACGCTCGGCAGCGTCGATTGCGTGCGGTCCTGCAGGAAAGCCTCGCGGCCGCCGAGCACCAGCGTGAGCGGATCGGCGAGTTTGATGCGCGCCTGCGCATAGACGCCGTACTGCACGGTGCGATGATTGGTGCCGAACGTGTAGGGCACATCCACGGCGGGCACGGCGTTCGGATCGTAGAGACTGAACGCGCCACCGTACGGGCCGCTCAGCGCCAGATAACCCGATTGCGCGCTCGACGTCATCACCGAGTAATTCGCGCCGATGGTCAGCGTATGCGTTCGCCCGAACAGATGGATCGGGCCCGAGACGTTGCTGTCCGCGCCGAACCAGTCGTAGCTCGTGCGCTGGCGCTGATCGCCGTAGAGCGCGAGACCGTTCGCGGTCGCGCCCGGACCGGAGTACGCGTAATACGCCTTCGAGAGTTCGTGGCGATAGAACAGCGTGGTCGACGACTGCCAGTCGTTTTCGAAGCGATGCACGAGGTTCGCGTTGCCTTCCTGCAGCGAGGTGTACGCGTAGTTCCAGCTCGGGCTGAAGTTCTGCGTGAACGAGCTCGGCACGCGGCCGGTGAGGGCGGTGCGCGTGCTGTTGAGCACGCCGCCCGCGCCGTAGTCGATGCCCGAAATCGGCGAAACCTGATAGCCGCCCGAGAGCGAAAGCGTCGTGCGCGGCGTGAGATCCCAGTCGAGCGCGCCGTAGGCCATCACTTCCTTGCTGCGCGTGCGGTCGATGGACTGCGTGCCGTCGCTGCCGACCAGCACCGCGCGTCCGCGCAGCGTGCCGTCCTTGTTCAGCGGCCCGGTCACGTCGATCATCTGACGCACGCTGCCGAACGAATCGACCTGCGTTTCGGTCGACAGATGGAATTGATCCTGCGGGCGCTTGCGCACGAGATTTACCACGCCGCCCGGCTCGCCCATGCCGTCGATCGAACCGGCCGGACCGCGCATGATTTCCACGCGGTCGTACATCGCCAGATCGAATTGCAGCTGATATTGCAGGCCGCTCAAGGTCGGCACGCCGTCGAACTCGATGCCGAGCTGCGAGCCGCGCGCGCGGAAATACGCGGTGCCGTCGCCGTAATCGATCGAGCTGACGCCCGTGACGTAGCGCAGCGCGTCCTGGATGGTCGTCACGTTCTGGTCGTCCATCTGCTGGCGCGTGAGCACGGAGACCGAGTTCGGCGTCTCCTTGATCGATTGCGCGACCTTGCCGCCGATGGTGGCCTGCTTCGCGGCGTAGGTGCCGCTGCCTTCGGTGGTTGCGTCGGCGTCGTTCGCGCCCGACACCGTCACGGCGGCCAGAACGTTACCGTTCGCGGCAGGCGCGGTTTGCGCGCGCGCCCACGGCGAAGCGAGGCTCAGTGCCGCGAAAGCGAGCGGCGTCATGGTGAGCGCGAAGCGCGGCGCGGCGCGCGTTACACGGCGAGGCGCCAGCCTCCACCATCCCGAAGCCGGTGCGCGCTGCGCACCACGGTGGTCTATTCTCGTTGTCATCGTCAATCATCCCACTGTTGAAAAAGGCCGAACGACTTCCTCCCGCTCAAAGGCGGGCTGTAAAAAAATGCGAGGGACGATCGTTATGGACGGGTGTTTTGAGGGCCCCGTTTGCCCTTGATTTGCCTACGCGCTTCGACGGCCGCGCAGCACCACGAGCGCGACGAGCCACGGCCCGCCGAGCAGCGTGGCGACGAGGCCCGCCGCCACTTCCTGCGGAAACGCGATTTGCCGCCCGAGCCAGTCCGCCGAGACCATCAGCAGCGCGCCGAGCGTCGCCGCGAGATAGAGCTGCGGCATCGGACGCCGCGCGCCGGAAAAGCGTGCGATATGCGGCGCGATCAAGCCGACGAACGACAGCGGGCCGACCACCACGGTGGCCGCCGCCGTGGCCAGCGCGGCGAGCAGCAGCAGCGCGAAGCGCGCGCGGCCCACCGGCACGCCGAGGCTCGCGGCGGCATCCGCGCCGAGCGCGAGCGTGCCGAGCCAGCGCGCGGTTAGCGGCGCGACGGCGAGCGCGAGCAGCGCCAGCGCGGCCATGCTCCACGCGATGCCGGGCGCGACGTAATACGTGGAGCCGATCAGCAGATCGACGAGCACGCCCGCGCGCGGGTCGCCGCTCGACATCAGCGCGCCGACCACCGCCTGAAACAGCGCGCTGATCGAAATGCCGACCAGCAGCAGGCGCTCGGGCGCGAAGCGCGCGCGCCGTCCGAACCACAGCAACAGCAGCAGTGTCGCGAACGCCCCGGCGACGCAGCCCGCGAACAGCGCGGCGGGAACAATGCGCTGGCTCAGGAACAGCACGACGACCATGCCGAACATGCCGCCCGATCCCACGCCGAGCAGGTCGGGGCTCGCCATCGGGTTGGCGGTCATGCGTTGCAGCAGTGTGCCCGCGGTCGCGAGCAGGCTGCCCGCCGCGAGCGCCGCGACGAGATGCGGCACGCGCCAGAACAGCAGCGCGTCGATATGCGCGCGCGTCGCGATGCTCCAGCCGTCGGCGCTGCGCGACACCATCAGCGAGAGCACGCAGACGAGCGGCAGCAGCATGGCCCACAGCAGCGGCAGCGCGCGCGGCGCGAGTGAATTGTGGTGCGGAGCGTGGGGCGCATGGGTGTCGGGCCGCGTGCGCAAACGCGGCAGCAACGCGATGAGCAAGGGCACGCCAACAAGCGCGGTCACGCTGCCGGTCGCGATCAGATGGGCGGCAAACACGTCGGCGCGCGCGGCGAAGCGCACGATTTCATCGGTGAGCCACAGCAGGGCCGCGCCGGTCAGCGGCGCCCAGACGAGCCGGTCGCGCAGACGCCGCGCGCCCGCCAGACGCGCCAGCAGCGGCGCAGCCAGTCCAATGAAGCCGATCACGCCGACTTCGGCGACCACGAACGCCGTGAGCGCCACCGCGACGAACAGCGCCGCGCCGCGCATCCAGCCGACCGCCACGCCGAGATTGCGCACCGTGGCGTCGCCCGCATCGAAGAGACTCAGCGGACGGTAGAGCAGCACCGCGCCGACAAGACACAGCGCGAGCCGCACGGTCAGATGCAGCGCCGCTTGCCAGCCGCTCTGGTCGAGCGCGCCGCCGCCCCAGATCTGCAGGCCGGCGAGCCGGTCGAAATGCACCACCGAAATCGCGAGACTGATCGCGCCGCAATACAGGTTGACCACCATGCCGCCGAGGATCACCCCGAGCGGCGACATGCCTTGCGCCCACGCCAGCGCGAACACGGCGAGCATGGCGATCGCGCCGCCCGCGAGCGCCAGCGTGTCGCGGCCCAGCGCGAGCCAGCCCGGCATCCAGATCGTCGCGATCGAGAGCGCGAGATAGGCGCCCGGGAACACGCCGAGCGTCATCGGTTCGGCGAGCGGATTGCGCAGCACCTGCTGCATCAGCGTGCCCGCGAGGCCGAGCGCGGCGCCGCAGAGCAATGTCGTCGCGATGCGCGGCAGCAGGCTGTCGTGGACCAGCACCGCGCCGATGTCCTGCGCGCTGATCGATGCGGGCAGCGTGAGCGCGCTCCAGAACGGCGCGCCCGCGAGCACGCGATGCACGTCCGCGGCGGCGAGGCACGCGGCGAGCGCGAACAGCGCGCCGACCAGCGGCCAACGCCAGTCGCGCGGCAGCGCGGCGCGCTCAAGGAAGGGACGACGCGCGAGGTTACGCAAGGCCGCCTCCGCCGTTGTCGAGCGTGGCCCGCGCCACGGGAAGGGCGGCGGCGAAGCGCTGCATCGAGACGAGGCCGCCGAACGCGGCGATCACCGGCAGCACCGACACGCGCCGTTCGCGCACGGCGGGCAGCGCGCGCCACAGCGGGCTCGCGCCCAGCGCGGCGCGCAGGTCGTCGTGCAGCGGACCGACCAGCAGAATGTCCGCCTGCGGCACGTCGAACAGGCGTTGCAGCGCGACGGTGGCCGAGCCCGCCGCGTTGGTTGGCCAGGGCGCGTCCTGTGGACGACCCGCCGCGTCACGCGGATTCGCGGCGTTGCGCAGGCCGATGCGCGCAAGCACAGCGTCGAACAGACTGCCCGCGCCGTAGACGCGAAAGTGCCGCTCGTCGAGCGCTTCGGCGACGATCACCGGGCGCGTGGCGCGCGTCGGCGTGGCCGCGATCGCGTCGGCGGCCGCGGTGAATCCGCGTTGCGTGGCGGCGATCAGCGCCATGGCATGGTCCGGCGCGGCGAGCGCGCGCGCCATCGTCTGCGTTTCAGCGCAGAGCGCCTCGAATGGTTGCGCGGCGCTCATGTACGCGCCGAGCGTGAGCGTCGGCGCGATGCGTTGCAGCGGCGTCATCAGCGCCGCGTGGGCGGGCGTGACGATCAGCAGGTCGGGCGCGAGCGTGAGCAGCACGTCGAAATTCGGCTGATAGAGCAGCCCGACGTCGACGACGCCCGGCGGCAGCGGCGGCGCGACGATCCCGCTCGCGTACCAGTCCGGCAGCGGAATGCCGACCGGCGCGCGGCCGAGCGCGAGCAGCGTTTCGGTCAGCTCCCAGTTGAGGACCACGATCCGCCGGGGTGAACGAGGCGAACGAGGTGCACGAGGCGGCGTCGCGCCGAAGCTTGATGTGGACGCCAGCGCGCCAAGTGCAGCGAGCACGCGACGGCGGCGCGGATTCGTGGTGTGCGCGCTCATGCCGGAAACCCCAGACGGCGCCCGCTCGACGGATCGACGCTCACGCTCATCGGCACGCCGTAAATCGATTCGAGCCGCAGCGGGTCGATGATGTCGGCGGCGCGCTCGCGCATCAGCAGGCGCCCCTCGCGCAGCGCGACGATGCGGTCGCAAAAGCGCGCGGCCATGTTCACGTCGTGCAGCACGACGACCGCGCTCATCGCGCCCGAGGCGCACAGCGCGCGCACGAGGTCGAGCACCGCAAGCTGATGGCCGATGTCGAGCGCGGCGGTCGGTTCGTCGAGCAGCATGCAGCGGCAGTCCTGCGCGACCAGCATCGCGAGCCACGCGCGCTGGCGCTCGCCGCCCGAGAGCACATCGACGGGACGATCGGCGTGCGCGAGCACGTCGGCGGCGCGCATGGCGCGCTCGACCCACGCGGCGTCGTCGTCGCTGAAACGGCCCAGTGCGCCGTGCCACGGATAGCGCCCGAGCGCGACGAGTTCGCGCACGGTCATGCCGTCGGTGAGCGGCGTTTGCTGCGGCAGATACGCGACCTGGCGCGCGAACTCGCGGGCGCTCCACTGTGCGAGCGGCCGGCCCGCGTAACGGATCGTGCCGGCGGCGGGATCGAGCTGGCGCGCGAGCAGTTTGACGAGCGTCGATTTGCCCGAGCCGTTGTGGCCGACGAGACCGGTCACGCGCGCGTGCTCGATCGTGAGGTCGAGCGGATGCAGCAGCGTGCGGCCACCGGCGGCGAACGCGACGCCTTCGAGCGCGAAGGCCGTCTGCGTGCCTGCCGTGTCGTGCGCTGATTCGTGAACCGCGTTGTGCAGGATCGCGTTCATGCTGCGCTCGCCATGTTGTTGCCGCTGTGGCCGTTACCGTCGGCGAGGCTGGAATGCGTCGCGCCGATCCGCCCGCTGTCGAGCTTGATCAGACGATCGGCGAGATCGAAATACCGATCGTCGTGCGTAATCACGAGCACCGTTTTTCCCTTCGTTTTCAGCTCCGGCAGCAGCGTGCGATAGAACACGTCCTTGAAGGCCGGGTCCTGATCGGCGGCCCATTCGTCGAACACGTAGAACGGCCGATCCTCCAGAAACGCGACCAGCAGCGCGAGGCGTTTGCGCTGTCCCTGCGAGAGCGCGAGCGTGGAAAACGCGCCGTCCTGAATCCGCACCTTGTGGTCGAGCTGCAGCGCGACGAGCAGCGCGCGCGCCGCGTTTTCGCGTCCGGCGCTCAAGCCGAGCAACGAATCGAACAGATGGAAGTCGCTGAACACCACGGAAAAATACTGTCGATAAGCGGCGCGTGTCGCGTCGTCCACGGCCGCGCCGTCGACGAGCAGACGGCCGCGCTCGGGCGCATACAGGCCGACGAGCAGTTTCGCGAGCGTGGTCTTGCCGCTGCCGTTGCCGCCGACGAGGAACACCGTTTCGCCCGCACGAAACGTCAGATCGATCGGGCCGAGCGTGAAGAAACCGTCCTCGTTTTCGCGCACGTAACGATGCTCGACGCCTTCGAGCGCGATGCGCGAAAACGCGGGCTGAGCGGCTTGCGCGACATTTGTACCGATATCGGCAAGCCGACCCTGTTCAGGTGGCAGCGCGGCTTCGAGCTTGCCGATCCGCTCGAACGCCACGCGCGCCGAACTGATCGCGGGCAGCGCCGCCAGCAGGCCTTCCACGGGCATGATCAGGTAGAGAAAGACGAGTGCGTAACCGGACATCACGTGCGCATCGGCGTCGAACAGGCGCGCGAGCACGAAGATCGTCAGGCCGACGAAGCCGAACAGCAGCAGATTGCCCCAGCTCGCCGCGAGCGCATGCAGCACGTAGCCGCGCGTGCGTTGCGCGCGCACCGCTTCGACGTGCGGCGCGAGCTGGCCGCCGACGAACGCTTCGGCGCGTGCGCGATGCAGCTTCAGTTCCTTCGCGCCGTCGAACAGCGCGCGAAACTGGCGCAACAGCTCGTCCTCGCGTTCGCGCGAAGCACGCAGATGACGCAGCGCGCGCGAACCGACGAGATGCGTGCCGAACGTCCCCACGCCGAGCACCGCGAGCGCGACGCCGAGAATCGGCAGCGACAGCATGCCCAGATAGGCGAGGCAACCGGCGATCACCGCACCCTGCATCGCAATCGACGGCAGGCTCACGAAGAACACGACGATGCTGTCGAGGTCCTGGGTCAGCGCGCCGAGCGCACGCGCCGCGCCGCAGCGCTCCAGATCGCGGAACGAGGCCGCGGCGATGCGGCCGATCGTCTGCATGCGCAGACGCGCTTTCACGCGCTGGCCGAGATACATGAAGAGCGTCTGCGAACCCACGCGCGTGGCGAGCACCAGCGCCGCGAGTAGCGCGAAGCGCACGCCCAGTTGCACGAGTTGCGCGCCCGACGCCTGTAACGCCTGGTTGATGAGCGCGACTAGCGCCGCATTCGCGAAGCCGCTCACGAGACTCACGAGCAGGGCGAGTGGCAGAAGCCAGCGCGAGCTGCGGATCAATGAAGCAATCAGGGGCATAAGCGGCGGAAAAGTCGTTCGTGCGCGTGGCGATCGTGTGTGTCGACCCTATCGACCCTATCGACCACAGGGTCCACCGGGGTAATTCCACGAATGAGAAGCATTATTGATTTCGGGCGGGGTTCCGCCAGAAGCCTTGATGGGTAAGGAGATTACCGTCTTATGCGAATTAAAGGCGGACAGGAGATATCGATTTTTTGACAATTTTTTGTCAATTTCCAATATCATGGGCCACTTCCTTTCGCGCCCGTACGTCCGTCCGATGAAGTCGTTTCTGCTCAAGCGCTACCCGATGGCTCGCACGCCGCTGCCGCGCGAGGTCGCTGCGACGCTCGTGACCTACCGCCACGGCGAACGCGTGACATGGCATCAGCATCGTCATGGTCAACTGGTATTCGCGGTCAAAGGCGTGATTCGCGTGCTCACGCCCGCGCGCACGTGGACCGTGCCGCAGTCGCGCGCGGTGTGGCTGCCGTCGGATGTCGATCATGAACTGCACGCGGTCGGCGATACGGCGCTGTGCAGCATCTATCTGGAACCCGATGTGTTTCCCTGGCCGTGGGAAGATCCCGCCGTGATCGGAGTGTCGGCCTTGCTGCGCGAACTCGCGCTCACGCTGGTCGAGGGCGCGGACAGCTATACGGCCACGAGCCGCGCGGGCCTCGCCGCGCCGTTGATGCTGAAGGTGCTGGCGGAAACGCCCAGCCTCGCGGAGCCCGGCGTGCCCTTGCCGCGCGACGAGCGCCTGCTCAAGCTCTGCGAGCACATGATGAACGACCCGGGCAGCGATCTCTCGCTCGATTTTTGGGGCGAGCAGTTCGGTGCGAGCGGACGCACGCTCGCGCGCCGCCTGCATGCGGAAACCGGGCTGACCTTCGTGGCCTGGCGTCAGCAGATGCGCGTGGCGGAAGCGATCACGCGCCTCACGCTCGGGCATTCGGTAGTGCAGGTCGCGAAAGATCTCGGTTATCGCAGCGCGAGCGCGTTTATCGTCATGTTCCGCCAGGTGACGGGCGAATCGCCGCAACGCTATCTGGCGTCGAGTTGACGGCGCGCGGATGATTGACTCACGTCGCCTTCACTGACCCGAAGGCTTGCCCCACACGATCGATTCCGGATGGCGCTGGAGATAATCGGCCAGCGCGTTCACGCTCGCGAGCGTCCGGCGCAGTTGCGTCGTGGCCGTGCGCACGTCGGTTTGCAAGGGCGAATCCGCTTCGAGCGTGGTGCGTGCAGCGGCAAAAGACGTCTGCGCAAAAGCCAGCGTGGACTGCGTTTGTGGAACGGTTTCATCGTTCAGGGTCTTGAGTAGCGCATTCGCGCCGTCGAGCGACGCATCGACGTTCCTTCCGATTTCGTCGAACGGCACGCGATCGAGTTTCGCGACGATATCGCCGAGCAGATCTTGCAGTTCTTCGATGGTGTTGGGCACCGTCGGCAGTTCGACCGCCGCGCGCTTCGCATCGAAATGAACGGGCGGCGCCTTGGGGAAAAAGTCGAGCGCGATATAGCGCTGGCCCGTGAGCACGCTGCCCATGCGCACCTGGCCGCGCAGACCTTGCGCGATCATGTCGCTCAGCAGCGCGCGTCCGCCCGGGCCGTCGCCTTTGCCGAGCGCCGCGCGATAGCGTCGCCCGAGCCGGAACGGATAGAGATTCAGGCTGACGATCATGTCGAAGCCGCCGTGCGCGGTGTTGTTATCGACGTCGATCCGTGTGACGTTGCCGATCTCCACCCCATGAAAATCGACCGGCGCGCCCACAACGAGGCCGCGCAACGATTCGCGAAAGCGCATCTGCACGGGCGCGGCCGGGCCGTTCGTGCTGCGCAGCGCGTCGGTGCGGTTGTCGGCGAGGGTGAAGGTGCGGCTGTCGTGCGACGGCGGAGCGGCTTCGGCGGGCGAGTCGAATTGCACGCCGCCGCGCAGCATCGCTTCGAGCGGCTGCAGGTCGACGTTGAAGCCGCGCGAATCGAGTTGCACGTCGATTCCGCTGGCCTGCCACCAGCGCGTCGACGACGTGACATAGCGATCAAACGGCGCGTTCACGAACACGTCGACATCGACTTCCTGGCCGTTTTTCGGCAGCGTGTAGCCGAGAATCTGTCCCACGGCGACGCGATGAAAATAGACCGGCGAACCCGCCTGCAGCGAACCCAGCGACGCGGCGCGCAGAATGAAGCGGCTGCCGCGTCGATCGGCGCTCACCACGGGCGGCGTTTCCAGGCCGATAAAGCTGTGGCACGTTGTGCGGGCGGCGCCGATATCCACGTCGATATACGGCGCGGTGCGCAGGGTTTCGAGCCCCGAAATACCTCCGGCGTCGATACGCGGACGCGCCACCCAGAAACGCGTCCCGCAGGTGGCGAGGCGGGCGGCGTCCGCCATCAGCCGCACCACGGCGGTCACATGCGAGCGGTCGCGCGACAGATGCAGCGTTTCGAGTTCGCTCACTTCCACGTTGCGATAGCGCACGCGCGTCTTGCCCGCCTGCAATCCGGCTCCGCTGGCGAAGTCGATCGTCAGTTGCGGGCCGCGCGGGAACAGCGCGTGAGCGAGCAGCAGGCCACCGGCCAGCAAGGCGATGAGCGGCGCGAGGCTCATCGGCGAAAACATCGTGCGCAACATTCAGAGCTTCCCTGCGATGACATCGCCGAGCGCGCGCCGGAACCGGCCGAATGCGTCGCGTGCGCGAATCCACAAGCCGCAGATGGCACTGGCTTTGCCGTCGACGGTCATGGGCGAAAGCCCAGTATCAGCGTCAGATAGGCGAGCGCCGCGAAGACGCCCGCCATCGTGCCGTAGTAGTCGCGCGCGCCCGGACCGAGCAGGCAATGCGCGGGAATGCCGACCGCGCAATACGCAGCCGTGAAGACGAGCGTGATGACCAGCGTAGGATGGCCCGCCGACCACGCGAATTCCGCCAGGTGTTTCATGATCAGGCATCCTGATTATTTAAATGATTCCGGGCGATTGAATCTCGCGTGGCCGGGCAGGGTGCTTCGGTGTTCTGGTGCGCGGGATTAATGCATTTGCGCGACGAGCGCTTCCGCACCTTTATCGAGGCCGGTTTTCGCGGCGCTCAACGAGCCGAACGCCGCGGGCAGATTCATCGCATTCGGATATTGCTTGGTCACATAGGCTTTCAGTAGACGGCCATCGTTGCTGTCGTACACCTCGACCGCGTACGACACCGAGCCGCTGAACGCGCCCTGGCCGCCGCGCACCGCCTGCACGCCGTTGTAGAGATTGCCGGCGATATCGAAATGCATCGCCTGACCCACGAGCAGCGTGGTGCTCTCCGCGCCGGTCAGCGTCACCTTCACGCGCAGCACGCCGGGGCCGGTGTGGTTCGTCATCTGGAAGCGTTTGCCGAGGTTTTCGGTGAAGGCCTGCTGCGCGTAGCGGGCGAGCGTGGTTTTGTCGTCGTCTTTCATGTCGCCGAATTGCGCGTCGGCGCCGCGATAGACGGTGACGGGGTCGAGCACGACCTGCGTATAGCGCGACCAGGAGACGGGAATGCCGTAGGCGAGCGGCACTTTGTTGCGGTCGTCGCCGTGATTCGGCTGCAACTGGTGCGTGGCGTCGATGCCGGAGTAGGCGACCGGCTGAACGCCGGCGCAGGCGGCAAGAAGAAGGGACAGCGTGCCCGTGACGAGGGGAAGTGCGAGGCGTTGGCCGAACATCGGAAGGTTCCTTGGATGGATTAAGCGGGCGCTGAAAGAAAGCTGGGTGAAACAGTGAGAAACCGCTGTTCACTGCGGACGCAGCGTAACGGCAAATTCGAGAAATGTAAACCGTCTACCCGGTTTGTTTGTATGGCGAGGCGGAATTGGTTACAATCATGTCCGCAACCGACCGACCGTTCGCCAGGCGCCGCTTTTCACGCGGATCGGCGCGCGATTCCCTCGCCGACGCTGTCATGCCCGAAGTCACGCTGTCACGTTCTTAGTCACGCCCTCGAATCGACATGGATAACCCGACCCGCTCCGAACTGTCCCGCAAGAAAGCCATCGCCGCCGCGCTGGCGATTCTGACGAGGGAGGGCGCGGGCGCGTTGACGTTCGACGCGTTGTCGCGCGAAAGCGGCATCAGCAAGGGCGGGCTGCTGCATCAGTTCCGCACCAAGAACGGTGTGCTGGAGGCGCTGCTGGAGCATCAGCTCAGCGAGTTTCAGCGGATCGCGGCCGATTATCTGGGCAAGGAAGGCGCGAAAAAAGCCGAGCCCACGCTCAATGCGCAGATCGAAATTTTTCGCGAGGCCGTGAATCAGCCGAATTCCGTCGCGCGCGCGATGCTGGCGGTGATGGTGGAATCGCCCGAGATGCTCGGGCGCGTGCGCGACACCGACAATCGAGTGACGAAAACCATCGAGAGCGAAGCGCGCGACGAGGAACTCGCGCTGCTGCGGTATTTCGCGGCCAGCGGCATGGCGTTTCACACGCTCATCGGCTTGACCGAACTGGACGGCGCGCGGCGCAATCGCCTGTTCGACCGCTTGCAGGACGACGCGAGCTGGGCGCCGCTCGAAAAGAAACGCAAGACGGCGAAGTAGGCGCGCGTTTTTAATCGGGTTTTTAGTCGCCTTTCACGCGCGGGCCGGTTTCGCGGCCGATCCTGGCCTGACGACGCGCGCGCTCGTTGATGATCTGATGACGCCGATGGTCGGTCATCTTCTTCCAGCCACGCGCTTCCTCGCGCGTGCGGTAACAGCCCGTGCACAAACCGGTTTTGCCATCGAACGCACAGAGTTCGATGCACGGCGATTTCACGGCCATGGCTTACTTGAAATAGCTGTGGACGACTTCGATCAGCTGCTCGGTGCCGCTGCCGTGTTCGTCGGCGGGTTCGGCATCGACGAGATGGGTGCGGATGTGATCCTCCAGCACCACGGCGAGCAGGCCGTTCATCGCGCCGCGGCTGCTGGTGATCAGTTGCAGCACGTCCATGCAGCCGCGCTCGTCTTCGAGCGCGCGCTCGATGGCCTCGACTTGCCCCTTGATGCGGCGCACGCGGTTGAGCAGCTTCTGTTTTTCGCGAATCGTGTGACTCATGCCTGACCTCGACGGATGGAAACCCGAGTATACCGCTGCCTATAGCGAGGGGGACTACGCTACGCGCCGCGACATCAGGCCGCGAGCGCCGTCAAACCCTGATAGCCGACGATCAGGCCGACGAGCAGGATCAGCGCGCCGGAGAAATACGGCGCTTTGCGCGCGAAATCGCCGAATCCGCTCCATTTTTTCGACACGTGCTTGACGCTCAGCGCCGCCAGCGTGCCGGAGACGACCATCGTCAGCGCAAGTCCGATGCTGAAGCAGAGCACGAGCGACGCGCCCAGCGCGAAACGCTTCAGTTGCAGGCACAGTAGCAGCACGGTGATCGACGCGGGGCACGGCACGAGTCCGCCGGTCAGGCCGAACATGACGATCTGGCCGGTGGTGACGTCGCGATTCGCGAAGCGGCGACGGATGTCGTTCGCGTGCGCGCGTTCGTGGGCGTCCTGGTACTCGGTGGAGGACGCATCGAGGTCGGCGTGGTGGTGATCATGGCCGTGATGATCGTGATCATGATGATCGTGATCGTGGTGGTGATGGCCGTGCGCGTGTCCATGCTCGTGCTCATGCGCCGCGCGCTGCTCGCGCCAGGTGCGCCAGATCATCCATGCCGCGACGCCGACGATCAGCACCGCCGAGGCCACCTGAAACCACGGCTCGCTGCTTGCGGCGTTCCAGTTGCGGCCGAAATACATGCCGATGAGCGCGATGGCCCACACCACGGCGGTATGCGAGAGCGTCGCCGACAAGCCCAGCAACACCGCCTGCCCAACCGTGCCGCGAATCGCCACGATGAACGCGGCCATCATCGTTTTCGAGTGGCCCGGCTCCAATCCGTGCAGCGCGCCCAGCAGGATCGCGCTCGGAATGAACAGCCAGGCGCTGGAGGCGCCCTGCGAAAGAAGATGCGAAAAGTCCATCATGCTGCGGTTTCCTGGATGACTGGCTAGCTGGCTGCGGCGCGCGCCGCGCCACGTCTCATCGAGACGATTAATATACGGTAGGGGGTATATTACACAAATAGGGTGAGGGGGTATACTAATTCGCACTGGTTTGCGCTATTTCCCCGTGATTCTCGCGCCCGTTTCGTTGCGGGGCATTTCTCGATGCGCTTATAATCCAGGCTCTTTTCGGGCAGTCGCCGCGCCTCGCGCGCGCCTGCCGTCTGCTGACTCCCGAGCGCGCGCCGTGCCCTGACGCGAGGCCGTCACCGCTTGCGACGCGCGTCGCATCGATGTGAATTCCATGAAGAAAAAACGCTGGATTGCGCTGCTGTGCCTGATTCTTTCGGCGGCAGCGCTGGCGCACTTCCTGCGCCCGCGCTACACGCCCGCCGAGCGCGACTATTACACCGTGCTGTTCTGTCTGGTGAAGAACAACGGCACCGACGATCCGCGCAAGGACATGCGCGATATGGTCGAAAACGGCAACTCCGATTACGCGCTGCACAAGCAGGAATACAACCCGGCGGCCGCCAACGACGCGCTGGCGCGCTTCAACAAGCTCGGTAGCGAGGATCAGCGGGCGGCGGGGCAGAGCCGTGCGGAATGCCAGCGTTTGCTGGGCTTGAACGCCCAGCGCTAGACACGCCAGGCAAGCTGGACAAACGCGGCGGGAAGAGAGCAGGCGCTCGCGCGATGCGAGCGCCCGAAGTGCGGCACGTCGTGACTTATTCGTGCGCCGCGGATTGAAGCTTCGCCGTGGCATCGCCGAACTGCAACGCGGCCAGTTGCGCATACAGCGGCGAGCTTTCGAGCAGATCCGCGTGACGCCCTTGCGCGACGATGCGGCCATGCTCCAGCACCACGATGCGGTCGGCCTGCTGCACGGTCGCCAGCCGATGCGCGATCACCAGCGTGGTGCGATTCTGCGCGGCGTTGTCGAGCGCCGTCTGCACGAGCCGTTCGCTGGCGGCGTCGAGCGCGCTGGTGGCTTCGTCGAGCAGCAGAATCGGCGGGTCCTTGAGAATCGCGCGGGCAATCGCGATGCGTTGGCGCTGTCCACCCGAGAGCCGCACGCCGCGCTCGCCGAGGAACGTGTCATAGCCTTCCGGCAATTGCTCGATGAACCCGGCGGCGGCGGCCATGTCGGCGGCACGGCGCACTTCGTCGAGCGTGGCGTCCGGCATGCCGTAGCGGATGTTGTCGAGCACGCTGCCCGAAAAAATCACCGATTCCTGCAACACCACGCCGATCGCCTGGCGCAACGAGGCGAGCGTCACATCGCGCGTCGGCACGCCGTTGATGAGGATGCGGCCCGACTGCGGATCGTAGAAACGCAGCAGCAACTGGAACAGCGTGGTCTTGCCCGCACCCGACGGCCCGACCAGCGCGACATGCTCGCCCGGTCGCACATCGAGCGAAAAGCCCGCGAGCGCCGCGATGCCAGGCCGCGACGGATACGAAAAGCCCACGTTCTCGAAACGGATGCCGTCGCCCTGCGCGGGCAGCGGCACGGGCTTGTCGGCTTCTTCCACCGGCGAGCGCGCCGCCAGCAACTGCAACAGCCGCTCGGTCGCGCCCGCCGCGCGCTGCAGATCGCCCCAGACTTCGGCCACCGCGCCCACGGCGCCCGCCGTGAACACCGCGTAGAGAATGAACTGCGAGAGCTGGCCGCCCGTCATGCTGCCCGCGAGCACCGCCTTCGCGCCGAGCCAGAGCACGAACACGATGGCCGCGAACACGAACACGATCACCACGGCCGTCAGGCTCGCGCGCGCCCGGATGCGCGTGAGCGCGGTGTCGAACGCGGCTTCGACCGCGCCGCCGAAGCGCTTCGTCTCGTAGCCTTCCTGCGTGTACGACTGCACGGTCGGCATCGCATTGAGCACTTCGCCGGCCAGCGCGCTCGCATTCGCGACCTTGTCCTGACTCGCGCGCGAGAGCCGCCGCACCCGCCGCCCGAACACGACGATCGGCAGCACCACGACGATCAGCGTCGCAATGATGTAGCCGGACAGCACCGGGCTGGTGGCCACCAGCATCGTCACGCCGCCGACGGTCAGCAGCGCGTTGCGCAGGCCGAGCGACAGGCTGGTGCCGACCACGGCCTGGATCAGCGTGGTGTCGGTGGTGAGGCGCGAGAGCACTTCGCCCGTCTGCGTGGTTTCGAAGAATTGTGGGCTCATGCGCATGACGTGCGTGTAGACCGCGCGCCGCAGATCGGCCGTCACGCGCTCGCCGAGCCACGAGACCCAGTAGAAACGCAGCGCGGTGGCGGCCGCGAGGATCAGCGACACGACGAACAGCGCGATGAAATAGCGATCGATATGCGCGCGGTTGCCGCTGGCGAAGCCGCGATCGATCAGATACTTGAACGCGACGGGCAGCGCCAGCGTCGCGCCCGCCGAGGTCAGCAGCGCGAGAAAGGCGAGCGCCCAGCGCCCGGCATAGGGGCGCAGGAACGGCAACAGGGCAAACAGCGGGGCGACGCGCGACGAGCGGACGGCGGCTTCTGGCATGGCAAGTCTCGGAGTCGAGCGAATGAGAAGGAAAGCGTGACGATACACGCAGCGGCGCTGCGGGCGATGTCAGTCCGGCAGCGGCCCGTTGCGCAACTGTTCGCGCTCTTGCGGCGTCATGCTTTGCCACTGTTTCCACTGACGCCATTTGCCGCGCTGGCGGCAGCCGCCGTGGCCGCGGAATCCACCGAACAGAATCCGGCAGAGCACGAGCAGGCCGATGGCGCGCGGATAGTCGATGGCGTGCGCATCGACGACGAGCGACGGCACGATCCAGTTCCACAGGCTCATGACGACCCAGCCCAGCAGCGCGACGATGGCCAGCACCACCACGATCCTGGCGAAAATCTTGCGGCGAAATTGCATGTTGTTCTCCTTCGGTTCAGATGTCATAGCCGTCCCACGACGCCCGCAGACGCTCGCGCAGATGCAGCACCGCGTAACGCTTGCGCGCCAGCAGCGTGTTCACGCCCACGCCGGTCGCGGCGGCCAGTTCCTTGAAGCTGCGCCCGTCCAGTTCGTGCGCGACGAACACCTCGCGCTGGCTGGCGGGCAGTTCGTCGAGCGCGTCGCGCAGCGTGTCGAGCAGCGCCGCGCGTGCGTACGCGGCCTCGGGGCCGCCGTCGGCCGAAGGCAGCGCGAGGTCGAGGCGGTAGTCGCTGTGATCGTCGCCGGGTTCCGCGCCGCTTTGGCCGATGCCGCCGCCGAGATCGGCGAGCGGGACTTCCTTGCGTTTTCGAAAACGGTCGACGATCCGGTTGCGCGCGACGCGAAACAGCCACGCGCCGACCTGTTCGATCGGCTCGGGCAGTCGCCAGGCCTCGACGAGTTCCTCGAAAACGTCCTGAAGGATGTCCTCGGCTTCGTCCTGGTCGATCACGCGGCGACGGATGAAACTGCGCAGCCTCGGACGCTCGCGGGCGACGGTGTCGGCGATGTCGCGGTCCGGTAGGTCCGGATGGGGCAGCGGGTTCGGGGTGAGCGGCGGTTCCATACCCGTGAAGACGATTCGGGAAGGGGAATATTGTGACACCCGCCGAAGATCGGGTTGGGCCGCCGGCGTGGCCCAACCCTGCGTGCGCGAAAGATTACGCGGGGATTACGCCGCCGCGAGACTGGCGGGCGCCAGTTGCGCCGCGCTGACGAGCTTGCGCGTGTAGGCGTGCGCGGGCGCGTCGAGCACCGCGAGCGTGTCGCCGGTCTCGACAATCTTGCCGCCGTGCATCACCACGAGGCGATGCGAAACAGCGCGCAGCACGTCGATATCGTGGCTGATGAACACGTAGCTCAGGCCGTGACGCCGTTGCAGCGTCGTGAGCAGCGCGAGAATCTGCTGCTGGATCGAGACGTCGAGCGCGCTCGTCGGTTCGTCGAGCACGAGAATGCGCGGATTCACCGCAAGCGCACGCGCAATCGCGATGCGCTGGCGCTGGCCGCCCGAAAACGCGGCGGGCAGCCGCGAGGCTGCGTCGGCGGGCAGGCCGGTTTCGGCCAGCAGCGCCGCCACGCGCGCGCGCCGCGCATCGGCGGGCAGATCCGGATGATGCAGCGCGAGTCCTTCCTCGACGATCTCGCCCACGGTCAGGCGCGGCGCGAGCGAGCCGAACGGGTCCTGAAACACCATTTGCACGTGGGCGGCGAGCACGCGACGTGGCGGTGATTGCGGCGCGCCATCGAGTCCATTCAGCCCCGCAAAGCGGATCGTGCCCGCCACCGGCTGCACCAGCCCGACGATGGCCGCCGCGAGCGTCGATTTCCCGCAGCCCGACTCGCCGAGCACGCCCAGCGTTTCGCCCGCGCGCAGATGCAGGTCGATGCCGTCGAGCACCGCGCTCGTCCCCGCACGCAGCACGCCGCGCCAGCCCGGCGCCCGCGCGCGATAGCCGGCGCGCAGTCCGTCGACGGCGAGCACGCGCGACGCGTCGTCGGCGACTGGGGCGAGCGTGCGGCGCGGCGCGCTGTCGAACAGCTTGCGCGTGTAAGGATGCCGCTGCGCCGCGAACAGCGCCTCGGTCGCGCCTTGCTCGACAATCGCGCCATGCTGCATCACGGCCACGCGATGCGCGAAGCGCCGCACCAGATGCAGGTCGTGCGTGATCAGCAGCACGGCAAGACCGCGCCCGTCCGCGTCGGCTTCCTGAAGCTCGATCAGCAGATCGACGATCTGGCGGCGCACGGTCACGTCGAGCGCGGTGGTCGGTTCGTCGGCGATCAAGAGGCGCGGGTTGCAGGCGAGCGCCATCGCGATCATCGCGCGCTGGCGTTGTCCGCCCGACAACTGGTGCGGATAGCAGTCGACTTTGCGCTCGGGTTCGGCAATGCCGGTGCGCCGCAGCAGCGCAATCGCACGTTCGCGCGCGGCCGCGCCGCGCAGATTCGCATGCAGACGCAGGCTTTCGCCGATCTGCCGCCCGATGCTCCAGAGCGGATTGAGCGCGGTCATCGGTTCCTGAAACACCATGGCGATGTCGCCGCCGCGCACGGCGCGCCATTGCGCCTCGCTCTTGCCGAGCAGTTCCTGGCCCGCCAGCCGCACGCTGCCGCTGACCTGCGCGGCGTCGGCGAGACCGAGCAGCGCGAGCGCCGTGAGACTCTTGCCCGAGCCCGATTCGCCGACCAGCGCCACGCGTTCGCCGCGCGCGATCGTCAGATCGATGCCACGGACGATGCGTCGCGATCCGATACGAATGTCGAGGCCGTCGACTTCGAGAACTGGCGTCGTCATGAACGCTCCTGGGTGTTGTCGTGCGCGCGATGACGATCGGTCGACAGCGATTCGCGCAACGCATCGCCGATAAACGTGAGCAGCAGCAGCGTGACGACCAGCGCGGCAATCGCCGTCGCCGAAATCCACCACGCGTTGAGATGGTCCTTGCCTTCGGCCAGCAGTTCGCCGAGGCTCGGCGCGGGCGGCGGCACGCCGAGCCCCAGGAAATCGAGGCTCGCGAGCGAGAGAATCGCCGCGCTCATGCGAAACGGCAGCCACGTGATGACGGGCGTGAGACTGTTCGGCAGAATGTGCCGCCACATGATCTGCCAGTCGGACAGCCCGAGCGTGCGCGCGGCGCGCACGTAATCGAGCGCGCGCTTTTGCAGGAATTCGCTGCGCACGTAATCGGACAGCGTGATCCAGCCGAACGCGGCGAGCAGCACGAACAGCAGCGCGAGGCTCGGTTCGAAGATCGACGACAGAATGATCAGCAGATAGAGGTCGGGCAGCGCGTTCCAGATTTCGATCAGACGCTGGCCGAGCAGGTCGACGCGGCCCGCGTGATAACCCTGCAACGCGCCCGCGAGCACGCCGATCAGCGCGCCGCTGAGCGTGAGCGCGAACGCGAACAGCACCGAGCTGCGCAGGCCGTAGAGGGCGCGCGCGAATACGTCGCGGCCATAGGCGTCGGTGCCGAGCCAGTTTTGCGCCGATGGCGGCGCGGGAAACGGTCGCGCCGAGTGATAGTTCACGGTGTCGTAGCGGAACGGGCACGGCGCGTAGAGCGCGAAATTGCCGTCGCGCGAGAACTGGTCGCGTATGAAGGGATCGAGATAATCGGCCTCGGTGGGCAGCGCGCCGCCGAAGTCGCGATCGGCGTAGACGTGCAGCGCCGGGAACAGCCAGTGGCCGTGATAGCGCGCGACGAGCGGCCGGTCGTTGGCGATCGCGCCCGCGCAGAGGCTGGCGGCGAACAGCACGGCGAACACGATCAGGCTCGCCCAGCCCAGTCGCTGGCGGCGCAGACGTTGCCAGAATGGCGTCGATGCGGGTGCATCAGGCGCGGCGGCCGCAAGGTCCGGTGCGGCCGTTTTTTCATCGTCGAACGCGGGCTGCGCCTCGTCGCGCAGCGGTGTGATGGCTTCCATGCAGAACCCCGAAGTCAGCGGCCGTTGCCGCCGAAATGAATGCGCGGATCGATCAGCGCGTAGGCAAGATCGCCCGCGAGCCGCGCGACGAGACTGACCACCGTGAACACGAACAGCGAGCCGAGCACGACCGGATAGTCACGGCCCACGATGGCGTCGTACGAAAGGCGGCCCACGCCGTCGAGCGAGAACAGCGTCTCGATCAGCAAACTCCCGCTCACATAGGCGGCGATGAACGCGGCGGGCAGGCCGGTCGCGAGCGGCAGCAGCGCGTTGCGCAGCACGTGCCGCCAGACCACCGCGCTGCGCGCCGCGCCTTTCGCGCGCGCGGTCAGCACATACTGGCGCGCGAGCTCGTCGAGAAACGCGTTGCGCGTGAGCAGCGAGACCACCGCGAGACTGCCGGTCACCGACGCAGTCACCGGCAGCACCAGATGCCAGAGCCGGTCGAGCACGCGTTGCGCGAATGGCAGCGCGTCATGGCCTTCCGAGCCGAAGCCGCCGAGCGGAAACACATGTAGAAACAGATCGCCGCCGAACAGCATCATCAGCAGCACGCCGAGCACGAAGCCGGGAATCGCATAGGCGGCCAGCAGCGCGGCGCTGGTCGCGAAGTCGAACGCGGTGCCGCGATGCAGCGCCTTCGCAATGCCGAGCGGCACGGCGATCAGATAGGTGAGCACGAGCGTGAAGCTGCCGAGCGTGACCGTCACCGGCAATTTGCTGCGAATCAGCTCCCACACCGAGCGATGCTGAAAGAACGACTGGCCGAGATCGAAGCGCGCGTAATGCGCGAGCATGCGAACGTAACGCGTGAGCGGCGGCTGGTCAAAACCGAATTCGTGGCGGATCGCCGCGATCTGCGCGGGATCGACGCCTTCGTTGCCGTGATAGCCGCCGTTGCCGCCGCCGCCCTCGCCATGCATCGACGTGCCTTGCAGGCGCGCCATCACCTGCTCGACGGGGCCACCGGGCACGAACTGCATGATGATGAAAGTGACGGTGAGCACGCCGAGCAGCGTGGGGATCATCAACGCGAGACGCCGGCCGATATAGGCGATCATGATGCGCTTACTCCTGTCGTTGCGCGAAAGCGGGCGCGTTTTGCGGCGCGGCGTGCCACCAGCCGATCACCCAGTCCATCCACGGATATTGCTTCGGCACCCGCGCGGGCGGCGCGATGCGGCGGTTCCACGCGACGCGCGCGTGCGTGATGTGCCACTCGGGCACCATGATGCGGTCGCAACGCAGCACGCGGTCGAGCGCGCGCGCCGCCGTCACGAGCGCGTGCTCGCTGTGCGCGTGCTGGACGTCGGCGATCAGCGCATCGACGGCGGGCGAGTTCACGCCCGCGTAGTTTTCCGAACCGGGCGTCTGCGCGGCCTCGCTGCCGAAGCGCCGCGCGAGTTCGCCGCCCGGCACGCTCGCCGCGCGATAGCCGAGCGTCGTCATGTCGAAATCGAAATGCTTGAGGCGTTCGTTGATGACCGTCTGGTCCATGATGCGCAGACGCGCGTCGATGCCGAGCATGCGCAGATTGCGCACGATCACCATCAGAATGCGCTGCATGCCGGTGCCGTCGTCGAGCAGTTCGATCGTGAACGGCGCGCCTGATGCATCGCGCAGCACGCCGTCGCGGTACTGCCAGCCCGCGCTGTCGAGCAGCGCTTCGGCGCGCGCGAGATTGCGGCGCAGGCCGTCGCGTCCCGTGGTTTGCGGCTGCGGCGGCACCTCGCCGAATACCTCGGGCGGCAGCTTCGCGCGCAGCGGTTCGAGCAGCGCGAGTTCGTCCGCGTCGGGCGCGCCGCGCGCGGCGAATTCGCTGTCGTCGAAAAAGCCCTGACTCCGTTCGTACTGCCCGAAAAACATGTTGCGGTTGATCCACTCGTAATCGAGCGCGAGACCCACGGCTTCGCGCACGCGCGGGTCCTGAAACTTCTTGCGGCGCAGATTGAAGAACAGACCCTGCGCGTCGCTGATGCCTTGCTCGGCGAATTCCTGCCTGTGCAGCGTGCCGGCGGCGAAACCCGGACCGCTGTAATTGCGCGTCCATTGCTCGGCGCTGCCTTCGAACATCGCGTCGATATCGCCCGCGCGGAACGCCTGGAGCGGCGCGGCGTCGTCGCTGTAGAGGCGAAAGCTCACGGTGTCGAAGTTGAACATGCCGCGCCGCACGGGCAGATCCGCGCCCCAGTAATGCGGATCGCGCCGGTAGACGATTTCGCGGTTGCTCGCGCGCGAGGCGATCAGATACGGGCCGCTCGCGATGGGCGGCACGGTCGCGAGCTGGTCGAAGCTGCGTGTGCCGCCCGCGGGCGTGCGCGCCCAGTCGCGCGAGAACACGTAGAGGTCGCCCGCGTCGAGCACGGCGCGCCGCTGCGCCGAGCGAAAGTCGAAGCGCACGGTTTGCGCGTCGAGTGCGTGCGCCGCGCGGATCAGAGCGTAGCGGCCGCTGTAGAACGGCGACGTGGGCGCGCGGCTCAGGCATTCGAACGACCAGACGACGTCGTCGGCGGTCACGGGCCTGCCGTTCGAAAAACGCGCGGCGGGATTCAGGTGGAAGGTCGCCGAGAGCCCGTCCGGTGCGATGGCCACGCGGTCGGCGAGCAGCGGATATTGCGTGCTGACGTCGTCGAGGCTGCGTTGCATCAGCGTTTCGAACAGCAGAATCGGCGCGGCCGGCGCGGCGTTGCCGCGCAGCAGGAACGGATTGAGCGAGTCGTACGATGTGACGACCGGCGTGGCGTCGATGTAATTCGCGAGCCGCAGCGTGCCACCGCGCGGCGGTGTGTCGTCGGCGTACGGCAGGCGCGCCGGGACGGCGGCGGGGCGCGCGTCGTCGAACAGGGCGAGGGTGGTTTGCCAGTGCCCGGCTTGCGCTTCGTTGTTCGACGCGCCGTTCGTCGTGCCGTTTGCCTCATGACTCGCCGCATGCGCCATCGCCGTGACTTGCGCGAAGACGATCGCGCACACGCCTGCCCGGATGCGCGCGCGCCGCTTTGCGTTTTGCAGGAACGCGCTCATAGCCGCGCATTCCCGCGCGAGGCACCGGAACGGAGCAGGGCGGCGCTCACAGATCGAAGCGCGCGTTGAGCGCGAGCGTGCGCGGCGCACCGACGAACATATAGTCGGACTGGAGGAAGCCCCAGTAATGCCGGTTGAAAATATTGTCGACTTCGGCGCGCAGGGTCACGCCATGACCGGCCACCGTCGTGCGATAACTCAGCCCCGCGTTGAACAGCGTGAAGCTCGGCAGCACGTAGTTGTTGTTCGCATCGGCCATCATGCTGCCGTAGTAATGCGCCTCGGCGTTCGCGGTGAGGCCCGTCACGCCCGGAATGCGATCGCTCAGTTGCAGCGTGGCCTGCCAGCGCGGAATGCCCTCGATGCGCTTGCCGATCAGATCGGCCTCGGTCTCGCTATACGTGCCCGCTTCCCAGGCCGTGCTCGCGGCCACACGGAAGCCCGCGGGCAGATCGACGTGACCGTCGAGTTCGAGGCCGTTGATGCGCTCCTTGCCGTTCGAAACGTAGACGTTCTGCGCGTTGCCGTACTCCGCGCCGCGCTCGATGCGGAACAGCGCCGCCGACGCGCCCACATGGCGGCCGTCGTATTTCACGCCCACTTCATACTGCTTGCTCTTGATCGGATCGAGCACCTGGTTTGCGTTCGCATAGCCTTCGGCTGCCGTGCCGCCGTCTTCGAGCGCTTCCACATAGCTCGCGTAGAACAGCAGGTCGCTGCGCGGACGGAACATCAGCGCGAGCGTCGGCGTGACCGGATTCTGCGTATAGCTGACCGGCGACGTGGACGGCGAGGTCCACGACGTCTGGTGATAGCTCGTGTAGCGAATGCCCGCGAGAATCGACCAGTATTTCAGGAAGCTCAGCGTATCGCTCGCGAAAATCGACTTCTGCTGCGAATTGAAATTGTTGTACTGCTGGCTGTAATCGTACGTGCCGTCCCACGTGTGCTGCGTGATCGTGTCGTAGAGATTATTCGAGCCGATATCCGTATAGAGCGACGCCGGCACGGTCTTCTTCGTGAGCCATTGCTGGGACACGCCCAGTACGACCTGATGATCGACCGGGCCGGTCGAGAACTTGCCTTCGAGCGTGGCCTGCACGACGTCGTAAATCGACGATCCGCGCGAACGGTTCAGATAGGTGTTGAAGTCGCCTTGCTCGTTGAGCAGGTCGAGCCACTGGCCGGAATAATTGCGCTCGTCCTTGCTGTGGCTATAGTCGATGCTCGCTTTCCAGACCGGATCGATCTGCCAGTGCAGGCCGCTGCTGACGAAATACACGTTCGAATTAAAGAACGTATCGCCGTAAGCAGAGAGGTTCGTGCGTCCGCTCGGCGCGCGCGGCAGGCTCGATCCGGTGTAGTCGCTGAGCATGACGTCCTGAATGCCGCCGTCGACTTTGCGCGACTGATAAAGGCCGTCGAAGGTCCACGTGAGCGAGCGCGTGAGGCGCGCATCGAGCGACAGCGACTCCGAATTGCGCAGCACGTGCGCATCGTTATAGGTGTCGCCCTGTTCGTGCGTGATGTTGAAGCGATAGCCGAACATGCTGTCCGGGCCGAAGCGGCCGCCCGTGTCGATGTGCTGGCTGAACACGGAATCCGAGCTATAGCCCACGTCGGCGCTGAACGTGAAGGTGTCGGTCGGCTTCTTCGTCACGAAATTGATAATGCCGCCCGGCGCGCCGAATCCGTACATGAAACCCGATGCGCCCTTGAGCAATTGAATCGATTCGAACGATTCGACCGGCAATTCGACCGTCGTCATATAGAACGGCAGACCGTTGATCTTGTAGCCGTTGTAGTCGTCGAGCGGAATGCCTCGCACGTTGATCGAATACGCGTTGAACGAATAGGTGTCGCCGAGCGACATCACCGCCGCGTCTTCCGAGAACACCTTGCCGAGCGATTTCACCTGACGGTCTTCAAGCTCCTGCTGCGCGACCACACGCGTGGAGAACGGCGTTTCCAGATCGGAGCGCGTGCCGAGCGCGCCGCTCGATACTTTCGGCGCTTGCTGGCGCGTGCCGTTGATCGTCACCGTGGCGAGGCTGTGGACTTTGTTGTCGTTTTTATCTGCGCCTGACGCAGCATCGTTCGCGGGATTCTGCGCGCCGTTCGAGGTGTCGTCGGCGTAAGCGAGAGTGGCGGTCAACGTGCCTGCGCCAATCAGCAACGCCGGAATCACTCGCAAACGGAATATGCTTTTTCTCATACGTAGTAGTCCGATATATTTATATTGATGGCAGCCAGGCACGCCTTGGCGAGAAGGTTAAATTGAAATCAAGCGAGACCGGGTATCAGGGAACAGGCAAGGCTTCGCGCGCGACCGTGCCTTCGATGTGCGCGCTCAGAATCTCGATGAAGTGATCGAAAGCCTGATCGGGAACCGATGCATCGCGTACGAAGAGTTCCTGCAGGCAGAGTCCGCGAATGAAGCACGCGATCACGTAACGCGTAAGCCACGGCGCGGGCGACTGGTCGATGCGCGTATTCGCCGGATGATGGCGCATGTCGTCGCCGATCGAATGCGTGAGCAGTGCCGCGTTGAAGCGTTCGCGCAGATCGGCGTCGCTGCGCAGCGCACCGTAGAATTCCTGCGTCATCGGAAACGTCTCGCGCATTTGCGCGCGCCAGACGCGGACTTCGTCGCGCACGCTCGCGCCGTTTTCGATGCGCTGTTCGAGTGTGTCGAGCTTGCCGCTGATCCACGCCACGTAGGCGGCCACCAGCAGTTCGTTCTTGTGCGGAAAGTGATGGAGCAGCGCGCCGCGCGACAGTCCCGCGCGCTGGCAGATTTCGCTGATCGACGCCTTGGCGAGACCGACTTCGGCAAGGCAGGCGAGCGTGGCGTTGATGAGCGCGACGCGCGCCGCCGTGCTGCGTTCGTGTTGTGTGCGCCTGACGCGTGGTGCGGTATTCGGAGTGGCGTTATTCATGGTGCTGGGCGAAAACGTCGTGCGGCGCACGTCGAGTGGCGGCGTATCGCGGACGTTCTAAAAACGTTACGGCGAGATACAGTACGGTTGGTATGTTATTGAGCACGCATCAACGTGTCCAAGAAAATTCCCTCACATGCTTATCTGCGGGATGTGCGGTGGCGTACGGTAATCCCCCGCGGTTTGATTCGCGTGCGAGCGACATGAGGCGCTCGCGGATGTAACGTCGCTATAACGCCGACAAAGCCGACCCCACGCGCAATCGCGCTAAGATCGTTGCTTTCCTGATCCGATGTTTCGTGCCATGTCTTCGTCGCGCTCCATTCCACCGCTTCTTTCGCTGCGCGTCTTCGAGGCCGTGGCGCGGCATTTGAGTTTTACCGCGGCGGCCGAGGAGCTTCACGTCACGCAAAGCGCCGTGAGTCATCACATCAAGAAGCTCGAAGAGGAACTCGGGCGGCGCCTGTTCGAGCGGCGCGTGCGCGCGGTCGCGCTGACGAGCGACGGCGAGGCGTATTTCGAACACGTGCACGCCGCGTTCGATCTATTGCGTCGCGGCACCGACGCAATGCGCGCGCCACGCCACGCGGCCGGCACGCTGACCGTCGGTCTGCTGGCCTCGTTCGCCACGCGCTGGCTCGCGCCGCGTCTGCGCGATTTTCATGCGGCGTATCCCGATGTCGATGTGCGTCTGCGTCCCGATATCGCACTCGCGGATGTTTCGCAGGGCGACGTGGATGTGGCGATTCGATACGGGCGAGGCGTCTGGTCTGGCGTGCAAACGCAGAAACTGATGCCCGAGCGGCTTTCCGTGGTGGGCGCGCCGGAGCTGATTGCGGCGCACGGTCCGTTCACGTGCGCCGACGACCTGCTGCGTCTGCCGATTCTGTATTCGCACAGCAAGCAGCCGTTCGAATGGGACGCATGGACCGCGCGATTCGGCGTGGACCTGAGCGCGGCGCGCGCGGTGCATCTGCATGACTACAACATCGTCGTCGAGGCGGCGCTGGCCGGGCAGGGCGCGGCGATGGGCCGGCATCGCCTGATCGCGCCGCAACTCGCCAGCGGCGCGCTCGTGCCGGTGTTTCCCGAGATGACGCTCGACGATTCCGAGATCGGCTGGTGGCTCGTCACGCGGCCCGGACCGCGCAGCGAAGCAGCGAATGCGTTCTGCGACTGGCTCATCGCGATCGCCGAAAACGAAGGCGATAGCGACGACGGAAGCGACGACGGAAGCGACGACGCGGCCTCGTCCGCATCGACGCATTAGTTCCGCTCATGGCCGGGCGGCAAGGATTGATTGGTCGCGGGCGAGGCGAATGGCTAGGATCGGGTTCCCGAATCCAGCAACCCGCATCACGCCAGGAACCCTGCCATGAACACCGCCCTGAACACCGCGAACGCATCGCCCGACCCCCTCAACGCGCTCACCATTTCGGCGCGCGTCGCCGCGCTCGGGCTGACGCTCGAACCGGCCGCCGCGCCCGCCGCCAATTACGTGTCGTTCGTGCAGGACGGCCATCTGCTCTACATTTCCGGACAGATCGCGCGGCGCGACAACGCTGTGCCGTACGCGGGTCAACTGGGCGCCGACGTGACGGAAGCCGATGGCATCGAAGCGGCGCGTCTGTGCGCGCTCGGCGTCGTCGCGCAGATCGCCGCCGCGACGGGCGACCGGCTCGAGCGCGTCGCGCGCGTGGTCAAGCTGGGCGTGTTCGTGGCGAGCGCGCCGGGATTCAGCCGCCAGAGCGTGGTGGCGAACGGCGCGTCCGATCTGATCGTCGACATTTTCGGCGATGCCGGACGGCACGCACGCAGTGCGGTTGGCGTCGCGATGTTGCCCGCGGGCTCGGCGGTCGAAGTGGATGCCGTGGTCGCGCTGCGCGAACTGTGATCGCAGGGATTTTCGAGGAGACCGCATGACCACGAACACAATCCTGACCGACGCCGTCGTCGACGCACTGCGCGCCCAGACGCCCGGCACGCGCACGACGACGCATTTCAATCACGCGGGCGCATCGCTGCCTTCGTCGGCCACGTTGAGCGCGATCCACGCGCAGCTCGAACGCGAGGCGACGCGCGGGCCGATGGAAGCGGGCGTCGCTGCCAGCGCCATCACCGACGACGCGCGCGCGCTCGCCGCCATGCTGTTCAACGCACAGCCCGACGAGATCGCGCTGACCGGCGGCAATTCGCAAGGCTGGGGCGCGGCCTTTGCGGCGCTGGGCGGCTGGAAGGCGGGCGAGCGCATGCTCGTCGGACGGCACGAATGGGGTGGCAATCTGGCCGCGATGCAGTTCGCGGCGCAGCGGGCGGGCGCGACGATCCACGTGATTCCCTCGCGCGCTGACGGCACGATCGACACGGCGGCGCTCGCCTCCATGATCGACGAACGCGTGCGTCTGATCGCGCTCACGTGGCTGCCGGCGAACGGCGGCCTCATCAATCCGGCCGACGCCGTGGGCGCGATCGCGCGGCGCTTCGACATCCCGTATTTCGTCGATGCCGCGCAGGCCGCCGGACAGCTCCCGATCGACGTCCGGGCAATCGGCTGCGACGTGCTGTGCGCCGCGCCGCGCAAGGCGTTGCGCGCGCCGCGCGGCACCGGCTTGCTGTATGTGCGGCGCGCCTTTCTCGATCGTCTGACGCCCGCGTATGTGGATCGTTATTCCGCGCCGCTCGATGCGCGGGGCGAGCCGTATCTGCGTAACGACGCCGGTCGATTCGAATCGGCGGAAACATCGATGGCGCTGCGTGCCGGACTCGCGAAGGCGCTGAGCGAGGCGCTGGCGATTGGCGTGCCCGCGATCCGTCGGCGTATCGATCAGATGGCGACGCGGCTGCGGCAGCGTCTGGCCGGGATCGAGGCGGTCGAGTTGCTCGATGAAGGCGTCGAACGGTCCGGGCTGGTGGCGTTCAATCTCGCGGGCCGCGACCCGCAAGCGGTGCAGGCCGCGTTGGCGGCGCGTGGGATCTCGATTGGATTGAGCGGCGTGGCTTATACGCCGCTCGATATGCGCGCGCGCGGGCTGACGAACGTGGCGCGGGCGTCGGTCAGCTATCTCACGACGGATGCGGAAATTGCGCGACTGGTCGCGGCGATAGCGGAGATAGCATCGGTTGCGTGACGGCTGTTTTGCGCGTCCGGCCGGTTCGCGCTTCTTATAAGGAGCATTTCAGGCAGGATCCACCTCTTTGTGCTACATTTATGAGGCATATAGGAGGTGAGCGGTGGAATGCACCCTGCAGCTATTTCTGGACGACCGCTGGATCGACAGCGCTCAGGTGGAGTTCCGCGACGGCCGATGTCAGTGGGATTTCGAGGTCATGTACGCGGTCGAGCATACGCACGATCCGCTGTCGCTCGTCGAGCCCGTGGATACCGAATTCCGTTTCGGCCGCGCGCTGCCGGCGTTCCTGTACGACCTCGTGCCGCAGGGCGCGGGCCGACGCTTCCTGCTCGGCGAACTCAAGCTGCAGGACGGCCCGGACGCGGATTTTCCGCTGCTCTGCGCAGGCGCGTTCAATCCCATCGGCCGCATCCGCGTCGCCGAGGCGGTGGCGTATTTCGAGTCGCACGTGCGTCGACATCCCGATGCGCGCGGCTTGCCGGGCATGGCGATCGACGACGTGGTCGAGCGTAGCGCCGACTTCAAGGAACGCATGTATCTGCATGGCATGCTCGGCACCGGCACGACCGGCGTGCAGGGCGCCGCGCCGAAATATCTGCTCACGCGCGATCGAAACGGCCTGTTGCACGGCGACGCGGTCCTGCCGGACGCACAGGCGGCCCAGCATCTGATCGCGAAGCTGCCGCGCGGCAACACGGCCGCCGACCTCAAGGTTCTGCACAACGAGGCGGCCTATATGCGCGTGGCCGCCGAAATCGGCATTCGCACTTACGGGCAACTGCCCAGCTTGCACGGCGACGTGCTGCTCATTCCGCGCTTTGACCGGCGCGTGCGCGATGGCCGCGTCGAGCGGCTGCATCAGGAAAGCGTGGCGTCGTTGCTGGGTCTCAGCGGCTTCGATCAGCGTCCGGATCTTTTCGAAGTCGTGGCGGCGATCCGCCGGGTGGCGACCGATCCGCACGCCGAAACGCTCGAGTTCATCAAGCGCGATGTGCTCAACCTGGCCATGCGCAACACCGATAACCATGCGCGCAACACCGCCATGCAGCTTATCGACGGACGCCAGCAGTTGACGCCGTTGTTCGATTTCGCGCCGATGTATCTCGACCCCGAGCTGGTGCCGCGCACGCTCCGGTGGTATCGGCCGGATGCCACGCGCATCGAGCTGACCGAGTGGGGCGATGTGCTGGCCGCACTGCCGGTGGGCGCGGACGAAAGGCTGCGGCTCGGCGAGGCGCTCGGCCGCTTTGCCACGCAGGTCGAGCGCCTGCCCGACATCATGCTGGCGCAGGGCGTCGATCACGACATCGTGCAGTTCCTGACGCCCGCCATCGACACGCAGGTCCGGCAGCTTAAGGCCCTGAATCCCGATTCCCGTCATTCCTAGAGGACGCGTATGCCTCGTCGTAACCCTCTGAGCCGTGAGGAACAGAACGCCCAGCGCCGGGAATTCTATGAGCGCATCGAGCGTGGCGAGCTGAGCATCGCCGACGCAATGAAGGCGATGCGGAAAATGACGGGCCTGACGCAAGCGGAATTCGCGGCTCATCGCGGCGTGAGTCGGCGTGTGATTCAGGACATCGAGCGCGGCACGGGCAATCCGACCGTGGAGTCGCTTAACAGCATCGGCAAGCTGTTTGGGCTTCAGGTGGGGTTTGTTCGACGGCGGCGTGGCGAGGCGGCTGGAGGGGCGTCGGAATAAAACGTGTTGGGTGCGGGCGCGAGGCGATTCACTCTGCGACGAAGCGAATTTCAGATTGGACGACGTGGCCGGACGATGAGGCGCGCCAAATGCTATTTACCTTCCGGAGGGTGTGCGTGGGCTGCTCGTATGCCATGCGCCGATGCTGGATCACGCGTCGTTGGGTCGGATCGTGGTGGTTGAGCGTGTCACTGGAAGTGTTCAACCAGGCGCACGCGCTGTGGATTCATGATGGGCTCGCGCGGCTGCCGGTTGGCCAATGGGACCATGGTTACCTCCAGCACGGCGCGCTCGCCGTCGACCGTCGCTGCCGGCGAGGCCTGCGTGAACAGGGTGCGGATAATCCCATCGACCGTGCAGCCGCGAAATACCTGACCCACATCGATCATGCGCATCTGCGCAAGCGACTCGTTCACCAGCTGGAACGGCACCGTGAGCGGCCCCGTCAGGTCCAGATGCTGCCGGCTTGGCGAGAAGTCCATGTTCTGTTCGAGCAGGGGCGAGGCCTCGTCGATCAGCGTGGCGCTATGGCGCTCTGACTAGATCGCGCGCCCCGCATCGGCCGTGTCCGCGGCCTCCGTCATCGGCGCGCGCGTGAGCGTGATATCGATGGCGTCGTTGTGGGGATAGATTTCGCGCGCGTACTGGCCAGCGAGAATTTCCATCGTGACGATCAGCTCGTCGCCGAAGCGGTTCATGTAATCGCGATTGCAAATCGACGCTCGTGACCTTCAGAGGATTTACGATCCGGCCGGTCGCATCGACGAAGATGCTCGCTGACAGCGAGAAGTGCACCGGGTTCGCGCCGGCATTGAGGATCTGGTTGACGTCGAACATCAGGGCCGATTGTTCGAACTCCATCTCTCCTCCTTCGCGCTGGCGCTTCATCGGCGGCTCAGTTCAATGCACGGCGGCTACCTCCTCCGGCATCGCCGCGCCCTCTACGAGCCGATCCAGGTATGCCTCCGGTTCAAAACGCATGCCGATGACCGGCTTGCCGTCGGGCGACTGACCAAGCCAGCTCGACCACCCGAGTTGGTGCTCCTCGCCCAGCACTGCTGGAGGCGCGTAGTCTGGCTGGATCTGCAATTCCAGCAGCCATTCGTACTCAAGCCCGATGTACGCGCGCACCCATGCGACCAGCCGCAACAGATCCTCGCCGCGAGGCGTGAATCGGTGATACGTTTCGGTATCGAGGGGACCGAGCACCATGCAAAAGCGGTGGCGCCTGGAAAGCACATGACCGCCGAGCGTGGCACCCAACCCAAGACAGGCCGAATCCCCTTCTTCCCCCATCCTGCAATGGAGTTCTTCGGGCAATTCGATCCAGTGATCGGCATACGGCTCAATTTGGACCGGCACGCCAAAATGCCACGCAACCGACATTGACAACGCGTCGAGGTTACGGGCCTCGTGCACAAGATGAGGTGATGATGCGAGGTAAGCGTGGGTAGGCAGTGAAACTGTGCGCGCGGGCAGGGCAGAGTGGCCCGACAGACAGCTGATGTAGAAAGAGAAGCGATCATCATCAGGGCGGTCGAGGCTGACTGTCGCCTGCGCCGACGCCCAGGCGCGGTAGAAGAGCGTGAGTGCCCGATGATGGAAGATGTCGAGGAAATTGCTCAACGTTGGATCCCGACGCAACTCTTCGCGCTCGCGCGCGATCTCCGAGACGTGCAGCGGAAGCGGACCATTCGGCCCGAGCATTCCGAGGCTGTAGAGACGGGTATGCAGGCGTCCTCTCTTCATCTTCGCGTCCGCTATCTCCCTGGGCGCGAAGGTAAGGCTTGGTTTCTGACCGACACGAAACGGCTCGGCCGTGGGCAAGAGGGCGGTGCCAACCGGATCGTCCACTCCATTCGCGTTGATGCGGCGCATGAGCGCCAGGAACCCAAAATTCCAAGGTTCTTCCTGCAATCGCTCGATCAGGTCAAGCGATAGTGCAAGCTTTCTGGATTTTCCATCCATCCAATCGTCCCCGAAAATAGTAAATGCAGGTTTGTTCGAACGCTTTCGATTGATGCCGCATAGAATTCGGCATCATCTGGGCCTTGAAACTGAGACCGCTACGAAGCTTTCGCAGAATATCTTGGCTCGATAAAATTCAAAACATATTCGTAAACAAGTCGCCACCAATAACTATCGCATCATCGATGCCTGATTAATTCGTTCACGGCTCGAACCTTCCTTGTCTTCAAACTTGATACTTCGCAGCACCTGGAGGACATAAGGAAGCATGTCACTCTTACTGTCCGCGAGCCGCTTCACTACGCCATCACCACATACAGCCGCCGCGCCTCGAATCAAACAGTACGAAATATGACGCATACGGCGCGATAACTCCCCATCAAGATCATCCTGAATCGTATAAAATCCTTTGGAATTTTTTGACGTGAGGGGAAATGTTTTCGTAACACGCTTCAGATTAACGACATCATGCGCCGAAGCATCCCCAAAATCAGGCACCCATCTATTCAGATACGCGTTAAATCGGCCTCCAAATCGTGCGGAAACTTCAACGTCATCGTCTTCAATTTTCTGACAAGAAAAATTAAGTCCGAACGATTTCACAACGTCAGCCACACGCACACTTGCGTCATAGCCAGCATATCGGAAGTCATTTTCCGGCTTTGGATCTGTAATAGATCCGTGAAATGAATCGCTAATTCTAAACCTACATTCCCCAATTTCTATTAGGATGGAAGTGTCTGCGCGTGCAGAACATATTTCAGCAAAAAAGAGAAGCACGATATATATATTTTTATATTTTCCCATTTCCATTCCTAATTTCGCCGTAAAACACAGCAATCGTGAAATTCAGGTGCAACCTTGAAGGTAAAGAAATTTTGGCTCACTGACGGGCGCGATCATAAACTGAACGCTATATCAAATGATCCGGAAAGATCAGGTGTCAGCGCCAACACTCGAAATCAATGTGCATCCACATGTCGTGCGAAATCCATGCCTCGCAATCGGAACTCCTTTATCGGAAATTTTCGGATCACCGTCGAGGATTACATTCGGATTCACATCGGGATGCAACGGACATTCAACAAGGTCTCCTTTCCTCGCCACCCGGACACCCCGATAACACATCGTCTTTGATGCGGTTGTTACTTTGCCACCGTGGTCCGTACGATCACCAAGCCTGACAAGATCGATCATTGCTTACCTTTCAGAGGAAACGGATTAACAAGTGACGATGTACGGATCCAACCTGACACAACCCGCTTTGGATCATCATCATCTATTTGAGAATCCGGGTCGACATATCGAACAAAGGAAAACCCTTTCTTTTTCTTTGTTGCGAGAACGAAGCTACCCGGAAGAAGATATTCTTTGGTTTTTACTTCATTTTCGATCCTATAGAAAAAGGCTTTTTTGCCAACAACAAAAATGCCTGATGCAGGTAGTTTCCCAACCTCTGCAAATACACTTGCTCCACGTTCCCCAGGAGGCGCGTCGAACATACCTGCGGCACTCTGACATCCGGCATGAGGTGAATCTGTTTTCAGCGAGATACTGCCGGGCGCCACATAAACTGTGCCATCAATATCAGATCGTGGATCTCTCTTATCGTAAGTGTACGCGGGTACGTGAGGCACAAAATCGAATGTCTTTACCCTCACTAAGTTCACGCTGTCTGCGTTTTTCTGTGGGCTACTCAGAACACCAACAAATAGGAATCCACAGGAAAATATACCGCTTCTTGCGTAGTAGAACCCGTTCAGACTATCGTGACTTTGATAGGTCACAAAATTCAAGCCTTCAAAAATCGTGGCAACACCGGCAACTGACTCACGGGGAAATACCAGCACGAAAGAGAGGATCAGCAACCAAATCTTCGATTTATTCTTCACCCTCATTACGCAAGCATCGTGCGCATGAACCTCAATCATGATTCATTGGCCGAGGAAATGGATTTGCGATATCTGCAGACCGGACCCAGCCAGTCACAACCGGATCGCGATCAAGTGAAGCTAGCTTCGAATCGATAAATCGGATATAAGAATTACTTCCCTTCCTTGAAATGACCAACACCGCGTCACCGCCTACCAACATGGCTTTTGAACGGTTGGAGCCAATTTTTTCTCGGACTAGTGTTTTTCTGACGACCACCCCAATTTCCAGCGCGTTTAATTTTTCTACAATATAATATCTAGAAAAATTGGCGTCCGATGGGCTTTTACTAAAATCAGCACCGATTCCGTTGCACGCGTCAGGCGGGCTATCCGTTTTAATGACCCAGCCGTTCGAATCAGAAAACAACGTGCCGGGAATATCTGAGTACTTGCTTCTTCCCTGGTAGGCATACGATTTCGGGTCCAATCCGAACCCAAATGTGTCAATCTCAATTGATGAGTGATTCGAAGAGATTAGCATCGGTGAGTTGCTTTTTCCATAAAAGAAAAACACACATGAAAACCGTTCATTCTCAGAATCATAATAACCGTACAGATTATTTCCAGATTGGATTGCTACCAAAAATGGGTTATTGAACACAACTCCAATGCCGGCACTTACAACTGGGCTAGCAAGTGACAAAGCAATGCCCATCCAAAGAATAATGAGTTTACTTGTCTTCATTAAAGCCCTCTGAAACTGACAACATTAGTCATGGCCTAGACATCGGGGGAAAGGGATCGACCAGGTCGCGAGTCCTCACCCAACCGATAGTAACCTTGCCGGCAGGTACGACAAAATAGTCTGGATTGACGTACCTGATATTCGAATAGCCTCCACCATCAGATATAATGGAGACGATATCGTTTTCCGTCAGATATTCCTTTCTCTTGGATAATCTTCCCTTAATTTTATTATACAAATATGTTTTTCCATTAACCACGCGGATCCCTTTACCTCGGAACGTACTTTTTTCGAAGAATCGAAATGGCGGTAGTCCGGTGTTTTTTGAGAAAACGCCTACTCCGCCTCCGCATCCCGGGGGCTCAACATCTGTTTGTATAGACCATTCATCGGCGTTGTTTTTTATAACGCCACTTATATAAAAATCCGAATTCCTCTGACTATGTTTCCTTTCGCCGAGCCCCAAAGCAAATGTACCTATTTCTGCGGAATTTACCTGTCCGCGTGTGGCTGGCCAAGATACTTGAGAATGGGTGTTAAAGAAAAACTCGCAGGATCGCCCAGCTTCAAGTGCGGAGTAGTAACCCTGTATTTGCCCTTCGGATCGGAAGACAACTAAGCCGGGATTGCTAAACACAGCTAGTTCCCCGGCCGACAAATTACAGGGAATTCCCAAACAAAGAATTATCGCCAAGGACAGTTTTTGGCATGGCGTATTAGTTGCTGTGGGTCCTTTTTCAGGGCTGCCCATGCGAATATCATGTGGAAGAATTTCAATCACGGCCGGCCGCTGTAGGAAATGGATTGATCAAATCGTCTGATCGAACCCAGCCAACCGTGACCCTTCCGTAAGACTGCGCATACAACCTCGGATCGGAGAAACGAACTTGCGAATACGGTCCTTGATTCTGGATTACGACAACAGAATTCATCCTTGTAAGATAACTGCTTCTCTTAAAAAATTTGCTATTCTTCCGATCAAAGAAGTACGTTTTTCTTTTCACCATGCGCACCCCGATCGAATCTATTGAACTTTCGACATTGAACCTTGAAGCCGCCAAGTCACTAGGCTCAAAAATAAATCCACCTGCCGCGTTTTCACAGCCAGCCTGCCCTTGATCCGTATGAATTATCCATTCACTCTCGTTTCGATATAAAGCACCTCTGATATCGAAAAATTTATCTCTAGATTCAAATATTAGAGATGCGCCGTCATGTGGAACGAATGTCATCAGACTGATCCTACTATAACCTTCGACGTCTGATTTCAACGTGTCTGACGAATTTTGGAAAAATAGAAAATAACATGAAAATCTCTTTGTTTCTGCATCATAGAATCCGTATATTCGATTTCCGTCTTTATAGACAATTAAACCTGGATTATCGAAAATCATTGCCTGACCAGCAATGGTGGTGGTGATGAACCCAACCAAGCACACCATGAATGCAACCAATTTACTTAAATTTTTCATAAAATATCTTTAAGTTTGCCGCGTAATCAGGATTGGTAGATTGCCAATATATTCCATTATAAGATTCCGCAACTTTTCCCCAATTATGTTGCCTCAGTCCTTGGACTGCCCCAGGTTTAATATTTTTCATAAATGCTATAAATATCTGAACCTGCCCTTCGGTCCCGGACATGAATTTATTGGCAAACTCAAATGCGGTGCTACAACCGCATTCTGAATAGTATTCTCCGAGTATCTGAAAACCGCCCCAAGAGCAAGCCTGTATAGCAATATCAAAATCTAATGCAGCAGCACGCACAAGTTTTTCGTACTGGTGCAAGCCTTCCGCCCCATAATTGCCTGACCCCTTTAAGCATAGATCCGGATTGCGAGGATACGGATTTGCTATATTCTTTTTCTTTCCCGCACCCTTTTTGGAACCACTTTCTATTTTTATTTTTTTTACCGAAAGGTCAAAAAAGTGCCCGCGCTCGTACAAAATTGGTGGCAAGCCATTTTCTAGAAACGGTTTGCCACCAGATTCTTGTTGAACGATGGCTTTAACTGCCGCAATCTCGACATTCAGTTCTGTCGCAATGTTCTTGTACTGGCTTTCACTGAAGACAGACGGGGAAGGGTAGTTCAATTTAGAACCAAGTATATTCAGAATAACCGTGCTTGGCTTCCCTGTATCGACCACCCGGTAGTGATGCTCGATAGTGGTTTTGGTCTTTTTCTGCCCCGATTTTTCGTCGGTAACGGTCTCTCTATGTTTTGTCGTGAAATGCTTTTTTATTTGTCCTTGCTCAGTCACCTTCTGAGACCACCCAATGTATGGGCCAAACTCACGCACAAGGCGCTCGATGGTCATCACTTCGCCTTCTTTCACCACTGGTACTTTGATGTCCTGTTCGAAAGATTCTTTCGGCGTGAGCTTCGTCGTCGCTTCAACGTGGTATTCGCTGCTCAGAATGCGGAAGGCGCTGTAGTCCTTTTTGGGTACTATCGTAGCCTTGAGGACATATTCTCCGTGACGATTCTTGACCAATACGTCGACAGGCTGATTGCGCGCCGCGTTCTGAATTGACGTGGCGTACCCATCCTTGTCAGTGAAACCCTGAACCTCGTTGGTTACATTTTGTACGGGCGTAGCAGTCGGCTCCGAGGCACCATCCGGGGTGGAAACGCTGGTAGGCGTGGATGCCGGCGCAGCTCCTGGGGGAGCCTGATCTTCATCGAGTCCGAGTTTCCATGCAGGAGCAGGCGGCGCGCCTGCTCCTGCCTTGATCTGCACGTCCAGCCCCTCAATCGGTTTGTCGAGCCGATCCCTGAACAGGATCGTCACCTGCACATAAGGGGAGGGTGGCGCCTTGGGTGCCGTCGGACGTGCTTTGCGATGCGGATGTGCCATCAGTTGCCCTGCTAGATCAGTTTAGTTGTGATATCAAGCATGTCTATCGTCATCGAGATCGTCATGCTGCTCGTCATCAGCAAGGAGCTCTTCTTCGTCGTAGGAGTCTTCGATCACGCTCCAGTCTCCAGCACCGATTTCGAGCTTCACCTTCACCGACTCAGGTGTAGTGACCGTCAGCGTTGCTCCCTCGGTCAGCATGCCCTGCTGCTTGACCGTGCCGTCCGGCAGGTAGATGCGATATGGTTGGTCGGCGATGACGACTCCACCACCCTGGTTTTCCGCCACGGCGCTAGCATCGAATGTCTGCGAGAAAAGTTCGCCCGGGTTTTGCGCAAGCGGCGCGATCGGCATTGGGGGGAGGGGTACGCGTTCGGAGGATGCGGCCGGAGCATCCCAGAAAGGCGTCTTTTCGAGAATTGGCCCCGGTGAGCCATTGGTGATGCCAGCGGCGCTGATCCGGATGTACGAGCCCCCTGCGCCAATAAACACTTCGCCCTTTGCAGTCAATATCAGATTGCCGTTCACGCTACGCACAGTCAGGTTTTTCAGCGCATCCAGGGTCATCTCATCGCTCTGCGCCTGAATCTCGACCTTGCCTTTGGCTGCAATCAGCTTCATGCCAAGCGCGTAGGCGAACATCGAAATCGCGCCGCGCACGGAAGCGAAAAGCGAGCGCCCCGAAGACAGGCTCACGTCGCGCCCGGCGGTCACCGCGTGGTCGTTCACACTCGCCATGTGCGTGCTGTCTGTTGCGGTTGTCGCGATGCCAGCCGCGCTCGCCACCACCACGTCGGGACGCGTCATTTCGGGCGACGGATTGTCTACCGTTTTGGCGCTCCCCTTGATGGCATCGTTCTGTGCCTTGATGTTGTACGTCACATCGCGCTGGCTGTAGTCCCGCGCCTGGGCCTTATGCTGGGCCGCAAGCTGCGCCATGTCTTCGTGCTGCTGCCGTGCGTTGGTAAGGCGCTGCACGGTTTCACCCATGTCCTTCACCGGAGCCGTCACACCCGCACGTGTTTCCGACGTCACCAGCACACCGCGATTGCCACGCGCGACCACGTGCGCTTCAGTAGCGACCTCGATGCCTTCGCCGCGCGCATCGGTGCGTCCCTTGTCGCCCACAATGCCCGTGATGCTGCCAGCCGCCACTCGCGACTGGGCGTGATCGCTGGCGATCTGCACCTGAAGCTTGCCTGGCGTATCATCGGTGACCACCATGTTCGAGCCTTTACCAAAGCCTTCGAGGCTCGAGCTGCGCCATCCGGAAAGCGCGTGGTTGTGGCACAGATCCCACGGGACTTCGTTGTAATCTGTGACGTGGCCGCCAAGGATGAATGGCCGGTCTGGATCCGAGTTCACATACCCGATGTAGACGTGATCGCCCACGCGCGGAATCCACATCCCGCCATACCGCTTGCCCTGCCAGTTCTGCATTTGCGACACCCAGCACGACGCTTCCTCGTCGAGCTTGCTCAGGCGGTCCCAGTTGAATTTCACGCGCACGCGCGCCATCGGATCCGTGAGCACGGTAGGGTCGTTCTCGAAGCCCACGACGACCGCGGTCTCAGCAAAAGCGCGCGGTTTTTTCGCCTTAAGCGGGATGCGATAATAGGTGCCAGACGGCACACCCGTGAACTGGATCCGGCATTTGAATTCGCGCGGGTTCTCGCCGCTTTGCGTGACCGAATCGTTGTTCACGATGTCGAGCTTGATCCCGGTCACGATGTACTTGCGATTCACCGGCTCGAACGGATGACCGGTGATAGTGAGCTGCCGCCCCGTGCGCACGCCCCGCAGGTTTCCAGTGGCCTTGATGACGAGCGATTTGTTGCGATGCGCATCGGCGCGCACGCGCGCCAGATGGGAGCCCTCGAATTCCTCGTCGTTACGCTTCGCGTTCAGCCCCATCGCGCCCTGCTGTGGCTGGGCGTAATCGGCCCAGATGTATTCTTCAGCGTTGTCGTTAGCGGTTTCGCTTGGACGCCCGACCTTGCGCCAGTAGCGGTTCACATCCGCCATCGTGTAGTCGTAGTCCATGACTGTCACACGGCCCGTGGTCAGGCCGCGCGCATACTTCAGCTTGTGGATGTGTTCTTCATCGATGCGCTGGCCGTCGCGCTCAAGATAGCGCACGACCTTGTACGGTTCATCCTGCGCTGGGTACCCGTGGGCATCCATAAGCACGAGCGTGTCGTTCTCCCAGTAAAAGCAGATACCCCATTCCTGCCACAGCAGATTGAGGTAGTCCCAGTCACTCATCCAGAACTGCCGCTGGTAGTCGCGCTTCGGATAGGGGCGGCTGCCGTCGCCCGCGCCGATGGTGTTCCATTTGACCTTGAACGGGTACTTCTGCAGGATTTCGCTGGAGATCTCCTGAACGTTCTTGTCCCTGAAATGGCGATTCTGTCGGGTCAAGCTCGCGAGCCAGAGGTGACACCGCAAACGCAGGCTGTAGTACATGCGCCGGTCGTCAGAACCTCGACACGCCACTTCTGAAATCACGCCGCTGATTTCCCGCACCCCCGCGCCGACATTAAACTCCCCGTCACCAGGCGTGCCGCTGCCCTCGATTGCGATCCTGAGCTTGAGGCTCTGACCCACGAGTTTGTCGACATCGAGCACCTGGTCCATGGTGTTGACGGTAAGCCCGTTCGACTCGATGGTCTGTACGTCGATCTGGTAGTCGAACAGGGTGCCGAGCTTGTCCACACCGCGAACGCGCACTACCTCGAAGATGGGTTGTCCGAAGACCATCGGAATCGCGTTGCTGACCACTTCCAGCGCGCGGGGCTGTGTGTTCCATTCCATTGAGGACTCTCCGTCAAAGGACACCGCGCGTACCGCTACGCGTGGGCCAGGTAAAGACCGTGCCGCGCTGGAGTGTGCGCAGGGTGGCGCGGGTAAAGGAATGCTGCGAAACATGGCGGGCAACATAACGCTCGAGCGCGAGCGCGAACGTGAAAGGCGAGTAGCCATCAAGCAGCGACTCGTCGAAGGTGAGCGTCACAGCAATGCCGCGCGTCGGAGTGATGTCGTCACCGCAACGGTGCATGGCATAGACCGGACTTGCGGTTGCCCCACACAGGCTTTCGAGAAAACGCGCCATGGTGGGGTCGCCGGCGAGCTGGAAGGGGGCGAGGCGCAGACGCAGGCCTTTTCCGGGTTCGGGCTCGTTGAACTCGTCATCGAAGGCGTTCAAGGGGAGCTGCAACTGGCGCACCAGCTCCCAGGCGACGTCCCGGCTGCTACCGCAAGCAAGCGGCGCACGAGGTGGGGTCGGACCGCGCACAAAACTGACAGACTTCACAGAGCGGGTATTCTTCAGGATCAGTGCATCCTCGCCGTCACGCGGCAGGACGCAGGGAAGATCGCCGTTGGTCAGCCATACGTTCTTCGCCGCACAGATACACCGGGAGACGATCAAGCGCCTCCAGTTCACTGAGCAGCGTGCCTCGGTGCGTGGACAGACGCAGACGCAGCGCACCACGCACGCACCGGACGTCCTGTCCGTCGCGCAGGTAGCGATACAGCGCGGGAATGTCGGCCGGGATACCCGTAAGTTTCACACGACTGATCGAAAGCGGCCAAAGCGTGAATGTCTGCGTGGTGAGAAAGCGGCACTCCGATTGTCCGTCAACCGGCTGGCCCATTGTCACGGTGGTGCCGCGCGCAAGCCGTAGTCCGGTGGCGGTGTGCGCGCCGGCCGCGTCTGGACGGAACCGCACCACACCCAGTGACGGCAACGGAGCTGTGACGTTGAGATCGATGCCATCGAGGATCCGCAGCGGGAGTTCGAGCGGCCAGCGATCGATGCGCTGCTCTGAGCGTGCTGCGGACCACGCAAAAGCCTCAAGCAACCGTGCGACATGGGGATCTCGGACATCGCCCGCCTGCGCACCAAGCCGTGCGGCAATCTTGGGATGCTCTTGCGCGAACTCACTGAACGCCCCTTGAATGTATGTCAGTTGCCGTTGGTAATAGTCGATAAACTCGGGATCCATCGCTACCCTGTGATAACAGTTAGTATTACTTATCTATCGTATTGCATGGAATGAGTTGACGGCGTGATCCGTTTCGCAACGAAACCGGGCAACGTGCAGCGGGACTAGAGCCAGAGCGGGCTCTTTCATTTGAAATCGGTGGACGAACAAAAGCAACCCCGGACCCCATAAGGCAATGGGATCTACTTGCCGGCTATCAAACGAAGCGCTTACCGTCAGGGGGCTGGGTATCAGGTCAAAGGCGCCTGATATTGCGACGCGAGGGTAGGGGCAACTTGACGAGCAGCAAGCACCTACAGACAAGAAGAAAAATGCTACAGCGACGCAGGAATCGCTCAGTCACTTCAAGCGGTATGTGCGCGCTGTAACGTTCAACGGTTGCGCCGGAAATCACCGTTATCGCCAGCAACAAATGGCGCATCAGCGATGATCATATTTCTTGGTCGTCGGGTTATCCGGTCGCGCGTTGGGCCAAGCTCATCGTGCGATTTTTGCAACCGGGTTCAGCGCCCCTGACGCCGGTCTCGCTATCGCGAGAACGCTTCGGCAAAGCTCGCGCGCGCAGGCAGTGACTCCTGCTCAACGCCTTCGTCGTGAGGTTTGACAGGTGTCGGGCGTTTTCGCAGCAGACCGCCGGTGGAGAACGGAAACGGGCTGCGTGCCTTGCGTTCACAACGCTAAGAAGCGTCGTTGATGGACCACAAACTAACTTCTTTGGCAAAGGGCGGCGTCCATGTGAGATTTAGCAATCCCTCAAACCATCGAGGGCGCCAATTGAATAATTGATAAGAATTGTGATCGATATTTTAGATATTATTCAGGTCGAATATGTTCAAGTCAATCATTTTTATTCTATCGGTTGCGCTCACATTCCAATTATCAGTTTTGGGGCTGAGTAGTGGCGATAATTCCGATTGCAATGTATGCGTAATGTGCGCATTGGACAGCAGCCAGTGAGGGACGCATTTACGGTCAGTGAGTCTTGTATGCGTTCCGACGCGAGAAGCAGAAGTAGGGCACCGATGAAACATCCATGCCAGCTCACGCGAACGTTCGTCGATGTCCGCGCACTAGCCCGGTGCTCCTCTGGTCGCCTTGATTTGGTGTTCCATCAAATGGCATTGCAGTTTTAATTCCGCCTTGATTGATGCTATATATACTGCGTTCTATAAGCGCAAAGCAGGCGAGAAATTTTCTATCCAGCGCTGTGCGGTGGCCCAAGAGTTGCGGCGTGCCTTACCAATAACTACCAGCAATGAAGATTGTCCGATGACAGACGCTATCGTGAGCGAAAAAGTCACTTATGCCTTCAAGGCCGTGCTTTTCCTGCTGGTGGGGGCCGGACTCATGATCGCTGCCATCGCCACCACCTTTAATACACTCGATTTTCTTCAAACGTCGCTCGTCGCGCCCGGACACGTCACTGAACTCAATCACGGCGGCAGTCACCCGGAAGTCGCGATTACAACCCGGAGTGGTGAACGCGTTTCGTATCCGCAGAACGGGCTGATTTTCGGGTTGAAGCCCGGTGACGAGGTGCAGGTGCGCTATCTGCCAGACAGTCCTCGAACGAGCGCCAGGGCGGATCTCGTTGGCTCAATCTGGGGATGGTCAATCGTCACCGGATTAATTGGCTTTATCGCGTTGGTTGTGGGTCTCGATTGCCTTGAAAAATCTGGTTTGATTCAGAGAAAAAATGATACCAAGAAATAGTCAGTGGATTTGCGATACGGCTGCTACAGCCAGTGTGGGCCTCGGGCCGATCCTCATGGCAGGCGGGACCATTTATCTGAAACATCCAGCCGGGCAGGGGCAGGAATTGCATTACGGATCGCCTGGGTTTGGCTTCGGTGCGATAAAGAAGATTCCGAAGGTACCCAAATTACACCTGCCTAAAACCAGATTGCTGGCCAATGACCCGGGGTGACTGGTGCGGCCTCCACATTCACGGGAGGAGGCACCCTTTACATGACCTCGGCGTTTCACGGCAAGGAATTGAGTCGTTCCGATCTGACCGGCGGAACGGTCTGCTTTGATGTCGGAGCCGGGGTCATCGCGGAAGGTGCCAGCGCTACCGTCATGCTGCTGGGAATCAATACCGCGCTGCTCGCGATGGGCATCGTCATGCCGCAATTTTGTGGCCTGAGTGTGGCGGTTCATTCAGCACCTGCGCGCTCGTCATGTACGGGTTTAACGTTGGTACCCAGACGGGGGGCATTATCAGGGGCGACCTTGAGTGCCGGGATCGGATTCGGTATTAACGTGATGATCGGTCATCTTGGTTGAACGCCCACGTCGGCGCCTCAGTTCATAGCGCAATATATAGTTGTACTGTTTGATGCGATCAGCCACCCGGAGCGGGTGGCTGATCGCATTACTTGCTGCATCAACCGCTGACCGTCCCTGCCGCCGGCATCGGCACCGCTCCAGCAGGCGGCAGACCAACCGGCGGCCCGCTATCGGGCAGGCTAAGCATCGGCATCGAACTCGGGCAGCGGAAGGTCGTCAGCAGGTCGCTCGTGAGCGGGTTGGCCAGGCTACCGGCGCTTGCGATGTCGAGGACCGCCTTGCGACCGTCGAAGTCGAATGCGACGCGCGTACGACCGGGCGTTGCCGTCTGGATCACGTGTCCGCGTTGCATCAGGCGCATCAGCGCCCACGGGCCATCTACGGAAACGGTTGACGTTTCCATGCGAATGCGTGGATTGGCCGTGATCTCCGCATGTACCCCACCGCGCGGTCCAGGCCAGTTGATCGAGAATGGCTGCAGCGGGCCGTGCTGGTAGAGCATGCTTTGCCCGTCAATGTCGATTGAAAGGCCGAGGATTGTCGGATCCAGTTCCGGCACACGCACATCAGCCTTCCACGCCAACTGCTTGCCCTGATCGCCGAAGAACACCTCGCGGATCGCCTTCGCATGCTGGAACGGTTCGAGATCCGGACCCTGAACAGGCTCGGTCGCGCCCGGCAGCGTGCGGTAGCGCCAGGGTCTTGCCGACGTGTCGACGAACGGCGCGAGGTTCTTGGTGAAGAAGTCGTCGAGCACGCCGCCCTGGGCGAACACCCGTGTGAAATCATCGATGCTCACATCACGCTTGCTGTCGGGTGCGAAGGGATAGTTGCCCTCCACGGTGAGCCGGCAGGTGTCGTTGACCACGGCCTGCATCTGGCGCGAGAGCAGCTGGCCAATGCCCTGGTTGACTTCGCGCGAGCCCTGGATCGACAGGCCGAGCAGGACTTCACGGAATGGCGCTGGCATGGTGGCGGCAGCCATCTTCAGTTTGGCGGCGGCGTCGTTCGTCGGTGGCAGGCTATTGTTGGCGATGGCGTTGTCTGCCACAGTCAACGACGTATAGTAGTCGTTGAGCAGGCTCGTGATAGCGTCGAGGCCGGTCTTGCCTGCCATGGAGCCGCCCTGCGCCGCTGCGGTATCGCTCTGCACGTCAGCGCTGCCCGTGACGCTTTCGCGCAGCGCTGCAAAGTGACTGTCGACCAGTTCGCGCTCGATACGTTCTTCGGCGCGGATGCCGAGTGCCTTGTCGACGACCTTGCCCGCTGCTTTCTGAAGGATCGACGGATCGATGTTCACCACGGCGCGCGTAAGTGTCGTCTCTCGCACAGCGGCGCGCGCGAGTCGCCCAAGGGGCGAGTCGGGTGCCGCGAACTGGCGCAGCACCTGGAGGTTGAAAGCGAGGCTCGTACCCCTGACGGTACGGATGTCGCCAAGGAAGGCGTCCCACTGCTGGGCGTACTCCGTCAGATACAGGCGACGGATGGCTTCGGTGACGGGATCGTCGGCACCGGTTGCGCCGGCGGCGAGCTCAGCCGTTTTTTTTGAGCCTCGCCCAGATACGAGCGCCCCATCACCCACGCATCGTCATCGCGCGCCGCGCTCGCGAACTCGCGCACCCGCTTGTCAAAGAGGTTGCGGTAGCCGTCGAAGGTGAAGAGCCCGGATACTCCGCGCGAAAGTGGCGCGCCGCTCGCACGCGTGAAGATCGTGCCGGCCTGGGGGCCGACCGCGCGCAGCAGCGTAAATTCATCCGGTGCCTCTTTGAGCATGTCCGCTTTGGCGCGCTCGTAGAGGCGCTGTGTGGCGTTGCTGCTGTCGAGCAATGCGCGCGCCTGCTGGATAAGCGCGTCGTTGCGGATGAGCGGAGACTGCACGACTTCGTCGCCCGAAAAGAGCTGCTCCAGATGCGAGATCATCGACGCGCGCCCGCCAAATACCGAGGCGCTGTCAGTCCTCGCCCAGTCGTCCAGCACCCATGCCTTCACATCGCCGGCATTGAACTTCTGCCGGTCGTAGAGCATCAGGTAGACGCGCAGCGCGTCATAAGTTGCCTTGGCATCCTTGCCCGAGATTGACGCCGCCATCACGTCTTCGAGCCGGTGAACGATCTGTGGCAGCAGCAGATTGTTTTCGAGCGCACGATAGGTGTCGCGGCTTGCCTGTACGACGCCAGGCGGGGTGTACAGGCCGTAGCGCCACGCGCTGTCAGGATCGGACAGGTCGAGACCCGTGAGCGTTGGCAGATACCGGGCCTCAGCCAGCGTGTCCGGCACTGCATCGGGTTTGGGTTCGCGGTAGAGCGAGGTGACCTTCGCCGCGAGCGCCTGCGTCTTGCGCCCGATCGCGTCGAGGTAGTCGGTGTTGTGACCAAAGCTCATGCGCAGCCCGAACGCCAGCCACACGAACAGCAGCAGCGCGAGAACATGACCGAGCAGACGCAGGAACCGGAAGCGGTATTCCCAGCGCAGGTTGGGGCGCACGAGATGCGCCTCGGGAATCACGACGCGCGCGAAAAGGTCATGAAGGAAATAGCTGTGGTTGGCAATGATGCCCGACCCACCTTGCGCGGTATCCTCCCTGCCGGCGAGCGGGCGCGCCAGTCCCCGTCGCAGACGCTCGATGATCGTGAGCGGCTCCGGTTTCAGGCTTTCCCCTTGCTGCTGCGTCGCGCTGGTGAAATAGACCCCGCGCAGGGTAGCGTGAAGCTGGGTATCGTCGTAGCGTGAATCGGCAAAGAGTTCAGTGAGCAGATCGTCAAGCGGCGCACCGAGCGCGGCGAACGATTCGGCCAGCGCCGCGAGACTGCGGCGTCGCTCCGGATCGTAATCGTCTTCCAGGCGCGTGTTCACGCCGCCCGCCAGACGCGCGCTCAACTGCTCGAACTCCTGGCGGCTTTTGGCCACGAGGTCGCCGTGCGCGGTCGTGCCGTCCAGCGGAAGGGTGAAGCCCCACATCTGCCCGCGGCTTTCTTCCGTGAGCGAGCTGAAGTATTCGGCGAAGCCCGGCACGCGGTCCATCTGTGTGATCAGAAGATAGACCGGAAAGCGGATGCCAAGAACGGCGCGCAAATCTGTCAGTCGCGCGCGCAGTGCTGCTGCTTCGGCGCTGCGCACACTCGCGTCGGGGTCCGAGAGCAGACCTGCGCTGACGGCGAGCAGTGCGCCATTGATCGGGGCGCGTGGACGCTGGCGTCGCAGCAGGGAGAGAAAGCCCTGCCATTCGTCTTCATCGATAAGCACACGCTGTGCCGCGTCTTCACCGAAGTCCGTGATGGTTTTGGCAATATCGGTTTTCTCGCCAAGCTTGTCACCGTCTTTTTCACTGCCCGATTGAGTGCGGGCGAGCGCGACTTGCGCCGGCAGCGACTGCGTCGAGGTGCCGTGCAGTGTGTAGTAACCGGCCGTATCGATCAAAACCGCGTCATTGGTCAGCCACCAGTCTACCTGACGGGTGTGGCCAGGGCTGCCCCCCGGGCGCGCTGCGGGCGCCCCTACGGGAAAGTGCAGCCCGGCATTGAGCAGGGCGCTGGTTTTGCCAGAAGCGGTCGCGCCCAGCGCGATGTACCAGGGCACTTCGTAGAGATAGCGCGTGCCCTGAAACAGCCGCCCGACGCCGCGCGCGCCTGTGCGCATCGCCTTGAGCCGAACCATGACGCTACCTGCGACGTTCTCGACTTCGCGAATGCGCCCGGCCGCCGGCGATTCCTCTTTCTTCTGGCCGAATGCCAGCGCCTTGCGCAGAAAGTCGTCATCGCGGCGCATGCGCTGCCAGAGCCGGTACAGGCCCCAGATCGCGAACAGGGCTACGACGACCACGATCGCGGTGATACGCGAGGCCACCGACGCAAATGGCTCGATCTGGCCGAAGGTGAGCAGTGGGGCGGCATGCCAGATCAGCAGACACAGCAGCGCGCCGAGCACGATACCGGCTGACCAGCCCAGCAGCCAGAGCAGTACGGCCGCAAACAGCAAGGCGATGATGAGCACGCGCATGCCGACAGTGGCCAGGGGCTTGAGGCCGCCAAAGGCGACGTAGGGACCGAAGGACCAGATCCCCACCGCCACGAGTATCAGGACGAAAAACGCGAGGAACCAGCGCGACGTGAGAAAGGACAGAAACGAAGACAGCTTCTTCATGTGAACCTTGAATTCCGGTTGGCCGTGACAGACCTGGCGTCAGGGCGTGACAGTGATTTCGACGCGACGGTTCTGCGCCCGTCCCTGCACGGTGGCGTTGTCTCCCACCGGATCCGATTCACCCTTGCCGATTGCCTCCAGACGGCCTGCCTGCACGCCGCTTGCCTGCAGCATCTGCATCACCTGCGTGGCGCGCTCTTCGGATAGAGCGTCGTTGGAGGCAAACTGGCGGCTGCGGATCGGCACGTTGTCCGTGTAGCCAGTCACGCTCACCTTGCCCGGTACCTTAATGATCTCGTTGGCTATCTTCGCGATGAGCGGTCCCATCGACGCATTGACGCTCACGCCACCAGGTGCAAACATCGCGTCGCCCCGAAAGGTCACCGAGCTGTGCTGCGAATCTTCGTCGACGCTCACCGTGCCCGCTGCGATCTCGGCCTTGAGCAGTTCCTTCAGGTGCGGCAGGCGCGGTGCTGGTGGGGGCGTCAGACGGCCAATATCGATGATCTGCTTCTCGACCTGCTCACTGTGATCGAGCAGGTGGTACTTGAACCAGCCAAATAACGTGAGCAGGATTGCCCCGAGCACGACGAAGGTGATCCAGACCGGGAAGTCATAGAAGGACAGGCGGTTGCCACGGGCGTCGGACTGTACGTGCGGGGAAAGGGCAATCGGCACGATGCCGCGCGCGGCCTGCAATTCGTTATAGATGCGCTGCCGTACACCGTCATGCTTGCGCTGGCCATCGGCTTCGTGACGGTAGCGGCCCATGAAGCCCAGACTCAGGATGCGATAGATCACTTCAAGCAGATCGAGGTGTTCGCGCGGCTCATGCATCAACCGGCCGATGAGCAGATACACCTTGTCGCCGCCCTGACGGTCCTCATGAAATTCCGTCGCGAGGCCCTTGCGCATCCATTCGACACCGCTCTCGCGCCGACCCCATGTGGTCTGCGTCGCGGCATCGTCGAGCGCCGTGCACAGGCAGTAGCGCGCCCCAATCATGTGGTCCCGCCGGATGTTGGTCAGCTCGCACAGACGCTGGAAGACGCGCACCTCCTGCTTGAGCAGCAGGTGCAACTGGTTGATGGCGACCTGATCGAGTTCGCGTGGCATGTCGGCGAGTGCGCGAAGCAGAGGGCGCGCGGCTTCCAGCAGCGGATTGGCGGCTTTCTCGATGGCCTGCATGCGCGCGGCCTGGGGTTCGCCCGCCGGAATGCCAGGCAGCAGCGAGACGGGCAGGTCGGTATTCTGGGTGCCAGATTGCGCGCGAGCGGAATCTCCCGGGTCTTGCGGCATAAAGCCGGTGCCGAACGACGGCATGCCCCTGTCTGGATTCACGATGGTCCCCTGGTGTGGTGTGAAAGGCGGCGCCGTATTCGCGCGCGCCAGATGAGATTTATGTCGTGGTGGGCTGCGTTATCCGCGAATGCCCCACAGTTCGAGCTTCAGCCCGGGGAAGTCGCCCGCCACGTGCAGCGCGATGCCGCCGTACTCCGCGACGGTGTCCCACAGTGGGCCAGTGCGCTCCAGTTCGTAGTAGATGTAGCCCGCGTTGAACGGGATCTGGCGCGGTGGGACCGGCATCGTGCGCAAGCCGATGCCAGGCAGGTGCGAGCGCACGAGATCGGGGAGTTGCTCGGACGGCCCCATCTTGGACTGGGTGGCGAAGGCCTGCGCCAGTGTGTCGGGCGGCATCTGCGCGGCAACGGCCAGCACGACCGAGCTGAAGCTCCGCATTTCCGTTGGATCGACCACGGCGTTGCGCATGCCATACCCCGCATCCTTGAGCGGAATACTCTGTGCGCTGCGTACGAGCACGGCATTGAGGAGCGCGTGCGTGTCGTCGACCACGGGTTTCAAACACAAATGTGGCTCGATATGCTGGTAGGCAGGATGAGAGTCGAGCGGGCGGCGCGTGGACGGCCGCACGTAGGTTGACAGCTCGCCGGCCATGCTGATGAGCAGTGCGTACAACTCTGCGGGCGACGTGGTCGGAACGCGTCGCAGATGTTGCAGCAGCGGTTCGTACCGGTTGAGTGTCTGCAGAAGCAGATAGTCGGAGACTTCGGCGACCGACCCGGCCTTGCCGTCGCTACCGGTCAGGCGGGTGGCGAGCGCTTCAGCGCGCAGGCGCGTGAGATCATGGATCCGGGCGAGCCACCCCGAAATTAGCGTGCTTGCGCCATAGCCCGATACGGGCGGCACGAGCGTATCGTCGATCTCGATGCTGCCGTCGGCGCGCAGGCTCTTGACCTTCGTAAGCGGCAGACCGATCCATGCGTCGGTCATCTCTTTCTGGGGGACGAGACGCAGGCGCAGATTGCAAAGCTGAACTGCGCGCGAGCCCTGACCGATCGAGTTCGTATCGCGCAGTTCCGTGTCGAATACCGCATAACGCGCGAGTGTGTCCGCCGCGCCATCGAATGTGGTTTCTTCGCCATTCGGCACACGGATCGGCACAGCAAGATAAATCACCTGCTCGAGATGCTCGGCACGTACGGTCAATGGCGTGGGCGGCGGCGTGTTGCCCGGCGCGTCGAACGGGGTGCCGTCGGCAAACACACCGCTGGCCGACTTCAGGATCACCTTGCCGAGCGCCAGCGCTTCGCTGTCGATGGTGTAATGGGAAAAGCCGAAAAAAAAGGGCGACAGGGGTGTGGTGCGCTTGTGAGTGAAGTATTCGAGATAGCGCTCCTGCTGCTGGAAAAGCTGCGGGCGCAGGAACAGTCCTTCACTCCAGGTGACCTTGTTGTACCAACTCATGGTGTTCGTCCGTTATTTCCTGCTCTGCGGTTGTTCGTCGGTGATCTTGATAGCGTTGGTATCAAGCCGGATGGTCAGCTTTACTTTCTGGCCCCACCGGTACCAGGCTTGCGGCGGCGCCGACGGCAGCGTCCAGGTCGCGCGCCAGACGGAATTGGGCAGGTCGCGGTAGGCGGCGAGCACCCCTAGCGTGGTGGTTGCCTGATCGGCAATGCGCTGGATGGTTTTGCTCTCACCTGGCCGAAGCTGGAACTGGTCGCGTACGACGAGATCGTCGTTCAGTACGCTCTTGTCCTTGTCCTGCAGCGAGAAGAAGTCACTCGCGTTGAATGCGTCAACGTTCTTCAGTTCGTAGACGCGCACAATGATTGGCGCGGCGCGCTTCTCGTCGTCCGGATGTTGAGGTGCGTGCAAAACTGACCCACTTCCACTAGAAATTTGCATCGAAAACTGACCCACATGTTCAATGCCTGCTTGGACGCCAAGCAGGAGAACCGGAGTGATTACGGTGAGCATGTTGGCAAAGATTCGGCGGATGCATTTCCGCGATGGCGTCCCGCTCAGGGACATATCCCGGCGTACTGGCCTGTCCCGTAACACCATACGGCGATGGTTGCGTGAGCCTTCATCAACCGGTGAGCCGAAGTATCCGAAACGAGACAGCAGCAGCGTTGTCGACCCATGGTCGGAGCAGTTGCGTCTTTGGCTACTGGCTGATACGCGAAGGCCGAAGCGCGAGCGGCGCTCGGCAAAGCAGATGCACGCCGATTTGCGGGCTGCTGGATACGATGGCAGCTACGACCGTGTTTGTGCGTTCATCCGCAACTGGAAGCAGAACCGCGATGAAGGTGGTCTACGCGGAGCCTTCGTACCGCTCGCCTTCGAATATGGTGAGGCATTCCAGTTCGACTGGAGCTGCGAATACGTCTTCATCGGTGGCCTGCGACGCCGGATAGAAGTCGCACACACGAAGCTCGCCGCAAGTCGCGCATTCTGGCTCGTCGCCTATCACACGCAGAGTCACGAAATGTTGTTCGACGCGCACGCACGTGCGTTCGCCGCGTTCGGCGGCATACCCCGGCGCGGCATCTACGACAACATGAAAACCGCCGTGGACAAGGTGGGGCCGGGAAAGGAGCGCGCCATAAACGCTCGCTTCCATTCGATGTGCAACCACTATCTGTTCGAACCCGAGTTCTGCAACCGCGCTGCGGGCTGGGAAAAAGGCATCGTCGAGAAGAACGTTCAGGACCGCCGTCGTCACATCTGGCACGAAGCAATCCGAACCCGGTGGGAGTCGCTTGATGTTCTGAACGTCTGGCTGGCCGAGCGCTGTCGGCATGCCTGGCAGGAGCTTCGTCATCCTCAATGGCCCGAGCTGACAGTAGCAGATGCGCTACAGGACGAACGCCCGCGTCTGATGCAGTGCCCCAAGCCGTTCGATGGCTACATCGAGCAGCCCGTTCGCGTGTCGTCAACCAGCCTCATCCACTTCCAGCGCAACCGCTATAGCGTGCCAGCGGAGTTCGCAAATCATGTTGTGAGTTTGCGAACGTATCCGGCGTATATCAGCGTCGTCGCCGATGGCAACGAGATTGCACGTCATGCACGTAGCTTCGACCGATACCTGACCTTCTACGACTGGACGCACTACATCAGTCTTGTAGCCCGCAAGCCGGGCTCCCTACGAAACGGAGCCCCGTTCCTCACAATGCCCGAGCCAATGCAGCGGCTTCAGCGTCACCTGCTCCGACAGGTTGGAGGCGACCGCGTAATGGTGCAGGTGCTATCGGCAACGCCTGTGCATGGTCTGGAAGCGGTGCTGGTTGCCGTGGAGCTGGCTCTCGAATCTGGCAGGCCAAGTGCCGAGCATGTACTGAATATCCTTGCTCGCCTGAAAAGCCCCGCGTCCCGCAGTTCCGACGGCGTACAGACATCACTACGGCTGAAGATAGAGCCGCTCGCCGACGTTCACCGGTACGAAAAGCTTCGCACTCCGCGCAAGGAGGATGGTC